>NZ_SNTZ01000001.1 GCF_004916895.1 Flagellimonas alvinocaridis
ACAGAATAGATATAAAAGGAGAATCGATGAGAAGAAAATTAAAAAATAAAAACTAAGTTTAACCCAAGGATAGATCAAATCTGGGCAGTTCGTTTGCTATGGTCAGTTTTATCCGGCGAAGGTGGGTCAGTTTACCCGGCTTATCCAATAAGAGGAAGTGATTCAGCTTTTGAACGATTTGTACAGTAAGATAATTTCTGAAACAAATTCAATTATAATCGCTTTCAAACTCTTTACCAGCTCCAAAAATAATTCCTTCATAGCATTGATTTTAATGTTGTTAAAATGAGGTTGGCCACAAGCCGTAGATTCTTTGAATCCGAATAATAATTTTCCTCATCCCCATTACTCAAAAAACCCAATTCCACCAATACAGAGGGCAAATAACCTATCGTTTCCCTTAGCACCTGAAAATTGGCAAACTTTACGCCCCTACTCTCAAAACCCATCTTCTTATTAAGGTTCGCTTGTAAATTAAAGGCAAGCCAAGTAGCATTATCGGAATACTGGGTTTGTTGACTTCCCACGTAAACTTCAATACCCCTTGCATAGGGATTATCGGAATGGTTGCAATGCAACGACACGAACAAATCAACTTTTAAGGTTTTGGCCAGCTTGGTTCTATCGGACAAATAAATTAATGTATCGTTATATCGTGTCAAATAGATTTCCATTGGCGATTTTGACTTTTCGTTAAGCTCTAAAATGGCCTTGGCAATATTCAAAACAACCTCTTTTTCCTGTACGCTATTTTCACCGATTGCACCCGAATCTTTTCCACCGTGTCCGGGGTCGATCACAACTACTTTTTTTGCATCCAAATCCTGCCCCGAAAGCAAGCAACTTTTGAAGAGCAAAATGGCAAAACTGACGTTTTTGAGCAGATTTTTCATTTTCATTTTTCGGGTTATCAACAGTCGGGTTTCAAAATCGCATAGAATTTGATGCCAAATAATAGCAACGGAAACCAAACAATATCAAATAATATTTTATTCACAATTAATTGATTTACAATATTTTACCCTCAAATATATGTAAATTTCCCATAACGAAAACAATACAAATTTTTAAACTTATTCGTTATGAAAAAATCACATTATTTGGCAGGCGTTCTTTCGTTATTGACCACATCCCTTTTTGCCCAAATCGGTGGCATCGAGGATTCGGTCAATGACGTTTCCGATACCATCCGAACCATTTTCCCCATCATCCTTGGGGTCATCTTCCTTATTGGCTTCCTCTTCAATGCCGGACACTTTTTTGGTGAAAACGCCGACCTCAAAAAAGGCATTACCCGTGTACTGGTCTTTGTGCTTATCGCCGGGGCGGTTGTGGGCATCTTTACTTATTTAATTGGCATCGTAGTTTAAAATGAAGAAGTACGAGGTCTATAGAAATATGCGGAAAGGGGCGGTCATTTTTGGCCTGCCCATTTCTTTGTTCGCCTTGATGATGGTTTCCATTTTGGGATCCTTGCTCATCATCATCTTTTCTTTTGGTTTTGGTATCATCATAGGACTATTGCTGTTCAATGCCGTTCTCTATATCGCCCTGATACGGATGGCCAACAACCCACAACTCTTTCAAATGGGAAACCCCTTCCCGAAAATCATCAGTAACAAGCGTAACTCAGGATTTGATTATGAACAAGATTAACCTTTCGGCATATCGACCTATTGCGGATATTCAAGATAATATCGTCTTTGCCAACAATGGCAATGTGGTATTGTGCTTTAAGGGCAATCTACCTGAAATCTATTCGCTTTCCGAAAAGGACTTTGAGGATATGCACGGGGCTTGGTTCCAGGCTTTAAAGTCTCTACCCGTGGGTACTGTAGTCCATAAACAGGATATTTATTTAAAGAAAACCTATTCCTCGGAACAACTGCCGAACAGCACCTTTTTAGAAAAGGCCACGCACGACCATTTTAAAGGTCGAGAATATATCGAACATCAATGCTATCTGTTCTTTATCCTTACCAAGAACAAGGCACTCAACAATCCAAAATACGTCAACCCCTTCCGAAAGGTGTCCAAAAGTATCGTTCAGGAAATGGACGATAACGTAAAGGGCTTCGCCAATGCGGTCAATGATTCGGTTTCCTATATCAGCAACAGTCGCAGGGTGTCCCTGAGACCATTAAAAGAGACGGAAATAATGGAGTTTACCCGAAATTATTTCAATGGGTTCAGTGAGGGATTTGACACCGACATCTTATTGGAAAAGAAAAACGTCGCCATTGGCGACAACCATTTTGATGCCCTGGCCATTAACAGCGAACTGTGCTTTGGCGAAAGTGTACAGAGCAGCAAGACCAATGAGAAATTCACTTCGGACGATTTTGTATTTCATCAGGGGTTTATCGATGGCTTAGGGCTTACGCTCTACGAAAACCATATCGTCAACCAAATCCTATATCTTGACGACAAGCAAAAGTGGCGCAAACTGCTCGACAAAAAAGTGGAGGAACTGAACAAAAGCTCCAATTTCGGTTCTCAGAACAAAGTGGTGCTTGGTAAAATCCAGCACATCCTTGACCAAATCAATGCCGACGACAATGCTCGGATTATTCGTGGTCATCTCAATGTAGTGTATTGGGCAAAAGACAAAAAGGGTCTTGATTCGATTACCTCAAAAATCAAGACCGAGTTTAAGGAACTCGATATCATCCCATACTACCCAAGAGGCGAAGAACGAAAAAATTACATTCTAAATAGCTTCTGCTGTTTCTCATCCAACTTTTCAAACAACGACTTGTATGTCACCGATTTAAAGCACGCCCTTTGCCTGTTCATCAACAATACCAACTACAAATCGGATGCAACCGGAATCATCTTCAATGACCGAGAGCATAACATTCCTGTTTTAAAAGATGTTTGGGACGAACGCAAAAAGCGCATCAAGGCACGGAACTTCGCCATATTCGCCCCAACGGGCGAGGGCAAATCCTTTTTGGCCAATAACATCCTGCGCCAATATTTTGAAAACGGTGTCCGTCTGGTCATTATCGATTTGGGCGGTTCGTATACGAAATTCGCCAAGCTCTATCCCGAAAAATACACCGTGCTACGTTATGAAAGCGGAAAAAATCTGGGTATCAATCCATTTTACATCAGCGACCAAAACGACCTGACACCGGAACGTCTGGAGGATTTGTCCGTGTTCCTTTTTGAACTCTTCGCTTCGGATTTAAAGGTAACCAAGGCACAATCCGTTTCTGTCAAGAAGATTCTGAGCCATTATTACGATAGCGTTTCGGAAAACCATTCCCTTGACGGGTTCTACCATTTTATAGAAAGGCACCATAAGGATATTCTGAACGACCTAAAAATCCATCCCGACTACTTTAATGTAACGAGCTTTTTGCACGTAATGTCAGAGTACGTCGGCGATGGTCTATATAGTTTTTTGTTCGAGGTCAGCGAAGACCAGACCTATAAAATAGAGGACAAACGGTTGATTGTTTTTGAGCTTGATGAAGTGAAGGACAACAAGGAAATCCTGTCCGTGATGCTCAAGCTCATCAAATCCTCCATCCAACGCACCATTTGGCGGAACCGTGCCGAAAAAGGCATCATCCTATTCGATGAGTTTGCCAAACAGTTGAAGTTTGAAAACGTGTTGGAAAGTGTGGAGTTCTACTATCAGGCCATTCGAAAGCAGAACGGTGCCATAGGAATTATTTTACAGTCCATCAACCAATTGCCGAACAATTCCACATCGGCAAGCATCCTCGAAAACACCCAGGTCATCTATAGCCTGAACAATGAAAAGGGCTATGAGGAACTGGTCAAACGGTTGAACCTATCCAGTCACGACCTGAACCAGTTAAAATCCATCAAGAACAACCTTTCAGGGCCGAGAAAGTACACCGAAATGTTCATCAAAATTGGCAAGGAAAGCAACATTTTCCGATTGGAAGTCCCCAAGGAAGTCTATGCGGCTTACCTAACGGACGGAACAGAAAACGAGGTCATAATGGCCATTTATAACAGAACAAACAATATGGAACAGGCCATAAAAGAATTCACATCTAAATCACAATAATTATGAAGACAAAAATCAAAATTTATTCAATCGGGATATTCCTTGCAATTTCCCTTTTAATGCCCGGTCGTGCCACCGCCCAGGGGATGCCCGTTTATGACAACACCAATTTCATCAGCTTGGTAAAACAGCTTTTGGAATCAGGAAAGCAGACCGCACAGCTCATCAAATCCGTGAAGTTTTTAAAAGATGCCAAAGAAAGCATCGAGAAGGTATCAAACGTGGTACAACAACTTAGAGCTGTTCAGGAAATTGCCAGCAACAACCAACGCCTTATCCAAATAATGCAGGACGATATGCAGGACATTCTCAATTCACCCTATATCAAGCCGGAAGAGGTCAGTCGTGTGGTGGAATCCTTTGAGGCCATTGTTCAAAACTCCTTGGACACGGTGGATTTTATTGATGAAGTACTATCCAGTGACTACCTCAAAATGAGCGATGCTGAACGTGCGGCCATTTTAAAGGCCAAAGAAATAGAATCTAAGGAAATGGTGTCAGCTGTTAACACCAAAACCCGAAGGTATCGGGATATTATTTCCTTCAGGAAAATGCAGGATAAGGTCAATAACCGCGAAACTAATTATTAACGATGACCACCACCATCATTTTAGGGATTGGTCTCGAATACGTCGATACCATTTTTCAGACCATACAGAACAGCGCATTCTCGCAATACACCATTGCCGGGATGAAAACGCTTGCCGTGCTGTTCTTTTTGGTCAACATCCTTAAAAAATATAACGAAGGCGTGGCTGATAGGGATGGCTATTCCTGGGGATTGAGTCCGGGCGAGCTGGCCAAGAATTTTGCCATTGTTCTTTTGGTCATTTTCTCTACGCAAATTTTAGGTTTTTTTGACGATATTTTGGTGGCCATAGAAGGTCAATACAGGGGAACGGCACCTGCCTTGTTACCATTGCAAATGCAGGATATTCCCATTGAAGAGGAAATCGGGTTTGTACAGGCCGCACAAGCGGCAATGGCATTGTTGTACGAAGCATTGGTAACACCGTTGTACGGTTTCAAGATATTTGCATTCATCGTCAGTATTATTCTGTGGATTTTGGATTTGTTCATTTATCCACTTTTCCTTGCTGAACGCTTTTTCTTGTTAGGCATAATGCAGGCATTCTTTCCTTTGGTCATCAGCTTGGCGGTCTTTGAAAAATTCCGGTCGCTTGCGTACAACTTCTTCAAACTGTATGCAGCCGTTTATATGCTCGTGCCGGCTTTCTTTTTGGTCAACGTCTTTATCAATGCCATCTACAACGAAATCAATACCAATTTCTGGACCAATCTATTCGGTACGGATGTTGGCCAAGGCTTTTTTGCCCCTGTGGTGCAATTAGGCTCCGTTGTGTTCATTGTGTTCCTAAAGTTTAAGTTATATAGGCGTGCCACCTCATTTACCCTCAGATTGTTCAGCAACTAAACCTATCAAAATGAAAACACCGTACAAAAACATTTATGCCGTCCTAAAAACAAATCGGTTCATCGTGCTTGCCGTGGTTATCTCTGCGGCATTGTCGAGCTTCTTTTCGGTTTGGATGGCTCATACCATTAACAAAAGGGCATTAAACAGTGCCTTTGCCGTCAACACCGATGGTTCGGTGATTCCATTAACGTTGGTCGTGCAACAAGAAAATTTTAAGGTCGAGGCCTTGTCGCACTTGCAACTGTTCCACACCTATTTCTATAACATCGATGCGAGCAATTATGAAAAAAATCTGGAAAAGGCACTTTGGTTGGGCAACAGTTCTGTAGATAACCTCTATCGTCAGAAAAAAGCGGACGGGGTCTATAACCGATTGCTGCAATATTCCCTGGTTCAAAAAGTGTTGAGTATCGATTCCCAAATCGAGAAACGGGATGACACCTATGCATTCAGAACGGTAACCATTTTTGAAATCAACCGTGGTTCTACCATTGACACCTACGAATTGGTCTCTATTGGAAACCTGATTACCGTTGATAGGAACTTTCCCAACAATCCGCACGGGCTGCTCATCACCGAATATTTCGAGAACTCATTAAGAAAAATTGAGCCGACCAGCCTGCCGTCGGGCAGGTAATCGGCAATTAAAAACTACTATTATGAAAGTTAAAGTTGAAAAGAACAAAATAGTATTTGCCATTGTCCTGGCCACGCTGCTCATTTTCCTTATTTCCTATTCGGTTATGGTTATGGGCGATGACGAAAGCGACAATGAAAATCTGGAACAGACCTTGGTGCCCGAGCTGGAAGAAGAACAAAAGGAATATGATTCCAAACTGGATGCCATCAATGATTTAAAAGAAGTACGGGAAACCAATGCACCAAGCATTTATGATGAAAAGCTGTTGGATTCTACCGGACTTTACAATCCCGACCTACCCGAATTGGAAAAACAGCGCATCGTGGACAGTATCTATAAATCCAACAGGATTAACTATTCCGAAAGGACGTATCGGAATATCGGAACAAAAAGGGTTGTCCAAAAAACCGAACAGAAAATTGATTCTTCCGAAATCATTGCCGAACAAAAAATCAAGGCCAAGGAACTCGGTCTAGAACATCAATTGTTCTTTGCCTCGGATCCAAAGCGAAATGAAATTTCTGTGCTTGGTGCAACGGATGATGTTATTTATGTCGTGGTCAATGGCGACCAGACCGTTATGGTCAATTCCCGTTTACGGATGCGTTTGATGCAGGATGCGACCATTAACGGCAAGCGCATTCCGAAAAATACCGATGTCTTTGGTTTTATAAGCTTTCAGCCTAATCGTGCCCTTATCGAAATAGAAAATATCGACCATCATCCCACAAGCCTAAAGGCAATTGATTTTCAGGATGGCAGCGAGGGCATCTATGTACAGAATAGTTTCAGGGCAGAGGCCACGGGCGAAGTGCTGGACGATATTATTCAGGACATCAACGTGCCTGGTGTTCCCCAAGTCGGCGGTGTCAGTAAAGTGCTTCGCCGAAGAAACCGAAACGTAAAGGTGACAGTGCTCAATAATTACAAACTCATTTTAAAATCCGACAATCGGCAATAATTTAATTCCTATCACAATGAAAACTTACATCCTATCACTGCTATTGATTTGCCCAATCTTTATAACGGCACAACAAACCCTGGACACCATATATGCCAATGACCAAAAGAACGTTGCCCTGTTCTTTCCAGAACCAATTCGTCAGGGCATCACAGGTTCAGAGAATTTTGTCTTTACCTATAACCGGGAAAAGGAACAATATTTTGGCTTGTTGCAGGCCAAGCCCGGAAAGGAAAGTAATCTGCTAGTAATCAACCGAAATGGCGCCATTTTTTCGTATATTGTATGTTACAGAGAGCAGCTTGAAAAGCTGAATTATTTTATCCCGATGGATAGCAGTATAGGCAATGAAAGGCCTGTATTTATTGAAAACGAGGGGCAGCTAAACCCTGTAAGGGAAATTGGAAATCGGACTTATTATTATCAAAAATTCTGTTCCTATCTGCTGACCCGAAAACATCGCATCGGAAGGATAAAAAAACGAAGCGAGGGCATTGTTCTGAGCATCGAAAATATTGTTTTTGACAGAGAGGAACTGTACTTCGTGATTCGCATTGAGAACAAATCCACATTGGATTACGATTTGAATTTTTTGAACTTTTCGGTCGAGACCCGACAAAAGGGAAGGAAAAAATCCTTGCAAAGCCTGCATCAAGAACCGCTCTTTGTCCACGACCGACCTAGCAAAATAGCTGAAGGCGAAACCTCCAGATTGGTTTATGTGATGCCTAAATTTTCGTTGAGCGATGACCGCAGGGTGATTCTGGAACTGAACGAAAACAATGGCGAACGCAACCTGAAATTGAAGGTGTCCCATAATTTTATCAATAACCCAAATTAGAATATTATGAAAAGATTGGTCATTTATGCGTTGGTTCTGCTGCTTTTTGCCTGTGCAGAACAAAAGGAACTTTCCCCTGTCGAAACGGCTCAAATTGTTGCTGAAAGTTTTTACACTAAAGACAACACAACCCTAAAAAACCATACGACAAAAGAAGGCTATGACGGTATGGTGAGCATCCAGAATTTTGTGCCGGATGGAAATTCAAACGATTCAGATTTTAAGATATTGAATGAGAAAACCGATGGTGAAATTGCCTGGTAAAATTCTCTACTTCTTACGATTCAAAACCTGAAACCTTCAAGCTGGTCAAACAAGATGGGCAATGGAAAGTTACACAGCAAGGTGTTAGGGAAAAAACGCCTTTTTAAACTTTCTCAATAGAAATGGCGACTCGGTTTTAAAAGCTCAAATCGCCATTTTTCATTTTCCGTTTATAGATGGGAACGCAGCATCCACGCCATTTTTTCGTGTTCTTCCAATAGTCCTCCCAACATTCCGGCAGAGCCCTCGTCCTTATACTTGTCGCTACATTGCCCTATGTTTTTACGGATTTCAACGATGATACTTTCGTGGTCTGATAGCAATGTTTTGATAAAGTCTTTTGATGTCGTGCCCTCTTCGTACTTTTCGGTCAACTGGGTCAATTCCAACATTTCCTTTAAGGATGAAGGTGGGAAATGCCCCAACGAGCGAATTCGTTCTGCCAAATCGTCCACAAATCCGTCAATTTGGTCGAACTGTTCCTCAAAAAATTCGTGCATCGGTTTAAAATCGCTTCCTTGAACGTTCCAATGCGCCTTTTTTGTCTTTAGGAAAAGTGCAAATTCGTCCGCCAAGATTTTGCCCAATATGTCCGAGACCTCTTGTCTGTTTTCTGCGGAAATGCCAATGTTAACTTTCATTTTCAGATTGTTATTTGTTATGACAACGACTCTGCTGCTTCAAGAATCAATTTCGATATTTCGTCTGCCTTTGAAGCCAATGAAGCGTGGCTTGCATCCAGTTCAATCGTTTTTTTCGGGTTCATCCTTGCGCTCATTTCACGTTGCGTGTCGGGATGTATCATTTTGTCCCGGGTGGAAACTTGGTACCAAACGGGCTTTTTAT
Organism: Flagellimonas alvinocaridis; assembly: GCF_004916895.1. Lineage (GTDB taxonomy): Bacteria > Bacteroidota > Bacteroidia > Flavobacteriales > Flavobacteriaceae > Flagellimonas > Flagellimonas alvinocaridis. The sequence goes on from NZ_SNTZ01000001.1 coordinate 9,039, forward strand.
TCCACGCAGGATTTTCCATTTCGTCCCCAAAACATTGTCCGCTAATCGCCTTTTGCGATAATGACATTACCAGAGCATCTTCATCGTTTACATCGGGACAGAATTCTCTTTGGAACTCATCATATTTTATCCATAAAAAGCCTTTGTCGTCAGGGGCAATGCTTCCACCACCAGAGGTTGGGCGCTTTGCCAAAAGTCCGCCCAAACTTTCGCCTTTGTCGGGCGCAAATGCAGCTATATAGACCAATCCGGTTACCTTGTCGTTGTTTCCAGCACCGGTTATCACGGCACCCCCGTAGGAATGACCGACCAACAGCACTTTGCCGTCCTGAGCATTTACCAGGTCGGTCGTTTTTTGCACATCGTCCGCCAACGAGGTCAGAGGGTTTTGTACCGCACGAACTTTGTAACCCGCCTTTGCGAGTTTTGGGATTACGCCTTTCCAATGTGAACCGTCACCCCAGGCACCGTGTACCAATACGATTGTTATGTTTTTTGTTGCCATAGTATAAATGTTTTTAGTTAAGACATTAAGGTAGGATATACTGGACAGAATTTCGTTACCTTAAGTTAAGTTTTTTGCAGTCGCCTTCTAATCCTGCTCAAAGACTGTGGGGTGATGCCCAAATAGCTTGCAATGTGCTTTTGAGGCACGTTCCGGAAGATTTCGGGGCTTTCTTCCAGAAGGTTGATATACCTTTTTTCGGCCGAAAAATAAAGTAGGTTCTCGATTCTTTTTATGGCATCCAGATAAATCCGTTCCGCCATTTTGCGCCCAAATTCCTGCCAATAGGCTTCTTTAAGATAAAGTTTTTGTAAATCGTTTTTGTGCAATAAAAGCATTTCTGTTTTGCGCAATGCCTGAATATTGAGTTTGGAAGTTTTATTGTTCAGTATGCTTTCGTAATCCGTGAAAAATTGGTTTTTTGAGTGGATGTTGAAACTTTGATCCTCACCACTTTCATTGATGTAGAAACTTCGCAATGTTCCACTTTTCACAAATCCGAGGTGTTTGCATTTTTTTCCCTGTTTTAGGAAGAACTCCGACTTTTTGAGCGTTCTTTCCTTTAACAATCCGTAGAATTCATCGAAATGTTCAAGGTCCACTTGGAATAGGTCGCCATATTTTTGAAAATTGTCGTTCACTTTGTCTTTTTGGAATTGTACTTCGATAGGTTCATAATTTTAGTTCGCATCCGTTTTATATTTTCATTTTAAATGAAGTCCATTCGATATTTGGAATCTTATTTTTTTTACCATTTAAAAGCTACTTCCATCAATTCCATTTCCGCATTTTTTATTCCCAATTCTTTGGCTACTATTTTCCAATCTTTGACCACTGAAAGCACTTCATCCAGAATAGTATTCATCTCTTCTTCGCTCAGGCGAAAATATTCGCCCACGCTTTTCACCAAATCAAAGTCCAGAGCATTATCGTCCATATCGATATTTAGTGACAAGCCGTCCTTTTCTATGGATGGGTTTAAATCATAAGCTGGTGACAATACCCAGCCCTTATCCGTCAAAATAAACCCGTGATTTCGCAAGTGGTCGTCTGTGTTGGAAATCGCAATATTGAACACGATGCGCCGCCAAAGTTGGTGCAAGTTCGCTTCAACATCAACACCATAATTTTCAATAAACTCGACAATCTCAAGATAGCTTGGTGAGGCATTCTTTATTGAATCTTCGGTATTGCCGGTCATCGTCATTGCCGAGGCAAAGTGTATCCGTTTTTCAACTTTTCTATCGAATCGTTTGGTCAAGAAGGTATGGTATTGTCCGCTAATTTTTTCAACTTTGGATGCTGCCATATCGATGCCGGCAGCTATGGCCAATCGATAAGCCAAAAACTCCCAAAGGGCTTTGTCAATGGTATCGGCTTTTGATGGAAACTTGGCAATCCACAGATTTTTTTGTGCGTCGAAAATATTGGCTTTGGGTCTGGCTCCACCCAAGGATGAACCAGGTGCTATTAAAACCGCAATCCATTTTCTGATGGCCTCACTTTGGTCATCACTTTCCAGTTGTTTAGCGGCTTCCTGTAAATCGCCTAACGATGACCAAGGCGGTGTTGGGGCTTGGGCATCGTTATCCAAAAAAGGACCGTCCAAATCTGTTTTAAAGCGTAAGGCCCCCATTCGGCTTTCATCGAACACACCAAGCAAATAATCCAGTTCATAAAGATTTTTTGGTTTTTCATTGTTTGCCCTTGCGTCTTGTGCTGCTTTTCGCTTCATCAAGGTCTTGCCCCAAGTGTCCGGCATACTATCAAGGAAGATTCCAAAATTCTCTTTGTTGGCAGGAAACTGTGGCCCGGAATAAAACTTAATATCAGGGTCAAGCAAACGTTGTGCATCTGTTTTTAACCAATCTTTGTCATATTCAAAACTGAAGGCTTTCTTTCCTTTGGCAAAATGTGCGGATAACGTACCTATGAGGGTCGGACCTTCCAAGCCCCCCCAGTCAGCAAAAACGTATATGTCAAATTTTCCTTCTGCCATCTTTATTATAATAAATCCAGATCTTGTAGTTTTCTGCCAAAGGCATCGTCATTGGCAAGCTTCAAGAAATCATCTTGAAGATTCAGTACCCTGAGCACATTAAAATACAGGCCAATGGCCACGGCCGGGTCTCCCTTTTCTATGCGATAAAGGGTAGCCCTGTGAATGCCCGCACGTTCGGAAACTTGCTCTGTCGTGAGCTTTCTTCGCTTTCGTGCCAGTTTGATGTTTTCACCGATCTGGTCAAAAATCTTCTGGTATTTGGGAAGCAATATGGTTTTCTTAGAATTCATAATGTTGCTCTTTAACGACAAAAATACATTTTATGTTGTAAATAAGCAACTTTTTAAAATGATACAGACGTGCTTTCAACCAAATATCGACCTAGCCTCATCATAAATCCGCTCAAAATTGGCTTCCAAATCCGAACTTGAATATTGCTTTTTCGGATTAGGAAGTTTCTTTTGGATTTTAGCCAGTTTGAAATGTACTTTCTTATCCTTCCCATCGGCGTAGGTAATAAACTCGCCCTGTTTTAATCGGAAGAACACATCTGCCCGAATCTTCGGAATTTCCTTTTCGCCCGTAGTAATCCGGGTATCAAAATCGAGGTTATGGCCACGACTGATGCTTTTAGTCGGGTCTTTGATGATTTCAAAAAAGCGTTCGTAATATTTTGCCGTGTCCGGGTCGTTTACCTTTCCAAAGAATTGATAGGACAGATTGCTCAAAATCGCCCGGCTTGCCTTATCACCGTACATCATATCGTTTTGGATTTTGTCTTGCATCACATAGATTGTGGCGATATCATAGCTTCTCAATGTTGCCGGAATCCGGTGCATATTTAATAAACGAATGGTGGGTGCTTCCTCCATCAACAAAAAAGACGGTCGGGAATTGCGAACGCTCATCTGTTTGGTGATGGTGTGGACGATGGTGGCAATAACCGGTGCATAAGATGTCTCGTATTTGGGATTGTTCACCACCGAAATAACCCCTGGATTTTCTTCGCTATTGATATTTAACGGTACTTCATCTGCGGACAATGCCATAAATATGCGTTGGGTGCTGATGCGTTTTAGCGCATTGGCCAAGGTACTTTTTACACCTGCCGTTTGCCGTTCGGAATCTTTGCCACTAATGAACGCATCCGCCATAGCCCGAGACGTGGTATTGGTTTCCAAAAATTGGATGAGGCTGTCAGTGTCCAACAATTGATAAATGGCAATCAAATGGGGCAGGGTGCAATATCTAGGGTAATCGGTTTTCAGCTTCCATATCAGTCCACCGACCAAGCCCTCGGCGGCATCGTTAAAGAATTTTGTCGTTCCAGTCGAACCACTTTCCCGTTGCTCCAAAAGGTTTTCAATCAACACCCTAGAAACCTCGTTTACACTTTCCTCGTTCTCCAGATAACGAGGTGCAATCGGGTTTACCCTGTGGATGATACGGTCAAAGGAAATGACCTTAAAGGGAATGTCGCCATCCTTAAAAAGCGGATAGGCCATTTCGGTAAGTTCAAAATCCTTGTAATCGTGGATGATGCCACAGAACCGATGTTTTTGGAAGTGTTTCAGAAACCCATAGACCACACTTTCCGTCTTTCCGCTTCCCGCAGAACCGATGACCGAAGCCCCTCGTTTAATGTTGTGGAGTTTGAATTGGCCTTTGGTCGTAGCAAAACTTACACTAAAACTTTCATTTCCATTGTTGAGTTCATTCGGACTATGCAGAAATACATAGAACACTGTATTGATAAGCAATAACGGACAGCCATAATACAAGGAAGCCAATGGCCATCCCAATTCCTTTGAAACATAAAAAACCAGTAAACCGATTAGCAAGATATTCAGGGCAAAGGCATATTTGACCACCCGAAAACAGCCGTAAAAAACAATACTCAGACTGCCAACTATTATTAGAATCGATATAAGGTTGTCCGTTTGCATATTAGATTCCGATTGAACTTGATTTGATGGCGATTTCCGCACCACGCTGCAACCGTTTAAAGGCACGAAGTGCCAATTGTGCTTTGTTGGTGGGAATGTTGGGCAGCATCGGAACGCCCGATTTTCCGATGATTTTAAAGGCCAATGCCTTTTCGTTGGCTGGCAGTTTCATCAAGGCGGCAAAGTAGCCTTTCGGATTCTTTACAAATTCCTTTTTGGCCTTGTAGGTCTCTGCAAAGTTGCGCTGATAACCGAAAGTTTTGTCAAAGGTCTTTTCGGCTCGTTCAAAGAATTGGTCTCGGTCAAACCCCCGATTTACGGTCTTGCCGTGCATCTCCACTTTGGATGCCTTGTGCTTGCTTCCAGGGGAAAGGCTGAACGAATTGGAGGCATCCTTTCGGCTGATGATGATATGAATATGACTTTGGTTGCCAGCTTTTTTCATTCCTTGGACGATGCGCTTGCCGTTCTGTTGGTGCGGTGCTTCCTTTTTGAGTTTGGCTATTTCCTTTTGTCGTTTTTTGATTTTGCCTTCCATCGTTCCTCTTTGAATGTTCCGGATTTCGGTTTTAAGCTGAAGAATCTTTGTGGCATAAGGTTGGTTTTCTCGAATCTCCCTGTCCGTTCCCTTAAAGCTGCGTTGGTGCTCGATTTTTGCAAAATATTTGATGTCATCGACCGAAACTGGGCGACCGTCTATTTCCCTGTTGAAACTTGCCACATAGTCCTTCATCAGCTCACGGGTGTACCGTTTCAAATCCTCGCTGTTGTCCTGAAGTCTCCGTAGCTCGGATTTGGACGGGCTGACCGTGATGGAATAGAACTTGGGTTCGTCCCGTTTGAGCTTGGCGGTATTGCCATCGATTTCGCGTACCACTTCGGCTGCGGAAATCTCATCGCCATACTGGTTGAAAAAATGCTCCATATCCTCTTGTTCCAAACCTTGGTTTTCCTTTTCCAGATACTTCACGAAATCCGCCGAGCTTTGCGAGTAGTTCTTCCCCAAATTCTGTGCTGTGATGGTGATGTACATTGTTTAAAATTTTAAAGTTCGTTGGTGGTGTTTTTCTTCTCCCTGAATTTGACCTCTTGCTTTTCTTCGGCATATTTCTTTTCTAGAATGAGCGGTTTCTTTTTAGGCTCATCAACCTCAAACAGGGATTGCAGCATGGCGACCGTGGGCTTGGTCTGGGTCTTTTCCACATCACGCATTATGGCGATAACGGCATTGATTCGCTTTAACAATTTGGCCTCAATGGTACGTCCCGTTGGCCCAAAATTTTCCTTTGGGGAAATCTCGTTGTAGTGGAAAAAATCGAGAATGGTTTCCATTGCCTCGGTGTGAGTTTTGAAATGGGTGCGTGAGAATGCCTGGAAACGCTTTGCGGTTTCCTTTTTGAACCTGATACCGATGAATGAGTCCATATTTCGCCGATTTGTCGCAAAATCTTCCCTGAAAATGGGCGTTTGGAGGCCGTTTGTCGCAAATCGTTGAAACCCAATACAATTCAATAATTTTCAACTACCTAAAAACCAATTAATTGCACTAAAAACGGAATACGTAACATCGCTCCGCGTGTTACCCTCTTGCTATTCCATTTCGTCCCGCTCGCGGGACAAAATTCCATACAATCTGCTTCCCATCCAGATTGCCATTTCAGGGAAAATAATTTTCCGATATGTTATTTTCCGATGTAAAGGATTATCGGCGAAAGTCAAAAATTGGATAATCCCTTTTAAAAATTTGATGCTGGATTTCAGCGAAGTAAAGATACGGTTTTCAATCTTTTGAGCATAGAAAAAGCCCTCATTTAATAAGGGCTGTTTTGGTTCGTTTTAGTGTTCCTAAATATTGAATACAAAGGTATAGGAGTATAAATTCCGTATCGCTTCCTCTTCCAAAAGGGTATCGTAATTCATGTAATGTTTCTGAGTATATCCTTTATCTGTTCCCCGAACCGCTTTTCCACATCCTTTCTTGACATGGCAAGCAGTCGGCTCTGTGTCTCGTCATCGAGATTGTTATAATTGAGGTAAATCATTGTTCAAGATGTTTATAGGTCGTACAAATCGGGGTCAAAACCAAGGGGGTAATCCCCTTGGTCATGTTGTTCGTCCGACCAGAATTCTAAATCGGTATGGCGACTTTCTTTTTCCTTGCTTTCCATAATGTCGGTTTTTATAAATCGCCATTATCGGCAAAACTGTAATAGTCACCATTTGGTGTTATTATCAAATGGTCGAGCAACCTCACGTCAAAAAGCTGTGCCGCCTTTTTAATTTTTTTGGTCAGGGTCAAATCCGCTTCACTTGGTCGGGTCTTATAACTTGGATGGTTATGTGCAAGCAAAATCCCAACGGAAAGTGTCTTTAGCACAATAGCAAAAAGAATCCTCACATCGACCACCGTACCCGTTAGACCTCCCGTGGACAATGGAAAAACCCCTTTGACCTTATTGGAATTGTTCAACAACAGGATTTTAAAGGTCTCGTGCAAGCCTATCGTGTTCTTGTCCCAATGCTCGTAGAGCAATCTTGCTGCATCTTGGGAACTATTTATAGGTTCTGATTTCAAGGTTGAAATCTTTTCCCGGTAACTTATCTGAATTTCGTTAACTTTACTCTTCATTATTCTAAATTTTAAAGTGGATAATGAAAAGAGGGCACGCACTAATTGAAAACTGGTTTAAGTGCCCTCTTTCTTTTTTTGGTTTTACTTATCGCCTTTGTTTCCAAGCAATAGGATTTCATCGGCTACTACTTCGGTTACGTAGCGTTGGTTGCCGTCTTCGGTGGTGTAGGTTCTTGTTTTCAATTTCCCCGTAATGCCCACTTCCTTGCCTTTTTCTACATACTTTTCAACAATTTCGGCGGTCTTTCCCCAAGCGACAATCGTATGCCAATTGGTGTCCGTTTGTTTTTCGCCCTTGCCGTCCTTGTAATACTCGTTGGACGCCAATGAAAAGCGGGCTACTTTCTTTCCGCTTTCAAGGTTCGTAATGGTTGGTTCTTGCCCAACATTTCCGATTAACTGTACGTGATTTTTAATGGTACTCATAACTAAAAGATTTAAAAGATTAATAATTTCCCTTTTCAATTCAACTTAAATTTTAAGGGGTGTTTGTTTGATTTCTTTCGTGCGCAGCACAATGGATAAAGTGGGTTTTGTCAAGACTTTCGGTGAAAAATCAGGAGTGTCTGCGACGTAGTAAAATGCTCGCATTTTCAAGGAAGTAGAAACCTTATTTTTTGCCGGAACCTGCCTTGGTCTTGACAAGTTCCATAAGGGCATTAGCAATTCTTTTAAACCATTTGCAAGGAAGCGTACAGGCAGTTAAGCGCGTGCGGCAAATAGGGTTTAAATTAGAATTGGTTATGCACTGCCTGCTTTTCGACGCCCCGAAAAGCAATACAGGCTTTATCCATTATAAACCCCTTAAAATGTGTAAGACAGCGGTTCGTTTTTTAGGGATTTTCGAGCAAGGGCTCAAGAAGAACTTGCCGAATATCACGTTGGGAAAACCGAAGCGGTGGCTTTCCGTTGGCAAGCGGACTCCATCCCCTTTTTGGCTCGGGAATGCAGTGTCCCTGTCCAGTCCCGATAGCTATCGGGACGGACAGGGGTAACGGAATGGAAAGCCAAAAACGGGGATGGTGTCCAAGATGTTTTTGAGTGAAGCGCTTTTCCCGAAGTGGAGTGGCTATCCGTCTTTTTGCGGAAAGCCGCGGAACGTAGGGGAATGTGCTGAACGTCTGAAAAAATAAGGTATACTCTTTCTGTCAGGATTTTACTACTGGAACTGTAAAATCTGTTCCTCAATTTCTGTATTAAGCCATCCCGAGTTAGTCTTTAGGTTATTTTATCATGTTGGGTTTAAATATTGAATTTCAGATTATCGAACTGAATCTAAACAAGTCCAATCACAATTAAATTCCATGAGCAAACTTATAAATGATGCGAACCATTTTCACTCAGTATACTCTCTACATAAATGATAATTTTTCTCTTATTTTTTTGTAAATTATAGAGCGAAAACGTTTAGTCTTCCCTGTTCATTCTATCAATGCATATGAACCGTCAGGTAAGGCACAATTGTGGGCAATCATGTATAAATTAGATGTATTTAAAACTCATTAGACCAAAGCTTTATACTAAAAAATAGATGAAAGTTGAAAAAGTCAAATTGGGTGAATTTTACAACAAAAGTGTCATCTCTATTAATGGCATGATTAAATTACATGAATATGAGAGTTTTATGAAATCCCTCATGCAATAAATTTTTGAAACAAATAATATAATTGTGCTTTATAACCAGCTAAGGATTCATCTATATTTGAATTTAGGGCATAAAACTAATAAAGTAAACTGAGGTAATGACCAGCTGGGTTTAATCCATATGAATAGAGAATTAAAAAAATACTTAATTATCCTCATAAAATCATTGCTATTTTGGACAATAGCAATGTGTCTGCATGTATTTATAAGATACCTCGGTGTATATGACGAACCTGGCATTCATGTAAATTTTGAATACGAATTGTCTTTGATAGATAATCTAAAATATGGATTTCTTTCAGGAATGCTAATTGGATTTTTTTTATCGCTTGTTGAATATGTGTTCGAAAAATATTTGGCTTACAGAATTCCTATGTGGTTGTATTTTATTTTCGAGACCATTGCGTATTTTATCGTTTTGGCTTTTGTTTTAATTATCGCCTTCTTCTTTTTTAACAAAGAAAACAATACAAATTATTTCACGAAAGAGTATCTGCGATTGGACAATAAAGTTTATTGGGCTTATTTAATTTATGCATTATATATATCCATAGGTTTGTCATTTATACGAATTTCCACTGAATTTTTAGGAGGTAATACTTTTTGGAAAATTCTTCAAGGCAAATATCAAACTCCAAAAGAAGAAACGCGCATATTTATGTTCCTTGATTTAAAATCTTCAACAACCATAGCTGAGAAATTAGGGCATTTTAAACATAGCAAATTAATTAAAGACTGTTTTTTTGATTTGAATGAAATATTATTGAATTTTAAAGGCGAAATCTATCAATACGTTGGAGATGAAGCAGTTATTACATGGATTTACACTTTAGGAATTCAGAATAATAATTGTACAGAATTATTTTTTTCATTTAGGGACAGATTAAAAAACAGGAGTCCCTATTACCTAAAGAATTACGGTATAATACCTGAATTTAAGGCTGGTATACATGGCGGGAAAATAATAACTGTAGAGGTAGGAACAATAAAAAAAGAAATAGCCTATCACGGCGACACCATAAATACTGCAGCACGTATTCAATCAAAATGTTCTGAATACCAACAACAGGTTATTATATCAAAAGAATTGTTCGAGGCTCTAAATAAGGACAATAGCTATAAAACTATTGACCTTGGTTCAATTCTGCTTAGGGGCAAGGAAGTTCAACTGAACTTACTCGGCTTGAAAAAGTATCATAATAAAAAGTGACCTACCGTACAATTTGGCAAACTCCCAGTTACTGACTACTACAGATTGAGTTGGAAACTTTAAGTGAAAAAAGCTGTATGCGTTACCGTAGTCTCCAGATTCTCTTCAATTTTTATATAACCCATAGAAAAAGACAAAATACTACATACGGTAAAAACCTGATTCAAAATCTCATTTGTAACATAACCAAGGTCGTATTTATCCATCTAAAGTATGTGAAGAAAAAAACAACAAATCAAATAAGAGGTGTTTTCAATTTGATAAATTGTGTACTCACAATTTTAGCACCACTTGCTATTCTTCTATAAGTTTTTCATTGAACTCATAGCTCTTATAATCCACTTTAAAAAGCGCACTGTATACAGTAGGAATAAACAATAGTGTTATAACGGTCCCAAACAATAAACCCACCATGATTCCTATAGCCATTCCTTCCCACATTTCTCCTCCAGAGATATATAGCGGCAATAAACCGAGTACTGTTGTAAATGTTGCTAAAAGTATAGGTCTGAATCGTTGCAAGCAAGCGGCGATTATGGCATCTTGTTCTGTTCTTCCCAAATCACGCTGTTCAATTTCCATTCTATCAATAAGAACAATGGCATTGTTAATTACAATTCCTGCAAGGGATATTAAACCTAGAAAAGGCATAAATCCAAAGGCTTCACCAAATACTAATAAGCCAATCACCACACCAATGATACCTAAAGGAATAGTCATCACTACCATGGCCATTTTTCTAAAAGAATTGAATTGAATAATCAATAGCAGCACAATTATAAATCCTGATAATGGCAAATACCCAATGACGGATCCCATATTCTCTTCAGATTGCTTAGCCTCTCCGCCAAACTCATAACTATAATCAGAGGGCCAATTCTTTCTTTGCTCTTCCAGCCATGGTATAATTTCATTGATTATATCAGAAGAATTACCTTCAGGGCGTAAATCACTAGATATGATTACAGTTCTTACCAAATTAAAACGCTTAATTTTTGAGTATTGCCACATAGGGACTATAGATGCTACTTGTAACAATGGCACAGTCCTCCCAGTTGTCTGCGAATAAACATTTAGTGTTTCAAGCGAAGCCAAAGATTGTTGCTGATTGTCATCACTACGCATAACTATTGGTATGGATTTATCATCCTCTCTATACTCTCCCGTCTGAAAACCATCTAAAACGGTAAGCAATGAAGTTGCGATATCCAAGCTTGTGATTCCTGCTGATTGAGCTCTGTTTTGGTCTATTTCAATAATAAATTTCTTGCTTTTAGGGCCCCAATCGTCCTTGACATTTTTTGTGCCACTAATGCTGGACAATTTTAATTTTACTGCCTGACTAATCTGAGACAATTCATCAAAATTATTGCCAGAAACTTTAATCTCAATAGGTATGCCGCCGCCACCAGCAGATAAAGCCCCGACTTTAATATCAGCATTAGGAAAGTTTTTGAATGCAAAATCATCAATTTTGGCAATCATCTTATTATTTTCATTGAAAGATGATGTATTTATGAGAATGTGGGCATAGTTTGAATTAGCTTCATCAGGTGTATATCCTAAATCATATGATTCTGGCCCTTCTCCTATGTAAGAAGACCAATCTAAAATTCCAGTCAATCGTTTGTTATTTACCTGCAATGAATCTGCTATATAGCTTTCAATTCGTTCCACAACCTCAGAAGTTCGCTCAATTTTGTTACCTTCTGGTAAGTTGATATCAACTGTGATCATATTACGGTCACTATCTGGAAAAAACACGAAAGGTATTTTAGTGAATCCATATAGAGAAGCTAAAAAAATAAGAAAAATGCCAATTATCACTTTCCATTTGTTCTGTAGCGCAGTCAATATCATGTCTTTATAATAAATCTTCAACTTGTTAATGACAACATCTATGAATCCTGGCTTCTTTTCCGTTTTTGGAGACACCTTTAAAAATAGGTAACAAAACAATGTTATAACTGTGAGTGCAATAATCCAAGACGACAAAAGAGCAATGGTAATTACAACAAAAATTGGACCTACAATATCTCCCATAGCTGTAGGTGATAGGTAAAATGCCAAAAATGCTGCCGATGTTGTTAATGTTGAAATCAATAAAGGCATCCATAATTCTGAAAATGCTTCTACCGTAGCTTTTTTTCTTTCTATGCCTTCCTCCATTTTTACCATAATGGTTTCTGCCACTACAATAGCATTATCAACAAGCATCCCTAGCGCCATAATCAAAGCTGCTAGGGTCACCTGGTTTAAGCCCATATTAATTACCCCCATAACCATTAATGTCATAATGGTTACTATTGGTATTAAACTAGCAATAACAAAACCTGTTCTAATACCTAAGAAAATAAGCATGACGAGCAAAACAATCGCAATAGATTGCATCAGGTTTACAATGAAATCGTTTACCTTAAAATCTATATAATTATCTAATGACGACACTCTTATCAGTTCTAATCCAACAGGCAACTTTTCTTGCCAATGATCAACCACCTTGTTAACTTCTTCACCCAACGCTATTACATTGGCATTTTCTTTTAGGTTCACGTGTAATGAAATAGCATTTTTACCATTGATACGTACTTCTTGAGAAGGTGGGTCTATATAGCCTTTTTTTACCGTTGTTATATCACCTAGTTTAATAAGCTGAGAACTGTTCTCGTTCCCTACGGAAATTAGCATGTTATCAATATCCTTTACAGAATTAAAATTTCCCGTTGGTTCCAAAATTATACGCTCATCACCTAAATTAACTTGCCCGCCAGAGTTCAGAATATTAGTAGCAGCAATAGCCTGCTGAAGTTTGGAGGCCGACAAACCATATTCTTTTAATCGCGAATTTTCAAACTCTACAAAAACCCGTTCTTCTTGCTCACCACCAATTTCCACTTTGGCTGCATCCGGTAAGCTTATTAGTGCATCCTTTATATCATCAGCGTATTCTTTCATCTCTGCATAAGAATATCCATCAGATGTTAAACCAACCACAATGCCATAAACATCACCAATACCGTCATCGTTCAAAAAGGGAACTACTCCTTCAGGTAAACCTTCCAATACATTTAATTTCCTACGCAATCTATCCCAAACAGATTGCATTTTCGTTGGAGGCACTTCATCCTTTAAGGTTACGCTTACCACAGACAATCCTGTTCTTGAGATACTGCTTACCTCTTTAAGTTCAGGTAATTCTTGAGCCGCTTTCTCAATTTTGTCTGTAACCAATTGCTCAACGCGTTCAGGGCTTGCCCCAGGAAATTCAGAAACAACAGTGGCTAAACGTACAGTATAAGGAGGCATGCTATCTCGGGACAAACCCGAATACATTACTAAACCCATGAGCACGATTGTTGTCAATACCATGAAGATTATTCTGTTTTTGTCTATAGAAAATTGTGCTAGATTCATTTGGGTCGGGTTTTAATTACTTCAACTTCACTTCTTGGCCGTCTAATAATATTTGTAAACCTGCTGTAGCAATTTTTTGTCCCGCTTCTAATCCGGAAACAATCTCAAAACCCTCAGTGTTTAAGTTGCCAATCTTTATTGGATGTTTTTTGACAATAGTTCTATTTTCATGTTCTACAATCAAGAATACAAATCGTCCATTACTATCTTCTCCAACCGCATTTGCAGGCACAACTAAAATATTGTCATATGTACCACTCTCCTTAAAATCGAAAGTTACATTAGCCGCCATGCCACTTTTTATTTCTTCACTAGTATTTACTAAGCGAATACGGATAGGGTATGTTGCTGTATTTATATCAACGGAAGGGGATATTTCTGTCACCTTGGCTTTAAAAACTTTACTTGGCAAAGAAGAAAAGTTCACAAGAACTTCCATATCTTGTTTTACACCGTTAATTATACTTTCAGGTATTCCCAAGACTATTTCCATATCCACTCCTGCATTAAGGATTGCAATGGTCTGACCTGGGCCAACATTTTCATCCATTTCGGCATTAACTGCTGAAATCACACCATCTGATGGTGCATATAGAAACCCAAAACGCACTTGTTCACGCTGAATGTCCACACCTCTTTGTGCAGATTGATAGCTTTCTTGGGCTGTTCTATAGGCATTTTTTGCGGATTCAAAATCACTTAAAGAAGAACTTCCTTTTTCATACAATGAACGTATTCGGTTCAGGCTTAACTTTGCTGTATTCATTTGTGATTCTGCACTATTCAATTGTGTTAATGCTTGCTCATAAGCTAAGCGAGACTGCACATTGTCCAACTTTGCAATTAATTGTCCTTTTTTTACTTTTTGCCCAAGCTTGATATCAAACAACGTTATTATTCCACTGTTCCTAAAACTTAAATTAATGACTTTGTCCGTTTGAGCTGTCCCACTAAACGTCCTTATTTTCTCCCCTCCCGAATAGCCTATTTCCTGATACTTTACAGGTCGCACAGGCTTTTGTGTTTCTTGTTTCTTTTCTGAACAAGAAATGAGTCCAATTGCAAACAATGCAATCCAAAATGTATAGATTGTGTATTTCATCTTAATATGATGTTTTATTCCTTATTATTTAAAAATTCTAAAAAGCGCTGCTCAAATTTCTCATTGTCATCGTCTGAATTAAGTATAAAATAATAACCTAAAAAACGTTCCAAATGCAAAGAGCTAATTAAAAAACTGTATACAGCAGTCGTTCTTGCCAATTGTGCGTTTAAATAATTATTTTGAGCATCGATTAATTGGACTATATTGACAGCACCACTTGAATATCCGGTTTGTGTAAGTTCTAGAGCCTCTTTTGCAGCTTCTTCTGATACTTTTGACAACTTAATGTTTGCCATTTCATTTATAACATTTAACACTGCCTTTCTCACATTGGCGGCAATTTCCAATTCAGTATTTTCCCTATTGATTTGTAGTTGGTCTTTTTGAATTGTTGCTGTTTGCTTATCAATATTATTTTTATTTTGGTTAAAAATGGGAACCGAAATATTTACGCCTACATTATAGTTCTCGTCTAACAAAGAAAAACCTTGAATTGGTGTACTACCTGCCCCGCTCCGGCTAAAGATTCTATTGAATTGCCCCTGCAAACCTACGGTTGGCAAAAAGCGGCCTAAGCCACTTAGCTTGATACTTCTATCTATGGCTTCCATATTATAGTTAATGGATTTAAGCTCGGGGGCATTTTTTTTTGCTTCTATAACAAGAAATTCTATAAAATGTTCCCTGATATTAGGGCTATCTAAGAAATTGGAAAAATGCTCATAATTGTATTTTTGGAAGACTCCTTCATTCAAGGCCACTTCTTCAATTCCAACTTTGTCACCAATATTATTGTTTAAAAGCTGGTTGACATTGACAAATCCTTCCTCTAAACTATTTATTGCCTTAATCAACTCTAATCTGTTTTGCGCCATCTCACTTTGAAAACGCAACATATCAGACTTTCCTGCTTCCCCTGCATTATAGTTTTGTTCTGCTATCTGAAGATTCTTTTTAGTGAGTTCTAAATTGCTTACTTGAATTTGCTTATTTGCATTTAAAATCAAAATTGTAAAGTAATTACTTGAAGCACTAAAAATGGCATCTAATTGTGCCGCATTAAAGTTTTCTTGTTGGGCTTTCTGCAATTTTTTTTGAATAGCGATGTTTGCACTTGCTCTTGCAGAAAAAATTGTTTGATTCAAAGTGATATTTCCAGTTGTAGAATACTCTGCGTTTTGGCCAAAGCTATTTTCTGCCATGTCGGGATCCACGTAAGTACCCATTCCTCCAATCGTTAAATTAGGCAGATAATCACTTTTTGCCTTTTTCACCTCCTGCTGACTTAATTCTATTTCCTTTTGATTTGATTGCAAGAAAAGATTGTTTTCAAGCACCTCATCTATAAGTTCAAATAAATTGTATTTTTCCTTTGATGATAGATTCTTAAACCCTCCCACAAAATGCGCATCAGCCATCAAGCTGTATTTAATAGGGACATCAATTAAATCAGCTGTATCGAAATTAATACTTAACTGATTTGTAAAATCAATATAAATTGGCATATCCTCCAACGGTGTTCCATTTATATAAGTTTCAATAGTTAGTGAGATTCTCCGAAAAAATTGATCGAAATTATCCTGATTTTGATAAGTAGCCATTAAGCCACCTTCAACTTGTTGTACGTCATTCAATGTAAAGGAAGGTATTTTTTTATCTATTAAAACCTGTGCTAGGGTACCAACTTCTTCATTGGAAAGAAAAAACCCACCAGCAAGGTATAAAGCATCTACATTGTCTAAATTAGATGTAATATCATCGATTGTTGTGAAGGGAATAATTTGGTATTGAGACTTTAATTCTCGCAAAGCATCATCGAAGATTTTTTCGAATGGAAGAGTTGAAACGACCTCTTTGTCCAAGGCAATTCCAACTTTACTGAAACCACTTATCTCATGCAACATTTTCAAATCATCTCTGTATGATTCTTTTTCAACTAGATACGCAAGGTTTTTAATACCAGAGGTTTTGTTTGTTAAATCAACATTTAACAAATCGCTATTGACCGCCCCAAAGACAATTGTAGGTTTTATGAATGACTCTATCTGGCTTATAAATTGATTGTTGATAATGCCAAATACTAAAATAATATCTGTTTCATTTTCAAGGATTTTTTTATAATTCAATTCTGCCAGCTCGAAATTAAATTCATTAGCTAGAATATTTTTTTCTAAAAAATGAATGTTAGCATCCTCACCGACAACAGCTTTGACTTCATCCTCTAAACGTTCAAGCAGTGAATTGATTTTTTTGTTTCTATTATCTAAAAGGATACCAATGTTATAGTCCCGTTTAATTTGAGAATTGCCAATTCCATAGAAAATGAGAAAGAAAATTATTATTAGTTTTTTCATTTGGTTTTTTATTTAGAAAAACGAAACATTTATAACTAGCACAATAATGAACATATGCTATTATTGTAACTTTTTCGATTGGTAATTTAACAAAATTTTTGGAAAAACAAATTAAAATATTTGCCCATTTCTTTACTTAAACTATCAATTTGAAACCAATTGACGCGATTTCCTTTAGATACATATTTAGCAACAAATAATTTAAAATGTTATGCGCAAGGTGTACCCTTCATAAAATAAACAATGTAAACTACCCCATTTAAATCATAAAAGTTGAAAATCTTTTTTGGTTTTTCATGTGAGCAAAAGCTAATCGTTTAATTCTTGAATTTTCTTTTCAAGAACAGCGATACGCTCTTTCAAACGTGTTTCACGCTTGTCCCGTTTTTCGGTATATTCCTTTTCAATTACTGCAATCTTCGATTTGAAGTATCCCTGAATGGCATTATAGAATGAAATGTTCGTCAGGTTATTAACGTGATTGCTTTCACCAAAATGCACTTGCTTTGTAAGCAGGTACCGTATTAGCTTATGAAAAACATCTTTCTTGAAATTTTTCTTGAAATGTTCAACAGTTTCCACTTCTGTCATCTTTGAAGTACCCGTCAGCAGTTTGGAAAAATACTTCTGACGACCCATATAATCCACATTGTTTTCAAAAAGTGAGATTGAAAAGGCGACCATTTCATCCACAGACAGTGCTTTCTTGGTATTGATATAATCGGTTTCACGAATCATCTGTACCACTTCTTCAAACTGCTTGTTGTTCTCAATCTGTTTTTTGCGGATTTCTCGCTCATTAATTTTGATGATTTGTTCTTGGGGTGTACAATCTGCCATTTTCCTGTTGGCCAATGGTGCAGAATATTCAGTGGAATCGTTCTCTGTCTCCTCAATAACTTTTACGAAAGCATTTTTGTGTTGGTAGGTTTCAGTATTGAAAACGATACCATTCACGAAGCCGTTGTCCTTGGCTGAATTGTACATTTCCAGGTCATCTTTATAGCTCTGTATAGCTTCGTCCAATTCTGCTTTCAGTTCATCCTCGGAATAATCATAATGCTGGTATTCAACCTTTATGGCATCCATTGTTGGTTCAGTAGGACATTCTATGATTTCGACATCATCCAGCAAATAGACTTTCAATCCATTACTTTCAAGTTGGGAAATGACCAGTTGGTTGTTTTCTTCATCTGCCCAATACTGTCGTATTCCAGGAATCAACAGAACGCTTTCTTTCTTGGATTTTTCAATGAGGTTCAAGAACGATTTGGACTTTTTCGTTTCAAAACAAGCCGATTTGGTGCAGACCATTTTACCTTCGCCAAAAAGATTCCCTTGATTTGCGGCATTGAACGGACATTCTACACAGGTACCAGATTTTAAAACCAAGGTTTTATCTGCAACATCAAAAGGTGCTTTTTCTAAATCGTAGGTCTGGTTGTTTATCATTCGGTTTATCTGATGTGCGTTGAATTCTTCGCCCATCGTTTCCAGCATCATCTGCTGCTCTTCTGGCTCAAAGAGCGCAACGCCAACACCTAATGAAATGGTCATTTCACCGCTGCGAACAAAGTGTTTGAAGCCATCAATCAATCCGGAAAGCTTTAAGCGTTGTCGAATAAAATTGTCTGTTCTTCCCAAACGCTTCGCGATTTCTGACGGGGAATACTTCTCGTTTAAATAGGCTATTGCATCAGCTTCTTCTGTAGGTTCAACATCCTGTCGTTGTAGGTTTTCGATAATTTGAACTTCGAGAACCTCATTGTTCTCATAGGTTCTCACGATACAGGGAATAGTTTTCTTTTTGGCCAGCATACATGCTCTGTAACGACGTTCGCCCATTACGATTATAAAATCCCTTCCAGATTTTCTTACCGTTATGGGCTGTAATACACCGTGCGCTTTGATGCTTTCTGAAAGTTGGCTCAGCAATTTTTCATCAAAGGTTTTTCTTGGCTGGTCTGGGTCTGGCTTGATTTTGCCAATGTCCAGGTTCTGGATTTGAATTGTTTGTACTTTCTTTCCATTCACTTCTTTGTTCGCTGTAGTCGTTTTACTTCTACGCATTCTTGTGGTACTCGCTTTTGTTGTCATAATACTCAAATTTTAGATTAAACAATATTTGAGCAGAAACCAAACTGAAGATAAAATCTTGGCTCAAAAGGAAACGGAATAAATTAGTAAAGGCAGAAGTGATGGCTTTATGCCGTAGTCTTTTGATGCAAATATTTTACGAGTTTAACTTGCGGGGATATTGCACAAATAAATACATTTCATATCGCGGATATAAAGAAGAGAACTAGTAAAAAATATTATTTCGAGCATAAGTAAAATAATATTTTCTACCAATTGAAAGCATATAACATTAATCAAAATGGGAAGAGAAAAAAAGTAAAATGTTGTACCTATGTTGTACCTGAAGAGAAATTTAGCAACAAAAACCACTCTATTTAAAATAAAAAAGCCGAAGATTTCTCCTCGGCTTTTCGTGCGGGCGAAGGGACTCGAACCCCCACACCTTGCGGCATCAGATCCTAAGTCTGACGTGTCTACCAATTCCACCACGCCCGCATTTTAACAATATTTTAAGAACCTATACTTGGTTAAATCCTAAGTCTAGCGTGTCTACCAATTCCACCACACCCGCGGAAAGGAGTGCAAATATAGCCCAATTTTCCGATTTGCAAATGGACTACATGCAAAAACTTGTTTTTTGTACTTTTAGGGCACTTTTTAAATGAAATATGGAACAAATCAATACCTACATCAATACCCACAAAGACCGATTCATCAATGAGCTCAACGACCTGCTACGACTTCCTTCCATTAGTGCCGACCCGGCCTATGCCGAGGATGTTCTGGCAACCGCAAAAGCCGTTGAGTCATCACTTATAGCTGCTGGTTGTGAAAATACCGAAATCTGCGAGACCAAAGGTTATCCTGTTGTTTATGCCGAGAAAATGATAGACCCCAACCTGCCAACTGTATTGGTTTACGGACACTACGATGTACAACCACCGGACCCTATGGACCTTTGGGACTCCCCGCCATTTGAACCGGTGATCAAACCCACCAAACTACACCCCGATGGCGCCATTTTTGCCAGAGGTGCCTGCGACGACAAAGGACAATTCTTTATGCACGTAAAGGCTGTGGAGTTCATGATCAAAAACAACCAATTGCCCTGCAATGTCAAATTTATGATCGAAGGTGAGGAAGAAGTGGGCAGCGATAGTTTGGGTGATTTCCTAAAGAAAAACCGTGAGAAATTAAAGAACGACATTATTCTTATTTCCGACACGGGAATGATTGCCAATGATGTTCCTTCCATTACCACAGGACTTCGGGGACTCAGTTATGTGGAAGTGGAAGTGACCGGGGCCAACCGCGACCTACATTCTGGCATTTACGGAGGCGCAGCGCCCAACCCCATTAATGTACTGGCCAAAATGATCGCCACCTTACACGACGAGAACAACCACATCACCATTCCAGGTTTTTATGATAAGGTTGAAATCATTTCCGATGAGGAGCGTGCCGAGATGGCCAAAGCCCCTTTTGACCTTGAAGAATATAAAAAAGCCTTGGATATTGGCGATGTACATGGTGAAAAAGGCTATACCACCACAGAACGTTTCGGCATTCGCCCTACATTGGATGTCAATGGTATTTGGGGTGGCTACACTGGAGAAGGGGCCAAAACCGTGATTGCCAGCAAAGCCTACGCCAAAATCTCCATGCGCTTGGTTCCTGATCAGGATTGGCATGAAATCACAGACCTCTTCACCAAATATTTTGAATCCATTGCCCCAAAAAGTGTCAAGGTAAAGGTAAAACCGCACCACGGCGGTCAAGCTTATGTGACTCCGATAGACAGCATAGGATACCAAGCCGCCGCCAAGGCCATGGAAACCACTTTTGGAAAAACCCCTGTACCCCAACGTACCGGTGGAAGTATTCCCATTGTGGCCCTTTTTGAAAAAGTATTGGAAAGCAAGACCATTTTGCTGGGGTTTGGGTTGGACAGTGATGCCATACACTCCCCCAACGAACATTTTGGTGTTTGGAATTTTCTAAAGGGAATTGAGACCATCCCTTACTTTTATAAGTACTTTACAGAAATGAACGCCTAGAGCTTCTTTACATATTTGGTGATGATCACTATGTGCTGACCATCCACTTTGCCTTCAATATATTCGGCATTATCGCGATCCAGGGAAATCCGTCTTACGGCGGTTCCCTGTTTGGCGACCATGCTGGAACCCTTTACTTTTAGATCCTTCACCAATACCACATTGTCCCCGTTTTCCAGAACAACCCCGTTCACATCTCGGTGGATGACATGTTCACTCTCTTCCTCACCTTCACCGGTAGCTTTGGCCCACTCCAAAACCTCATCTTCCAGATACATCATATCCAAAAGGTCTTGTGGCCATCCTTCGGACTTTAAACGGTTCAGCATACGCCATACCACCACCTTTACGGCATCATGCTCACTCCACATACTGTCGTTCAAACAGCGCCAATGGTTGGCATCTGTGGTTTCCGGGTTTTCTATTTGGTTTTTGCATGTGGCACTTATCAAAATGCTACCATCCAATCCTCCTGTGGATACGGGCGAAACTTCATAAATAACCAAGTCATCGGTAGCACCACTTAGTTCACATACGCCCCCACTTCTTTGTTGCAAATCCTCAAAAAGACCCATTTCATTTTGTTTAAGAGGCGTAAAATTAGGTTTTTAAAATGACCTCAACCAGAGGTTCACGCTCAATTTCCCGGCTATTCATGTAACAAATTACCACAAATTGCGTTCTAATACTCTATCAATCAAAGAGAACACAATCATGTTGCAACGTTTTTTTATTTTCTGCTCTGGGGCAGATACAGACCTTCTATCCACTTGTTCCAATGGGGAACGAAACAAATATGCCGGAATTGGCGCCACCGTATTCTTTACCGCCGTCATGGCATTCATCGCCAGTGGGTATGCTCTTTACACCGTTTTTGACAATATCTACACTTCCCTATTCTTCGGATTGATCTGGGGACTGTTGATTTTCAACCTGGACCGATACATTGTATCGACCATAAAAAAGCGGGACAATATCAAAAGTGAACTGCTCCAAGCCACCCCACGAATCCTTTTGGCGATTATCATTGCCGTGGTGATTTCGAAGCCTTTGGAGATGAAGATTTTTGAGAAAGAAATCAATCAAGTGTTGTTGGAAGAAAAAAACGCCATGACCTTGAACAACAAGGAACAATTGGCCCTTCAATACACTCCAAAAATAGAGGCACTCCAACAAGAGATAGCAGCCCTTAAATCCGAAATTGTCCAGAAAGAAACTGAAACCAATGCACTGTACGACACCTACATTTCCGAAGCGGAAGGTACGGCAGGAACCGGTCTATTGGGCAAAGGCCCCGTATACCAAGAGAAACGCGAAAAGCACGATGCCTATTTGGCGGAACTCAACACATTGAAGGAAACCAATGCCTCCAAAATTGAAGATATAGAAGCCCAAATTGCGGCTTTGGAAACCGATTACAATACAGCGGTCTCCAATTCACAACCCATTATTGATGGTTTTGATGGTTTGATGGCCCGCATCAATGCCTTGGGCAAATTACCTTGGTTTCCCTCGTTCTTTATTTTCCTGTTGTTCCTCGCGATTGAAACGGCCCCTATCATTGCCAAATTATTGGCCCCAAGAGGCGAGTACGATTACAAATTTGAGGAGCAGGAAAGTGTAGTGGCCACATGGGTGACCCAAAAAGTGGAACACCGAAAGCTACTGTTGGCAACGGATGGTGAAATCAATGAAAGCATCTATGCCGATATCAAGAATGAGGAAGAACTATACCGCTACAAAAAGGAAAAAGCAGAGGAACTGCTCCGGTTACAGGCCGATTCTTTTCACAAAGTACAGGTAAAAGGACTTTAATCCACTATTCTCATATTTTTGAGCAGGAAAGACGCATTCATATTTTGGCAAATACCCTCTTTAAACTTGTAGTCGAAGTAGAGTTCGCCATCTACAATCTGAGCATCAAAATATTTGTTTTCCACTTGTGAAAGTTGGTCGGACAATGTGCAAAGGCTTAAATCGTGGGTGGCGACCAAACCTGTGGCTCCAATCCGAACCAAACGCTCCACAAACTTTTTGGAGCCTTCGGCCTTGTCCACACTATTGGTCCCTTTCAAAATTTCATCGAGCACCACAAAGCAATTCCCCTTCTCCAATTCTTCCACAATAAACTTTAAGCGCTTAAGCTCAGCATAAAAATAGGAGGTTTCATCCGCCAACGAATCCGAAGAACGCATGCTCGTCAACAAACGGACGGGCGCATATTTTACCTCTTTTCCTTTTACGGGCAACCCCATGTTTGCCATAACAATTTGCAAGGCAACAGCTCTTAAAAAAGTACTCTTCCCCGCCATATTG
This sequence comes from Flagellimonas alvinocaridis, assembly GCF_004916895.1. Taxonomy (GTDB): domain Bacteria; phylum Bacteroidota; class Bacteroidia; order Flavobacteriales; family Flavobacteriaceae; genus Flagellimonas; species Flagellimonas alvinocaridis. The sequence goes on from NZ_SNTZ01000001.1 coordinate 32,303, forward strand.
GCTCCGGTAACGATACAAAAACGCCCTTTTCCTATTTCGAAATCGTTAAGTACGTTCTTTTTTGGGTCTACCAGCGGATGTCCCACAGCTTTGGCGGTTAAAACAGTATCGCCTTCCACCAGATCAGGATAGGTGTGGTCGGGATGGTTAAAGGCGTAATTTCCAAGGCTGATATACGCATCAAATTGTGCAATGGCAGAAAACCAATCCTCGATATCCTTGCCGTATTTTTCTATCCAAGCTTCAACCTTATAGGTGTAGTAGAGACTCCATAAACCAAGGCCTTGCGCAAACATTGCAATGAGCAAATTTTGCTGCTGTTCCAACATCATCATATCTTGGTAGAAGCGTTTTACGATTTTGGAGGTCTTCTCCCCTTCTACCTCCAACTTTTTTTGAAGTTCCTGCAAAAGTTCCGAAGTAAATTGTTGCCCTTCCAGTTCGGAAATCAGCCTTTGATGTTGCTGAATGGTTTCCTGTGCCTCCGAAACCTTTGTTGCAAAGCTTAGAATCTTCTTGGCGTATCGCATCACAATTCCCAATCCCAAAAAATACCATACCAGCACCAAACTTTCGGGCACTTTTCCCAAGAAGGCCAAGATGATCCATAAAATGGAGAGCAGTACAAAGATCGGGGCCACTATCCCAACCCATTTTGACGTGAATGTTTTGTGGTCTTTCATCCATTTGGAAACCACATTAGGGTCAATTTTAGGCTTTGTTTCCCCGGCCAAGGCCAAAAAATGTTGCCTCCATTCAGGAAGCTTTGCCAATTCCTTGATGGCTTCCTGTTTTTTGAGAATATCCTTGGGTTTATCATCCAATAACAGTTGGGCCAGCACGCCGCTCCCCTGTTTCAAAACGGTTCGGTTGCCATACTGATAGAAAGACCCCCTACCGAACAAATCCAAATCTTGTGCGTAGGGATGCTCGGGTTGTAAAAACTCCTTTCCATCTGGCAAATGGTGAAATTTACGGTCCAACACCTTCAATTCCGTCTCATTGAGGGCCACCAACCGTTCCAAATAGGCTTTTTCCCTTTTCAGGTTGACAAACCGGGCCACGAGATATAAAAACAATGTGGTGCCAAACACAAAAATTCCAACTACAGCGGATTGCCCCCAAAAGAAATAGATGCCTACCACTAGGGCCAAAAAAACAGAAAGTCGGATAGTAGCCAAAAGGCCCAATCGCTTTTTTACTTGTTGAAGATGGGTAGTATGTTTATCCCGTTGTTGGGTATAGAACTGTTTTACTTTGCTCATTCAAAAATCAATCTAAATCCTCCAATTCCTGTCTTATTTTTTTGGTAAGACTGGCCACCACCAAATCATAGGAATGGTCCAACAATTCTTTAATCAACTGTGGCGGAAGATTGTCCAAAAACAAGGTATTCCAATGCTTTTTACTCATGTGGTAGCCCGGAATAATGGCCCCATCGTGTTCTTCCCGAAGTTCAATGGCCCTTTCCGGGTCGCATTTTAGGTTGCACTGCGCCGGAAGACGTTCCAAGGCCACCAAGGCAAACATTTTGCCCATCACCTTGAATACCAATGTGCTCTCATCAAAAGGAAATTCTTCGGTAATCCCTTTTTTATTCAGGCACAGGTTGCGAAACTCCTCAATGTTCATGGTCTCACGCCTTCGGAATCATACACAATCACCTTTTCCCACAAGTCTTTGCACTCCTCAATAAAAATCAGATGAGCCTCCTCTTCCTGATAGGCTTCTTGGGCCTCTGCAGATTCAAAAGTCACGATAAGGGAATAGGTAAAGGAATCGTCCACCACATCCCTGACCGCTTTGGGCGGAGTGCCCATAAAATTGGTCTTCGCGTATTTGGAGTTGTCCAAAAACTTCTGCAACGAAGCTTCAAACTTGGTCCTCTCCGCATGACTGTCCGGATTCTTGAACCAGAAGTAAACGGTGTGTGCAAAAGCGTGGTCAAAATTTTCCTCGCCGTTTTTGATCTGTACGCAACTCGTTGCAAATACCCCAACCAAAAGCAGGGTCAAAATTTTTGTTTTCATACTGTTATTCTTCTAAAAAGTGTTTTTCCCTATTGGAGATTTCCAAAGCGGAGTAGTCCAATCTCCATCCGATGGTCTCCACAATTTTTTCCACCAAAAGAACGGCCTGCAACGCTTCTTTGCGAGCGGTATCCATCAATCCACTTTCCGGAATTTTCTGTTTGATGTGTTCCTTGGCCTCTTGATTGAGTTTGGTAAGATCATCTGGCGAAAAGCTGTTGAACAATCCATTTTTAATGTCATAAAACTGCAGGTCCGGCTCAATGGAAAGCACTTCGGGCTCTGGAAAATTATTTAAAATGATGCGCTTCTTCTCCGTATCGGCCTTCAGGTCCAATTTGGTCAAATCGTACCCAATATGTGCCTTTGCCTTGACCACGATCAGTGCCTTTTTTTTGCTTCGCAACAGGCTCATGAATCGGTCTTTGGTGTTTTCGTAATGGTAGATTTCGGCGAAATCCCCTTCCACAGAAACCAGTTTGCAGACGCTCCTAATCTTGTCCAGCAACACGGTGGACTGCTGTTTGGTGAGTTCTTTACTTCTCTTCTTCCGGAATAGCGAGAACAGCCAATACATGAGTATGGCTCCCAGTATCAATCCAAGAAATACGTCGATGATATCACCCATTCTTTTTCCCTATTTCACCCAAATGGGTAAACTTAAACCCCTTTTCATATTTTAATCCGTAGCCCAAGGCCCTGTCCAAGGCAGAGTGGGAAAACAAGATGATCCCGATGAGCTGGCATAAAGGTATTGAAAAGTAACTTCCCAGCAGATATACCAAAACGGCCACTCCCTTATGGTGAAAGAAATTGTACGCAAACGCCCCTACCTTGTTCCCAAAAAGGTAGCCCAGCGCACCAATGTCCGGGGCCAAGATCAAGACCAGGAACCACCACCAAGCGTAATCCAAGAGACTGAAAAGATAGATGCCCAAAATGAACATCATCACCTCTTCCAATTTTAAGGTTGTTCTCACTAGTCTTCAATTTTATATAAAATGGGCCTGCTGGGGCTGGCATCATTCTCGAAAGGGGCCACCTGAAGGTCCAAAAAATAGGTGCCGTCCAATACGGTGTTGGGCACATAGATGAACTCGGTAATGGTTGCCGATTTTCTCTGCTTCCCATTCACATTCCAAAAGGCTTTGTGCGCCAATAATTCTCCATTGTCCCGTTCCTTGTCCACCGAGGGAAGGTCCACCAACAGATGGTACACTCCCTTTTTCACCAAATACTGCACCGCTTCTTCCAAAAGGTATGGCGGGTTGGTATCTGAATATTGTTTGGAACGCTTATCCCCAAGATTGGGCAGGGTACGAATGACCAGCGCTTCCCTTTTCTTGTTGCCCAAGGCGTATTGGAGCTGCTTTTCGGAAATGACAAAATCGTCTCCCTGCTGTTCCGGGGCCACCGTGATGACTTCGGCCAGAAAGAAAAACCTTTTAAGCTTTTGATTGATGGAATGGAACGCTTCGGTGATATGGCCCAAACACTCGGTATGGGTAATATGGGAATGCGGGTTGAACCAGATATCGTTAAAGTTTACCGGTGCCCCTTGGGCCACACTCCCCACAAAATCCCCTTCTTGATGGGCCTCGATCTTGGGCGGACCCAAATACCATGCGTTCACATTGGTTTTCTTCCCGGTCAGGGGAATGGAAATATCCAAGGGGTTGGCCAAATCTATCTTGTAATTCTTGGAATTGTATTTTATGGTTGCAATCATTTTTCCAAGTTAACCATAAAAAGATCGGACGCAATCCCATCCACCAAAAACTTTCCTTTTTTAGTAGCCAGCAGTTTTCCATCTGCTATTTGTAACAAGCCTTGCTCAATGTATTTCTGGGCTTGTTGATTAAGGTAGTCCAAGTAGTCAGGCCCGAATTCTTTTTCAATATTCTCCAAAGAAACACCCCAAATGGTGCGCAGGCCTGTCATCACAGCCTCGTTGTACCTGTCGGTTTGGGAAAGGGTCTCGATTTCTAGGGGCAATATCCCTTCGGTAATTTTTTTAATATAGATAGGGTTGTTTTGGATGTTCCAACTTCGGTTTTTGCCATCAAACGAGTGGGCAGACGGACCTACCCCCACATAGGTTTTCCCCAACCAGTACGCTGTATTGTTTTTGGAGAAGAAACCGGGTTTTCCAAAATTGGAAATTTCGTAGTTCACAAAACCGTGGGCTTCCAAGGTATCCACCAAAATATAAAACTGTTCTTGGGCCTGTTCATCGTCTACATTGGGCACCACGCCTTTTTCTATAAACTTTTGGAGGGCGGTCCGTGGCTCCACCGTCAATGCATAGCTGGAAATATGAGGCAATCCAAAATCGAGGGCTTTTTGGATGTTGGCCTTCCATCGGTCATTATCCATTCCCGGAATGCCGTAAATCAGGTCGATGGTGATGTTGTCAAAATATTCAGTGGCCTCTTGAATGCATTTTTCGGCTTCGGAGGCATTGTGGGCCCGGTTCATCAGTTTCAGGTCTTCATCAAAAAAAGATTGTATGCCGATGCTGAGGCGATTGACCCCCGACTTTTTATATGTTGAAAAGAAATCTCTCGACTGCGCTCGAGATGACACCAAATCATCCGGATTGGCTTCCAAGGTGATTTCGGGCTGGTCCATTACTTTGTAATGGTCGTATACGGTTTGGATCAGAAATTCAATCTCTTCATTGGAAAGCACCGAGGGGGTACCTCCTCCAAAATAGATGGTCTCCACGACATCATCGACCTCCGATTTCCGCAACACCAATTCCTTGGCAATGGCCTGTACCATGGCTTCCTTTTTTCCCAATTGGGTAGAAAAATGGAAATCACAGTAATGGCATGCTTGTTTACAAAAAGGTATGTGAAGATATATCCCGGACATCAATTGTCAATTAACAATAAACAATTTACAATGATCATTTCGCCCTTTTTGTGGTTTTTAGGATGGAGAACATGATTTTCGATAGTTCATCAGCTTGCGCAATCAATATATTGGCATTTGTTTTAGTAACGTAATCGGCATCTTTTAAGAGGGACAACCAATATTTCACTTCCAAACTTTCTTTATAGGCTATTGAAATCTTCGCCGAAAAATCAGCGGTGGAAATGGCCCCATTGGCTTCACTGATATTTGCTCCAATGGATGTTCCAGAACGCAGCATTTGCTTGGACAGCACAAACTCTTTTTTTGATGCTACTATGCGCTTGTACAAACTGACCGTCTGCAAGGCAAAATCATAAGATTTTTCCAATAAAGGATTTTCGTTTTTCATAAAGTAAGTCCATTTGGGTATTATTAATTGGTCATTGTAGACTGTTACTTAATTTTATCTGGATTTTGTTTGATGAAAGCCTCCCAGCCTGTATAACTTTTCCCAACGTCCACCCTACCTTCGTTGTAAAAATGACAGACAGCCGCGGCCAAACCATCGGTACTGTCCAAGTTTTTGGGAAGTGATTTTAATTTTAAGACACTTTGAAGCATTCGCGCTACTTGCTCCTTACTGGCGTTTCCGTTTCCGGTAATGGCCATTTTTATCTTCTTGGGCATGTACTCGGTGATAGGGACCTGTCGGGAAAGCCCAGCGGCCATGGCCACACCCTGTGCACGGCCCAATTTGAGCATGGACTGTACGTTCTTTCCATAAAATGGGGCTTCAATGGCTATTTCATCGGGGTGGTAGGTGTCGATGAGTTCCAAGGTGCGTTCAAAAATCAGTTTGAGTTTGGTGTAGGGATCGTCATATTTTTTGAGCATCAACTCGTTCATCTGCACAAAGTGCATCTGTTTGTTGACGACCTTGATGATCCCGAACCCCATGATGGTGGTTCCCGGGTCTATCCCTAAAATGATTTTTTCTGTTGCCAAATCGTTATTGGGTATTTAGTACCAAAGGTAGCCTAAATCGAAGACCAACTGGATTTCCCTGTTTTAGGGCCGGTGCCACGGTGGTCAAATCGTTCAAGCGTTCGGAGACCCGTAAGTTAAAATCCGATATTTCATTGAGCACGGTGTTCTTTTCCTCCACGTTCAACACGGAGATAAAACCGTGTTCATCAATGAGAAAATCAATGTAGACCGTATCGTTCATATCGTTATCCACCTGAAATTCCAAACCGGAGAGCGCTTCGGAAAAATAGTCCAACATCACACTTTGAAAGCAATCCCGCTGGACAGGTTTTGTGGCCATTTCATCACAATCTTCGAAAAGAGGGTATTGGTCCACATCGTTCCAGTCTATGGCCAGTAGTTTTTCATTGACCACTTTCTGGGTCTGTTCTTCCTTGGACATAAAGAGTTCACAGGAAACCAGCAAACCAAAAAAGGATAACAACATGTACTTCTGCATAACAGCCCCGAGAATTTGGCTGAAATTACGACTTTTTAACGAAGGACGGTAAAATGCGAAAGCCCTGAAATTCATTTCAGGGCTTCTCCCTATTATTCTTTTAAACAGATTTTAAAAAGCCAGACTCACCTTCCCTCGAAGATAAAAAGGCATTCCCGGGGTAAAATGTATTTCTTCCACGGGGCTAGGTTCACTGAACAGTCTACTCTCAGTAGCAAATTGGGTTTCGTTCCATTCTGAGTCAAACAGGTTTTCCACAATTATACTGAACGTCCAATTATTGAGACCGTAGTTCAGGGTGGCATCGGTCACAAAATAGCCTTCGGCCACAATGGAATTGTCCTCGTTTGCGGGTCTGTCGTCCACAAATCTGTAGTTGAGCCCCCCTGAAAACCCTTGGTCCATTCCTGCTGTAAATCCACCTGCCACGGTAAAATCCGGGGCCAAGGGAATATAATCTTCCCCATCGGCCTCTTCCGTACTTCTGGCATGGGTATAGTTGGCATCGGTATAGAGATAGAGTCCCTCAAAAGGTTGGTATCTGGCCCCCACTTCCAATCCCAATCGACGGGTCTTGCCACTGGGTTCCACCACACCGGCATCGCCCACGTATACAAACTCTTGATCTAAGAACAAACTCCAAACTGTAGCGTTCAATACTAGCCTGTCCACAGGCTTTAGGATGGTTCCCAAATCCACGCCATAGGCCGTGGGAAGAATATCTTCGCCTTCATTGGCCACTACGACCCTGGCATCGTTGGAATGGAACCCCATTCCTGTTTTGAGGAAGAACTGGGTGTTTGCCGTTGGGCTAAAAATAGTATTGAACTTGGGACTGAAGGCCACTTTTTCCTCACTTCGGTTATCATACAGCTCACTGAGCTTGTTCACATAATCGAACTTGAAATAATCCAACCGTAAGGCAGGTTCGAATGTAAATTTCCCGGATTTGAATGCTGCCCCGGCAAACGCATAGGTATTTACTTCATCCACATCACCATAGGCCAAACGCTCCAAAAGCTCTTGCCGGTTCAAGGTGTGCGAAAGTTCATTGTCATCCACATTGTAGTACCGAAATCCTACTCCTGCCTGATACTTGAAATTGGTGGACCCTAATTGCGCCGTATTATTTTTAAATATGGTCCTGGCCCCCAACATCATGCGGTCTTCATATTGTTTGATTTGATCTCCATTCACTGGGTCGTCCAAGAAAAAGGTAAAGTTGGAGTACAGTTCAAAATCGTAGTGCGACAAAAAAGCCATGGTGTTGAACGATTTCCCATCGTTTAGATTTTTATTGTGATTCACCACAAAATTGGTCCGGCTGGTCTGTCCGCCTTCGGTATCGTCAATGGAGCCAAAACGACTTATCAATCCTTGATCAACGGCTCGCTGCGGAATCTGTCCCGAGGCATCCCACTTGCTTTGAAAATGTGAAGCGGTCAACAACAACTCCTGATCGCCGGGTAGGGCGTAGCGGTATCTTCCCAAAATATTAAGGCGATTAAAATTCTGTGGCGATTCCACCGGGCCATTGGTCAGATACAGCTCGGAGGCCAAATAGGCACTGCTATTCCCTTGCTCCAAAATATTGAACATCCCCAGAAACCGTCGCGTATCAAACTGTCCCACTTCGGTGGACACCATACTCTTTGATAAACTTTTTCTCAACCGTAAATCCACATAACCGGCCGTGTTGAAATCACCTTGCTCCATATAATATGGCCCCTTGCCAAAGTTGACATTTTCAATGGTTTCGGGAATTACAAAGTGAAGGTCGGCATACCCCTGACCATGGGCATGCGAGACCATGTTCACGGGCATCCCGTCCACATTGATGGCCACATCGGTCCCGTGATCCACGTCAAAACCGCGCAAGAAAATTTGCTCGGCCTTACCACCACCGGCATGTTGCCCTATGATCAGTCCAGGGACTTTTCGCAGGATTTCTTGGGATGATTTCACGGGGTCGGTCTTTACATCCACATCCACCAAACGGCTCAAGGCATTTACCTCCGAAACCAAAACCACTTGGTCCAAGGAGATGGAACTTTCATTGAGCACGATCCGAACGGGTTGCTGTAAATCTTGAGCATTCACTACCCTAGTTTGGGTGGCATAACCCAAACGCGAAAAATAAATGGTGTCGTTCACCGAGGTGCGGTCCAGAACAAAATGTCCGGTACTATCAGTGTGGCTGTGTTGGCCATTGGTCTTATTGAATATGCCCGCATCTTCCAACGGGGAGCCATCGTCAGTTACCAATTGACCCTTATAATCTTGCGCGGCAATTGCCCCCATGACAAATAGGGAACATACCGCCATAAAATATTTCATGTCGTTGTCTTTTTAATTTGATTTATATAAATAGATCTGAACTATGGAAACACTAGACCCGTTCCAAAGAAGATTGGAACCTGTTCTCAAAAATTTGGCCTAGCCTTTTTCAGCAATATTTAGGAGGAGGCGTAATCACACTTTGGCGCCAAAAAGAAGTTATGCCCTGATACGCCCAATCTCTATCATTGACTTGCAGCGTATTTATTTCCGATGTAATACGGGCTTCTTCAACAAAATGTTTATCCAATTTAAAAAGGACTTCATCTTTCGACTTTTGTTCATCAGGCTGATTGGCCTCCAATAAATCCTTTAAGGCCTCCAAAGCTTCGTGAGAGTGGCCCGCCATGGCCTCCAAGGACGAATAGTCAATGGTTTGATGATTTGCAAAAAAGCTATGGTGTTCCTCATTCCCATGTTGATGGGTGCCGGCATCCAGAGCATGGGATGCTTCGTGCAATACTTCAATTACGAGTCCATTAAAAAGTCCCACCAAATAAAAAAGGCATAGTGTAAGGCAGCTTGCTCGTGTGAGTCTGGATTTGGAATATGTCGGTATCGGTTTCAAAAGCATTGCTTTCTGGGTTTCAAATCTACTTACGAAATCTTTACCAAGTCGGTTTTATTCCATTTTCTTTGTAACAATTGTGCCCTACATTTGTCTAACCATAAACACCATACCATGGATATTGTCTTATTGATTTTGGGGTTTGTTCTGATGCTGGTTGGGATATTGGGCAGCTTTTTGCCTGTGCTCCCCGGTCCTCCTGTTAGTTGGGTTGGACTATTGTTATTATATCTAACCAAGGCTGTCCCCGATAATTGGTGGATACTTGGAGTTACTTTTGTCATAGCCATCACCATTACCGTATTGGACTACGTGATTCCTGCCATGGGAACCAAAAAATTTGGCGGTAGTAAGGCAGGTATGTGGGGTACCATTGTTGGATTGTTGGTAGCCATCGTTTTTCCCGTTTTTGGCCCATTCGGAATCATTATCTGGCCCTTTATCGGTGCTTTGGTGGGTGAATTGTTGAACAAGGCCAACCAAAAAACCGCCCTTAAGGCGGCATTTGGTTCGTTTTTGGGATTTTTAACGGGCACCTTTATGAAACTGGTCTTGACTGTTTTCTACGCCATATTCTATGTCTACATTGCCGTAAAATATGCGGGTGATATTTTCACTTTCAGTTAATCCAACCACTCCACTTTTTCTGTAATTGGAGTTCTACCGGAAGGTTCCACATCTCCTTCATAATGGCCCATATAGAAAAAGCCCAAACATTGTTCTCCGTCATTCAAATTGAAGAATTCATCCATGTATTTAATAAGTCCGGGAGAAGACCAATAACAGCCAATGCCCAATTCGGTGCAACACAACCACATGTTTTGGACGGCCATGGCTACGGAGGCAATCTCTTCCCACTCGGGCAAACTCTCCTTGGGATCTCGTTGCATACAAATGGCAATCACCGCTCCCGAATTGGATGGATTGAATTGCAACTTTTTAATTTTTATTTGCTTTGGATTTGGGTCCGTTTCTTCATATTTATTGGAAAGAAAAATACCCAACTCTTGCTTCTTATCCCCTGTCAATACCTTAAAGCGCCACGGTTCTGTTTTCTTATGCGTAGGCGCCCAATTGGCAGCTTCCAAGATTTTTTCCAGGGTTTCTTTGGGAATGGGCTTATCAATATATTGTGGAGGGAAAATACTCCTTCTCTGTTTGATCAAATCAAAAATCATGTTTATAAAAATTAAATCCTTCTTCTTTTCAAAACTTTAAGTCAGTTCGAGTTTTTCCTTTAGGAAAAGTATCGAGAACTGGGTTTCAATACCAATTACAATTCTCGATACAATTTTCTTCGTTTCACTCCAAAAATCACTCGAATTGACGAATTTCAAATTTACGTTCCAAATTGTTCCCATCATAATTTCATAAGTAAATCCATGCATTTTTGAAGTGCAGGATTTCTATTATCGGTCTTCCAGACCATGCTCAATATGGCTCGTTGCTTTATGTTCTTCATTTCTATGAACTTCACCTTCATTTGAAAACCATGCTGAAGCGTTGTGGGCACAATGGCAATCCCCAATTTATTCTCCACCAGTTTAAAAATGGTCTGCGCATGCACCGATTTATGGGAAACATGGGGCACAAACCCACTATCCTCGCAAATACTCAGTACCGTATCGTAGTACATAGGACTATAATCTTGGGAAAAAAGAATAAAATCCTCATCGGCTACTTGATCAATATTCTTGAAACTCGATTCATCCAAAGAATGGTCCTCAGGCAACACCAAAGAAAAGGTATCCTCAAAAACCGGTTTTACATCCAGCCCCTTGGGCACGCGTGACAATCGTACAAAACCTAAATCCAATCGATCGGCCAATATCGCATTGATTTGCGCCCGGTTGGAAAGTTCTTCCAAGGTGGTATGTACGGTAGGATACTTTTCTTTCAGCCCCAATAATAAGTTCGGCACCACATTTTGCATGGCGGAACCCAAAAAACCGATGCGAACCTCTCCCAATTGTCCATCCCCAATGAGTTTTACCTGTTTTTTGGTTTGTTCCAGATGATTGAGGATAAATTCAACCTCTTTTTTTAAAAACTCCCCTGCCTGGGTCAAACTCACCTTTTTCTTGTCCCTCACAAAAAGTTGGGTGTCCAATATCCCCTCCATTTGTTTGATTTGCGTGCTCAAACCTGGCTGGGAGATAAACAACCGTTCCGCCGCTTTTCTGTAGTGGAGTTCTTCGGCCACAGCCAAAAAATAAATGAAATGTCGAAGTTCTATTTGATAATTCATACTTATTGATTATTACAAAAATAAGTATTGGTAATTATTAAACCTAATTTATACTTTTGAATAACAATGATGTATCATGTAAACAAAAAGTTGTCAGGTCGAGCGCAGTCGAGACCTCACTTTTAAGACATTGGGTCCTATAACTTCTCGACTGCGCTCGAAGTGACACTTCACCATTAACAATTGCAGACAATCTGTTAGTAAACCAATTTAAAAACATGGCGATAGACCGAACATTTCAATTTGGTGAGGACCATTTAACCGCAAGCATAGCTTTGGGTTTGGCTCATGGCACTATTACAGGTATTTTCTCCGAAGTATGCCTAAAAAATGTGAACGCAAGCTACGAGCGGGTACAGCGTATTGTGGAAAAGGGTGATACAGTGTACGGCATCAACACGGGGTTTGGTCCTTTGTGCAACACCAAGATATCCAAAGCCGACACCAAAATCCTACAGTCCAATATACTCCAGAGTCATAGTGTTGGTGTCGGCGAACCCATCTCCAAAGAATTGGCTAAAATTATGCTGATCCTTAAAATCCATGCCTTGGCCAAAGGGTTTTCAGGCATTGCCGAAACCACCTTGCAACGGATGCTTTGGCATTTGGAAAACGATGCCATTCCCGTGGTTCCCTCCCAAGGTTCGGTTGGGGCTTCCGGAGATTTGGCCCCACTTTCCCATTTATTTTTGCCATTGATAGGCTTGGGCAAGGTGGAATACCAAGGAAGGACCATCTCCACCCAAGAACTTTTTAAACAAACGGGATTAAAACCCCTCGATTTGGGTCCAAAAGAAGGACTTGCCTTAATCAACGGAACCCAATTTATTGCCGCGCATGGGGTAATGGTGGTATATAAATTGCAACATTGTTTACGACATGCCGATATTATCGGCGCCATGATGCTTGAGGGGCTACAAGGTTCCATGAAACCATTTTTCAAAGAATTGCATGAGTTACGTCCTTTTAAAGGCAACCAACATGTGGCGGGTAGAATCCGAACCTTACTTCAAGGCTCCGAGATTTTGGAAGACCATATTGACTGTGAACGAGTGCAAGATCCTTACTCACTTCGTTGCATGCCACAGGTGCATGGAGCATCACGAAATGCTTGGTTACACCTGAAAGAATTATTGGAAGTCGAACTCAATTCGGTTACCGACAATCCTGTCATCATTAATGATGAACTCACCATCAGCGGTGGGAATTTCCATGGGCAGCCTTTGGCCATGGCTTTGGATTATGCCGCTCTGGCCGCCTCGGAAATTGGAAATATCTCAGACCGACGCATCTATTTGGCCCTTGAGGGCAACAGTCCCGGAGTTCCCAAATTGTTGATGAACGATACGGGTATAAACTCCGGCTATATGATCTTGCAGTACACTACTGCTGCCTTGGCCAGTGAGAACAAAAGTTTGTGTTTCCCCGCCAGTTCCGATAGCATTCCCACCTCTTTGGGACAGGAAGACCATGTGAGTATGGGGTCTATCAGTGGTAGAAAAGCGCTCAATATTATTAACAACGTCGAAAAAATCCTTGCCATAGAATTATTGACCTCTGCCCAAGCATTCGAGTACAGAAAACCCTTAAAATCGGGGATTGTGTTGGATGAAATCCACACATTCCTTAGAACCAAGGTCGCTTTTGCCGAAAACGACCGCGTTTTTGCAGATGACATCGAAAAAGGAATCGAAATTATCCAAAACCACGAAATCATTGATTTGGTAGAGTCGGTGATGAAAGAAAAAGAACTGACTTGGGACGCACCACATCTCGACGAATTTGAAACATACTAAAATGAACAGACCACTATTAATAGGACCCTTTGCCCAATTGCTACCCATGACAGGACTCCCTTTAAAGGGAGCACTCAAAGACGAGCAACTGCCCATCATCGAAAATGGGGGTATTTTGGTTGCTGATGGGAAAATCCTCGAGGTTGGGGCTTTTGATGACTTAAAATCTGGTGATGTCGATGTGCACCACATCGAAGGTGACCATGTTTGCTTACCAGGGTTTGTGGATTCCCACACCCATATTTGCTTTGGTGGAACCCGTGCACGAGACTATGCCTACCGAAATGCCGGAAAAACCTATTTGGAAATTGCCAAAGCAGGCGGTGGTATTTGGGACACGGTGACCCAAACCCGAAAAGCATCACAGGCAGAGTTAGTGAAAGACATCATTTCCAGAAGTAAAAAGCACCTCAAAAACGGAATCACAACCATCGAGGTTAAAAGCGGTTACGGTCTTTCTGTTGATGAAGAACTAAAAATGCTACGTGCCATCAAACAGGCCAATGAAACCTCCAACGCTACTTTGGTCCCAACTTGTTTGGCGGCGCACATGAAGCCGAAAGATTGGAATCAAGACAAAGATTATCTGGACGTAATCATCAACGAATTGTTCCCCATCATCAAAGCAGAAAACTTGGCCCATCGGGTAGACGCCTTTGTAGAAGAAAGTGCTTTTTCTCCGGAGGAAATCAAACCCTATTTTCAAAAAGCGAAGGAAATGGGATTCGATATCACAGTACATGCGGACCAATTCACCGTAGGAGGTAGTCAAGTAGCCGTAGATTTTGATGCCGTGAGTGCCGATCATTTGGAAGCCAGCACCGAAAAAGAAATCCAATTATTGGCCAAGAGCAATACCATTGCGACAGCTTTGCCCGGGGCATCCATCGGTTTGGGATGTGCCTATACGCCTGCTCGCAGAATTTTGGATGCAGGTGGTGCTTTGTCCATTGCTAGCGATCACAATCCAGGCTCTGCCCCAATGGGCGACCTGTTGACCCAAGCCAGTATTTTGGGGACGTTTGAAAAACTATCGAACACCGAAGTGCTTTCCGGAATCACCTTTAGGGCGGCCGCGGCATTACGAATGGCGGACCGAGGAAAACTCGAACCGGGTGCACAGGCAGATTTTGTGGTTTTCCCGACGGACAACTATCAAGAAATCACCTATCACCAAGGGCAATTGAGACCTAGCGAAGTCTGGAAAAAAGGAACACCCATCCACTAAAATTTGAATCATGACTGAATTTCAGCAACAGATATTACAAGGGATCCCTGAGCAACTTCCAGCTAAAAAACCATATCCCAAAAACGGGAATCCAGCTCCAAAACGGAAAGATATTCTGTCCAAGGAGGAGAAAAAACTGGCTGTTCAAAATGCGTTACGTTATTTTCCCGAGGCATGGCAAAAGGAACTCGCATCCGAATTTGCCGAAGAACTAAAAACCTATGGCCGCATTTACATGCATCGGTTCAAACCCGATTATACAATGCATGCGCGACCTATTTCAGAATATCCAGCGAAAACTCATCAGGCAGCAGCCATTATGTTGATGATCCAAAACAATTTAGATCCAGCCGTGGCTCAGCACCCCGAGGAACTCATCACGTACGGAGGAAATGGAGCGGTTTTCCAAAACTGGGCACAGTACCTGCTTACCATGAAATATTTGGCGGAAATGACTGAAGAACAGACCTTGAACATGTATTCTGGGCATCCGATGGGACTTTTTCCATCATCCAAAGAAGCACCAAGAGTCGTGGTCACCAATGGGATGATGATTCCGAACTACTCCAAACCTGACGATTGGGAACGCTTCAACGCACTTGGGGTCACTCAATACGGGCAAATGACGGCTGGCTCCTATATGTATATTGGTCCACAAGGCATTGTCCATGGAACGGCTATTACAGTCATGAATGCTTTCCGAAAAGTATTGGAGAAAAACGAATCCCCCGAAGGCAAGATTTTCTTGACTGCTGGATTGGGCGGCATGAGTGGTGCACAACCTAAAGCCGGAAATATTGCAGGTGGAATTACCATTTGTGCGGAAGTCAACCCCGAAGCTGCCAAGAAACGTCACAATCAAGGTTGGGTAGATGAATTGTTGGTGGATTTGGATTTATTGGTGGTTCGCACCAAAGAAGCTGTAAAAAATAAAGAGGTGGTTTCTTTGGCTTACATCGGTAATGTGGTAGATGTTTGGGAGCGTTTTTACGAAGAGGACATTTTCATTCATTTAGGTTCAGACCAAACCTCCTTACACAATCCTTGGGCGGGTGGTTATTATCCCGTTGGACTTTCTTTTGAGGAATCCAACACCTTAATGGTAGACAATCCCGAAGCATTCAAGGAAAAAGTACAGGAATCGCTACGCCGACAAATCAATGCCATTAACAAACACACCGCCAAAGGCACTTACTTTTTTGACTATGGCAATGCCTTTTTGTTGGAAGTTTCCCGAGCGGGCGGTGATGTGATGGCTGAAAACAACATCGACTTTAGGTATCCGTCCTACGTGCAGGATATTTTGGGACCCATGTGTTTCGATTACGGATTTGGCCCATTCCGTTGGGTGTGTACCTCGTGCAATCCAAAGGATCTTCAAAAAACTGATGCCATTGCCCTTGAGGTGATGCAAAAGATAAAATCCGAAGCTCCCGAAGAAATCCAACAGCAGATGCAGGACAACATCAAATGGATCTCGGAAGCGGAACAGAATAAATTGGTGGTCGGTTCTCAAGCGCGAATCCTTTATGCTGATGCCGAGGGACGAAGCAAAATTGCCGATGCATTCAACACGGCTATTGCCAATGGGGAAATCAGTGCTCCCGTGGTATTGGGTCGCGACCATCACGATGTCAGTGGAACCGATTCTCCCTTTAGGGAGACCAGCAATATTTACGACGGCAGCAAGTTCACCGCCGACATGGCCATTCAAAATGTAATCGGCGACAGTTTCAGAGGCGCTACTTGGGTTTCCATCCATAACGGCGGAGGCGTTGGTTGGGGCGAAGTCATCAACGGTGGGTTCGGAATGGTGCTCGATGGTTCCGAAGAAGCTTCCATCCGCTTGAAGAAAATGTTGTTTTTTGATGTGAACAATGGGATTTCCCGCAGAAGTTGGGCCAGAAACAAAGAAGCAAGATTTGCCATTGAACGAGAAATGAAACGAACTCCAAATTTAAAAGTAACTTTACCCCATCTGGTTCAACCGGATATTTTGGACCATCTTTTTTAATGCGATGAAGTACTACGACTCCCCGAAAATAGATCTTTGGACAGGCAGGGTTTCCAACAAATGGTTGTACCTACATGAAAAGGTACATTGCACTCCCTTGACCGAACTTTCGGAACCCCATAAAAAATCGATTGCCCTTTTGGGCTACGCCTGTGATGAAGGAATCCGTCGTAATCAAGGTAGGGTTGGCGCAGTGAACGGTCCAGATACCATTAAAAGTAGTTTTGGCAAAATGCCCAATCATCTGGCCAGTCATGTATTATTGCAGGATGTAGGTTCCATCAGCTGTACCGATGGTGATATGGAGGCTGCGCAAGAAGCCCTCTCCAATGTCGTCACTTCCCTTTTGACAAAAAAACAGTTCCCCATTGTTTTGGGAGGTGGTCACGATATGGCTTATGGACATTACAAGGGCATCAAAAACCATTTGGATGCAAAGGGTGGGAACCAAACCATTGGCATTATCAACTTTGATGCGCATTTTGACCTTCGAAAGAACACGGAGCAAAACAATTCGGGGACTCCTTTTTACCAGATTGCCAAGGATTGCCAAAAGGAAGATATTGATTTCAACTATCTCTGTTTGGGCATTCGCAAGGACGCAAACGACCGTATCCTATTTGAAACCGCTCGCGACCTTAAGGCCAATTACATTCTTATTGACACCTTCCAAATCCCATTTTTGGAGGAAATCACCACATGGATCAATGCCTTCGTTAAAAATGTGGACCATGTGTACGTGACCATTGATCTGGACGGGTTTTCATCGGCCTATGCACCAGGGGTAAGTGCTGCCTCTCCCATGGGCTTTACCCCCCATATTGTTTTGGAATGTTTAAAAACGATCATAGGTTCTGGAAAGTTGATCAGTCTGGACATTGCCGAAATGAACCCTACCTACGACATTGATGGACAAACGGCTAAACTGGCCGCTTCCTTGATGCACTATGTAGCCCACAATATTTATTGAAAGGCATTATCCGGAATTCTCATTTTGAGTAGTGTGAAAGTTTGACACGAAAATTGCACAAATTTTCACTAACAGGTTATCATCTGTGGGGGCGAGCGAAGTCGTGCCCCTAAGCGAATACCTTTTTGGACATTTCTCACACTCTCTTTGGTCGGTTTGTAATAACTCCATCATTATAAAAATGAGCCGCATGTCATTTCGAAATGAGGAGCATAGTGACGATTGAGAAATCCAATTGTCATTCAGAACTACGTAAAGAATCTTTATCAGGATAATAGTTCGACACGAATTGCACAAATCAGCACAAACAGGTTATCATCTGTGGGCTAGCAAAGTCGTGACCGTAGACAGTAAGACCTCTCGACTGCGCTCGAGGTGACATCTATACCTGTCTTTTCCTCACCGCAAACAAAAAAAGCCTTCCAAACGGAAAGCCTTTCATTGGCGAGCATCGGCTGATGCTTCAACCTGATTCCAATCATCGCGACTGGAATCCAACACAACAGGACAAAGATATGTGATTTTTCTAAAAAAATAGCCGCTGGAGTTGTTCATATTTATTTTATGGATTATATCCATTTTATAGTAATATTTCCATAAATTAGCTTTCCTCTTCAACTAAACAATGAAAAAGACCATTTTACACTTGGACTTGGACACATTTTATGTTTCCGTGGAGCGACTTATCAATTCAGAGCTCAAAAACAAACCACTTTTGGTGGGTGGCACCAGTGACCGTGGCGTGGTAGCCGCTTGCAGTTACGAGACCCGGGGTTTTGGGGTACATTCGGGCATGCCCATGAAAATGGCAAAGGAACTTTGCCCGGAGGCCGTGGTGATTCGAGGCAACGCAGGCACCTATAGCAAGTATTCGGATGTGGTCACCGACATTATCAAAGAACATGTTCCGCTTTTTGAAAAATCCAGCATTGATGAATTCTATGCCGACCTATCGGGGATGGATCGCTTCTTTGGCTGCTACAAATACGCCACGGAAATGCGACAGAAAATCATTCGGGAAACGGGCTTGCCCATTTCGTTTGGATTATCGGTGAACAAAGTGGTTTCCAAAGTGGCCACCAATGAGGCCAAGCCCAACAATCAGCTAAAAATCGATTTTGGCCTGGAAAAATCTTTTTTAGCCCCGCTTTCCATCAAAAAGATTCCGATGGTGGGTGATAAAACCTATCAAACCCTCAGAAATTTGGGCATACGACAGGTGAAGACCATCCAAGAAATGCCCATGGACATTATGCAACGTGTATTGGGCGCCAACGGTCAAGTCATCTGGAAACGGGCCAACGGTATTGACAACACCCCCGTGATTCCTTTTCATGATAGAAAATCCATCTCCACGGAACGGACTTTTGACCGGGACACCATTGATGTCATCAAATTGAGGGGCATTTTGCTGGCCATGACCGAAAATTTGGCCTATCAGTTACGTCGTGGGGATAAATTGACGGCCTGTATTGCCGTAAAAATCCGGTATTCCGATTTTAACACCTATTCCAAGCAGCTCCGTATCCCCTATACCAGTGCCGACCACGTGCTCATCCCAAAGATTTTGGATTTGTTCAATGGTCTGTACAACAAGCGGATGTTGGTGCGACTCATCGGGATTCGATTCAGTCATCTGGTATCCGGGAATTACCAAATCAATCTGTTTGAGGACACCGAAGAGACCTTGAACCTCTACCATGCCATGGACTATGTCCGAAACCGGTTTGGAAGCCGAAGTGTGTTGCGTGCTTCCGCTATGGGCGCCAAGACTATTGGAAGCATGCACAATCCCTTTAATGGGGAACCCCCTGTGGTTTTGGCACATCGGAAACAGTAATTTCTTGTCACCTCGAGCGCAGTCGAGAGGTCATTTGAATTCAAAACTCACATGTCGGTCTCACATCTTGACTGCGCTCGATATGACAGCTCGACCTCATAGTTGAACATTGATAATTGATAACTGACGATTGTATTTAAACTGCCATTCATATTACAGTCTACGGTTCGGGACTTTCTCGGAGGTGGAGCTATTGCAATTGGCCCAGCAAAACCATGTGACCCAATTGGTGCTCACCGACATCAACAACACCTCCGCATGCTTAAATTTTGTTCGGAAAGCACCCGAGTTTGGGGTCCGACCCATTTTGGGCATCGATTTTAGGAATGGTGTCAATCCTTGTTTTATTGGGATTGCCCAAAACAATGAAGGATACCTGGAACTCAACAACTTTCTATCGCACCACCTTCATCACCAATTGAAAATCCCGCAACAGGCTCCCTCTTTTAAAAATGCTCTGGTCATCTATCCTTTTGAGCAAGTTTTGTTGCATGACTTGGACGATTTTTCGGAGCATGAATTTGTGGGGATTTCCATCAAAGACCTTCGCCGATTGCCCTTTTCCAGGTTGGTCAACCTAAAGCATAAACTGGTGGTGCAGCAGCCCGTCACCTTCAGGAATAAACAGGATTTCAATGCCCACCGATTGCTTCGGGCCATTGACAACAATGTGTTGTTGAGCATGCTCTCCAAAGAGGAAGAGGCCAACGAGGATGAAAAAATGTATCCCATCCAAAATTTGGCAGCCGCCTTTTCCGAAGTTTCCTTTATTCTGGAGAACACGGAAAAAATCCTCAGCAGTTGTAGCATTCATTTTGATTTTTCAAAGGGAAGGAAGCCCCAAAATCTGAAAACGTTTTTGGGGAGTGTGGAAGAAGATGAACAGCTCTTGGAGAACCTCTGTGCCGAAGGCCTTCCGTATCGCTATGAAAATGTGGATGATTCCATCAAGACCCGATTGGAAAAAGAATTGCAGCTCATCAAAAAAATGGGCTTTGTCTCCTATTTTTTGATCAATTGGGACATTGTTTCCGAAGCACGCCGAAGGGGATTCTACTACGTGGGCCGTGGTAGTGGTGCCAACAGTATAGTGGCCTATCTGCTTCACATCACCGATGTGGACCCCATGGAACTCGACCTCTATTTTGAACGTTTCATCAACCTGTACCGGGCCAATCCACCTGATTTTGACATCGATTTTTCATGGAAGGACCGCCCAGCCATGACCGAATATATTTTTGGGCGATTCAAGCATGTCGCCCTGCTCGGCACCTACGTTACCTTTAAGGAACGGGGGGTGATTCGGGAGTTGGGAAAGGTCTTCGGACTTCCACCCCATGAGATTGATTTTCTTTCAGAAGGCAGGTACAACTATGACGAGCTGGACAGCATTTCCAAATTAGTCCTCAAGTATGGATTGCTCCTAAAAGGAAAACCCAATTATCTGAGCATTCATGCCGGAGGAATCCTGATCAGTGAAAAGCCATTGCATTGGTTTTCGGCCACCCATCTTCCCCCAAAAGGATTCCCCACTACACAATACGATATGGTCATCGCCGAGGATGTGGGCCTGTACAAGTTTGACATTTTGGGTCAGCGTGGATTGGGGAAAATCAAAGAGGCCTTGGAAATTATCGCCTACAATCAACCGGAAAAACACCAAGAAATCGACATCCACGACATCAAGGGTTTTAAGGCCGATGCAACCATCAACAACCTCATTAAAACTGCCCAGTGCATGGGTTGCTTTTATGTGGAATCGCCCGCCATGCGCATGTTGCTCAAAAAACTGGAAGTAGACAATTACTTGGGGTTGGTGGCGGCCAGTTCCATCATTCGCCCCGGGGTGGCCAAAAGTGGCATGATGCGGGAATATATTCTTCGTCATCGCAACAAAGGACGTGCCGAGGAAAAAGCGCACCCCGTGATGCTGAACATTATGCCGGACACCTATGGTGTTATGGTCTATCAGGAAGATGTAATCAAAGTGGCCCACCATTTTGCGGATTTGGATTTGGGTGAGGCCGATGTCCTCCGCAGGGGGATGAGCGGTAAATTTCGTTCACGGGAAGAGTTCCAAAAAGTAAAGGACAAGTTCATTTCCAACTGCAGAAAAAAAGGCTATTCGGACATAATCATTTTTGAGGTATGGAACCAAGTGGCCAGTTTTGCAGGCTATGCCTTCGCCAAGGGACACTCTGCCTCCTATGCCGTGGAGAGTTACCAAAGCCTATTTTTAAGGGCCTACTACCCTTTGGAGTATTCGGTGGCCGTGCTCAACAATGGAGGAGGGTTCTACCGCCCTGAATTTTACATCCATGATGCCCGCATGATGGGCGCCACCATACACCCTCCTTGCGTGAACAACAGCGTGGCGGTCAACCGAATCTATGGGAGTCACATTTATCTGGGAATGATGTATCTCCGGGATCTGGAAAACAGGGTCATGGAGCGCATCATTAAGGAACGATACAAAAATGGGGGATTTGCTTCATTGGAAGATTTTCTGGACCGTGTCTTTATTTCGATGGAACAATTGGCCATCCTTATTCGGATTGATGCCTTTCGTTTTACGGAAATCAACAAACACGAACTGCTATGGAAGGCCCATTTGATGCTGTCCAAAAATGACCGATTGGAACACCCGAAGCTTTTTCCGCCCCGTCATCAGGGATTTCAAATTCCAAAATTGCATACCACATCCTTGGAAGCTGCCTTTGACCAGTTGGAACTCTTGGGATTCTGTTTGTGCAGTCCGTTTGACCTATTAGCGGAACCTCCCAAAAATACCAATGGACAAAAAGATCTGCATCGTTACCTCAACAAGCACATCGACATTTATGGGTATCTGGTCACCGTAAAAAATACATCCACCCATAATGGCAAACGCATGCATTTTGCCACCTTGGTAGATCAACACGGTGAAGTGTTCGACACGTTGCTCTTCCCCCCTGTTGCCGCCAAATACTTTTTTAGGGGCAAAGGAATCTACCGATTCTATGGCAAGGTGGTGGAAGAATTTGGCTTTCCGAGTATTGAAGTCATCAAAATGCAAAAAGAAAGCTATATCCCCGATCCCAGATATGCCGATATGAAAACCAGCAAAAAACTTTTCAGTCCCAACAAATAAATAGGAATACCGTACCTTAGGGAAACCAATAGGCCAGAAATCCATGAAAATTCGCATCAAAGGAAATTCCGTACGGTTCCGGTTGACACAGTCTGAAGTAAAGCAACTGTCCGAAACAGGTTCGGTAATGGAAACCACCGAATTTGAGCAGACCACTTTTGTCTACGAAGTACAATTGGAACCAACAATCACGGAATTACAGGCAAGCTTTTTTGAGAACACCATCATCATGAAGGTACCCAAAGATATGGGCATCCATTGGTTTGATTCCGATACCGTTGGATTTGAAAACCGGGTTGTTCTTACCAATGGAAATCAGCTTCACTTACTATTGGAAAAAGATTTCACCTGCTTGGAAAACACTTCAGAAGACCAATCAGACAATTATCCGAATCCAAAATTGCAGTGCTAAGCAACTATGGAAAAAGAATTCAAACGAAACATTTCACTTACGGGGAATATCCAATTTACAGGATTGCGCCTTAAGGAACCCATGCATACCGCTGCCGGTTTTTTGGGGGTAAAAGAAGCCCTAAGGCACGGTTTTAAGGAAATGGGCATTGTACGCTCCATGAAGGCATTGCTAGAGATGAACCAAGAAGACGGTTTTCGTTGCCCCAGCTGTGCGTGGCCCGTTCCCGAACATCCCTCCAAGGTTGCGGAATATTGCGAAAACGGGGCCAAGGCGTTGGCCGACGAAGCCACCCATGAACATATAGGTGCCGAGTTTTTCAGTAAGCACTCGGTAGAGGAACTATCCCAACTAAGCGATTATGAACTCAACAAGTTGGGTCGAATCATAGAGCCCATGGTCCTTAAACCGGGAAAAGTACATTACGAGCCTATCGCATGGCAGGAGGCTTTTGATTTACTATCTGATGAACTCCATCAGTTGAACGACCCCAACGAGGCCATTTTTTATACTTCGGGGCGATCTAGCAACGAAGCCGCTTATTTGTATGGCATGTTTGCCCGTGCCCTAGGCACCAACAACATGCCCGATTGTTCCAATATGTGCCATGAGTCATCTGGTGTGGCACTATCCGAAACCCTGGGTATTGGAAAAGGTTCAGTAACCTTGGATGACCTCTATGGTGCCGAAGTTATTTTGGTCGTGGGCCAAAACCCGGGCACCAACCACCCCAGAATGCTCTCTGCCCTTG
This sequence comes from Flagellimonas alvinocaridis, assembly GCF_004916895.1. GTDB lineage: Bacteria > Bacteroidota > Bacteroidia > Flavobacteriales > Flavobacteriaceae > Flagellimonas > Flagellimonas alvinocaridis. Next base: position 55,972 of record NZ_SNTZ01000001.1, read on the forward strand.
AAAAATGCAAAAAGAACGGAGGAAAGGTCATCAGCATCAATCCCTTGGCGGAAACAGGACTGGCGAACTTTAAAAACCCGCAAAACGTATCGGACATGTTGGGCGGTGGACAGCCCATTGCGGACCTGCACCTTCCTGTTCGAATCAACGAGGATATTGCACTCGCCAAATTGATCTTAAAGAAACTGGTTGCCCTCGATGCCAAAAACAGCAATGTTCTGGACCATGAGTTCATTGTGGAATATGTGGACGGCTATGATGAACTACTCGAAGATTTAAAACGCTACGATTACGAAACACTTCAGCGGAGAATTGGGGTTTCTATGCGAAAAATTGACAAGACCGTCCGGTTATTGGCCGAAAACTCCAAAATTGTTATCTGCTGGGCGATGGGTATCACCCAACACAAGAATGCCGTGGAATGCATCCAGGAATATGTGAACATTTTACTGCTGAAAGGAGCCATTGGGAAACCATTTGCGGGCACTTGTCCCGTTCGGGGGCATAGCAATGTGCAAGGGGACCGCTCGGTGGGCATCCACCACTTTGTCAATGAAGGATTGAACCACCGAATTCGGGAACATCTTGGTTTTGAGCCTCCTGCCCAACGAGGATACGATGTTGTGGAGGCCATCCATGCCATGCACGAAAACAAGGCCAAGGTCTTTGTCTGTTTGGGCGGGAATTTTGCCATGGCCGCCTCGGATACGGCATACACGGCCAAAGCGCTTCAGAACTGTAGTTTAACGGTACAAATCAGCACCAAACTCAACCGCAGCCATTTGATTACGGGCAAAACTGCACTGTTGCTTCCCACTTTTGGTCGCTCGGAGAAAGATGAAAAGAACGGCTCCCTTCAGTTTCTGACCATGGAGAGCAGCACAGGAAAAGTACGTCAAAGCAAAGGTTTGCTGAAACCTGCTTCGGAGCATATCAAAAGTGAACCGGAAATCATCGCATTATTGGCCCACACCTATTTTAAAGGGAAACACCCGATGGACTGGAAGGCTTTAGGAGCGGATTACAATCTTATCCGAAGTTTAATCGATAAAACGGTAAAAGGATTCAAAAACACCAGTGAACAGTCCAAAGGTTTTGGATATTACCTGCCCAACAATGTACGGAATCGGGATTTTAGAATGTTGCCCAACGGCATGGCGCAGCTTACCATCAATACATTGCCGGACCATGGCCTAAAGATGAATGAATTCTTGTTGATGACCATTCGGTCCCACGACCAGTTTAACACCACCATTTATGGTTTGAATGACCGCTATCGAGGTGTTCACAATGAGCGTCGCGTGGTGTTCATGAACCAAGATGATATGGAACAACACCAATTGAAAAAACTGGATGTTGTAAATCTACATAGTGAATATGATGGTATCCAACGGACCGCAGAACAATTTTTGGTCATTCCTTATGAAATTCCCAAAGGGAACATGGCCGCTTATTTTCCAGAAACCAATCTGCTGGTACCCCACAACCATTTTGCGGACAAGAGCCAAACCCCTATCAGCAAATCCATCAAGGTAACGGTTGAAAAAATATAGTGTCGATTATTTAAACGCTGGAATTCCGGTAATATCAGCCCCAGTGATCAACAAATGAATATCATGGGTGCCTTCGTAGGTAATCACGCTTTCCAAATTCATCATGTGGCGCATGATGCTATACTCCCCGGTGATTCCCATTCCACCCAACACCTGTCTGGCTTCGCGGGCAATCTTTAAGGCCATGTCCACATTATTACGTTTGGCCATAGAAATTTGGGCCGTGGTAGCACGTCCCTCATTTTTTAATTGTCCCAAACGAAAGGCCAACAGCTGGGCTTTGGTGATCTCGGTGATCATTTCGGCCAATTTCTTTTGCTGTAACTGATAGGCCGCAATGGGTTTCCCAAATTGGATGCGCTCCTTGGCATATCGCAAGGCTGTATCATAGCAATCCATAGCAGCTCCGATAGCGCCCCAGGCAATACCATATCGGGCGGAATCCAAACAGCCCAACGGGGCACCCAACCCACTTTTACCGGGCAACAGGTTTCCTTTGGGCACCTTTACATTGTCAAAAATAAGTTCCCCCGTGGCCGAGGCTCGAAGTGACCATTTGTTGTGGGTTTCCGGAGTGGAAAAACCTTCCATGTTCCTTTCCACGATCAAACCATGGATACGGCCTTCTTCATTCTTGGCCCAAACTACGGCAACATCGGCAAAAGGGGAATTGGAAATCCACAATTTGGCCCCGTTCAATACATAATGATCACCTGCATCCTTGAATTTGGTTTCCATACCCCCTGGGTTTGAACCGTGGTTGGGTTCCGTTAAACCAAAACAGCCCATCCATTCACCCGTGGCCAGTTTTGGCAAGTATTTTTTACGCTGTTCCTCCGATCCGTAGGCAAAAATGGGATACATGACCAAGGAAGACTGTACCGAAGCCGTGGAACGCACCCCGCTATCCCCCCGTTCAATCTCCTGCATAATCAATCCATAGCTTATCTGATCTAAGCCCGCCCCTCCATATTCTTCCGGAATGTATGGCCCAAAAGCGCCTATCTCCGCCAAACCATGGATGATTTGTTTGGGGAACTCCGCCTTTTGGGCATATTCCTCTATGATGGGGGAAATATCCCGCTTTACCCACTGACGGGCAGCATCCCTCACCAACTTATGCTCCTGAGATAGAAGGTCATCAAGGTTATAGTAATCCGGTGCTTCAAATAGATCAGGCTTCATTCGGAAAAAATTTATCTAGAAGTTATGCCGAAATTTAACAATTTAATCCTTCACTGTTGCATTTTCAAATAAAATGATTTGGTCAGATCTATATACTGCTCGGTGTATTGGTGCCGTTCGGTTTCAATAATGAGCTCATCAACCAAAGTGTTGGTTTCTGAACATCCAAACTCCAACAAACTCCTCTTGAAATTTGCTTTTGGGTTTCCCTTTACCCTAGTAATCCTGTTGGCGAACAATCCGGACTCCTTGGCCATGGCAACAAACCCTTTCTCTTCCTTAAAAGGAACAATAACTGAAAAAACACCCGTATCGGAAAGAAGTTTTGCCGCTCCTTCAATAAGTTCATCAAAGGGCAATGAGCTATTTTGTCGGGCTTGATCTCGTGAAGCATCCCCACTGGACACATTCTCCGAATAGAACGGTGGATTGGAAACTATCAAATCGTATTGATTATCAATCTCATCCACGAATTCATCCAAACCGGCATGATAACAGAACAGCCGGTCTGACCATGGAGAGGCCTCGAAATTAGCAACACATTGCTCGTAAGCGGCTTCATCCAACTCAATGGCATCAATAAGTTCGGCAGGGGAACGTTGCGCCATCTGTAAGGCAATCAATCCCGTCCCCGCTCCAATATCCAGAATGGAATAGGGCTGGTGCTCCAAAGAGGTCCATGCCCCAAGCAAAACACCATCTGTGCCCACTTTCATGGCACATCGGTCTTGGTGTACCGTGAATTCTTTAAAAACAAATGGCTTCATGCAATCAAAAATAAATGTATAATCCGTAGCAAAAAAACTGTATCGTATGTAAACGAATCCAGTATACGCCTTACACACGTCAATCCAAACAATGAATTGATCAATTCATATGCCCCAACGGTCAATTCTACCCTTTTCATTCTGACCAAACACAGTTACTTGGCACCTTGTGAGCTAGGAAAAGCTTCACTCTAAAATCATTACCAATTTTAATTTTTAACTATGAAAAAAGCTTTTTATGCTATTATTGTCTTAATGTCAATGAGCCAATTAACCTTTGGGCAAGAACAAGGAAAGTTCCGTGTAGGACTTGATTTAGGTTACGCCATGCCAGATGGCGGTGGAGGTATTTTAGCTTCCCTTGAACCCAAATACAACGTTGCGGACAACATGAACATTGGTTTAAGAATTGAATCAGCAGCTATGGCCAAAACCATTTCTGCAGATGGGGTATCCCTTGAAGCCAGTTTGGCCGCAAGCATATCTTATTCAGGTACTTTTGACTATTACTTCAATTCAGGAAGTTCTTCATTTGCGCCTTTTATGGGTGCTGGTGTAGGATACAATTCCTTAGCCAATGTTGGACTTGACATAGAAGGGTTTGATTCCAGTGATGAAGTAGAAGTAGACGGTAAATTTGGCGGGCTTATCAGAGCTGGTTTTGAAGCTGGAAAGTTTCGTGTAGCTGCCACATATAATCTCGTAGGAAAAACAGAAATAGAAGATTCTGAAATCAAAAACTCTTACTTTGGTATTTCCCTTGGCTTTTATGTAGGAGGCGGCAAGTGGAATAAATAGTCACACGAATAAATAGATTCCATTGAACAAAAAGGGAAACCCTAGGGTTTCCCTTTTTTGTTCAAGTATCATCTCGCCTATTCATCCACTCTGCCTGGCTCCCGGGTTTCAGAACCTTCCTGTTCCATGAGTGAATCTCCCAAACGCTGTCTCATGTTATCCGCCAACACCTTTATCTCGGCCACAATTTCAGGATGCGCTTCGGCAACATTGCTGGTCTCACTGACATCGTTCACTACGTCATAGAGTTCAATTTCCTCCATATCAACATATCTGTAGTTTCCTGGCTGTCCATCCTTGCCCGGTTCCTGACCATCCATGGTCCGGTAGCGATGCGGGAAATACATTTTCCATTTTCCGTACCGTACCCCGAACATTTCGTTCACCCGATAGTAGAAAAAGTAGGCATCCTGTACGGGCTCTGTACGCTCACCCGTTAAAATGGACCATGCATTTTTACCATCGATCACTTGTTCCGGCAATTTGGATTCGGTGACATGGGCAATGGTAGGCAAAATGTCGATGGCCATCATGGGCACATCCACTGTTCTCCCTGGTTTGAGCTTTTTGGGGTATTTCATAATAAATGGCTCTCGTTGCCCCCCTTCCCAAGCGGTACCCTTTCCTTCCCGAAGGGGGAGGGCACTTCCGGCATGGTTTCCATAGGAAAGCCAAGGCCCATTGTCCGAGGTAAATATGACCATGGTATCCTCTTCAAGCCCATTATCCTTAAGCGCCTGTATGATCTGACCCACAGACCAGTCAATCTCCATGATCACATCACCATAGAGCCCTCTTTCCGACTTACCCTTAAACTTGTCCGAAACGAACAGTGGCACATGTGGCTGCGGATGGGGTACATACAAAAAGAAGGGTTTATCCTTGTTTCTCTTGATAAAATCCACACTTCGCTCTGTAATCTGTGTGGTCAATTGGGACTGCTCCACCAAAGTATCGATTACGGTCTCATTTTCATAGAGTGGGAGGTCCGGGAAATTAAAAATAGGTCCCTGTTGGGGATGATAGGGCCACATATCATTGGAATATGGAATTCCGAACCACTCATCGAACCCATGACGTGTGGGCAAAAACTTTTTGTGGTGTCCCAAGTGCCATTTCCCATAGATGGCCGTTGCATATCCCTTCTCCTTCAACATTTCGGCAAGGGTAGTCTCTGTGTCATTGATGCCATGGGTGTTATCGGGGCCCAAAGCATTATGGATGCCAATCCGATTGGGATAACAACCGGTTAAAATTCCAGCTCTGGAAGCAGAACATACGGCTTGGGCCGCATAGTAGTGGGTCATTCTTACCCCATCTGCTGCCATTTGGTCCAGATTGGGAGTTTTGATATTCGGCGAACCATAAACGCCAACATCTTGGTAGCCTTGATCATCCGTAAAAATCAATACTATATTGGGTGAACGCTCTTCCTCCTTGACGGGAGCCTTCTTTTCTCCACAAGAAATCAGTCCTAAAACAAGAAATACAAAGAAATATCGAAGCATATCGTAAAATAAAAGGTTGCCCTAAATATAGGCCAAAACCGCATATCTTACGAATCCAAGTACAATTCCACGAGACCTTCTGGTGTTCTTACATGGATTTCCTTCTTTTCCCGATCTACTTTTTTTATGATGTCATCGGTGATGGGAATCAGAAGTTCCTTCCCATCCTTTTCAGCTTCAAACAGTTCCTGCGAAGCGCTATCGTTTATGGAGACTATGGTCCCGATATTCCCATGGACCTCATCCATCAATGCAAACCCAATGACTTCATGGAAATAAAACTTATTTCCGGTAAGCGGCGGAAGCATTTCCAACGGAAGGTATAACTCCGAACCTATAATCTTATCCGCGGTGGCCTCATCCTTGACCTCTTCAAAATCGATGCGGAGCAGGTTGGATTTGTGCAATCGACAACGGTCAATAAAAAATGGAATCAGATTGTTTCCCAATGAAACAAAAACTGATTCCATGTTTTCGTAGATTTCGGGTTCATCAGTGTCCAATTTTACCAACACCTCACCCTTAAAACTATATTTTGAAACGACTTTGCCCAGGTAGAAGCAATCTTCCTTGTGCATCGCCTTCTCTTCTATTCTTCTTCTTTGGCAGCTTCCTCAGCGGCAGAAGCCTCCTCAGCAGGAGCTTCAGCAGCAACTTCTTCGGTAGCGGCCTCGGCAGTCTCTTCGGCAACTTCTTCAGCTACTTCCTCTTCCGGCAAGGCGGCAGCGGCTCTTTTCTCGTTTACTTCCTTCTCTGCTTCCAAAGCCTTTGCCTTGGCTTCAGCTTCAGCTTTGCTCAATCCATCTTTCTTGGCTTGGATAGCACCTTCTTTTTCTTCCAACCAAGCTTTGAATTTCTCCTCAACTTGCTCTTCCGTCAAAGCGCCTTTGCGAACACCGCCCAACAAGTGGTGCTTCAACAAAACTCCTTTGTAAGAAAGAATGGCTCTGGCAGTATCGGTAGGCTGCGCACCATTCTGTAACCATTTTACAGATCCGTCAACATCCAAATCGATAGTGGCAGGATTGGTGTTTGGGTTATAAGTACCCAATTTTTCCAAGAATTTACCGTCTCTTTTTGCTCTGGAATCTGCGGCAACCACCCAATAAAATGGTTTACCTTTTTTACCGTGTCTCTGAAGTCTAATTTTTACTGGCATATCACATTAATTTGTAGGGTGCCCGACCCTTGTTATTAATTCTTTTTAATCGCTTGTCTCTTAAGCGGGTGCAAATATACTTGATTTCTTTTAATGCACAATGTTTGTGCAAACTTTCTATTCCCTTTCAGCCAATTGGTCCTTGCCCCTTACCAATTTTGTTTGATGCTCGCGGACCACCGTATTGATTTGCTGGATGATGGCATCATTTCCTTCTGCAATATTGAATTGTTCAGCCGCATCATGGTTCAGATTAAAGAGCAAAGGTGTTGCATGTTCTGTTCGCTCTCCGAATTGCCCATAGGCACCTTGGGTAATAAAATGCGCTTTGTAATCTCCTAATCGAGCCGCGTACAGATCAGTACCCCGATAATATAAGACACTTTTCCTAGGGCTTGGATTTTTATAGAGCAAGGTTTCACTCAAATCCACACCATCCATGATGCGGTCTTTCGGAATTTCCACCCCGGCCATCTTGCTAAATGTGGTGAAGAGGTCCATCGTAGAACCCAAATCCGGGACCAATCCCGGCTTGATGTACCCTGGTCCCCAAAAAATGGTGGGTTCCCGCATTCCGCCTTCCCATGTGGTTCCTTTCCCGGCTTTTAACAAGCCGGCACTACCCCCATTGGTTTTAAAAGGCAACCAAGGTCCATTATCAGAAGTAAAGACCACGATGGTATTTTCAGTCAACCCTTTCAACTCAAGGGCCTTCAAAATTTTTCCGACACCGTCATCAATCTCTTCCACCACATCGCCATACAGTCCACGCTTGCTCTTGCCCATCGCTTCTTGGGAAGCAAACAAGGGAATATGGGGTAAATTATGGGCCAAATACACAAAAAATGGCTTGTTTTTATTCTCCTTGATGTAAGAAATGGTCTCTTCCGTGTATCGTTTGGTAATGGTATTCTGATTGGCAGGCCTTTCTATGATTTCTGTCCCACGCATCAAAGGCACATTGAAATGCTCGGTTTTGATATCCTCATTCTGCTGATTCCAATAGCCTCCTTGGGGATAGTCCGCAACCCGGTCCATGTCATTGGAATAGGGGATTCCAAAATAATAATCGAATCCATTGTTGGTGGGCAAATACTGTTCTTTATGCCCCAGATGCCATTTTCCGATACAGGCAGTGGCATACCCCGCCTTTTTTAATTGCTCAGCCAAAGTGATCTCGCTGCCGGGCAACCCATTTTTCGAATCCGGGAAGAGCACCCGGTACTTATTGCCGGCCATACCGCTTCTAACCGGGAGTCTTCCTGTAAGCAATGCCGCCCTACTGGGGGTACAGACACTGGCACCCACATAAAAATTGGTCCATTTTTGTCCCTCAAAGGCCATTTGATCCAAATGGGGCGTATGGATGGTCGGATTTCCAAATACACTTAAATCCCCGTACCCAAGGTCATCAGCAAAAATAATGATGAAATTTGGAGGGCGTTCCGGACTTTCTTGGGCATTACCACTAAAAAAGCTTCCCAAAAAGATACAGTGAAAAGCAAGTATTATTGACAACGACAACTTGATGGATATTTTCATTCAAACGGACTTTATTCCTTAAATATAGGGAATGCCATTATAAAATGCGAGACCCAAAGATTAGTTGATAAATCTTAAAAACTACATTTTCTAAAACCTGCATGTTTGTATATTTTTAGACATTGATTTTTCCACCTCGAAAACGGCAAGCACATGTACCTAATATTTGATACCGAGACCACAGGATTGCCCAAGCGCTGGGACGCCCCCATCACCGATACGGATAATTGGCCGAGGTGTGTTCAGATTGCATGGCAACTGCACGATGAAATGGGCAATGTGGTGGAGCATCAAGACTTTTTGGTACGGCCCGATGGGTTCAACATTCCTTATGAAGCAGAACAGGTACACGGTATCTCCACAGCCTTGGCCGAACAAGATGGGGAATCATTGGAATTTGTTCTGGAAGCTTTCAACAAAGCATTGGCCCAAGCAAAATTTGTTGTTGGACAAAATGTAGGTTTCGATGTGAATATCATGGGATGTGAATTCCACAGAAAAGGGGTGGATAGCCTCTTGACCGAACTCCCTGTTCTGGACACCTGTACCGAACATACCGCGGAACTCTGTAAAATTCCCGGGGGCCGTGGGGGTAAATTCAAGCTGCCCACGCTTACCGAGCTTCACGAATTTCTTTTTGGGGAGCCTTTTGCCGAGGCCCACAATGCCACCGCCGATGTTGAAGCCACCACAAGATGTTTTCTGGAATTGGTTCGAAAAAAACAGTTCACCGCCCAGGAACTGGATGTTCAACCCGACTATTCTGAACGTTTTTCAGAGGCCAATCCACAGGAAATCCAACTCATTGGATTAAAGCACATCAACCTAAAAGCGGCATCCAAAAAAATTGCTGATGCCCTTTGGGCACAAGATACCGGTGACATTTCCGAGGCTGAAATCCAAGAGAACATAGAAACCTTGGAAGATGCTCCTTTTGTGCATCTTCACAACCACTCCCAATTTTCGGTCCTCCAATCCACCATCAACATAAGGGATTTGGTGAAGGCCACCGCAGACCATCACATGCCCGCCGTTGCACTAACAGACCATGCCAATATGATGGGCGCCTTTCACTTTGTGAAAGAAATCATGACCCACAATAAAGGTGTCAAGGAACGAAATGCCGAACTGGAGGAAAAAGGAGAACCAGCCACCGAAAAGGAAATCACTCCGATTGTGGGATGCGAATTTTACGTTTGTGAAGACCACACCAATAAAAATGTAAAGGACTACGGCTATCAAATTGTGCTATTGGCCAAAAACAAGGCAGGTTACCAAAATCTGGCCAAAATGTCCTCCATTGCCTATACCAATGGGTTTTATTATGTGCCCCGTATCGACAAAAAGATTGTAGAACAGTACAAAGAAAATGTCATTGCCCTCACCGGAAACCTTTATGGTGAGGTGCCCAACAAAATATTGAACGTTGGTGAGAAGCAAGCCGAAGAAGCCCTGTTGTGGTGGAAGGAACAGTTTGGCGATGACCTCTACATAGAAATGATGCGCCACGGTCAGGAAGATGAAGACCGGGTGAACCAAGTTTTGGTGCAGATGGCCAAAGACCACAATGTAAAACTGGTGGCAACCAACAACACCTATTATTGTGATAAAAAAGATGCAGAGGCACACGATATCCTGCTCTGCGTAAAAGACGGTGAAAAACAGGCCACACCCATTGGTCGAGGTCGAGGATATCGCTACGGACTGCCTAATCAAGAGTACTACTTCAAATCTTCAGATGAGATGAAGGAACTCTTCAAGGACATTCCCGAAGCCATTCTGAACATCAAAGAAATTGTGGACAAAATAACTCCATATGACCTCGCCAGTGACATCCTTCTTCCCAAGTTTGAGATTCCAGAGGAATTCAAGGTCAAGGAAGATGAGGCAGACGGAGGAAAACGGGGTGAAAATGCCTATTTGAGGCATATCACCTATGAAGGGGCCAAGAAACGATATGGGGAAATCACCCCTGAAATCTCGGAACGTATCGATTTTGAGCTGGCCACCATTGAAAATTCGGGATATCCCGGATATTTCCTTATCGTGGAAGACTTTATCCGCGAAGCTCGGAACATGGGGGTTTCCGTTGGACCCGGAAGGGGTTCGGCAGCAGGTTCGGTTGTGGCCTACTGTTTGACTATTACCAACATTGACCCCATCAAATACGACCTCCTTTTTGAGCGTTTCCTGAATCCAGACAGGGTGTCCATGCCCGATATCGATATTGATTTTGATGATGAGGGCCGGGGAAGGGTCATGGATTATGTCATCAATAAATATGGAGCGAATCAGGTAGCACAGATCATCACTTATGGTACCATGGCAGCCAAATCTTCCATCCGGGATACGGCAAGGGTCTTGGATTTACCTTTGAATGATGCCGATCGCATTGCCAAGCTCATTCCCAACATGTCCAAATTGGGCAAAATATTTGGGGTTGATGAGGCCGATTTGCGTAAAAAGTTCAGATCGGATGAATTGGAAAAGGTCCATGAATTATTGAACATCTCCGAAGGGGATGATCTCGAAGGCCAGACGGTGAATATGGCCAGGGTTCTGGAAGGGTCCTTGCGAAACACCGGAATCCATGCTTGCGGGGTCATTATCACCCCAGATGATATTACCAACTTCGTTCCCGTATCCGTCGCCAAGGATTCGGACTTATATGTGACCCAGTTCGACAACTCCGTTGTGGAAAGTGCGGGACTCCTAAAAATGGATTTCTTGGGCCTCAAAACCTTGACCTTAATCAAGGATACGGTAAAAATCGTAAAGGCACGGACCGGAGTGCATTTGATCCCGGATGATTTTCCGTTGGACGATGAAAAGACGTATGAGCTTTTTCAGCGCGGGGATACGGTAGGGATATTCCAATACGAATCGCCCGGGATGCAAAAACACATGAAAAACCTGAAACCTACGGTTTTTGATGACCTTATCGCCATGAATGCCCTATACCGTCCGGGGCCCATGGAATATATCCCCAGCTTTATTGCCCGTAAGCATGGTGACGAGGAAATCACCTACGACCTTCCTGAAATGGAGGAGTACCTTCAGGAAACTTATGGCATCACGGTATACCAAGAGCAGGTGATGTTGCTTTCCCAAAAGCTGGCCGGTTTCTCCAAAGGTGATGCGGACGTACTACGTAAAGCAATGGGAAAAAAGATTTTCGCCCTGCTACAAAAATTGAAACCCCAATTCTTGGACGGTGGTGAGAAAAATGGACACCCCCGCGATATTCTGGAAAAAATTTGGAAGGACTGGGAAGCATTTGCCTCCTATGCGTTCAATAAAAGTCACTCCACCTGCTACGCCTATATTGCCTATCAAACGGCATATTTAAAGGCCCACTACCCGGCCGAATATATGGCCGCCGTACTGTCCAACAACATGAACGACATTAAACAGGTTACCTTCTTCATGGAGGAATGTAAGCGTATGGGCTTGGAAGTTTTGGGTCCGGATGTCAACGAATCCTATTACAAGTTTGCCGTGAACAAGGACAATGCCGTTCGTTTTGGCATGGGTGCCATTAAAGGTGTGGGACGTTCCGCAGTGGAAACCATTGTGGAACAAAGAAAAGAAGGTGGCCCCTATAAATCCGTATTTGATTTGGCCAAGCGGGTCGATTTAAGGGCTGCCAATAAAAAGGCTTTTGAAAACTTGGCCTTAGCCGGTGGGTTTGATTCATTTGGGGACACCCATAGGGCACAATATTTCCATCATGAAGGGGACGAGGTCACCTTTTTGGAAAAAGCCGTCAAGTATGGTGCAAAATTCCAGGAGAATGAAAATTCTTCCCAAGTAAGCCTTTTTGGGGATGCCAGTGAGGTACAGATTCCCGAACCTGTGGTACCACCTTGTGAGGATTGGGGCACCATGGAAAAGCTACGCAGGGAAAAAGAAGTGGTGGGCATCTATATTTCAGGCCATCCTTTGGATGATTTTAAAAAGGAAATCACCGCCTTTTGCAATAGCAGTGTTTCTGCATTTACCAACTTGGAAGAATATGTAAACAGAGAGCTATCCGTTGCTGGCGTCATTACGGATGTGCAACATCGGGTATCCAAAAACGGAAAAGGATGGGGCCTCTTTACCCTTGAAGACTACACCGACTCTCATGAATTCCGAATTTTTGGCGAAGAGTACCTCAAATTTCGCCATTTTTTAATGATCAACTCCTTTATCTATATCAAAGCCTATGTGCGTGAAGGTTGGGTAAACCGTGATACAGGCAAAAGAGGGGAACCTCGTTTACAGTTCAATGATTTTAAACAACTGCAAGATGTCATGGATGCCTATGCCAGAAAGCTGACCATTAAACTGGATATAGCCCGCTTGCAGGAAAAAAGGATTCAAGCACTGAAAGACACTTTACATTCCTACAAAGGAGATCATCCCCTTAATTTTGTGGTATACGAAATGCAGGATGAGATAAAACTGAACCTATCCAGCCGAAAACAGAAAGTAAAGATCAGTAGCGAACTACTATCCGCATTAGAAGAAAGTGAAATTCATTATAAGTTAAACTGAGCCCATAATTTAAGTTGATAGCACAATAACTAAAACGAATACTTTAACAGTAAGGATGATGCGTAATATTTGACTAACTTTGCGTAATAATAAAACAAGTGAGATGGCACTAGAAATAACAGATGCAACTTTTGACGAAGTAGTTTTAAAAAGCGACATACCTGTCGTAGTGGATTTTTGGGCAGCATGGTGCGGCCCTTGTAGAATGGTCGGACCGATCATCGAAGAGGTAAGCCAAGAATATGAAGGAAAGGCTGTAGTAGGAAAGGTAGATGTAGACGCCAATCAACAATTTGCCGCCAAATATGGTGTGCGTAACATTCCTACCGTTTTGGTATTTAAAAATGGTGAGATTGTAAACCGTCAAGTGGGCGTATCTCCCAAAAAAGTATATACTGACGCCATTGATGCGGCACTATAAAACAATATTCCTATTTGGATTTTAAAAAAGGTTTGGCAAATGCCAAACCTTTTTTGTTTTATATTGAGACCAGAATCTATTTATGGATATCCGATCAGAACTTCATAAGGCCCCCTTATTTAAAAACCTTGAACTTTTGGCCAACCAAATTGTTGAAGGTTTTATCAGTGGTATCCACAAAAGCCCGTTTCATGGGTTTTCTGCTGAATTTGCCGAGCATAAAATCTACAATCCCGGGGAAAGCACCAAACATTTGGACTGGAAGCTGTTTGCAAGAACAGACCGCCTCTACACCAAGCGATATGAGGATGAGACCAATCTCCGATGCCATATGATCTTGGACAATTCGGCCTCCATGTACTACCCAGAGACAAAAAATCCATCCATAGACAACCTCAACAAAATAGGTTTTGGGGTTCTGTCCATCGCCGCTTTGATGCAAATCTTAAAAAAACAGCGCGATGCCGTGGGCCTGAGTATATATTCGGACCATTATAATTTTTATGCAAACGAAAAAAGCAGTGAGCGTCATTTTCAGATGCTGTATTCCAAATTGAATGAGGTATTCAATACCAAGGATAAATCTCAGGTGACCAAGACCTATACCTTTCTACACCAAATTGCAGAAAAGATTCATCGCAGAAGCCTTATCTTTTTATTTTCCGATATGTTCCAAACCGAAACCGAGGAAGAGAAGTTATTTGAAGCGCTCCGCCATTTGAAGTACAACAAACATGCCGTGGTCCTCTTCCATCTTTTGGACCAGGAACATGAAATGGACTTTAATTTTGAGAACACCCCCAAACGTTTTGTGGATGTGGAAACCGGAGCCCACATAGATCTCTATGCCGAAAACATCAAAAAAAGCTACGCCCAAGAAGTACAAAACTACACAAATGCCTTACGGTTAAAGTGCGCCCAATACAAAATCAAATATGTGGGCGTGGATGTCCGTTCCAATTTCTCACAAGTATTGAATACCTTCATGGTGGAACGGCAAAAATTTGTTTAGTCATTATTTTTAAAAAATGTTTTGTTGAATACGAAATGAGAGTGTATATTTGCACTCGCTTTAAAAAAGCAAATGAACAAGATTTGAATCCCGCTGTTGCAGGAGTCTAACAAGATAAAATCATTGGTCTGGTAGTTCAGTTGGTTAGAATACCTGCCTGTCACGCAGGGGGTCGCGGGTTCGAGTCCCGTCCAGACCGCCAATAAAATCAAGCCCTCACAGATGTGGGGGCTTTTTTATTTTTTCGTTTATAAACTATTTATAAACATTCTTAAAGGATTTAAACGGCTTAATCTAAAGACGTGCTGCTTTTAGAAAATCTTTGCTTCTCAACGAATTTAACGAGTGATTTGTCGAAATCCAAAGCTCTAGGATAATAGAAAACATACCTTTTATGGGTTAAAACTATCACAATGGAGGTCGTCCTTTTAGAAAAAGAAGCTTTTTTTGCCTTGTTTCGTAAGGTAGTCGAACACGTTGAAGCCAATAGAAAGGATACTGAGGACAAATGGATCGATGGGGCGGAGGTGATGTCCGTACTTAGAATAAAGTCTACCACCACATTGCAAAAATTAAGGGACGAGGGAAAAATCAGGTATTCCCAACCTCAGAAAAAGATTATCCTTTACGATAGGGAATCTGTTATGGAATATATTGAGAAACACGCCCGAGAAACCTTTTAGTTATGGAAGAAGAAATTAGAGTAGACAAAGATTTTAAAAATGCTTTTAACTTAGGCTACTGTGTAGCGAAGGAGCTGAAGCTAAAAACCACAATTCTTAAGGATCAGGAAAAGCTGATGTCAAATAGTCCAATACATATGGGTATGCAGCAGTTTATTGATGAATCTAAACTTTCAAAAAACATCAAAAAGAAAGAATCTTTGAATCAAAGAGCGGGTGATAACCTAAAAAGGAAAAAAGGTAAATCTCGTGGCAAGGGGCCTAGCCTTTAGTTGTTATAAAATGTTGACCTTATCGATTCATTGGTAAAACCTGTAAGATAGGCACAAAAATTATCTATGTATTTAATATTTGTTTGCAATTAACTACATTTAATGTAAATTTACGCAAATAGATTTATTGTGATAGGCCAGGCCATATCAGACTATTTATACGAAATACAAGCTCAGGGCAGATATGCTGTTAGCCTACCTGAACTAAGGGAACGCATTGGTTCTAACGAAATGGCGATAACCCAAAAACTGCATCGTCTAAAAAAAGAGAACAAACTCGCCCAAGTACGGAAAGAGTTTTATGTAATTATCCCACCTCAATACTCTCATCAGGGCATATTGCCGACTACATATTATTTGGATGATATGATGAAATTCCTGAAAAGGGAATATTATCTAGGGCTATATTCTGCTGCTGCATTGCACGGAGCGGGACACCAACAACCCATGCAATCACAGATTGTCATTCAAAAGCCGCCCTTAAGGGATATAAAAACCAAGAACCAACATTTAAATTTTTTTACGAAAAGTTCATGGAACAACGACTGGTTGGAGAAAAAGAAGACGGATGCCGGATATGTTCAGGTCTCATCCCCAGAATTGACCGCCATGGATTTGGTGTATTATCACAAGCAAATAGGCGGATTGAATAGGGTCATCTCTGTTCTGGAAGAACTGGTTGAAAACTTGAAATCGTCAAAACTTACGGCAATTGCCGCAGCATCTTCCCTCCCAACTGTTCAACGATTGGGCTATATATTGGAGGGGCTTTCGGAAACGAAATTAGCGGAAGGGCTGTCAAAACTGTTGTCGACAAAAGAGACCAATACAGCCCCTTTGTCCTTATCCCATAAAAATAAAGAGGGATTCAAAGATGAAAAATGGAATCTAATTGTTAACGCTGAATTGGAATTTGCATGATACCAAGAAGATATATCACGGAATGGAAAGCGAACGCTCCGTGGCCGACCGATGCCCAAGTGGAACAGGATCTGGTCATAGAACGGGCTTTGATCGCTTTGTTTTCAGACCCTTTTTTAAAGGAGCATGTAGCTTTTCGTGGTGGAACGGCCTTGCATAAAATATATTTAAAACCGCAAGCTCGTTATTCTGAAGACATTGATTTGGTACAAATAAAAGAAGTCCCGATAAAGCCCATTTTACAGGCAATTAGAAAGCAGCTGGATTTTTTGGGAACCAAAAGAAACATCAAGCAGAATATAAACATGAATACGGCCTCCTACCGTTTTGAATCTGAAATTCCCCCAGTGGTCAATATGCGATTGAAAATTGAAATCAATACACGGGAACATTTTACCGTCATGGGGTATACCGAGTTGGAACATAGCATGGAAAACGGATGGTTCTCTGGGAGCTGCTCCATGAATTCCTTTTCTATTGAGGAATTATTGGCCACGAAACTACGGGCTTTATATCAACGAAGAAAGGGACGGGACTTATTTGACTTATTTCACGCCATGACCCAGCTTGATGTTAATACCCAGAAATTAGTGAATACTTATAGAGAGTATATGAACTTTTCCAGAGGACAATCACCTACCCAAAAACAGTTTTTGTTGAATATGGATGAAAAAATAGAAGATCCTGATTTTGGCGGTGATATTTATGCACTATTAAGGCCAGATGTAACCTATAATCAAAAAGAGGCGTATCAACTGATAAAATCTGAACTCCTTGAGCAAATTTAACGATATGCTAAATTATGCCGCCAAATAAAAATTTTCAAAGAAGGATAACAATTTTAGACGAGTGCTTCGCCAGTCGAACGGGTCTGTTTACATTAGAAAGATTAGGAGATATCTTATATGAAAGAATGGGCTTCACAATATCGAGAAGAACAATTCAAAATGATATAGATTATATAAGAGGAATTATTGAGGAAAACCTTAGCAAAACATCTAGTATTGATGAGTTCACGGTTTTTGTACCAAAGTTATTTGATGGTAAGAAAACGGCTTTTAGATATTCCGACGCAGATTATGCGTTGGGCAATCAATTGTTAAGCAAATCAGACCAGGAACAACTTGAAGAAACTTTAGCGATTCTCTCCAGATACCGTAATAGAGCAGATTTTGACTGGCTTGATGCCCTATTTCCTAGAATTGAAACTTCTTTTAATCTAGCTCATGAAGATTATAATGGTTTAATAAGTTACCAATCCAATAGAGATTATGTCGGCCAGCCTCTGGTAGGTAAACTTTATAATCAATTACTGAGAAAAAAAGTGCTCAAAATTTCGTACAAGCCTTTTGATAACCTTGACAGTTATTTAAGAATTATACATCCATATCATCTTAAACAATACAACAACAGATGGTTTCTCTTTGGCCTTCAAGACGATGAAAACTACAAGGGCATTACCAATTTGGCATTGGATAGAATCCAAGACTTTACCGAGACCAATGAAAACATTAAGAAAGACCAAATCGAGTGGGGCGACTATTTTGATGATATGATAGGCGTATCAAAGAATGAAGACGATAAACCAATACAAGTCAAATTAAAGTTTGATAAAAAAAGAATCAAATATGTCTTGACTAAACCAATTCATGGAGCCACACAAAAACTGGACGTTGCTGATTCGGATAAGAGTACGATTCTAATTGAAGTTGTTCCCAACCGAGAGCTGTATCAAACATTACTGTCTTTTGGTAAGGATGTAAGGGTGATTGAGCCCGACTTGGTCAAAGAAGAGATGAGAAAGCATGCGATGGTATTGATTGAGTACTATAAAATTTAGCTACGCAAATAGCTTGCACACCTTTAAACTATCTTTGTTATGTTAAAACAAAATATTATGAAAGACCATACAACGATACAATGCCCTGATTGCGGAAGCCAAATAAATGTAGATGACATACTGAAACATCAGTTGGAGGATAGCATACGCAAAGAATTTCAACAAGAAAAAGCTAAAACAGCAAAGGAATACCAACAAAAGTTGGAGTTGTTTAAAAAAGAAAAAGAAGCGTTTGAAGCTAAAAAAGAGCGTGAAAATGAATTGTTCAAAGAACGATTGGATAAAGAAAAAAAGGAAGCCGAAAAACGCATTGAAGAACGACTAAAAACCAAACTTGACGGAGAACAGAAGGATAAGAATGATGCCATGGAGAAGGAGCTGGCCGAAAAGTCGGAGAAAATAAAAGAGCTTTATAAGAAAGATGCTGAAATCGCTAAACTACAACGTCAAAATGATGAGATAAAGGTTGCCGCAGAGGCCGAGGCAGAAAAGAAAATCAATGCCCTCTTGACTATTGAAAGAGAAAAGATTCGTAAGCAGGAGGATGATAAAAACGAATTGAAGTTTAAAGAATTGGAGAAACAATTGGAAGACCAGAAGAAGCTGACCGAAGAAATGAAGCGTAAGCAAGAGCAAGGCTCCATGCAGTTGCAGGGTGAAGTTCAAGAACTTGCCATTGAAGAATGGTTGGCCGCTCAATTTCCACTTGACACGGTGGATGAGATAAAAAAAGGAGCAAATGGTGCAGACTGTTTGCAAATCGTAAATACGCGAGACAACCAGAATTGCGGTAAGATTTACTATGAGAGTAAACGGGCTAAAAACTTTTCCCCTTTATGGATTGAAAAGTTCAAGAATGATATTCGTGATAAGGGTGCACATATCGGTGTATTGGTCACAGAGGTCATGCCGTCAGGTATGGAGCGAATGGGACTTAATGAAGGTGTTTGGGTCTGTACCTATGAAGAGTTCAAAGGGCTTAGTGCGGTGTTGCGGCAATCCATTATACAGCAGAGTGCCGCAATTGCTACACAAGAGAATAAAGGAGACAAAATGGTTATGCTCTATGATTTTCTAACCAGCAATGAGTTTCGCTTACAAGTCGAAGGTATTGTTGAGGGCTTTACTCAAATGCAGCTGGCACTTATAACCGAAAAGAATGCTGCAAAACGTCATTGGAAGCAACGTGAAAAGCAGTTGGATAAAGTAATTACCAATACGGTGCATATGTATGGTTCTATAAAAGGAATCGCCGGTAATGCCATTCAAAATGTAAAGGCTTTAGAGTTAGAGGCAGCCACAGAGGTTGAAGATTAGAATCGCATACTACCAAAGAGAGGCCTCCTCACCGATCATACAAAAGTTGATTCTTAAATATCCTAAGTTCCCATCTATTTTTATTATGAAAAATAATCTGTTCTTATAACTAAGAAGCAAGTTTACTTCAATATATTTGATGCGAAGAGAAACTTTAATTTTTATTAAAGACATGATGCTAAAAGAACTTTTTAAATCAAAAGGAGTAAAACAAAAATGGCTAGCTAATAAAATTGGTGTTAGTGAAGTTACTGTGAGCAATTGGGTAATGAAAAAAACAGAACCGAGTCTTAAGAATTATCAAAAAATTAGTGAGGTTCTTGGAGTTCCACTTAAAGAATTGATGGAGTAATGGTGGCACCAAATACATATAAGTTTTCTTTCACTGCATCTTCTTTACGAACAAGGGATTTGGTAAAAGTAATCAGATACCAAGATACCAAAAGCGATGAAGAGCTCGAACTGATACTGGGTAATGGCAAGCAATCAACGGGAAGGCGTTTATTGCGCGAAATGAAAGGATGGAGTAAGTCACTCACTGATAGACAGAGAGAATTACTTCTCCACAGTAGCTTTAAAACTCAAAATGAAATTGCTTTCATTGCAGTTTGTAAATATTTTGATTTTATCAGGGATTTTGTGATTGAAGTAGTTCGTGAAAAGTATCTAGTGTATGACTATGTGATTTCCGATGGAGATTATTACTCGTTTTTTAGTCGAAAATGTGAATACCATCCGGAAATGGAATCGCTAACAACAGTCACCCGAAAGAAAGTAAGACAAGTACTTTTTAGAATGTTGGAACAGGCAGGATTGATAGATAGCGTCAAATCAAAGACAATACAACCACAATGGATTGATTTTGAAACACGAAAAGTTATTTTAGAGGATAATCCAGAGATGTTCAAAATCTTCTTATTTGGAGATGTTGATATTGAAATTATTAAAGAAAATAAATGAGTAACCTAACACAGAAATTTGAGCATCTCTTCAAGGTAATATCTTCATCGAATTTCTTGAATAAAGAATCTTTAGGAGGTGAGATTCCCTTTTTTATATCGGCCTATGATTGTAAGGAAGAAATAGCTTGCCGTGATGAAATAAGACTCTTGATACGAAAACTTGAAGATAATGGTGTTCACGTTTTAGAATTGAATCTTTACAGTCTGACTTGCGAAATTCTAGAGGATAAAGGCGGTATGGAGCGAATGTTCAAAGTTGAGCAAGCAAAACCAAAAGATAAGTTTCTCAATGCCTTACAGTCTTCCTTAAATATGCATCAGGTGTTGATGCCGTTGATAAAGGAAAAAATAAAAGCTGCCAATGCCAAGGTATATTTTTTAACCGGAATAGGTCTGGTATTTCCCTTTATCCGTTCTCATAACGTTTTAAATAATTTACAAAATATAGCTAAGGAGGCTCCTACGGTTGCTTTTTTTCCTGGGGATTACAATGGTCATACGCTCAACCTTTTTGGAATGTTGAAGGATGATAATTACTACCGTGCATTTAATATGGACAAAATTGAAGCCAAACTATGATAAAGAATTTTTTCGAAAAAAATATCAATCGTGATATTGAAACTGTTATTAAGGCCGATGATCGTGATAATATTTCGACAGAGGTAACCGAATATGTGATTACCGAAGAAATAGCAAAAAAGGCAAGGGATTTTTTCGATGCTTATAATGACTTTTCAGGAGCAAACGGAGTATGGATATCAGGTTTCTTTGGAAGCGGTAAATCACATTTGCTAAAGATTTTGTCCTATGTATTGGAAAACAAGGAATGTGATGGCTGGAAATCGGGAGAGTTATTTGCAGAAAAGGTAGATCATGATGAAATGTTAAAAGGGGACATCCTTAATGCGACACGCATACCCTCTGAGTCTGTGCTATTCAACATTGACCAACAGGCGCAAATAACAAGCAAAGAAGACGCTAACGCCATCCTCTCCGTATTCTATAAAGTTTTTTACGACCATCTTGGGTATTACGGTTTTCAACCTCATGTTTCCGAATTTGAAATGTGGCTAGAAAAACAGGGAATCTACGCTCAATTTATTGAGCTGTTCGATGCAACAAATAAACTGCCTTGGCAAAAGGCGCGCATTGATTACTTCGACCCCGCAGTTACCGATGATATCGCCAAAGTTTTGGGAGAAATCAATAATGCGAGTCCTAGCAAGTATGAAAGCATACTAGATGATATTGAAAATAAACAGAAACAGTCTATAGAAGATTTTTGTAACCGTGTGAACGATTACATCTTATTGAAACCAAAAGGTTTTAGACTCAATTTCTTTGTTGACGAAGTAGGTCAATACATTAGTGATAATACTAAGCTAATGCTCAATTTACAGACTATAGCAGAGACTTTGGCGACAAAAACCAAGGGAAACTCATGGATTTTGGTAACCTCGCAAGAAGACATGGAAACCGTCGTCGGTGATATGAACAAAAGCCAACAAAATGATTTTTCGCGTATTCAAGCCCGTTTTAAAATCAAAATTCCTCTTACTTCTGCAAATGTTGATGAAGTCATCGAAAAACGCTTGCTTGATAAAAAAGATGCTGCACAAAAAGAACTGGTCAGCGCTTATAAGAAGAATGGTACGCATCTGAAATCCTTATTATCGTTCTCCGAGGCAGGCGTTCAATTTAAGGCCTTTGATGGAGACGATGATTTTGCCAATAAATACCCATTTGTTCCTTACCAGTTTGATCTATTTCAGCAATGTAGAATTGCGTTATCAAAGCACAATGCCTTTCAGGGTAAACACGCTTCCGTAGGGGAGCGTTCTATGTTGGGAGTTTTCCAGCAGGTTATTAAGGCCATTGAAGATCGTGACAATAATGCCCTAGTAAGCTTTGATTTGATGTTCGAAGGCATACGCAATGAATTGCGTGGAGACATTCAGCAATCATTGATTTTAGCAGAACGTAATTTGACCAACCCTTTTGAAATAAAGGTTTTAAAAACGCTCTTTTTGGTTAAGTATTTCAACAATTTTAAGACGACCAAACGAAATATTTCGGTACTCTTGATTGATGATATCCATGTGGATTTAAAATCACATGAAGCCAAAATAGATGAGGCACTGAGAGTGCTGGAAGACCAAAGCTATATACAGCGTAGTGGTACTATTTACGAGTTTTTGACAGATGATGAAAAAGATATTGAGGAAGAAATCAAGCATACCGATATAGATGATCAAGCCATCACACATTTACTCAAGGAAATCTTGTTCGATGAAATCATTGGCGACAGCAGGATCAAGTATCTTGAAAATAAGCAAGATTACGAGTTTACCAGCAAATTAGACGGAACTTTCTTCGGAAGGGAAAAAGAACTGGAAATCGAAATTATTACGGATAATTATCAAGACTACGATAATGAATCATTTATTCAGTCCCAGACGATGGGTAGTACAGGCATGAAGTTGGTCTTGGCTCCGAATGCCACATTTATGCGCGATGTGCGTATGCATATAAAAACGGCAAAGTATGAGAAGCAGCATCGGGGTTCTGCGACAAGACCTCAAATAGCTCGAATTCTTCAAGAAAAGTCGATGCTCAATGTAACCAGAAAAAGAAATCTTATCGTTATGGCGGATAAGGCCTTGGGAGAAGCTAAGGTATATTTAAACGGCAGCAATTTGGAGATGCCCAACTCCAGCGATGGCAAAACCAAAGTGGTGAACGCTTTCCAAAAATTGGTTGCAGTAGTGTATCCGAATTTACGAATGCTAAAATCGGCTGCTTTTTCCGAAGACAGCATAAAAAGTATGGTACATAGCACTCCCGATGCATTGTTTGCAGAAGATGATGCTACTATTTCAGAAGCCGAAAGTGAGGTGTTAAATGAAATTTTAAGACGAAAAAAACGTAGTGACCGCACCACCCTGAACGACCTTAGGGCTGTTTTTACCAAAAAGCCATATGGTTGGCACCCTAATGCGATATGGACCGTGACTGCCAAACTTTTCAAACGAGGGAAGATCGAGGCGAAACAAGATTCCAATTTGTTGGAAAACAATGCCTTTTTAAATGCCTTGCTCGTCAGTTCAAATCATGGAAATACGTTACTGGTTCCTCAAACTTCTTTTGATGCCTCGGCAATCAAAAAATTGAAAGAGATTTACAAAGATGCTTTTGATCAAAGTTGCTCGCTTCGGGAAGCTAAAGATGTGGCTACCACTTTTAAGCAGAAACTTACCGAGATGAGTATAGAAGTGAATCAATTACTGGCTCAAAAACAAGGGTATCCTTTTTTAAGTAACCTCGAACCGTTTTCGGAAAAATTGTCCAAATGGTCGCAAAAGGATTACAGCTATTTTATCACAAGTTTTTCCGAATTTGAAGATGCTCTTTTAGATGCAAAAGAAGATATGCTCTCCCCAATAAAGCGCTTCATAAATGGGGAGCAGCGTAAAATCTATGATGATATTAAATCGTTGTTGGCATTGAATACGGCAAATTTCGATTTCATACAAAGCGATGAGCTGAGCACTTTAAGGGAATTGATGAAGAGTGATACCCCGTATAAAGGCAACCATATTAAAAATGCCAAGGCGGCAAAGGACACCTTAAAGGAGAAAGTGACCGTTCTAATAAAATCCGAAAAAGACGAATTTGAAAAAACTACCAACGAACTTATCACTGATATTAAGGGTCGAGAAGTATTTAAAGAACTTAGCGCTTCAGAACAAGCGGACGTACTAGGGGCCTTGGAATATCGAAAAACGAGTATAGCACAAGAGCGATACATTGCCAATATACGACAGGCCAAGCAAGAATTATCAGAAATGCATACCAATGCGCTTAACCGTATGGGCAACCTTATCGCCGAAAAAGAAAATAAAGGCCAAGTAAATGAACCTGCGGCCAAATACATCAAGCGTTCTAGCATTCACATCGAGTTCGACAAGAACGAACTTGTAACTGAAGATGATGTAAATGCCTATGTTGAAGCAGTCAGAACGGCTATGTTAAATCGAATTCATCAAAATCTGAAAATCAACTTGAAGTAAATGAACACCAACAGATTAAAGCATTTTGCGCAAGAAGCGCGTGTAAAGTTGTTAGACCAGATAGGTGCCAAGCTCGAAAAGGTACTGACTTCAGATAGTGCTGAGCTTCGCGAAAAAGCAGGACATCTGCAAAAACTGCAAGAAGCCATTAATAAAACCTCCAAGGAGCAAGTAATAGATACCGTGGCCTATACATGGTTCAATCGTTTTGCGGCTTTGCGATTTATGGATGTAAACGGATACGAACCTCTTGGCATTCCTGTAGTTTCTCCAATAGAAGGAGGGACTTTGCCAGCTTTGTTGCAAGAAGCTAAACAAGGTGCCATACCTGAAGAATTACCAGTAATGCACCAAAGCGTTTATGATGTGCTCGATGGTAAGATACCGAGTGCAGATGCTCAAAACGAGGCATACCGAGCATTGTTGGTGGGCGCATGTAACCATTTGAACAAAATGTTGCCTTTTTTGTTTGAACGTATTAACGATTATGCCGAGTTGTTGTTACCTGATGATTTGACCTCCCAATTCTCTATTCTACAAGATGTAAGAGATGGTATGCCTAAAGAAGATTGCAAGGAAGTAGAGATTTTAGGATGGTTGTATCAGTACTACATTTCTGAGAAAAAGGATGAATTGATCAACGCAAAAAAGAGATACAAGGCCGAGGAGATAGCACCGGTAACACAACTTTTTACCCCAAAGTGGATTGTGCAGTATATGGTGGACAACACATTAGGCCAACTGTGGAAGGAGGCCAAGCCAACCACTAACCTTACGAAAGATTTAGAGTTTTACATAGAACCCAACAATCAAGAGCTAATACCAGATAGAAATATTGCGACTATAGAGGACATTACCTTTTTTGACCCTTGCGTAGGTTCGGCACATGTATTATGCTATGCTTTCGACTTGTTTTATAAAATTTATGAAGAAGAGGGATACAATCCAACGGAGATTCCAGGGCTTATTATTTCAAAAAATCTGTATGGAATAGATATCGATGATAGGGCAGCGCAAATAGCGGGTTTTGCTTTGATGATGAAAGGCAGAAAGGCAAATCGTCGATTTTTCAAAAAACAGGTAGTACCCAATATAACAGCTTTTCAAAATATTGGAGCGCATCCAAAGTTTGAAAACGCCAAAGTGCTTGGGTCACTTATTAAGATTGATGAAAAAGAATTCAATGCCATTACGGTCGATAAATCTTCATTGTTTGCCTATGAAGAACTTCAATTAAAGAAACAGGCACATCTATTATCGACTACTTATGATATTGTAGTTACCAATCCACCATACCTGAACTCTTCCTATATGGAAGGTACTTTAAAGCAATATGTTGAAAAAGAGTACAAAGAAACAAAAACGGACCTATTTGCCTGTTTTTTGGTGCAAGCCTCAAACTTTGCCAAAGAGGATGGTTTAATCGGTTTTATCTGTCCTTATGTATGGATGTTCATAAAATCTTATGAATGGTTACGTCAATATGTGATTCAAAGTAAAACGATTTCAACATTGGTGCAATTGGAGTATAATGCTTTTGGACCTGCCGTAGTACCAATAGGAACATTCGTGTTGAGAAATGCCACTTATGAAGGTTATTCTGGGAGTTATATTCGACTTTCTGATTTTAAAGGCGTGGAAAACCAGAAACCTAAAACACTAGAAGCATTAAAAAATAGAAATTGTGGTTGGTTTTATCTAGCTTCTCAAGAAGATTTTACTGCTATTCCAGGATTCCCAATTGCTTATTTTGCCTCAAACTCAACCATAGAAATTTTTAATGGTTGCGAAAGTATGGATAGCGTAATTAAAGCCCGTCAGGGGATATCCACTGCAGATAATGAAAGATTCTTGAGAGCATGGCATGAGGTAAACTTTAATAAAAGCAGCTTGGTTTCGGAAGATGCTTGCTGGGTTCCTCATAACAAGGGCGGGACATTTAGGAAGTGGTATGGAAACCATGAATATTTTATTAATTGGGCAAATGATGGATTTGACATTAAGAACTTTTTTGATGCCAAAGGGAAACGAAGGTCAGTAATTCGAAATCCAAAATATTATTTCGAACCGTCAGTAAGCTGGAGTGATGTAACATCTAGTACCAATGCGTTCCGAGTTTTTCCAGAGGGATTTATACACAATGGATGTGCTCCTTCTGCATTTGGAGAAAATGAGGAATTTAGAAATTGTTTAGCTGCATTTGGGAACTTGAAATACACTGCCGATTTAGTACAGTTAATTAACCCAACCATGCATTTCTCTGAAGGATACTTTTCTAAGTTGCCATTCACAGAAAAATTCTGGAATAGAGAAGTTAGTTCTCTCTCGGAGTTGTGTATACAGATTTCAAAACAGCAATGGCACTCTAGCGAAATCTCATGGAATTTCCAACAAAATGAGCTTCTTCGTATTAACGGCCAAGATATGGAAGAGGCCTACGACAGTTATTGCCAGTATTGGCAAAAAAAGTTTTTTGAGCTACATACTAATGAAGAAGAATTGAACCGTCAATTTATTGAAATATATACGTTACAAGACGAGCTTACTCCAGTGGTTCCGTTAGAAGACATTACCATTCTCAAAGATGAGACCACCATTGAGAATGGACAATTGCATTTTCGGTCAAATGAGATTATGGCGCAGTTTATCAGTTATGCTGTAGGTTGTATGTTCGGCCGTTATAGCCTCGATAAACCCGGGTTGGTATTGGCCAATCAAGGAGAAACCTTAGAAGACTACCTAAAAGCTGTTAGCATAGATAAAGTAGATATATCATTTATGCCAGACGATGACAATATCATTCCCGTTCTAGACAATGAATGGTTCGAAGACGATATTGTAGGTCGCTTTTACGAGTTCTTAAAGGTCACTTTCGGCAAAAAAGACTTTGAAAAAAACATTGCCTTTGTTGAAGATGCCGTGGGTGATATCCGTAAATACTTTTTGAAGTCCTTCTATCCTGATCATATCAAGCGATATAAGAAGCGCCCTATTTATTGGATGTTTTCCTCGCCTTCAGGGGCTTTCAATGTGTTGGTCTATATGCATCGCTACACGCCTGATACCCTCAATACCATACTCAACGGCTACGTTAAAGAGTACCGTGAAAAGTTAAGTGCCCATAATGAACAATTGAATCACGTAAAAAGTGTAGGTACGGCACGTGAGCAGAACCAAGCGGCCAAAGAACAAGAGCGCATCAATAAAGTATTGTTAGAGCTTCAAGAATACGAACGCGACCTTTACAAACTGGCAACGGAGCGTATTGCCATTGATTTGGATGATGGGGTGTTGGTCAATTACAACAAGTTTGGGAGTGTGATAAAGACAGTATCAGGTTTAAACGATAAAAAAGCCAAAGCAAAGGTCAAAAAGTTTGATTGGATAGATGTAACCCAGATTCAATAACAGAATGAGTGTAGTAGTAACTAGTTTAAAAGATGGGTTAATTCAGGAACTTCAAAGTGCAGATGAAATCTGGATTGGGGTTGCTTTGATGACAAACAGCGCTTTTAATCTTATCCAACGTTATATATCCGCTGAGGTTAGGCAACATTATCTATTAGGCATTAGCCTGCCAACTGAACCACAAGTATTGCGTAAGTTATATAAACTTGAGGCAAAACCAAATATCGGAACACGACTATATGTTGAAAGGGAATTTTACCACCCAAAAGTATATATCATACGACGAGTTAAATCGTATGCAGCTTTTATAGGTTCTGCGAATTGCACAACTAGTGGCCTATCAAAAAATATTGAAGTTTCTTATAAGATCACAAATACAAAAGATTGTAAAGAACTAATTGGCTGGTTCAATACGTTAAATGAAAATTCCCTTTCGCTATCTTCTAAGTTTATAGATACCTATGAAAAACGCTTTCAAAAAAGACTTGATCGTAAAAGAGAAGATGAGCGGGAAGTACATGAACTTAAAGCCAAAATCCAGCAGGAGCATGTAGCCACCATGAAGGCCCGGGCAGAACTTTTGGAAGTTTTAAAATGGCATCGTAGACAACCGGAATACGATGAGGTCAAAAGAAAAAGAAAACGAAACGTATCTGAGTTAAGAGAAGCACTGGGCTATCCTTCTTATGAGAATATCAATGTGGACGCTTTTTTTGGAATATGGGATCTAGGACATTTAATTGCTATCGCAATTCCACCGATTAAAAGAGAAAAAAATAAGTTCCGTAATATTCTGACCTATCTATCTGATGATACCATAGATATAAGCGAAAGAGTTGACAGAGTGCTTTCCGGAGATTTAAAAATGAGGGGTGTAGGGGAAGCAACGGTCTCAAAAATTTTGACTATTCATGACCCCAAGAAATATGCGGTTCGTAATGATAGAATAGATAGTTTGTTGGTTTCATACGGAATTGAAACTCCGAGGGGTATATCTAAAGGTGCGCGTTACAAAGCGATAAATACCTTCCTAAATCACATTTGTAAAGAATCCGGCATGAACAATCTAGCTGTTTTGGATTACTACTTGTACCTGGAAGCAACTGAGGAATAAAGATTATGGCACTCGAAATTCTATTTAATAAAGCCGAACATCATCACGAAAATGTACAGTTTCGTCGTGTGGCGAACGGTTTGCTCAAACTTTTTGAAGAGCAAGGGTGGAATGGGTTATTAATAGGAAACCCCAGTAGCGAAGATTATTACCGATTTAGGGCGGATGCCATCTTGCTGTATGACAATGGTCTGGTAATCATAGATTTTAAAGATTATGAGGGCCAAATTGAAATGCCGTTACGTGACGAGGCATTTGAAAAAAAACCTTGGTTTTTGAATACTAAAAACGGCGAGCGTATCAAAATATATGGTGGTGAGCATTTTCCGAATCCTTTTAGGCAATTGAAATCGTACCGGCAGGTGATGTATGGGGTAATCAATGACGATTCTTTACTAAAATATGTTCTTGACCCCTCGCGAGTTTGTGCATTGAATATTTTTTCAGGACCAATAACCGCCAACCGTTCCACTTCAAGAAAAGTACCCTACTATCAACTGGTAGAAGAGGCCGATTTACATACCTTTTTGTACGACTATAGCAGTAAAAACAATTACGATGAAAGTATTGCAAGAAAACTCAAGTCTATCTTTCCTTCAGATGCCTGGCAGAACGATATTATTGTTCCAGTAGATCAGCCTATTGCACCCGAAGTTCATTTTAAGGATGGCGAACTAGAACCTGTACTTAAAGACTTTTTTGCGAGTGATGCGGCCGGTATTCTTGTGTTGGAATCAATGGACATAAACCTGCGTGACAAATGGATGAAAATAGTGAATACCTATGTGCAAGATAACATTGGTTCTGAAACGCACTTATGGTCACACTCCACCCGTATAGCAAGTCGTATCGCGAAACGGACGTTCTTACAAACTCAAAGCTTGTATGTAGCACTTTATAGCGGTAAGGAAAAAACGAAAGTTAAGGAAGATACTTTAGAGGGAGAGGAGGAGTTACAGGAGAATATTGAACAAGAAGTCATTGGCCTTCGAAGCGATGCCGATATTGATATTGCCGATGTATTCATTATACCTGACGCCCATTTGGTATCTCGAAGCCTACATCAATCCGATTTGATTCGCTTTGGTACAGGCAGATTGTTGGAGGATTTATTTAACTATTTAAAGCTGGATAAAACGCAGCGTAAACTTGTGTTGATTGGCGATCCATACATGTTATCGTATGGACGAACAGAGGATGCCGCACTTAATATTGAATTGTTGAATGAGCTTTTTGAAGATGGCAATATTATACCCTATCGTAGTAAGGCTGATGAGGCCTTTTCCGAAACACAATTATTTAAAACAAGAAATGGAATCGCAGCTTCCATTGATCATGACCTGTTCAATAGGCTAAATTATCAGTATGATGAGTCATTGGAAGAGGTGCAACAAGAACAGGCAAGTCAATTAATTACGAAATGGTTTTCAAATCTCATTGAAAGTGAACCCGGCAACGCTGTACTGTTTTATTCGAAGCTTGATGCTCGTAAGACCAATCTCTGGATCAAGGAGCACTTGCTAAAGAATGGAAGGGAACTAGCGGCAGGCGATTTGTTGCTTATCAACAACAACATAACTATCCCTGATTTGACAGGGCTTGGTCATCCGACGAATATCAGCAACGGTAGTTATTTGAGAGTTATAGAGGTCTATAGTGCAGAAAATCTGCCAATTTCTTCCAAATCTAAAGGATATTTGGCAACCTTAACCTTTCGTAAATTAAGAGTAAAACTTCTAAGTGCAATACAACAGCCTGTCGTTGATATCCTAATGCTTGAAAATTATTTTCAAAACTTGGAAGATCTGGGGCGGGAAGAACAAATAGCCATAAAGATTTTTACCAGTCAAAGACTTGGAGAACTCAGAAAGAAATATCCTTTTGAAAAAAGCAGTAAGTGCCAAGACTTACAATCGAACAGGGACTATATAGAGACCTCCAAACTGTTCGGCGAATTGGAATTGAAAAAAAGCACAGGTGAAAAGGTATTGAAAAAAGACCAAGAAGCATTCAAAGTAAAACGCAATAAGATAGAACGCTCTTATAAAAAGGACTACAATAGGTCATTGATGATGACCTTGCGTAAGCAAGATCCTTATGTAAATGCAGCGCACGTAAATTATGGCTGGGCTATTACGGTACACAAGTCGGTTGGTTCACAATTTGAAAACGTTCTATTTAAAACGCTGCAGTCGGAAGATGCAGGAATAGCAAACCAGAGTTACTTCAGATGGCTCTACAGCGGTCTTACGGCGGCAAATAATAAAGCCTTCATTATTCATCCACAATTGATAAATCCATTTTCGGAATGTGAGTTTATCGATGCTGTGGAAATCACGGAAGGGGTCGAAACCCACACGAATAATGAATTGTTGGATTATTCATCTGAGGAATTGAGCGACGAGAGCAAACATTGGTTTTCTGTAGGGTTTAATCATAATGCTGCCATGGCCATTGTAAAACTAATGGAGCGGCTTAGTGGATTGCAAATAAGTTCAGTTCGGAGATATTCTGATTTCTTGAACAAAGTAATTTTTTCTGACCAAGAGAAGCGTTCGGCGACCATAGCATTGAACAACAGAGGTAACTTAAAGATATCGTCTATTCGAATTGAGACCTGCCATTCAGACCTAAAAGATATAATTCAAAACGCTATAGATAGTCTTTATCAACTCTCTTCGGAAAACGCCTTCCCCAACGATTACAGAGGAGAAATATATCAAGATTGGCGGCATAAACTTTCAGTTATGGGGATTGAACTAGAGTTACTGGAAGAGCATAATAACGAAGATAGACTTCATTTAAAAAATGGCAACGACCAAGTTAAATTTAATCTGCGTTACACAAGTGGTGTAAGAAATCGTGGGCATTTTACTTCGACGACAATCACGAGAAAAACAAACCAAGATCTAGTTTTGGAACTTAAAAAGTTGTTGTCGCATGGATGATAAAAGCACCATACAAGAAGAGGCCCGACAAGTGGCCGATACCAATCCATTAAGGGCAATCGAATTGTACTTAGGTATTTGGAATAAATATGATTCGCAATTCAATAATTACGATGCTATAGCTTTACTAAAAGCGTTGAGAAAAGCGAAAAAACGGCACGTTACCCAGTTGCCAGAAATTCTTGAGCGTTATAAGGAGATGGAAATAGTCACAGGTCTAACAGGATGGTATCTTTTTGACTGTTACATCAAGGCAAGACAGCCCCAAGAAATTTTGAACGATGAAAATTGGATTGTCAAGCTCGTTCAACACATACCTCAAAAAGATACAAGGTCAAATGACAAGTACCCCTGTCCTCTTTTTCTGATTATAAAAGGTTTGGTAACCGCACATTCGAACAACCTTTTTAATGCAGGCATGGTATATCAACATCTATCTATGCTGAACCCTGATTTACTATCATTAGATTGTTCGGAATATACGGACAAGGACGGGAAAGCAAAAACCAACCCGTCGGCATGTGAAGAGTATTATCAAGGTTTTACCAAGGCTACTTTTAAGTTGGGAAAGTTTGAGGAGTGTATCGCGGCTGCCAAATCGGCTTTAACTGTGCTTAGAGACTTTCATTACGACAATGATCTTTGGTTTAAAATGAGAATCGCCCAAAGTGAATTTAACCTCAAAAATTTTGATGCTAGCGAACGTGTTTATCTAGAAATATTAAATTCCCGGACAGGGTCAAGCAAATGGTTTCTCTTCAAGCAGTATTCTGAATTGCTTTTTACTCAAGGGCGATATAAGGAAAGTTGGGAACAAAGCTTAAAAGCTGGTAGTTTAATATTCGACATTAAGTACAGTGCTTCACTATGCCTATTGCAAGCAAGAATTCTATTTCGCCTAGATCGAGGGAATGAAGGAGAGATATTTGCAAAAATGATTTCTATTGGAGCGAATGAGAATTTGTGGAATATTTCGCAGGAATATCAAAAGCTGATTGACTACTACACCTTTGATATAACAGATTTGGGCGCAAGTAGACACTTTCAAAGGCTACGTGATTTTTGGAATAAAGAAATGTATGATAATTTTCATGAGTACGAAGGTGCTATTGTTTTTGTTCATAACAACAACAAAGTAGGAAAGATAAAAACCGCAACTGAAACCATCAACTTCAAAAAGAGCAGTTTCTATCCACCCCAAAAGAATATTTCCAAGTTGGAAGGTAGTTTCGTGAAATTTGTAGTTGACCTAGATTACAATGGAAATAAACTGGCAAAAAATGTCAAAATCGTAAAAAGGAAAAACGTTGAATTTGTTGTTAACAAAACAATGAGGGGAAAGATTAAGAACATAGTTGATTTTGGGATTTTCGTGACTTTTGAAAATGCCAAAGACGGCCTGCTACATAAAACAAAGCTAAAAGATACTTTTAAGGATGATTTCGAAATAAACCAAATCATTGAAGTAGTGGTAGTTAAAGAGACCGATAAAGGGTTGGAATTAAATCTAGTTTAATACATGAGTTCTAAGATAAAGGAAGCATTGGATAAGAAGTTTCAGGAAAATGATGTGATTTTCTGGTATGATGAGCATGATGAACTCAAGGAAAGTTTTGATAAGCTACACATAAGCGGCGTTCAAAAATGTCATGTTCAAGATAACCAGTTTGAGATAAAATATAAACTAACCTCCAAAAATGAAAATGAAAAGTTTCTTGTTTATTTTAACACGCCCAAGCCTAAACCAAACGAAAACTGGCTCTTAGATTTAGAGTTGGCCTACCACGTTTTTCATACCGATCAAGAGGCCATAATTCTACAAGATTTAGGCCTTGACTTCGGATTTAAAAAATTGGTTGAAGAGCATATTGCATTTTTTAAATCAAAAGAACGTCAGGATAATCTAAAGGAACTTCTTGGTAAAGGAGATTCGCACAAAGATGTGCGCTATAAGATGATAGCCGTCGCCTTTAATACGGAATATGTAAACTTAAACACCTTCATTCATGCGCATGGAACGGCATTCGCAAATGGAAACGAAAAGCTTCAGCGCGATTTAGAGCGATTTGAATTAACCGATTTTTATTGGAAAGAAATTTCAGAAAAGTTCAACTACGACAGCGACACCCCCTCTATTTATGACTTTTTGGTTGAAGCATTTATGGATAACTTTCAGAATAACGGAAAATCTAAGCTATCAAAAGAAACTAGATTATTATTGTCATTATGGAAAGATACGATTACCTATCGGGATGGCTTTAACAAAATATCTCTTCAAATTTCCGATGATCTCCAGATTGAAAGTAAACTAAATCAGCTTTCTCTCGAAATGGTTGTAAATGATGAATTATTTAAGCTTACGGATAACAAAATTCTGCACGATTTGGTGCAAAGGTTATTAAATAGTGAAATATCCGACGACACTCTGCAAGTTTTTATAAAGCAAAGAGAAAATAAATTTTGGTATTCGAAATTTGAATCTTATTACCAGAGTATCTCTTTTGCATCAAAACTGAAAAATCAAATAATTTCCTTATCAGTCAATTTTAAATCTTTTGAAGATGGGTTGAGGCTTTACACGACTAAACTCTACAGAGTGGATTTTCTATATCGCAAGTTTATTTTGAACTTCCGAAAAACGAATCAGGATAATGTGCTTTCTGAATTGGCAAAAAGTATCGATAAATTATATTCCAATGACTGGTTGTTAAATCAAAATGACAATTGGCAGAAGGTAATCGACAGCACTGAGATATGGCCAACGAAGGAAAATTTCTGTCAAAGAAGATTTTTTGATCAACACATAAGACCGTTTACTGAAAAAAACCAACGTGTTTTTGTGGTCATATCGGATGCCTTGCGCTATGAATGCGGTACTGAATTAAATCAACTATTGACCAAGGAAAACAGATATGACAGCGAAATTGATGGTTTAGTTTCTTCTTTACCGTCATATACTCAATTGGGAATGGCCTCTTTACTTCCGCATGATACTTTGTCAATGAAAAAAGGCAGTGACCAAGTCCTAGTTAATGATATGTCCTCAGTCGGAGTGGTGGCAAGGTCTAAGATATTGTCTGCCAACACTGGTGCAAGGGCCACGGCAATTCTTGCCGAAGATTTTATGAAGTTTAGTGTCCATGGCGACGGAAGGGAGTTTGTTAAGAATTATGATGTTATTTATATCTATCATAATGTTATTGATGATACAGGCGACGACACCACTTCACAAGATAGAATTTTCGATGCGGTGGAGGGCGAACTATCTTTCTTAATGGAGCTGCTTAAAAAGATAGCTAATATGAATGGTAATAATATGATTGTTACATCTGACCATGGATTTTTATATCAATATGAAGAATTAGAAGACAGTGATTTTACAAACGCCGAGGTACAGGGGGATGTTGATAAACAAAATCGAAGATTTGTAATCGGGAAAAATATCACTGGTAATGCTTCAGTTAAAACATTTACGTATCAGCAATTAGGCTTGACAGGCGAGGGTAATATACTAATACCAAAATCAATCAATAGGCTTCGGGTAAAGGGAGCAGGTTCTAAGTTTATACACGGTGGTGCATCTCTTCAGGAAATTGTCGTACCTGTTATTAAGGTAAACAAGAAGCGAAAAGACACAACCACCCAAGTTGAAATAGACATAATAAAATCGACGGATAAAATCACTACAAACTTATTGCCCGTTTCTTTTATTCAAACCTTGGCGACAAATAAGACCAGAATAGCTCGAAGAATTCGGGCATCGATTATGGCAGCGGATGGAACGGTTTTGAGTGACCAATTCAGTTATAATTTTGATAGCAAAGAAGACAGTCAAAGGCAAAGAGAGGTAAAGCATCGTTTTCAGCTACTTTCGCTGGCAAGTGGTAAATATAAGAACCAACGTGTTAAATTGGTTTTGGAGGAGCCTATGGATCGCGCAAACAAATGGAAAGCTTACAAAGAATACTATTATACATTGAGCATTTCTTTCACAAACGATTTTGATGAAATTTAATTGATATGAACGAACTAAATCAGAAAATAAATGAGCACTTTGCCGGCAAAGTCGTGCGCAAAGATTTGACGAAGCTCGTTAAAGGCAATGCAATTGTACCCACCTATGTATTGGAATACCTTTTAGGGCAGTATTGTGCAACAGACGATATTGAAACCATTGAGCAGGGTGTTGAAACGGTTAAGAATATAATAGCGAAACACTTTGTGCATCGTGATGAATCCCAAATCATTAAATCAAAAATTAGGGAAAAAGGTTCTCATAGAATCATTGATAAGGTAGCGGTCCAACTTAATGATAGGCAAGACAGATACGAAGCTAATTTTGCTAATTTAGGGTTAAATCGGGTTCCAATTTCAGATGCAATTGTTAAAGAACATCAAAAATTACTATCAAGTGGTGTTTGGTGCATATTAACTTTGGCCTATATCTCCTCTGATGAAAGAGATAATACACCTTGGATGGTAGAAACCTTAAAACCAATCCAAGTTTCGAATGTAGATATAGACGAGTACAAAAATGTGAGGAAATACTTCGGCAAGGAGGAGTGGATAGATGTTCTTTTACAATCCATAGGTTTGAATCCAGAGGAGTTTACCTTTCGTTCAAAATTAATCCAATTGACTAGACTTGTGCCATTTGTTGAAAATAATTTCAATCTCATCGAATTGGGTCCTAAGGGCACAGGAAAGTCCCATATTTATTCAGAAATGTCTCCACATGGCATACTTATCTCTGGAGGTGAGGTTTCAAAAGCCAAGCTGTTTGTTAATAATAGTTCAGGAGAAATCGGTTTGGTTGGTTATTGGGATGTAGTGGCCTACGACGAATTTGCCGGTAAAACAAAAAGAGTAGATAGAGGTTTGGTAGATATAATGAAGAACTATATGGCTAATAAATCCTTTTCAAGAGGAACACAGGTTTATGGTGCATCGGCTTCAATGGTTTTTGTTGGGAATACGGATCATTCAGTATCTTATATGATGAAACACAGTGACTTATTCGATGCATTGCCTAAAGACTATTATGACACAGCATTTTTGGATAGAATGCATTGTTATCTACCTGGGTGGGAAGTACAAAAGTTAAGAAATGAAATGTTTACATCTGAATATGGGTTTATTGTAGATTACTTGGCTGAAATACTAAAAAATCTGAGAAAAGAAGATAGAACTCATGACTATTCAAAATATTTCGAACTTTCCAGTACGATTACAACGAGGGATAAAACCTCAATTGCAAAGACATATGCTGGATTGGTAAAAGTAATCTATCCTGATGATGACTACGGCGAAGAAGATGCCAAAGAAATTTTGAATTTTGCCATCGAAAATAGAAAAAGAGTTAAGGATCAGCTGCAGAAAATGGATGAAACTTTTTTAGAGGATCTGGTCGAGTTTAGTTATACTAGCAAGACCACAGGAGAAAACATTACAATTGTAACCCTGGAAGAAATTGAGAATACCATTAAAACAGTCTCTCCTTCGGAAGTGGAGACTGATGAAAAGACTTCAACACCAAAAGTAACAGCCAAAAATTTAGAGACAGGTCAAAAAATTATTATTGACAATCAATCTGGTATTTCGTACGAAAATTTATTTGGTGACTATCTACTCAGTGCCACGGATATCAAGATTACGGATCCTTATATTCGGTTACCATACCAATTGCGAAATCTCATGGAACTTGCCAAGCTGATTAGTGAAAAGAAAGAACAGGAAGAAGAAGTACGACTACATCTAATTACCAGTAATAACGAGGATTTTATTGAAAATGCTAGGGGAGCATTTGAACAGATGAGGTATTCATTAGAATCGATGGATATACTATTTTCATATGAGTTTGATGAAAATATTCACGATCGGTCAATCGTTATGAACAATGGTTGGAAAGTTGTTTTAGGGAGAGGTTTGGATATTTGGCAAAAAACTGGAGGTTGGTACGATATAAATGAATATGTCCAAGAGAAACGACTTTGCAAGGCATGCGAAATTACCTATTTGAAGGTCGCAAACACCAAATAGATTTTTTTTAATTTATTTTTTGATTGAGACATTTATGTACAGAGCATTGTCGTTCCAACTTGGATTGCCAGTCATTTAAATTCAAGTAAAAAAGTTTAGAACTACCAATAGGCTTACCACAAAAAGCATGTCTTTTTAAGCCATTAAATTAACTTCTTCCATTTGGCTAGACAAATCCATTTTTAAAATATAAGACGAATTTCGATAACATGTAGAATTCATTTTACAGATATGCAAATACATTGCATAGTTGTGTTTCATATTTGCAGTATTAATCTTAATACAGAATGTAAATATGGAAAAAGACTATTTGAAATATTATCATCCCAAATTTTTAATAGGCATGGTCATACTCGGCTTTGCCCTAATTTATCTAGCTAATCAATCGTTCGGTTGGTCAGTATCAATTTTCAGCTTTCTCACAATTCTCATTACGGTAATTACTAGATACCTATGGAAGTATGCACCGTTTAAATGGCTTTTTTGGGTCGATGATTTTTCCGGTAGATACGAAGGTAAATTGATTTATCAGTTCCAAGATGATAATGGTAAAATTCAAACAGGTGAATTGGAACACGTTAAGATTGTAACTCAGACAGGTAGTAATATCAACGTTTCGTCATTCACAAAGAAAATCGACGGTTCATTATCCTCTCCTTCTACAAACAAGGGAATGTATGTAGAACATACACAAGACGGCCAACATTACAATTTGATCTATAACTACCTAAACGAAGGCAGTTCTGAACAAGGTTTTCCACCACATCATGGTACTGAGGTTGTGAAGTTTATCAAAGACGGTGACAATAAAAGATTATCTGGCGGGTATTATACAAATAGGTCGCCTTTTCAAACTAAAGGTGAGTTCAAGGATTTAAAATGGGTCAGTAACAACAAAAAACATGATTTTTAAAAACTAGATATTATGGCAGTATTAAATAAAGAATATAACAATTTTGACAAGGATGTAAGATTGAACAAATCACGAAAAGAGTCATTGGCAAAAAGCAGAAAAGATCTCCGAAAAAAAATTAAAAAGTGGTTTAAGGAAAATAAGCCGGATGAGATTCAACCTAAATCTCACGCACAAGGATCGTCTGAAATGAATACTACGATTAATCCAATTGTAGAATATGATGAAGGTGGAAATATTCTTCGCAAGTATGATTCCGACGATGGTGTATATTTCATCAAAACTGACGAGGATGATAAGAAACAATCCATTAGTACATGGCACGATTGGGTTTTTAAGGCTACAGAAAATCACACTGGAAAAGACTCAATTAAGAAGACAACGTGTGTTAGGGTAGTATTCGTTGATGGACATCATATTGATTTACCTATTTATTATAAAGAAGGCGAGGTTATTAAACTGGCTCATAAATCGAAAGATTGGATTGAAAGTGACCCCAAAGCTTTTTATGAATGGTTTAATAAGAAGAAGAGTACCAGATTCAGGCTTGAGGCTATTGTACGTATTTTGAAAGCGTGGAAAAATTATAGGGAAAATAAGAATACCATGCTTAAACTCCCTAGCGGTTTTGAGTTAACGATTCTTGCCACAAATAACTACGTCGATGCAGACAATTTAGATGAAGCTTTCAGGAAAACTATCAATGCTATGGATAGTGAACTTAATAAAGAGGGGGGATTTAAATGTTTCAGACCTACGATCCCTTCAGACGAGGACGTCTTTGAAAGTTATAGTGAGACTAGAAAAGTAAATTTTCTTTCTGCTCTTAAAAGCCTTAAAGAGGATTGTGCTAGGGCCTCAGATGAAAAGAACTTCAAAAAGGCTTCTGAATTCCTTCGAGATAATCAATTTGGGACACGTTTCCCTCTGGGCGAAGACAAGGATGAAGAAACCAAGTCAAAAGCTTTGAGCGCTTCATTAGGTGCGGCCATTATAAAACCGAAGCCATATGCCAATTAGCCATGAGATTAATGCCGTCCTGACGAATTATAGTGGTTTAAAACAAATAAACGAAAATTTGGTTTGTGGCACTATTGGACTTTCTGACGGCGACAGTTATGAAATTGAAGCAAACTTAAGTCAATACCCAAAATTTTTTCCTTCGGTCAAAGAGGTTGGAGGAAGAATTCCGGTCAAAATGGATAGGCATGTTTATCCCAGCTCAGGTAATTGTTGTTTTACTACAAGAGCAAAATCCCAAATACTCCTGAAGACCAAGGTTAAATCTCTATTACAATTTTTCGATTGGATTCTAGTTCCTTTCTTCGAGAATAATTCATTTTATGAGATACATTCCCATTATTTTGGCGAAGAATATTCACATGGCGAAAACGGTATAATTGAAAGTTACAAGGATATATTAAAAATTGATGATACCCTAATCACGGCAAAAACTATGATTCAGGCGACCAAGAGCAAATTTTTTAAGGAACATCAAAACTGCTATTGTGGTTCTGGTAGAAGACTGCGAAAGTGTGCAAATGGAAAGCATATAAACTATTTGCGACACCTGTATTTAGTTGATAAAGATGTTATTCAATCAGATTTAAATAGTTTCAAAGATTCAATCGATGAGTTTTTGGAAAGTAGGCAAGGATATTAACAAACTGACTGGCCTAAATCCACTAGTTTGAAAATTTAAAATGCTAGATTTCCAGTGATGGGATATGACTTAAATAGAGCATTAGGTATGTGAACATAATATTAAGCTAGAAAACAGGTATAGAATTATTTGATGATAAGCAGTATAAGTCAATTATTTCAATAATATGCTCATAGGTATATTCATCCACTAGCGATAAATCGAACTCACCAGCAAAATTACATAGAAGCACTTTGAGCTCTTCCATGGTTTCTTCTTCCAGACCGCTATTATTCGGTTCGTAGATTTTATAGGCCAAAGACCTGCCAAATTCCCAGTCGAATTCCTTATCGGAATACGTGTCATCACCATATTCGAAATCTTCCAGATAATGCAAATATTTCTGGTTGACACCCCAAAAATATAAAGCGGTAAGCTCTTCTTTGTCCAGATTATTTTTAAAACGCCGTAGCCTTTCAAATAGGGCAAGTTCAATTTCATAAGGCAGGTCAAAACCATAATAGTTAACACTTTTGAACAAGTCGGTAATAGCCCTGTTATTTGATTGCGGTCCGAAGGAAAAGTCCATCAATGATTTGCGAAGTACTATCTTTTTGAAATAGGCTATGGTAGCCAAATTGACCTCTTTAGTGATGAACATTTTGTCGCTGATACTGATCAAAAGGCTTTAAAGTTTGAAGTTGTTTGGAGAATAAAATCTTGAGATTTTCCAAAGATACCGAGTAAAGAATTTATCCGAGGATACTATTCACAATTTAACTTTTGTATCCTATCGTATTTTCCCCAAGCCGCTGCGGAAGTAGCGCAAAAATTCCACTCCAATCCTCCCGAGCGGGCGACCTTCGCCCGCCCACTTCCGGTCGTCTTTCCGTTCCAGTTTTGCCCAACCCCCTCGCGGCCGCGCAAAAGCCCAAGCGGCTAAATAGCCGCTTGCCCTTTTCTCCCCCTACCCACAAAAAGATTGAACATTTCCGTATTTCATTCTATTTTTTCAACACCATATTAGACCGGATAAATCTACTAGCTGTACCCATTTATATTGATATGGTCTTATATGATATATCAAGTTAAATAACTGATTATAAGTTAGTTGAAATCAAATATGATTATCTATATTTATCCGTGAAACGGATAGCGAGGTGCATTCTGAGTAACTCAGAATTGTCTACTTCTTGCGAAGTGTTTTGCCTTGAAAAGCAATAAAAATGAAAGAACGGAAAAGAGGCCGAAAACGATTGGGAAACAAGAAGCGTTACCATAACATAATGCTGCGGTTCAACGATACGGAATATGATAAATTGAGGCAACTATGCCAATCCTATAATCTGGATATTTCGCAAAGGGGAACGATAAGTCCGCTTTTAAGAAGATTGGTTTTGCAAAGTGAATCCGAAGAAAAGGATATGCTCCCGGACACCTCTAACCTTGCCTACCATATCAATAAAATTGGCAACAATATCAACCAACTGGTAAAGATTGCGCACCACAAGAACCTAAGAAGTCCGAACAGTAGTTTGCAAAACGAGATACAAAGAACAAACGAATTGCTTTATGCACTTTTGGAAATTACGAGGGAAGATAAATCGAGATGATAGCGAAAATCATTTACGGCGAAACCTGTACCGGAACATTGAACTATGTCCTCGGCAAGGAAGGTATGCAAGTACTCGGTTACGGCAATACGTTTTCCCAAAGTATATCGCCAAAGTTCTTCGGGAGCGTTCTGTATTTTCAGGGACAGCGCAACGCCACCAAGAACCGCTATGCACATATCAGCCTGAACCTTCCGCACGGGGAACATCTGGACGATAAGACCTTTTATAAGGTTTCCAAGGAATATATGGAAAATATGGGCTTTGGGCATCAACCCTATGTAGTGGTACGGCACACGGATACGAAACACGAACACGTCCATATAATAACGACCACAGTAAAGGAAGATGGCAAAGTACTCGGAATCTTCAATAGCCATAGAAGGAGCATGGCGACACGGCAACATCTCGAAAAGAAATATGGCCTGACACCTGCTCCTACAACTAGACGAAAGGAACAGATACAGATACACAGATTGCCCGAACTAAAAGTAGGTACGGACGCAACGCAAGGAACGCGGTATTATTTACAGGATGTGCTCAACAGTATCAACCAAAAATACAAGGTGCGTAGTTTCGAGGAACTGGCAAGACTGGTCAGACCCTATCATATTGAAGTAAAGACCGCCAAAACCGAATCGGGAAGGATAGGCCTAAAATATGGACTGGACAATCAAAAAGGATATCGAACGAGTTTCATCAACGGCTCCGAGGTGCACCGTAACCTGAGCGGCCCGAAACTACAAAAG
The DNA here is from genome assembly GCF_004916895.1 of Flagellimonas alvinocaridis. Classification (GTDB taxonomy): domain Bacteria; phylum Bacteroidota; class Bacteroidia; order Flavobacteriales; family Flavobacteriaceae; genus Flagellimonas; species Flagellimonas alvinocaridis. Next base: position 98,947 of record NZ_SNTZ01000001.1, read on the forward strand.
GTGTTCGACATCCATTCCAACTCGAAGCTGTTGCCCATGCACCGCAAACGCCTGTTGAAGCAGATAGAAACTACCTACGATCTTTTCCAAACCATCCATCCGTATGAACTGGAAGAAGTCTTAAAGGACTATCAGGACATCGACATCAAACTGGACAAGAACGAAAATGTCATCGAAGGATATACCGTCTATGACAAATCGATGTATGTTTTCAGGTCAAGAGAACTTTCCCAAAAAACCCGAATGCAGAACCGTTTGGACATATTCGGGAACGGCAACGAACCCACACGAATCGATACAGAAAGCAAGCAGTTTAAACTGGAAGTGCAGAAACTGATAAAGGAAGCGTTCACAACATCCTATCTGAAATTCCCAAAACAAACAGGACTGTTATCGGAACATATCATGACCAAGAATTTCGGAGATATTGGTCCCGTTCTTATAGCTTCCAAAAAATATAGTTTCTTGGAGCGATATATTCCAAAGAGTCAGCAAAAAGAATTCAGGACGGCATTACTTGCCGCCTTTCCCATGATAAGAAAGAAATTATTTGAAATTGAGACCAAAAAGGAAAAGACCGCCCTGCAAAATAAGTTCGACCTGATAGGAAAGGTATTGAAAAACAAGATTTTCGATGTCGGCACGGAGAATGGAAGCGTTCGTCTTTTGTTCCAGTCTTTAGGCGTAAAATATCACGATAACAACTTGTTCTTTACGAATTCGAACAGGCATACGGTTCCGGTAGAATTAGGAAAACTGTCTTTTCCGGAAAATATGGAAAACTATGTGTCCTCCGGATTCGTCCATCAGAACCATCTGATGCTCGAAGCATTGTCCGAAAAGTCTTCCGAAAACAGTACTAAGCTAACGGCAATTGCCATGTTCCTGCCGATGATATTCCCGAAGCTGTATAAAAGAATGAACTCCGAACACAAAAAGTTATATGAAAGTTTGGCGTTAAGCGCTTATCTGAAAAATGCAGAACGAACACATGCACCTTTTGAGAAATCCCCAAAGGACTATATCGCTTTTTTCAATGCAAAGGGATTCTATTTTACGCGAGGCGAGAAAGGGTTCAAAATCAAATCCATTTATACGGGCAACGAATCGAGTCATGCACTTTCCAAAAGAACAAGTCTCTATTTGAGTTCGATTCCCAATTTAAATGCTGTTTTAAATGAACAAAGGCCTGTCATCAAAAATCTATTGGAAGAGGGCAGGAACGATCTGAAAAATCTCTGGGCAGGACATCTTTTGGAAAAAGGATTATATGACAATGTCACTTATATGCTAACGGCGGAAAATGTGCGACCAAACTTGCACCGCGAGGTAATTCAGCATCATATGGATAATGGGCTACAACAATGTCTTGTTCAAGTGTCCCAGAGACAATCCAGTTTTAAACGGAACCGTGCGCTCAGAAAAGGAGTTTATGCCATTGGCAATTGGATAGGTGGTAGCAGCTATAAAGAGGAAGAACTGTTCAATGGGTTCAAGGATGAGTTTACGGATTTTACAAAATTCAAGGGCAATGGTAAGGGGTTATCTTTTTAGTCTAAATAAAAGGCTTTTGACACAAAATTTAGCGCCCTAACGGGCGCTTTTTGTGTGGATAGGGAGAAGAAGAAAAACGCAAAAAAAATGAGTCCTTTCAAATATTTGTTAGAGAAAATAGGCGCATTCCATGAAAAATGAGCGCAAATATCTATTACACAGGAAAAACGAGTGCAATAACGAATTTATGACCTCTATTACATAATCTGAGCATCATAATCGTCGATGACAGTAGTTTCGAATGAATTCAGATAGGTTTGGGTCATAGCTTCGGTCGTATGCCCTAAACTATCCTGTATGACATTACTTGGAGCACCGCTACGCTTTAAGATATTGGCATAGGTGTGTCTGGCAGTATATATGGTTACTCTTGGAAGCTTCAATCTTTCCGATAACCGCTTTAGATAAATATTCTGCCTTTTTCTTTTGTTCTTAATGGTTTCATGCATTTGATTTTGGGTCACATTCTTCGAAAGGATAGGTAAGACAAAATCATCTTTCTCTATTGTACCATCATTAAAGGAGAGAAGTATTTGCTTCAAGGCAGGGGTAATTTTAACGGAGAACATTTTATTTCTTGTTTTGGCCCGGATGTACATTATCCGTTCGAGATTCCCATGAATGTTGTCGCCTTTCAACAAGGCCATATCCATCCAATTCATGCCCCTAAGGTAAAAGGAGACCATATAAAGGTCTCGGGCTTTTGCTAAATGTGGCTCTTCAATAGAAGCATTCTTTAAGGTCTCTAGCTGCTCCCTATTTAAAAACTCTCTTTTAGGCGTTCCATTTTTTATAGAATAATCATTAAAGGGGTTATGGTTTTCTTTGGCAATCCCATGTTTGATAGCCTTTTTGTAAACGGACCTTAAGGTTCGTAGGTACACGCTTAAACCGCCTGCCGTGTTTCCGGCAGCGTAGTGTTGAGTCTCCAATTTCTTCACAAAGGTGTAATTGATTTGACGAAAGGGAAGGGAAGGTTTTCCATGAAATTTCTCTATTTTGCCACGAAGGTTCTTATAGATTTCCGCATTCCCGAATTTCCCTGCTTTTTTTAAATCGTTTATTACAGAATCGATGAAATCGAAAAAGTCCATGTTGCCAACGGATTTGCCCTCTATTTCTTTTTTGAGGGACGACATAGACAGACTGTCTATTTTACCCTCTTCCTCTAGTTGGGTAACCGTATCATAAATCTTTTTCAGTTTTTCTTGTATGCCATTGTTAAGACGGGTAATATTGGAAGCTATTTTACTAGATGGTCTTATCCGTTGATTCTTGGCATCGAAGTCTTTTTCAGCCAGATTGTAACCTAGAGGCAGATAAATTGATTTCCTGTTATAGGTAATGCGTATGACCAATGGAAATGTTCCATCCTGTTTTTGGCGGACTTTGTTCAGTAGGACTTTTGTAGTGAGCATGTGTTTATAAATTTATAAACTATTTATAAACAAATATAGGTATAAAATGGTTTAATATGGTTCAATAAAATTTTTAATTTACTGAAAAACAGTATTTTATATATTTTTAAAATCAAATAAAACCAAAAAAAATGTGCCTGTCACGCAGGGGGTCGCGGGTTCGAGTCCCGTCCAGACCGCAAAAAGCTCCGATTTCTCGGAGCTTTTTTGGTTTTTAATATTCTGTAAATTCCACTCTTTCCTATTTCTATAAGAAAACTGTAACTTGATTCCTTATTAAGCTCAAATGGAGGACAATCCAATAGAAACGTACAGGGAATTTATCATAGAGGTGTTCAACCGGTACAGCCCAATCAGTGAGGCGTCCATTTCCTTATTGATTTCAATGGGGAAGATCCAGCATCTGGACAAAGGCTCCATATTACTTTCCATTGGGGAAACATCGAGGCATATCCACATTCTGTACCAAGGGGCCATTGTTTCCTATTATTTGAACAAGGAGGGCGATATGTACCACAAGAACATTTTCCTGGAGGGCAACATTGTAGGTTCCATGGTCTCAGCCCTAAAAAATAAACCCTCCCATTTTGCGCTTGAGGTGGTTGAAAAGTCAACCCTCATCAGTTTTGACTACAGAAAATATAGAGAACTGATAGACTCCCAATCGGACCTCAAGAATTTTTACATTTCCTACCTTGAAAAGAACTGGGTCATCGATAAAGAAAAAAGGGAAGTCGAAATTGTATTGAAAGAGGCCAAGGAGCGTTATCTTGACTTTATAACCCTTCACCCAAACATTGAAGCCCGGATTCCACTACAATTTATCGCTTCGCATTTGGGCATCACCCCTACCCAATTGAGCCGTATTCGAAAAAAAATCAAAGAAAAAAGCTCCAATCAACATATGTAAAGACAAAAGTCCGTTTCCTTACTGACCTTTGTCCCATGAAATTGATTTTTCTTTACGTATTGGCATTCACAGGCGGTATTTTTCTTGCCATACAGGCTGGTTTCAATACCCAATTGGGGGCTTTGGCCAAACACCCCGTTGTGGCGGTGGTATCCACTTCCATTGCCAGTGCTATTTTCGGGAGCTGTTTTATATTTTTCACGAATAAAGGGGAAGTATCGGCACAGATGGTATATGAAGTACCTTGGTATTTGTGGTTTGTGGGCGGATTGTTCAGTATGATCGGTATTTCGCTGTATTTCTATACCATCCCCAAATTGGGAATTTCCAAAATGATTGCTTTGGGACTATGTGGACAACTGCTCTTTTCCCTTTTGGCGGGTAAGTTTGGTTGGCTGAACCTTCCTATTGAACCCATTACACCCAAAAAATTAATTGGCGTTTTTGCCATGATCACAGGAATATTTTTAATCAATTCAAAATGAACACTGCGCTATTAAATATTGACAACTTGACCCAACTGTGGAGCATGGCAGGGGAAACGTTTCATGGCTATAAAAATCATGAGGGTATCCATACCTCAATCATAGAAAATTCCCAGTGGCCCAATCGTGTTTGGACCGATGCCGTCCTTTCCGAAAAAACGCTACAAAAAATTGAAGCTCAAATGGGGAGCAATAAGGGTATGACTTTTTCAAACTTCAACTTGGATTCCACAAAGAATCCATCAATAACCGAAACGGGCCTTTCCCTTAAATCCATACAATATGGGATGAGCCTTCCGCTCGAGACAAAGTTTGAAACCGAGAAAAAAGTTGAATTTGTCCGCGTAACCCTTGATTTGGAAGCAGAACTATGGAGTAACATTTTTTTTAAAGCCTTCAATTATAAGATAAGCGCGGAAACCATCCTAAAAACCGCCAATGATATTCTCTTTTTCTTGGTCTATCATGAAGAAGAACCAGTTGGCACCGTTATTATGTACACTACTGGAACTATCTTGGGAGTACACGCTCTGGGCATTGATCCCGACCACCGCAAACAAGGCTATGCCACTGAAATTATGCGCCATGTTTTGAATATGGGCCTTGCCCAAGGAGCATCAATGGCAACTTTACAAGCCTCAGGAATGGCCAAGAACATGTATCTAAAAATGGGATTTTCACATGACTTTTTAATGGAAAACTACCACTTGAAAACACAAAATAACTGATATGCAACCTAGTACAACCCCTAAAATCGCAGAAATGGAATTCATCAAAAAACAAGAATGGCGGTATGCCACCAAAAAGTTCGACCCTCACCAAAAAGTATCCGAAGAAAATCTTGAAATCATAAAACGGGCCGTGCAGCTGTCCACATCCTCATATGGACTGCAACTGTACAAAGTATTGATCATAGAAGACCCCAAGACCCGTGAAAAATTGCTACCAGCATCATGGAACCAGAGTCAGATCGTGGATGCCTCACACCTATTTGTTTTCTGTAATTACGCTGAAGTGAAGCCGCATCATATTGACAAGTATATTGATCTTACAGCAAAAACAAGGCAACTCAATGTGGAAGATCTGAAGGGCTATGGAGATTTCATGAAGTTGAAAATTGGGGAGCAATCCAACGAGACCCAAGCTTCATGGACCAAACATCAAACTTATTTGGCCTTGGGTAATTTATTGGCCGTGTGCGCCGATCTACAAATTGATGCCTGTCCCATGGAAGGCTTTGACGTCGAAAAATACAATGAGATATTGGGATTGACCGAAAAAGGCCTTAATGCTTCCTTAGTGGCCCCCATTGGCTATAGAAGTCCGGACGACAACACGCAGAACTTGCCAAAGGTGAGAAAACCCTTAGAACTCCTATTTGAATCCATTTAAATTCTTGAAAGCAGAAATTAAAAGGCCCATAACATAGTTATGGGCCTTTTTGCTATATAAATTCTAGTTTTTAGTAGTGATACCTCACAAAGGCCTCCATGGCCGCATAGCTTGCCAATCCCAAAGACTGGTATTTTTGTGCAGTTTCTTTGTTCCTATCTTCAGCTCTTACCCAAAACTCCCTTAGGTCTTCTCCTTGGAACATAACTCCGTCTTTTTGAGTTTGGTGATAAAAAATGGCTTTTCGCTTTCTTAATACCTGTGCAGGGCTCATGGGCACAGCCATCTCAATCTCATGGATTTCCCACTCATGCCATGCACCGCGGTATAACCATACCCAGCAATCTTTCATAAAAGATTTGCTTTTTAACTGCCCCAATGAAGCAAACAAGGCTTCAAGGCATACCCGGTGTGTGCCATGGGGGTCTGCCAAATCGCCCGCTGCATAAATTTGATGGGGTTTTACCTTCTCGATAATATCGTTCATGATATTGATATCCTCTTCTCCTAATGGTTTTTTACGGATTGCTCCGGTTTCATAAAAGGGGAGATCCAAAAAGTGTACCTGACTGTCTGGGATTCCCATATAACGGGTAGCACCATAACTTTCACTTCTTCTGATGTTGCCTTTGATCTTTCTTACCAATTCTGAATCAAAGTCTTCCTCGGTTTTACCATTCAGGTCTTCAATGACTTTTGAGAATGTATCTGTTTTGGTAATAGAGTTGGCCACTTCGGCTATCTTCAATGCTTCATGATCTGCCACGGCAATGTTCCCTGAAGTTTGATATGCAATATGCACCTCATGTCCTTGGGAAACCAAGCGATCAAAAGTACCCCCCATTGAAATTACATCATCATCCGGGTGCGGACTGAATATGATCACACGTTTCTTTTCCGGTGTAGCCCGTTCTGGACGGTTGGTGTCATCCGCATTGGGTTTACCACCTGGCCATCCGGTAATGGTATGTTGCAAACGGTTAAAGGTCCTAATATTGATTTCGTAAGAGGATTGTTCCGTACTCAACAAATCGGACATTCCAGAATCATTGTAATCCTTATCCGTTAATTGCAATACAGGTTTTTCTTTTTGCAAGCTGAGCCAAACCACTGCTTTATGGGTAAGATCTTTGGTCCAGTCACAAGTGCGTACCAACCAAGGTGTATCTATACGTGTAAGGTGCGCTGCAGCCTCTTTATCCAATACAAAGGTAGCATTGGAGTGTTCCTGAAGATATGTTGCGGGCACTTCGGAGCTTATCTCCCCTTCAATGGTTTCCCGAACAATCTCTGATTTGTTCTGACCCCAAGCCAAAAGAACAATCCGCTTTGCTTTTCTAATGGTACCAATACCCATGGTAACCGCTTTTCTAGGCACATTTTCAAGGCCTTTGAAAGCGGGAGCTGCATCCACACGGGTAATGTGGTCTAGTGTTATATCCCGTGTAGCCGAATTAAAGTGGGAACCCGGTTCGTTAAAACCAATATGCCCGGTTCGGCCTATCCCCAATAATTGAAAGTCCAATCCTCCAGCCTTTTCAATCTGGCTTTCATAACTGCGACAATATTTTTGTAGTTTATCAGGTGATACGGTACCATCTGGGATGTTTACGTTTGCCGGATCTATATCCACGTGATCGAACAAATGCTGGTGCATAAAGTAATGGTAGCTTTGAATATTGTTCCGTTCCATGGGATAATATTCATCCAAATTGAAGGTTACCACATTTTTAAAACTAAGTCCCTCTTCCTTGTGCATACGCACCAACTCTTCATAGACTTTTATGGGTGATGACCCCGTTGCCAATCCCAATACACATTTTTTGCCTGCTTCCTGCTTTTTCCGAATCAGCTTTGCAATTTCCTTGGCCACTTCGAACGAACCTGTTTTGGAATCGTTGAAAATAACATTGTGGATTTTCTCAAAGCGGGTATCTTCAAATTGACCCGCAGGTTGGTACTGGATTGATTTTGGTTCTATGGCTACTTCCATAACAGTTGCTTATAGTGTTAATTGACAAAGATACTTCAATTTTTCCCCAAGTCCTTATCAAAACAAGGTGAAATAGGTTATGATAATGCTATGTTTTTATGCCATTTGTTGTATCTCAAATTCTTAAGTTTATCTTGATTAAAAGTTAACCTCAAAATCACAAGGGTCATCTTTCGACCTCTGATCTAACTATTCTGGGTTCATCTCAAAAACTTGCAATGGTCCATCATTGTTTACCACGATTACAAAGTTGCGGTCCAATATTTTCATTGCCGTCATTTTTCTGGCATCGGCATTATTAAAGAATCCGCTTTCATTTCCCATCAGTGCTTTAAAAGTCCCTTGGCCATCTCCCAACAATAAAGCACCAGTACCGGCATCGTTTCTTGGGGTTTCTATTTCCGAAACAAAAAGGTTCCCTACTACCAATGCATCCAGATTACCGTCTCCATTAAAATCCTTGACCAAAATATCATTGATGTTGGACAACTGGGCCATTCTGGGCAGTTGATGTATCTTAAAGTCACCATTCCCCAAATTTTCAACATAAGAGGAAGCAAAAGTACTTGCTGTATAGTGCAATGCGCTTTTTAGATTTTGATTTCCATACACCTCATCCAATTCCAAAGCGGCAAATACATTGTACTTCTTAAATTTTTCCTTGAGCATGGGCACCTGCTCTGACGAACAAGAAAATCCTCGCAAGGGATAATGCTTGTCATCATTGTAGTATCCCAAAACTATGTCATACTTCTCATTGCCATCAAAATCATTATAATAGATGTCAAAGGGTTTTTCCTTGGAAGTTTTGTACTTGTAGTTGAGCCCTAAGTTTCCGGCAATGTAATCCATATCACCATCATGATCAAAATCACCCTGTTCAATACTAAACCACCACCCCGAAGATTCCATTAAACCATTTGCGGTAACTTTACTCAAATGACCATTTTCGTTGTTAAAGATTGTAATGGGCATCCATTCGCCAACGAGGGTAAGGTCCAAATCCCCATCTGCATCATAATCACTCCAAACCGCATCGGTCACCATACCAAGATTTTCCAATTCAGGAGCCACTTGTCTGGTCACATTCACCAATTGGCCATTATTGTTCTGAAGAAGCATGCTACTGGCAGGTAACGGATATTGATGGGGCCAAAGCCTACCTCCCACAAAAAGATCTATATCCCCATCCATGTCATAATCGGAAGCTTTCACCACAGATCCGCTATCCCTTCCAATGTTGGGGATTGCCGCTTTTGAAAAATTTCCCTTGCCATCATTCATGTAAAGGCGATCTACATAGCGAAAATCGTTCACTGGATATTCATTGCCTCCACTTACCACATATAAATCCAAATGCCCATCACCATTGATATCAACAAAAAGTGCATCGACATCCTCAAAAGGTTTTTCCTTATCCCAAAGTGTCTCGTTACTTTTTATAAAGTTTCCATTGCTTTGCTGGACAAATAAATTTGCAGGAAGCCCTGTGGCACCACCCACAAAGACATCATCCAAACCATCTCCATTTACATCTCCCTTGGCCAGAGAAGGGCCAAACTGGGACATTTTATGGGGCAACAGCACTTGTATATCATAATCATCAAACTTGTTTTCTTCGTGCTGATATTGCAATCCCACTATCTCACTTCCATCACTAAAGATTGGTACTTTTTCCTTATCTTTTATTGTATATGGTTTTCCTTCATCCATGGAAAGCTCCAATACTGAATTGGCCTTAACGTTGTACAAGAGAGTTTTGGTACCATTGGGCCATAGAACTGAAACGCTGTCCACCTGGGCATGATTACCTACTCCAAAATGCACATAGGGTTCACTGGTGGAGTAAATCCCCCTCACATTGGTTGTTTCCCCCAATTGGGATTCATTACCCAAATACACATTGACCTTGGCCCCAAAAACCGACTTATGGTCTTTGTCCTTTAACTTAATCCTGATGTAATTGGAGTTGCCCAATGACTCTGAATTGTTTCGATATACAAATGCTATTTCATTGATATTGTTGACCACCAAATCCAAGTCTCCATCATTATCAAAATCGGCGTATGCCGCTCCGTTGGAAAAGGATTCTTGGCTTAAACCCCATTCCTCCCTGACTTTCTCGAACTGTAAGTTTCCCTTGTTTTTAAAAGCGTAGTTTTTTAGAGGTTGTGATGGAATTGGTTCAAGCGCCTTTTTAAGATCGATAATATCAAAGATTGAGGCCAAATTTCCTCCATCAGGATGGTTTTTAATCCAATCTGCCCTTGTCTTTGCAATATATTCCGCTACTTTTTTATCTGCATCTGTGTTCCGTATTTCGCGTAGCAGACCATTGGTAACAAAGGCGTCTTTTAGACCATCATTATCAAAATCGGCAATAAGGTTTGACCAGCTCCAATCGGTTGCCTCCATTCCCGTTATCTGTGCCACATCGCTGAATGTTCCATTCCCATTGTTCAGCTGAAGACTGTTGTACATGTATTGATAGTAACCACCATCGTTATACACATCCCAAAAAGAGTTGCGATCCATGCCGCTCATATTGGATTTCAGCCTATAATTGTCTTCAGAAACCATGTCCACCACAAAGATGTCCAAAAGGTTGTCGTTATTGATATCTGCAATATCCACTCCCATACTGAAGTATGAGATATGGTTCATGGCATTTTCTAGAGCATTTGTGAACGTACCATCTTGGTTATTGATGAACAAAAAGTCCGGGGCATAGAAATCATTGGCCACATAAAGATCAGTCCATCCATCATTGTTTATGTCACCCGCACAAACTCCATTGGGAAACCCAACCATATCCAAACCTGCAGAAGCGGTAACATCCTCAAATTTATCATCTCCAAGGTTCCGATAGAATTTGAGATTGTATTGCTCTTGTAAGAGTGTTGTTCCCTTATAATCGGATAAGCTACCGGGATTGGGCGGTTGGATCAAAAGAAAAAGGTCTAACCATCCATCTTTGTCATAATCCAAAAAAGTGGCATGCCTAGTGCGCTGGTCATTGTCCACGCCAAACTTTTTGGCACTCTCCTCAAAAGTGCCATCCCCTTTGTTGATATAAAGAAGATTGGTACGCCATTTTGGTTTATCATCATAGAGTTCTCGGCTTACATAGATATCCAAATGGCCATCATTGTTTACATCTGCAACGGTAACACCTGTGGACCAGCCACCGTCATCCTTTATTCCAGATTGCTCCGTGACATCCTTAAACTTTAAATTTCCTTGGTTAAGGTAAAGTTTGTCTGGAACCATGTTTCCAGCAAAATACAGGTCTTGGAGGCCATCATTGTTAAAATCCCCAACCCCCACACCAGCACCTCCATAAAAATTGGCATAGCGAAGAATATTGTGCTCTTTAAGATCTCTTACCTCGTTAGAAAAAGATATTCCCGTGTATTCGGAATCCATCAATGTAAAACGAGGCGAATCTTTCTTTTCCTGTGCAATGGCCACCCAAAAAGGGATAGCTGCCAGAGTCACCGTAAAAAACTGGCAAAGAGATAGCTTTAGCATTGATCAAATGAATTTATTTCCTTGAAAATATAGCAAAAATAAAGGGAAGTTTCCTTCCCTTTATCAACTACTAACTCAGCTTAAAATTAACTTGAAAATTAAACTTAAAGTTTATAAAAACTACTGATTGGTTCCTACTGAGCATCCCACCAAACACGAGTGGTCAAGACGTCTGGTCCTTGACGTGAAATGGCCTCGTTATAGTTTTCAGGGTTGTTTACCTGCTCACTTTCCGAATAGGTCAACCTTCTTGGAATGGTACCATTGGTAACATTACCAGGATAGTTTACGGGAACCAAAACTGGGAAACCAGTTCTTCTCCAGTTGGAGAATGATTCGTACTCATTCAAGAAAGTGGCGGCCCAATACTGTGTATTGATTTGCTCCAAGGCATTACCAGCATCATAAGGGTTATTAGCCAAATAGTCATCAATGTCGGCAGAGGCAATTTCACCTCCAGGTCCGTACATGGCCAACATTTCCATAGCAGCCCTAACGCCATTGTTGTAATGGGTCTCGGCATCACCAGCAAGTCCCCATCTTACATTGGCCTCAGCCAACATAAACTCAACTTCGGCATAGGTTTGGAAGAACATTGGAGCATCAACTCCTGTAATTAACAACCTATTAGGCTCTGAATATGCTTGAACATTGGTTTCTCCTGTAAGATCTTCCAACAATCCAGCATCCAATCCATTAGGAAGTCCTTTTTGCGCTGCAGGATCTAAACGCTCAGCATCAGTCCTTTCTGTATCATCACCAACACTTAGAGGCAAGGATCCCAAAACGGTCAGTCTAGGATCACCGTTGTTGATCATAAAATCAACAAATGTCTTACTTAGACGTGGATTTCCATCAGCAAGGAAAACTTCTCCGTTTCCATTTTGGTTGATTCCCTCTGGACCATTGGAATGAGGCACATAAAAAATATCTGCGTTAGACTCCATAACCCCACCATTGATAGCTTTGGTTACCCAAGCTTGGGCACCGGCAGGATCTACTTTGATCAAACGGAATCCCAATCGTAACATTAGGGAATTTGCCAAACGCTTCCATTTGCCTTGATCCCCATTATAAATTACATCTGCCGAACCAAAACCTGAAGTTCCAGACCCTAAGGCAGCAGCAGACTCTTCCAATTCTTTTAGCATGTCTGCATAAATTTCACTCTGCGGATCATATTTAGGCTGCACAATCTGTCCAATTACAGCCTTACCTGCTTCGCTGTAAGGGATGTCTCCGTAAAGGTCTGTCAATCTGGAAAAAGCAAAAACTCGCAAAATACGTGTAATGGCTTTCATTTCATCAGGACTACTTTCGGTATCCAATTGAAGCAACATATCTTCAACTTGCTTCACTACCCCAGTATAATATCTGTCCATTAGAGAGGAAGCATATCCTCTGTTCCAAGTATACTTATCACCACTCCAGTACCCAGCCGTTGTAGCAATGTGCTGCATCATGGTGGATTGGTATATTAAGTTGGCCCTCCAGTTGTCGTAACGCTCACTGGACGCCAACAATATTGCCGCTGTAAGTTTATTGGCAACATCTACCTGGACCGGTTTCGTTGGATTAACGTTCACGTCTTCAAAGCCCTCGTCACATGCTCCGAGCAAGAAGACAAACAATATGATATAAATTGATCTTTTCATAATTCTTTTTTTTAAAACTTAATGTTGCAACTTACTCCATAGCTTCTAGACGAAGGAACACCAAAATATTCAAGACCTTGTGAATTTCCAGAGTTATAAGCACTTTCTGGATCCACATTATCTATACTTCTCTTGATGTAAAATAGGTTCTGACCTATTAAACTCACATTAACACTGCTCAAGAACGTCTTATCCAATATTTTGCTTGGAAGTGAATAGCCTAAGCTTATTTGTCTAAACTTGATATAATCTGAATCTTCCACGAAATACTCAGCAATATCGTTTACACGACCGTAGTAAGTTTCCAAATTCGCTGGAGTTACGGTAGTCGTAAAGGAAGTTCCCGTACCAGTATCCGCATTGAAAGTAGAACCATCGATTCCCGTAACGCTCAAGCCATTTTCCCTACCATTAAGAGTCTCTTTATGAAGTCCAGCCCCATAAGCAACAGTATTGGTACCTGAGAACAATTGACCTCCAAACTTACCATCAATCAAGAAACTTAAACTTAAGTTCTTATATCGGAATGTATTGGTAAAACCTACTTGCCAAGGTGGAACACCTTGACCCAAGATTTTTCTTTCTCCTTGTCTTGGGATTGGAACACCATCTCCATCCAAATCATATACAATGTTTCCGTCGTTATCCCTAACAAAAGAAGTTCCGAATATTACACCGTAGCGCTCCCCAACAACATGGGAAATGTTCACGTTCTGCGTACGTGGCTCATCCAAGGTCACATTTCCGTTCTCTGGGTTGGTTGCCGTTACCAAACCTTCGTTGAATGAAGCGTTTACAGAAGTATTCCACTCAAAGTTGGCATTACGTATTGGAGTACCGGAAAGCAACACTTCCACACCTTTGTTCTCAATCTTACCAAGGTTTGCAGTTGCATTGTTGTACCCTGAAGCTATGGAAGTTGTAACATTTACAATATCATCTGTAGTTTCATTGGTATAGTACGCCAAATCCAAGGACAGTCTGTTTCCAAAGAAGCGAGCATCAACACCTACTTCCACTTCACTCTTATTCCATGGCACCAAATTGGCATTTGGAACAGTACCACCAGTAACCCTACCTAGAGGCTGACCCAAGTGCCCTTGACCAAATATCTCATAAGTCAAGGCCAACTGATAGGCCGAATCAGCTCCACCAGCTGTTTGCGCATAACCACCACGTAACTTCAAGAAATCTATGGCAGTTGGCATTTCAAACATGTCCGAAAGAATCAAACTGGCATTCACCGAAGAGTAAAAATCATTGTTTGGTGTGGTCTTGCCTGGGAAAGAAAGTGTGGAGAACCAGTCATTTCTTCCTGTGAAGGTCAAGAACGCATAGTCTTTATATGAGAATTCAACAGACCCGTAAAGCGACCCTATTTCTCTTTCGCTATACTCCCTACTTCTTCCTTGATTGGTCAAGTTTGCAACATCTTCCAAACCAGGAACGATGAATTGGGAACCATCCAGTCTAAGTCTTTCAAACTCAATAGAGTTTTTGTTGGCACCAAAAAATGCAGAAACACCAAATGCATCTGTGATATCCTTATCAATACCCAACATCAAGTCAGAATCTATCTGGGAATATATACGTTCTTCTTCGTTCATGGCTCCAAGAGGAGTATAAGCTGTTCCCCAAGGCTCCACACCTGTAGACTTTCTTGTATAGTGGTCAATACCAACCCTACCTGTTAAATATAACCAGTCTAAGATGTCGTAACGAAGCGACGTAGAAGCAATAATCCTGTTCTTGGTATCCTCATTCCTAAAATTATAGGCGGCCCAATATGGGTTTTGGGAGAATGTATTATCAGAATATGACCTTTCCCTACCATCTTCATCCGCACCAGGATTCATAAACCTTACATCCACGTTGGGAGAAAGAAGTCCCACAGTATAGTTGGCATTACCAGGTGCATCTGAAAGTCTTGGTCTGTTCATTACATCTTCCACGATGTATTTGGCATTGATCTGCGCAGTAAGTTTTTCATTCAATACTGCCCCGGCATTCAAGGAGAATGTTTTTCTGTTCAAACCAGAATTGGGAACAACATCATCATTGGAAAGATCAGAGGCCGAAAACCTAAAGTTCAAATCTTCCGATCCACTGGACAATGCCACAGTGTTAATAAAGGTAGAACCTGTCCTGTAGAAGTGATCGTAGTTGCTTCCCACATATGAATATGGTCTTTCAACACCATCCCACTGCACCACAGAGGACCCATCCAATCTAGAACCCCAAGCGGAGTTACCAAAAGCCAAAGCTTCAGCTTGGGAAGTAGGCGCTTCACCAAATCTACCTTGACCATACTCGGTCTGAAAATCAACAAGACTGGTGTTGACCTTATCAAACTGGACTGAGGTACTGAATTCAACCCCAAAACCTTTTTGATCTCTACCACTCTTTGTAGTAATCAAGATTACACCGTTACCACCCCTAGATCCGTAGAGTGCAGTAGCCGAACCACCTTTTAGCACAGATACCGACTCGATATCATCTGGGTTGATACTGGAGATACCGTCACCTCCATCATTACCTCCCCACAAACTTGCGGCTCCGTTGTTGTCGTTTCCAATAGGAATACCATCAACAACATACAATGGCTGGTTGTTTCCTGTAAGAGTACTGTTACCCCTAATGATAACCCTACTGGAACCTGCGGCCCCTGTTGAGTTTTGGGTAATGTTCACCCCCGCAATCTTACCTTGAAGCGCATTGATCGCGTTTGGGGTTTTGATCGAAGAAATTTCTTCGCCCCCAACTTCAGTAAGGGAGTACCCCAATGCCTTGGTTTCTTTCCTGATACCCAAAGCGGTCACCACCACTTCACCAAGTTGCTCTGCATCTTCCTGCATAGTCAGGTTGATTGAGGTTCTTCCGTTCGCCGGAACCTCAACAGTTCGCATTCCCAATGAAGAAAACACCAAGGTTGCATTTCCGCCTGATACGGTTATGCTGTAGTTTCCATCAAAATCCGATGATACACCATTACTGGTTCCTTTTTCAACAATGTTGACTCCAGGAAGCGGAACCCCCGCTTCATCAGAAACCGTTCCGGTAATTGTTTGCGCCAAAGCCCCCTGTATAGAGAACAACACCGCAAAAACAAGTACATACTTTAGTTTTTGAATCATGTTAGTTTTTTTTGTTTGATTGTTAGATAATAGTCGAGTTTAATTAACTTAAAGTTAACACAAAAAGTGAAAATCCCCAATACTTGGAGATTCCTGAAAAATTTTCGACCAACAACGGAGGTGAAAGGCCGAATGGCATATTTATTTCTTAAAATGACAAATGATTAGTTTTTAAAATGGCAATGCCCTAAAATAAGCGTTTACAAATTGCATTTTTATTAATGCGTCTTTTAAGGTAGAACCACGCAATATCCCTACCAAGACCCAAACCCCTTAAGATTATGACCATTAGGCAAAAGCTTTCGCCAAACAATTATTTTACATTGCAGAGACCACACAAAATAAGACCGGCCAACTTAAAAAGTTGGCCGGTCTTTAGGCAATTAACTAAAACTAAAGTATTCATACTGATTACTAGTCTTAAAAGTGCTACAATAGAATCTAGTGGAGAAAAAATTTAGACCAACGACTACGCTTGATAGCTCAACATCAAGGACCTAGATTACAAAAAGATTCCCGAACAGGTTTAATCCGGTAACTCCCTCAATTTTAATTGATAATAAAAAACATGTGGATTCTCTACCTATTAGCGATAGCTTTCCTGAATTTCAATTGCAGGTACTTTCCAAACCATTTCCTTGGTTTCTGGTATATTGGAAAGCAAGGTTGCCAGCTTTTCCTGCGCATGTTCAAACCCTTCCCGGGAAGAGGATTCCATGATAATACGATTGGATGTTACGGACAAAAGGTAAGCCCCTTCTTCCAACTCAGGGTTCATTTTAAGCAAAACATAGTTCTTCTCGGGCTCTTGCGCTGCAATTTTTGGCTCCCATCCCATCACTTCTTGAAACATGGGCTTCAGCACAAACAAAGAAGTGTCATCGGTTTGGGAGTCAAACACAAAATAGGTTTCCCTTGTAAGCTCAAATTGCTGTTTGCTTCCATTTTCTTTAGCCTGAACATGTCTTGGTGGTGCCCCTATATTATCCAAACAAGATAAGGCCAAAAGAGCTACAAGAAACGCAATAACCACTTGTTTGTTCATAAGCATGTTATTTTATGGGATAATATTTACCATCTTCAGTAATGATATATGACTTGCCTGTAAATGGACTTTTGGCTTGTATGGACCATCCAACCCTATGCACCTCCATATCCAATTCAACTTTTGTCCCATCCTCCAATACTGGCCTTGAATCAAGTTCAGCCAAATCCGTAGCCCATTTCCCATTCTTTGAACGATGTTCTTTCTGTGCCCTGTATAATTTGTACAGCAGCCATCTGATTTGCTCGTCTCGTGGAATAACAAAGGAATCCTCATCACCTGCAACATTTGGGGAAAAATAGGCATATCCCCAATGTTCTGGCTCGTGCATGTTGATTACCCCTTGTGGGGACCACACCCAATTATATTCCCTGAGAAACTTCCCATTGACATCCTTTTTTCTACCATATTTCCCATTCGTCAACTCAAAGTCCCAGTTAACCCTGGAAAAGTTTACCCGCCAAAACTCACCTTCCGGTATTTTGTTACCTCCACTGGCCTCTGTAAGGACAGACCAAGGCATGGCCACCTCCACGCTCCAACCTTTGTCCATATCACTTGGATCATTAAGGGAGCCATCAATATGTACCGCCGATTTAAGACCAAGAATTTCCCAACTATCCACTACGGGGCTATGCTCCCTGTAAGGCTTGGTCAGATAAAGATCCCAAACCGTGTTGAGGGCATTCATTTCAAATTCATAATAATTATGGGTGTCTCCATCTGGGTCAATAAATATCTCAAAATCGTTGTTGTAAAAAATAACCGTATCCCTTTGTTTCAGGTTTGCCCATACATGGGGCTCCTTAAGCTCGGCAAAGAAGTACATATAATTTTCATCCCACAACATGCGCACGTTAGTTTGGTAGGCAGGTGATTTAACACCTTCGATATCTATGAAGTTTTCGGAGACTTGGGCTTTTTCCCATGCCATCTCTTTGGCTTGCCCATCTATGGTAAGAGGTTCTTCAGCTTTATACACTACTATGGACCGGGGTTCTTTTATTCCCTGACCCAAGCCTATTGCATACCCACACATTACCAAAATAAAAAAAAGCCTTTGAGCCATGCCCTTCATTTATCCACTATTGTTTTCGCATCTAGTATTACATTGATTGCAAACACATTATGACCGGGACTCCTTCAATGAAAATAAATTCCTTTCTTTGCCAAAAATGGAACCTTGGGCCAAAATGGTGTTTGAATCATGGTAAAAATTCCTAATTTAATCTGTATTTACAGTTCTTTATTAGACCAATGACAGCTGACCGAGGACAAATGTTTAAAAAAAGTAACCTTTTGTTTTAATGTATCTTCAAAAACAAATCAAGAATAAATTTTTAGTGAACGCCGTGGCAGAATACAAAATCACGGCATGGCATCATGTTGTGTTCTGGGCCATTTATTTCACTTTTAATTTTCTGAGGTGGGGGAGCTATTTTAACGATTACCTGTATTCTTTCAAGTCGAATCTCTTAGGGTTTCCGATTCATATTTTCCTTACATATTTTACCATTTATTATTTAATCCCAAAGTTCATATTTAAACGGAAGTTCTTCACTTTCATGATCATTCTCATATCGAGTATTTTTCTGATGGTGTTCCTTAAATATCTTCTTACCTATAGCCTGATAAGCTACAACGTTTGGCCAGAAGGCCCTGAAACCCATAGCCTTACATTTAATTACGCCATAGTAATGATGCTCGGCGAACTCTATGTAATCACTTTTGTAGCTTCCATAAAACTGACCATTGATTGGTTGCGTGAGACAGGGCGGGTTGCCAAACTTGAAAAAGAGCAACTGGAGACCGAGCTTCGATTTCTACGGGCACAAATATCCCCACACTTCTTTTTCAACACGCTCAACAACATTTACTCCCTTAGTCTTGAAAAGTCGGACAAAACCCCTGAGACCATCATAAAATTGTCTGATCTTATGCGATACGTACTGTACGAGACAAAGGATAAGGACCAAAGCCTGGCCAAGGAAATTGTTTTCATAAAGAATTATCTAGATCTGGAGAAAATAAGATACACCCAGAACCTTCAACTTGATTTCAATGTTATTGGAAATCCAAAAGGCAAAAGAATCGCCCCTATGTTGCTGGTCCAGTTCATTGAAAATGCTTTTAAGCATGGCGCCAATCAGAATATTGGGAAAGTCAAAATAAGCATCGAGATAAAAATCGAAGAAAAATTCCTATACTTTAGAATTAGCAACACAAAACCCAAAAACCATATCTTGCCGACCAAAAAGAAAACGGGCGGCATAGGACTTTCCAATGTGGAGAAAAGATTAAAACTGCGTTATGGAGATGAAGAATACCGTTTGGGTATCTATGAGGAATCAGACGAATATGTTGTAAACTTAAAGCTCAAGCTCAGATGAAGTTAAAATGTGTGATTATTGATGATGAGCCCTTGGCAGTAAAGGTCATTCAAAACTATATTTCCCAAGTAAAGGAACTGGAAGAAATAAAGGCTTTTAACAATGCTATTGACAGCCTTCCCTTTATCAGGGAACACAAACCTGATTTGCTTTTCTTGGACATAAACATGCCCATTATTGACGGTTTTAGTTTCTTGGACAGTTTGGACACCAAGCCCATGGTAGTCATTACATCGGCCCATGCGGAATACGCGGCAAAAGGTTTTGACTTGGAGGTGTTGGACTATTTGGTAAAGCCCATAGCCTTGCCCCGATTTATAAAGGCTGTGAACAAAGCCATGACACATGCACAAAAACATCAAACATCCGCAACTGTACGGGAACATGTCTTTGTAAAGGTGGACAAGAAAAAAATGAAGAAAATCCATTTGGATGAAATCATTCTAGTGGAAAGCCTTAAGGATTACATTAAGATCATAACTGCCAATGGCAACTATGTTGTGCACAAAACTTTAAGTGCCTTTACCGAAGAGATCTCCAATGAAAAGTTTATCCGCATACATAGATCCTATACGGTTTCTTTGGACAAAATTGAGGCTTTGGAAGGGAACAGTGTAGAGATTGCTGGCAA
This sequence comes from Flagellimonas alvinocaridis, assembly GCF_004916895.1. Lineage (GTDB taxonomy): Bacteria > Bacteroidota > Bacteroidia > Flavobacteriales > Flavobacteriaceae > Flagellimonas > Flagellimonas alvinocaridis. Next base: position 119,085 of record NZ_SNTZ01000001.1, read on the forward strand.
AAGATACGTTATAGGTCGTAGCTATTTAGAAGATGTTAAAGCCAGTATATTAGATCGTTCCATATCCCATACTGGAAGCAAATCCGATTCAACCGAATAGAAAAGCCAACACTTTTGCGCAATCTTATCTTAATCAAGCGCTATTTTTAGATATTTAATCTTAGACCTATCGTAGGTATAGGTTATATGGACAGTACCTTGAGTATCTTGAATAATGGCCGGATAGCTAAATTCTCCTTTTTCATGATCCTCCAACTTCAAAATATCGTGCCAAAGATTGCCATCACTACTATATGCCAAATTTAATTTTTCCCTGCCATTGGACCAATCCTCCCCACTGACTCCAGGATTGTACACGAGCAAATACCCGCCTTTCTTCAAGGAAACTGCATCTATGCCACTATTAGGATTGGGAACAGAAGTTGTAGACGCCTTGGACCACGTTAATCCAGAATCACTACTCACACTTTCCATAATCACATCTTGATTACTCCGCAACAGCGCCTTTATATTTCCATTCGGGAGGTGTAACAATGTAGGTTGAATTGTTTTAATGCCTTCCCCTGAGGGGATATGGGACTTGGTCCATGTAGTTCCACCATCAGCGGATATTTCCACATGGGATTTCCAAATGGCGCCATCTTCAATTTCTACGCTGGAGGGACTCAAAACAAGCTCATCACCAATTTGTATGGGCTTATTTTTGATTGGACCCAATATTCCATCAGGTAATCGACGGGATTCAGACCAAACTTTTTTATTATCATCCATAATAGAGTACATACCCCACCATGTGGAAGGAGAAGGTCCTACCTTGTAGAACATTACAACTTGATCTCGATTGTTTGCAAACAGTACGGGATTCCAACAGGGATATCTTAGGGTATCACTGACCACTCCATTGGCAATCAATCTTGGGGCACTCCAATTCCCAGAGGTATTAGAGCTTGCATAAATGGCCACGTCGGGATGTCTTTCGTGGGTTCCCCCAAACCAAGCCGCCATGACCGAGCCATCCGCCATCCCAACCAAAGTGGAGGCATGGCATTGGGCAAACGGAGCTTCTTCAAAAATAAATTCTTCCGAAAGAAGCTTTACTTTCGGAACAAGAGGATTTTGGGAAAAACCAAAGGCCCAGAACAGACAAACAAATGTCCACATACAGGGCCTTATCATTTTATATATTCCTGCACTGGACAGGATCAATGAACTATTTTTTAAAGACAAAATCAGCTAATGAGGTTACCGTCCTCGTCCCATTCTGCTACAATGTTCCGCTTGCTCTGGTCCACACATTTGGCCAACCACTCCGGCTCGTAGGACACCCCATGCTGATCAAGGACATCTTGGGGAACACCATCCCATACATTGGGCATATTTCCTTTGTAACCCAGTTCCTCTATCCCAATTTTTGAGGTATAGAAACCTGTCATGGTATGGTTCCTGACCAAAGAGAAGAAGTTCACCTCAAAGGGTCTTTCGCTTGAAGGCACATCTGGATCGTAATAGGCAATCCCGTCCAGAATACTTTTTTGCTGTTCTTCCGTAGCTGATTTGAACTCGGTTCCAAATTCGGTATTGCTCTTATGGTCCAACCACATCAATCCACCCCTAAGATCCACCTGCATTTGCGGTAGGTCCTTAGCCATGAATTCTATAAAAGGTACCACCTCAGCATCGGAAGCACTCTTGAACTCCGCACCTCCCGGTAAGATCAAATCACAAAGCACGGTCATGGTGGCCGCCTCATGGTCATTGAAAAAACGTTCCCGTTCCAATTCGGCCACATGTTCATTTTCCCTATCGGTGCGCCATTTTACAGCAGTGGGGTCCAAAGCGACCTCTTCAACCGGGGTTTCCGCTCCAGGCTTACATCCATTGATGGCCAGACCTCCGGCCACGGAACCCAATACAATCGATTTTAAACTTTTCCTTCTATCCATGACCTACAGGTTTTGTTTTTTCAATTGGTCCACTATATATTCTGAGGCCCTCCATGAGAGTGCCAAAATTGTCCATGTACAGTTTTTGTCGGCCTGGGACACAAATGGCCCTGCATCAACTACAAATACATTGTCCGCATCGTGCAATTGCTGATACTTATTGGTAACCGATGTCTTAGGATCATCTCCCATACGGGTAGTTCCCACTTCGTGAATGATTCGCCCGGGAGTATGCAGACCGTAATCTGCCTCTTTTCCGGGCTTGCTTCCGAGCACTTCACCACCAAGATTGGTAAGTATTTGCTCAAAGGTATCGTGCATGTGAATGGCTTGCTTATGCTCATATTCGGACCATTTGTAATGGAAACGCAATACAGGGATACCCCATTCATCGACCGTGTTGGGGTCTATTTCACAATAGTTGTCCTTATAGGCAATAGACTCTCCCCGTCCACTTAGCCCCACCAAGGCCCCATAATATTTTTTGGCATCGCTACGTAGCACATCTCCATAACCGCCGACCTTGGTTCCGAAGAATTTATTGAACTCGTTGACATTAAAGCCAAAACCGTAGCTTGGCATACCCATACCGCCCCATATTTCAATATGGTAGCCTCGTGGGAAATCCAGTTTGGAGTTATCGCCCCACCAAGGTGAATACACATGCATTCCGCCTACCCCATCTTCATTGTATGACACCTTTCGGTTCATCAAATCGGGAACGAAGGCCATTCTGTCCGCCCCAGTGGAATCATGGAGATATTTACCCACAATATCACTACTGTTCCCCAATCCATTGGGGTGTTGTGGACTCTTGGAATTCATCAGAATCCTAGCGGTACTACAGGCAGATGCACCCAATACCACTACTTTGCCCTTGAGCTTATATTCTTTTCTGTCTTCTTTATTGATATAGGAAACTCCGGTTGCCTTACCTTCATCATCAACCGTTACTTCACGAACCACACAGTTCACGAACAAATCCACTTGACCCCTACTCTTCTGGGCCGGGAAAATCAAACAGGTCCCTGCTGAAAAATCAGCATATACCTGACAGGCACGGCTACACTGTCCACAATAGAAACAGACCCCTCTGTCATTGTTGATCCGCTTGGTAAGCATGGACATCCGCGATGGATATACCGGAACTCCGGTTTTTCTCGCTCCCTTGATATAGAAAAGCTCATGCAGCCTTGGTTTTGGGGGAGGAAGGAAAAATCCATCTGGATTATTGTGGATGTTCTCCTTGGTTCCAAACACCCCTATCATTTTGTCCACCTTGTCGTAGTATGGCTTTACGTCATCGTAGCTTATGGGCCAATCATCCCCGTGGCCATCAATACTTTTGTGCTTAAAATCGTCCGGACCAAAACGCAAAGAGATACGCCCCCAGTGGTTGGTACGCCCTCCCAACATGTGGGAACGAAACCAATCGAACTTGGTGCCATCCTTGTGTGTATAGGGCTCCCCTTCAATCTCCCAACCTCCGTAGGCAGAATCAAAATCTCCAAAGGGTCTTACTGTGCCAGCCCCTCTTCTGGGCGACTCGTAGGGCCACCTTAATTGTGTTTTCTGTTCTGGATCGGCTGGATCAAAGAACGGACCTGCCTCCACCACGGCCACTTTCAGGCCTGCATCGGCCAGTACTTTTGTGGCCATACCTCCTCCTGCTCCAGAGCCTACAACTATGGCATCATATACCGTTGAATCTTCTATTATCTGCATTGCGACTTTTAATTCTTTCTATTATACATTAAAGCGGGTTAGCTCCCAAAGATGAAAAATAGGGGTAAAAATTTAATACAACAATAAATCTGTATCAAATTCTTAACTTTTGATAGCCAAACCAACACTTTCTTGACATATCGTTAATATTCTTACTTTTCCGCATAGCATTTTAAATTTTTTAGACCAACGACGAATCCAAATAGATTAATGTACCAAGAGAACTTCCCCAACACTCAATGGTTTTATCTTGACCAATACAGCATTTACTATCAAAACAAATTCACTTAAGCGTACTATTTATACCTTTTTAAAGAGGTTTTAATAAAATCTGTACATTTATGCACACTGAATTGTGCAATCATGAAACTTCATTTGCTAAATCGGAGAAGCAACACCGGCTCTTCTTTTACCATTACCCATAATTGCCATCCTCATTTTTTAAAAATTTGGCACTATCATGCCGAACTCGAACTGGTATTGATTAAAAAAAGTACCGGCACACGGTTTATTGGAGACAGTATTCAAAAATTTCAAGTTGGCGAAGTAGTACTTTTAGGGAAGAACCTACCCCATATGTGGTTAAATGATGAATCTTATTTTGAAGAAGATATTCCCGACGCGGCCGAAGCCATATCCATCCATTTTACCGAAGATTTTTTGGGGGAGCATTTTTTCAAATCTGCCGAATTTTCACATATTGGCCTTATGCTGCGCACAGCATTGAGAGGCATTAAATTCCATTCCATCCCTCCTGTCTTATACGAGTCTTTCGAAAACATGCTCTCCATGAACGCCTTCTCCAAAGCAATAGCTTTGATTGAACTATTGAACCAATTGGCCAGACATAAAGAATATGAACTGTTGTCCAGCATTGGATATGTGAACAGCTTTGGGCAAATTGAAAATGAAAGACTTCGCAAGGTATATGAATACATTTTTGACAACTTCAAGAGTGATGTCAACCTAAACAATGTAGCAGAATTGGTAGGGATGAATCCATCAGCCTTTAGTAGATTCTTTAAAAGAATACACCGAAAACCATTTACGCGATATCTCAACGAGATACGCATTGGGTATGCTTGCAAACTGTTGCTTGAAAGCGAAAACAGCATTGCAGGAGCAGCTTATGAATCAGGGTTTAATAACATTTCCAACTTTAACAGACAGTTCAAGGCCATTAAAGCTACATCCCCTACTGATTACATCAAATCATACAAAAAATCCGGGTGATTTTGCATTAAGGCAAAAAAAGTATTGAATTCGGTACTTTTTTAGGTAGTGTATAAGCACCAACACTTCTAATTTTGGTAAGATTCACACTAGTATAATCTTTATGCCTACAATAACAGCACTAGAAGTGCGCGACATCCGCTTCCCCACAAGCCAATCGTTGGATGGTTCGGATGCCATGAATCCTGACCCCGATTATTCGGCGGCTTATGTTATTCTTAAAACCGATCATCCAAAAAATCTTGAAGGCCATGGGCTCACTTTTACCATTGGTCGAGGTAACGAAATTTGCGCAGCTGCCATTAAAGCCATGTCCCACTTAGTAGTGGGTAAAAGCTTGGAAAGTTTTACGGCCAACATGGGGGAATTTTGGAAAATGGTCACAGGCGACAGCCAATTGAGATGGTTGGGGCCGGAAAAAGGAGTCATACACTTGGCAACCGGGGCCTTGGTCAATGCCGTTTGGGACCTGTATGCCAAAATCGAGGGGAAACCACTTTGGAAACTCATAGCAGATATGAGCCCAGAAGAACTACTCTCCTGCGTTGATTTCACATACATTACCGATGCCATTACGCCTACAGAGGCCTTGGAGATCCTTAAAAAGCAAGAATCCACCAAAAAGGAACGCATTGATGCCCTATTGAGCAACGGTTACCCTGCCTACACCACCTCAGCAGGTTGGTTGGGCTATTCCGATGAAAAAGTAAGACGCCTATGCCGTGAAGCCAAAGAGGAAGGCTTTACCCATATGAAGATGAAAGTGGGTTCCGACCTGCAGGATGACATGCGAAGGGCTGCTCTTATCCGGGAGGAAATTGGCAATGATCTTAAATTGATGATGGATGCCAATCAAAAATGGGATGTACAGGAAGCTATCGATAATATGGCCCAACTGAAAAAGTTCAACCCATATTGGATCGAGGAGCCTACAAGCCCAGATGATATCTTGGGACATGCCAAAATAGCCAAGGCCGTTGCCCCCATCAAAGTAGCCACTGGAGAACACTGTCAAAACCGGGTCATTTTTAAACAATTCATGCAAGCTGGGTCTTTTGAGATTTGTCAGATAGACAGCTGCAGGGTTGGTGGTGTCAATGAAAACTTGGCCATATTGCTCATGGCCGCCAAATTCAATATTCCCGTATGCCCCCATGCCGGGGGAGTGGGGCTATGCGAGTATGTACAGCACCTCTCCATGATAGACTACATCTGTATAAGTGGTAGCATGGAAGGCCGGGTCATTGAATATGTGGACCACCTCCACGAGCATTTTCTGGACCCAGTGGTCATCAAAAATGGGGCCTATATGCCCCCGAACATGCCTGGGTATAGCATCCAGATGAAAGAACAATCTTTGGAAGACCACGCCTTCCCAAGTGGAAAAGTGTGGAACACCCTTCAAACCTCAACGATATGAAACCTCTAACAAAAATCTGTACTGCCCTAATTCTTTTTTGCAGCCTATTGGTCCAAGGCCAAGGCCAAAAAAACTATCAACCCTCTCCCGAGAACCTTGAGGCCAGGCAATGGTTCCAAGATGCCAAATTTGGGTTGTTCGTGCACTGGGGAGTCTACAGCATTCTAGGCGATGGCGAATGGGTCATGAACAACCAGAACATTCCCGTTGACGCTTATGAGAAATTGCCCGCATTTTTCAATCCCATCGATTTTGATGCCGAAGAATGGGTTAAAATGGTAAAGGATGCCGGGATGAAATATATAACCATCACCAGCAGACACCATGACGGTTTTTCCATGTTCGATACCAAGGCTAGCGATTACAATATTGTGGATAGCACTCCCTATGGGAAAGATGTATTGAAGCAATTGGCCGATGCTTGCAAAAAAGAGGACATCAAACTATTTTTCTATTACTCTCTGTTGGATTGGAACCGGGACGATTACTATCCAAGGGGAAGAACAGGAACAGGCATTCCTGGGAGAGGAGAAGGAGAATGGAAAAACTATATTGAATTCATGAAGACCCAGCTCACCGAGCTTTTGACCAATTATGGAGATATCGCCGGAATTTGGTTTGATGGCCATTGGGACCAAAAAGAATGGGATGGCAAAAAATTTGGAAAATTGAAGGTAGATTGGCATTATAACGAAATCTATAAACTGATCCACGACCTTCAGCCCCAATGTCTGATTGGGAACAACCACCACATTGCCCCAATTGAAGGGGAAGATTTTCAGATGTTCGAAAAAGACCTTCCCGGAAGAAATACAACAGGCTTTGGCACCTCGGAATCCGACATAGGCCAACTGCCGTTTGAAGTTTGTGAGACCATCAATGGATCGTGGGGTTTCAACCTTCAAGATAGAAAACATAAATCCGAAAAAGAGCTGGTACAGTACATTGTAAAAGCCGCCGGCTATGGCAGCAACCTATTACTGAACGTAGGACCAATGCCCAATGGAAAAATTCAGGACGAACACAAGGAATCCCTGAAACAAATGGGAGATTGGTTGCGTAAAAATGGAGAGACCATCTACGGGACCAAAGCGGGACCTTCGGGCCCAACCGATGAATATGCCACCACCCAAAAAGGGAAAACGATCTACGTACATCTGTTGCAGAACAAGGACGTGGTTTTTATTGAAGGATTCAACCAGCGGATCAAGCAGATAACCTATTACGGCACCCAGCAAAAAGTGACCCATGAATTCAACGATTATGGCCTATTGCTGAAAATTCAGGAAGACCGACAAGACCCTATAGACACCATTATAGAAATTACCCTCAGGTGATCGCGTATGGCAAACATATAATCACACTACTGATACTGGCCTTACCTATGTTGGGCTGCAAAAAGACCGCACAGGAAAGCAGTCAAGTTGAGGTACACCCCAATATCATCTATGTATTGGCGGATGATTTGGGCTATGGGGATATTGGGGCCTTTAACCAGCATGGGAAAATAAAGACCCCGGCCATAGATCAACTGGCCGCAGAGGGAATGAGGTTCACCGATGCCCACACTTCATCAGCGGTATGCACACCAACCCGTTATGGCATTCTCACTGGCCGATACAACTGGCGAAGCCCATTAAAAAGCGGTGTACTCACCGGGGCTTCAAAAGCACTCATTCCAAAGGAGAGGACCACTGTGGCTTCTTTGCTCAAAAAGCAGGGCTACCACACCGCATTCATCGGAAAATGGCATTTGGGTTGGGACTGGGCACTTCAATCAACCGATAGTACTCTTGGGGAAGGATGGAACCACGAAGATTTCAATAACATCGATTTTTCCAAACCCGTTTCAAACGGCCCCAACACCCTTGGTTTTGATTATGCCTATGGTCATTCGGGCTCTTTGGACATGGCTCCCTATGTCTATGTTGAAAATGGAAAGGCCACCATGGTTCCGGATTCCATCACGGAAGATACTGGAAAGTACACGTGGTGGCGCAAGGGCCCTACCTCCAAGGATTTTATCCATGAAGATGTGACCCCCAACTTTTTCAGAAAGTCTTTCGCCCACATCAAGGAAAGGGCCAACAAAGAAGAACCCTTCTTTTTATATCTAGCCTTGCCCTCACCGCATACGCCCATCCTACCCACTGAGGAATGGCAAGGAAAGAGCGACATAAATCCCTACGCGGATTTTATGATGATGATCGATGATTATATGGGGCAACTGACCGAAGTTTTAAAGGAAGCCGGGATTGAAGAGGAAACCATGGTCATCTTTACCAGCGACAATGGGTGTTCCCCCCAGGCGGATTTTGCCGTTTTGGCTGAAAAAGGACACGACCCCAGCTATGTGTTCCGAGGACACAAAGCTGATATCTATGAAGGAGGACATCGGGTTCCCTTTATCGTGAAATGGCCTAAAAAAGTACAGCCGGGCAGCTCTTCGGACCAGACCATCTGCACCACGGATTTCTTTGCAACTGCTGCAGAAATCACTGGGACTCAACTTCAGGAAAATGAAGGCGAGGATAGTTTTTCCATGCTTCCTCTACTGTTGGATTCCTCCACATCCAGCTATGGACGTACTTCAATCGTCCATCATTCCATAAATGGCAGTTTTGCCCTGCGGAAAGGAAAATGGAAATTGATTTTCGCTCCGGGTTCCGGAGGATGGAGTTCTCCCAAACCAAATTCTGAGGAAGAGAAAGGCCTTCCGTCGTATCAATTATATGACCTGACCACCGACATATCAGAGCAAGAAAACCTTCAGGAAAAATATCCCGAGGTTGTGGAAGAACTAAAAACGGAGATGGCATCTTTGATCCGCAATGGACGAAGCACTCCGGGCCACACCCAATCCAATGAAATGCCTTTGAATGGGCAGGCATGGATGCAGATAGCACAATTTACCGACGAGAACAGTTCGGCTTCAAACTAAAACCGATTATAGATGAGTGCATTCAATTTAAAAGGAAAAATAGCTTTGATCACCGGTGGCGCCAGTGGTATTGGAAAAGCCATTTCCCTAAAGTTTGCCGGAAATGGGGCTACGGTCCACCTCTTGGAATATAACAGTGAAGAAGGAGAGAAAACCGCCCAAGAAATACAGGATTTGGGAGGCACTGCCCATTTTCACCAATGCGATGTTTCCAATCACCAACAGGTAAAACAAGTGATCGACGGGATTCCCAAAGTGGACATTTTGGTCAACAATGCCGGAATAGCCCATGTGGGAAATATAGAGGGCACTTCGGAAGCTGATATGGACCGACTGTACCAAGTGAACATCAAAGGAGTCTACAACTGCATCCATGCTGTTATTGGCAAAATGAAGGAACAAGGTTCTGGGATTATCCTAAACATGGCCTCAATCGCTTCATCAGTTGGGATTCCGGATAGGTTTGCCTATTCCATGACCAAGGGAGCCGTACTCACCATGACCTATTCCGTGGCAAAGGATTATGTGGAACAAGGCATCCGATGCAACTGTATATCCCCGGCCCGGGTGCATACGCCTTTTGTGGATGGTTTCTTGGCCAAGAACTATCCAGGCAAGGAAAAGGAAATGTTTGAAAAATTGTCCAAGACCCAACCCATTGGCCGTATGGGAAAACCTGAGGAAGTGGCCAATCTTGCCCTTTACCTATGTTCCGACGAAGCCTCGTTCATTACGGGCACGGATTTTCCCATTGATGGTGGTTTTATCAAATTGAACGCATAATACACAACAATATGACCCAACTAAAAACTATAGCTACCCTTTGTCTCTTGATGATTATCGGAGAACTTTCCGCCCAAGCCGTTTATGAAGATGAGCGCTACGTACCCGAGACCGACCCCTTGGTCCTAAAAAAACTGGACGAATGGCAAGATTTGAAATTCGGACTGCTGATGCACTGGGGACCGTATAGCCAATGGGGCATTGTAGAATCTTGGTCTATCTGCCCGGAAGAATACGGCTGGTGTGAACGAAAAAAAGGTGACAATCCCGATAATTACTTTGCCTACAAGAAAGAATACGAAGGCCTTCAGACCACCTTCAATCCTGTAAAATTCAACCCAGAAAAGTGGGCCAATGCCGCCAAGAACGCCGGGATGAAATATGTGGTGTTCACCACGAAGCACCACGATGGTTTCAGTATGTTCGATTCAAAATACACGGATTATAAAGTCACCGATTCCAAAACCCCATTCAGTACCCACCCCAAGGCGAATATCACCAAGGAAATTTTTAATGCGTTCCGTGGTGAAGGACTCTGGGCCGGGGCCTATTTTTCAAAACCGGATTGGCACCACCCCAGCTATTGGGACCCCTATTATCCGCCAAGGGACCGAAACGTGAACTATGAACCCGAAGCCAATCCTGAAAAATGGAATCAATTTATTGATTTCACCCACAACCAAATTTTGGAATTGCTCACGGATTATGGGAAAGTGGACATTTTATGGCTCGATGGCGGATGGGTGGCAAAGACCCCAAAATCCCAAATCAACAGTTGGTACGACCAACAGTTGGTGAACAATGACAATGGCTATCTGAAGCATCGAATCGTAAACCAGGACATCCGCATGGATGAATTGGTGGAGAAAGCCCGGGAAAAACAACCCGGCCTCATTGTGGTGGACAGGGCCGTTCATGGAAAAAACCAAAACTACCTCACTCCCGAAAATAGGGTTCCGGAAAAAGCATTGCCCTATCCATGGGAATCCTGCATCATCGCTGGGGGCGGATGGTCCTATGCCTTCAATGCGAAATACATGACCACAAACAAAGCGGTTCACACCTTGGTGGATATTGTCGCCAAAGGGGGCAACCTATTGTTGAACATTGCCCCAAGTCCAGAAGGCGAATGGGACCAAGGCGCCTACGACCTGCTCCAAGGGATTGGGGGTTGGATGGATGTCAACAACGAGGCCATCTATGGCACCGAGGCTATTGCCCCATACAAGTTTGAGAAGGTGTGCCTCACCTCCAAACCGGATGGAAGTCTGTATCTGATCTATTTAATGGACGAAAATGAAGAAGTGCTCCCGGACACCGTGGTGTTTAAAGACCTTCCTATGGAAAAAATTCGAAAAGCAACGATTTTGGGGGTCAATGGCAGGGTGAAATGGCAGAAAAATGGGGACAATACCGTCTTTACCATTCCATCTTCAGCCAAAACCAGCCTAAAGGGAACCGTTGCCTTTACAATCAAGTTAAAATAAAACACAAATAAAGAACACTTATCTATGAAACTGATACGATTTGGTGAAGAAGGAAAAGAGAAACCCGGTGTACAGACCGAAGATGGCAAATGGTTGGATGTTTCAGCCTTTGGCCAAGATTACAACGAAGATTTTTTTGGAGGTGACGGCCTGGCCAGATTAACCGATTGGCTTAAGGAAAATGGTTCCAATTGCCCAGAGGTTTCAAAGGAGACCCGCTTGGGAGCTCCGTTGCGCAGACCATCCAAAATGGTTTGCGTAGGACTAAATTATGCCAAGCATGCCGCCGAAGGTGGTATGGCTGTGCCCAAAGAACCTGTGCTGTTCTTCAAGGCCACCTCGGCCATTGTCGGACCCAACGATGATTTGGTCATCCCCAAGAACAGTGAAAAGACGGATTGGGAAGTGGAACTTGCCATTGTCATCGGCAAAAAAGCATCCTATGTTTCCAAAGAACAGGCCTTGGACCATGTGGCCGGTTATGTATTGCACAACGATTACAGCGAACGTGCATTTCAGTTGGAACGTGAAGGTCAGTGGGTAAAAGGAAAAAGCTGTGACACCTTTGCTCCTCTTGGTCCTTTCATTGCCACTCCCGATGAAATCAAAGACCCTCATGCACTTCGCCTCTGGCTCAAGCTGAATGGGAAGATGATGCAGGACAGCAGCACTTCCGATTTCATTTTTGACATTCCAACGCAAATCAGTTACATCAGTCAATTTATGACCCTGTTGCCCGGCGATGTCATCTCAACAGGAACTCCATTTGGAGTGGGACTGGGCTTAAAGCCCCCTACTTACTTGAAACCGGGTGATGTAGTGGAATTGGGCATTGATGGACTGGGAAGTTCAACGCAAACGGCGAAAGCCTACGGACAATAATTATTTCAACCGTAAAATGAAAAAATGAATTGGCCCAAACCAACATACACACTTTTAATCAGCACTTTAGTTTTTTTGGGATGCAAGAACACTCCCAAGGATAGTGCGGATACCACTTTGGAAAAGCCCAATATCATTTTTCTGTTTACGGACGATCAAAGTTATCGCGACCTCCATGCCCTTGGTAATTTGGAGGTCCGCACCCCGGCCATGGACCAATTGGTGGAAGAAGGCACCACATTTACCCACGCCTACAATATGGGAGGTTGGAACGGTGCCATCTGTGTGGCCTCAAGGGCCATGATCATTAGTGGACGGTCGGTTTGGCGCGCCCAAGAGGTTTCCAAATCCTTTGCCCAAAACAAGGAATTTGACAAGACTTGGCCCCAGTTGCTGAAAACCGTGGGCTATGAAACCTATATGACGGGCAAGTGGCATATCTCGGCCCCTGCCGATAGTATTTTTGACCATGTGGCACGTTCGCTCCGAGGCATGCCTTTTGACACCCCGGAAGGTTACAATAGACCGCTAAGTGTAAACGACACCCTTTGGCAACCATGGGACACGGATAGAGGAGGATACTGGCAGGGCGGAAAGCATTGGTCCGAACTGGTTCGGGACGATGCCCTCGGTTTTATTGACACGGCGGCCAATGCCCCTGAACCGTTTTTCATGTACATCGCCTTTAATGCTCCGCATGACCCGCGACAATCACCCCGGGAATATGTGGAAAGCTATGATGTTGAGGATATTGCCCTTCCCGAGTCGTTTTTACCCAAATACCCCTATGCAGAAGCCATGGGAGCAGGGCCAAACCTGCGGGACGAAAAACTGGCGCCTTTTCCACGTACCGAGTATGCCATAAAAAAGAATCGTCAGGAATACTACGCCATCACCACCCACTTGGATGATCAAATTGCCATGATCCTTTCCAAACTGAAAGAGAAAGGGCTCGACAAAAACACCTATATCTTTTTTACGGCTGATCATGGACTTTCTGTGGGTGAGCACGGCCTACTGGGAAAACAGAACATGTACGACCATAGTGTACGGGTACCCTTGATGGTAGTAGGCCCAAACATTCCCAAAGGGAAAAAAGTGGAAAACGATGTATACCTACAGGATATTATGGCCACAACCTTGCAATTGGCAGGAGTTGAAAAACCCAATTATGTTGAGTTCAATAGTCTGTTGCCCCAAATCAATCAGGACACCGAAGGGCTGGCAGAGGTATATGGGTGTTATGAAAAAGGATCACAGCGTATGATCCGAAAAGACGGTTGGAAACTTATTGTTTATCCTCGGGCCGCAAAACTGCGCTTGTACGATCTAACAAACGACCCCAATGAGCTGTCGGATGTATCGGAACATCCTGACCAGCAGGAAAAAGTGAAGACATTATTTACCGACTTGGTAAAACTCCAACAAAAAATGGGCGACACTTTACAACTTGATTCAAATACATATCCACAAACCAAGGAAATGAAAACACTATAAGATCGGAGCGGATGAAAATTGACAGCCATCAACATTTTTGGAGATATAACCCCAGCAGCCATGCTTGGATAGATTCCACCATGGGAGTCCTTAAAAAGGACTTTTTGCCCGAGGACTTGGAACCCTTGCTCCAAAACCATGAATTGGAGGGTTGTGTTGCCGTGCAGGCCGATCAATCCGATGCCGAAACCGATTTCCTGTTGAAATGCGCCGAGGAGCACCCCTTTATCAAGGGAGTAGTAGGATGGTTGGATCTCTGTGCCGAAGACATCGAGGAAAAACTACAACTGTATTCAAAAAACCCTTTGTTGAAGGGATTAAGACATATTGTCCAGGATGAACCGGACGACTATTTTATGCTTCGCCCAGAATTCTTGAGAGGTATTTCCCTTCTGGAAAAATACGGGCTTACGTACGACATCCTCATATTCCCAAAACATTTATCCTCTGCCTTGGAACTCGTAAAATTGTTTCCCAATCAACCTTTTGTGGTAGACCATATTGCCAAACCCAAAATAAATGGCAAAATAGAACCCTGTTGGGAACACTACATGAACCAACTTGGCCAACAAGACCATGTATATTGCAAGGCTTCCGGCATGGTCACCGAGGCCAAATGGGGCAAATGGTCCAAAAGTGATTTCATCCCCTATTTGGATGTGGTGTTCCAGTCCTTTGGCGCTGAGCGAATCATGTTTGGTTCGGATTGGCCCGTTTGTCTGCTTTCGGCCGAATACAAGCAGGTAAATTGTATTTTGACCCAATATCTGACCAAATACCCAAGGGAATCTCGAAAACAAGTCATGGGATTAACCGCTGAAAAGTTTTATAAGCTATGATGACCAAATCCTTTTCTTTTGTACCGAAGAACCCCATCACATTAAAATTGACATTGGGGCTGGTTTTTATTTTGACCAGTATCCTATCTACATTGAATGCCCAAGATTCCGAGGATATTTTATGGTACTCCAGTCCCGCCGAAGAATGGATGCAGGCCCTTCCCATTGGCAATGGCCGTTTAGGCGCTATGGTTTTTGGAGACCCTCTCAAGGAGCGCCTTCAACTGAACGAGGATTCCATGTGGGCCGGAGGACCCGATTGGGAAGACGCGCAGGGAACCCCAGAAGATCTCGAAATGTTGCGGCAATTGTTGCGTGAGGGTAAAACTGCAGAAGTGGACAGCTTGATTGTTGAAAAATTCTCCAAAAAGACCGTCCTACGCTCACACCAAACCATGGGCGACCTTTTCATTGATTTTAAAGAAACCGGCGAAATCAGTGACTACCGAAGAGAATTGGATCTCAACCAAGCATTGGCCTCCACCTCCTATATGTTAAACGGCAACCAATACACCCAAAAAGTGTTCGCCTCCCAGCCCGATGATGCCATGGTGATGGAACTTACCACCACCTCCCCGAAAGGTTTGAATCTGGAACTTTCCCTCAATAGACCTGAGGATCATGGCAAAGCCACAGTACGTGTTTCCAACCCTTCCCAAAATCAAATCAGTATGTCGGGTCAAGTGACCCAATATGGCGGAAAGCGGTTCTCCAAACCCTTGCCCATTGATCATGGGGTGCGTTTTGAGGTGCGGTTACAAGTGGTAGCCCCTGATGGAAAAGTCACTGCCAGAGATGGCAAGGTTTCTGTAAAAGGAGCCCAAAAAGCCCTGATCTTTATCGTGGGCAATACCTCTTTCTATCACGGGGACAACTATATTGGAAAAAATGACAAGACCCTTGCAAGCATCACACAGAAGCCCTTTAAATCGCTTTTGGAACAACATGTTTCGGACTACCAAAAACTTTACAACAGGGTCAGTTTTGAATTGGAAGAAAACAATTTGGACCACGTTCCTACCGATGAACGCTTAAAACGCTGCAAGGATGGAAACACTGATTTGGGGTTGCAATCCTTGCTTTTTCAGTATGGAAGGTACTTGTTGATTTCCTCTTCGCGACCCAACACCAATCCGGCCAATTTACAGGGAATTTGGAACGAACACCTTGAAGCACCTTGGAATGCCGATTACCACCTCAACATCAACCTGCAAATGAATTATTGGCCCGCGGAGGTCACCAATCTCAGTGAACTCCATCAACCTTTTTTCAACCTTATCGACAGGGTGCTGGAACGAGGTCGAAAAACCGCCAAGGAACAATACGGGATTACCAGAGGCACCATGGCCCACCATACCACAGACCTTTGGGCCACCCCGTTTATGCGAGCCGAAAGAGCCTATTGGGGGTCGTGGATCCATGGAGGTGGATGGTGCGCACAGCATTATTGGGAACATTATCAATTTACCCAAGACAAGGATTTTTTACGTAATCGGGCCTACCCTGTCCTTAAGGACATTGCCTCTTTTTACTTGGATTGGCTGACTTGGGACCCCAAAAGCGAAAAATGGATTTCCACTCCGGAAACCTCCCCGGAAAATTCCTATTACAACCCAAACGGAAAATCGGCCGCAGTTTCCATGGGAAGCGCCATGGGACATCAAATCATCGGGGAAGTGTTTGATAATTTTCTGGAAACGGCCCAGATTTTGAACATCGAAGACGAGCTTGTGGAAGAGGTAAAAACCAAGAGAGCTGATCTACATCCCGGAGTGATCGTTGGAAAGGATGGACGCATCTTGGAATGGAACGAACCCTATGATGAACCTGAAAAAGGACATCGGCACATGTCCCACCTCTATGCCCTTCACCCTGGGGACGACATTACGGAAAACAATCCCGAAGCTTTTGCCGCTGCGCAAAAAACCATTGATTACCGATTGGAACATGGTGGTGCGGGAACCGGCTGGAGTCGCGTCTGGATGATCAATTTGAATGCCCGCTTGTTGGATGGTGCCTCGGCTGGGGAAAACATCCAAAAATTCTTTGAGGTCTCTTTGGCAAACAATATGTTCGATATGCACCCCCCTTTCCAGATTGATGGTAATTTTGGATATACCGCCGGGGTGGCGGAACTGCTGATCCAGTCGCATGAAGGATTTATTCGATTGCTGCCGGCCCTCCCTCCCAACTGGAAGGATGGAAAAATAACCGGCCTAAAGGCCAGAGGCAATATTGAGGTGGATATAAGCTGGAAGAATGGCACCTTGGAGGAAGTTGCTTTTCGTTCCCCATCCGACACGAACATCGCCGTAAAATATGGCTCGTCCGTGGTTGACCTACCAATAAAGGCCAACGAAGAAATCAAACTAAATACAAACCTTACAAGACAAACGATTAAATGACCCTATATAAAATGACATCACCATTGCGAAAGAACACTATCCGGATAGTCCTTGAAAAGGTGACTCTATTGGGTATTCTAACCTTGCTCTTTTTGACATCACTTCCCGGACATGCACAGAACAATACACATCTGGAAGAAGAGAAAATGCAGTGGTTCCAAGATGCCAAGCTGGGTATTTTTATCCACTGGGGGCTATATGCCGTAAACGGCATTGATGAGTCTTGGTCTTTTTTTAACGGGTATATTTCGCACAACGATTACCTGAAACAGACCAATGGATTCACCGCCAAAAACTATGACCCCGTGGCTTGGGCCGACCTCATCAAAAAGAGTGGGGCGCGTTACTCGGTCATCACCTCCAAACACCATGATGGGTTTGCCCTTTGGGACAGCAAGTTTGGTGATTTTAACGCCAAAAAGGCTTCAGCGGCCAAAAGGGATGTGCTCTCCCCTTTTGTGAGTGCTTTGAGAAAGGAAGGATTAAAAGTGGGCATCTATTATTCACTTCCAGATTGGTCCTATCAAGACTACACCCACCACACTAGGGACTCCATGCGATATAAACCAGCAGATGACCCCAAACGATGGAACACCTTTTTAAACTATTACCAAGGACAGCTCAAGGAACTTTCAAAAACCTACAATCCCGACCTGTGGTGGTTTGATGGGGATTGGGAGCACAGTTCCGCGGAGTGGGAAGCCCCCAAGGTGCGACAAATGCTGCTAGATCAAAATCCCGGCACCATTATCAATTCCAGATTGCAGGGGCACGGGGATTACGCCACTCCCGAGCAGGGTATGCCCGTTACCCGTCCCAAGGACAATTATTGGGAACTCTGCATGACCATGAACAATTCGTGGGGGTATCAAAAAAATGACCATGACTATAAAAGTCTGGACCAATTGATAGGCATTTTTACCGATGTGATTTCATCAGGTGGAAACTTGTTGTTGGATATCGGCCCCAAAGGGGATGGTTCCATCCCAAAAGAGCAGGAAGAACTCTTGACAGGTTTGGGACGTTGGACCCAAAAACACAAAGAGGCCATTTTTGGCACCGTTGCAGGCATATCTAAAGATCACTTTTATGGCCCCACTACACTTTCAAAAGATAAAAGCATCCTGTATCTGTTCGTAAAAGGAAATCCGAACGGGGAAATTGTACTGCGGGGAATAAAGAACAAGATCAACCGCATATGGGTTGTGGGTGATGGCACCAAACTGTCCCACAAGGTGGTAGGTAAAATCTATTGGAGCCATTATCCGGGCATCAAATACATCCAAGTCCCTGATTATGTGTTGGACGAAAACATGACCGTTCTGGCCGTACTCTTGGATGGTAAAATAGACTTGTACCGCGAAGACGGTTCTGTAATTGAAAGCAATTAAGATGAAAACTTCACTACAAAACTTTGCCTTTATCCTACTCTTTGGAGCGCTACTTTTAGGCTGTAAGGAGCAAGTAAAGGAACAAGAAACTTCACAACCCAATATTGTCCTCTTTTTGGTGGATGACATGGGGTGGCAGGACACCTCCGTACCTTTTTGGAACAAAAGAACTCCTTTCAATGACCTATATCGTACCCCGAACATGGAGCGTTTGGCCGCCGAGGGGATGAAATTCACCCAGGCCTACGCCACTCCGGTCTGTTCCCCTACTAGGATAAGCCTTATCACCGGTATGAATGCCGCCCGACATAGGGTCACCAACTGGACCTTGCACAAAAATGCCATCCAGCCCATGGAGAACAACCATCAAACCTTGGGCTTTCCAAAGTGGAACACGAACGGCATCAACCCGCAAAACAATAGGGATTCACTAGCGGTATACGCCACCCCATTCCCGCAAATTTTAAAGGATGCCGGGTATTTCACCGTCCATACAGGAAAAGCACATTTTGGAGCTATTGGAACCCCTGGGGAAAACCCCTTGAATCTAGGTTTTGATGTGAATATTGCCGGACATGCCGCAGGGGCACCGGAAAGCTATTACGGGATGCAAAACTTCGGAAATGGAAAAAAAGGCAAGGAAATTTGGGCGGTACCTGGATTGGAGAAATACCATGGTAAGGACATTTTCCTCACCGAAGCATTGACTCAAGAAGCCTTGCAAAAATTGGATTCCAAACCGGACCAAAAGCCTTTTTTCCTATACATGGCACACTATGCCGTACACACCCCCATCATGGGCGACCCAAGGTTCGTTCAAGGATATTTGGACAAGGGTTTGGACAGCACTGAGGCCAAATACGCTTCCATGGTGGAAGGAATGGACAAAAGCTTGGGGGACATCATGGACTATCTGGAGGAAAAGCAGCTTACAGAAAATACCATTATTCTCTTCATGTCGGACAATGGGGGATTGAGTGCCGTGGCACGAGGCGGGGAACCCCACACCCACAACAAACCTCTGGCCAGTGGAAAAGGATCTATCTACGAAGGGGGAATCCGAGAGCCCATGTTGGTGAAGTGGCCCGGAAAGACCACTCCCGGTTCTGTGACCAATACTCCGGTTATCATAGAGGATTTCTTCCCTACCATTTTGGAAATGGCCGGTGTTGAAAATCCAGAAGTCGTGCAAATGGTGGATGGACAAAGTTTCACCTCTCTATTGCAAGGTGACGACATCTCTGCCGATAACCGACCTTTCTTCTGGCACTACCCCAATGAATGGGGACCGGAGGGACCTGGAATCGATGCGTTCAGCGCCATCCGATTGGGAGATTGGAAGTTGATTTATTTCCACAAAAACCAACAGATGGAACTCTATAACATCAAGGAAGATATTGGGGAAACCCAAAACAAAGTGGGGGAACATCCTGAAAAAGTTGAGGAATTGGCCAACATCCTCATGGAACACTTGAATGCAGTTGACGCCCAAATGCCTTTTGACAAAGCAACTGGGGAACAAATTCCCTGGCCCAATGCAACACAACCCTGATGAAGTTGAACCAAAGAAATAGTGCCCTTTTCCTCATACTACTTTGTAGTATGGTTTCCTTTGCCCAAAACCAAACAGATTGGCTTTTGCAACCGGATACCTATAAAGCGGAAATAACGGAATCGGAAAATACCATTTCACTGACCAATGGATTGGTCCTTCGGAAAATACAGTTACTGCCCAATGCGGCGACGGTAGAGTTTAAAAACCTTACCACACAGGAAACCATGCTCCGCAGCATCAAACCAGAAGCGGAGGTCACTTTGAACGACAGTGTCTATAACATTGGCGGCTTATACGGGTTGAAAGAGCATGGCTATTTCAAGGAATCATGGTTAAATGACCTTGAAGCCCAGACTTCCGATTTTCAATACACCAGCCATACCATTGAAGATATAGAACCACGGATAGCATGGAACCCTAAGCAACGATACAACACTGCAAAAAGTTCCTTTGCCACTGGAAAGCGCCTCACCTTAAAGTTTAACCACGAATCCAAAGAATTGCAAGGAATAGAAATTTTGGTCCATTACGAAGTTTTTGATGGGATGCCATTGATCTCAAAATGGATTTCTGTGGAAAATTATGGAAAGAACACCATCACCCTAAACCGATTTAAAAGTGAACTGTTGGCCTTTCCAGAGGTTGAAAACCCCGTGGAGACTCCCAACACATGGCGAAAACCCAACTTACATGTGGAGAGCAATTACGCTTTCGGCGGGTTTACCGCGGGCGAATCTACCGTAACCACATTTTGGGAACAAGACCCGGAATACACCTCCCAAGTCAACTGGAAAATGGAGACCCCATGCCTATTGGTAAGTCAACTCCCTGTAGGTCCCAACCTTGACCTAAAACCCGGAAGCGCTTTTGAGAGTTTCAGGACTTACGAATTATTACTGGAGGAGCGGGGCAATCGCGAACAAACCGCACTCAGCCTCCGTAAAATGTATCGAAAACTGGCCCCATGGGTTACGGAAAACCCTATTTTCATGCATTTGACCACCACGGACGAAAAAGAAGTGAAAGCCGCCATAGACCAATGTGTGGACACAGGCTACGAGATGGTCATCCTTAGCTTTGGAAGTGGATTGAACATGGAGGACAATTCCCTGGAAAACATCAAAAAATATAAGAAGTTGGCCGATTATGCCCATAGCAAAGGTATCGCCTTGGGCGGCTACTCCCTATTTTCTAGCCGAAGCATCAACGAATCCATGGATGTCATCAATAAGGAAACCGGAAAACCGGGCGGCACCAAGTTTGGAAATGCCCCTTGCTTGGCCAGCGAATGGGGGAAGGACTATTTGGAGAAACTCAAGTTTTTCTTGAAAAACACAGGTTTTGACCTCTTGGAACATGACGGGCCCTACCCGGGTGATCACTGTGCATCCACCTCACACAAATACCACAAAGGGTATGAGGATTCGCAATGGGTCCAATGGAACATGTCCGTGGATTTCTACCATTGGTTGCGGGAAAACGGAATCTACCTTAACGCTCCTGACTTCTACTTTTTGGAAGGCTCCAACAAATGTGGTATTGGGTATAGGGAAGTCAACTGGTCGCTTCCGAGGGAACAACAGATAGTACTGGGGCGACAAAACATCTATGACGGCACTTGGGAAAAAACACCCTCAATGGCTTGGACCTTTGTTCCGCTTACAGAATATCATGGAGGAGGAAAAGCAGCCACTTTGGAGCCGCTAAAGGACCATTTGGACTCCTATGAAGCCCATATGGCACAAAACTATGGTTCCGGGGTGCAGGCCTGTTACCGTGGTCCCCGCTTGTACGATGCCAAGGAAACCAAAGATTTGGTGATATCACAGATTGAGCATTATAAACAGTACAGGGATATCCTAAACTCAGACATCATCCACCTAAAAAGACCCGATGGAAGGTCTTGGGACGGGTTTATGCATGTCAATCCGGATTTAGACAACAAGGGCTTGGTAATGTTGTTCAACCCCACGGATAAAACCATCACGGAAACCTTGGAAATCCCCATGTACTATACGGATGTCCATACTATTGCCCAGATATCCCATGAAGGAACAAATACAAAAGAATATACTGTCAATAGAGATTATACCATTCCGCTCCAAGTGGAAATTGCCCCAAACGGCTACACCTGGTATCTCATAAAATAAAACCTTGAAAATGATTCGAAAAGCCCACATTCTAACCCTATCCCTGATCCTTTTACTGATGGCATGCCAAACCGTGGAGCCCCCAAAACCTGTTGGTCCCACCCCTTCGCAGCGCCAAATGGACTGGCATGAGCTCCAATACTATGCCTTTATCCATTTCAACATGAACACCTTTACCAATATGGAATGGGGTACAGGAGGGGAATCTGTAGATCTCTTCAACCCTACTCAATTGGATACCCGCCAATGGGCCAAGGTTGCCAAAGAGGCCGGAATGAAGGGAATCATTTTGACCGCCAAGCACCACGACGGATTCTGTTTGTGGCCCACCAAGACCACCGAGCATTCCGTTAAAAACTCGCCTTGGAAGGATGGAAAAGGCGATGTGGTCCAAGAATTGGCCGATGCCTGCAAGGAATATGGCCTAAAATTAGGGTTATACCTGTCACCTTGGGATCGCAACAACGAGCACTACGGCCAACCTGAATATGTGGAAATCTTCCACGAACAATTGCGGGAACTACTGACCAATTATGGGGAACTCTTTGAGGTGTGGTTTGATGGTGCCAATGGAGGTTCTGGATACTACGGCGGTGCCAACAAAACCAGAAAAATAGACAACAAAACTTATTACGAATGGGAAAAAACCACCGAAATGATCAGGGAATTACAGCCCAATGCGGTCATTTTCAGTGATGGTGGACCAGACATACGCTGGGTGGGTAACGAGGAAGGTTGGGCCAATGAGACCAACTGGAGCGTGATGCGCAGGGATGAGATCCATCCCGGATGGCCACGGTATGTGGAATTGCGTTCTGGCCATGAAGACGGAACACATTGGCTGCCAGCAGAAGTAAACACTTCCATCCGTCCGGGGTGGTACTATCATCCAGGTGAGGACCATCAGGTAAAAACCTTGCCACGTTTGGTGCGAACGTATTACGAATCCATTGGTAGGAACGGGAACTTTTTGTTGAACCTTCCCGTGGATGACAGAGGCCTGGTGCATGAAACCGATGTACAACAATTGATGGCGCTCAAAACACAAATCGATAAGGATTTTGCACAAGAATTGGCCCAGGAAAGTATTGTCGAAGCCTCCAATGTCCGTTGTAACAGTTCCACCTTCAATGCAGAAAAGGCCATTGATGGAAACTTTGATACCTATTGGGCCACTGATGACGGGACAACTCAGGCTTCCATTACCATACGTTTTGATGAGCCCACCAAAGTCAATCGCATACTCCTCCAAGAGTATATCCCTTTGGGGCAACGTATCAAAAAATTCAAAGTCAGTGCCGAAGTCGATGGCACATGGCAGGTTTTGGACGAACAGACCACTGTGGGCTACAAACGTATCCTTAGGTTTGAAACCGTTACCGCTTCCCAAGTAAAAGTGGATATCTTGGATGCCAAAGGCCCCATCACCCTCTCCACTTTGGAACTTTACAATGCCCCTCCATTTTTGGTCGATCCCAAAATCACCAGAAACAGAGAGGGAATGGTCTCCATTGAAGTACCCGATGACGAAGTAGATCTCTATGTGACCACCAATGGGGATGACCCAACCACAGCTTCACAGAAATATGAGGGCCCTTTTCCTGTTTTGACACCAGCCACCGTAAAGGCCATTGCCGTGAATCCAAACAATGGACAACAAACCCAAGCGGTGAGCCAATATTTTGACTTGGCCAAAAAAGATTGGAAAGTCGTTGGTGCTTTAGAAAACAATGCGGATGTTGTTAAACTCATGGATGAAGACCCCTATACGTTTTGGGCCACGGATAAGGACGCATCCGATATCAACGAAATCACCATCGATTTGGGAGCATCCCATACCCTTACCGGATTTAGCTACTGGCCCATCCAAGAACGTTATCCATTTGGAATGATCACCAAATACGAATTTTTGGTCAGTCCAGATAACCGCACATGGAAATCCGCAACAAAAGGAGAATTTGGCAATGTGTTCAACAATCGCATTGAACAAAAGGTTAAATTCGAGCCGGTTTCGGGCAGATACATTAAATTACGTGCTTTGGAAAAGCACAATGGGGATACCCGGACTTCCTTTGCGGAAATAGGGGTATTTACCACAAATCAATAATACATGGACTTAGGATTGAAGGATAAGGTGATTGTGGTCACCGGAGGTGACAAGGGCATTGGCAATGGTATTTGCCAAGTGCTCGCCCATGAAGGGGCCATCCCGGTAATTATTGGACGGAAGGAAAGTGATGTACTGGCTGCTGTGGAAGAAATCGCCAAAACCGGCGGTAAGGCATTTTATGCCATCGCGGAACTCACCGACCCCCAACAATGCAAAAATGCCATTGAGAAAACCATCCAAGAGTTTGGAAGAATCGATGGATTGGTGAACAATGCCGGGGTCAATGACGGAGTGGGGCTTGAAAATGGCAATTATGATGATTTCAAGCGTTCCTTGGAGCGCAATGTTGGCCATTATTATGTGATGGCCCACCATGCCTTGCCCCTGTTGAAAAAAAGCAAAGGCAGCATTGTAAACATAGGTTCCAAAACTTCTGTGACCGGCCAAGGGAATACCTCTGGTTATGCGGCCGCAAACGGGGCCCGGAATTCACTTACCCGGGAATGGGCCGTAGAGCTGCTCCCCTATTCCATTCGGGTGAACGCCGTAATTGTTGCCGAATCATTTACCCCATTATATAAAAGATGGATAAATTCGTTTGACAACCCAGAAGAAAAACTCAAAGAAATCACGGACAACATCCCTTTGGAAAAAAGAATGACTACCCCAGAAGAAATTGCGAATACCGTAGCCTTTCTTCTTTCGGAAAAATCAAGTCACACCACCGGCCAACTGATCTATGTGGATGGTGGCTATACCCATTTGGACCGTTCGCTTTAAAATATCAACCATGACCAAACCAAAAATTGTATCCAAAAAAGTTCTCTTACCCTTTATCCTGATCACTTCGCTCTTTGCGCTCTGGGGTTTTGCCAATGCGGTGACGGACCCCATGGTCCAAGCCTTTAAAAAAGTATTGGAGTTGTCTAACTCCCAAGCAGCATGGGTACAGATGGCTTTTTATGGCGGGTATTTCTGTATGGCCTTGCCAGCGGCATTGTTCGTCCGAAAGTATTCCTATAAAGTTGGGGTACTGATAGGCTTGGCCTTATATGCCGCCGGAGCCTTGATGTTCTACCCCGCAGCCATCACCGAAAAGTTTTGGTTTTTCTGCCTCGGGCTGTACGTCCTTACCTTTGGACTTGCCTTTTTGGAAACTACGGCCAATCCATACATTTTGGCCATGGGCGATAAGGAAACAGCCACCCAACGTTTAAACCTTGCCCAAGTCTTTAATCCTGTGGGATTGATTTTGGGTCTGCTTATTGCCCAGCAATTCGTTCTTAAAAAATTACAATCCGATGACATCGCGGATTATTCCTCCTTGGATGAAGCCAAAAAAGCCTTGATCCGCACATCGGACCTTATGGTCATTAGAGACCCCTATGTTATCCTTGGATTGGTGATCTTGGCGGTCTTTGTATTGATCTTGGTGAGCAAGATGCCCCAAGCCAAAGGTGATGGCACTATTCCTTCGCTCCAAGAAACCGGAAAAGCATTGTTCCATAGACCTAAATACATCTTGGGCGTATTGGCCCAAGTACTGTATGTGGGCGCACAGATCATGTGCTGGACCTATATCTATCAATATGCCGAAGCCATAGGTATGGCCAGCGATGTGGCCGCCAATTATCAATTTGTGGCGTTCATTGTCTTTTTGGTGGGAAGGGCCATTGGCACCTATATGCTCCGTTTTATCAGTTCGGGAAAACTGTTGATGTGGTTTGCCGTGCTGGCGGGAGCTTGTGCCGCGGGAACCATTTTTATTGAAGGACATTTGGGATTGTACTGCCTAGTGGGTGTTTCTTTCTTTATGTCGCTCATGTTCCCTACCATTTATGGCATTGCCCTAAACGGGCTCACCGAGGAGGAATCCAAATTGGGTGCTGCCGGATTGGTTATGGCCATCGTTGGAGGGGCCTTGATGCCCAAACTACAAGGTATGATCATTGATGTTGGCGGAAATGGTGTGGCCGACACCAAAATGATGGGTGTTTCAGAAGTGAACTTCTCCTTTATACTACCGCTCTGCTGTTTTGTTTACATTGCATGGTTTGGTTTCAAAACCTTTAAAAATGAACACATATGGGAGATTTGAGAAGATTTTGCCTCGCCTTGGACCTTGTGGACAATGAAGAAAGCATTCGAGCCTACGAAGACCATCATAAAAAAGTATGGCCTGAAATCTTGGAGAGCATCACCGATTCAGGAATCCAAAATATGGAAATCTACCGAATCGAAAATCGCCTGTTCATGATCATGGAGGTCGATGCTTCCTTTTCGTTTGAAGCAAAACAACAGGCCGATGCTGAAAATCCCAAAGTACAGGAATGGGAAAAACTGATGTGGAACTACCAACAAGCATTACCCTCGGCCAAACCCGGGGAAAAATGGTTGTTGACCAAAAAAATATTTGAATTATAATTTGTAACCCTATGAAGAAAGTGATTATTGCCGTAGGGGCCATTTTTATAATGGCCTGTACCGGAAAGTACGACAACGTTCAAAACACAGCGGAAGACTATCAAGTGATTCCAAAGCCTGCGGAGTTGACCATGCAGGTTGGGAAGTTTGTGATAGATGGGAGCACCTCCATCAGTGCTACCGAAGGACTTAAGGAAGAAGCTACGTTTCTTGCCGAGTCCATTCAACAGTTGACCCAAGTAAGTCCATCCGTTACAGACCAAAAGGCCAGCATCGTTCTGACGCTGAACGATCAAATTGAAAATGAAGAAGGATACACGCTTGAGGTGACCCCTGACCAAATCAACATTTCGGGAAAGAACGCCAAAGGTGTTTTTTATGGTATCCAGTCCCTTGTACAATTGATCAGCCTCCCCGAAGAAGGGTCATCCATTACCGATATTACTGTACCTGCTGTCTCCATCAAAGATCAACCCCGATTCATTTACAGGGGAATGCACTTGGATGTTGCGCGCCATTTCTTCGATGTGGATTTTGTGAAAAAGTACATCGATATGATTGCCATGCACAAAATGAACACCTTTCACTGGCATTTGACCGAGGATCAAGGATGGCGTATAGAAATCAAAAAATATCCTGAACTCACCAAGGTTGGGGCCTACCGAAATGGAACCATAACAGGTCACTATCCAGGAGAAACCAATGACAATGAGCGTTATGGTGGCTTCTACACCCAAGATGACATAAAGGAGGTTTTGGCTTATGCCCAAAAGCGCCATGTTGAGGTCATTCCAGAAATTGAACTTCCCGGTCACAGTCAAGCTGCCATTGCTTCTTATCCGTATTTGAGCTGCTTCCCTGAGGAGCCTACTGAAGTGCCCAACGGTCTAATGTCCGAAGCTTCAAAGGAACAACAGAAAAATGGCCAACCCAAGGTAGTTCAAGAGTCATGGGGGGTATACAATGATGTATACTGTGCCGGAAAAGAAGAGACCTTTGCCTTTTTGGAAGGGGTATTGGACGAGGTAACCGCCCTTTTCCCATCCAAATACATCCATATTGGAGGGGATGAGTGCCCCAAGAAAAACTGGGAGCGCTGCCCCAATTGCCAAAAAAGAATCAAAGAAGAAGGTCTTGAGGATGAACACGCCCTACAGAGTTACTTTGTAACCCGAATGGAAAAATACCTCAATAGTAAAGGCAAGCAGATCATTGGATGGGATGAAATCTTGGAAGGTGGTTTGGCCCCCAATGCAACGGTTATGTCCTGGAGAGGTGTAAAAGGAGGCATTGAAGCGGCAAAACAAGACCACAATGTGATCATGACTCCAAATTCCCACTGTTATTTTGATCACTATCAGTCCAAGGACACCGACAATGAGCCTTTGTCCATTGGTGGTTTCTTACCGGTTGAAAAAGTATATAGCTACGAGCCTGTTCCGGAGGAATTATCGGCAGATCAACAGCACTATATCTTGGGAGCTCAAGGGAACATTTGGTCCGAGTATATCCCAACGGATGAGCATATGGAATATATGGCCTTGCCTAGGGCCACTGCACTATCTGAAGTGGTTTGGTCCCAAAAAGAGGATAAGGATTTTGAAGATTTCAAATCTAGATTGAACCATATGCGAAAACTGTACGAAACCAAAGGCTACAACTACGCCAAACACGTTTTTGATACAGCGGAAAGCGCTCCATCGGAGTAATTTTATAAAAATTGGAACCACGCAGATAGAAGAAACACACAGCAGATATGGCCCGGTATACCCCAAAATTCAATCCTAGATATCCCTCCATTGAGGACCTCCGAGAAGGGGCCCGCAAGCGCATTCCCAGATTTGCCTTTGAATATTTGGATAGCGGATGCAACGAAGAGGTGAATCTGCGAAAGAACACCCGGGAAATTAGAGAGGTTGAGTTGTTACCCAGGTATTTGGATGCCTACAAAGAGGCCAACATGACCACCAAAATCTTTGGGCAGGAGTATGATGCCCCTTTTGGGATATCCCCCATAGGGCTTCAAGGGTTGATGTGGCCCAATTCGCCTGAAATTTTGGCCAAGGCCGCCTTTCAGCATAACATCCCCTTTATTCTGAGTACGGTGACCACATCGAGCATAGAACGCATCAGTGAGATTACCGAAGGTAAAGCGTGGTTCCAATTATACCATCCCACGGAGAAATCGGTCCGTGACGATTTAATTCAACGTGCCGAGGCAGCCGGCTGCCCCGTATTGGTCCTTTTGTGTGATACCCCCGTTTTTGGATTTCGTGCCAAGGAAATCAAAAATGGGCTATCCATGCCCCCAAAAATGAATATTGCCAATATTCTACAAGTATTGGGCAAACCCAAATGGGCCTTTGAAACCCTAAAGCATGGCCAACCCAATTTTGAGGTGTTGCGACCCTATATGCCCAAAGGACTCAACTTAAAACAACTGGGATTGTTCATGGACCAGACCTTTAGCAAGCGTATGGACATGGATAAAATTGCCCAAATCAGAGACTTATGGAAAGGAAAATTGGTATTAAAAGGAGTGGCCACGGA
Organism: Flagellimonas alvinocaridis; assembly: GCF_004916895.1. Lineage (GTDB taxonomy): Bacteria > Bacteroidota > Bacteroidia > Flavobacteriales > Flavobacteriaceae > Flagellimonas > Flagellimonas alvinocaridis. Next base: position 148,420 of record NZ_SNTZ01000001.1, read on the forward strand.
AGCTGATACAGAAAAAGCCATATCCTTGGGATTGGACGGTATTATTGTATCCAATCACGGAGGCAGGCAATTGGATGCCGGGGAATCCACCATAAAACCCTTGACTCGGATAGCGGCAAAATATGGAGATCAGCTCACCGTGATGATGGACAGTGGTGTGCGCTCTGGACCCGATATTGCCAGAACCTTGGCCAGTGGGGCACAATTTGCATTTTTGGGCCGTTCCTTTATGTATGGAGCTGCAGCTTTAGGGAAATCCGGCGGGGACCATACCGCTATGTTGTTAAAGACCCAATTGAAGCAAGTAATGGAGCAAATCGGGTGCCCAGATGTTTCCCAATTGCCCAATTTTAAAAACCTATAGTCCCTTAGACCATAGCTCCAAAAACTGTTAAAACAAGCGTGAAACAAACGTTATAAAAAGCATAAAACCCAGTATAATTGGCATATACCGTTTGCATTGGCTACCTTTGCAGCGATGAAGATCAAACTCCACGAAAGGAAAAATTGCAGGATCCTGAGCTTTCAATATCTGGTTTTTAGAAACCAACCGGATAAATTCATCCCCCCTACGCTTTAATTTTTGGACCACTTCAGTGGTGATTTTTGCGATGTAACATTGTGGAAAAACCCCGCAATGGCCTGCATCGTTCCTATGCAATTGTACGTACCCTAAACTATCAAAAAAACATTTTAGACAAGCATCAAAGCATGGTGATTAAAACCTATGACGCTTATACACGGCTTTCCACCATGGAAACCGCCCGATTGACCAATTTTATATTTGACCACCAAGATGGAAAAAAAGCATCAAAAAATGCCATCCGCAAAGCCATTCAGTATTCGGCAAAGGAAATACCGGGCTTGGGTGGATATGTATTTGTCATTGAGGAACGGGAAAAAATCCTTGGTCTGGCCGTGGTCAACAAAACAGGGATGGGCGATTATATCCCCGAGAACTTCATGGTCTTTTTTGTGGTGCACCGGGAGCATCGCGGCAAAGACATTGAGCCAAAGCTCTTGGAATACACCCTCCAATACTGTAAAGGTGACGTAGCCGTCCATATCACCAACGAAAACCAATATCCGAAAGAAGCGTTTTTTAAAGAGAATGGGTTTGACGTGACCCACACAGAAATGAGATTGAACAGATAAATCAAAATATGCTCAAAATAGAAGTAAAATCAGGTGAAAGTATAGAACGTGCCCTAAAACGCTACAAGAGAAAGTATAGAAATACCAAACGATTGGAGCAAATCAGGGACCGTCAGGAATACACCAAAAAATCGGTACGGCGAAGAAAGACTATCAAAACGGCCGAATACCGGGAAAAATACCTAAACAGGGAAAACGAATAGTCATCAACACATGGACCATATCATGAAACTCACAAAAATCAAGCGGAAGACCAAGTACGAAAAACGGTATAGTGTTAAAATGGGGGAACTCACTACCCAGGTCACCTATATCAAAGAGTATATTTTCGGCCTTCCTTTTCGCACGCTGCACAGATACCGTGAAACCTATTACGGAGAAGTAAAAGACTGTAAGGATTGCAATGTATCCGCTTAAAAACATTCTAACCCTTTATATAAAACAATGAAAGTATTGGTTATTGGCGCAGGTAACATGGGACTTACCTACGCCACAGGTATGTCCAAGTCCAAGCTATTGAAAAAGCGCAACATCATGGTGTTGGACAAATCAAAGGAAAAAATGGAAGAGGTCGATAAAATCGCCCATTTTGATGCCATAGATCGTTTGGAGGACTGTGTTCCCCAAGCAGATATCATCTTTTTGGCCGTCAAACCCTTCCATGCCGAAGAACTATTTGAACGTATGAAAAAATTGGTGAACCCAGAACAACTGTTTATTTCCATAATGGCCGGGGTCACCATCAGCTTTATCCAAGAATCGCTCGGTATTAAAAAAGTGGTACGGGCCATGCCCAATTTGCCCGCTCAGGTGGGTAAGGGTTTGACCAGCTATGTTTCTTCCGACGAAGTTTCCCGTCTGGAACTTTTTATGGTGGAAGGACTGTTGGACACCACTGGAAAATCCCTCCGCGTAAAAAATGAAAAATTTATTGATGCCTCTACAGGCATTTCGGGGAGTGGTCCCGCATATGTTTTTTACTTTATGCAAAGTATGATGGAGGCCGCCCTACAAATGGGCTTTTCCGAAAATGTTTCCAAAGTATTGGTGAGCCAAACTTTTACTGGGGCCGTGGAACTGTTCAACCAGAACAACCTTAATCCAGACACTTGGATGGAAAGAGTGGCCTCCAAAGGAGGAACTACCAGGGCCGCCTTGGACTCCATGGAAGATAACAATGTAAATGAATTGATAAAAGAAGCGGCCTTTGCCGCCTTTAACCGCGCCGTGGAACTCGGCGAAGAATATTAAACCATGTATAAAGAACTCGTGGTCATTAAGGTAGGAACCAATGTAATGACCAACAAGGACAATAGAATTGTAAGACCTGTACTCAATAGTTTGGTGCAACAGATCGCCGAACTCTACGAACGCGACATCATGACCATTTTGGTCTCCTCTGGCTCCGTAATCGCGGGAAAAGAGGTATTGGGAAAATCCAAAATAAAGGACAAGACCCAACGCAGACAGGTTTATTCTGCGATAGGACAACCCAGAATGATGCGGCATTACTACAACATTTTCAGTGATTATGGGATGAAATGTGCCCAAGTACTCCCCACAAAACGGGATTTTAACCCCGGGGTACACCGGGACAATATGATCAATTGCATAGAAGGTCTTTTGTCCGAAGGTGTAGTGCCCATTGCCAATGAAGACGACGCCGTTTCGGTAGCCATGTCCATGTTTTCGGACAATGATGAATTGGCCACGTTGATTGCCCAATTGATGAATGCAGACAAGCTGATCCTCATGACCGACATTGATGGCTTGTACAACGGACATCCTGAAAAGGAGGATTCCGAGGTCATCCAAAAAGTCGCACCCAAAGAAGATCTGGACAAGTATATTGAAGAGGGCAACAAAGCCGAAGGTGAAGGCCGTGGCGGAATGGGCTCTAAATTGAACTTTGCTCAAATAGCGGCGGCCAACAACATTCCATCCTATATTGTGAACGGGAAGAAAGAGAACATCATTATAGACATTGTTGAAGGAAAAAAAGTGGGGACCAAAGTTTCCCTTTAAAAAACGACTATGAAATTATTGAACACAGACATAAAGAATAAAGTATTGGCAGACATGGAGCGTATCCTGGACAAAAACCGGGAAGAGCTCCTCCAAGCCAACCAAAAAGATTTGGATGCCTTTGATCGGGACGATCAAGCCCTCTATGACCGTTTGGTGGTAGATCAGAAAAAGGTAGATCAAATGATTCAGGCCGTAAAGGAAGTGCGGTTGCAATCGGACCCTGTAAATCAGGAAATATCTACCCGACATTTGGACAATGGATTAAAAATCATCAACAAAACGGCTCCGTTCGGGACCATCATGATCATTTATGAATCCCGTCCGGATGTAACGGTGGAAGCTGCGGTACTGGCTTTTAAGGCCAATAACAAAATATTGTTGAAAGGCGGTAAAGAAGCCTATCACAGTAACAAAGCACTGGTAAAGTTCTGGCATCAGGCCTTGACGGAGAACAATCTCCCTTCCAATTTCATCCAGTTCTTGGAAATGGACCGTACCCAGACCCAAGAATTTTTGAAAACCCCGGACCAAGACCTAGATCTGATTGTCCCACGTGGTGGTGAACGATTGATCGCTTTTGTGAAAGAACATGCCAAATGTGCCGTTCTGGTCAGTGGTCGAGGGAACAATTTCCTCTATGTACACCCGGAAGCGGATTGGGAAAAAAGCTTGGAGGTCATCATCAATGCCAAGACCCATAAGATTTCGGCCTGTAATGCCTTGGACAAAATACTGATCGATACAAGGATTGAAGGTTATGAAGATAAGCTCAAAGAGTTAAGACAACTATTGACTGACAAAGGCGTATCGATTTTGGTCGATAAAAAGGTGAAAACCATCTTATCTGAAGAGAATGTCATTACTGACCCATCGGTTTGGGAAGAGGAGTTCTTGGCCATGAAATGTGTGATTGGGGCCGTGGACAATTTGGATGAGGCCATTGAAAAGATCAATACCCATTCCGGAGGGCACTCAGCCAGCATCATGACCGAAAACAATGCCGTGGCCCAGACCTTCATGGAAAATGTGGATTGCGCGGCGGTATATCAAAATGCTTCCACCCGTTTCACGGATGGTGGACAGATGGGTGTGGGTGCAGAGCTCGCCATCAGTACCGATAAATTGCACCATCGGGGGCCCTTGGGACTAAAACAATTGGTAACCAACAAATACTATGTATTTGGGGATGGGCAAATACGTGTGTAACCTATCTTTTGCTGTTCCGTACTGGCATTGATCGGTTCAAGTATTGTGCAAAAGGCCATTATCTGTTAGCTTAATGGTAATTTTACACCTATTTATTGGTCATTTTTTAAGAAAATATCTAGATTTAAGACACAAAATATATTCAGTATGGGAAAATTTGAAATCAAAACAGATAAATCTGGTCAGTTCAGGTTTAATTTAAAGGCCAACAATGGCCAAGTGATCTTAAGCAGTGAAGCGTATACCACCAAAGCCGCCTGCGAGAACGGAATTGAATCTGTCCGAAAAAATTCTCAAGACGATGGCAGGTTCGACAGAAAGACTGCCAAGGACGGCAGCCCTTACTTTAATCTGAAGGCTTCCAACGGTCAGGTAATCGGTAACAGTGAAATGTATTCCAGCACTTCTGCCATGGAAAATGGGATTGCTTCCGTAAAAACCAATGCTCCAAGTGCATCAGTCGATGACAATTCATGATTCTTGGAAACATCCAATTTTGGAAATAAATATAGCAGCCCTTTTAAGGGCTGTTTTTTTTTTGACATACTTCTTTTTTTTTACCCCATAAATTTTATTCCCATCAATTGAACTACCCCATTCGTTGGATCAAACAGGGCATCCATAAATTGGGAGGTCTTTGAAAAAACATAACGCACTATGTTTGTCGTGCAAGTAAGCGTTAAGCCAATTGAAAAGCAAGATCAATTTTAACGCATGCACATATAGCAATGCACTTTTCAGGACCAAAGGTCACAAAAGTGTTTAGTTTAGTTGAGGTTTCCGTTACGCCAAGGAATTTATTAAAATTCCTTGGTTGTAATGGTTTTTAAAGCCTCCTCTTTTTTAAAATTAAAGAGTTCTTTAAACTGAACTCAAATTTAAATAGAACACCAACAACCAAAACAACTATTGGGTCCATAATTCAACTGAGAATGTAAGGTTTGGTTATCTCATTTCTTTTGGACATATCAATAGTAAAGCCGTCAGTTCTCTTGACGGCTTTTTTTCGCCCTCGATAAAATGTTCTCAAAAAACTCTAATTATCAGGATTGTCGATAATTTTCATCAATTCATTTAGCCCTTTCGTCAATTCTAAACACCCATTGGTTAATTGACCTCCCTCTATAAACAGGAAAGCACTTTATTTTATAGTACCAAATCCATTTCTTGATTTTAACCCAACAAGAAACATCATAAACCTACTTGTTATGACAAAACTTTTACTACACTCAGCCCTCTCAAGGACAGCGGCAAAAAAATTGTCATTCCCAGATCTTACTAAAAAGGCATCTCAATATGCCTTAATTCTATGGATGGTCTTTTTGGCCACTCCAATATGCGGCCAACATGTAGACACATGGTTCACTGCAGACAGAGCCGTAAATATTTCACCCACTCCTGTGGGTCAATTTCATTTATTTACTCCTTTACCTCCTGCAGATGGGACTTCGGTGACCACTTGGTACGATTTTATAGATGGTAGTTCGCAAGATGCTATTCAGCACCCAACACCCCTACTCTATCCTCTTGCATATCCTGATGGATTTGGGCATTTTCAAACGGATGGTGTAACTCCTTTTGGTTCTCCCGCTTTCCTTGATCCTGTAGGGCCAATTCCTGGAGTTCCTATCCTCCGCAGAAATGACATGAACTTTAATCCATCCATTGAATTTGATGGTAGTGGAGTTGGCAATGCTTTGCACTTTCGTTCCGAATCAAGGGAAGAAATTACTGTTTTCATAGTCTTCAAAGCCCGTGGAATGGGAAACACTGCAGAAAGTCAACGCCTATTGTTTGGTGGTGACATAGACACTCACCATAGTTCCACTACCAACCTTTCTATTGGTATTTCTGATGGCAATAGATTTTCCATTGGAAGAACTTGGACCACATGGAGCGATTTTGAGAGTGGCAGTATTGATCTTCAGGGATTGCCCACTATTGGGGTTCTGGTAAGACAAGTAGATACTAATATAATATTGGAGGATGAAGTGCTGAACACTCAAGTCAATGGTTTACCTGACATTAGCATCATGAAAAACCATCCTGGTATAGAAAGGGACCTATACCTATTCAATAAACTGGGAAAACATTTCAACAGTAACGACTCCAATCGAAACCTCACAGGAAACATTGCCGAAATCTTATTGGCTGATGGTCCGTTGGACACCAACTCCATTCAAAGGGTGGAAAGCTATTTGGCTATTAAATATGGTATCACTCTAAATAATATCGGTGGACAACTAGGCAGTATGGTTGGAAACCAAGGTTATACCTATTTGGCGGCTGATGGAACTCCCATTTGGCAACCAGACCCTACATATTTATATGACATCGCCGGTCTGGGAAGAGATCGCTATGATGACTTTGAATCAGGTCTTCCCAATGATATTGGCGATTTAAAACTTAGATACAACCTACACCAGCGTATTGCCAAAAGTGAAAATATCGAAGCAATCGTAACCATGTCCACCAATAGCGATTTCATAAATGATAATTTGGACACATCCAGGCCAATAATAGACAATACAACTGCCAATAGTGTCTCAACCACCACCACATCTGTCCTTCACAATTATCTCTTATGGGGAAATGACCATGGTGACATCAACCAAACCGCAATTGAACTTCCTGCCAACTATAGTACAAGAATGGGCAGGGAATGGAAAATTCAAAAAACAGTATCCCCTGGTGGTGTGGATTCTATCAATGGTGTAAGTGTACGCATAGATCTCTCAAGTTCGAATATTTTGAACAATGGGAATTGTGGCGATTTAGTTCTTATAATTGATACCGATGGTGATGGTAATTTTCTTACAGGAACACAAACCGAAATCGCTGCAACCAGCGTAGATGGTTCACAGAATGCTTACTTCGACAATATAGATTTTGAACATCAAGATGTTTTCACCATTGCCTTTAGGGACAATACACCTCCCACAGCAAGCAATCCTTCGACCATAACAGTTTGCGACTCTACTCCTATACCAGACCCAAGCGTAGTCACTGATGAAGCAGACAACTGCGCGGTGGATACCGTCACCCATATTGGTGATATTTCAGATGGTCTAATCAATCCGGAAACCATAACCCGTATTTATAGAATAACGGACATCTATAACAACTATCTAGATGTTCAACAAACTATTTATGTATACGTCACACCTAATATAAATGATATTCCCGACCAAGAAGCATGCGACTCTTATCAACTTCCACCCATAACGGGAAGCAACCTTACAGGCAACGAAGCCTACTACGATTTACCCGGAGGACCGTTGGGCGGCGGCAACATATATACTGAAGGAGATGTCATCAATTCAAATTTAACCTTATACATATATGACGAAATAGGAGGAGTTTCAGGAGCTTGTTATGATGAAGAAAGCTTCACTATTACTATCGCACCACAGCCCGATGCCGGGACAGACGCCAACATCAACATCTGTGAGGRCACCGTACTGACCGATGCGGACCTTTTCGCACAGCTCGGGGGAACACCCGACGCAGGGGGCGCATGGAGCCCCGCATTCGCAGGCCCGGGCGTCTACACCTATACCGTGGCCGCAACCGCGCCCTGCACCACCGACGCAACGGCAACCGTGAGCGTCACAGAACAACCACAGCCCGATGCACCTTTGGATGTCGAGAGCTGTGACGCCTACATCCTACCCGCCCTGGCCAACGGCAACTATTTCGATGCACCGGGCGGGGGAGGCAATGCCCTCTCCGCGGGCGACGTGATCACCACCACGACCACACTCTACGTCTTCAGCCCCGGCAACGGGTCCTGCACCGACATGGAGAACTCCTTTGAGGTGGACATCACTGGATTTGAGATATCCACCAATATAGAGAATGAGACTTGTTGGCAAAGCCAAGATGGTATCGTACATGTAAATGTTTTCAATACAAATCTGCCTCTTACCGTTCAATTGGATTCAATGCCATCCACAATCTTTAACCAGAATGCTTTTTCCTTTGATAATCTAGCTGCTGGAAACCATACGTTGACCGTGATAGACCAAAATGGTTGTCAATCTGAAGTCAACTTTGAAATCTTGGCTGGTGGGCCCAATCTTGATGCATCCATAGAACCCATCTATTTATGTGATTCCGGATTGCCTTCCAATACTATTGCGGTCACACTGTCCGACCCATCCATCGGCAATGCTGTTCTCTACGCCCTGGATTCTACAAGCCCCAATGATTTTATCATGACTCCTAATTTTGGGAATATTGCTCCAGGTAACCACTCACTATCTATATTGCATACCAATGGTTGTCTTCAGGAAATTCCTTTTAACATAGGCCAAGTAGAACCATTAAGCCTGTCGTTGGCCAATATTAATGTAAATGAGATAACGGCAACTGCCATCGGAGGGTTTCCTCCATACACCTATTATTTTGAAGATAATCCCGGAACCCCTTCCCATACCTTCTCAATAGATCGGAGTGGAACTTTTATAGTTAGGGTTATGGACCGTAATGGCTGTGAAACTTCGGAGACCATTACCCTAAATCTTATTGAAATTTCGATCCCAAATTTCTTCACGCCAAACAATGATGGGCAGAATGATTATTGGAGACCAAGAAACATGGAGTGGTTCCCAGGTGTACAGACTTACATCTTTGATCGTTACGGAAGAAAAATCAAAATTATAGGGGCTTTTGACTATGGATGGGATGGCCAATATGAGTCCAAGCCTATGCCTTCGGGCGACTACTGGTATATCGTTAAACTAAACGACGGATCAGGGCGTGAGTTTGTAGGTCACTTTACATTATACAGATAAATTAGATGATGAGGAAAATTGCTGGATTATTATTGTTGATTACTCTGTTCATGGGGAGTGGAAACGCACAAGAGTTAACTATTCCCCAATTGTCGCAATATTTATCGGACAACCCCTTTTTAATGTCGGCCTCTTATGCCGGTATTGGCAACTTCGTAAAGGTTAGAATGAACGGTCTTACGCAATGGGTAGGCGTTAAAGATGCTCCTGACACCCAATCCCTTTCAGCAGATGTCCGCTTAGGAAACAGGTCGGGCATTGGAATGGTACTATACAATGATTCCAACGGGGAGACCAAACAGCGTGGAGGTAAAATTTCTTTTGCGCATCATTTGACCTTCAACAAGTATGAGTCTCATTACTTTTCATTTGCCATGTCCTTTAATCTTAACCAATTCAGGATAGATATTGAGAATTTTAAAAACAATGACGATCAAGCTGTGATAGATGATCGCGCATCCAGCAACCCTAATTTTGATTTAGGCACCTTGTACCGAAAGGGTAGTTTTTATTTAAGCTTGAACGTTGCCAATATTCTAAACAAAGATTTCAAAAAATTCAATCCCATCTTTGAGCCAAACACTCTAAGAAACTACTACCTCTATTCTGGTTATACCTATAGAAAAAGTAAACGATCGGACTACGAAATTGAGCCTTCTGTATTTCTTCAATATTTTGAAAATGACAATCGGTCGGTGACCGATGTAAACCTTAGGGTAAAAAAATATGATTTTCTTGATTATTACTACGTTGGGCTGACATATCGTTTTTTGAACGACCAATTTGGCTCTCCACTCTATGTTGCACCAATAATGGGACTCAAGAAGGGGGATTTTTATTTTGGGTATTCCTATCAACTCATCATGAATGAAATATTGGGGTATTCCACTGGAACCCATGTACTGACCCTAGGCATTGATTTGTTCCAAGGTATTTCCAATTGCACATGTACTTATTAACCACTATTAATACTATTTGTTTATGAAGTCACTTCCCAAATCATTCAAACTACTTAACCTCCCAATATTTTTTAGCTGTATTTTGTTTTTCTCATCGTGTAATAATGACGATGGTGTTTTTGATTCCGAAATACGGGAAATTGTTGTTGATTCGTCTATAGAAGATACTATTGTTTATGTCCCGGTACATAATGTAAAGGTTCCTGTGTATCTCTCCTTTCCACATGGCTGCACTGACAACTCCCCTTTACCTGCTGTTGTGGTGCTACATGGTTCTGGTGGGATGTGGAAAGATGACGACCCAGATGGCAGGGTCATGAGCAGTCAATTCCGTGAATGGAAGGAGTTGCTTAACAACAACTGCATTGTTGGAGCTTTCGTGGATAGTTTTTCGGGACGGGGCGCTGTCGAAAAATCCGGAAAATGGGAAACACCGCCAGAAAATTTTAAAATCAGTTCCCAATTTATTAGATCAAGAGATGCCAATGCGGTCTTAACACAACTCAAAAAACTTAAGCTCGAAGATGGGAATTCCATGATCAGCCCCGCTAACATAGCCCTACTTGGATTTTCCGATGGTGGAACATCGGTGATATCAACACTCTATGACACCAACTCCACCCCTCTTGACTGGGAGTGGACGCAAAGTTTTAATGGTAAGGAATATGATACTTCTTCTGGGGTAATGCCTCCAGAACCAAAACCCCAACAAGGGTTTTCTGGTGGGGTGTTCTATTATGGAGGGTCTGGCGGGTACAATTACTGGGGATCCAGTACATGCAATTCCAATGCCCTTGAAAAAAATATTTACCAAAATTATGCCCCCATCTTATTTCAAATACCTGTTGATGATTCTCTATCCGAAGGCAGCATCTGTTTGGCAAACTTATTGGCAGAGAAAGGACGCCCTGTGGAACTGAACATTTATAACGGAGTTGGCCATGGATTTGATACTGATGACAATAGTCAGAGCAAAATAGCAAGGGACAAGACCATTGATTGGCTTAGAAAAATATTGCATATGGATTAATCCAATAGAATTCCCTAGCATTCTTGCATTGTGTCCGTTCTTCAACCTCCTCCCACAATGCTCATCAAACCAAAATGTTGAACACCTTCAATTAACCACCTGCAAAAAATTGAAACAAGCGATCACTAAAAAATAAAGAATGGTCTATACAGAACCATTAAAAGTGTACAAAAATCAAAACTATTAAAGACCAAATCCCAAATCAGAACACCGAAACAAAATTTAACCGAAATGAAAGAAAATTTTCTTGAAAAATGGATTCTAGACCTTGTGAAAACAGAGTATGAACACGGAAAAATCCCTAAACAAGCAACCTATAAGCTTAAGGAACGAATGGACAACTTTATTGAGGTGACCATTGAGTGGATAGATGAGCAAAACGACAGTTACAAGATTGTGTACCATGCAAGGTCTTATGGCAAAAGAACGCTAAGAGAAAGTCCAGAATTGATCAAAGATTCGATATTTGAGCTCGAAAATTACTATACCCTTGAAATACATACCTATGTAAACCACATTAAAAGGAATTACAGCACCCAAAAAATTGCCAATTATGATGTTATGAAAATTGTTGGTCAATTGGAGGAAGTAAAGGGCAAGGAAAACTGAGAGGGAATAAAGTAAAGAGATTATTCCATACCTACGGATTGCTGGTGGCCTGTTAAATGTTCTATTACAGCTTTAGCTTAAAACATCGATGTATTTCATCGGTAAAAAATGCATTTCATCAGACTGTTCTCATTCGTCAATTCAGAAGGGGCATCCATATATTAGGGGTAAAGTGATTGAAACCTTATTTGTTACTTAGAGTATGTTTTGAGAAAGTTCCCAAATTTTTTAAATAAAAAACATACACCTATGCAACTGTTTACCATAATCTGGACCCTAGTCTGCGCTGCAATAATAATTGGATATCCGCTATACCTTTTTAACAGGCCTTCGTCATTAGCCAATTTTAGTAAAGAAAATACATCAGGGCTTTTCAATACTGTTGAGTTATTATCTTTTGATGTTACCAAGCAGTTGCCTGGATGGTCCTTTACTCTGGACGTTCCACAAATTACCGAGGAAGTTCTTAGTAACAATCCCATTCTTTTCTATCTGGAGTCCAAGGATACCTGTCTTAAGCTCCCATTCAATAATGCAGATATGGGTTATACCGCCAATGTTTATAAAAATATAGGCAAGGTCTATGTAACCTTTAAATCTCTGAATGATGGAGTTTCCAATTTCTATGTTCCGTATAACCACCTAAGTAAGGTTAAAATTCTCATTATCAAATCCAAAGACCAAAGAATTAACGGGGATTGGGGGGCAAAACCTGAGAAATCCCCGATTCATAGAAGGCTTAGGAGAGCGGGTATCAACTGGAATAGTTATGAGGACATACTTGGCTATTTCAGTAATATCGCAGTGATAGACTTTAAAGGTCATTTTGTTTCCCAAGCACCAAAAAGAACAGGATTAAAGACCAAGTCTTCAATTTTACAATCCAATAAGAACAGACTCTATTATACTGGGTAGACATGTTCAACTAAATTTTTAGTGTTCATTATTATATGTTCAAATGGGATTTCTGAATTTGTGAAATCCCATTTTTCCAACCTATTGTCAATTTACAACTACAAACATTATTGCTTTCATAAATTCAAACGTACAATCCATGAACTCAAAACGTACTTACGTCAAGTCAACACAAGAAAATATAAACAAGGCAAGTAGATTTACCCTAAACAAATAAAATAAAGAAACTGGGCCGCACGTAGACATAAAACTCTAATCTTCAGTTCTGGCGATGAAGGTTGTGTGGCCCAACGGATTTAAAAATAATAGATTCTAAACACTGTTCATTGAACCAATAAAATGAGCTCACCATTAGTAGTTCCTTTAAAAAGTGCTAAAAGCAAGTATGGGGTTATGCTGCGCAACAGCGATATAGAGGAAAGAAAGTGGTGAGTTTTTTTTATTGAAAAAGAGCAATCAAAATTGATTATAGATGCTAACAACCTTGCTTTAATCTTTAGCAACGTTACCATACGAATGAACAGATGGAAAATCATACCTTGACAAACTAGCCCACACCACCCATCTTAGCATATTACCAGCCTACTTTTTCTTGGACGATGTTCATAAATTCATTAGAAATTAGAGAAGCTCTATAAAACAAATTACAGCTTATTCTAAACAAAATGTTTTAAAAAAATTCTGTGAAGCACTAATACACCCAATCAAAGACAAAAATTATTCATACCTTAAATCCATTGGGGACGATTTAAGGCATAATAACATTAAGCTGTTTAGGAAAAGATTCAGAACGAACCTGTTCCCAATATCGGCAATATACAAAAAATATTAATATTCCTTAAAAATTGAAGGAAAATACATCAAAAAATATACAGGACTAACAAAAATCATATTATAAAATTAGACAACCACAAAATTAGCCAGTCAAATGACCTTAAAAGTAGTAATCATTGAAGATGAAAAACATAGTAGGGAGACCTTAAAATCCATGCTTGAAGAGTTCTGCAAAGATGTTAAAGTTATCGCGACAGCCAGTTCCGTTTCCGAGGGAGTAAAAGTGCTTTCAATTTATAGTCCGGATGTTGTATTTCTAGACATAGAACTACAATCTGGTTTGGGATTTGACGTACTCACACAAATAAAAGATCCAACGTTTGAAGTCATCTTTACCACCGCATTTGAAAAATACGCCATTAAAGCCATTAAATTTAGTTCCCTTGACTATTTGTTAAAGCCCATTGACCTTAGTGAGCTTCAAGACGCCGTTGAAAAGGCAAGGAACAGGATGGACACCAATGTTTACCGCCAACAAATAGATACTCTAATGCAGAGTTTGGCCAAAGAAAACCACAAACAAGAAAAAATTTGCCTGGCCACTACTGCCGGTATGGAGTTCATTGCCATTGAAGATATTGTGATTTGCAAGGCGGATGGATCATACACTTCATTCGTCCTAAAAAACAAAAACACTCTCATGGTCAGCAAACACCTGAAAGAATATGAGAATCTTTTGGGGGACTACCAGTTTATGAGGGTTCACAACAGTTACGTTATTAATCTCAATGAAGTAAAGAAATATGTAAAATCGGATGGCGGGTATATCATTATGAGCAACGATATGCATGTTAGCATATCTCCAAGGAAAAAGGATGAGCTCATGGAAGCCATGAAACGGCTTTAGAAAAAACCTATTTTTTAGTTTGTCCTTTGTTGGGCTCGCCATCCAACAATCCCTTGGTAAACTCGTTCAGGGTCTCCACTTTTTCCTCAAAATTGCCCTTTAAGGTCTTACGGTATTCATTAAGGTTCTTGACCAAGTCGTCTATGTTATCCGGAATTACATCTTCAAAAAATTGACGCAACCGCTTGGCTGTGGTCGGTGATTTTCCATTGGTGGAAATGGCCACTTTTACATTTCCCTTGGTAACGATACCTCCCATATAAAAATCACAATAAGGTGGATTATCGGCCACATTCACCAAAATGCTTCGCTCCCGACAGTCATGATACACTTGCTCGTTCACTCCCACTTTGTCTGTACAGGCCACCACCATATGCTTGCCATTCAAAAAGCTCTGATCATATAGTGCCATGGTAATCTCTACCTTATGCCTATTGGCCAATTCCAAGGTCTCAGGCAAAAATTTTGGAGCCACCATCTGTACATTGGCATTGGGGCTGGACTTTAATAGGAAAGTCAATTTTTCCAAACCCACATTGCCCCCTCCCACAATGAGTATATTCAAGTGGGAGGCCTTTAAAAAAATGGGGTATAGCTCGTTCTGTTCCATCACATATCCTTAAAAATCCCTTCAAGGGAAACCAAGGATATAAAGATAGGGCTATTTCTTGATGACTCTTCCATCACTGGACAACACTTGCCGGATAATCTCCGCATCTCCCTTGTAATATAACCGACTATCTGAGTTGGCCGTAACATCAATGGTGCCGGTAACCGTTAAGAAGGCATCACTGTCCGATGTGAGGTCTATTCGCAAATCCTGTACTTCAAGTCCATAATCCTTCAACTCACTATCCGACGACATAATGGCATCCAGGCTCTCAATGGTTCCGATCATATCCACTTCGGCATCTGAAGCAAGTCTGATTTTGGCATCTTTTATATTGGACTCGCCTTGCAGTCTGGAACTTGATGAAAGATCCAGATACGCATCCTCCACATCGAGATACATCTCGGCCTCACTGTCCGAAGCCATATGGAGTTCCAAGTCATCTGCCGTGATATCCCCTTCAAAATAAGCATCGGAACTCAGTTCAATGGAAACATTATTGGTGTTAATTGGACTTTCCATAAAGATGGCCGCATCTGCCGAAGCCTTGAACTTGGAAATGTTCTTGGTAGTCACATAAAGTTCCATGGTCTCCTTTCCCCTAACCCGAACATTGTTCTCCAGTTTAACCACTAGTTTACTCCCTTCCATATAAGCATCTATCCTTCTGAACAGATTATCATTGGCCTTAATGGAAACCTTTTCCTCCGTGTCCGAAAAAGTAACGTAGGCCCTAAAATCAGATGATACTTGTAGTGCCCTTATGTTGTCAAAGTCATATTCGCGGGTGGATACCTCCTCCGAAACCCATATGCTTTCCTGGACACAAGATGTCACTGTAAAACCCAAAAATAGGGCAATAGCAATCCTTTGAATTGATTTCATACCATTCATTTTTTGATGTGATTAGATTAAGAAAAACTGTTATGAGCCGAGTTCCCGTTCCAATTTTAATACGGGCATCCAATAAAAGTTTATGGCGGACCACTCGTTCATTTCAAGGTTTTGGGCGCTTCTCAAGAACACGGTTCCATTTTGTGAGAACACGTGTCTGGCCACTACTGCCTGACGCAATGATTGTCTGTTATTTTTTGATTTACTGGCCATTGCGCAGGTGTTTTTTATACCGATTACGTCCCATATTAAAAACGCCGACTTTGAGCCCTATCCCTCCGGAAAATCCATTGATGTTACGAAGGGGGCTGGCATCCAATTCCAGCTTGCTGGAAAAACGATATTTGACCCCCGCTTCCAATTGCAGGTATCTGGAAATATTGAACAAAAGGCTTACCCCTGGTTCGGCCACAAAAATGGCATCGATATCATCTTCGTCAATATCGCCAATACGGTCGTCAAAATCGTTCCCAAGATAGCCTACTCCCCCGGCCCCAATAAGCAAGGGGAAAGAAAGGTTCACCACCGACTTGCTAAAAAGTATGGGCTCCAAGTGAAGTCCTCCGTATGCTCCTATCAAATCTTCATTGATGGTTCTGGGATTGTCCTGTTCAGAGTACAAAAAGTTTCCAACAAATCCCACTTCAAATTGTCGGTTGGCCACATAGGCCACCTTAAGTCCACCCAAATAGGTAGATTTACCCTTAATCTCGCCATAATAGGTGGTAAGACCCAAGTACACCCCGTGCACCACATTCTTGCGGTCGTTGAATTCAATGTAGTCTACTTCCTCTTGGGCTTGTCCCATGGCCATACATCCGAAAAGAAGTATGGGAAGTATTGGTTTCAGTCGTATCATGTTTCGTTTTTTGGTTTTCGTTTTAAAGACATTCAAATTTTTAAAGGGTTGCATCCTCAGCAACTTTTATGTTGCATCAATCGGTAAGGACGATTACTCCTTTGATTCCATTGATGGTGAATTTTCCCTTGGTCCCGTTGCCATAGCTTGCCGTGATATCGCGGATCTTGCTTCCTTCATTGGTCACATTGGTCTTAATGTTTGTAAAGGTCTTGGGCACCCGCAGCAGGCCTTGCTCCAAGGTCGCGCCAAAGTCAAAGACCATTCCTGAAACGTTCATATTGATCTCGGAGGATTCCTGTACAATATTGATGTCCGCATCGGGCTTAGACACTTTTTTGATGTCTACATCCGCTATTCTTAGTGTGAGGAACATGCCATTTGTTACATCGGCAATGTCAACATTTGAAAATTTAAAATCCCCCCGAAGACTGCCCACCATCGCCAATTCTACCTCATCTTTACTGGAATAGAGTTCCAAATCTGCCACTTGGTCCAAAGTTATCTCACTTCCACTACTTAAGATTTTCAACTTTTGGGCATGTTCAATGTCAATGGAACCATTATCCATTTTAATATTTCCGTACCCCATGTTCCGGGCATTGAATTTCCCAAAGCGTATATCCGCCTTGGCCGTTGATATATCGCTATTGATCCAGATATCCCCATGCTGGAGATCCGTTTCCAAATCCCCTTCCCATGCCTCTATGATAATGTCTCCAAACTTATTGTTGATATTGAGCTCCGCATTGATGGGCAGGAATACTTCATAATCTATCTGCACATTGGATTTATCAAAATCGAACGGATTGGCCTTGCTAAAATATTTGGCAAAAAGATTGGCATCACGATCCTTTATTTCAGAAATGAATTGGATGAAATTTCCAGCTTGGATTGCTTTGGGCTGAATCCGTTCCAGTAGTTTTTCCGCGCTCTCATCCTTCCTGTGGTTCACTTGAATGGAAACGGACACCTTGACTTGGTCCCTGCCCCATCCGTTGATAACCACATTCCCATACTTATTTTCAATATGCACCTTGCCCGTAGGGGATAGGTCATAGGTCTTGTTCCATTGCTTGCTGTGTTCGCTTTGTGCGAGGGTGGCAACGGTCCAGAAAGACACCAGCAGTGCCGTAATCATGGTTTTATAGTGTATATCCCTCATAATCCATTTCTTTTTTTGAAGCGTTAATCTGTTTCAACAAATTCTCTATCAACTCAATACGCTTTTTATAGTTGTTCACAATAGCTTCGAGTACCCGTTCATTGTCCAGATTGTCCCGCATTTCCAATTTTAGTTGCATATATTCCTCGTCCAGCTCATCCATGAAGGATAAAAACTCTTCTTTGTCCATAGCAGAAAGTTTTGGGTTTTCCTGTATCAACAATACCTGTTGATGGACTAGATGCTGATAATGCATATCTATTTCCAAAAGTTCCTCACTGGCATATCCCTCCATATTTTGGCCTGGGGCATTCATCGTTACAAATGCCGTGAGCGAAAGTCCCACCAGCAACACAATGGAAGCCGCCACCTTAAACCCTCTCGATTTCCAAAGTGGGATGACCTTGGGTTCTGCTTTCTCTTCCAATTGGGAGGCAATGCCTTTCCAAAGCTTGTCCCTGTCCACCTTGTGAACATCAAAAGCCTCTTTATTTTCCCTAATACGTTTTTCAAAATTGTCCATCATAACTCCTTTACAATTTGAATTAGTTTCTTTTTAGCACGGTGGTATTGCGACTTTGATGTAGAGGTGGTAATCTGCAAAATTTCTCCAATCTCAACATGGTCATACCCTTCAATCAGATATAAGGTGATGATTTGTCTGTATCCCTCTGGCAATTGGGCCAGACCGGTTTTTATCTTTTCCATTTCAAAATCATCATCTTCTATTTTTTCGTCTTCTTCTACCGGCTCCCCTTCATTTTCCATGGAAGCGAACAGTAACCGTTTTGCCTTTAGGTGATTGATGCTCCTATTGATCACAATTCGTTTGAGCCATGCCCCGAAAGTGCTTTCAAACCGAAACGTGTCCAATTTTTTAAACGCCTCCACAAAGCTTTCCTGCAAGACATCCTCGGCATCTTCCCGAATGGTCAGTAACCGCATGGCAACATTGAACATGGCATCCACATACAATCCATACAACTGGTATTGTGCGTTCTGGTTTCCTTGTTTGCTCTGCTCCACCAAAGTTTGGTGCGTAAGACGTACGTTTGCTTCCAAAAATCCTGGACGATTATTCAATGACGCTAAAAATAATTCTATTTCATTCTATCCCAATGACAAATCAAAAATGAAATGGTTGCACGTTTTTATTTTTTTTCGAAAAAAAAAGCCTTCAACGTAAATTGAAGGCATGCTGCATGAGGTTAGGTTCTATGTTTGGTTTATTGTGTGGAAACGCGTCCTTGGGACCCGTCCGTCTTTTTCAGTTCTTTAAATTGGTATCGTAGGAACAATTCGTGGCTTCCTCCTGTATATCCCCCCAAATTGGAAGATGTTAGATCGTAAGCATAACCTGCATTAAGATTAGGGGTAATTTGAAGCCCCAATAAGGCAGAAAAGGAATCGT
The DNA here is from genome assembly GCF_004916895.1 of Flagellimonas alvinocaridis. Taxonomy (GTDB): domain Bacteria; phylum Bacteroidota; class Bacteroidia; order Flavobacteriales; family Flavobacteriaceae; genus Flagellimonas; species Flagellimonas alvinocaridis. The sequence goes on from NZ_SNTZ01000001.1 coordinate 167,738, forward strand.
CCCATCTATATGCAGCACCAAAGGTGAAAGTTTCCCTGATGATGGCATTGGCCGAAACATCCAAAATAATCGGTGCCCCCGGGACCCACTTAATAAAAAAGGATGGTCGAAGCACCACCTCGGGGGTCACATCGAACATCTTTCCTCCAATAAAATAGTAATGGAGTCGCTCGGCTGCAATTTCCTGTTCTTCCCCATCATAATGCTTTTGCGAAAAGAAATTGGGCACGGCAAAGCCCAAATAACTATCCTTGGTCTGATAATATAGTCCCGCCCCAATGGTCGGGAAAAATTTGCTTTTGATATTGTTTTGAAAGGCTACATCGGGATTCTCGGTCAATCCTTTGGAGAAATCCACATCAAAAAGTCGTCCGCCAACCTTTAGTCCAAAGGACAATTTTCGATTGGTGCTGTCCAATTGAATGGTATAAGACACATTGCCATCCACAAAAATCTCTGAGGAAGGCCCCAATGCATCGTGGGCCAAAATACCGCCCACGCCCAATTTGTTTTCCAAAGGGGCATCCACGGCCAATACCTGTGTATTTGGCGCTCCGTTGATACCCACCCATTGGGAACGATGCAACAACAAGGCCGTAAGGTACCCTTGTGACCCCGCATAGGCAGGGTTTACACTCATAGTGTTGTACATGTATTGGGTAAATTGAGGGTCTTGTTGTGCCGAAACCGACAAACATCCCCATGCCAGGAACATAATGCCAATATGTTTAACCCTTTTTCTCATTTGCCGTATATGCTTTCCTACCCCCTTGCCCATTACCTATCTGTTTATGTATAGCCAATCTGTTTGTGGCTCGGAGCCATCACCCAAGTCCAAAATATAATAGTAGGTCCCAACGGGCAACTGGTCTTCTTTTTGTACAATGGCCCTTCCATTGGGTGTACCGTCCCAATCATTATTGTAGCTTCGTTTTTGATAGACAATATTCCCCCAACGGTTGTATACTTGGAGTTCGTTTTGGGGATATCTGGAGATGCAATCAATTTTAAAAAAGTCATTGACCCCATCTCCATTGGGTGAAAATTCGTTGTAGACCACCAAACAGGTAGGACTTACGAATGCTTCGTCCGTATCATTGTCTCCATTGATATCAATTTGGTCCACAAAAGCCAAAGCTGCCTGGTTTAGATAGTCTTCAATATCCAAAACTTCCACCGTGAGCTCAAGCTGGGCCGTTTCGCCAACTTCCAAAACATCCAACTCCCAAAAACCTGAGGTTTCATCAAACACACCCAATGATGATGAACTGGTCACCAATCTATATCCTTGCGGAAGCTGATCTTCCACACCAATGTTAGTGGCTGGTACAGTACCCAAATTGGTCAGTGTAATGGTAAAAACCACCTCATCACCAACATTTACCGAAGTATTGTCCACTTCTTTTGTCAAGGCCAAATCTGTGGTCTGTGGCACCACAAAGGTACTGGCTTCATCATCATCTTCAACTCCATCCGAAAAATCATCCACTAAAATTCCTTGTGCGGGATTGCTGTCCGGATCGGCAAAGTTGCTCCCTGTGATCTCGGCCACGTTTAAATATTCATCTGCTTCTCCGGTTGGGGCATTGACCCTGGCCAACACTTCCAATGTTTCTGTATTTTGATTGAAAATAGTACGGTTTACGTTCCATAAACCCGTATCTGGATTGTAAACCCCGGCTGTGGTCGTATGGGATTGATATATATAGCCTATCGGCATACGCTCTGATACTATTACTCCTGTAGCATCAGTAGGGCCGTTATTGGTAACGCTGATCGTAAATCGAACCACATCACCCACATTAGGCGTAGGGTTGTCCACAATTTTGACGAGTGACAAATCGGCCAAACCATCAGGCACAGGAACTACACTGGCCTGGTCATCTTCTGAGCTTAGGTTGTTGTTGGGTGTCGAATCAGGGTCATAGGTTTCCAGTGCGATCAACTCCGCAGTATTCCTATAATCCCCATTGGGCAATACCAAGGCGGTTAAGGTCAAGATTTCAGAACTACCGCTGGATATGTTTGGTAAACTCCAAGATCCAGCAATATTATCGTAAGTGCCCGAAGTTGCCACAGCACTGATATAGCTATACCCCGTTGCCAATTGATCTTCAATCACCAAACCTGTGGCATCATTGGGACCTGCATTGTTCACTGTAATGGTAAAAACAATTTCATCCCCAGCAGACGGACTCAAATCATCCGCTGTGTTTGTTATTGAAATATCTGTTACATGCCTAGGTGTTGTAGATTGTACATCTTGGTCATCTTCCGAAGCAACATTGTTACCCGGAGTGGAATCTGTATCCAACTGAATGGCAGCAACCACTTCCGCCCTATTGGTGTAATTTCCGGAAGGATTCACTTCCGCCAAAATGTTCAATGTTGTATTGGCTCCACTCGCTACGCTACCCAAATACCATAAACCGCTAAATGGGTCGTACAGACCACCAGAATCATCAGAAATATAGTTGTATCCAGATGGCAATAGGTCATCCACCACAATTCCGGAAGCATCACTTGGTCCTATATTGGATAGGGTTAGTGTGAATGTAATAGTGCTGGATACATCTGGAAACTCATTGTCCACGGTAAGGCTTAGCTCCAAATCTGCCGCAGGAATCGGGATGGTCCCTGCACTATCCTGATCATTTTCAAAAACATTATCGTTATTGGGTATGGAATTGGGGTCCACATTGTTGGAGGAAAATACTTCGGTCACATTAAAATAATCACCGGAAGCGTTGACCGTTGCCACAATATTCAAAGTCTCGGTGACCCCATTTGGCAATACATTGTTCAATTCCCAAATTCCTGTTGTGGCATTATAGGTTCCTGCGGTTCTACTGTTGGAAACATACGTATAACCCGAAGGGAGTACATCCATTATCTCTACACCGGTTACATCACTTGGACCCAAGTTAGAGATATTGATGTTGAAGATTACCTCTTCACCAACCACTGGACTAAGCTTATCCACCGACTTGCGCAATAGCAAATCGGATATTGCGATAGGAGTTGGTGTTATGGATACTTGATCATCTTCAGCGCCATTGTTGTTTCCCGGGGTCGAATCTACATCCATCTCGGTTAATCCCGTAAGTTCTGCAGTATTGCTGTAATCTCCGCTTGAAAGCACATTGGCCGTTACGGTAAGGGTTTCCGTATTGGAACTGTTTAAACTGCCAACATTCCAGACTCCGTTCACAGCATTATAACTTCCCGAAGAAGGTACTGCACTCACCAAGCCATACCCAGAAGCCAATAGATCGGTGACCACAACGTTAGTGGCATCACTTGGGCCATCATTTTGCACGGTTACCGTAAAAACAATTTGATCGCCCACATTAGGGGTTAGATTATCTGCTGTCTTGGTGATTGACAGGTCTACCAAAGGTTCAGGGATGACTACAACTTCGTCTTGATCGTCTTCCGCTGGAACATTATTGTTGGGTGTTGAATCAGCGTCAAATTGATCATGGTTGGTAACTTCTGCAATGTTGGTATATATTCCAGCGGGGTTTACGCTTGCCATAATGTTTAGGCTTTCCGAAGCCCCATTGGTCAAAGTGCCTACATTCCACAGACCCGAAATAGCATTGTAGCTACCTCCCCCATTATCCGAAATATAAGTGAATCCAGACGGAAGAAGGTCAGTTACCTCTACCGAGGTTGCCGTGTTTGGACCCGCATTGGAAATGGTCAACACAAACATGACATTGTCACTTACCAAGGGAGGGGATTTGCTAATCGTTTTGGTTAAAGAAAGATCTATGACTTCAACAGGGGTCAAGGAAACATCGCCTTGGTCATCTTCTGAAGAAACCCCATTGGCAGGGGTTGAATCCAAATCGTACCCATCCGAAGCAATGACCTGCGAGGTGTTCGTGTAATTTCCACTCGGGTTAACGGTAACATCAATCGTCAAGGTTTCCGATGCGCCATTGGCCAAAGTGCCCACCTGCCAAAATCCTGTGGCCGAACTATAGGTTCCGGCCGTGGCGGTGTACGACACAAAATTAAACCCAGAAAGAAGTTGATCTACCACGATTACATTGGTAGCATCATCTGGACCGTCATTGGTCAAGATTATTTCAAAACTGATCTGCTCACCAACTCCCGGTGCCAAATTATTGCCTACAACGGTTTTTATCAAAGATAAATCCGCTTGTTGTGGCGATGCGGTAAGGGCGTCTTCATCGTCCTCACTCTGATCACCATCATCATTGTTTGGCGTACTGTCCAAATCAATTTGATCACAAAAAGTAATCTGTGCAATATGTTCAAATTCGTTTGAAACTCCAGTAGGAGTTTGTACAGTTGCATTGAATGTAAGCGCCAAAGTATTGGTTCCCTGTGGAACAGTAAGCCCTGACCACACTACCGCCTGCGGCCCAATAAAAAAGGTTCCCCCATTGCTTATCGCAGTAATATTGCCATAGCCCGGAGGTATTAGGTTCTCAACAGCAACCCCTGTGGCATCCACATCTCCCAGATTGCTAAGATTGATTGTAAAATTGACTATATCCCCAACATCGGGGACAGTATTACTAGCCAAAGTTTCCACTTCAAGATCAACACCCAAAAAAGTAACTCCCACAGTATCTGACACTGTTATACAAGTAATATCGGATACCGTCCATTCAAAAATGTAAATCCCGGGTACCATACCAAATACTTGCGTGCCAGGATCGTTGTCATTGGCAAAACTCACCAAAGATGGGCCGGACAATTGTGTCCAAGTTCCCGTACCCAGAACAGGGGATACCGCATTTAAAAAAACTGATGTCGTTTGATTTTCGGTCTGATCTGGTCCAGCATCTGCCACGCACAACTGACCATATCCCATCTGAATTGAGATGAACATAAACAAAACAACCAAGCACTGGTTTTTTTTGTTCCAACAGTATTGAAATATGTTCATAGTTGAGGAAATGAGGTTGAGCTTAGGAGACTAAGCCTACCCAAACATATCAACAAACATTAACAAAACGGAAGTTATGTTGTATTTCACCGATCATTTGTTGTGAAATATCAGATATATGAGGAGAGCTCTTGAGTTAAGCTAATTACCTTTGACCAACAATACTTTTAAAGTATTGATAATCAATACGATATATTCTTCATTGCTTTACTTTGATACCATAACTTGGTAATGACTTTGAACATTTAGAAAAAATGAAGAATTTGCCTAGAGATAAATGATGCTGGCGGACACATCTTTTTTGGGAAAGCGGGAATAAAACTCAACTATAAAACGTATGCACTTGAGCCCTCAACCATTTTGCTCGGCTTTATGAGCAGTCAATACAAGTTCCGGTCAAAATACAGTTGACTCCCTCCACTGCATAGCCCACGGGCAACGAAAATTGTACTTCTTCCTTGAGGCACTCTATCGTCTGGCATTGGGTACACCTAAAATGAAAATGATGTGCCGGTATTTGATTTTCCCCACAGTTGATACAGAAAGCAAAATACTGTTTCCCGTCCTCGGCAACTATTCTGTGCACAATGCCATCCTCACAAAAATTATTAAGTACACGATAAATGGTTGCACGGTTTATATCGATGTCGATTTCCCGCTCAATGGCATCCTGGCTCATGGCCTTGCCTCTCCGTGATAACAAATCCAGTACCGCTTCTTTAGTGGGTGTGCTTCTTCGTTTCATAATTTATTAATGCGACTTTGTTGCAATAATAAAAATTCTTTCTAACTTTGGCAACCCAATTCCTCATAAAACCATAAAATGGAACAAAGTAGTGTTTTTGATGTGATCATAATCGGCGGCAGCTATGCTGGTTTATCAGCAGCCATGGCCCTAGGTAGATCTTTAAAAAAAGTCTTGGTGGTAGATTCGGGCGAACCCTGCAATAAACCCACGCCCCATTCCCATAACTTCCTTACCCAAGACGGGAAGACCCCTTCGGAAATTTCATCCATTGCCCAACAACAAGTGTCACAATACAAGACCGTTCATTTTTATACGGATGTTGTCATTGAAGGAAAAAAAACAGCAGAAGGTTTTGAAATCAGCACCCAATCCGGTGAAAGGTTTGAGGGCAAGAAGTTGATTTTTGCCACAGGAGTGAAGGATAACATTCCCAATATCCCAGGATTTTCTGAATGTTGGGGAAAAACAGTCATCCATTGTCCTTATTGCCATGGATATGAATTTAAAGGCAAAAAAACTGGTGTTTGGGGCCATGTGGAAAGGGCATTTCACTTGGCAGGTCTGGTCAACAACCTGACCGATGACCTTACCCTATTACCACATGGCGAAGACCAGCTTACCGTTGATCAAGCAAAAAAACTTCAACAACACAATATTAAAATTGAAGAAGGTGAAATCCATAAGATAGAACACAAAAATGGAAACATTACCCACATTGTCTTAAAAAATGGCAAGAAACTTCTCTTCGACGCCCTTTATGCCGCCATTCCTTTTGAGCAGCACTGTAAAACTCCAGAAACATTGGGTTGCGAGCTAACCGAGCAAGGATATCTTAAAATTGACGGGCTACAACGAACCACCGTTCAGGGCATATATGCCTGTGGGGACAACACAAGCCCTATGCGCTCGGTAGCCAATGCCGTACAACAGGGGAATTTTGCTGGGGCGGTGGTCAATAAGGAACTGACCGAAGAAACTTTTTGAATAAAAGTGTATGATTAGTATAAATTATAGCGGAGGGCTTCCACAGGCCTGCGAAGAGTTCCAAAGAAGACCGTCATATACGTTCTGGGCCATGGTCACCGATAATATGGGACTGGCAGCGTACTGTCTCAATATCCATCACAATTTTGAAAATCAAGTTCATGATTTTCATGGAAAACCACCCCATTGAAAATGGTGGGACTTCATTTGAAATCAACCTGATAGTCACCATCCCGGATGAAATTGACATGGGAGATTATCATTGTGCCTTTTCCGTGACCGATGTAAGCGTATGGCAGAGTAGGACTTCCATTGACATAAAAATTGTGGAATAAAACTACCTCCCTACGCAAAAATCCAATCTATGACCAAAGGGGTTACAATAGCGGTAACAAGGCCATTTACGCAAAGTGCCAACCCGCTATAAACCCCTGAAAGTTCACTTTCTTCCAAAGCGCGTGCAGTGCCTATGCCATGCGATGCAGTTCCCAGAGCCGTGCCTATGGCCGTTTTACTGGTAATGCCCAAAAACTTAAGGATATAGATTCCGAAGGCATTGCCAAAAATCCCAACGGCAATGACCACTCCTGCCGTGATGGATGGAACCCCACCGACTGACTTTGCAATTTCAATGGCTATGGGTGTAGTGACTGATTTTGGAGCCAAAGACCGCATCAATATTTCAGGAGCCTTAAGGGCCATCAGAATAAAAATTAAACTGAGTATACTACCAATACCTCCAACAAAAACGGCTATGCAAAAAGGCAACAAGTTGGATTTTATTTCATCCAACTTTTCATAAAATAGAACTCCAAGTGCCACCACTGAAGGCCCTAGAAAGAAACTGAGAAATTTTCCTCCACTGTCATAGGTCCCAAAATCCACATCAAAAACTGACAAGAGAAGTATAAGCACAAAAATGGTAACCAAAATAGGAGTTGTCAAAGCCCATTTCACCTTCTTATGTATACCTTGGGCTAAAAAATATATGGCCAAGGTCAAAAACACCCAGACTACTGGTAAGGACAGAAAGGTTTTCATTTCTTCTGCAGTTTTTCTTGAATAAATGCTGTGAGGTAAAGTGTTAGTATTGTACTTCCCAAAACCGCCAAACCAATGGAGAACCAATGTGCTTTAATGGTCTCAAAATGTACCATCAACCCTACACCATAAGGCACAAAAAACAGGACCAAATATTTCAGTAGTTTATCAGAAGCCGGTTTCACCATTTCCAACTTGATGAGTTTAAATTTCAATGCCAGAAATATCAATACCATTCCGATGATGTTCCCTGCTATGGGAACCTTAAAAATGTAATTCACAAATTCTCCAAGAATGAGAAAAAGAAAAATAATGGTTAAGGATTTGAGCATTCCATCATCGATTTAGGCTGAAATTTAAGGCTTCATGATGTAATCCTACATACAAAAGCAAAATTTTGTACTCCGGAATGAAAAAATCCCAGTAGACTTAAGTCTACTGGGATTTTGGGAAGTACCTTGGGTGGGAATCGAACCCACACGTCCGAAGACACTGGATTTTGAATCCAGCGCGTCTACCAGTTCCGCCACCAAGGCATTTGTGGTGTTTTTCAAAATGGACTGCAAAGCTAAAAAAATAATTTAATTCCCCACCAAAAAATACTTGTATTTATCCTTTAGCAACCCAAATTAATTTTTAAATTTGCACCTCTTTATCAGAAAGCATCGTTAAAAAGCTAGACAACAAGAGTTTGCAATGGCCTATCAAGTTCCTGAACCCAAAATTTTCGCATGTACCCAAAGTATTGAACTTGGCAGAAAAATAGCTGCTTCATACGGTGCTGATTTGGGAAAGATACAGTTTTCCAGATATAGCGATGGGGAATTCCAGCCTTCATTTGAGGAATCTATTCGTGGGGCACGTATTTTTATTATTGGTTCCACCAATCCTAGTTCGGAAAACTTAATGGAAATGTTGTTGATGTTGGATGCCGCCAAAAGAGCTTCCGCAAGACACATTACCGCAGTGATGCCTTATTTTGGTTGGGCCAGACAAGATAGAAAAGATAAGCCCAGAGTACCCATAGCCGCAAAGTTGGTGGCCAAGATGTTGGAAACGGCGGGAGCTACAAGGATCATTACCATGGACCTTCATGCAGACCAAATCCAAGGCTTTTTTGAAAAGCCCGTAGATCATCTGTTTGCTTCCACGCTATTCCTTCCTTATTTAAGGAGCCTCAATTTGGATAATCTTTGCATTGCTTCCCCAGATATGGGAGGATCCAAAAGGGCTTATGCTTATTCCAAGGCATTGGAGTGCGATGTAGTTATCTGTTACAAGCAGCGGGCCAAGGCCAATGTCATCTCCCACATGGAACTTATAGGGGATGTTCAGGGCAAAAATGTGGTTTTGGTAGATGATATGGTGGATACCGCTGGTACGCTTACCAAAGCAGCGGACCTTATGATAGAGCGTGGGGCCGAAAGTGTTCGTGCGGTTACCACACACGGATTGCTGTCCGGCAATGCTTACGAAAGAATAGAGAACTCAAAGTTGACGGAACTGATCATTACGGATTCAATTCCCGTTGACCATAAACAGAATAAAATAAAGGTATTGAGCTGTGCCGACCTTTTTGCAGACGTTATGCATAGAGTGCACCACAACACCTCAATATCTTCCAAGTTTTTAATGTAAATCAATTTAATATATTACAATGAAGTCAATTACAATCAAAGGATCCCAAAGAGAAAGCGTGGGCAAGGTATCTACCAAAGCCTTACGTAATGCTGGAAAGGTCCCTTGCGTGCTGTACGGAGGGGATACACCAATACACTTTTCAGCTGATGAAATTTCATTCAGAGATTTGGTCTATACACCCAATGCACACACTGCTGTGATTGAGTTGGAAAACGGCCAAAAATTTGACGCGGTATTGCAGGACATTCAATTTCACCCTGTAACCGATAAAATTTTGCACATCGATTTCTATCAATTGTTCAAGGACAAACCTGTTACCATGAACATCCCAGTTCGTTTGGAAGGAAATTCCCCTGGGGTACGAAATGGTGGACGTTTGTTGTTCAGAAAGAGAAAACTATCCATCAAGGCATTGCCAGAGTTGCTGCCTGATTTTATTACTGTGGATATTTCCAAACTAAGGATAGGTGGAACAATTGCGGTTGAAACCATCTTGAATGACGATTATTCCATCCTCCACCCAGATAGTACCGCAATTGTACAGGTGAAAGCATCCAGAACTTCAGTTGATGAAGTGGAAGATGAGGATGAAGAAACAGAAGAAGGCGCTGAAGCCGCAGCTGAAGGTGGCGACGCCCCAGAAGCTGAAGCTACAGAATAGTTTCTTATCCAATAATAGATTACAAAGCATCCCATTCGCGATTGAGCAAATAATGGGATGCTTTTGTATTTTTGGACAAACACATAATCTAGATGATCAGGTTTATAAAAACATGGTTTGCCAAAAAACAACCCCTGATACAAGAGACAGATTCCATGAAAAAATTCCTTATAGCCGGACTGGGAAACATTGGATCCGAATATGAAGAAACCCGTCACAACATTGGGTTCAAAGTGTTGGATTTTTTGGCTGAACAGGAAAGCTTCTCTTTTGAAAGTGCCAAATTAGGCGCTGTGGGTACATTTAAACACAAAGGAAAAAGTGTTCTGTGCCTTAAGCCTTCCACCTACATGAACTTAAGTGGAAAATCCGTAAACTACTGGATGGAAAAGGAGAAAATTCCTTTGGAAAATGTTCTCATTATTACTGACGACATCAATCTTCCCTTTGGTACCATCCGCCTAAAAACCAAAGGCAGCGATGGGGGGCATAACGGATTAAAAGATGTACAGAACACACTACAAACTTCCCAATACAACCGTTTCCGATTTGGGGTCGGGGCAGAATTCAGTAAGGGAAAACAAGTGGACTATGTTTTGGGCCAATGGAACGATGAAGAGCGCAAAGCTCTACCCGAACGTTTGAAGAAATCGGCCGAACTTGTACTTTCTTTTGTGTTTTCCGGAGTAAAAAACACCATGAACCAATTCAACGGCTCCTAATCAGTTCACCTTAAACTCAAACACTCCAGAATCCGAAGTATTTCCTTCTTCATCTGTGGTAATTATTTTCCAGTAATACGTAATCCCGGAGGTAACGCTTACATTAAATTCTGTGGTAGCTGTTTCAACTTCACCCAAAGAGGTGGTTGGCGGATTCTGGTCTGAGAAAAATACTTCAAAGGAAACAATATCTCCCTCCACGTCTGCACCTAACCATTCCAAAGTTACTTCGTTGGCGATATCCTTCAATACGGTTGAACCGGAAATAGGAGACACCGCTTGAGCCGGAAATGGCGCATAGGTTGTTTGGGAGCCCGCATTATAGAACAACCATGTTTCACTGCTTACCACTTGATCGGACTGGTTGTTCGTAGATGATACAGACCACGCAAAAGGTGTTCCCTTGGCTATTGATAAACTAGCTGATGTAGCAGCTGTTGATATGGTCTGGGGAACATTGGTCTCTAAGTTTACCACATTCAGGGTATAGCTACTAGTATTGGCCGAAGCCATCCATCGAAAGGTAACCTGACTTAGATTTTCACTGACACTCACTCCAGTTGTACATTCTGAGTTTTCATCAGGAAACACAAGTTCCGCCGCTTCCGGGATTGAAGGTCCATCATCACCTCCTCCACAGGAAACCAACAAAACAAGCATTGATATACCTATAAAAAGCCGCTTCATTTTTTTATCAATTTAAATCCTTCCTTAATCTCTTCTGCTTCAACTTGAAGATAGTATGTGCCACGAGGCAGTTCCGAGAAGTCCATTTCCAAGCTTCTACCGGTCGCATTTTTAATGTGACTCATCACCAACCTACCATTGGAGGAAAATACTTTTATGGATACGGAACCCACATACCCATTCAGGTATACCTGAGCCATACTTTCCACAGGATTTGGGAACAAAACAGGTTGTAGGGTATTCAATATGGTTTTCTCCACCACGCCTTGGCATGGAAGGTCCGTATATACCTTTAAGGTATTCCGGCCCTCCTTTAAGGGTAACTCAATTTTGGAATTTTCCGTTTGTGTGGCCAATCCGTTCAGTTCAACCGTGTAGAAATTGCCACCATCCATTGTAAGTTCCAAAAAGCCATTCTCTACAATGGCATCCACATCCAAAACATCAGGTTCGGATACAACAATAGTAAAACAAGCTTCCCTGTACGTAATGAGTCCACTGGTTCCGGTAATACAAAGCGAATACGTTCCAGCGCTTAAATTTTGAAAGGTATGGGTATCCGTAAAATCCATACTTACCGGAGTTCCACCTCCATCCAAAACAGCTGAATATGCTATCGCCGTATCCGTTGCGGTCACGACCACTGAGCCATCGTTATTGCTCCTACAGGTCTCACTTGTTATCTCAACTTCAAAATTATCAGCAGCAAAACGGTAGACTGCACACCCATTGGTATCTACCTCCACGCCTTTTGGCGTTCCCAAGCAAAGGTCATCCCCATCATCAAAAACCCCATCTTCGTCCTCGTCCGGTCTAAAGTTTCCTTCCACACAAATTTCCAAGGAAAAAGCAATAAGCTCACCCCCATCACTAGAAGCATTGTCTTTTACTTCCAATACCCATTCCCCTAAAATGGATTCCCCCTTGAGCGATGCCAAAGAACCCAATGGTGCTACCGTACCAGTGATTGCGGGATTACCAGCACATACAATAGGGACTCCATCGTCATCAAAAACTGCGTTGATATTATTCAATCCTCCACATGTACTGGAAATTAGTGCAACCCGAGTTCCTTCGGGCGATATCAGGGTCACCATTAAATCTTCCAAATAGGTATGGTTCAATTCTAAATTTACATTGATATCAGAAACGGGTAAATCCTCAAAAAACTGTATGGATGAAGTAACTGTTGGGGTACCTACATTGGAAATCTCCAAAGGCAGACCTTTTGATTCAAAGGTTTTACAATTTACTTGTGTTGTGGTAAAACTGAATGGTGTTCCAAACGTACCCACGCCACAATCGTTACTTGGGCGCACTCTCCAAAAATACTCGGTAAGCCCTTCTAAATTGGCTGGCTTGTAAAAATTAAAGGGACCCGATGCAGATTCGATCACGTTGGAAAATGCAACATCAGTGGCAATCTGCACATCATAATTGGCATACAAGGGGTTGGCCTGCCATTCCAATAGAGCGTTCAATGAAACATCGGCCTGGACATTGGATGGCGATACCAAAACAACATCCGCAAAAGTTGCATCCTCTATCGTAAGAGATAAAATTACATCCTTGGTCACCGATGTTGAAGTCGATGTAACTGTGATATCATAAACTCCTGGAGCAACACTCCCTGTGTTGGAAAGAGTTAAATCCACCGATGTGGCATCGGTACTTGTATTCGTTGGGGAAAAAACCGCTGTTAATCCCACGGGTACATCAGCAGAAAAGGTAGAATTCTCACTAAACCCCGAAAAAGTCCTGTAGGTGAAAGGAATTACTATATCATTAGGTTGGCATACCACATAAGACAATTCGGCAAAATCCAAAACCACTTCCGATTCTTCAATGGTAAAATTTGAAGCATTGACCGCAAAGAAAATATTATCACTGGCCTTTACCATGATACGGGCCGTTGAGGTTACGTTTCCGGGAAGAAGCACTTCCTCTACCCCATCATTAAGGACATCATTGGCCAAGGCAATAGGAAAAGTGACACCTCCATCCAAAGAAAGAAAGATGTCCACCGTCTGGGCATCAACAGGCAAAATATTGGTATTGGCGACATCCCAAGTAATTTCTTGGATAGATCCCGCAGCATATGTTTCAGCAGCGGCCTGTGAGGTTACCACAAAAGGGCCTGCAGCTTTGATCACATGAACATCCAAAACATCCGAGATAACCTGCCCCCCTCCAGATGCATTGTCCCGTACTGTACAAGCAAAGCTCAAGGTTCTTTCAATTTCTGATACCGTCTCCCAAGCTTCGTTTTCTGCCGGCATGGTCTGCGTAAGGTTACCTTGAATAACTTCGGATAACCGTGGAAAATATCTTTTTGGGTCTGGGGAAGGTGGTGAAGACCTAAAATTGGCCCCACTGGGGTTGGTTGGCCCAAAGGTATTGGTGGTTACCACACCATTGTTAATCTGCTCCCAAGTATAGGTAAGCACATCCCCAACATCTGGATCAGTGGCATTCCCTTCCAATACAAAAGCAGTACCTTTCGGAATTATAAAGTCATCTACAGGAGATAATACTGGAGGTGAATTGGTAAGCGCTGTTGTTTGGGCACAAGTTGTGGATTGCACATAATTCGATATTTGAAGAATGCTATAGTAATGAAAATAGTCGTCCCCATTGGGAGCTACATCGTTTCCATCAACAATGCCCGCATATCCCATAATGGTTGTTCCACTTGCAGGTTCTGCTTGAACACCTGTTCCCTCTGATTCAAAAGACCAAGTATGGTTGGCTCCAAATTGATGCCCCAATTCGTGCGAAACAAAATCCAAATCAAAAACATCTCCTTGTGGTTCAAAAGCTGAAGAAAATGCACTTCCCTTTTGATTATCCACACACACGGCTCCTATAAAACCAGCATTGCCATTGTTTTGTGCAACCGAAGACACCTTGTTGAACAAATGCCCAACATCATAATTGGCCTCGCCTATAATGGTGGTCAAGGTATTCTGTACTTGGGAATTTAGGTTCCCGTTATAGGGGTCCGATTCAGGGTCAGTGAAAATTACCAAATCATTATTGGGCACCAACTCCAAGGTAATGCCCAAATCTGTTTCGAAGACCTCATTTATCCGTGTCAGTGTTGCATTGATGGCTGCCAGGGCATCAACTACCGTACCGCCGTGATAGTTGGTATACTCTCCCGTTGCTGAAACAGCAATTCTATATTTTCTAAGAACTTGGTCGTCCACCAAGGGCACAATGGTCTTTGCTGTTAGGCTTTGCTGAATTTTCTGCGTTCCACAAATAAAGGCGTCCTTGGCCGAGCCACTCGTACCTTCTTTATATAGTACATAAGCATTGGGCTTGTTCAGGACCGGCTCCATGAAGTGCTTTTCCCGATTGCCTAAATTTACAACCATACTCTGGAGCCCCTTGTGCGAGCTACTGAGCTTTATTTTGTACTTACCATCTTGGCTCACCCCGGAAAAAGACCTGATGTTGGGATATTTTTTGGCCAAGTCTGGATGTAGAACCGGGGTTTCCGTAAGCAAAAAGGGAACTATTTCACCATTCCCATTGGGAAGATCCACAACAACGCTTTTGCCTTTGGAAACATGGGAGGGCTTGATCTTCTCCGAAAAAATACTTTTGTCCAAGGAAAATACGGCTTGGGCCTTTCCTATATCCTTTATTGATGGGCTTTTAAAGCCTGATTCCTTGGCAACCGATTTCCAATAAGCCTGCTGCCCAAATGCACAAAAGCAGCTAAAAAGTATGGTTATTGAAAAAACAAGGTGTAATTTAGCTTTCATACATAGTTTGGGCATAGGTCAATTTCAAAAATAAGCCTTTTTTATTTCTTGATTAGGTGGAAACAATCCAGGATATTTCTCTTTTTAAACGCAATACGCATCAAACGGCTATCACCATCGGCACTTTTGATGGAGTCCATATGGGACACCGCAAGATATTGGAACGCCTCATAAATAGTGCCAAAAATACAGGATTAAAGTCTACAGTACTCACTTTTTTCCCGCATCCCAGAATGGTTCTTCAAAAAGATACCGATATAAAACTGTTGAACACCATTGAGGAAAAAGCACAGATTCTGAATGCATTGAACTTGGATTATCTTATTATCCACCCATTCACGAAGCATTTTTCCAGACTTTCTGCAACGGAATTTGTTCGCGACATTTTGGTAAACAACCTGAAAGCCAAAAAAATTATCATTGGTTACGACCATAGATTCGGCAGAAATAGAAATGCAAATATCCAAGACCTTATTGCCTTTGGCAGCACCCTTGATTTTGATGTCGAGGAAATCCCTGCCCAAGAAATCGATGCTGTTTCTGTAAGCTCCACAAAAATTAGGAATGCACTTTTGGAAGGCGATATTGCCACAGCAAACAGCTATCTGAGCTACGCCTATATGCTTACCGGAATCATAAAAAAAGGAAAAGGACTTGGTAAAAAGTTCGGATTTCCCACGGCCAATCTACACATTCCCGAAACCTACAAACTCATCCCAAAAAATGGGGTATATGTAGTAAAGAGTACCATTAACGACAAGGAATATTTTGGGATGATGAACATTGGTTACAATCCAACCGTGTCTGGAGGATCCGAAAAAAGTATTGAAATCAACTTTTTTGAGTTCGAGGGCAACCTGTACGACAAAAAAATACAGGTAAGCATCTTACATCGCATCCGGGATGAGCACAAATTTGATTCTGTTGAGGAACTTCAACAACAATTGGCAAAAGATAAGGATTACTCGTTGGACCTAATTTCCAAATAAATGTTGTCCCAATTCCTTTTCAAAAAGATTGACAATGCCCAATTGGTGGTATTTCGAATATTTTATGGGCTTTTGGTCAGCGCAGAATGCTACGGCGCCATTGCTACTGGGTGGGTCCGGCGAACCTTGATCGAACCCAAATTCACATTCTCCTTTATTGGGTTTGAGTGGCTACAGCCGCTTCCAGGAAATGGCATGTACGTCTATTTTGGCATAATGGGCACTTTGGGAATCTTAATAACCATAGGTTATAAATACCGCTATAGCGCCTTGGCCTTTGCCCTAATGTGGACAGGGGTGTACTTGATGCAAAAGACATCCTACAACAACCATTACTATTTATTAATGCTTTTGGCCTTCATCATGGCATTCCTGCCTGCCCAAAAGGATGCCTCGTTGGATGCCAAATTAAATCCAAAGTTGCATTCCCATGCCATGCCTAACTGGGTAAGATGGACCATTATCCTTCAATTATTTATCGTCTACACCTATGCCTCAGTGGCCAAACTGTATGGAGATTGGTTGGATTTTAGCATCATAGAACTGTTGATGAAATCCAAATCCGATTATTTTTTGATCGGGGACCTTTTACAGGAAAAATGGGTACATAAGATCGTGGCATTTTTCGGAATATTTTTTGATTTGCTCATTGTGCCGGCCCTACTTTGGAAACCTTCCCGCAAAATCGCCTTTGTCTTGGCCATTTTTTTCCATTTGTTCAACAGTATAGTATTTCAAATTGGGATTTTCCCTTACCTATCCTTGGCATTTACGGTCTTCTTTTTTGAGCCCCAAACCATTAGAAATCTATTTTTAAAAACCAAAAAGGTAGTTGTTGAACAAACCCAAATACTGCCCAAAAATCGCAAATGGATATTGGGCATCTTGGGCGGATATTTTCTTGTGCAACTCATTCTCCCGTTGCGCCATCATGCCTTTCAAGATGATGTGTTATGGACCGAAGAAGGTCATAGGCTCAGTTGGCGGATGATGCTACGCAGCAGGTCCGGAACCATTCGGTATAGAGTGGTAAACAAAAAAACAGATAAAGTAACGTTTATTGACCTTGGGGATTACCTCACCAAAAAACAGCGTAGAAGAGTAGCCTGTTATCCTGATTTTGCATGGCAGTTTGCCCAACATTTGAAAAAGGACTACGCCAACAAAGGTGAAGATGTCCAAGTATTCGTTACCAACAAGGTAAAAATCAATCAAGGTGAGTACTATAAGTTTATAGACCCAAAGGTCGATTTAGCCAGCGTTCCTTGGAAACATTTTGCCCACAACGACTGGATCTTACCCTCTCAAAAAGAATAATTGTTTGGCACGTCTTCAGATTGAATTAAATTTGCGACTCAAAACTAGGCCATGCTTCAATTACAAACGATTCGGGAAAACAAGGAAAGCATCATTGTAGCTCTAAAAAAACGCAACATTGATGCCGAACCTATGCTGTCAAAAATCATCGAACTGGATGAAAAAAGACGTTCCATCCAAACTGAACTGGATGCGACCTTGGCCGAATCAAACAAACTTTCCAAAGAGATTGGCATGCTTTTCAAATCTGGAAAGGCACAGGAAGCCAATGCCCTTAAAGAGAAAACCGCTGGATTGAAAGAAACCTCAAAACAGTTGGGGGATGACTTGAATGCAGCAGCGGCCGCCTTACAGGAGCAGTTGTATCAAATTCCAAATGTCCCACACCAAACTGTTCCCGCGGGAAACACGGACGAGGATAATGAAGAAATTTTTAGGGAGGGCGATATCCCCTCTCTTGAAGAAGGTGCATTGCCCCACTGGGAATTGGCCAAAAAATATGACATCATCGATTTTGAGCTCGGCGTAAAGGTTTCCGGGGCTGGTTTCCCAGTTTATAAGGGAAAAGGTGCCCGTTTACAGCGCGCGCTCATTTCCTATTTCTTGGACAAAAACACCGAAGCCGGGTACACCGAAGTTCAGCCACCTCTCATGGTGAATGAGGCCTCTGGTTATGGAACAGGACAATTACCCGACAAAGAAGGGCAAATGTACCATGTTACCGCAGATGACCTGTACTTGATTCCCACGGCGGAAGTTCCCATTACCAATTTGCATAGGGATGATATTTTGGCTGAATCCGATTTCCCCATAAAATATACAGGCTACACTCCTTGTTTTAGGAGGGAGGCCGGAAGCTACGGCGCCCATGTACGCGGCCTTAACCGCCTACATCAGTTTGACAAGGTGGAAATCGTTCGTATGGAGCACCCCAACAATTCATACGCTGCTTTGGATGAAATGGTGGAACACGTCAAGGGCCTACTTCAGGATTTGAAATTACCCTATCGTATTCTTCGTCTATGTGGTGGCGATTTAGGCTTCACCTCTGCCCTAACCTATGACTTTGAGGTGTTCTCCACAGCTCAGGACCGTTGGTTGGAAATCAGTTCTGTTTCCAATTTTGAGACATTCCAAGCCAATCGTCTAAAGCTACGCTTTAAGGATGAAAATGGAAAAAGCCAGTTGGCCCACACCTTGAACGGAAGCGCTTTGGCCCTTCCAAGAGTTCTGGCCGGTATATTGGAAAACTATCAGACCAAAGATGGCATTAAAATCCCTGAGGTTTTGATCCCCTACTGCGGATTTGAGGTCATAGACTAAGGATTTCACCGATTATTGGGATTCGATTAACAGAATACCGCCCTTTTCTGCGTTATATTTGAAATAAAACCAGCTATTGAGGCTCCTTCTATTTCTCATATCATGCATTTTAGTGCAATCGCTTTCCTATGCTCAAGAGGACTTTCTGGCCAAGCAGTATTTTACCGATGGTGATTATGAAAAGGCCGTCGTCTTCTACGAAAAGTTGGTAGAGAAAAACCCAAGACGTACTGACTATGCCGAAGGTCTGGTGGCCTGCTACCAACAATTGGAACTGTATGAAGATGCCGAAATCTTTCTTTTGCAAAAAATAAAGGACACCTATGCCTTCCCCACCTTTTTTATTGAATTGGGCTACAACTATACATTGCAAGACCAAGCTGAAAGGGCAACCACCTATTATGACCAAGCTATCCAAAAAATAGAGGAAAACCCAAACTTCGGGTATAGTGTGGGATACCGATTTCAAAAATATGCCCTCTTGGAGTATGCCATAAAAGCCTATACCCGGGCCATGGCCTTAAAACCAGATTTGAACTATGATTTTCAATTGGCAAGAATTTATGGGGAACAAGGAAATATTGAAGCAATGTACCAATCCTATCTTAATCTCATTTGGGAAGGGAGAACCAGTCGAGCCAACGTCCTCCGAAATATAGATGATTTTATTTCGGAAGACCCATCAGATGCCAACAATGTACTGCTACGAAAAGTGTTGCTAAAAAATGCGCAAGAATCACCAGACATTCTCTGGAATGAACTATTGAGTTGGCTCTTCGTGCAACAAAAACAATACAACAGTGCATTCAGTCAAGAAAAAGCCATTTTTAAGCGTACCAATGAAGCCTCTGAAGATCGTTTGGAGAACCTGGGGCATATTGCCCTTGAAGACAACGATCTTGAAAATGCCGTGTCCATTTTTGAATACCTTGCGGAAAACAGTGCGGACCCTAACAGCAAATTGAATGCGCAACTCAACCTTATTGACATTGAATTAAAAAATCCAACGGATAGAGTTTTGGACCAGGTTGAAAAGAAATTTCAGGATTTGGTTGCCACATATGGCAATGAAAGCCGTACCCTACAACTGCAGATCGCATATGCCAATTTCTTGACTTTTAAAAGGGAACAACCCGAACCTGCCATTGCCATTCTCAAGGAAAGTCTTGAGCTTCCAATGGGGCGCACTATCACAGCTTATGTAAAATTGGCCTTGGGTGATATTTTGGTGTACGACCAAAAATTCAATCAGGCACTTATCTATTTTACCCAAGTGCAGAAGAGCCTCAAAAATGATGTCCTTGGCCAGAACGCCCGATTTAAAGTGGCCCAAACCAGTTTTTATAAAGGTGATTTTGATTGGGCACTTACCCAATTAAAAGTCCTCCGTGGTTCTACCTCACAGCTCATTGCCAACGATGCCATGCAACTGAGCCTTTTGATTTCGGACAACTCCTTGGAAGATTCTACCCAGACTGCATTGAAAAAATATGCCCGTGCCGACCTGTTGGCCTATCAAAATAAAAACGAAGAAGCCATTGAGGAACTGGAAGACATCCTTCAAAACCACAAAGGGGAAAAAATCGAAGATGAGGCACTATTGAGACAAGCCCAACTTTTGGAAGCACAAAAAGACTACGAAAGTGCAAGGTTCAACTACCAAAAAATAGTAGAGTTCTATGCCGATGGGATTTTGGCCGATGATGCACACTTTGCACTTGGGGAATTGTACAGAAACATCCTTGAAGAACCTGAAAAGGCCAAAAGTCATTATGAGAAAATCATTTACAACTATCAGGACAGTTATTATTTTCCACAGGCCCGAAAGAATTTTAGACGACTCCGTGGCGATGCCATTAATTAATAGTTCCCTACATTAGATTCAAAAAAAAACCTATGCTCATTTACAATGTTACCATCAACATAGATAAAAGTGTGCACGATGAATGGTTGTTGTGGATGCGTGACAAACACCTCCCGGACATGTTGGCAACCGGAAAATTTACCCATGCCAAAATGGTAAAAGTTTTGGTTGAAGAAGATATGGGCGGAGTTACCTATTCCATTCAATACACTACAAAGGACAGACAGACCTTGGAATTGTACTATAAAGAAGACGCTGAGCGATTACGGGGCGATGCCCAAAAATTATTTCCCAATAAGTTTGTGGCTTTCCGTACAGAACTTGAAGTCATCAGTCAGCAAATACCCTAAACCTTGACCTACCTTTTCACCTATGGTACCTTACAAGACCTGCAAGTACAGGAATTTGTATTTGGACGTACCATTGATGGACTACCTGACCATTTACTGGGATTCAAAAAACTTGAAAATGCAGTTTACGAAAGGTACCCATTGGTAGTTCAAACCCAAAACCCCCAGGATAAAGTAGAAGGTAAAGTTTACGAGGTTTCTGAAATCGACCTAAAAAAGGCCGATATTTATGAAACCCATGCCTACAAACGTCAAAAATTCCCTTTGGAATCTGGCAAAAAGGCATGGGTCTATGTCGAAAATTCCAAGTAACTTGCAAAAAAACCCCGTGTCCAAAAAGAACAAAAAAAAGTCTGGCAATGGTAGGCCCTATCGTAATGAAAATGAGCAGGGAAATGGTGCTGTAAAAGCCAAAAAACATTTGGGCCAACATTTCCTGAAAGACGAAACAGTTGCACAAAAAATAGCGGACACCCTTAGCCTTAATGGTTATACCAACGTTTTGGAAATAGGTCCGGGCATGGGTGTACTCACCAAGTATCTTTTACAACGCGATATAGAATTGGTGGCCATGGACCTGGATGAGGAATCTATTATCTACCTAAACCACAGTTTTCCGCTGGAACATGCAGAGATTTTAAAAAAGAACAATCGCCTTAACATTCTCGAAGCTGATTTTTTGAAATTCGATTTAAGGGACCTTTATGGCGATGAGCAATTTGCCATAACAGGCAACTTCCCATACAACATCTCGAGCCAGATTGTTTTTAAGATGTTGGAAATACGGCAACAGATTCCAGAGTTTTCGGGAATGTTCCAGAAAGAAGTTGCCCAACGTATTTGTGAAAAACCCGGTAGCAAAACGTATGGCATCCTATCAGTGTTGGTACAAGCCTTCTATGAGGCTGAATATTTGTTTTCCGTACCGCCTCAGGTTTTTGATCCGCCCCCAAAGGTACATTCGGGGGTTTTGCGACTTACCCGAAAACCAGGCCTAAAGTTACCTTGTGATGAACACCTTTTCTTTAAAGTGGTGAAAACCTCTTTCAACCAAAGACGGAAAACGCTTCGTAACAGCCTTAAAACCTTTGATCTTTCCGATAATCTCAAAGAAGATACTATCTTTGACCAACGCCCAGAACAGCTCAGTGTGGCAGATTTTGTAACGTTGACCCAAAAGATAGCCAATGACCCCGTTTAAACTTACAGACGAGCTTTTAGAAGAAATCCAGCAACTGATAGCGGAACATAAAAATGCCGCCCTCCAAGCCATGATGCAGGAGTTCCACTATGCGGATATTGCCGAAATAGCCGATGAACTCGATGTAGAGGAGGCCACCTATCTCATTAAGCTACTGGACAGTGAAAAAACATCGGATATCCTTGCTGAAATGCACGAGGACATCCGAGAGGCGGTATTAAAAAACCTTACTGCCAAGGAGATTGCTGGAGAGCTGGGGGAACTGGACACGGATGATGCTGCCGATATTATCAATGAGCTTCCCAAAGAGATGGTCCAAGAGGTCATCTCTGAAATCGAGGACAGAGAACACGCCAAGCACATTGTGGACCTGCTCCGCTATGATGAGGATAGCGCCGGTGGACTTATGGCCAAGGAATTGGTCATGGTAAACGAGAATTGGAACGTGCTCACCTGCGTCAAGGAAATGCGTGCCCAGGCCGAAAATGTTACAAGGGTACATTCCATATATGTGGTAGATGACGAAGGCAGGCTCAAGGGCAGGCTTTCATTAAAGGATCTGTTGACCACATCTACCAAAACCAACATCAAGGATGTATACATCCCAAAAGTGGATTCCGTAACGGTCAACGAAAAAGGGGAAGAAGTGGCAAAAATCATGTCTAAATACGACTTGGAAGCCATTCCCGTGGTTGATGAAGTAGGCAGATTGGTAGGCCGTATCACCATTGATGATATTGTGGATGTAATTAAAGAGGAAGCTGACAAAGATTACCAATTGGCTGCCGGTATATCTCAAGACGTGGAGGCTGATGACGATATCTGGGTCCTGACCCGTGCCCGATTGCCTTGGCTCATGTTAGGCCTTTTGGGTGGTTTGGGAGCTGCCGCGATTATGGGCGGATTTGAGGAAATGATATCCAAACATGCGGTTCTCTTCTTTTTCACTCCATTGATAGCGGCCATGGCGGGTAATGTTGGGGTACAGTCCAGTGCCATCATTGTGCAAGGTCTCGCCAATGATGATCTCAAAGGAAGTATTAGCAACAGGCTTGTCAAGGAAATGTTATTGGCACTCTTGAACGGACTCATTTTGGCTGTCTTACTTTTGTTTTTCACATGGTTTTGGAAAGGATCATTCAGCACGGCCTTGGCCATTTCCCTGTCACTCGTAGTGGTCATTGTTGTAGCAGGACTGATAGGCACCTTTATCCCACTCTTCCTTCATAAAAGGAACATAGATCCAGCTATAGCCACAGGACCATTTATTACTACTAGCAACGACATTTTTGGAATCCTGATTTATTTTTTGATCGCCAAACTCATCTTGGGCATTTAAGACACAACCATGAAATCCATCAATCTAAAGCAAAAACATGCCGAATTCACCAATCAATGGCACCCACACCAAATAGCTGTGGTAGATGATATGCAAGTGCTTTTGGCCAAGTTGCAAGGAGAATTTGTCTGGCATGCCCACGAACACGAAGATGAACTGTTCCAGGTCATCAAAGGCACCCTTTATATGCAATTTAGGGATCGGACCGAAGTGGTAAAGAAAGGAGAAATTATTGTGGTGCCCAAAGGAGTGGAGCACAATCCCATGACCAAAAATGGAGAGGAAGTGCATGTGCTCCTTTTTGAAAAATTGACCACGGCCCATACTGGCGATGTTCAACATGAAAAAACACAGACCGTTTATCCCAAAATCTAGGAATTGTATATTTAGCTTATGAAAGTTCTCCACCTGGACACCAATCACCCTTTACTTTTGGAACAATTTGCCCAATTGGGTTTTGAAAATCATGAAGATTATTCCTCTTCCAAAGAAGAAGTGGAGCAAAAAATACATGAGTTCGACGGTGTGATCATCCGTAGTAGATTTACTATAGATCAGCAATTTTTGGACAAGGCATCCAACTTAAAGTTTATTGGCCGTGTTGGTGCAGGATTGGAAAACATTGATGTGGAATATGCCAAACACAAGGAAGTTTTTCTTGCTTCGGCCCCTGAAGGTAACCGAAATGCCGTGGGTGAGCACACCTTGGGCATGCTTCTGTCTTTAATGAACCACATGGGAAAGGCCAACCGTGAAGTAAAAAAAGGAAAATGGGACCGCGAAGGGAACCGTGGCGTGGAATTGGATGGCAAAACCGTGGGCATAGTAGGCTACGGAAACATGGGCAAGGCATTTGCGAAAAAACTCAGGGGCTTTGATGTGGAAGTCATTTGCTATGATATTGTGGGAGGCGTTGGCGATGAAAATGCCCGCCAAGTCGGGATTATGGAGTTTCAACAAAAATCAGATGTGATAAGCCTTCATGTACCCCAGACCGAACTTACTGTGGGCATGGTCAATTCAGAGTTTATAAACGGATTCCATAAACCTTTTTGGTTGTTGAACACGGCCCGGGGAAAATGTGTGGTGACCAAGGACTTGGTCATTGGGCTAAAATCCGGAAAAGTATTGGGTGCCGGATTGGATGTGCTGGAATATGAAAAGAAGTCCTTTGAGAACATGTTCATCCAAAAACCCAAGGCCTTCAAATATCTTAGAAAGGCCAAAAACGTGTTACTGACTCCCCATGTGGCCGGATGGACCGTAGAAAGCAAGGAAAAGTTGGCCCAGACCATTGTGGATAAGGTGAAAGCAAGATTTTGCTAATTTAACAGGGTGAAAAAAACCATTTTTGTTTTTTCGGCATTGATCATTGCCCTGCTCTTTCTTTTCAAATTGGGCAAATATGCCTATTTCTCCGGCGACATTTCCATGGAGATTGGTATTGCTGTAATTGCCCTTGTATTTTTCTTTATTGGCATTTATATCAATAAAAAAGCACTTCAGAAAAAGAAACCCGAATCTCCTGTCGTTGACATAAAAAAAATTGAACAGCTGGGCATCAGTAAACGAGAATACGAAGTGTTGGTAGAGATTTCCAAAGGGCTGTCCAATAAGGAAATTGCACACACTCTTTTTGTTTCGGAAAGTACCATTAAAACCCATGTCTCCAACCTGCTGGTAAAGCTGGATGCCAAACGTCGCACCCAAGCCATCCAAAGAGCTATAGACCTTCAGATTTTATCCGTTTAAGACCTTTTTTACTCTAAAGTTCCATGGTTTTGGTACTTTAGTATGAGCTTCGATTCCCTCGGCACAACTACTTTTGGGTCAATTATATAACTAAAAAATCATGAAGAGAACAGTCTTGAAATTCGGTTTGTATGGAGCCTTTACCATTTGTATCCTTTTTTTGGTGAGTTGGTTTATCTTTGGCAATCTCCCATATTCCACCCAAGAAGTCCTGGGTTATGCATCCATGATTTTATCATTGGGATTTGTCTTTTTGGGCATTAAATATTATCGGGATAAAGAGAATGAAGGGAGAGTACGTTTTAAAACCGCCCTACTGATTGGGGTATTCATCAGTTTAATTACCGCTGTGGCCTTTGGTATTTTGGATGTCATCTACACCGAAGTGCTCAACCCAGATTTTATGACAGAATACTATGACCGTAGCGCCGATAGCTTAAAAGCATCCCTTCCCCCTGAACTTGTTGAACAAAAATTGATGGAGCTTGAAGCTCAACGGGAATTGTTTTCCAATCCATTGATGTCCTTTGCACTCATGGCCATGACGGTCTTTGTGATTGGGTTTATCATTTCCCTACTTTCGGCATTGATTCTACAACGAAAATAAACTTCTCATGACCCTAGATGCACAGACACCGGATGAATATATCAGTAAAGTACCTGAAGACCGTAGGGAAGCTGTTTCCAAATTAAGGGAAACTGTAAAGCAGCATCTACCCAAGGGTTTTCAGGAGTGTATCAGCTATAAAATGATTGGCTATGTGGTTCCTCATTCACTCTATCCGGATGGATATCATTGTGACCCGAGCTTACCCCTACCCTTTATCAACATTGCTTCGCAGAAAAATTTCATAGCCCTCTATCATTCCGGTATTTATGCCAACCCCAAACTTCACGATTGGTTTGTAAAGGAGTACCCAAAGTACGTATCTACTAAATTGGATATGGGCAAAAGCTGCATCCGTTTTAAAAACAGCAAGAATATTCCCTTTGAACTGATTGCCGAACTATGCCAAAAAATGACCCCTAAGGATTGGATCACTTTATACGAACAAAACATTAAAAAATCATGAAACAAAGAGTAACAGGAATCGGAGGGTTTTTCTTTAAAACCAAAGACCCCAATAAAATCAAGGATTGGTATAAGACCCATTTGGGCTTGAACACTGACCAATACGGTTGTTCCTTCTGGTGGAAAGACAAAGAAGGTAACGACTGTATGACCCAATGGAGCCCCTTTGCAGAAGACACCACCTATTTTCAACCCAGTGAAAAACAGTTCATGATGAACTTTAGGGTAGAGAATTTAGTGGAATTACTGGAAGCCCTAAAGAAAGAAGGGGTAACCGTTGTGGGTGAAATAGAGGAATACGACTACGGAAAATTTGGATGGATCATAGATCCTGAGGGCAATAAATTGGAGCTATGGGAACCTGTTGATAAAGCATTTCTTTAGATATTGAATTATTTGCTACATTTAGTAATCGTTTAACCAACACATTAAAAACCATGTCTGAAGAAAAAAAAGACTTAGGAGATAAAGCTGAAGAAGCTTTTGACAAAGCCAAAGATGCAGCAAAAGAAGCTGCGGAGGAAGCCAAGGAAGCCGCCAGTGATTTCAAGGAGGATGTAAAGGAAACCTTTGACCCCAAAAATCCTGACAGCGGTAAAACGGTTGCCCTTATTGCCCATTTGACTTTGATCGGATGGATCATAGCCATCATCATGAACAGCAGCAACAAAACCGAAATAGGTTCTTTTTATGTAAGACAGGTACTTGGGATTTTTCTGGTTGGGTTTGTTTTGGGAATTATCCCTGTGGTAAACCTTATTGGATGGATATTCCCAGTTATTCTTTGGGTGATTAGTTTGATCGGAGCCATAAACGGAACCCAAAAACCGGTATTTTTGGTGGGTGAACACTTCCAAAACTGGTTCAAGAGCCTATAAAACAGATACAAAAAGCCAGATTTTTTTCCTTCTGGCTTTTATTTTTATTTACTTTATCGTAATATTGCAATATAAAATAAAGATTCAAAGAAAAATACGCTCATATGGGAGCCTCCAAAACACATATATTTTCACCAACGCATAACGAATTGGCCCAAATAGCCAAGGTCATGGCGCACCCTGCGCGCGTGGCCATCCTGGAATACATTAGCAAACAGGATGCTTGTATATGCAATGACTTGGTGGATGTTATCGGTCTGGCCCAACCCACCATATCACAACATTTGAACGAAATCAAGAAAATTGGGTTGCTCAAAGGGACCTTTGAGGGGAAAAATCTTTGCTATTGTATTAACCAAGAACGCTGGGAAGAGCTTCAAGAGGCTTTTAACACCTTCTTTTCCAATATTAACCGTAATTGCTGTTAACATGAAAACATCAGAATTTTTATCCATCCTTCAACAACACCAAGACAAAAGTCTACTTTTTGAATACACAAAAGATCAGTTCGTTGGAGCCAATTATCATATTACCGAAGTAAAAAACATCACTGTGGATTCCGTTGACTGCGGCGCTGGTACAGATTTTTGGAAAGAGACCGTGGTACAACTTTGGGAAAGTCCCAAGGAAATTGGCAAAAGGGATTTCATGTCTGTCTACAAGGCCCTTTCCATTTTAAAAAAGGTGGACAGGATAAAACCCATGCAAAAAGATGCCGAAATCAAGTTTGAATATAGCAACGACAACTTTCATACTGCCCAGTTATATGTAGATGACTACACATTGGATGAAAAACAGCTCACATTAAAACTGTCTGTTGAGAAAACAGATTGCAAGGCCAAGGAAACCTGTGGGGTCGAACCAACATCAACCACCTCAGCGGTTGAAACCGAAGCTTGTTGCTCCCCTGAATCCGGTTGTTGCTAAAAAAGAGGTCATGTTGATCCGTAGCATGAAAGCTTCTGATTGGGAGCAGGTACAACAAATCTATACTGAAGGTATGGCCACTGGCTTTGCCACCTTCGAGACCAAGCCTCCCAGCTATGAAAATTGGAATCTGTCCCATGTGGACTCTTGTAGATTGGTTGCTGAGGAAAATGGCATTGTATTGGGTTGGACGGCATTGTCACCAGTTTCAAGTAGATGTGTTTATGGAGGTGTGGCCGAGGTAAGTGTATATATTGGCTCCAAAAGCCGTGGAAAAGGCGTTGGAAAACAGCTTATGCTACAGCTCATTACCGAAAGTGAAAAGGCTGGGTTTTGGACATTGCAATCCGGTATTTTTCCCGAAAATAAAGCAAGTGTAAAACTCCATGAAACAGTGGGTTTTCGCTATATTGGCAAGCGCGAACGCGTGGGCAAAATCCACGGGGTCTGGAAAGACAACCTTTTATTTGAAAAGCGTAGTAAAAAGGTAGGAATAGAATAATCATCACATCAAAAACCAAATAAAAAATGAAAAACGTATTGGTACTTTGTACCGGAAACTCCTGCAGAAGTCAAATGGCCCATGGCTACCTCAACTATTTTCAAGATAAGCTAGCCAACATCTATAGTGCAGGGATAGAAACCCACGGACTAAACCCTGGGGCTGTGGCCATCATGAAAGAAGACAGGGTGGACATTTCCAACCATACCTCCAACCATGTGGATGAATATGCTGGTATTGATTGGGACTATATCATCACTGTATGCGACCATGCCAAGGAAAACTGCCCTTTTATCCCGGCCAAAAATGCCATACGCATTCATCAAAACTTTTTTGATCCCTCTAAGGTCAAGGGTTCGGAAAAGGAAATCCACGATGCTTTTTTAAAGACTCGGGAAGAAATCAAGGAGTTTTGCCATGATTTTGTCAAGGAGGAGTTGAGAAGCTAATCCACATTGTGGGTAGCTGGACCTTCAGCCAGTTTTCGTTCCAATTCTGCTTGAAATTCTTCCATAACGGGCTTTACCGTACTTTCAGGTAGGTCCGCAATCCGTATGTACATGAGTCCGTCTACGGAATTATTAAATAGTGGATCCACATTAAAGGCCACCACCTTGGCGTTCTGTTTGATATATTTTTTGATCAAAACGGGCAAACGAAGGCTCCCTGGCTCTACTTCACTGATCAGTTTATCAAACTTATTGAGGTCGGCTTGGGTCTCATCAAAAACAAATTCTTTGTCCGCATCATTGAGCTTTACCTTAAACTCCTTTTTGGGACGGATATATTGTGCCACATAGGGATCCCAATAATTGGATTTCATGAATTCGATCATAAGGGACTTGGAGAAATTGGAAAACTGGTTGCTGATGCTTACCCCTCCTATCAAATATTTATGTTCTGGATGCCGCAATGTGGTATGCACAATTCCTTTCCACAATAGAAAAAGGGGCATGGGTTTTTGTTGATATTCCTTGATAATGTAGGCCCTTCCCATTTCGATGGATTTTTCCATCATTCCATAAAGTTCCGGCTCAAAACGGAAAAGATCCTGAAGGTAGAACCCATCTATCCCATATTGATTGAAGATTTCGGATCCCAATCCCATACGGTAAGCCCCAACAATTTTCTTATCCTCATCATCCCATAAAAAGAGATGGTGGTAGTAAGAGTCGAACTTATCCAAGTCAATGGCATTGTTAGTCCCCTCACCTACTTCCCTAAAGGTGATTTCCCGCTGCCTTCCTATTTCATTCAAGATAAAAGGAATATCTTTCTGTTGGGCCAGATACACCTCATAGTTCTTGCTCTGGAGCACCCTGCAGTCCTTTTCCCGTAATTTTTCTATCTCCCCTTCCAAAACTTTGGAATTGACCGGTGTGGCTATTTTTTTGGGCGGTTTGGGAATCTTTAATGTCGTCGGGACCTTATCGATCAAACGTTCCTTCTCGAACACATTGGCCAAAAGATACGTTTTCTTGCGTAGCAGCTCCGTGTAGGATTCCAAGGTCTCTTCTTCGTTTTGAGTAGCCACGGAAATGGGCTGACCTATACGCACCTTAATAGGTCTTCTGCTCTGCGATGTCAGTTCCGAGGGCAGCTTGGCCGTCCTAAAAACATCGTTCATTTTGGACAACCGATAAAAGAGTCGACTATTGCGGGCATGAAAGTAAATAGGCACCACAGGAACCTCGGCCTTACGAATCAGTTTAATGGCTGCTTCTTCCCATGGGCGGTCCACCACCAATTTGCCATCGCGATATGTGGACACTTCCCCTGCAGGAAAAATCCCCAATGGATGTCCCTCCTGTAAATGTTTGAGTGCATTCTTGAATCCCATAATACTGCTTTTGGCATCCTTATGGCTCTCAAAAGGATTTACGGGCATAATGTATGGTTTCAACGGTTCTATGCGGTGTAGCAAAAAGTTGGCTATGATTTTAAAGTCCTGACGTTCATTCAACATCAGTTTCAACAAAAGAACACCATCTATACCTCCCAAAGGATGATTACTGATGGTGATATATGGTCCTGTTTTGGGAAGTCGTTTTAAATCTTCCTCCGGAACTTCAAAATCAATTTCGTAATGTTCTAAAATGGCATCCAGAAATTCAGGTCCAGGGAGCTCCTTATTTCTGTTGTAAAATCGGTTTATGGTAGTAATCTTGGTAGCCACCATTAAAAGCCATCCAACAAAAGTGCCCAAAAAGCCATACTTGTCCAGATGAATCACCTTTGCTACCTCTTTCGCAGAAACCAGCCCCATGTATATTCGTATTGTTTAGGTAAACGTAAAGATAGAAAATTACGGGTATTGGGCTTGGTATTCCAAAAAAGTGCATCGCATCCGCTATTTTACCACTAACTGTACCGTTTCCTTGCCGCGTTGCTCCACAAGCACTGACTTTCCATTTTGAAGGGATTTTACGGCATTGTCATTGAAATGGCGGATGGTGTAAAGAGATACTTCTTCATGGCAGACCACTTTGAACTTTCTTTTCAACTCGTCCAACATGGATTGAAGCCCATTGAACTTATTGTCAAGACAGACCGAAAAGCTAATGGCAGAGTTCTGGATCAGGTCTACTTTTAATCGATGATCATGGAAGAGTTTAAATATTTCGCTGATGTTGTCTTCCACAATGAAAGAAAAATCCAAAGAAGAGAGCTTTAGAAGAACTTGGTCTTTTTTAACGATGAAACAGGGTACTTTGGGCACAATTCCAATGCCTTTGCCTACGGTTGTTCCTTTGTCCTTGGGGTTTACGAACGATTTTACATGCAAAGGTATTTCCTTTCTTTGTAAGGGTTGCAACGTTTTTGGATGTATCACAGAAGCTCCATAAAAAGCCAATTCTATGGCTTCTCGATAGGAGATCTGCTCCAATAGTTGGGTCTCTTTAAAATTTCTGGGGTCTGCATTCAATACGCCTGGTACATCTTTCCAAATGGTTACGGATTCTGCATTAAGGCAATAGGCCAAAATGGCGGCCGTGTAATCCGAACCCTCTCTACCTAAGGTGGTGGTGAAGTTATTATCATCACTTCCCAAAAATCCTTGGGTAATGTTCAACTTGGACATATCTACCTTTGCGGTCACCTCGCTTTGAGTACGATCCCAGTTGATCTGGGCATCCCGGTAATTGTTGTCGGTTTTGATCAAGGTACGAACATCCAACCATGTGCTGGCCATGCCCACCTCGTTAAGATATTCGCTAACAATAGTGGTCGAAACCAATTCTCCATACCCCACCACTTGATCATATACAAATGCATATTTTGGTGACTTGTTCCAAGTTAAAAAGCCTTTAACCTCTTCAAAAAGCAATTTGATCTTGGAATAAATTGGATGGGATGTGTTCTGGAACAGTTCTGCTAAAATGCCATCATGATAGTCCATGACCTCTTGTAGCATTCCCGCTACTGCGTCTTTGTCCTTAAAATAGGCCTCAACGACCTTTTCCATGGCATTGGTGGTTTTTCCCATTGCTGATATCACCACCAAAGTGTCTTTATGCCCCATTTGGTTAAGGACATTTACCACATTTTTAACCCCATCGGCATCTTTAACGGATGCACCTCCAAATTTAAAAACTCTCATGCTTAAATATTGTTGATTGGAAGCTTAGTTTAAACCTTCCATATAATTTTTAATACCTTTTTCATCCAACTGTACCACATCCCAATCCCGTAGTACGTTGGCTCCTTTCTTTTCATAGAACTCAATGGCCGGGTCGTTCCAATCCAATACTTCCCAGCAAATTCGTTTCACACCAAGTTCATGGCCATATTGCACTACCTTATCCAACAAGGCGGTTCCCAAGCCACTTCCCCTCATTTTTTTAGAAACAATAAGATCTTCTAAATGAATTACTGGACCTTTCCATGTGGAATATCTGGGATAGACCAAGGCTATGCCCATAATTTCATCTGCTACTTCGGCCACAAAACAATGGAACAACTTATTTTCCCCAAAACCGTCTTTTTCCAAGTCGGTTTGGGTAATCTCAACCGCATGGGGCTCTTTCTCAAAATCGGCAAGTTCCTGAACCAGCTTCAAGACTTGTCCCATATCATTTCTTCGGGCGTTTCGAATCAAGTATTCCATTTTGTTACAAATAAAACTCAAAGTTATAAATATCTAAAACTTAATCTAAACGAAATCGTTGTAGTTTCACAAAATGCACGATATTTGTCCTCAAATAAAACAGCCTTTCATGTTTGATAAGCAACATCGCACCCTAGGTGAATTTATCATTGCCAATCAAGATTCTTTTCAATATTCCTCCGGTGAGCTCTCAAGATTGCTCAACGGCATCCGTTTGGCCGCCAAGGTAGTCAATCACGAAGTGAACAAAGCCGGCCTTGTAGATATCATTGGTTCTGCCGGTGAAACCAACGTACAGGGGGAGAGTCAACAAAAATTGGACGTATTGGCCAATGAAAAGTTTATACAGACCCTTAAAAACAGGGAGATTGTTTGTGGAATTGCCTCAGAGGAAGAGGACGATTTCATTACTATCAATAGTTTTGACAAGCAGCACCAAAACAAATACGTAGTGCTCATTGACCCATTGGATGGCTCATCCAATATTGATGTGAATG
The DNA here is from genome assembly GCF_004916895.1 of Flagellimonas alvinocaridis. Classification (GTDB taxonomy): domain Bacteria; phylum Bacteroidota; class Bacteroidia; order Flavobacteriales; family Flavobacteriaceae; genus Flagellimonas; species Flagellimonas alvinocaridis. The sequence goes on from NZ_SNTZ01000001.1 coordinate 201,041, forward strand.
TTTCCGTAGGGACTATTTTTTCCGTATACCGAAGGATTACACCTGTTGGCACTCCCGTTACCCTTGAAGATTTTCTTCAACCTGGAAAAAACCAGATTGCCGCTGGATATATTATCTACGGCACTTCCACTATGTTGGTCTATACCACTGGAAGCGGCGTTAATGGTTTTACGCTAAACCCGGCCTTGGGGACCTTTTATCTATCTCATCCCAACATGCAATACCCGGAAGATGGTAACATTTATTCCGTAAATGAAGGCAATTACATCCATTTTCCCCAGGGAGTCAAAGACTATATCAAGTATTGTCAAAAAGAAGAAGGCGACAGACCTTATACTTCAAGGTATATTGGATCTTTGGTTTCTGATTTTCATCGGAACATGATCAAAGGTGGAATTTACATGTACCCAAAGAGTAGTAAAGCCCACAAGGGAAAACTACGCTTGCTGTACGAATGTAATCCCATGGCGTTTATAGCCGAACAGGCCAATGGCAAGGCCAGTGACGGATTCCAACGGGTCATGGACATACAACCCACCGAACTCCATGAGCGAGTACCTTTTTTCTGTGGAAGTAAAAGAATGGTGGAAAAAGCAGAGGAGTTTATGGCAAATGCCTAGCTATCCTTTTTGCATAATCCTGTGGTAATCCTCAAAATCAATCCTACCCGTAAAAATGGCTATGGACTTTTCAATAATCTGAGAAGCTATATTTGGAGGAAACCCTAGACCAATGGCGTATTTTTCAACAATCTTTCGCTCTTGGGCATCAATCTCATGGTCTGAAAAGATAATTTGAAAAAACTCATACAGCCTTTGGTAGCGTTTTTCTCCACTATGAGGTGTTTCTATGGGATATTTGTTCTCCCTTTTCATCACTTCCTTATATTCTGCCTCAGTGATATCCAACTTAAAGGCAAATTTGTCCAAAATTGCTTTTTCCTCTGGGTTGATTTCTCCATCCACTGCCGCCAAAGTAGCCAAAGTGGCAAAGTGGGCCAGGTTTTTCCTGTGATCCCCGTGCTCGTATAAATCTAAAATGGGCATACTTGATTTTTTGTGGCACAAATATAAATCTTAAAGTAGAAAGGTTCATAAAAATGAGCCCAAAAGAAATTTGTAATTTTCATTCCTCCTTAAAATCCTAAATGTATTCCACTGAAAGAGTCCCAACTTTTTCATATTGCCGAAAATTGGTTCAGCCAGCAGAACTGGAAACCCTTTCCCTTTCAAAAAGAAACATGGAAAGCTTTTTTGATGGGAAAGCATGGTCTGTTAAACGCTCCAACAGGAAGTGGAAAAACCTATGCGCTTTGGTTTCCAATAGTACTCAACCACATTAAAAATAATCCTGATTATAAAATCAAACATAAGAAGGGGTTAAAAGCGATTTGGATCACCCCTCTCCGGGCCCTTTCCCAAGAGATAAAACAATCCGCGGAACGCATTACCGAAGATTTGGAAACCCAAATGACCGTGGGCATCCGAACCGGGGACACCTCTACCAAGGAACGGGCCAAGCAACGTACCACTATGCCCGATTTGTTGATTACCACTCCCGAAAGCCTACAATTGTTGTTGTCCTCAAAAGGATATGCCAAAATTTTCAAGGATTGTTCCGCCATTGTAGTGGACGAATGGCACGAACTGCTAGGTACCAAAAGAGGCATCCAGATGGAGTTGGGACTTTCCCGATTGAAAACGGTCTGTAAGAACCTTCGCATTTGGGGCATCTCGGCCACCATTGGTAATCTGGAACAGGCCCGCGAAGTACTGTTGGGGCCCACTTCCCCTGCCTTGGCGAACTCGGTTTTGGTCAAGGCCAAGCTCAACAAAAAAATCACCGTAAAGAGTATCATCCCCAAACAAATGGAAACCTTTCCGTGGCGGGGCCATTTGGGACTGCACTTGCTGGACGAGGTCGTACCCATTATCCGTAACAGCAAAACCACGCTCCTGTTCACCAACACCCGAAGCCAGTGCGAGATTTGGTTTCAAAAAATATTGGAAAAGTATCCAGAATTTGCCGGCGAAATGGCCATGCATCACGGCAGCATCAACAAGGATACCCGTCTTTGGGTGGAGCAGGCCATCCGAAATGAAAGCCTCAAGGCCGTGGTCTGTACCTCCAGTCTGGATTTGGGGGTAGATTTTGCCCCCGTGGAAACCGTTGTCCAAATTGGTGGCCCCAAAGGGGTGGCCCGCTTTTTACAACGTGCCGGAAGAAGTGGGCATCGCCCTGGAAAGGAAAGTGTCATTTACTTTTTACCTACCCATGCCATGGAACTCATAGAAGCTTCGGCCATGCAAAAAGCGGTGTTGAACAGTGCTGTGGAAGACCGTATCCCCTACCTGAACAGTTTTGACGTACTCATACAATACCTGAACACCTTAGCGGTTTCCGATGGATTCTTCCCCGAAAAAATCTATCCTGAAATCAAACAGACCTTCTGCTACCAAGCCATTACCGAGGAACAGTGGCAATGGCTACTCAATTTTTTGGTCATGGGCAGTCAAAGTCTAAAAAGTTATGATGAATATAAAAAGGTGGAGGTTGAGGAAGATGGCAGGTTTAAGGTGAACAGCAGAACGGTTGCCATGCGCCACCGATTTCAGATTGGGACCATTGTGGGCGATGCCAGTCTATCGGTCCGTTACCAAAAAGGAGGGTATATCGGGACCATTGAAGAATCGTTCATTTCAAAACTTACCTCTGGCGATGTGTTCACCTTTGCGGGAAGGAATCTGGAATTCATCCGAATCAAGGGCATGTCAGCACAAGTACGCAATTCTTCCAAACGCAGCAATAAAATTCCAAGTTGGATGGGCGGTCGACTCAGTTTTTCCGCAAAAATGTCCGAATTGTTACGGGAAGAACTGTATACCGCAGAATTACCCCTTTCCAAACAAGGCCCAGAAATTAAGGCACTTGCCCCTATGTTTGCAAAGCAACGTCAAGAAAGTATTGTGCCCTTGCCCCATCAGTTTTTGATCGAGACCTTCAAGTCCAATGACGGGTACCATCATATTTTTTATCCGTTTGAGGGCAGGGCCATCCATGAAGGCATGAGTAGTCTGCTGGCCTACCGCATCAGCTTATTGACCCCTATCACCTGCTCCTTGGCCTTTAACGATTATGGGTTTGAACTGTTGTCCGACAAGGAAATCAACATCCAGGATATTCTGGACAACAATCTATTCACTGCCAATTATATGCTCTCCGACCTTCAAAAAAGTTTGAACAGCAACGAAATGGCCCGAAGAAAATTTAGGGATATTGCCGTGATCAGTGGTATGGTCTTTACCGGCTACCCTGAAAAAGGCGTGAAAATGAAGCATCTGCAAAGCAGTTCCCAATTGCTGTTCGATGTGTTCAAGGATTTTGAGGATGACAACCTTCTCTACCAACAAGCCTTTACTGAAACCTTTGAACACCAATTGGAAGAGGGTCGTTTGCGCTTGGCTCTGGAACGCATTGCCCAACAGGACATGGTTTGGAAAAAATGCAGTCAGGCCACTCCATTTTCGTTTCCCATTATCACGGACCGTCTTCGGGAAAAGTTGTCCAATGAGAAATTGGCAGACCGCATTAAACGCATGACCGCAAAACTGACCCGATAGTCACTCCTTGTGCTTAACTTCATTTCGAAATGAGGAGCCGGCGACGATTGAGAAATCTTGTTTTGAATAGATTTCTCACACCCGCTTCGCTCGGTTCAAAATGACAACAGAACACTTGCAACAATTAGTGCCATTCGTGTCAAGAACTAAAAAGATTTCTCACACTCCCTTCGTTCGGTTCGAAATGACTATAGAATATTTGAAAAATTCGTGTCAATTTAAAAGATTTCCCATATCCGTTCGAAAGGACAATACCATTAAATTTGTACCAGCAAACTATCGTGACCCAAAACATAATCATACAAGACCAGGCGTTCCAATTGCACCCTTTGGGTGGGGTATTTTGGGTGGAAAAATCGCTATTGCTCATCAGCGATGTGCATCTGGGTAAAGTATCGCACTTTAGAAAGTTCGGGGCTGCCATTCCCCAAAAGGCTGTCCATAAAAATTATATGTTGTTGGACCAAATCGTGTCCGAACTTCAACCTTTCCAAATCTGTTTTTTGGGTGATCTTTTTCATTCTTCGCTCAATAAGGAATGGGAGCTGTTTGAAAATTGGGTGGCCAGAACCCCTGCGGAAATCATTCTGGTGACCGGGAACCACGATATCATTTCGCCCTTAAAATTTGAACAGCTCAACATTGCCATCTTCCCGGAACTCCTCATCGATGATTTCTTGTTGACCCATCATCCCGAAACACGAGTAGCCAAATTCACGTTTTGCGGCCACATCCATCCTGCCGTAAAGCTAAGGGGGTTGGGAAGGCAAAGCCTGAGACTCCCCTGCTTTTTCAAAACCAAAAACCAAATGATCCTACCCGCTTTTGGAGAGTTTACGGGCACCCACACCCTTAAGCCCACAAAAAAGGATGAAGTATTCGCCATTGTGGAGGATACTGTGGTCAAGGTTTAGATTTCCAAAAATGCCCCTTCAACTCCGCTCAGGGGTCTGGTTGAAAATACCACCGATTTGTCATTTCGATATGAGATGCGGAACATTGACTGAGAAATCCCACCAACTCATAATTTCTCACAGCTCCTTCGGCTACTCTCAGGACAGGGCTCGAAATGACAAAAAGAATTCGAAATAGTTCGTGTCCTAACTTTAGACCTTACAACCACCAATAGATTCTTCGCTCAGTTCAGAATGACAACTTGAAATGTTTGTGTCATTCGTGTCAAAAACCAAAAAAGTCTAGATTGCCCTTTTGACCAATTGCTTACCAACAGAACAAACCTCGGTGTTATTTCGAAATGAGGAACACAGGGACGATTGAGAAATCCAAAAAACACTTTTTATAAAAAACATTTCATTTTATCTTTGTCGCAAAGTTTTTGGATTGACCAAAGTCTCCATTTCACAACACTACACACAGTCTTCCCCACTGGGAAAACTGAGGGATACCATTGCCCAAAGCCCAGATTCGGGCATATCCGACACGTCGCAACCCTCCCCAAAAATCAACATCAAAGGCCTAGTAGGTTCATCCCTTTCCTTCGTACTTTCCGAAACCTTTAAATCGGTTGAGACACCTTTTCTATTGATTTTGAACGATAAGGAAGAGGCTGCCTACCACTTGAACGATTTGGAACAGTTGATCGGGGAAAAAGATGTGCTTTTTTACCCAGGCAGCTACCGTAGACCCTATCAAATTGAAGAGACGGACAATGCCAATGTGCTGCTGCGGGCCGAAGTCCTCAACCGCATCAACTCCAGAAAGAAACCGGCAATCATTGTCACCTATCCTGATGCCCTTTTTGAAAAAGTGGTCACCCGAAAGGAGCTGGACAAAAGCACCCTCAAGATAAAATTGGAAGACACCCTTTCGTTGGATTTTTTAAATGAGGTGCTTTTCGAATACCAATTCAAACGGGTGGATTTTGTGACCGAGCCTGGAGAATTTTCGGTACGTGGGGGTATTGTGGATGTATTTTCCTTTTCGCATGATGAGCCTTATCGGATTGAGTTTTTTGGGGACGAGGTGGACAGCATCCGTACGTTTGATGTAGAGACCCAGCTCTCCTTGGAAAAGGTGAAGAAAATCACCATTATACCCAATGTGGAGAACAAGTTTTTGCAGGAGAGCCGTGAGAGTTTCCTCAAGTACATTTCACCCAAAACGGTGGTTTTTGCCAAAAACCCAGCTTTGATCTATGACCGCATTGATTCATTTTTTGCCAAGGCGGAGGAAAGTTTCACCAAACTAAGCGAGGAAATCAAGCATGCGAAGCCCCAAGAGCTTTTTGTGGACTCCACTCTACTGAAATCCCAATTACAGGATTTTCTATGTGTTGAAATAGGAGCAACTGTCACTTCGAGCGCAGTCGAGAAGCAGACAGAGAACAATAATGTTGCTATTCTATTCAACACCAAACCTCAGCCTGCCTTCAATAAAAAATTCGACCTGCTTATTGAAAACCTCAATGAGAATCGGGAAGCGGGTTTCACCAATTATATATTCTGTTCCACCGAACAGCAGGCCAAGCGTCTTCACGATATTTTTGAGGAAGTAGATCAGACCGTACACTACCAAACCTTGGTTTTTCCTCTGTATCAAGGTTTCATTGATGTAGATCTAAAGCTGGCCTGTTACACCGATCATCAAATCTTTGAGCGCTACCACAAGTTTCACCTGAAAAATGGGTACGCCAAAAAACAGGCCATTACCCTAAAAGAACTCAACAAACTTGAAATTGGGGATTACGTAACCCATATTGACCATGGTATTGGCAAGTTCGGGGGACTGCAAAAAATAGATGTTGAGGGCAAGAAACAAGAAGCCATCAAATTGGTCTATGGCGATCGGGACATATTATATGTCAGCATCCATTCCCTGCACAAAATATCCAAATACAACGGTAAGGACGGGGCGCCCCCAAAAATATACAAGCTTGGTTCAGCAGCATGGAAAAACCTCAAACAAAAGACGAAGAGCCGGGTCAAGAAAATTGCTTTCAACCTCATTCAGGTTTATGCCAAAAGGAGGCTGGAAAAAGGGTTTCAATATACCCCGGACAGTTATTTGCAACACGAGTTGGAGGCTTCATTTTTGTATGAGGACACCCCCGATCAGGAAAAATCCACCCAGGATGTCAAAAGGGACATGGAGAGCGAACGTCCCATGGACCGACTCATCTGTGGGGATGTTGGTTTTGGAAAGACCGAGGTAGCCATCCGTGCGGCCTTCAAGGCCGTTGATAACGGCAAGCAAGTAGCTGTTCTGGTGCCCACCACCATCTTGGCATTCCAACACAGCAGAACCTTTCGGGAGCGTTTGAAGGATATGCCGGTAAGCGTGGATTACCTGAACCGTTTTAGGACCGCAAAGGAGAAAAAGGATGTTCTTGAACGTTTGGCGGCAGGCAAGATCGATATTATCATTGGAACCCATCAGTTGGTCAACAAAAATGTCCAGTTCAAGGAATTGGGATTATTGATTGTGGATGAAGAGCAAAAATTCGGGGTTTCAGTAAAAGAAAAACTTCGTTCCATCAAGCAAAATGTTGATGTGCTTACACTGACCGCCACACCTATCCCAAGAACCCTGCAATTTAGTTTGATGGCAGCCCGGGACCTATCCGTCATCAACACACCACCGCCCAACCGATACCCTATCGAAAGTCAGGTCATTCGGTTCAATGAAGAAATCATCCGTGATGCGGTTTCCTATGAAATCCAAAGAGGCGGGCAGGTATTTTTTATCCATAACCGCATTGAGAACATCAAGGAAGTAGCCGGAATGATCCAACGTCTGGTCCCCGATGCCAAAATTGGGATAGGCCATGGACAGATGGAGGGCAAAAAGCTGGAACAGTTGATGCTGGCCTTTATGAACGGGGAGTTTGATGTACTGGTTTCCACCACCATTGTGGAAAGTGGATTGGATGTGACCAACGCCAACACCATTTTCATCAACAATGCCAACAATTTTGGCTTGAGCGACCTGCATCAAATGCGGGGCCGTGTAGGCCGAAGCAACAAAAAGGCGTTCTGTTTCTTTATCACTCCTCCGTATGAGGTCATGACTCCCGACGCCCGAAAACGTATCGAGGCCTTGGAACAATTTACCGATTTGGGAAGTGGATTCAACATTGCCATGAAGGATTTGGAAATCCGTGGTGCCGGAGATCTGTTGGGCGGGGAACAGAGTGGTTTCATCAACGAAATTGGGTTTGAGACCTATCAAAAAATCTTGACCGAGGCCATAGAGGAGCTCAAGGAAAATGAGTTCAAGGAATTGTACGAGGAAGTGGAAGGCCACAAGGAAAAAGTTTTTGTGAAGGACATTCAACTGGATACGGATTTTGAACTGCTCTTCCCAGATGACTATATCAACAACATCACAGAGCGATTGAACCTCTACACCCAACTCAATGAAATCAAAGATGAGGAAGGGCTCGTAAAATATGAATCCGAGTTGGTCGACCGTTTTGGGGAACTGCCGCAACAGGCCGTGGACTTGTTGAATTCCATTCGGGTCAAATGGATCGCCACGCATATTGGTCTGGAAAAGGTCATCATGAAAAAAGGCAAATTCATGGGCTATTTCATCGCAGACCAACAATCGAAGTTTTACCAAACTGCCGCCTTCACCCAAGTATTGCAATATGTACAACACCATCCCCAACAAGCCAAACTCAAGGAAAAACAGACCCGAAATGGGCTACGATTATTGTTGGTATTCGACCGGGTAACCAGTGTGGAAAAGGCGTTAAAGGTTTTGGAACCCCTTAGCCCCCAGAAAGTAGCGGTATCATAGTCCAATTCCCTATTATGTCACAGAAACCAAAGACCTATTTCAACTGGAGTTCCGGCAAGGATTCCGCATTGGCACTCCACTATCTGTTGAAACAAGGCCATTATGATATTGACCGATTGCTGACTACGGTAAATGCGCATTACAACAGAGTTTCAATGCATGGCTTGCCCAGAAACGTTCTGGAAGCCCAGGCAGCATCTGTTGGGATTCCTTTGGAGGTCCTTGAAGTTCCTGAAAAACCTAGTATGGAACAATACAATGAGTTGATGCGGAACACAGTTACCCAATTACGGTCCGAAGGGTATACCCATACGGGCTTTGGGGACATCTTTCTGGAAGACCTAAAGCAATATCGGGAGGACATGCTTCAACCTTATGGATTGACCACACTTTTTCCATTATGGAAAAAAGACACCAAACAATTGATAGAAGAATTCTTGGGATTGGGGTTTCGGGCAGTGATTATTTGCATCAATAACTCAAAATTGGACGCATCCTTTTTGGGACAGGAATTGTCCCAAGAACTCCTAAACAAATTTCCATCAGATGTTGATCCTTGTGGTGAAAACGGGGAATACCATACGTTCTGTTTTGACGGACCTATTTTCAAGGCCCCTATCCCATTCAACATTGGAGAAAAGGTCTTAAAGACCTATGATAATCCATCAGACCCAGAAAATACCATTCAATTTGGGTTTTGTGATATCAACTTGGCATAAAAACACGTTTAAAATGCTTCGTACACCTGCTTTACAAACTCCCCGATTTTTGAAGGTTCCAGCCATCGGGTTACGATGAGCAATCCATTTTTTTGGTCCACCACAATAAAATTGCCTCCAAACCCAGCAGCATAGAACAAGTGCTCAGGCACCCCTTCCCAATGCCGTGGACCTTTTTGGTTGAGCCACCACATATATCCATAATTTACATTGGGCACTGAAGGCTGTGTGGCCTTTTTAATCCACTCCGGACTGACCAACTGTTGTTGGTCCCACTTACCATGGTTCAGAAACACCATTCCAAAACGGGCCATATCTTCGGTGGAGATAAATAAACCGGCACCTGAATGTCCGCCTCCCGTGACCGACTTCATCTGTAGCCCATCTATTTCGGTCCAAACATGATCATAGCCATACCAACGCCAAGTGGTGGTCGCCCCAATACGATCCATCAATTGCTCCTTTAAGACCATTGGCAAAGGCTTTCGCCACACATTGGTCAAGGAATAGGCCAAGACATTCACCCTTACATCATTGTATTCCATGACCGTACCCGGTTCGTTAAGCTTTCTAAATTTCCAGTCGTCCAGTCCCCCTTCATTGGGCGGACGGTCCGCCCAGTCCTTCAAACCCCAAAGCTCTCCGGACCAATCCGAATTTTGCTGTAATAGATGTTCCCAGGTTATTTTGGCGTTATGCTCCCCATCAAAAGTACCGTCCCAAACATAATTGGCCACTTTGTCCTTGGTATCCTGAATCAATCCAACATCTTCCGCCAATCCGGCAACGGTGGACAAAAAGCTCTTGGTAACGCTGAAGGTCATGTCTACCCGCTTAGTATCTCCCCATGAAGCAAGTACATAGCCATCCTTCAAAATAAGTCCCGCAGGGCCACCCCGCTTTTTGGTGGGGCCCAAAATTTCATGAAAGGGCTCTCGTTCAAAACCTTCCAGAATGGCACGGCGCAAATCCCGGGACCCGGAATATTCATTCGCCTTGGCAAACTCCACAGCCTTGTTCAATTGCTGTAGATCATATATAAATTGATTTTTTTCAGCCACTTTCCAAGGTTCATTTCGCTCGGGAAAATGCAAGTCTTGCGCCATTAAGGGTGTATAGCCCAATACACTTAAAAGTAACGTAAGCTTCAATATTGATTTCATATGGCAAATAAACTTAAAGATGGTTTGAAGTTAACAATTGTTATTGGAACGTTTTCAATCGTTATTTTTATAAAAAAGTGCTTTTATGAACAAGACAGCCGCCTATTCCATTCCATCCCAAACCCGAATTGGTCACATACACCTTAAAGTTTCGGATTTACAACGTGCCCTTGACTTTTATTGTGGGCTTTTGGGTTTTGAGTTGACCCAGACCTATGGAGACCAAGCTGCTTTTATTTCGGCAGGAGGGTACCATCACCACATTGGATTGAACACTTGGCAAAGCAAAAATGCGCCTCCTGCACCCAAGAATACTGTAGGATTGTTCCACACGGCCATTCTTTACCCAACCCGAAAGGATTTGGCCACTATTTTAAATCGTTTGTTGGAAGCAGATTACCCATTGACAGGTGCTGCAGACCATGGGGTTTCAGAAGCCCTATATCTGGATGATCCCGATGGAAACGGCGTTGAACTGTATTGGGACAAACCAAGGGAAATCTGGCCACAGAAAAATGATGGCACATTGGATATGTACACCAAGTCTCTGGATTTAAATTCCCTCTTGCAGGAATTAAAACATTAAAGGAGCTTCAGGTCTTTGATGGTCTTAAAGGCCACATCAACCTGCTCTTCATTGACTAAAATGGTAAACTCATTGGTCGTGGAGATCACTTCGTACAAAATGATGCCTTCCCAGGCCAATCGCTGGAAAATGAAGTAATAGATTCCAGGTACCGACACATTTTCCGATGGGAGCTTTACGGTAATCGAGGAAAGCCCCTCAACTTTTTGGGTACAACGCTCGCTTTTAAAATACTTTTCCACTACCCGATCCATAATATTGCTGATCACAATATTAATTTCATTGACCCCCCGTGACGACGTGTAGAACACATCTTGGTTGATATTCACTTCCTCCAAAAGTCGGGCCTGTTGTTCTAGAATGGTATCGGAGGCCAAAAAGGTATAATCTGTTAGATTGGAGCGTACGGTAATCTCCCCAATATTCTTGAGGACCTTTACAATTCTGTGCGTAGCCCGGAACTCGAGATCATCTGAAAGTCTTTTGAGAGCCATGACGATGGCCCCATCTTTTACATCCTTACCCAATTCATCGGCAATTTCGGGCTTGATCTGCCTCGAAAGAGACGTTAGGTTAATGATGCCCTGTGCAAGGGCAGTTTGCAAAAAAGGTTTCTTTTTAATGTAATGTTCAACTACCGCAGAGATTGTTTTCATTTTTTTGGTTTAGTTTGGCTTTGCTACAAAAATAACATGTTGTTACAAAACAAACAAATGGTTAAAAATAATAAAATGCATTTTCAAGATGCTCTATTTCAAAACCATTACCATTCTTAACTACTTTGACAATATCAAATCTAACCTCAACTTCTAAATCCCGATCTTGTACAAATTGATTGGCAGCAAGGGTGAGTAAACTTACTTTTTTACGGTTTACAGTATTGGAAATATCTTCTAAAAAGCCCATATTCCTTGACTTTACCTCTACAACAACCAGGGCATTTCCTTTTTGGGCGATGATGTCTATTTCTGCTTTGAGATATCGGTAGTTTCTGGCTAATATTTTATACCTATTATGCAACAAAAAATCAACTGCCAATTGCTCTCCCAGTCTTCCAAATTCGGTGTGTTTTGCCATCGAAATAGAAAATTAGTGAAAAAAACATGCATTTCATCGAAAAAATTGGTAGTTCATGGGATACAGAACGTTAAGATTGTAATTTGTTGGCCCAATTGAACCACATCCAACATTAGCATAAACATATAGTTGCCCCAAACTATGTACCAAATTAACGCCAGACTTTGCTATGGAGTACTTCATCAATTGTAACACCTCGACCTTAGCGCCGTACACTATTCCATTGGATGATTTACGGGCTGCGCATCTATATCGGAGACTGGGCTTTAGCGCCTCCGTACAAACTATTAATGCTGCCACAGGACAGACCGCAAACAATCTAGTGGACAGTTTAGTAGATCAAGCACTTGCAGCTCCAGTCATTCCAGCCCCTGAATGGGCGGATTGGACCGATGCCAATTATCCCGATGACGATGATTTGGCACGCCAAATGAGACGCGCCCAGCTAGAAGACTTTACCGCCGCCTACGGAAATGCCCTTATGGACAATGGCCTGCGAGACAGGTTGAGCTTTTTCTGGAGCAACCACTTTGTAACCCAGTTGGAAATCTATAATTGTACCCAATTTCTATACTACTATATCAATTGCCTTCAACGTAATTCATTGGGCAATTTTAAAACGTTCACCAGCGAGATTGGCCTTACCAGTGCCATGTTGTACTATTTGGATGGGGTTAGAAACCGAGGGAACAACCCCAACGAAAACTATGCTCGTGAACTTTACGAACTTTTTACGCTGGGGGATGGTAATGGGTATACCGAAGAGGACATCATTGAAACCTCAAAAGCACTATCAGGGTATACTGAAAGAGGAGAGGAAGGATGTACACAAGTAACCTTTAATGCCGAAGATTTTAGCACAGAGAACAAAACTATATTTGGGCAAACTGGCAATTGGGACTATGATGATGTCATTGATATCCTTTTCAACGAACGCCCCAACGAAATTGCATGGTTCATTTGTAAAAAACTTTACGAGTTTTTTGTGCATCCGGATTCCACAGGAGATGATGGCAATGGCATTGCACCTCAAATTATAGATGGCCTTGCACAAACTTTTATTGCAAACGATTTTGAGATTGCCCCCGTATTGCGACAGCTCTTTAAAAGTCAACACTTTTTTGATGAAACAGCAATTGGGGTCATAATAAAGAGTCCAGCAGATCTTTATTTCAATTTATTGAAGGAAACCAACTTTTCCTATGATGATATGACCATTATCAATATAATGGACTCATGCGCATTGATTGGTCAAGATTTCTTTGACCCACCCGAAGTGGAAGGTTGGCAACGGGACCGGCAGTGGATCAATACCAATTTTATTATTGGTCGTTGGTTGACATCGGAAGTGTTCTTGGAACGTTTTTTCCAAGCAGACCCGGAGCAATTTAGGACCCTGGCCATGGACGCCGTTGGTGCAGCCAACAGCAATACCAGCAACCCAGAGATCGTGGTCCGCGCCTTGGTGGACAAGTTTACACCGAAAGGCCTTTTAACAGATGCCGATTTTGAAAAGGCCATGGATGCCTTCAAAATAGACGATGTTCCGGAAGAGTACTATTCCCCTGACTACATTGCAGGCGGATTGAGCCTTTGGACACTTTCCGTAAGTATGGAAGTGCCTACACAAGTTTATGTGTTGCTAAGACACTTGTCCAGAGAACCCGAATTCCAACTAAAATAACCCTACTACCATGTGCGATTCTCATCACAACCATAATACATCATCACCATACAAGGGCCTCGAACATGATGGCCACGATTTGGAACATAAAAACTGGAGCAGGCGTTCCTTTATCCAAGCACTGGGCATCGCTGGGTCAGGATCCATGTTCTTGGGAAGCAACCTTATTTCCGCCTCTGCCCCTTCTCCCCTTTCTGCTGCCATTGCTGCAGCCGAAACGGACAATATTCTGGTACTTATTAGATTATCTGGGGGAAATGATGGCTTAAGCACGGTAATTCCCATTCAACAATACGACACCTATGCAAATGCTAGGCCCAATATCTACATCCCGGAAAGTAAAATCCTAAAACTTACCGATGATTTTGGGGTCCCCACTTATATGAACGCTCTGGAATCTCTTTGGGGCGATGGCCAGTTCAAGGCCGTTCATGGGGTTGGGTACCAAAACCAAAGTCTATCCCATTTTACCGGGTCCGATATTTTTGCCAATACCGACCTAAACACCACAGGTTTTAGTGGAGAACCCACTGGCTGGATGGGCAGGCACTTTGAAGAACTGTATCCAGATTATTTGATCAATCCACCCGAGGCGCCTGCAGCCATACAAATTGGCAACTTGGCCAATTTGGTCTTCCAAGGTGACGAAACCAATTACGCATTTGTAACCAACAATGTGGAGCAATTGGAACAAATTGCCGAAACCGGTTACTTCTATGATATTCAAAATGCTCCATTTGATGACTGTATGTACGGTGATCAATTACGTTTTTTGCGTGGTGTGGCCAATACCACCTATGAGTATGCAGGCAAAATCCATGAGGCATACGAACGTGGTGATGCACTCCGATGTGTAGAGTATCAAGACAATGGTTTTGCCAGACAATTGTCGCTTTTGGCCAAATTGATCAAAGGCGGACTTGGCACTAAAGTGTACATGATTTCCATGGGCGGGTTTGACACCCACGGCAATCAGCCAATTGCACATGAACGGTTGATGTCCACACTTTCTATAGCCATCAACAATTTTTATGAAGATTTGGCCTGTACCGAACAAGATGATAAGGTATTGAGTATGACCTTCTCCGAGTTTGGCCGAAGGATTTTTGAAAATGGTTCCAACGGTACCGACCACGGTAAGGCCGCCCCCACACTTTTCTTTGGTTCTGGATTAAGCGGTAGCGCCTTTGTAGGGGACCACCCTTCGCTGGACAGTCCAAATAGTAGAGGAAATCTGGAATATACTATGGATTTCAGGGACCTTTATGGTACTGTTTTAGCCGAATGGCTTTGTGTGCCAAGAGCATCCGTGGAACAACACTTATTGGGGTATCAGTACCGGGCCATTGACCTTGGGTTCAACTGTAGTGGTGAAGAGTTTGACGATATTGCCATGGACAACGACCCACCAACCTTCCCGGAAACACCCCCAAGTGAAGATGGTACAGATCCAAACCCAGATTTGTTGAACAATATTGTACATACCCCCTACTACCCAAACCAAAGGGCACCGCATATTCATTTGGAGATGCCTTTTGCTGCGCATGTGGATATTGAGCTTTTTAATATTCTTGGGCAAAAAGTGGGAACGGTCTTCAATGAGATGATGTTGGAAGGTTCCACCGAAATCAATATTAGGGAGCGTATGAGAGATAGTCTTTCCACTGGGAAATACATTTATAGAATATCCGTTGCGGATCAACGAATGAGCAAATCCGTAATGATCATGTAAAAAAGCGGGATACTTAATCATTTATTCAAAAAAGCCTCTTGTTGTGCAACCCCACACCCCAATTTTGGGCTGCACAATTTGGAGGTTTTGCTTTTTCGTCGCAAGGCATTTTAGGCTTCTTCCAAAATGAGTATTTTTGAGGCCTAATTACACAATACATGCCCAAGACAACGTCTCCTTCAAGATACACCATTACAGCTGCGCTACCCTACACCAATGGCCCCATTCACATTGGCCATTTGGCGGGGGTGTACGTTCCAGCCGATATCTATTCACGCTACCTTAGACTAAAAGGACAGGATGTTGCCTTTATCTGCGGTAGTGACGAACACGGTGTGGCCATCCCTATGAAGGCCAAAAAAGAAGGGGTCTCCCCAAAAGAGATTATAGACAAGTACCACGGCATCATAAAAAAATCGTTTGCCGAATTCGGGATTTCTTTTGATAACTATTCCCGAACATCTGCTAAGGTACACCATCAGACTGCATCGGATTTCTTCAAAAAACTGTACGAGCAAGATGATTTTATCGAAGAGGAGACCGAGCAATTGTTTGATGAGGAAGCTCAACAGTTTTTGGCAGATAGATTTGTGGTGGGTACTTGCCCTCGATGTGGTCATGAGGAAGCCTATGGTGATCAATGTGAAAACTGCGGTTCGTCCTTGAATGCCACAGATCTTATCAACCCAAAATCAACCATAACCGGTGGAGTTCCAGTGCTTAAAAAGACCAAACACTGGTTCTTACCCTTGGACCGCTATGAAGATTTTCTCAAAGAGTGGATTCTGGAAGGCCATAAATCCGACTGGAAACCCAACGTTTACGGTCAATGCAAATCATGGATAGACGATGGACTAAAGCCCCGCGCTGTGACCCGTGACCTGGATTGGGGAATACCCGTTCCCGTGGAAGGTGGCGAAGGGAAAGTGCTCTACGTCTGGTTCGATGCGCCCATCGGATATATTTCCTCCACCAAGGAATGGGCCGAACGTGAAGGAAAGGATTGGAAATCCTATTGGATGGACAAGGATACCAAGCTGGTCCATTTTATAGGCAAGGACAATATTGTGTTCCACTGCATCATCTTCCCGAGCATGCTTAAGGCACATGGCGATTTTGTTTTGCCGGAAAATGTACCCGCCAATGAATTCTTGAACTTGGAGGGCAACAAGCTTTCCACTTCAAAGAATTGGGCCGTTTGGCTGCACGAATACTTGGAAGAATTTCCGGATATGCAAGATGTGCTTCGCTACGCATTGACCGCCAACGCCCCAGAGACCAAGGACAACGATTTTACTTGGAAGGATTTTCAAGCTCGCAACAACAATGAGTTGGTGGCCATTTTCGGGAATTTCGTGAACCGTGTGGCGGTATTGACCCATAAATATTACAATGGTGTTGTGCCTACACCCAACACCTTCACCGATTTGGACAAGCAAACCCTACAAGCCCTTAAGGGCTTTCCAGAAATATTGTCCAACTCCTTGGAGCGGTATCGCTTTCGGGAAGGCAGTCAGGAGCTGATGAATTTGGCCCGATTGGGCAACAAATACTTGGCCGATGAAGAGCCATGGAAGTTGATAAAGACCGATGAGGAACGGGTAAAGACCATTATGTACGTTGCGCTTCAGATTGCTACAGGATTGGCCATTCTCAGTGAACCCTTTTTGCCCTTCACTTCAGATAAATTGAAAAAGATTCTTCGCGTTGTTCAGAATGACAAAAACGAAGTCATTTCGAACGAAAGTGAGAAATCTATTGGCTGGAGCAATATGAGTTCCGAGGAAACTTTACTCCCTGCAGGACACACTATAAATCAAAGTGAACTCCTCTTCAGAAAAATTGAAGATGCGGAGATCCAACAACAATTGGACAAACTGGAAGCTACCAAAAAAGTAAATGCACAAATGGACAAAGCCGTGACCCCTGAAAAAGACACCATCACTTTTGACGATTTCACCAAACTGGATATGCGGGTGGGTACCATTGTAGAAGCCGAAAAAATGCCCAAGGCCAACAAGCTCTTGGTGTTGAAAGTAGATACCGGATTGGACACCCGAACCATTGTATCCGGAATCGCCGAAAGTTTTAAGCCTGAAGATATCGTAGGAAAAAAAGTAACCGTTTTGGTGAATCTTGCCCCTAGAAAATTGCGCGGCGTAGAAAGTCAAGGGATGATCTTGATGACCGAAAACCAAGAGGGAAAACTGGTGTTCGTCAACCCAGATGAAGATGGAGTTGGGAATGGGGAAGGTATAAGTTAATTCACATTCAAAGAAACTATCCGGTCGAGCGCAGTCGAGACCTTCCTTGAAAATTTGGATTATAAGACTTCTCGACTACGCTCGAAGTGACAACTACTAAACAAACATCATGCAACTTGTTCCTTATATCGTGCACCACACCCAGCTTTCGGAAAAGAGTGTGGAAAATACCGTGGCCTTGTTGAACGAAGATTGTACCGTTCCCTTTATTTCCCGTTATCGAAAAGAACGTACCGGCAATCTGGATGAAGTCCAAATTGGGGCCATTGTACAGTATAAAACCCAGTTTGAGGCTCTGGAAAAGCGGAAATCCGCCATTATCAAAGCCGTAGAGGAACAGGGCGAACTCACTCCGGAGTTGAAGGCAAAGTTCCAGAACTGTACCGACCTTACCAGCCTGGAAGATCTTTACCTCCCTTTCAAGAAAAGTAAAAAGACCAAAGCCGAAACCGCCCGAAAAAATGGGTTGAAACCCTTGGCAAAAATTATCATGGCCCAGCGGAGTGATGAGATTGAATTCATCGCCTCCAAATATTTGGGCAAGGACGTCAACAATGAAGATGAGGCTCTGGAAGGCGCCCGCCACATCATTGCTGAATGGATCAATGAACGTTCAGATATCCGTAACCAGCTGCGCAACCAGTTGGAACGCCATGCTTTCATCACCACCAAGGTCATCAAAACCAAAAAAGAGGACGAAAAAGCCCAAAAGTTCCGTGACTATTTCGATTGGAGCGAGCCACTGGACCGTTGCCCCTCCCACCGCTTTTTAGCCATCATGCGAGCAGAAAAGGAAGGGTTTATCCGGGTTAAGATTGAAATTGATGATGATAGGGCACTTGATATGATGGAAAGGCGCGTCATCAAATCAAACAACGCCTGTTCACAACAGATTGAACTGGCCATAGCGGATGCCTACAAACGACTTTTGTTCCCCTCACTTTCCAACGAGCTGTTAAAGGCTGCCAAAGAAAAAGCGGATACTTCTGCCATACAGGTATTCTCCAAAAACCTAAAACAATTGTTGTTGGGTTCCCCTTTGGGTGAAAAAAGGATTCTAGCCATAGACCCGGGTTTCAGAACAGGTTGCAAAGTGGTTTGTTTGGATTCTCATGGCGAGCTAAAACATAATGAGACGATTTACCCCCATCCACCCCAACGGGACAGTGCAGGGGCCATCAAAAAGATAAGTTCCTTGGTCGATGCGTACAAAATTGAGGCCATTGCCATTGGTAATGGCACCGCATCACGAGAGACGGAACAACTGGTAAAACGTATTGCATTTAAAAACCCCATTGAGGTTTTTGTGGTCAGTGAAGCAGGAGCTTCCATCTATTCGGCCTCCAAAATTGCCAGGGATGAATTCCCAAACTACGATGTTACTGTCCGAGGGGCAGTTTCCATTGGGCGCCGTTTGGCAGACCCCTTGGCCGAATTGGTGAAAATAGATGCCAAATCCATTGGGGTGGGCCAATACCAACACGATGTGGACCAAACCCAATTGAAAACCTCCTTGGACACCGTGGTGGAGAGTTGTGTCAATTCCGTCGGGGTCAACATCAATACCGCCAGTGTGCCCCTCCTCAGTTATGTATCGGGCATTGGTCCGAAACTGGCTGAAAACATTGTCACCTATCGCAATGAACATGGGACCTTTACCAGCAGGGACCAAATTAAAAAAGTACCCCGGCTTGGTGGAAAGGCCTTTGAGCAAAGTGCCGGATTCCTGCGTATCAAAGAGGGTGAAAATCCATTGGACGACTCGGCTGTTCACCCAGAAAGTTATGGCATAGTTGAAAAAATGGTGAAAGACCAAGGCATTTCCTTGAAAGAGATTGTTGGCAATAAATCCATCCTGCATAACATCGACCTAACATCTTATTGTACGGATGATATTGGGCTTCCTACTTTGAAGGATATTCTAGGAGAATTGGAAAAACCTGGTTTGGACCGCAGGGAAAAAGCCAAGGTGTTTACCTTTAATCAAAACATCAAGGAAATAACCGATTTAAGAGAAGGACAATTATTGCCGGGCATTGTAAACAATATTACCAATTTTGGTTGTTTTGTGGACATCGGTATCAAGGAAAGTGGACTCATCCATATTTCCAATCTTTCAGATACTTTCGTGAAGGACGTCAATGAGCACGTAAGCTTACATCAGCAAGTAGTGGTCAAGGTGTTGGATGTGGATGTTTCTAGAAAACGTATTCAACTGGCTCTTCACAAATAAGGGAATTCAATGCTAAAAATAGCCTACCATTCCATTTACAGGCATCCATTACCGGAAGGGCATCGGTTTCCCATGATCAAGTATGAGTTGTTGCCCCAACAGCTTCTTCATGAAGGTACCTGCGGCAAAGAAAACTTCTTTGAACCCTCTTTTCCTGATGTCAAATCTATTTTGGCTGTTCATACCGAAGCATATTATGAGGATTTGATTAACCTACATCTAGATAAACGTGCCATTCGAAAAATAGGTTTTCCCTTAAGTGACGAATTGGTGAAACGTGAACAGATTATTGCAGATGGCACAATCAAGGGTTGTGAATTTGCACTTGAACATGGTATTGCCATGAATATCGCAGGAGGAACCCATCATGCATATTCCAACAGAGGCGAAGCTTTTTGCCTATTGAACGACCAAGCCATAGCGGCCAGATATCTTCAAAAAAAAGACTTGGTCAAGAACATTTTAATTATTGACTTAGATGTACACCAAGGCAACGGTACTGCCGAAATTTTTCAGGACGACCCCACTATTTTTACGTTTTCCATGCATGGAAGGGGCAATTATCCCTTCAAAAAGGAAACTTCGGACTTGGATATCCCTCTGGAAAAAGGTACCACGGACCAAGCGTACCTTTCCATTTTAAAGCACACCTTACCCGGCCTTTTGGATAAAGTACAACCGGATTTCATCTTCTATCTCTGCGGTGTGGACGTACTGGCCTCCGACAAATTGGGCACCTTGGCCATGAGTTTGGAGGGATGCAGAGAACGTGACCGCTATGTGCTGGAAATGTGTTATGATGCAAAAATTCCAGTACAATGCTGTATGGGAGGAGGGTATTCTCCCGACATTAAGGTTATTGTAGAAGCCCATGCCAATACCTTTAGATTGGCGCAGGACATTTATGCGTAATTTTATCGCCTAATTTTTATTTTCAATCGCCATGAAATTGTTCAAATACTTCATTATTATCTTAATTGTGATTCCCGTAGCAGGTCAAGAATTACAACCAACAAAAGAGAAAAACCTCTGGAACAACTTCACCTATGATGTTGGAAACATTTTAGGCGGGGTTGGCCATGCCTATTCACGGCCATTTCATTGGCAAGGAAACGATTGGGCCAATTTTGGATATCTGACTGGAGGCACCTTGCTTCTTTTTACCGTGGATGACGAGCTCAACGATTGGAAAAACGGTTTTCGCAAAGACATTCCTGATTTTGTGATTGACTATGGACATGAGTATGGCAGTCCTGAAAACAATTATATGCTCACAGGAGGAGTATATTTGGCCGGACTCTTTACCAAAAATGAAAAACTGAGACGGACCGGGGTGCTCCTGATTTCGTCTGCCACCGCAGGTGGGTTTTTACAACAAGTGAGCAAGCGTATCATAGGTAGGGCAAGACCAAAAAGTGGAGCCAGTTCCAGTACGTTTGACCCATTGCACTTGGACCGTGTATATGATTATGACTCCTTCCCATCTGGCCATGCCATGTTGGCTTTTAGCAACGCATATGCCATTGCCAAGCAATTTAAAAGTCCTTGGGTGAAAGCAGGATTATATACCGTTGGCATGATTCCCGGTATGGTCCGGGTTGTGGATGATTTCCATTGGGTTTCTGATGTTGCTTTTAGCACTGTACTGAGCATTTTTATTGTAGAATCCATAGACAAGTACTTGGATTCCAAATACGATGAGAAATACAATGACAACCAATCAAAATTAAGCTGGAACCTTTCCTTTGGCCCAAATACCATGGGAGTTGCCCTTCGTTTTTAGCTTGGGAGTCAAACAATTGTTAATAATTTTTTATTTAGATTGATTTAAAATAATTATTTTTGCCCATCCACTGTGTTGATAGATGGGAAAGAAGAAGAAAAAAGAAGAAAAAAAACAGAAAAAGGCCTTGTTGAAAGAACTTCAGGTTACTAACTGCAAGACCAAGTGCTGTAAAAAATATAAAAAGGGAGAAAACAAGCGTTGCAAGCGCTGTCCTTGTTTTGACCTTTTAAAGAAAGTTGCGTAAAATCCACCAATTGGTGGATTTTTTAGTCTTATTGGTTTCTTTTTGGGGAAGTGTTCAAGACCATTCCATTTTCCATTAGCTGTTTTAAGTATTCCGTATCCGAAGAAGAAAGATACTCATGGGCCCTTTCAAAAAAACGTCTGCTATGGATACAGCCTTCCGTACAATTTTGTAGGTGCCGTTGATAGGCCTCCTTTTTGCTTTTCATGTATACCAGATAGGCCGTAAAGTTTTCTGTTCCCAATTGGCGCTCATAATTATGCTGGTCCGTCCAATAATCCAGTTCATCCTGTAGGTCCATGGCTTCCAATTTCTGCTCATATTGCGCATCACGAAGGGCTAGATCCTCATAAAATCTAAAGTTTTGAGGTACAATACTCTCCTGTTGGGCCAATAACAATGGTCCAAAGCAAAGGAACAATATGAAGGGGATCATAGCTTTCATGGCAATCTTTTTTTAGTAAGACGAACAAGTACCCCAAAGCTTGCATCTATTTACTTTAAGATATCATGAAGTCATAGTAAACAAAAAGAAAGGGGACAAACTGCCCCCTTTCTCGTTCACATGTAGGAATCGTCTTATTTACCTATCATTAAAAGCTCATTGCATTTAATTTCAGTGACATACCGTTTCTCACCTTCCTTGGTTTCATAGGCACGGGACATCAACTTCCCTTCAATGATGACTTCCTTTCCCTTGACAAGATAACTCTCGGCTATCTCAGCCATTTTCCCCCAAGCAACAACATTGTGCCATTGCGTATCGGTTACTTTTTCCCCATCTCCATTTTTGTAGGATTCATTAGTGGCCACAGAGAACTTGGCCAGTTTGTTTCCATTTTCCATAGTGATGATTTCTGGGTCGTTCCCCAGGTTACCAATTAACTGTACTTTGTTTCGTAGTGAATTCATGATTTAAGATTTAAGCGTTAAACAGTTACTACTATCGAATAGGTTTTGTTCGACAGGGCAAACTTAGCAGCCGTTCAAAGCAATAATCGGTTTGAAATCATTTGTTTTCGTTTGTAAACGTATGTAAATGATTGAAATTTGATATAGGCGCCGATTGATTAAATCAAGCAACAATCAAAAGGAGAGTGACCAAATACATCCAAAGAGTGTCTTAAGATGAAACTCAACCAAACAACACAAATGATCATACGGTGCATCCACAAATACACAGTAGTAAAACGCTTTAGTCTTGGAAAACGATTATATGATAAAATGGAAACCATCTACATCCAAGAGCATGACAATCAAAATGGAGAGTCCCAAAAAGTCTTTAATAGCGACAAAGAGTATGTCATTGATATTTCTGCCGATATATACGTTGCTCTCAACAAGGATTTTATTGTGCGAAGTCGTGACAACGAATAAAATACTATCTCAAAACTGTTAATAGAGTGTTTAGAGACGTTAAACCATGTTAAATACTTGATTTTCTGAAATATACTTCTATATTTATAGTATGGATAACATAAAAACAGACTTCAATCCTATTGCCTTCTAGGTCGAGCAATTGACCCTTATATCCATATTGGGGAATCTTCTTTTCCCACAACCCAGCGTACAAAAATGCATTTCTTATTACGTCCGATTTATGGACCAAATAGGGTATGCATCAAATTAAACACAAAGTCGAATCAGAAAAACACAAAAAATGGAAACTGTAAAAACAAAAAACAAGACATTTAAAAAATTAGGTTTTACCTATTTGGAGACTGCCGAAATTGTAGTCACCCTAAATACTCTACTTGCCAACTATCAGGTATTCTACAATAAACTGAGAAATTTTCATTGGAATATTGAAGGTCCAGAATTTTTTGAACTCCATGAAGTATTTGAAAAAGAATACAACACCACCAAGGAAAACATTGATACTGTAGCAGAGCGCATTCGCGTCTTTGGTGTAAAACCCAACTTCACCCTAAAGAAAACCATTGAGCTTTCTACCATAAAGGAACCTGAAAAAGAACTGTCCGCCATAGAAATGGTGCGGGAAGTACTAAACAATTATGAAATACTACATAACAATATGCTAGACGGCATCAATGCCGCCTTGGAAAGTGGTGATGTGGCCACGGAGCAAATCCTCACCGATTTCCTTATGCACATGGAAAAAAGAAATTGGATGTTCACTTCTTATCTCAAATAATTCTTGACCATCCCTCGAGAAAGAAATATATATCATTCAAAACAGTTACACATGAAAACCCTAACAACATTCTTATCAATTTTTATACTAACCGGTATGGCAGGATATGCCCAAAGCCAAGACTCTGGTCATATGAACGCCACCATCCATAAAACTTTTTCAATTGAAAAAGATGGCACCGAGGTTCCATACAACCTTAAGGTCATGGAGCATAGAAATTACCCCATGGTCTTGAAACAAAAAGAGATGAGTCAAGTTAATCAAAATAGAAAAGAGAAACCGGCAGTAGTTACCAAACTCATTGCCGTGGACAAAGACAATGATCAAAATTATGATCACTATATGGTCTTAAAATACAGACGGTCCGTAACCGATAGTTTTAAGGTAGTTCCCACAAAAAAGGGATTTGCCGTCAAGGTAGACGACAAAACCATGCAGTATTTTGTAACGAAAGGTATTTACTTTATTGACAATACCGATAAAGACTTTTTCTCTGTAGAGGAATTCAGGGAAATATAATTTCCTTTTTCAGATTTCGTTTTTTGATTGACAAATGGGCCGGGAGCATATCCCGGCTTTTTTGTTGTGTAAAATTGAGCCAAGCATAATACCTTTGGTAAAATCAACATTAAATAAATTCTATGGCACCTTGGTTGCAACCCATTACGCTGGAAGGAGAGTTGGTAAAGCTGGTCCCTATGCTAGCGGAACACAGAGACGCTTTGGTCTCCGCAGCTTCAGATGGTAAACTGTGGGAGTTGTGGTATACTTCCGTTCCATCCGCCGACACCATTGACACTTATATGGGTATTGCCTTTTCGGAACAAAAAGCGGACAGGGCACTTCCATTCGCTATCATCGATAAAAAAACCAATACCGTTGTAGGCAGTACCCGCTATCTGAATGCCGATGCCCAACACAGAAGGGTTGAAATCGGGGCCACTTGGTACGCTGAACGGGTACAGCGAACCGGGGTCAATACCGAATGCAAGTATCTACTCTTGAAACACGCTTTTGAAGTGTTGGATTGCATAGCGGTAGAGTTCAAGACCCATTTTCATAATTTTCCTTCTCGCAATGCCATTCTCCGTTTGGGGGCCAAACAAGAAGGCATCTTAAGAAACCATCGAATTGATGAAAAGGGAGTTATTCGGGATACGGTGCTCTTTTCCATTTTGGACAGCGAATGGAAAGCCGTAAAAACTTCGTTGGAATTTAAGATGATGCGAGGGAAGTCCAACTCTTAATTAAACTTGAGTCTGTTTCAAAAGACTGGCAAAATTGTAACTGGCCAATTCCAAATTCCGATAACTTTTGATTTTGGCATCCTCCAAATTGCCCACGTGGTTTAAAATGGAAACTCCATACTGAAGTCCCATCTTCTGCATGTCTTCTATGGAAACATCCATGGAACCGCAAAAAGCGGCAACTGGAATATTTTTTGCCCGGGCCGAGCGCACTACCCCATTGATGGTTTTTCCAGAAAAGGTCTGACCATCCATTTGTCCTTCGCCAGTGATGACCCAATCAGCATTTTCCAAAGCATCATCAAAACGGGCCAATTGCATCACCAAATCCACCCCAGGCGTTAAATCGGCATTCAAGAAAACAAGGGTCCCAGCTCCCATACCCCCTGCGGCACCAGCTCCTGGAATTTGCTGTACGTCCACCTCAAAAACAGTGCGCAGCACTTGGGCAAAACTTTCCAATCCTTGGTCCAAAAAAACGACCTCATCTGGAGAAGCTCCCTTCTGGGGACCATATATATGGGCCGCGCCTTGTTTGCCATACAAGGGATTATTGACATCACAGGCCACCTGAACATTGATTTCAGATAATTTCCCGTGAACTTTTTCCTTGCTGATGTGTTTTACATGGATAAGATTCCTCCCCACAGGTTCCAAAATTTGTCCGTCCTTGTCCAAAAATTCATATCCCAAAGCCATGGCTATCCCCATGCCTCCGTCATTGGTAGCACTGCCCCCAATACCAAGAACAATGTTCTTCGCCCCTTTTTCCATCGCATCCACGATCATTTCACCTGTTCCCAAAGAAGTGGTGTGCATGCAGTTCATTTCCGATTTGGCCAATAATTTATAGCCCGAAGCCTCGGACATTTCAATGAATGCCGTTTTCCCATCCCCCGAAAGCAGATAAGCCGACTCTATCTCACGAAAAAGAGGATCATTTACTTTAACGGAAACCATTTCTGCATGAAGATAATCCATCACAACTTCAATGGTACCATCTCCACCATCGGCCAAGGGCTTTTTGACGATATCAGCAGTAGGAAAAACTTTTTTTATCCCACTTTCGACAGCATCGCAAAATTGCCGCCCAGTGAGCGAACCTTTATATTTATCTGGTGCCAGAACAAATTTCATACTTACAATTTACTTAAGAATATTGGAGAATCCCCCAGTTTTTTATGTTTTGAAATTTTATGGATCATAAAACGGCACAGGTTTTGCTCCTTGGGGGGAAGTATTTACCTTTAAATAAAAAATCAAAACGCATGAAAAAAGTAATCATTCCCATTATCGGGCTATTGTTCTCAACAGCAATTTTTTCACAATCAAAGAGTTTCTTGGATGTTCCCTATTTGGAAACCTCTGCCCAAGTGGACACTTTGGTCACCCCAGATAAAATTTACCTCAACATCACCATTCAGGAAAAGGACTCCAAAGGCCGAAATTCCGTCGAAGAGCAGGAAAACAAAATGGCCCAACGCCTAAAAGCCCTTGGTGTGGATTTGGACAAGCAATTAGTGATCAAGGACCTTAGCAGTAACTTTCAAAAATATTTTTTACGCGGAAAAGAAGTGCTAAAAAGCAAGCAATATTCCCTTTTGGTATACTCTGGAAAACAGGCCGGTGAAGTATTGATGGCCTTGGAGCAGTTAGATATTGCCAATGCCTTTTTGGAAAAAACGGAATATTCCAAAATGGATGAACTTGAGCTAGAACTGAAGACTAGGGCCGTAAAAAAGGCCAAGCAAAAGGCTAATGCGCTCACCAAACCGTTGGGTCAAAAAGTGGGTCTTGCCCTTCATATTGCGGATAACTCGCAACCGTACTACCCAAGATACAACCAAGCTCCAATGATGGAGATGAAGGCGGTGAGTGCCGATATGGGTCAAGCACAACCCTTGGACATCGATTTTGAAAAAATAAGAGTGGAGACCACGGTAAATGTAAAATTCGCATTGTCCAATTAATAGCTGGCCGTTCGTCTTACCATAAAACATCGTATGAGAACTGCAATTATCCTGTTCCTATTCCATGTGGGAATGGTTTCAGCACAAGAAACCCTACAATTGACTGATGGGCAACAATCCCCAAGTGCCACATTGGAGGATGTGTCTTGGATATCTGGGCATTGGCAAGGCGAAGCTTTTGGCGGCATTGCAGAAGAAATCTGGAGTCCCCCACTCGGGGACTCCATGATGTTTGTCTTTAAACTGGTAAAGGACAACAAAGTTTCTTTTTATGAAATAGGACACATCCAACAAGTGGAGAACACCATGATCCTACAGTTGAAACACTTTCAGGGAGACCTCAAGGGATGGGAGGAAAAAGATGCAACCGTTGATTTTAAGTTGGTAAAGGTTGAGAAAAACAAAGTCTTTTTTGAAGGATTCACTATGGAACTGGTGAATGAAAATGAGATGAACATTTATGTTCTCATTGAAGATGGTGATTCTGCTGAAGAAGTGCTATTCGCCTACAAACGGGTTCCTTAGCAGTTCTCAATCCAAGATGGAAAGTCCTGCGGCCGCCATTTTTTTAAGACTTTCCGAAGTAGGGTCCACTTTGGCCAAAACCCTGAGTCCATTGTATAGACCAAAAAACATCAGCCCAATATCCTGGGCGCTTTTGGAGGCATCGATTTGGCCCTTGTCGATTCCCTTTTGGATATAATCCACAAAAACTGCCTCCATGTTCTCCCTGTTCTTTTGGAGCATTTCCTGAATGGCCTCATCCCCTGGAATGAGCTCCGTGGTGGTATTGACCACAAAACACCCCTTTTTGGACAAATCACAAAGAGATTCGTTAATGGCCATATCAAAAAGCTTCTTAAGCCCAACCCGGACATCATTTTCTTTTTCAAAAAGGTTTCGCATACAGCTACCACTCACCTCAATATAATGCTCCACCGCGTTCTGGAAAAGGATTTCTTTGCAGCCAAAGGTATCATATAAACTAGCCCTGTTGATGCCCAAATGGGACACCAAATCCTGCATTGAAGTGGCATGGAACCCTTTTTCCCAAAAGAGTTCCATAGCCTTGTTCAATATCTCCGTTTCATCAAACTGCTTTACCCTTGGCATGTGTTTCGAAATAATTCTTTCGAAAGTATTCAAAAAATTACACTTGCGCCAATCCTCCATCCACGGGAATCTCCGCCCCAGTGATATAACTACTGTCCGAAGACCCCAAGAATACGGCTGTGGTGGCAATCTCATCCACAGTCCCAAACCTGCCTTGGGGTATCATTGAAGGAAGGTTGGACGCCATCTGGTCCACATTCTCCTGAGGCGCATTGTGTTTGATGTAAATAGGAGTGTCAATAGGTCCTGGCGCAATAGCATTTACCCGGATTCCCTTAGGCCCCAATTCGGCAGCCAATGTACGGGTCAATGAGCGCAATGCCGCTTTACTAGATCCGTAGGCAGACATGCCCGAAAAGCCTTTTACGTTTACAATGGAGGTGTTGAAAATGATACTGGCTCCCTCGTTCAAGTATTCATAAGCGGCCTTTACGGTGAACAACGGACCTCGCACGTTCACATCGTACACTTCGTCAAAAATCTGCTCGGTCAGATGTTCCAAAGGCTCAATTCTAAAGACTCCTGCGTTCAGAAACAGGATATCAATCTTCCCAAACCGCTCCACGGTCTGGGCCACAAGGGCCGCACTGTCCGAGACACTGGATGCTTCGGCCCTGACCAATAAATACTCTCCAGAGAGTTGGTCCTCTATGGCGTTCAACTTACCCTGACTTCTACCGGTAAGGACCACTTTGGCCCCCTCCTCAAGATACTTTTTGGCCGTTTCCAGACCCATTCCACTTGTTGCCCCGGTAATGATGGCTACTTTTCCCAATAGTTTTTTCATGGTGTAATTGTTTTATGTTTTTATTTTGGAATGAATGTTCCAGTACAAACATATTTATTTTAGAACGATTGTTCCAAATAAAATTCAAGGTTTATCCTTTTCTTAACAATCCCCATCAGTTTTTGTAACTTACCTTGCATTGGGCATGACCCCGAAAACGGTTTAATTTCATTGGAAACATATCATATGGCACAATCATTTTGGCTGGACAAAGAGTTTATCAAACAGGATTTTACGCAAACCAAGTTGCCCAAAGGGGATTATGAAAATTGTCGTTTTGTGGATTGCTTGTTCACCAAGGGGTTTTTGGACAACCAAAACTTTGTGGAGTGCACTTTTGAAGATTGTGATTTGACCAATGCCAATATAGCCCATACCACTTTTAACGAGGTGGAATTCATTAATTGCAAAATGGTGGGGCTTCAGTTTGACAGCTGTAATCCCATGCTGTTATCATTTCAATTTGACGGATGTAATCTTTCGGTGGCTTCTTTTTATGATTTGGAAATTCCCCAGACCCGGTTTGTGAATTGCAAGTTGCACCAGACCGACTTTTCCAACACCTCCCTAAAAGGGAGTTCCTTTTCAGGTTCTGACCTGAAGAATGCTATTTTTGAGAATACCGATCTGGAGGGGACGGATTTTGAAACTGCCTTCGGATTTTCCATCGACCCCACTAGAAACTCCCTCAAAAAAAGTAAGTTCAGCAGAGAGGGTCTTATAGGTTTGTTGAAAAAGTATGATATTGTAGTCACCTAAATCTTATCCTATGTCCGAAAGAAAATGTTTGGAATGTGGGGCAAAGCTCTTGGGCAGGATTGACCAGAAATACTGTTCCGACCACTGTAGAAATGCCTATAACAATCGCCTGAACAAAGACAGCAAAAACTTGGTGCGCAACATCAATAACAAACTGCGCAAAAACTATCGTATCCTGGACAGTTTTCCATTAAAAGAAGGGAAAACCACCACTACAAAGATGCGATTATTGGATAAAGGCTTCGATTTTGAATACATCACCAACCTTTACACTACCAAAAAAGGCAGCACCTACTATTTCGTTTATGACCTTGGGTACTTACCTTTGGACAACGATTATTATATGATTGTAAAACGGGAGTGATAAAATTTTACTTCCAATTCTGTGCATTGAGCTTTAGGGCTGCCACTACAATGTCTTTGCGGCTTATCTGGCCCACCAGAATATCCTTTTTCATTACCGGCAACCTCCTACGGTTATGTCGATCAAAGACACCGGCCGCATCAAAAATGCTCATGTCATGCGGAATGGTCTCCACCTCCTTGGTCATATACCGTTCCACACTTTTGTCCAATATAGGCTGATTGAAATACCTACTTTCAGAGATCTGCTTCATACAGTCCGCTTCGGAAATGATGCCTACCAAAAATCCATTGTTATCCATAACTGGCCCCCCAGATATGTGATACTTGGCAAATGCTTCCATTACTTCCAAAATAGATTGTTCGGGTGAAAAAGTAATCAGTTTTTTGGTCATGTAATCCTCAACCAAAATAGGAGCGTCGTACTTTTTTTTAGACTCCTCCTTAGATCGTACGCCTTGAAAACTCTTGATTGCCATAAGGTTAAATTTAAGGTTGAATATTAAATATAGCTTTTTTTAACGAATTATCTAACTTTTTATATCCAAATATGAGAACCTTTCATAATTTCATATTTTTATGACCAAACAACGTAAAACCATGAAGTTCTCCCGAACCCTTGCCCTTTTCCTTCTCTTAGCCGCTGTATTTTGGAGCTATAAAGCCTTGACGCCAACGTACGGTCCAGATATGGATGCATCTCCACAGATTTTTTCCACGGACAGGGCCTTGGTTCATGTTAAAAATCTATCCGTAGAGCCTCATGCCGTTGGATTTCCAGGGCATGCACGGGCCAGAAGCTATATTATTTCCGAGCTTAAGAAAATGGGATTGGAAACCTCTACCCAAGAGGGATATACCGCTGGGGACTGGGCCAATCTCAGCAAAGCCACCAATATTTTGGCAAGGATAAAGGGTACGTCAGAAGGAAAAGCACTTTTGTTGTTGTCCCATTATGATAGCAATCCGCATTCATCACACGGCGCAAGTGATGCCGCAAGTGGCGTAGCCACAATTTTAGAAGGAGTTAGGGCTTTTTTGGAAGAAAACCAAAACCCGAAAAACGATATTATCATACTTATCACCGATGCTGAAGAATTGGGTCTCAATGGAGCTGATTTATTTGTAAACAAACATCCATGGGCAAAAGATGTTGGTTTGGTACTCAATTTTGAGGCGCGTGGAAGCGGAGGCCCTAGTTATATGCTCATTGAGACCAATAGGGGCAATGGAACCCTTATCAAGGAATTTTCCGAAGCCCACCCAGAGTATCCCGTAGCCAATTCCTTGGCCTACAGCATCTATAAAATGTTGCCCAACGATACGGATTTGACTGTCTTTAGGGAAGATGGCGATATTGATGGCTTTAACTTTGCCTTTATTGATGACCATTTTGATTACCATACTGCGCTGGACACTTATGAGCGTTTGGACAGAAAAACATTGGCTCATCAGGGCAGTTACCTAATGCCATTGCTCAAACATTTCAGTGAATCGGATTTGGGGAATCTTAAAAGCTTAAATGATTATATCTACTTTAATCTCCCTTTTTTCAATCTGGTTTCTTATCCCTTTGAATGGATTTGGCCCATGTTCGGGTTTGCCCTATTGACCTTTGTTATTTTATTGATTGTAGGCTTCAAAAAGAAAAGATTACATCTAAAAGATATTCTAAGAGGGTTCTTGCCTTTACTGTTCACTCTCGTGGTCAATGGAGCAATCGGCTATTTTTGCTGGACCACAATTACTTGGTGGTATCCCGACTTTAAGGATATGTTACATGGGTTCACCTATAATGGCCATTTATACATCGTGGTCTATGTCATGATTTCTTTGGCCGTATGTTTTTGGACCTATCATAAATTTCGAAAAACAGGCACGCCCAATCTTTTGGTTGCGCCGATTTTTGTATGGTTGGTTATCTGTGGTCTTGTTGCACAATATTTATCTGGTGCAAGCTTTTTTGTGATTCCTCTTTTTGGGCTTTTGGCCGCTTTTATGGTAACCCTGAACCAAGATGAGCCCAATCCTTTTTTGATGGTCTTTTTAGGATTACCGGCAGTTTTTATTTATTCACCTTTCATTAAAATGTTTCCTGTTGGATTAGGCTTGAAGATGATGGTGGCGGCAACAGTATTCACCACCCTCCTATTTGTTTTGATGTTACCATTTTTTGGACAACTAAAAAACAAAGATCGTTTGGCCTATCTTTTTTTGTTCCTGTTCATGGTGTTTGGCATATCGTCCCATATTAATTCAGATTTTAATGCAGAAAGACCCAAACCAAGTAGCCTCCTTTACGTTTACAACGCAGATACGGACACTGCTACTTGGGCCACGTATGACAATAGCCCAATTGATTGGAACAATCAATTTTTGGGAGATACTAAACACAAACCCAGTACTGAGGAATATGAGACATTATCCAGCAAATACCGAACCCAGCTCACTTACATTGCCGATGCACCGAAAAAAAACATTATACTTCCATGGATTGATACGGTGAACGACACCATTATAGGTGATACTAGAGTTCTAGAGCTTTGCATCACTCCAAAACGGGATGTTAACCGTCTGGATGTGTACACCAACCCCATCACTTTGCAAAAAGCAAAAGTGAATAGAATCCCATTGTCAGAACATTTTTTGGAAACTCGAAACTCGAAACTTGTAACGCATTACATAACCAATAATGACTTTACCGAGCTTGAATTGACCTTTCCAAAAGACTCGGTGTTGGAACTGTCTTTTTACGAGGCTTCCAATGATTTGCTTACCCATCCGGACTTTAGCATTCCCAAAAGACCCGAGTCCAGCATTCCCATGCCCTTTGTGTTGAACGATGCCATATTGACCATTAAGACATTGCGATTTGAATAAAAAAATTGGTGTTTTAGGGTGTGGATGGTTAGGGTTTCCCTTGGCCAGACAATTGGCAAAGAATTCTTATGATGTGCATGGCTCCACAACATCAAAAGATAAGATGGATGCCCTCCAAATGGATGGGATAACACCTTTTCAAATTGAGTTGTCCGAAACGGGTATCAAAGGCGACATTCAAAAATTCTTATCCAACATTTCCATTTTAATTATAAATATACCTCCAAGATTAAGGAGTAAAAATGCCGAAAGCTATATTGAAAAGGTAAAACTGCTCCATGCCGAAATCAGAAAGAGTGGAGTCTCAAAAATTATCTTTGTAAGCAGCACATCGGTATATGGTGATGTGAAAGGTAATGTTACCGAATTAACTCCTCCAATACCCAATACAGAATCTGGAAAACAATTACTGGCCTGTGAAAATCTTTTGATGGGAGACACTACCCTGCACACCACTGTAATTCGCTTTGGCGGATTGATTGGACCTCAACGACACCCCGTAACCATGCTCTCCGGAAAACAAAACCTCACCAATGGCGATGACCCGGTAAACTTAATTCATCTGGATGATTGCATCCTCATGATTTCCACCATCATCCAAAATGAGTATTGGGGTGAAATTTTTAATGGCGTTTATCCATTGCACCCAAAAAAAAGGGATTACTATGTGGATGAAGCCAAAAAAAGAGAGATTCCCCCACCACACTACCAGAACAATGCTTTGGAAGAAAAAAATAAGGTGGTGCTGAGCATCCTTTTTCTGGGCAAAGGGCATAGCTTCACAACTTCTATTACCACATAAAGGGCTTAATATTCCATATGGCATTTTCTTAACAGCTTTATACCAATAATTTTTTTAGTTTTGGCGCACTAAATTGAAGATCAATGAAAAAGACATTACCCCTATTACTTTTACTCATCGGTTTTAGTGCGATGGCCCAGAGCAAAAATGAACTTTTGGAGCACTATCAAGCATACTATGATGAAATGCGCTTGCAAGGTGACATTACTGGTGTTATTGGAGCATTGACTCATTTAAACGTACTTGCCCCCTCCCAAGAGAGGAGAGACACCTTGTCCTTTATCTATATGAACAATGGCCAACACCTACAAGCTTTGAACACCATTGGGATTGAAAAGGATGATGCCGATTCTGATTTGGCCGTTCAGGTAAAGGCCGTATGTTTGAAGGCACTGAACCAACCCAAAAGGGCTTTGGAACAGTTTGAGGTACTTTTTAAAAGAGACCCATCTGCTTATTTGGCATATGAATTGGCCGACCTAAAAATCCAGACTGGGGATAATGCTGGAGCTTCCACCAATATAGAGTATGGTATTGCCAATGCCCAGGACGATATGAAGTATGCTTTTTATGAGAGACAGCAACCTTATGAAGTTCATTTAAAGTCCGCCTTTTACCACTTAAAGGGCCTTTTGACCTTCAATATGGACAGGAACAATATCGATGCAGCCATAGCTACCATTGATGAAGCCCTAAAATTGGATCCCAATTTTAATTTGGCGAGTTTAAGCAAACAGGCGTTGGAATCTAGAAAAGAGAAACCAGAGGGAGGAAATTAATCCTGTTGTTTTTTCAATTCGAGCAACAACTGGTCATCTTTTTGTTCCTTCATTTGAATCAGTTCGTCAACATTTTCATTGGGCACGGCTATTGAAAGTACATAATGGGCAATCTTCCATTGCCCATTTTCTTTTTTGAGCACCCCGGAACCCCTACACAGTTTCATCTGGGTATCCAACAATTCATCAAACCAAGCAAAATCCTTGGCTTTATTGAGGTATATATTACGTTGGACCGCGGTAAAACTCCAAGCTTTTCCACGATCAAAATAAGGTTTTGAAAACGCTTTGAATTCCTCATTTTGCCAATTTTCGGTGGCATCCGTACCAATGAAGATCCCGTCATGGGTCATTTTTGCAAAATAAGCATCATAATCGGCATTGGAAGCCGCTAAGTGCCAACTATCCAATAAAGTGTCGATTCTTTCCTTTTCCGTGGTCTGTGCGCTGGCTACCATAACGGTAAGCGCCAACAAACTAAATATCTTATTCTTCATCCAAAATCAATTTTTTGTCCAACTGACTGTTTACGATAACATTTAACTGTTTACGTATCGCATTGTACGCTTCCACCATTTCTATAGTGGGCTCTGTGGTTTCTTGATTTTCCAAAACCTTGGATTTAACCTTATACAAATACGTTTTAAGTACCTGTTGTCTACTTTTCACCTGAAAACTATCAAAAAGCTCGGGATAGGTTCCTTTTTCTAAAAGTTTTTCCTTTTCAATAAGGTCATCAATGGCCAAACTCAAATCTTCATTGTTGGTTGCCTTGTACAAAACATCTATGCTTCCTGACAAAGCCTTAAACTCCTCCCAAGTTTCTACAATGGCACTTGCTTCTGGATTCAAGGCCAATTTGGAAGGTAATTTTTGATAATTGAATACGAGCTCTACGGCCTCGGTTTCTTCGGAAGCATTTTCTGCATTTTTACAGCTCCAAAGAGCAGCAAAGGCCATCAGTGTAACTATCAATTTTCGCATAAGCGAATGTACAAATTTTAATAAAGGCTATATTTATCCTTAAACGCAATTAACTTCAAATTAGATGCAAAAGCCTATTCTCATTTTAGGGGCATGCGGACAAATTGGTACCGAGCTCACCGTTGAACTCAGAAAAAAGTATGGTTCCGAATGTGTTATTGCCAGCGACATACGGGAAGGAAATAATGATCTAGTGAAATCTGGCCCGTTTGAACTTTTGGATGCCACAAGTTATGGTGCCATTGAAGATGTGGTAATGCATTATGAAATTGATGAAGTCTACTTAATGGCCGCAATGCTCAGTGCTACTGCAGAAAAGTTTCCTATGAGGGCCTGGAACTTGAACATGGGCTCCCTTTTCAATATATTGAATTTAGCTAGGGAAGGAAAGTTATCCAAGGTATTTTGGCCTTCCAGCATAGCTGTTTTTGGCCCCAATACCCCAAAGGAAGATACCCCACAAAACACCATTATGGAACCAAGCACCGTATATGGCATAAGCAAACAGGCTGGGGAACGTTGGTGCGAATATTACTTTAAAAAATTTGGGGTTGATGTGCGTAGTGTGCGCTACCCAGGATTGATCAGTTGGAAGACCATGCCAGGCGGCGGAACTACCGACTATGCCGTTGAGATATACCATGAAGCCTTAAAGAATGGCAACTACCAATGTTTCCTGAATGAAGAAACCAAACTCCCCATGATGTATATGGACGATGCCATCCGGGCCACCATCAGCTTAATGGAAAGCCCTGCTGAAAACCTCACCATACGATCTTCCTACAATTTGGGCAGCATGAGTTTTACCCCGAGTGAAGTGGCTAAAAGTATCCAAAAACACATTCCTGATTTCTCCATAAGCTACGCCCCAGATTTTAGACAGCAAATAGCCGATTCATGGCCTAGTAGCATTGACGATACCCTGGCCAGAAAGGATTGGGGATGGCAACCCAACTTTAATTTGGATCAGACCACGGTTGAAATGTTGGAAAATCTAAAACGGGATTGAGATTATTCTTCCTCTTCGGAATCTGAAAAATCATCGTCATCATCTGGCATCTTGTCCATATCATCAGTATCCAAATCTGATGTGTCTTCATCGTCATCGTCATCGTCATCAAAGTTCGCCATGGTATGCTCTAACTTGGAACTTATCTTTACCAAATATTTGGTGTCTTCCGTGGATACCTCAACAGCCTCAATCAACTCACCTTTCAAATTTCTAAAGTTGATCACATCGTTATCTCCATAGCCATCGGGGTATTTTTCCACAAGTAATTTCAATACTTCTGGGGTTAGCTTTTTGTAATCGACAATTACACGTTTGAGGTTGTTCATGGTGCTGGGGTTATTTTCTAATCAACCTAAAATTAGAATAAAAGTGTTTGGTTGGGGAAAAAAAATTGAAAAAATTACAACTTATCAATATCTGACTTGCCGCCTGTCTTTTTCAATAATTTTATGTGGTGGATTTCCACACTTTTGTCAATGGGTTTTAGCATATCGTACATGGTAAGGGCCACTACACTGGCACCATGCATGGCCTCTACCTCCACCCCGGTTTTATAGAAGGTCTTTACAGTGATGATGATCTTGATCTCCAGTCCATCCATTTCATATTCAATACCGCAATACTCCACAGGGAGAGGATGACAATCGGGAAGCAGGTCTGAAGTTTTTTTCACCCCTAAAAAGCCGGCAGCTTTGCTCATGGAAAGCACATCGCCCTTGGGGACCGTTCCGTTTTTAATCGCCTCAATCGTGGCCATATCCCCAACTTTTACGACCGCCTGTGCCACAGCAGTTCTATGGGTGGATTGTTTTTGGGTTATATCGACCATTGGCTATGTATTGACTTTCCATTGATAGGAATCATCCTCAAACAGTTCCTTTCCAAATACGGGGACGTGTGCCTTGATTTCCTCGACCACGTACTCCAAAGCTTCAAATGCTACCCGCCTGTGAGGGGAGGACACAAATACAAAAAGACAAATTTCCCCTGCATTTACTTTGCCCTTGCTATGATAAATATGCATGCAGGTAATTTCAAATTTTGAAAAAGTACTCTCCCGGATTTCATGGAATTTTTGATTGGCCATACCCTCATAGGCCGAGTAATCAATGGCCGAAACGGTTTTTCCATCAATCTCATCGGCACGTACCTGTCCCAAAAAAATATCATGTGCCCCAATCTGCGTCTTCGACTGGTGTTTTGCTATGGACTGAGCGATGAACTCTGGGGAAATAGCCCCGTCCCTAAACACATTCTTGACTTTGGTCTCCATACTCTGGAAGTTTTGACTAAGGTAAGGAAGAAATAAGAAAGGGCCATGGACAAACACCTTCAACCCATTCCCAGAAAATACCCTACATTTATGACCAAAGAAGCAGTCTATGACTTCTCTTCTAAACTAAACCAAACCCTTTAAATGAAAGCAATAGTGCTCCCCTGCAAAACCCTGTGCATGGCCATGGTGGTTTTATCCGTTCTCCTCCTTTCGTGCCAAAAAGAAGACCAATTGGATTACAAAAATCCAGATTTGCCCATAGAAGAAAGGGTGGACGACCTATTGCCCAGGATGACCTTGGAAGAAAAATTCTGGCAGTTGTTCATGATTCCCGGAGATCTATCCGATGGCAAGGAACGCTACAAGCATGGCATCTTTGGGTTTCAGGTAGCCACCAAGGGAAAATCTGGGAATGAGGCAGAGCAGTTGTTGGATTATTCCGGCGGGGGAACCGCAGAACAAACCGCCGTTTTGATCAATGAAATCCAGAAATACTTTGTGGAGGAAACCCGATTGGGCATTCCCATCATTGCTTTTGATGAAGCCTTGCACGGTTTGGTTCGGGAAGGTGCCACTGCATTTCCCCAATCCATTGCCTTGGCAGCCACTTGGGATACCCTCCTTGTTGCCGATGTAGGCAAAGCCATTACCATGGAAACCAAGACCAGGGGGATTCGGCAAATCTTGTCCCCCGTGCTCAATATAGCCCGCGATGTTCGCTGGGGAAGAACCGAGGAAACCTATGGCGAGGACCCATTCCTGACCACACAGATGGGAGTCTCCTTCATTTCACAATTTGAAAGGGCCGGTGTGCTCACCACTCCTAAGCATTTTGTGGCCAATGTGGGTGACGGTGGACGCGATAGTTACCCCATTCATTTTAATGAAAGACTTATGGAGGAAATTTATTTTCCTGCTTTTAAGGCCAGTTTCCAAAAGGCCAATGCATGGTCCGTGATGACTTCTTACAATTCCTTTGATGGAAGGCAGTGCACTGCCAACGACTGGTTGCTCAACCAAAAACTGAAAAAGGAATGGGGCTTTGATGGTTTTGTGATTTCTGATGCCGGGGCCACAGGTGGGTCCAATGTGCTTCATTTTACCGCAAAGGATTATGCGGAATCCACCCAACAGGCCATTGAAAATGGATTGGATGTGATTTTTCAAACCTCATACGACCACTACACCCTATTTTACGAAGCCTTTGAAAAAGGAATGATCAATGAAGCGGCCATAGATGAAGCCGTCAGAAGGGTGCTTCGGGCCAAGTTTAAATTGGGATTGTTTGAAAACCCATATGTAGACCCGCAAGAAGCCAGCAAATGGAACGGCACAAAAGAAAATCGGGAGTTGGCCAAGAAAGCTTCCTTGGAGTCTATGGTCCTGTTGAAAAATGATGACCAAACCCTTCCTCTCTCCAAAACCGTCAAATCTGTGGCCATCATCGGTACGGATGCCGAAGAAGCAAGATTGGGGGGCTACTCGGGACCCGGAAACAAGCCCGTGAGCATTTTGGAAGGCCTCAAGACCAAGTTGGGTGAAAACGTGACAATTAACTATGCGGCTGGCCCTGGAAGGGAATCCACCAACTATGTGACCATCCCTAGGGAACAATTGTACCATTACGAAGGTGGGGAGCAAAAGGCAGGGTTACAGGCAGAATATTTCAACAACATTACCCTTGAAGGCGAACCTGCACTTACTCGGATTGACCCGGTGATTGATTTTAGATGGACCTTGTTTTCCCCCGATCAGGAGAAAATCAATTATGATTTCTATTCCGCCCGATGGACGGGAAAACTCAAAGCCCCTGAGACCGGTACCTTTAAAATTGGTATCAAAGGCAACGATGGATATCGGGTATACATCAATGGCGAACTGGTGGTGGACAATTGGACCAAGCAAACTGTCAGGACCATTACCCAAGACTATTCGTTTGAAAAAGGAAAGGAATATGATCTCAAGGTTGAATTTTTTGAGACCGTGGGCAATGTGTGGTTCAAACTGTTGTGGGACGTGGGCGTTGAAAATGATTGGAAACAACAGATACAACAAGCCGTGGCCACTGCCCAAAAAAGCGATGTGGCCATTGTAACCGTGGGTATTGAGGAAGGAGAGTTCAGGGACAGGGCCTATTTATCTTTGCCCGGTCATCAGGAAGAATTGATTCAAAGCGTGGCCAAGACCGGAAAACCCATGGTGGTGGTTTTGGTAGGCGGAAGCGCCATAACCATGGACCGTTGGATTGATGATGTCCCCTCCATTCTGGATGTATGGTATCCCGGCGACGCTGGGGGCGATGCCATTGCCGATGTGCTTTTTGGCGACTACAATCCCGCTGGAAGGCTGCCCATTACCTTCCCGGTACATGAAGCGCAGCTACCGCTCTACTACAACCATAAACCCACCGGAAGGGGGGACGACTATATCAACCTGACGGGAAAACCACTTTTCCCATTTGGATATGGTCTAAGCTATACCACCTTTTCCTATGATGACATACAAATTGATGCCCCGAGCATTTCCAAGGACCAGACCACAACCGTCCGGTTTAAGGTCACCAATACCGGAGAATTTGATGGTGACGAGGTGGTGCAATTCTATCTCAGGGACATTTTGGCCTCCGTGGCCCGTCCGATCATGGAATTGAAAGGGTTTCAACGTGTCCATTTGAAAAAAGGGGAAACCAAGGAACTGTTCTTTGAAATAACTCCAGAAATGTTGACCATGTTGAACGAAGGTATGGACCGCGTGGTGGAACC
Organism: Flagellimonas alvinocaridis; assembly: GCF_004916895.1. GTDB lineage: Bacteria > Bacteroidota > Bacteroidia > Flavobacteriales > Flavobacteriaceae > Flagellimonas > Flagellimonas alvinocaridis. The sequence goes on from NZ_SNTZ01000001.1 coordinate 241,799, forward strand.
GGGCGACTTTAGAATAATGATCGGAAGTTCCTCCAATGACATTAGACTAAGGGCCATATTGACTGTGGAACCATAACATGATCAAGGAATTGGAATCCCTATATTGTTACAAATATGGATTTGTAAAATGGAAGAAAGCAAAGAGCAATTGCTTGTAAATCTGGCAAAAAGGGTCAAAGAGTTAAGAGGAATCAAAGGAGTTACACAAGAAGAAGCCCTACATGATACGGGAATTCAATTTTCAAGAATTGAACAGGGCAAGCGAGACATTCAACTTTCAACCCTAAAAAAGCTCTGTCAGTATTTTGAAATATCCCTAGGTGATTTTTTCAATGCTTCTTTCGAGGATTGACACAATTCCGCAATTGTCCAAATGCTCCCCTAAAAATTGCACTCTTTTCCTTAGATTGCAATTCCATCAACCCAACAAAACCACTATAATGCACATTGCCAGAACCCTTTTTTTTGCACTGACCCTATTGTTTTTTGCCTGCAAGACCGAAAAGAAAGAGCAGACCGATCCGGAGGAGCAAGCTGCTCTTCCCAATATCGTAATCATCTATGCGGATGATTTGGGCTATGGAGAATTGGGAGCGTATGGCGCCACCGAACTGAAAACACCCAATCTAGATCATTTGGCCAACAATGGGATGCGATTTACGAACGGGTATGCCACTTCGGCCACCTGTACCCCCAGCCGATATGCCCTGTTGACCGGGTCCTATCCGTGGCGCAACAAAAGCGCCAAGATATTGCCGGGCACCGCCCCCTTGATCATTGATACCGCCCAAACCACCCTTCCCAAAGTATTGAAACAACAAGGCTACACTACGGGAATCGTTGGAAAATGGCATTTGGGACTTGGCAGCGGACATGTGGATTGGAACCAAGCCATCAGCCCCGGTCCCAACGAGGTAGGCTTTGACCATAGTTACATCATGGCAGCTACCCAAGATCGGGTACCCACAGTGTACATTGAAAATGGAAAGGTGGACAATCTTGACCCCAACGACCCTATTCAAATTGATTACCAAAAAAACTTCCCGGGCGAACCCACGGGCAAGGACAACCCAGAGTTGTTGAAAATGAAATGGCACCACGGGCATGACAACAGTATTGTGAACGGCATTTCCCGAATCGGTTTCATGAAAGGCGGCGAAGCTGCCAAATGGGTGGACGAGGATATGGCCGATACTTTTTTGGCTGAAGCCAAACGATTTGTAAAAGAGAAGAAAGACCAACCCTTTTTCCTGTATTATGCCCTTCAACAACCCCATGTGCCCAGAACCCCACATCCTCGTTTTGTGGGATCTAGTGGTATGGGACCCCGAGGCGATGTGATCGTAGAGGCCGATTGGTGCGTGGGCGAGTTTATAAAGACCTTGGAAGAAGAAGGCTTGCTGGAGAACACCTTGATTGTGTTTTCAAGCGACAATGGCCCAGTGGTCAACGATGGGTATTATGATGATTCCGTGGAAAAGTTGGGCAACCATAAACCTGCAGGTCCGCTTCGAGGCGGAAAATACAGCTTGTTCGAGGCAGGTACTCGTGTACCCTTTATCACCTACTGGAAAGGAAAGATTACCCCCGGCACTTCGGATGCGATGGTAAGCCAAGTAGATCTTTTGGCTTCCCTTGCGGCATTGGTGAACAGTGATGCCACGACCCAGGACAGTCAAGATTTGTTGGATGTGTTGTTGGGAAAAAGCACTAACGGTCGGAATGAACTCATTATAGAGGCCTCCACCCGAACCGCATTCCGTAAAGGGGACTGGGCCATGATTCCCCCTTATGACGGACCGGCCATCATCAAAACCGTGAACATTGAAATAGGGAATGACCCGGAATATCAATTGTACAACCTGAAGGAAGACTTGGGCCAGCAGAACAACTTGGCCAAAAGCCATCCCGAAAAATTGGCCGAGATGAAAGCGGCTTATACAAAAATCAGAGGGATTGCCGAAGAATAGGGGGGAAAATTAACGCCGGACCGTTCATGTAACCCATAAAGTTCTAGTGAGAAACTATTTTTAAACCAACAATTGAGATTACTAAAGTGGTAATAAAAAACAACCTCCAAAAAGTTGTGGGCTCTTTAAATAGTAGGATTCCAACCAAAACCGTCCCAACGGCACCAATGCCTGTCCAAACGGCATAGGCAGTTCCAATGGGCAAATGTTTGGTTACTTTTACCAACAATAACATACTAATGGCCAAGCAAATTAAGAAGGCAATATACCAATAGTTTGCTTCGGCTCCTGAAGCGTTTTTGGCCTTTCCAAGACAAGCGGCAAAAGCCACTTCAAAAAGCCCTGCGACAAGCAATAAAATCCAGTTCATCCTAACTCTTTTTTCAAATTCCATAAAGATACAACCAACAATTTCAAAAAGGATATATTCCAAATCATTTACAAAAAGAAGTGACCCTGGAGTAAATCCTTATCTTTGTGATATGAAGTTCCTCACTGTGATTTTATCATTGCTCACGATTGTTCTGTCATCATACCCATGTTGTCAAGAAACAGATTCATGTTTTGAAACTTCTACCGCATCCCATTGCGCTGATGGAGATCACAATACTGAAAATGAACAACATGACAAGGAAACGCCCTGTTCCCCTTTTTTTACTTGTGGAAGGTGTCCAGGATTTACAACCAATCATGTGTCCTTGGAGCTTGTTCCCTTTGAGCTTGAAGAAAAAATACAACCCATTGTCTATATTGAGCCGCTTCCCAAGGAAGTGTATTTCTTTTCCCTTAAACCGCCTCGGATTTTTGAAGTATAAGCTGGTTTAAACCAGATTCACTTTGGTCGGCACCGTTCTGACCATGATTCTATATACGTCAAAAATTTAAATTACATGAAAACGAGATTATTATTGCTGCTGTCCCTGTTTGGGACGGTATCCGTTCTTGCACAGAACACTTTGGACATTGTTGTAAAAGATTCCATTAGTGCCGAACCATTGATTGGGGTCACTGCCCTATTGAAACCCATTGACAAAGGAGCCATTTCAAACGAAACGGGGAAAATATATATTGATGATATCCCCGATGGCACATTTGAATTACAATTGAGCTATTTGGGATATACCTCTGTTAATCGCAACCTAACCTTTCCCTTGGATGAAGCTGTATTGGGTGGAACCATTTTCCTTACTCCCCATACCGAGGAAATGGAAGAGATTACCTTGGTTTCTACACGGAGCTCACGGACCATTGCGGACATTCCTACCCGAGTTGAGGTAATTGCTGGCGAGGAACTCTCCGAAAAAGGGAATATGAAACCCGGTGATATTCGCATGCTCCTCAATGAGAGCACTGGTATCAGGACCCAACAGACATCGGCCACCAGCTATAATTCCAGTATCCGCATACAGGGCTTGGATGGTAAGTATACCCAATTGCTTCGTGATGGTTTTCCATTATATTCAGGGTTTGCCAGTGGACTGAGTCTGATGCAGATTGCACCTTTGGACCTAAAACAGGTAGAGGTTATAAAAGGGTCTAGCTCTACCCTTTACGGTGGTGGTGCGATTGCAGGGTTGGTGAACCTTATTTCCAAATCACCGGAAGATGTTCCAGAACTAAGTTTTATGGTCAATGGCACCTCGGCCCTAGGTTTGGATTTAAGTGGATTTTATTCCCAAAAGTTCAAAACACTGGGGACAACAGTATTTGCCTCCTATAATCTGGGAACCCCTTATGATCCAGCGGACATTGGTTTGACCGCCATTCCGGAATTTGATCGTTTTACCTTAAATCCAAAACTTTATTGGTACTTGAACGACCAAACCGAGTTGTTGATCGGCCTCAATGCCATTTGGGAAGACCGCCTAGGGGGAAATATGGACCATGTAAAAGGCAAAACTGTACAAGACCCCTACTTTGAATCCAATGAAACCGAGCGGTTCTCTACCCAACTAGGGTTCAAGCATGCTTTTGATGCCCAAAATCGGCTAGAGCTAAAAAACAGTTTCAGTTTTTATGATAGAACCATTCAAATTCCTGATTTCACCTTTTCGGGATACCAACGTTCTTCATTCAGTGAAATAAACTTTTCCAATGCTTCTGAAGGCGGACTGGAATGGGTTCTCGGGGCAAACCTTTGGACAGAATATTTCAATGATGTCCGAAACGATCAAGATGGGGCATTGGACCAATCCTACGAGATTTTTGGGTTATTTGCACAAAATGTATGGCCTATAAATGATATTTTATCACTTGAAACAGGGTTCCGTGCAGATTTTCATTCAGATTATGGTGCAATGGCCTTACCAAGGATATCCATACTGTACGAGCCAAATGAAGCTCTAACATTTCGCCTAGGCGGAGGTATGGGATATAAAACCCCAACCGTGTTCACCGAAGATGCTGAAAGACTCCAATTTAGGAATGTACTGCCCATTGACGTGGATGAAACTGACCTTGAACATTCCATAGGGGGTAATTTTGACATCAACTACAAATGGATCCCATTTCCAGGAGTAACCATGTCTGTAAACACGTTGCTATTCTACACCAAGATCAACGACCCCATGATGCTGACCCCAAACGGTAATGGTTTCTATTTGTTTGAGCAATCCAATGGGTATGTGGATACTAAGGGCACCGAAATCAACCTAAAGGTTAAATATGGAGATTTAAAACTGTTCACCGGATACACGCATGCCAACGTGAAACAACACGAAGATGGAATGAAATCAGACTTTCCTTTGGTAGCCAAACATCGGTTGAACAATGTGTTGATGTATGAAAAAGAAGAGAATTTTTGGATTGGTTTGGAAGCCTATTATTACAGTCCACAGGAATTAAGTTCGGGAACAACCAGTGAATCTTATTGGGTTTTGGGCTTAATGAGCGAAAAAAAGCTAGGGGAGAATTTCTCCATCTTCCTGAATTTTGAAAATTTTCTAGATACAAGACAGTCCCGTTTTGGAGCCATTTATTCTGGAGATTTAAGCAATCCTCAGTTTTTGGACATTTATGCCCCTGTAGATGGCTTTGTGGCCAATGGCGGTTTTAAATTGCGTCTTTGACTACCCTCGGGAAGATTTACCTAGCCATATCATGAGCACTAGGGATGCCGAGCTGGCAAGTACAGCGGCATCCCTCTTTGGATTTGGTTTATCTTCATAATTTTTTAAAAGCTTTGTAATTATGCAGCTTTTGATATCCATTTAAAATTCCCCATTAATAATGCTTTATACTTATTTAATGTTCATGTGAGCAAGGTTAATCTCAAAGAAACTAATTGAACAAGTGAAAATTAAATAGCCATTGTATCGTACTCCTTGAACCTAAACCACCCCACTCTAAAATTAATATCCCTTTCAACGCTCTTTTTAATCTTAATTATCAGAACACATTTTAACATATTTTGAAGAAGAAAGAATTGGCAAGCCTTATGAATCCTCATTGTTTCAATTCATCTAAAAAGTGATTTTTAACATATTGTGTATCTTAGGATTATATACTTTTGACACGTATTTTACACCATAACTTACACATGAGAAATACCTTTTTTGCGTTACTAGTTTTTTCCATTTGTTTTTCCATTTCAGGTCAACAAGCATTGCCTTTGAAAATGGACAATAAAAACATTAAACCCTTAACCAAACTGGTAGATACTTCACTTCAAAACAATCTTGAAGAGGAGATTTTAAGCAATCCAACATGGTCACATTTAATTTCCCAAAAAAAGATGGCCGTGGGCATTGTGGATCTGAGCAATCCAGAAAAGGTCAGGTTCGCTCGAATAAATGGCAACCATATGATGTATGCCGCCAGTCTTCCCAAGATTGCCATTCTATTATCTGCCATGGATGCTATTGAAAAAGGAGAACTTGTTGAAACACCTGAGATCAAAAAAGATATGCGATTAATGATCAGCAAATCGGACAATGCTGCCTCTACCCGAATGATAGATCGAATTGGGTATGCTAAGATAGAAGCTGTCATGACGGATCCCAAATATACCTTTTATGATGAAGGCAATGGTGGGGGACTTTGGGTAGGAAAGCGCTATGGAGGTGGTGGCGATACCAATAGAGAGCCTTTAAAGCAACTTAGCCATGCCGCTTCGGTAACCCAAGTTTGCCGATTTTATTATTTGCTTGCCAATGGAAAACTGGTCAATGAAAAAAGGTCCAAGCAAATGTTGAGCATTATGGAAAATCCTGAGCTTCACCATAAGTTTGTGAACACGCTGGAAATCATTGCCCCATCTGCCAGACTGTTCCGGAAGTCCGGATCATGGAAAACATATCACTCCGATTCCATTTTGGTCTGGGGAAGAGATGCTAATCGGAGGTACATCTTGGTTGCATTGATTGATGACCCCGAAGGGGAACAAATCATTCGAAATCTGGTCAAACCAGTAGAAAAAGTATTGAAAAAAACCGAAATTTAGTCATTGGATAGTTCAACGACCAATGCTCTACAAACTAGCAAATAACTTTTTTGACATTAGAAAAGGGGAATACAAAATCTCCTTTTTCATGTTTTGCTACATCTTTCTGATCATATCAGTTCTTTTGATCATAAAGCCCACGATCAATGCACTATTTCTCTCGGAACTCGGTGCCGAAAAATTGTCTGTTGCTTATGTATTGGTCGCTCTCACAGCAGTACTCAGCTCCCTATTCTATACCCGAATTCTGGTAAAATTTGAGTTGAACCACATCATAAAAACTACCCTAACAACTTCAATTGTTGTTTTAGTGGCCTTGGGAAGTCTATTGAAATTGGGACTGATGAACACTTATCTGCTCTTCTTTTTCTATATATGGGTGGCCATTTATGCCGTACTGTCTGCTTCCCAATTTTGGGTCCTTGCCAATTTGGTTTTCAACGTGCGGGATGCAAAACGACTTTTTGGCTTTATAGGCTCAGGCGCTATTTTAGGAGGAATCATAGGGGGCTATCTAACCTCCATTTTTGCACCGCTTCTTGGGAATGCCGTTATGATATTTATCGCAGCCGTATTACTTATTGGGTGTTTTCCGTTACTTCGATTTATTTGGAAACTTCGGGTAAACAAACTAGATGAGCTACAACAAAAAAAACGAATCTCATTAACAGATGGTCATCCTTATACGTTGATCAAAAAATCCCGTCACCTTACGTATATGGCCTTAACCGTGGCCGTTGGCGTTTTGGTGGCTAAATTGGTGGATTATTTGTTTAGTGATTTTGCTGCCAAGTCCATTGAAGACCCAGAAGAGCTTTCCGCATTTCTTGCATTTTGGTTCTCTACGTTCAATTTATTGTCGCTGGCAGTACAACTCTTCCTCACCCAACGTATAGTGGGCATTTGGGGCGTTGGATTTTCCTTGCTTTTATTGCCCTTGGGCATCCTGTTTGGGGCTGTTTTTTTCTTGATAATCCCAGAATTATCTGCCATTGTGGCCATAAAGGCAATGGATGGGGTATTGAAGCAATCCATCAACAAAAGTGCTTCTGAATTGTTGGCGCTACCCCTGCCCTTCGAACTAAAAAATCGTACAAAATCCTTCATAGATGTAGTTGTTGATAGCATTGCCACAGGATTTGCCGGACTGTTATTGATTTTCTTTGTTATTGGTCTTAATCTAGGAACAACCAGTATTACGCTACTGATTATTGGTTTGGTTCTTGTCTGGATTTTTTTTGTGGCTGTTTTGCGCAAAGAATATTACACCACCTTTAAAAAGAACTTAGAAAATGTAACTACAAAAGCCACAAACACATCTATTGCCAAGGTGAAGAACGTATCCGTGGTGGAAGGAATGAAGAGCGTTTTTTCCTCCGGAACCGAGGAACAAATCCTTTTTATGCTGAACAAATTGATGGAAATAAATGATAGGAGATTCTCCGAGGACGTTTTGAAATTGCTGGATCACCCTTCCCTAAAAGTAAAAGCTGCAGCAATGCGCAATCTTTATTTTTTAAACAGCACTGCCATGGTAGCCAATATCAGTGAACTTTTGGGGTATAACGAGGAAGAATTGACCTTGGCCACTTTTGAATATCTATTGCTTCATTCTGATCAAAATGAAGCCTATATTTTCGACCAATTCTTGGATTCTGACAACTCATTGACCAGAGATACTGCCCTCTATTGTTTGGCAAGGGAAAGTGCCGGAAACATTACCTTGAAATCAAGGCATGATTTAATTGGAAGGTTGGAAAAGCGTTTGGCGCAAAAGGGATCCCCCGCAAATCCACTTGTTTTAAAAACCATTGGCGCTTCTGGGCATCCGCAATATTATCCAGTAATCATGGAAGCCTTGGAGGATAAAGATGACTCTTTAAAACAAGCTGCCATAGTTGCAGCAGGCTTCAGTATGCGACCAATATTCATCAATAAGCTCCTGCATTTGCTCCCTCATAAAGCAATGAGGCCCTTTGTTATTACGGCGCTGAACAATTACGGACCAGGGGTTCTTCCCATTTTGGTTTCACATGTAAAAACCCGGACAGTAACCCTCGAAATTTGCCGATTTGTGCCCTTGGTAATCAAGTCATTCATGTCCAAGGAAGCCGTTTATTCTTTGTTTCAACTTTTTGATGATGTTGATCTCAGTATTCGGTTGGAAGTGGTACGTGCCCTTAGCGACATCAGAAAAGAAAGACCCACATTACAATTCAATCGGTTTAAAATAGTGGCCAAGATTTTTGAGGAATGCAAATTGTACCATCAAACGCTTTCGGCCATGCACACCCAGATTATCATTTCCTACAGAAACCGGAAAAAATCAGGAGCAAATATCGATTCGGAGGAGCGAGATGCCCGTGCCTCGTTATTGGAATTGTTGGAACGAAGATTGGATTCGGGCTTGGAACGGATATTCAAGCTTTTAGGGCTAAAGTATGTACAAGAAGATGTACAAAATGCCTATTTGGGACTTTTAAGTCCTAAAGAAGAATCAAGGAACAAGGCCATTGAGTTTTTGGACAACCTACTCACAGGCAACCTTAAACAAAAATTATTGCCCATTATTGAGGAAGCCACCATGGATTTTTCATCGGAGGAAGCTATCCAAAAAATCAAACATACCATTCCCAGTGAAATGGAATGTTTTGAGCAATTGTTAAATGTCCCGGATGTAAATTTGAGACTGGCCGTAATTTATCTGATAGGAAAACAAAAAGACCTGCGTTTTAAACCCTTATTGGAAAAGTTGGTTACGGATGACAATCCAAAAATCAAGGATTTTGCCATCAAAGCCTTGGGAGACATTAACCCTTCCTAACGATTTTGTCTATGGCCGAAGCCAAATACATATGGTCTGAAGCAGAATTCTTCCGCAGCACGTTGGTCATGAGCACTACCATATATCTACAGTTGTCCGGGTGTTCCACAATAATCACGGAGTTCATGAAGTTTTGCACATTGCCCATGTATTTTCCGCATTCCTCCCCTTTGCTACGATCACATTTGTAAAGGCTTCCGGATTTAAAATAAACGGCTGCTTCTTTAAGGGAAGGAGATTGCGCATAACGAATTCTTCTATCTGTCATGTACATCAGGCGTTTCATTTCCAGACTACTCGCCTCGTCAATGACCTTGCCCTGCTCTAATTGCACCAAAAACTTCATCAGTCCATAAGGTGTACCAATGCTGCCACCTTTGTCTCCAACATAGGTATTGGCACCAGAGGTGAAAAAACTTCCCAATCGCCATTCATCAGTGGTAATTCCCAAACTTCGAAGTGGCAGATTAACTACGTCATTGGCCAAATCCGTCAACTCCTTCTTAGGGGTTTCCTTAAAATAGGCCATGGCTTCTTCTTCGGTAAGTTCGGGATATTTTTGACCGAAAGCAGCCATTAAAAGTGCCTCGCGCCAGACAATACTTGCTGCTCCATTGTTGCTAACGGAAAGCATATGATCGGCCCATTCATAAAGACTGAACACATCACTGGCAATCACCTGACGTTTGACCAAGGTATTCTTCTCTATATTGAAGATAGGGACGGTATGTTCATCTGTAAGGCCCCATACCCCTGCTTTTACCACTTTGTTCTTCAACAATTGGGTACGCATTTCAAAGGAATCAGGGTAAATCTTGTCCAGTTGTTCAAAAAGTGCCACAAGCACGGCCAATTTACCCACACTGCCCGGCTGATAGCCCAATGCTTTGTTCCTTTCCGCATAGCGTATACTATCAGGGTCTGAAATATCCAAAATGGTCAAGGAATAACTTTTATCGAGCCCTCGGAACAAGGCTCCAATATCTTTTTGAAATGATTCGTCCACCACAAAAAAGCTTCCCACACTATCCGCTTTTCTGGAAAGCAGGTTTAATTGTATATCATTCCAGGATTTCTTGGCACCTTCCGGCAAGGGAGAAGACGTTTCTTTGAGTTCCCCATTCTTTATCATTTCAAGCCGCTTTAGCCGTTTTATCCCTGTACGTTCATAACCATCTATGGGATATTCCACAAATTCTGTGAATCCCAATCCCATCAACCCCAAAATTCCTAAAGCAAGTATTTTTTTCATCTACAATTTTTTAGAAAGTGAAATACGTTTGGTAAGGTCGATCTTAGGTGTGATGGATTCCAAATATGTGGAACCCAGCGCCTTTTTGTTCTCCACGAACGGACGAATCTGGAACAACCAAAGCTTATTATCTTTGAAGCCCAACTCCACATCGTAAGCGTCTTGATAATCGGAATGTGTCTCTTTAGGCACACGGTCTCGAATTGTACGGGCCAACTCCCGAATCTCATTGATGTTTTTTTCATTGAGGACTCGATCTTGGAAGGTTGCTTTTTTCTTCTCTGTACCACCAGTTTTGGGCAAACCGTTATAAAAACGTTCCCTTGCAGGAGCCAACAAGGTATATCCGCCTTCATCCATAATCAGGTATTGTTCTGCGGCCTGTCCATCTACAGCTCCACCAGCTCCCCTGCTGAATGCCACCGTAAGATCTTTATCTGTCCCAGCACTGATTCCCTTCGTAATCAAAACGCCAGAATAGTCCACATCCACACTAGGAATCACCAAAATGGACGGAAAAACGTTCTCAGGATTCAACAAGTATTTTTGACGCCATTTAAAACTCCGTTCCGTATAAGGCGATGCCCAGACATCCTTAATGCCCTGTAAAATTTTGTCCTTATCTACGGAGTTGAAAATAGTAAGGTTTAACCCTGCTCCTGTGAAATCCTTCAAATCCTCCATATTGGTGTCACTGCGAAGAAAAACCGGAACGGAACCCAATTCGGAACCCAAAACTTCTTTAAATCCCTTCTCCAACTGATTTACAAAGCTGTCCTCAAGGGGTATTTTTTTGATGGCATCCCGTAAAATCCCCAATTCGCGTAGCTGATAATTTTCCACCTCTTTTTCGGAAATCCCTGAAGCCAACATGCTATTGGCTTCCTCGAACATTTTGGTCAAAAACTGCCAATAGGAAATCTTCTCTCCGGGCATGCTTTGGTCCATGTGCGTCCTAAAAATTCCAAAAGGAATCACCAAGCCTTCAACGACTTTTTCAGGGAACATTTTTTTGAGTTGACCCAAATTTGCAGCCTTGGGGCCACACAATTTACCCGAATCGTCCGCATCAACATTTCGCATGTTTAAAACATTGTTTTCATCCAACCGTATCTGTGAAATGGGAACCTCAATGCGTTCTTCCTTACGTTCTTTTTTGGAAAAAAGTGCCATTTCCTCTGTAGACATTTGGCTTTCAAGTTTAAGAATAACGTTCCCTTTGTTCGAAACCGCATAGAAAACCTTTGCTCCATTATACTGTTGAAGATCCTGAAGGTTCTCATCCGACAAGGCGGCATTTGGAATCCCAAGGTTACGTGCCAACAATTGAACATGGGAAACCATATTCCCTTCTGCCACTGTGGCAATACCTGCAACAGGTTTTAGATCTGATGGTGGACGTTGAAACACATAGATTTTGTCCGATGACACCTCAATATCATCAGAGCTTCCTCCTACAACTACCAACTCCCCAAACGCATATCCGGGATTGAGGCCTCGGATTGTACTTTGATTTTGTAGGCCCATTACTTTGTTCGCCAGCTGGGACTCTGTTGAAATTAGATTTCCTAAATCACCTACACTTTGCCCCAAATGCAATGCCACGGAACCACGAATCTTGTCATCTACAAAACCTGCCGTAAGCGGCTCAAAAGCAACATATTCTCTTACTATGGCATCATAATTGGCCTTGACCATGGCTGCACTCCATTCCACTGCAGCCCTTGCCCGATTTAATACTTCAGTAAGTTCACCAAGTGATCGTTCCTCAGATTCATAACTGGTAAGATTACTGGCCAGCTGTTCCCATTCCCATTGTTCCAAATATCCCGATCCAGTGACGGCCATGCCCAAATAACAGATTTTATGCAAGAGCTCTTTCAAGGTTTCCGGTTGATAGTTGGACGAACTTTTAAACACAATTTCTTCCAGTTTTAGAGAAACATCAAGGAGTTGTAGTCTGGCCGTGGGTCTTTTCTCTTCCAAAAGACCGTTCCTGATATCGAACAAAAGCTGTGAAGCTTGTTCCAGTAATAACTTTTCGTTATTTACCAATGCTGAATTGGAGGCAAAACTTTCTATTTTCCCGCCTAAATCTGTTCCTACCGCGAGAGAGGCTATTTTAGGCAACGCAACAATATCCACCGGCTTATGGAATTCCTTCATGGTAGCCACCAACTGATCTATTTTTCTGGAAATGTCCGATGTCAACTTAGCGGTGTGTGCTTGTTTGAACCCAACTACTTTTTGAATGTCACTTTCTTCGGGTTGACTATGAATTTTAACCCGAAGATCCATAAAAGGCAAATACAAATCGGATATGACCTTGGATTCGCTCCGCATCTTTTGGGCCACATTGTCATCCCCATTGTGGGGTATATCCTTTAAAGATTGGCGAACCAAGAAATATTCCTTCTGCAAAACCTCGTCGCTCTCCAACAGCCATTGATAAAACTCCATGCCCCATGCCTGTTCATCTTCAGCTTGAATAGCCCCTCGGTAAAATTGCCCTTTTTGGTTAATCCAGCCGTTGTCGACACTTTTAAGATATTTATCAAGTTGATATTGTTTTAAGCGGGAATGATCATTTTCTTCATCCCAAAACGAGTCAACATCTGTATACGCCAATATTTGACCAAGGAAAATATGGTTGGATTTTCCCAATGCCCCCACAAGATCTTTATAACGGGCATGCTGCACTCCTGGACCAATATCATCTGGACATGGATCCTTTGGAGCTCGAATACTTCCATCGGTACAGAACCACCGGATATCCTTGTAGGGGCCCCGAATATCATTTTTAAAGGTATTGATCAATGCCGTAATTTCCTTGGGTTCCAATTTTTGGGCCTGGATAAAAAATGGTAGAGCCAAGAGAAAGAGTAAAGCTATCTTACAAAAACGTTTCATAGCAATCACGTTTTAAGAAGGATTTCTTGGAACAATATGTTTGCAACATAAAATCCTTTGTAGTAAATATATTCAAATAACCTCAGAAATTGATACTGCCGTTTTCGATAGTTTGTTATTTACCATACCATGAAAAAAACTCTATTTAAAAAGTTTCTTGGGTTGTAATAAATATGCTTATTCAAGTTGGTTCGTTCAAAAAGTTGTTCTCGCAAAAATTCAAGACTTTAATCCCGTATAACAATTACTGGGCTTTAATTTATATAGAAACTCCCAACCATATATTTGGCCATATCATAATCTCATTTCAATCCAATTTATAGTCAAGAATTACCCTACGGCAATTATGAATGCCAAGGTATACCTCTTAATACAATCTATAAGATTCTTGATTAACACACTATTTTCATAAATGTCACAAAAAACTTAGCTATTTTTGATTTAAATGTTAAAATGATAAGGTTATAAAAATATTTTTTAAAAAAAGTTAAGGTATTGAAAATTCAATCTGTTGATATTTCTAAGGGAAGTACGTTTATGTCATTCGTACAACTTCACTTAAATCAATCATGATTCTTGATGTAAAGCGAGGCGGCCTCCAATACCTCAACAAGAATTGGATAACAGCCCTAATTTAACCCAAAACCCAGGATATTAATTATGAAAAGAAGAACATTGATTAGAAAGTTGGGTGTACTTCCCTTAACTGGGGCAATAGCTCAATTAATCCCCTCCAGCTTATATGCAGGAAGACAAACTGAAACGGCCAAGACCCTAAAAGGACTGGCATTTGAGGCTGAAAAAGGAAAGAACATCTATGAAAAAATAGGTGTACGCCCCGTAATCAATGGAAGAGGAACTATTACCGTCATCGGTGGTTGCCGGATATTGCCCGAAGTTGAGCAGGCAATGGAAGAGGCTACTCACCATTATGTTGAATTTGATGAATTGATGGATGGCGTTGGTCAGCGTTTGGCAGCGTTGACCGGAACGGAATATGGTGTGGTCACAACCGGAGCCACGGGAGCGCTCATTATCGCCACAACAGGAATTGTCACTGGCGGAGATCCAGATAAGCTCTGGCAACTCCCTAACCTGGAAGGCATGAAGGACGAGGTCATTATTCCCAAATACTCATGGACCGCTTACGAATCTTCAGTTAGAGGGGTTGGGGTAAAAATGATCACGGTGGACAGCAAGGAAGAGCTGAAAGCTGCCCTAGGACCGCGAACTGCAATGGTACTTGTATTGGCAGGATCAAAATCCATGAACGGACCACTTTCCGTAAAAGAAATTGCCAGTGTCACCAAACCGCTGGATGTACCCATCTTGGTCGATGCTGCAGCAGAAGGGCTCCCAGTGCCCAACCCTCATATAGGGCAGGGCGCCGATTTGGTTGCCTACAGCGGTGGAAAATATTTAGGTGGACCCCAATGTGCTGGATTGTTATTGGGCCGTAAAGATTTGATCAAAGCAGCTTGGGTGACCAGCGCACCGCACCATGGGTTCGGTCGTGGATATAAGGTGGGTCGGGAAGAAATCATGGGAATGCTTGCCGCAGTGGAAATGTGGATGAAGAGAGATCATGTTGGAGAAAGGCAAGTATGGACCAATAGGTTGGAATATATCGCCAATAAACTGAATAAGATCCCCGGTTTGGAAACTTCCATAAGACAACCCCCACCGGAACAGCTATCCAACCCAAGTCCATCACTTCGGGTAAAATGGGATATGGAAAAAATACCACTGACAGGGCATGAAGTTGAACAGATTTTGTGGAACCAAACGCCTCGAGTGGCTGTAAGCGGGGCCGGGAGTTTTTTACCTTTTCCGCCCAATACCAGCCCAACCATTGGCATAAACACGTCGCAATTAAAAGATGGTGAAGAAAAAATAATCGCCGATCGCGTTTTTGAGGTTTTGTCAAACCCGCCAAAAATTGAGAAGAATTTAGCACCTGCCTCTTTTAATTTAAGCGGGGAGTGGGAAGTTACAATGTGGTTTGCAGCAACATCATCAGATCAAACCTTTGTGATTGTACAGAAAGATAAAGACATCAAGGGAACGCATTATGGCAGCTATGCATCCAGAGGGTTAATGGGCAACATTCATGGAGACGAGGTGCTGATCCGTAGTTCACATACCGAAGACGGGGTTCGACTAAACTTCACTTTTAAAGGAAAAGTACATAACGCACAAAACATGGGTGGCGATGTTAGTTTTAGCGAGTATGGCAATGGAAAATGGGAAGCTAAACGGAAATATTGATTCTTGACACCTACATATTAGGTGAAAAATAGTTTACCATGAATAACAAAAAATCAACCTAAAATGAAACAAAAAATTATTGCACTAGTGTTTTTTTGCCTTTATGTGGGATATGGATTAAATGCCCAAGAATTTGATATTGCCATCATAGGTGGTCACGTAATCGACCCTAAAAATGATATTAATGAACCACTTGATGTAGCCATAAAAGACGGAAAGGTGGCGCTAATCTCCAAAAAAATCAATAAGAAAAGGGCCAATAGAATTGTTGATGCCAAGGGGCTATATGTGGTGCCAGGATTGGTAGATATGCATGCACATGGCTTTTTTGGGGTGGAAGACGGTCATTATTTAAGAAATAGTTTTTACGCCGTTCCTCCCGATGGGTTTACTTTTCGGAATGGGGTTACCACACTTGTTGATGCCGGAAGTGCAGGATGGAAGTCTTTCCAGACATTCAAGGAGCAGACCATTGACCGGTCCCATACGCGAATTCTATCGTTCCTCAATATAGTAGGCGAAGGAATGAAGGGAGGAGTTTGGGAGCAGGATACCAGCGACATGGATGCAAAATTGAGTGCCCAGGTGGCCCGGAGGTACTCAGACCTGATCGTAGGTTTCAAGGTTGCACACTTTAGAGGTGAGGGGGAAGACTATTATGTCCCCATTGATCGCGCAATAGAAGCGGGCAACATGGCTGGGACCATACCGGTAATGTTGGATGGCAAATTGGAGGACGCCATTCTTAAACGTTTTAGGCCTGGGGATATTTTTACACATGTTTATGGAAGACCCATAATAGATACCGTAACCAATAAGGTTAAACCATTTGTCCTTGAAGCGCGCAAAAGAGGTCTTATTTATGATGTTGGTTATGGAGGGGCAAGCTTCAAGTACGCCAATGCCATTCCAGGCACCAAGGATGGATTCTACCCAGATGTCATCAGTACGGACCTGCATGGAGGAAGTATGAACGCTGCCATGAAGGATATCTTGAGCATAATGTCAAAATTCATGGCTATGGGTATGGGTCTAGAGGATATAATAACCGCTGTAACCTGGCATCCGGCAAAAACCATAAAAAGAGAAGAATTGGGAAATCTTTCCGTGGGATCGGAAGGAGATGTTACCGTCCTCAGCCTCCGCGATGGAAAATTTGGATTTTATGACCAGCAGGGCACCAAAATGTCTGGCACCAAAAAGTTTGAATGCCAAGTGACCATCAAAGGAGGGCGGGTGTTCTACGATTTAAATGGACTTACAGCCCCACTTCCAAGGGTGATCAGTGGGCTTCCATCCATGTAAACTCAAACAACAAGGATACTAACCTATATTTTGAATTTGATGACCTGGAACCAAATTGTAGATCCCTTAGGCAATATCTATTTGTCTTTATTGATTGCCCTTGTTCCCATTGCCACTATCTTTTGGGCCTTGGCTATCAAAAAAATGAAAGGCCATAAGGCCAGTTTGTATGCTGCATTGGCAGCCCTACTTGTAGCTGTGTTGATATATGGCATGCCCATAAAATTGGCTCTATTGTCTTTTACCCACGGTGCTTTGTATGGGCTGTTTCCCATATGCTGGATTGTAGTGACCACTATTTACTTGTTTAACATTATCGTTAAAAGCGGAAAGTTTGAGATTATTAAACATTCCATGGCATCCATTACCTCGGACCGTAGGCTGCAAGCATTGTTGATAGCCTTTGCGTTTGGATCATTTTTAGAAGGAACGGCAGGGTTTGGAGCACCAGTCGCCATTACGGCAGCTATGCTGGTAAGTTTGGGGTTCAATGCATTTTATGCAGCAGGTATTTGCTTGATAGCAAATACAGCACCCGTTGCCTTTGGGGCCATCGGTATACCCATTACCGTAGCTTCTCAAGTATCGGGAATACCTGAAATGGCCATTTCCCAACTGGTAGGACGTACCTTGCCCATTTTGTCTGTGGTACTTCCGTTTTATTTGACCATATTGATATGTGGCTACAAAAAATCATTGGAAGTGTTTCCCGCCATACTGGTCTGTGGTATATCCTTTGCCTCTTTACAATGGTTTTCATCCAATTTTCTTGGGCCGGAACTTCCTGATATCATTGCCGGATTGGGATCCATCATTTGTCTCATTATTTTTTTAAAATTCTGGAAACCGAAAAACATATGGAGGTTCGAGAACGAGGAAGCTCCTTCTGAAGTGGAAAAAATGGCCTATACCAAAAAGCAAATAGCCATTGCTTGGTGCCCCTTTGTGATTTTAGCCGTGTTGATAATTGTTTGGGGGTTGGCACCTGTAAAAGAAAAGCTCGACTTGATAGGTACGTTCAAGTTTGACATCAAAGGACTGCACAATGTTATTTTGGATAGACAGGGCGAACCCATTCCCCATGGGTATAAATTAAATATGCTTTCTGCAGCTGGAACGGCCATTCTGATAACAGCACTTTTGTCCATCCCTATTTCTGGGATGAAATATAGAGAAGGTTTTGCTTTATTTTTTTCAACCTTAAAACAACTAAAGTTCCCCATAATTACAGTTTCGGCCATTTTGGGATTTGCTTATGTGGTAAACGATTCAGGAATAGTAATCACCATTGCCTTGGTATTGGCCAATACTGGGTTTTTGTATCCATTTGTTGCCCCTATTTTGGGTTGGCTTGGTGTTTTCGTAACTGGCTCGGACACCTCATCAAATGCCCTTTTTGGGAAACTTCAATTTGAAACAGCTAAATCGATTGGAGTTGATCCCTTGGTGACCGTAGCTTCGAATACTTCAGGTGGTGTGGTCGGAAAAATGATATCTCCCCAATCCATTGCTGTAGGCACTGCTGCGGTGGGGTTGATTGGCAAGGAAGCACAACTTTTTAGATATACCTTAAAACATAGTTTGATCATGCTCTTATTGATTTGTTTGATCACTTTGGCCCAAGCGTACATAATACCATGGATAGTCCCTATATGGAATTGAGTTAACGTTTTTTGAGTTTGTTTGATTGTAGTAAATCGCAGTCTTTAGCAATAGGGCCTGCGATTTCTGCATGAAAAAAGGTATGGCCTATTCAAACTTTTCACTTGAGTGCCAATTAATAAAGCCAAATAACATCCTACCAAAACAGGATAACAAACGATTTATGCACCTTTAATAGCACATTAAAGGAGAATATATTCATATAGTATGGTTTATTGAATCCTTTGGAAGTAAAAAAAGTAGCCCCCGGCAAGAATCGAACTTTTCCCCCAGACCCCTTATTTTATTGGGGGTTCCACTTTTTTATTTTAAAATGTTGACGATTTCTGAACTTTTGTGATTGATTTATCTTTCGCAACATCAAATACAAACTAATCTCTGCATCCATATTCATTGTAATCAAGAGATGCAACGGCGACATAAATATCCATATGAGCATGCTATAATAAATTGAAATTATAGAACTCGTAAACATGTGAAGGTTTGACCTAACTATTTGAACAATTCCTCAATTGGTTTCACATCTGAAGCGTTGGGCAAGGGAATATCCAAGAGCATTGACAATGTTGGTGCTATTTGTGTAATAGTATGTGGAGCAACACTCAATCCTTTACTTACTCCCCATCCATACCATAGCATAGGAACATGAGTATCTGGGGTATAGGCGGTTCCATGGGTGGTTCCATAATCTCTTTGGTCCATCCATCCCGGGAGAGAATGTAGCAGTATATCCCCTGAATTTTTGGAATTGTATGCATTGCGCACAAACTCTCCAATAGCACTATTTCCCAAATTCCAATCATGCAAGGCAGGCACAAAGACCTCTTTGATGTTGTTTGCCCCTTCCAGATATAGGGCCGCTTTTCCAAGAAGTTCCCTGTTGGTCCTTATTTCTAAGGATAAATAAACTTGGGTATTATCAATGAATGAGACACAATTCTCAAAACCCGATTCTTTGGAAAGATATTCATTGAGTTCCTGTCCCAATTTTTTAGGATCATAACTCCTACCAGGAAGCTGTTTTTGTTCCAAGAAACCGGGATGATCGCTAGCGGCATGATCGGCCGTAAGGAAAATCAAATAGTTCCCCTCGCCCAAGGTCCTATCCAAATGAGCAAGTAATCTGGCAAGTTCCCTATCCAACCGCACATAAGTATCTTCCAGTTCTTTGGAACGAATCCCAAAATAATGGCCCACATAGTCAGTACTTGAGTAACTCAATGCAAGAAAATCTATATCATCTCCTTTCCCCAATTCTTCTCCTTCAATAGTGGCCATGGCCATTTCCGTCACTATAGTATTTCCAAAGGGTACTTCTGTGAGCATGGCAAAATCGCCATTTTGCTTTCTCAGCTTTTTCAAATTATAAGGAAAAACACTTTCTTCATTTCCCTTATAGATTTTTTCAAAGGGGGAGTCATCGGGATTGCTGTTCCGATAGCGTTCCATTGGCAAAAAAGGAGCCCATGTTTCGTTCAATAGGGAATCGGACAACTTCCTTTGGTTAAATGCAACAAGCCAATCCGGCAATTCCTTCCCATAATATGAACTACTGATGAAGTTACCGTTCCCTGAATGATACCAAAAGGCATGATCGGCCATATGGCCAGAAGGGAAAATGGCGGAGCGATCCTTTAGAGAAACCCCCACCACCTTGGACCTACCATTAGAGACAAGTTTAAGTTCATCAGTAATGGTATTGGCCATTAGATTCTTAGGAGATCTAGAATAGTTTTCTTTGTTATTGGAGTCCATGGTGACTGGGTCGTCTACAAGTGAAACCCCCATATCCTGGGCACAATAAACGGTTTTACCCTCTACACGGCTGAACCAATTGTTGTTTACGATACCGTGTCGGGCGGGCGTTGTCCCAGTATAAATGGAAGAGTGCCCCGCACCAGTAGTGGTAGGAATGTAGTTATAATGCATGTTCTTTACATTGAAACCTTCACTCATCAAGCGTTTAAAGCCATCCTCAGTAAAATTCTCTTGAAAACGGTATAGGTACTCAGCCCTCATTTGATCTACCACTATACCCACGACCAATTTTGGTCTGGGTTGTTGTGCGGATGCCATGCCCAGAAAGCATATAGATAGGAAAAATACGTTAGACCAATTTATCAATCTGAGAAAAATTTTCATTTGTTTGGATTTTATAAAATAAAATTGATTTGGGATTAATCGAGGAATTTCGAGCTTATTATATATGCTAATATACCACCTGCATCACTTTCAAACAATATCTTTTTGTTTCTTTTTGTTATTTTATAGACAATAATTCCGATTAAGGAAATCCAAAAGCTTTTCTCAAATAACTGAACACAAAACGCTTTTGTAGAAGAAAACACAAAATGATTGTAAGGCAGAACAGGAAGACATCGCATTTGTTCCAAAATTTATACCTTTAAGCCATTCAGTTATTTCTCAGACGCAAACTAACCATCCAGTAAATGAACACTGTAGAAAGACATAAACATATCCTTGAAAAAATTCAACAAGAGGGGCAGATAAAGGTTCAATATATCTGTGAGGCCATGGATATTTCACCGGTAACTGCAAGAAAGGATCTTAAGTTTTTGGAGGAAAAAGGTCTCGTCTATCGAGTGCATGGTGGAGCAACATTGATCAACCCATATACCATTGACAAGCATGTCAACGAGAAGGAAAAAATTCATTACGATGAAAAAACCAAAATCGGAGCTGCTGCCGCAAAATTGATCACTCCCAACGACTCCATCTTGATTGCTTCGGGAACAACTGTATTGGCCCTAGCCAAAAAAATAGTGCCACAAGAAAATTTAACGGTCATCACATCAGCACTGAATGTAGCATTGGAACTGAACAACCATTTGGAAATAGAGGTGATACAATTGGGAGGAGTGCTCCGAAAACGATCTTCATCCGTTACAGGACTGTATGCCGAGTCTATTTTACCAGATTTTTCATGCAGTAAATTTTACCTGGGCGTGGATGGCATTGACCTTGATTTTGGACTGACCACCGCCAATGTAATGGAGGCACACCTAAATAGGGAAATGATCAAGGTTTCCCAGAAAACCATTGTTCTGGCCGACTCCACCAAATTCAGCAAACGTGGCTTCGGCCGCATCTGTGGTTTTGAGCATATTGATGAGATCATCACCGATCACGGTATCTCCAAGTTTACCCAAAATGCCCTAGAAGAGTATGGAATAAAGGTGACCATCGTTTAAATTTCATGAATAGTAAATGCAGCTGAGCAGGTTTTCAAATTTACAAAAATTCCCTTACTTGAGTTCCGATTAATTTCCTTATATTTCGATTTCTTTCTATAATTCGATGAAAATGAGATTTCCCATTTCCAAAGTGATTCTATATACAACCTTTTTGAGTACCATGAGTGTTGCAGCACAAACTGATAAAATTAACAGGGATTACCGTCCCCGCACCTATGATGTTCAAGTACGTCAATTTGAAATTTATCCAGACTCGACCAATGACATTATTTTTTTAGGCAACAGCATTACGGCTCGTGCCCAGTGGAATGAGCTCCTACGGCTTCCCCAAGCTAGGAATCGAGGGATTTCAGGGGATACCACTTTCGGTATCTTGGAACGCCTGGATGAAGTGACGAAAGGGCGGCCATCGCAAATTTTCCTATTGATCGGCATTAACGATATTTCACGGAATTTCCCAGATGATGAGATTATACGAAATTACGAGACCATCATCACCCGCATACAAAAGGAATCACCTAAAACCAGATTAGTGGTACAGACTATTCTCCCCGTCAACAGTAGTTTTGGTGAATATGAAAGACATTACAACAAGGATGAACACATAGTCAAAGTGAATACAGGTATCAAGCGATTAGCTAAGAAGTATGAATTGACATTGATAGACCTTCATCCCTTGTTCTTGGACAGTTCAGGAAGTTTGAACGCCAAATATACGGATGAGGGCCTGCATCTTAATGAAAAAGGGTATTTGTATTGGGCAGAAATCCTACATCCTTATTTGCACTAAAAAGATGGGAATTCTACCCAAATTCAAATCAGAATTGTGAACTATTTTTGTGAAGACAAAAGGACAAAGAGCCTCTCGGGCTCATTGGTCGTTATAAAATCCACCTTTTTTTGAATCATGTCGATCATATCTTCCTCCGTATTCACAGTCCACACATTGACAGTCATATTTTCCTTATGCGCCTCTTCAATCCATTCAGGATGCTTGCGATAAACCTTGATGTTGTAATCGATACTGGTGTATCCCGATTTCTTGACCTCGGAAGGAGTCATGTCTCCATTAAGGTAAGCCACTTCTGACCCAGGTGCCAATTGACTGACCCGTACTCCAGCGTCAAAATCGAAGGTAATGTACTCTACGAGATCTTCCCCGCCAAGTTGCTTTACAAGGGCCACGGCTTTTTCGGTCAACAGCAAAGTATGCTCCTTGCCAGAGGGAGCTTTTTTAATTTCAAGTATTAACCGTGTTCTATCTTGCCTGAGCCCTTCCTTAAGGTAAGCTTCCAGAGTAGGTATTTTTTCTCCGTTTGGAAGAGAAGCCGATAATAGGTCAGTATAGTTGGTACGCTCAATGTCCATGCCCATAAAATCCGGGTCATGGTTTACCACCGGAATACTGTCCATGGTCATATGGACATCAAACTCAGCACCATAACAACCCAATTCAATGGCATGTTTCAATGCCGCGATTGAGTTTTCAGGAAGCTCCTGCGTTTTCCAAGCCCCTCGATGTGCAATGACGCGGGTACTGGTGTCCATCTTTTCTGAACAGGAAAGGTTTGAGAACAGGAGGGGGAGTATTAAAAATACCCCCCGTCTTGCCAATTGAGAACAAATAACTGAAAAATTCATAGTGATTATAGAAATGTCAATGATTTTATAAATGATACTGAATTAAGATTAAGTTATGGCTGTTGAAAAAGCCTTGGGCCGCTGCATGCTCTCGGTATACACTCTTCCAAACCGGTCAGTCACCTTAATTTCCAATGTGGAATCTGGCGCCGATGCCGTTACCTTGAACAGATGGGCCGTTTCATTGGTTGCAAAAGAGCCCGTGGGTTGGGCCCCAACGTTCAATCTCTTGGCCTCATAGGAAATAATATGTAAGGGATCCATCATTTTGACCCGAGAGATATCCAGGAGCTGTCCATTCTCACTTACTTCAATCTGCCATTGTTCATCGTAGCCCCAAATATTGATCAAGACCTCGTTGTTGAGGTTGGGCAAGGCATATGGCCCGGCATATTGTTCCATATCCCCTTCCGAAGCGTTAGGAGCAAACTCGGCCGCTGTGATATGGACCGTGTTCAAATCGTAGGCCCGGAACTGATAATCAGTTTCAAAACCAATACTTTTATACTGCCACTGCATACTGGCGCCGTTGATTTCCCAAATTCCATATCCTCCTGGGCTACCATCCTTACAAATGTGGTTCCCGGCATAGCCCTCACGACCTGTCCACCACCAAGTGGCACATATGGCCGCAGTATTGTGTTCCATAATACCAGGGTCTTCCTCCACCGTATAATTGATATGGGTATGGCCCGTAAGAATGTGTACTGTTGAAAACTCCTGAAGGCAGGCCATAAGATCCGGTGCATTGTCCAATTTATAGGAATCGACCTGATCCCCACTCCCGTCCAGTGAAGGATTGGCATACACAGGGGTATGGGTTGCAATGACAATAGGCGTGCTCTTATCCGTAATCATGGCCAAATCTTTTTTGAGCCATTCCAATTGCTCGGTAGCCAAACGCTCCCTATAATTACGACTTCCAACAGTTCCTTGTGACCCCCCTGTGTTTAAATATTCCACATCGTCGAGTACCACATAATGGATTTGGCCCAGATTAAAAGAATAGTACGTTGGCCCCAAAATATTCCTGTAACGATCTTCCGCCAAACGATCATTGGCGAAGTAGGGATCATAATCGTGGTTACCGATTACATTGAACACCGGGGAGTGTAACTGGTTCATGTATGGGATATAGTCGTTAAGACCAAAACCATTACTGTACCAATAAAGGTCCCAGGTCATATCCCCAAGAGTGAGGACATACACTTTGGTACCTGCCGCAGCATAAGAATCAATCATGGCATTTACATCAGGTAATACCATATTCTGGAACTGCTCCAAATCGTTGTTTCGGTTGGCCAAGTGCCAGTCTGCCATGGTCAACACCACATGTTCCATATTATCGGCTTCTATCAATGAGAAATCATGCTGTTCCACCGTTTCAACGCTAGCACTAAGTCGTTTGAAGAATTGAGGAGCGTTACCATTGGTAGGCACCTCATAATTTCCAGGCACAGATATATACACAAATCCAGACTCCTTGCCAGAGGGCAGATAATAAATACCATCTTCATTGGTTGTGGTAACTTCATGACCATCGGAAACCACCACCCCGGCCACTCCAACTCCACTACTGAAAACGACACCCTTGATGGTCATCCCTTCAATATCCGGCACATCAGAATCAGCCACTATGTTCAATTGAACCGACCCCATTGCCAAAGTTTCCCCATTTCGGGATAGTACCAAACGGTAACCGCCAGAAGGAATTTCAGTCGGCAACACCAAAGTAACGGACGTTTCAGTTGTAGAGCCTATTGAGGACAAGAACTTTTTGGAGTCATCCGAGGTGGAAATCCATTCGATTTGGTCACCTGTCTTGAATCCTTTTCCATTTAGGATGAACTCACTCCCTGCCGAGGCATTGATAACCGGAGGTACGGAGACCCCGGTGATGCCCAAACCATTGTCCAGCGGAACGTCATTATTACCATCAGAACTGCAGGAAATTAATCCAAAAAAGGGAATATTGAAGGTGGTCACCGAGGCGAGGCCTCCGATACCTGTCTTCATAAATTTTCTACGGGTATGCTTCATTGGACGTGCCTAGTTGATGATTTCTACTTTAATATCGTCAATAAAGATCCTGTTTTTGCCTGCCCCTACACCATTTAGGTCAAAAGCCCCGCCAAGAAAACGAACCTGGGTCTCAGAGGTAGCTCCTGTAATGGTAAAAGTGTAAGTGCTACTCTCGTCTTCCCAAATCAGGACACAATCTGGATCGGCTTCATAGTCAGGATAATTGCTTACGGTAAATGAAGGGACGCTAGTAGTCCCTGGACCTACAACCCCTACCACGAGATTATTATCATCCTGGGTCCCACCTGCCGTCTTATAAGGAACGGCTTTGAACGTCACCTGTACATTGGTCGGCCCATCGAGTTCCGCAAGGGGCGGGGAAATAAGATCGCCACCATAGTTGGTCTTACCCAATTTTACAAAACCGGTTCTGGCATAGACCACCATTTGGTTGTTCGTAAAGGTATTTTCGGTGCTTGTCCAACCACGGGACATTTCCTCATCAGTCCAGTTGTCCATTCTCGTTTCACCGGAAGTTGTATAGAAAATGGTGCTACCGTAGGTAAGCCAACTGAAGTCCTCTTCCAAGATAACATTGCCAGCTGACTGGGTTATCTCTACCTCTTCGGTAAGCCCATTGGTGGTTGATTGGATGGTTAAAGTGGTACTTCGTTCCAAACCAGTATTTTTTTCTGCGTTCAAGACCAAAGAGTTATCGGTTTGTTCTACCCCGGTTATCCAACTTTCATCTCCCAATACATAGGTCCATTCCACATTGGTTTCCAGTGAAACGTTCACATCCCCTCCTGCAGATGGCACAGAAATACCATCTTCTCCATCAACAATGGTAATGTATGGAACGTTGGCCTCCTGGTCGATTCTAAAAAGAACCGGTTGTTCTTCTCCACCAACCACAAATGCAAAGTTCACGGTCCGGCTTTCAAAAGAATCATTGGGATCCACATCAAAACTAAAAATACCATCTTCATCACCTTCATCAGGAAAGGCTTTTACCCAATCGACGCTCGACTGGGCCACCACTTTCCAATCCCTATTGGAACGCACGACATATTTTTGACTAATACCTTCAACACTCACCGTCAGGGAAGTTGGGTCATCTTCGATCATAAAATAGGGGTCGCCTGTATTTCCATCTCCATTGTCGTCATTACAGGATACAGCAACAAAGCAAGATATCATCAACGCCCAAAAGAACTTTGGATACGATTTTATTGTTAAAATTCCTTTACTATACATATTCTTGAGATTTTTATCAAAATGTTTGGGTTTGGCTTCTTTGTTTATTCAATGGCTTCCTTGCTCCACCATACAGGGGTCTTCATATTGTTCTCCCCGCCCATGCGGCTAAGCGCCTCTTGAGCATTTTCCCCATTAGTGGCCATGGTCGTATTTGGATAGGCAAATCGAGTGGGTAGTATAAAATCGTTATATATAGCCCCATCCCCTATTGTAAGCTCGGGGTAACCGGTGCGCCTGTATTCATGGTATGCCTCCATTCCCACCCAGAAAAGGGCAAGGAATTTTTGGTTGCCGATAAGCTCTTCCTTATTGTCCAAACTATCCCATGCCGCTAGATCCGAAGCCAAGAAAGCAGAGATGTCCTCACTGGAAATGACCACAGGTGTTTCACTGTATTGTCCCAAGGGAGCCCATTTTTCAATGGAAGCCGCAACTGCCGACTCATAATATTGACGCGCAGCGGATTCCCCTCCCGGAATCAACCCCTTTAAGGCAGCTTCCGCAAAGATGAACTGTACTTCGGCAAAATCCATGAAAAACCCAGGGGCATCGGCTCGGCAGAAAACCGCCGCATTGAGCCATGAGGTCCCCCTATCCACATCACTCTGCTCAGATTCGGTGCATCCGGCCACAGTACCCTTCCACACAAGTGGAAGATTAGGGTCTGTATTTGGATTTTTCTTGCCATATATGGCCAGTCGAGGGTCTTCATAGATTTGTTCATCACTTTCATTGGTCAGGACGGTCATCTTGATGAGCTGCTCCGTAAGTTTTCTCCCTGAACTGGTAAAACTTCCTTCATTGGTATTATCAAATTGACTTCGATAAGGATCATTTCCCGAAAATACCACGGTCGCATTATCCTCATTGGACGTGAATACGGGGTATTTTGATGGATTGTTCAACATCTCGGTCATTTTGTCTCCAGAGTTCATAGAGCTTCGTCCACTAACACGGTTAAGCAAGCGCAGGTAGAGGGAGTTATTGAATTTACGCCACTGATCCATGGAACCACCATACATACCATCCAAAGAAGGTTTAATGAATATGGGATTTGTGGCATAGATGTTATTGGCTTCCTCTAGATCAGCAAACATTTGTCGGTATACCTCTTCCTGCGAATCAAATCTAGGTTTCACTACCCCTTCTTCCGAGAGGGCCAAAAAGGCCTCGGAGTAGGGAATGTCCCCGAACATATCTGTCAAGTTTGATAGGTAAAGGACTTTTAATGTAATGGAAATGGCTTCCAACGAGGGGTCTTCCTGCTCAATGCTCAAATTATGCATATGCAAAGCATTATTGGCATATCTGGCATAAAAGTTCCAAACACTCTGCCAATTGGCATCACTGATAAAATAACGATGCTCCTGACGGGTAGTCCCGCCGGTGAAGGCAGTGAATTGGATAAGTTCGTTGTTCCAAAACCAAGTATAATTCTGCCAAGCATTGGCTCCGTTGTACAAAAGCGGTTCAAACATGCCGCTCGCCTGTATATCCCCTACTATGGTTCTGTTGGGGTCTGTATTGGTTTCTTCAAAATTGTCGGTACATGCCCAGGTAAGTACCATGATTCCTATAATAAGTGCTATTTTTTTCAACGTTTTCATGCTTTATGGTTAGAATGAAAGTTTAACATTTAGACCGTATGTACGTGTCATTGGGAAGGTTACGGACTCAATCCCCATCATGATATTCGAACCGTTCAACATTCCCGTTTCGGGATCGTACTGAGGGAAATCGGTCAAACAAAATACATTGGTTGCAAAAACTCCAAAACTCATGTCTTGGAAAATGCCAGTACTTTCCATTATTTTACGCGGCATTTGATAATCCAATCGTAGTTCCCTCAACTTCAAGAAGTCCGTGCTAAAGGTATTCATCTCTGTATTGTTCCTGTTCCAGATATAGGCATTGTAGTAGGTTTGGACGTTTTCCGTTACGGTTGTATTCTTGGTATAGGTAACAGTACCATCCGTATTTTCTACTGCATTGACTCCTTCGTGTACCAATCCATCATAACGCCCCTCCAAAGAGTTTTTAAGTTTTCCTTGATACGAAAGGGCAAAATTGGTCACAGAATAGGCACTCCCCCCCATTTGTGCAGAAAATGCCGCAGATAGGGAGAGGTTCTTGTATCTAAAACGCTGCGTCATACCCCCTCTCCAATCTGGGTTTACTTTTGCAATCTCGCGGTCGGGGGACTCATCCAGGACCGGATACCCTTGGGAGTTTACAATATGCATTCCAGAAGCATCAATCGTCTCTCCATTTTCGTCAATATAGGTGGCACCTTCTGGTGCCCTTTGGAATCCACGTCCATAAATATTGTGCATCTCCCCACCCAAATAAGAGTAGACATAGACCCTTCCCCCTATGGTAGTACCCATATCAGTCTGTAGGGGTTCCTCCGGATCCCAGCCTTCTTGTAGGCTCACCAAGGTATTGTTGTTCTTGGACCAATTGGCATCAAATGACCATTCAAAATCTTTGGTTCTTATTGGCACAAACCCAGCAGCAATTTCAATACCTTCATTGGTGATTTCCCCAGCATTGACTATCCTACCTGTTGCTCCAGTAATTTGATCTACATTCACCGAAACGATTTGATCGGTAGTTGAAGAATAATACTTAGTGATGTCAAACGACAATCGATTTTTGAAAAACTTAGCCTCAAGACCCACTTCCCAACTTTCAATATTTTCTGGTTTGATCAATGGATTCCTAATGGTTCCTGGAAGTACATAACCTCCAGGGAACGAAGTATTTCCATAGGGCTGTGACAACGAATAGGCACCTGTGTCATTACCGACATTGGCCCAGGAAAAACGTAGCTTGGTAAAATCGACCCAGGAAGCGTTGGTCTGGAAATCAAATACTTTATCAAGTAGTACACTTGCAGCAACTGATGGATAAAAGAATGACCAGTTGCTACGGGCAAGCGTACTGGACCAATCGTTACGTGCAGTAACATCCAAAAAGTAAGTATCATCCCAACCCAACGATAACATTCCGTACAAACTGTTGACAATCTTTTTGCTTCTATAATTATAATTGTCCGGATTGACTCCTGTAGGCAAGTTGGTGGTATGGTAGATTCCCTCTTCCCCCAATTGCTCCAAGGTGATTCTACTGTTATAATACTCATTCACTCTGTTGTTTCCACCAACAAATGCAGAAAGCGTAAATCGGCCATCGGCTATATCATTGTTCTCGTAACGTAACATAAAGTCGTTATTGTTCTCCAAATAACGAACCGTCTGTTCCCTATAAAAACCATTCTGGTAATCCGTTGTGTAATAAGGCCTTCGTTGTGTCCTAAATTCCGTGGACCAGTCCAAACCGGAACGTAAGTCCAAAGACAAGCCATGACCAAGGTCAAAGTTCAATCCAATATTTCCAAACACCCTATTCTTATCGTGAGCGCTAAGGGCCTCGTACAAAGTACGATATGGGTTGAATGAGTTTGCCGAAGGAAACACCAGTCCCTGTCCGTTCTCCCCTTGTGCAGACCAATTCAAGAAATTGTACCTCCCTTCAAAATACTCATTTTTCCAATCCTCCATACTGTTTACATTAAAACCCCAAATCAAGGCATACATAGGGTTGGACTCATCATACCCCCCTCCTGGCATATTGTCGCTTTTCTTACGGTAATAATTCACCTTGGAGTTAAGGGAAATCCAATCATTGATAGGTGTATTGAACGCCAGGGACACCGATTGGCGATTAAACCCAGTGTTGGGCATTATCCAATCGTTTTTGTAATCAGTAATCGATAATCTACTTGAAGTGCCCTCACCATTGTTTCCATTGATACTTACCGTATTGATCGTGGTGACCCCTGTTCGAAACAAACCTGTATACCAATCATCTTGATATACCCAAGGCAATTTGGAGAATTCCCCAGTCTCCCAGTTTTTTGAAGCATACAGATAACGCATTTTGTTGGAATCGAACCGCTCCCCAAAAGTGTATCTAGAGTAATGTCTGTTGGTTGCCACTCCATCGGGAGCCATGTCTTCCGTCAACTCCCAAAGGGAATATGGTTGCTCACCCCTGTCGGAACCGTTCCCATACTCCGTTTGAAAATCAGGAAAGAACCCAGCCTGCTCAAAACTCACAGTGGTGTTCACAGTAACACCCAAACCCTTACCTTTCTTACCAGATTTCGTCGTAATCATTATAGCTCCATTGGCCGCCCTAGAACCATAAAGAGCAGCGGCGGCAGGACCTTTTAAAACCGATACTGATTCTATGTCTTCAGGGTTGATGTCACTCAAACCATCACCAAAATCCACCGGAGCATCGGCTTGCGCATAATTGCTCACTGCCCGCGTAGCTGTCATACCTGAACTAATAGGGACACCATCCACAACTATAAGCGCCTCATTGCTTCCATAATTCAACGACTGATCACCTCTAAGAGTCACGCGGATGGAACCGCTGGGTCCAGAGCCGGCTTGGGCAAAAAAGAGACCCGGAACTTTTCCCGACATACCGTTCAACCAATTTCCCGACACGGATTTGGTCACTTCTTCCCCTTCAACCTTGGCAACGGCATAACCTAAGGATTTTTCCTCACGGGTAATATTGAGAGCTGTGACAACCACTTCGTCCAGTTCACTGGCATCCTCTTGCATGATAACATCTTGAAAAGACCCTGATTTAGCGGAAACCTCCAGTGTCGTATAACCCACATAAGAAATTACAAGGACTACTGTTCCCTTGGAAGGGGTTAAACCAAACTGTCCGTCAAAATCAGAAACCACACCATTCGAAGTTCCCTTTTCAACAATGGACGCCCCAGGAAGAGGAACACCTGCTTGGTCGGTGATCGCCCCCCTAATCATATTATCTTGTGACCAAGCAGAGAAAGAGAGCAAACTGCACAAGAACAAATACACATAACTTTTTTTCATTGGATTCCTAAAATTTAGTTTTAGTAGTTGGTTTTAAAAAAATACAATTTTTAATAATTACGAAAGTAACAAAAAAAAATAAAAACAAATACCGTTTTGACATTTTATAGAACTTTTTTTTGTTTTTATGTTATTCTACGGTTGTATTTATATTATATTTGCTTCGTTTTATTTCTAATAATGCATGAAAAAAGAACAAAAAGAAACCGTATTTAGTCGTGAACAGTTGTTGCGAAAAATTGAAACAGAACATCAAGTTTGGGATATTCTGGTCATTGGTGGAGGTGCCACAGGACTTGGTGTGGCATTAGATTCGAGTTCAAGAGGTTTAAAAACAGTGCTCTTTGAGCAGTCCGATTTTGCCAAAGGCACCTCTAGCCGCAGCACCAAGTTGGCACATGGAGGTGTACGATACTTGGCCCAAGGAAACATTAAACTGGTTTTTGAGGCGTTACGGGAAAGAGGAATAATGCTGGAAAACGCACCTCACTTGGTCAATTCACTTTCCTTTATTATCCCCAGCTATCGCTGGTGGGAAAAATATTTTTATGGTATTGGCTTGAAAATTTACGATTGGATGGCACAAAAATTCAGAATGGGAAATACCTCCCTACTAAAACGCATTACCGTACTTAAACAGATGGGTAATCTAAATCCTAAGAAACTCAATGGCGGTGTGCAATATTATGATGGACAATTTGATGATGCCCGCTTGGCCATCAATTTGGCCCAGACCAGTATTGAACAAGGAGGGAATCTACTTAATTACATGAAGGTAAATGAGTTGAATAAAGATTTCAATGGCAAAGTGACCGGAGTGCAGGTAACTGATATGGAAACAGGAAAAGCCTATAGTGTACAGGCAAAAGTGGTCATCAATGCCACTGGGGTCTTTGTAGATGATGTCCTTAAAATGGACAATCCGGATGCCAATACTTTATTAAAGGTAAGCCAAGGAATTCATTTAGTTCTACCCAAATCCTTCCTCGATAGCGAGCATGCACTTATGATACCAGCCACCACTGACGGTCGGGTACTTTTTGCCGTTCCATGGCATAATCATCTTTTAGTAGGCACTACCGATACACCTTTAGATCATCATCAATTGGAGCCAAAACCCCTGAAGCAAGAAATAAATTTCATTTTGGATACCTTAAAAGATTATCTGAAAATTGTCCCCAAGGAAAAAGATGTACTAAGCGTATTCGTAGGTCTCAGACCTCTCGTACTACCTGAAAACAAGGAAGTGGGCACCAAAGAAATATCCAGGGACCATAAGCTTAAAGTCACCGCATCCAAATTGATCACCATTACAGGAGGCAAATGGACCACCTACAGGAAGATGGCAGAAGATACGGTGGACCAAGCTATAGAAGTTGGTAGTTTATCAGCCGGCCCATGTCAAACACAGACCTTAAAAATCCATGGATATACAACAGGGAACATAGCGGACGGAGCGCTTGAGTTTTATGGAGCAGATGCCATAGGGATTGCTCAGCTTAAAAGACACCATCCTGATTGGAACCACCCGCTCCATCCTAAATTTCCGTTTACCGTTGCCGAGGTAATCTGGGCGGTCCGCCATGAAATGGCCCGTACGGTTGACGACATACTGGCTCGCCGATTGCGCATTCTATTCCTGAACGCCAGAGCGGCTATTGAACTGGCTCCAAAAGTAGCGGAAATTATGGCTGGAGAAATGGGTAAAGATCAGGAATGGATAAATACTCAGATAAAAGATTTTCAGAACATCGCAAAAAATTACCTTGTCAATCCAGTATTGGGCGAGGTATTGATATCCGGTGAATTACAAAAGATAGAATAAAACAAAAAATAATAACCAACATGTCAAAATATATTCTTGCCCTTGACCAAGGCACCACTAGTTCCCGCGCTTTGATTTTTGATCAGAATGGAAAGGCCATCAACATAGCCCAAAAAGAGTTTAGGCAACTATTTCCAAAACCGGGATGGGTCGAGCATGATGCCAATGAGATTTTGTCTTCCCAAATTGGGGTTGCCGCAGAAGCGGTTTCAATGTCCAAACTAAAATCAGAGGATATAGCTGCAATAGGCATCACAAACCAAAGGGAAACCACCGTGGTTTGGGATAAAGAAACGGGGGAACCCGTCTACAATGCCATAGTTTGGCAAGATAGGCGCACCTCTGACTATTGTGATGAACTCATTGCCCAAGGTCATGAACCGATGATCCGCGAAAAAACAGGCTTGGTCATCGATGCCTATTTTGTAGCAACCAAGGTTCGTTGGATACTAGACAATGTGGAAGGCGCACGTGAAAAGGCTGAAGCAGGTCAATTAGCTCTCGGAACAGTTGATTCGTGGTTGATATGGAACCTTTCAGAAGGTGAAAAGCACATTACAGATAGTACCAACGCTTCAAGATATCTTTTATATAACATCCATACGCTCTCTTGGGACGATGAGTTATTAGAACTTTTCGGCATACCAAAAAAAATGTTGCCAGAAGTATGTGATTCCAGCGGGGACTTGGCCACAACATCAGGGGCTATATTTGCAAAGAAAATCCCTATTACAGGAATTGCAGGGGACCAACATGCCGCTTTGTTCGGGCAAATGTGTACAGAACCAGGAATGGTAAAGAATACGTATGGCACCGGTTGTTTCATGCTCATGAATATTGGAAGCAAGCCCATTATTTCCAAAAACAAATTGCTCACCACACTAGCATGGAAGATTGGTGATGAGGTGGTTTACGCTTTGGAAGGCAGCATCTTTATTGCTGGGGCGGTTGTACAATGGTTACGGGATGGACTTGGCATTATTCATTCCGCACCAGAAATCGAAGAACTAATAAACAGTACCGATGATAATGGCGGGGTAAGTTTTGTTCCTGCATTTACCGGGTTGGGAGCCCCCCACTGGAACCAACATGCTCGTGGAACCATTGTGGGCATTACTCGTGGAACCACTGCAGGGCACATTGCCCGAGCAGCTCTGGAGAGCATTGCCTTTCAAACCTATGATGTACTCAAGGCCATGGAAGCAGATGCAGATATTGAAATCAAAGAGTTAAGGGTTGATGGTGGGGCCACTACCAACAATTTTTTGATGCAGTTTCAATCCGATGTGCTTCAATCCGGCATAATCAAACCGGAAACTACAGAGATTACAGCATTGGGAGCGGCCTACCTCGCAGGACTTGGCATTGGTATATGGAGTGATGTAGAACAAATCAAGAGGCAATGGAAAGTAAAAACGGAATATAGTCCGAATGGTGATTTTCAGGTGGAAGAAAGAGTAGGACAATGGCACAAAGCCACCAACACCACCAGTTATTGGTCTAACCATAAATAAACTATACTCAAATGACAGCATTTATAGCAGAAATTATCGGAACCTTCTTTCTCATCCTCATGGGGAATGGCGTAGTGGCCAATGTGGTCCTGAACAAAACCAAAGGGAATAACAGTGGATGGATCGTAATCACCACTGGTTGGGCACTGGCTGTATTTATTGGTGTGGTCGTGGCAGGCCCATATAGTGGGGCTCACCTCAATCCTGCCGTTTCCATTGGTTTGGCCATAGTGGGTAAATTTTCATGGGAACTCGTGCCAACATATGCAATGGCACAAATGTTTGGGGCCATGTTGGGCAGTTTAACTGTTTGGGCATTGTATCGCAACCATTATCGGCTTACAGATGACCCAGATGCCATAAGAGCTACTTTCTGCACCTCTCCAGCTATCAGAGATTGGCCTTCAAACCTATTAAGTGAGGTCATCGGGACATTTTCCCTCATCTTCGTTATCTTCTATTTTAGCGACCCTCTTTTGGGTGAAGGCAACACCCAAGCCCCAATAGGCATGGGGTCTTTGGGTGCGGTACCTGTATCTCTCCTAGTATTTGTCATAGGTCTTGCCCTTGGTGGAACCACTGGCTATGCCATAAATCCGGCACGAGATTTTGGCCCAAGAATCATGCATGCCTTACTCCCCATTAAAAAGAAAGAAGGAAGTGATTGGAACTACTCATCTATTCCCATAGCAGGTCCCATTATCGGTAGTATTTTGGCTGCTTTATTTTACCTTCTCTTATCGTGATAAGTTCAAACCATAAAGAATGAACATTATCCACATGATGACAACCATATGTCTTATGAGAGCTGAATTGGGGAGCAGAGATGATATACTGACTCTTTTGGAAATCAAAAAGTAGCCCCGACAAGAATCACCGTATCTGGGTACGGCATAAACTTCGATTCCAAAGCTTCGCTTTGCACACTTTGCGTGTTTGCGCGCCTACTTTGTAGCCCCGGCAAGAATCGAACTTTTCTCTCGGACCCCTTGTTTTATTAGGGTTTTCGATTTTTGATTTCAAAATGTTGACGATTTGTGAACTTTTGTGATTGATTTGTCTTTCGTCATTTCAAATATACTTAAAGCAATATAAATTACACTTTTTGAAGTACTATATTAAACTTTGTCTTCTTGCCTTTTGCACGGCCTCTAACTTGTTGTGGACCTGAAGCTTCTTATAAATATTCTCGATATGTTTTCTAACCGTACTTGGTGAGAGAAAGAGATTTTTGGCAATCAGGGTATAGCTTAACCCCTCGGCCAGTTGCTCCAGCACCTCCTTTTCGCGGTCGCTGAGCAAAATTTCTTCCTCTTGCACGGACAGTGATTCCTGTCTTTCGGGATAGCGTAATAATTTTAGGGTCTTTACCGCTATCGAAGGGCTCATGGCCGCACCCCCGCCAATGGTCTCAACAATGGCATTGTGCAACTTTGGCCCTTCAATCTCTTTGAGCAAATAACCATCGGCACCGGCCTGGATGGCATTGAAGATATTTTCATCATTGTCAAAAACGGTAAGCATGAGCACTTTAATGTGGGGATATTTCTGTTTTATGATACGAACAGTTTCTATCCCATCCAAAATGGGCATTTCTATATCCATTAACACCAAATCCAGATTATGGCTTTTTTCCAGTTTAGCAAGCAGCTCGCTACCATTAAAAACCATGTACTTGATGTCCAATTCCTCAAAATCGACCAATTTTTCTTTGATGGCCCTAGCTAAGAACGTATTGTCATCCACAATGGCCAATTTGATTTTGCTCATGGTCTTGTATTTTTTTTGTGCTGAAAGAATTATGCCTTAACCTGTAATGTTACCTTGGTGCTTTTACCGATTATACTTTCTTGTTTGAAATCAATCCCGGCTTTTTCGGCCCTGTTCTTCATAATTTGAAGTCCGTTGCCATTTGATGACTGCAATGTGTCAAACCCCTGGCCAAAGTCCTCTATTTCAATTTGTACTTTTTTATCAATATCGGTAAACCTGACTTGAATCTGTTCACTCCCGGAATGTTTTACGGCATTGTTCACGGATTCTTGAATAATTCTGAAAAGATTCATCCCTACAAAGGCATTGAGCACCTTATGATCCGGCCTCCCTTCAACCTTCATCCTGACTTTATCATCCGTGGCTTCATGAACGGTCGCGGCCAATTGCTGGGTTCTTTCTTTGATATCTTCCAAACTGATCTCATCCTTGTTCATGGCCCAAATGGTATCCCGAAGCTCGGATATGGTTACCAGTGAAAACTGTTTCATTTGGGTGAGCTTTTCCATCAAGAACACCTCTCCCTTGTCTATGCCCCTTTTAGCGGAATCGGTTATGGAGGTAAGATATGTGAGCTGCGAACCTATATTATCGTGCAGGTCGCGGGCAATCCGTAAACGTTGTTCCTTTAGGTTTTCTTGTGCCCGAGCCTCGGCCATAGCCTTCTCCAAAGCGGTTTCCCTTGCAAAATTCTTCGCCTTAACCTTTTGCTCACGAAAAATCACAAAACCGACAATAAGCAGAATGGCCAAAAGAGCCCCACTGCCCATAAGCATATTGTTCCTATTTTTTAGAGCAAGCTCGCCTTCGACCAGTTCGTTCTTTTGACGGAGTATCTCATTTTCCTTTTGTTCCGACTCGTACTTTTCCTTTAGGTTAAACATTTCCTTGGCCTTTTCTGTAAAGTATAAGCTATCTCTTGCTGCCTTATGTTTTTGATGATAAACATAGGCCTTTTTAAAATCGGGTTTTTGTTCGTAAATCAAGGACAGCGTCTTGGAAAGTGCATCAATACCTGGAAGGTAATCTATAGAATCTGCTTCTCGATATGTGGTCAGCGCCAATTTTTCGGCACGATTCGTTTTTCCCTGATTAAGATATATATTGGCCAAGTCATTTTTTAGGGAAATCAGGGCCAAACGCTCTCCCTTTTTTTCCTGAAGGGCTATGGCCTCATTATAATAAAGTTCCGCTTCATCATATTTACCAAGTGCCCAACTGGCTAAGGCCAAATTCGTCAAAGGATATGCGAGCTCTAAAACAGCTCCTACATCTTTATTGGTGTCGTACGATTTTTTGGCATATTCAATGGCCTTGTTATACTGTTTGTTTTCTAAATAGGCCACGGCCAAACTGTTATAACACATCGCCATAAAATAGTTGTTCCCGATTCTTTCGTACAAATCCAATGCTTTGAGATAATATTCCATGGATAGACCAGGTTCTTGAATCAACTTATATCTATTCCCCAAATTCAAATAGGATCCTGCTATCCAAAGGGTATCCTTTCCTTCCGTAAAGCTTTCCAAAGCTTTAAACTGAAAATCTACCGCCTTATCAAACTCAGATAGTGCTTCGTACGTATTGGCTAAATTGGTATAGAGACTTCCCAAAACAAAATAATCTTTGGAGTTTTCCAAAATAGGTTTAGCCTTCAAATGAAAACTCAATGCTTCTTTGGGTCTGCCCTCGTCCCAAGAGAGAATCCCGTACACAATCCATATTCTGGCCCTGTAATAATCGTCATCCAAAGCTTCTGCTTCATTAAATGCCAATTCTGTATAATATCTGGC
This sequence comes from Flagellimonas alvinocaridis, assembly GCF_004916895.1. Classification (GTDB taxonomy): domain Bacteria; phylum Bacteroidota; class Bacteroidia; order Flavobacteriales; family Flavobacteriaceae; genus Flagellimonas; species Flagellimonas alvinocaridis. The sequence goes on from NZ_SNTZ01000001.1 coordinate 280,393, forward strand.
ACTGTCCATATCTATGGAACGAAACTTCATTGCGATATCTTTCAATACTAGAATCCTATCCTCACCTTCCTTGACTTCCAAGGTATCTTTCAACACATTGATGGCTTGTTGAATATCCTGCGCCTCAACAGTATGCAAAGACATTAGGCCGAAAAGGAAAATGGGGATCAGGGTCTTCTGAAAAACGGTCATTAGAGAAAAAAATGGTTGGTGCTTAAAACTAATCCAATTGATTATATAATTTAAGTTTTTGCAGAAAAATTAATTCGCTTTGTCCACCAACTTCTCGATAGTGGCATCCAAAAAAGATGTAATGGCCAGTTCTGCACCTTTCTTATACGTTTCTGGGTCACATTTAACGACTGAGACATTTATGTCTTCCTTGTCCTCTACACGCCAGACGTGAAACACCCCAGCATCCATTCCTCTTCTGTCCACATCTGCCCCTTGGGAAGCATCAAACTTTTGCTTTTCAAGAACCCCTTCTACCTCTACACCACGATTGGAAACCATCATGCCTATATTAAACTTATTGTAACTTTTTGAATCAATCTTAAAATCGGTCTCTGCCTTTACCTGTGCATATCCGGCATGTCTGTTCAAGGCTCGTGTAGTTTCGCTCAATGCATTATCGAAAGCCAGTACGTTCAACACTACCTTATTGAATATAAAATCAGTTTTTTGGTTGGATACCTTCATTTCGACTTGCTCTTCATAATTGGCTATTTTCAAGGGACCGGTCTTCTTATTTTCCATGGATTGCTTGTTCACAATAAATTTTTGACCGGTAGGACGCATCACGATGGCCCCGAACTCATCTCCTTTTTCCCCACCTTGACCTGACCTTAAATCCCATCGTTTCTCACGGTTTTTTTGATAGGTGCTATGGTTCCATAACTCTTCAATGGGAGCTATCTCAAATCCTTTGGAAACAAGGTCTGCCTTATATTGTTCAAAGAGCTTATCGGTTAGTTGCTGCAGCTCGTCCATATTGAGCCCATCCAACACCAAGGTCAAAGATGCCTTGGCATCACCTTTTATTCCACCTCTCCACAGTTTTCCGCCTTTTTTCTTGTCCTCTAATTGAAGTGCTGTTTGGAAATTGACTTGAAAATCGGAAATAACAATTCTCTTTGGGCTCTTTCTAAAATTCAAATTAGCGGGCCCCAACATTTTGATTTTAAAATCCTTGACATTTTGGGCATTGACCTCTGGCAAGACACACATTAGGATCAATAAAAAAGAAAATACAGATAAATTGATACGTTTCATACTATTGGTTTAAAGTTTTGAACAAACCTAGTCTCCCAGTATCTTGGTTTCAATAGGGCAATTGTCGTAAAATGAAGGAAAACCGACAGTTTTCATCTTAAATATCAAAATAAAGGAAGCTTACAAACCCCATCAATATTGTAGCCATTAACAAGGCGGTATTTATTTGTATCAACTTCGGGTTCAGATTTTTGCGGACAGTATAAAGATGTAGTGCAAGTGCAAGAAGGAATACGGGCAAACTCAAATAGAGGTTAAACAGATAAAACCATAACCAACTTGTAAAAAAGGACCAAGCTGAAAGCGCCGATACTATTGCCGGAACCCATTGATCAAATCCATTGACATTCTCAACGGGAAAAAGATAATGTAGAAAAGTTGCCAAGAGTACCATAGGCCCTATCATCGCAATCAATAACAACACACTGCCGAGCATAACTAGCTTTTAGAGAAGATGGATTTCTTCACCATTGGGAAGCACTAAACTTAACGGTATATTGCCATATTGGGTTTTATATAAAATTACCTTATCACGAACAGAAAGTTTATCGTACAAGACCGTACTTACCAATAGTGACCCTGTTGTAAGTACGATCCGATTATTATTTGAATGTCGGTTAGAGGTATGGATAAATTTATCTTCCACTATCGCGGGCACGCCACGTTTATATGACCTATTCTTGTTCTTATTATAATTTCGGTAAACTGCGTAAAGTCTATATCCTTGATAAAGGGGTACGGCCCATAGCGGAAAAAGAACAACTACAAAACTCCAAAATCCATTTATGATCAATAGAAATCCGATGGCTAGAAAAGGGCTGGATTTGACCAGACGATTTTTTATTTCAGCTTTCCATTTACGATTCAAAACCTCATGATCTTTTGGTGTATATCTAGCGTGGGGTACGTGCTTCTCCAAATGCTTTTCCTCTTCATCTTCTTTTGGAATACCATTGGTTTCATCAGCCTGCCGCACCACTTGAAAATCTAATGTAATTCCTGATTTGGGGGCACGGTCCAACTGCACCTCTGTACCTACCCTAGCTTTCGAGTAACAAGAGTAGTCCACTGCAAACTCATCATTATCAATATAGATATAATATGAACTTGTGGTTTTTGTCCTATTTCTATGACCATGAACAGGTCTATCACTAACAGTGGACTTGTGCAGCCTCTTATCCGTAATCTTTCCAGAAATCCGTGTTTTAACCCTTCTTTTTAAATCGATTGCTGTAGATGCAATGATATAGGCTATGACGCCAAAAAATAAAACCAAGAATGCCATCATCATATAAATGCCAAAGGCATCATTGGCAAAACTGGAATTGAACATAATAGAAAGGAACGACCAGAATATTCCAATCACGACTACCGGAAATAGCAACATGCCATATAACTGACGCCTAAGCTTAGTTTTATCTCCATGTTCTAAGGGCAATATTTCTAAAGTGGGCATGAGTCAGTTATTTTACAAACCCAAAATTAGAACCTGTACAAATCCATACAATAGGGCAATTGTCCTATTGCACTACAGGTGGGGTTTCCGGTAGTTTTGCTGGGAACCAATCCATCAAAACAGATGAATTCCAAAACCATTGTCAAAAAAGTCTCCACTGCCGTACTTATAATTCTTGCACACTTTTTTCATTACAACGGATCTGCTCAAAACCTGCACCTTAGCAATTTTGACATCAAGGATGGACAGGTAAAAGCAATGTCCATCACCAAATATCATGTTATTGGAGCCCATTTATATAGTGAAAAGAATGAACTTCTGTTCGACTCCAATGGGTATTTGATAGAGGATAAACTTTACTTGGACAACAATTATGAAACACGTATCTCCTATAATTACTTGGCCGATAGTTCAAAAGCCATTATGAAGAAGTTCAACTCATCGGGAAAACAAGAAGGCCTCGACAAAACACTTTACATCTACAAAACACCCATTGGTATAATTTCGGATGACTTACCGGAAACCATAAAAAATGATGAAGGGCAATATATTGTTCTGGGTGGTTTAAAATATGGGGCCATCTTTAAATATCAAAAATATGTGATCGTTTATGAACTTGCCGAATCCAGCAATGGTAAGGCCACGGTTTTCTATACGAGCAATTATTCCTACGATGGATTAAAATTACATGAATCATATAACCAAGATGACATACGCTACTTTCGGTACAATGACCAAAACCATTTGGAGGAAGAATTGGGGATGTCCAATATATGGGAAAGCATTTTATACGATTATGTGTATGATGAATATGGCAATTGGATCAAAAGAACAAAATTCAAAGCATCTAACTATTCGGGAAGTAAGTATCAATGGAATATTGACGAAGTAAAATACAGGACCATCACCTACATTAACGGCACCATTAGCGGTAACGGTACACCAACAACTCCAGAATTGGCTTATTCATCCAATCAGGGGAAATTACAAGACCTGCCAAAACTCAGCGACCCCATTTTAATGTCTAAATCCATGAAATTTCTTCAAGACATTACCAGGCTCAGAAATGACACTAAACAAGGGAAGGCTGAAGCGACCAAAAACGAGGTCACCACAACATGTTTAAATGGTGACTGTTCCAATGGCTTTGGGAAAGCAGATTTTGGGACCTACACTATTGAAGGCTTTTTTAGCAATGGAAAGGCAAATGGGCAAGGAACTTTATTTTACAAGGACAATTCAGGATACTATCAGGGAAACTTTGTTGATGGATTTAGAGATGGATTTGGCATATACACATGGATAGACAGTAAGAACTATTACATTGGACAATGGGCAAAAGGGTATCAGAATGGCTATGGCTATATTAAAAACGGAGGTGAAATATTGCAGGCAGGCAAATACGAAAAAGGAAAGTTGGTTCAGGATTTCCTTACCGATGATTACAAGAAGAAAATTGCACGGGGAAACTGTGTAGGTGACTGTCAGAATGGATTTGGGTACTACAAGTTTGACAATGGAGATAGCTATGTTGGATTTTTTACCAATGGTAAAAGAGATCATGTAGGTGCTTATTCTTGGAAATCTGGAATGGCGCATATCGGAACAATTGTAAATGAACAGCATAACGGTTACGGTCAAGAATTCTATAGACCTAGCGGACAATATTATCTTGGTGATTTTTCACAAGGAAAACGCACTGGACTTGGCATTTTTTATAACAATGAGCATAAAATACTACAAAAAGGTATTTGGGGTGATGGACAATTGACAGATGAGTTCTAGAAAACTTGATTTTATGAAAAGCTTGCGCTACCCAAGATTCATTTAGTATTAAAAATCAAAATTTAGCGAGCGTAACGCAGTGAAGTGCTGCAAGCGTCCCAAAACTTACCCTTAACTAATACTACTGAGCGAGGTAATTTTATCCATTAATCCGATATACTCTTCTCATCATTTGAGGTAATCCAACGGTCTGTTAGCCTCAATTTTATATTGTTCCAATCTCCATTCCGTTATTTTAAGCTTTAGACTGCTTCCATAGGCCATTTTGTTTTTTCATCAAATTGTGTCAATTTTTTCGTCAAAAATTTCCAGGGCTTACAGGGCTTCCCAAAGGGTTTACTGTAGATTTAGGAAAAGTTTACTGTAGCCCCGATCTTTGTGAAGTATTACAAAATCAGGTCAATCAACTGGTTTTCAACTTGTTGAAGACCCGAAAACAACCATGATGGCGCAATCTGCGCATCACCCTCTTGCTATTCCTTTTTTCACGCAAGCGTGAAAACCGAAATACCTTTCTTTGGTGTATAGAGTAACAATAAATTCAGTGGTTTTTGTTTATTAGAAGCTGTTGAATGAATTTATCTTCCCGAACACTACAAAAACTCGATAGGAACCAAGCGCAAAAGTCTGGGTAAGATTGGGACTTGCAACACTACGTTACCCTTGGTTCGCTTTCTTCTTTAAATCTGATTCGGTTGCTACTTCTAATTTGCTTCTCAAAATCTCCATATCCTCACCAACCTTCCTTTCCAACACCTTTGCATAAATCTGGGTGGTGGTAAGTTTTCGATGTCCCAACATTTTTGAAATGGTTTCTATGGGTACACCATTGGTCAGGGTAACTGTCGTGGCGAACGTATGCCTTGCCATGTGAAATGTAAGATTCTTTTTAATTTTTGCTTCACTTGCAATCTCTTTCAAATAGGCGTTCATCTTTTGATTTGATATTCTTGGGAACAGCGTATTATTTATTACTGATCTGGAATCTTGTTTATACCGTTCAATCAAATCCATAGCTTTTTTTAAAAGTGGTATTTTAACAGGGTTATGGGTTTTCTGCCTTTTAGTGATTATCCAATATTTTTTATCCAACCCCATTATTACGTTATCTTCGGTCAGAAGCATTAAATCAGTATAGCATATACCGGTATAGCAACTGAATACAAAAAGATCTCTAACAGTTTTTAATCGCTTGGTTTGAAGCTCCAATTCTTCAATCGCTTGAAGTTCCTCGGAACCTAAATATTCTCTGTTCGTAGGGGTCAACCTTTGTTTAAACTGCCTAAACGGGTCTTTATCTATCCACTCCAGTCGATAGGCCAGAGAGACCATTTTCCTCAGTCTTTGAATATGCTTCATTACAGCATTGTTACCAATTTGCTTCTGATAGTGATTAGGTTTATGCTTGCGAAGAAAATTTTCAAAGTCAAGGATAAACTTATAATTCAGTTCATCAAGTCTGATGTCTTCCAATTTTAATTTTGTTTTCAAGAATAAAAAGATATACTTCTGGCTTGTCAGGTAGAGTCTCGAGGTATTTCCGTGGAGCTTGGGAAACATATTGGAATTATGGTAGGACACTAAGTCCTTCATGGTAAAATGTTGATTCTCCACTTCCTCATCCAGAAACCTGGCCTTTACACTCTTAGGAGTGATATGTTTACCCTCTATTCGTAATTGTTGGAATGAATGAAACAAACCAGAGTAGAACCCATCAAGATATTGGTTGATGGATTTGGCATGTATGGAAGAATTTTTTACACGCTGTTTATTTGAATCCCATTCATTGATTGGAATCCTTCGCTTTAAACTGATGTTGAGCTTTTTTCCATTTACAGAAATCCTGGCATAAATGGGAGCTTTGCCATTTTTAGACCTACTGGAATAAAGCCAAAACAGGACGGAAAAAGTGGAATTTGACCTCATAATTGTCTTCTTTTAGTTAAATGTTTACGAAGACGAAAGTCAAATCAAATCGAGTATAACAACTAAATTACTGAATTTTAATTACTTATCTTAAAACAGCAACCTGAAAAATGTTGACGATTTGTGAACTCTAAAAGCCAAAATCAAAGGAATTCAATTAAAATCAAAAAATATTAAATATCTGATTTTCATTCATTTAATGATTTATTGAATCATTCAGAAGTCAAAAAGTAGCCCCGGCAAGAATCGAACTTGCATCTAAAGTTTAGGAAACTTCTATTCTATCCATTGAACTACGGGGCCATCCTTAAAAATGGAATGCAAAAATATGTTTTTTTGAAAAACATTATGCAATTGCAGCAATCTAATTAGATTCTTTTCATCAGGAACAGGATAGGAACTAAACAACACGCTTTTTCTCCTCTTCTTTCAAGATTTTTTCCAAATAGGAACGGGACAAAGGTTTATCAATATAACCAGCAATCAGACCGTGACCTTTGGCTATCGCTCGGTCCTTGGCATTGGTAAAGGCTGAAAGCACATAAACACTTGGCAGTTCATGTTTTTTGAATAGTGTCTGCAAATTTTCTAGAAAGTCCCAACCGTTCATCCCATCCATTACAAGGTCCAAAAAAATAATATCGGGCAATCTGTCGTGCTCCTCAATAGAACTCAAACAGGCGTTTATGCCTTCCTCTCCGCTGGAGCAAGTAACAATGTCAAAATTACCATGGGATTGTTGTATGCAATACCGGGTCGCAAACTGCGACACCAAGTCATCGTCAATAATAAACGTGGTTAGCTTCATGCAGGGTTAATTACGTAAGTTTTGGGACAGACAAAGAAAGAGGCTTGCGAGCAACAAACCATTCATAATCGTTGTTTGGCCCAAATATACCGTTCAATCAACCTTAGTGCGGTAATTTATTCCTTAATACACCATAGGTAAAAGCTCCTAAAATGGCTCCAATCAGCACGATAATGATAGACCAATAACCAGCGCCCACCAAAATATAAATGGGTCCTGGACAAGCTCCGGCCAATGCCCAGCCTAATCCAAAAAGGGTTCCGCCCACAATATATCGGGCAAAAGATTTTTCCTTGTCGGGTATGCTAATGGGTTCTCCTGAAAAGGATTTCACTTTTGATTTTTTAATCCATAAGACCAAAACAACCCCTAGGGCCAAAGCAGAACCGATTATGCCGTACATGTGGAATGAATCAAATTGGAACATCTCATAAATTCTGAACCAAGAGGCCGCTTCCGATTTGTAAAGGACAATTCCCAAAAAAGTACCGATAAAAATATATGCCAAGTTCTTCATGATCCAAAAATTAGGGGAAACAACAAGTGAACCATGATCAGTCCACCTATAAAAAATCCGATAACTGCAATGAGTGATGGTCGCTGTAAATTACTCAAGCCTGAAATAGCATGTCCAGAAGTGCACCCACCGGCATAACGGGTTCCGAAGCCCACCAAAAAACCTGCAATCAACAGAATGATCCAAACCTTAGGATCGGACAACGATTCCAAACTAAAAAGCTCCGTGGGCAAATAGGCTTTCCCAGCACTATCAAAGCCCAATTCTTGAAGTTTGGTTACGGTTTTGGGTGAAATATCCACGGTAGGATTGGGCGACAACCAATGTGCTCCCAAAAATCCTCCAATAACGGAGCCTAGAACCACCAATAGGTTCCAGCGTTTGGATTTTATATCAACTTTGAAGTAATCCGTGAATTTTCCTGCGCCTCCGATGGAACAAAACGTCTCGAGATTGGAGGACATTCCAAAGCGTTTGCCCATTAAAATGAGCAATGCCATAAGGATGGCAATAAGGGGCCCGGCTACATACCAAGGCCAAGGTTGATAAAGCATTTTCTCCAATTTATGACAAAGGTGGAGAAAATGCCTTAAATATCAAACCTACGGTTTCAACAGCAACTCTTGTCCGAGTCGGAAACACCAAACTTTTTCAGGATATCTTCCAACAAACACCACTTGGTGAGGGAAGATTGCAACAAGTTGGCTCCTACAAATGCAGTGAACCAAAGCCAGTTGATATTCACATAAATGGCAAAGATCAAACTGATCAATATAAAGCTCCCTGCTACTCCTCTTACAATTCTATTTCTCATTTTAAGTATTTCAAACGGTTCTTTCAATAGGGATTTCCACCGCCTTTATGGGATTGGTGGTCTCGCTCTCCTCATTAAACTGTTTCAAGAGTTTGAACAGTTCGGTTACTTTTTCCTCTTCGGTGAACGAGAAAAACATATTGGATGCGGCCCCACCTTTTTCACTGGGGAACCAACTGCTGGTATACATCAATGGGGCGGCTCCTTTGTATCCATCGATATCGGAACCGCTAAAGCTTTCAACACCTGCCTTTTTAAAAATCTTCAAGACATCCTTTTTGTATTCTTCCACCGTGGTAACAATGATCATTTTCATGTGTTTACTTTTATCGTTTTGCAAAGGTTCCATGCTAGTTGTAATTTTTTCGTTCAATCATATAATACACTAAGGGCACCACTAAGAGTGTCAATACGGTAGACACTATGGTTCCTCCCATAAGTGATATGGCCAACCCTTGGAAAATAGGGTCGAACAAGATCACAAAAGCTCCAATAACCACGGTTCCCGCGGTCAACAAAATAGGTGTGGTACGTACGGCACCTGCTTCAATTACGGCTTGCTTTAGGGGAATTCCCTCATTCAACCGTAGGTTGATGAAGTCGATGAGCAATACCGAGTTCCGCACCATGATTCCCGCAAGGGCAATCATCCCGATAAAGGAGGTTGCGGTAAAAAATGCACCCAACATCCAGTGCCCCAACACAATCCCGATCAAGGAAAGTGGAATGGCCACCATCATTACCATTGGCGCTTTAAAGTTTTGGAACCATCCTACGATCAACATGTAAATGATCACAATTACACCGAGGAACGCAATCCCCAGATCACGGAACACCTCAAGGGTTATTTGCCATTCCCCATCCCATTTTACCGTATAGTCATCTTCATACTGGGGTTGCTCCATGTAGAGCTCATTAATGGAATAACCTTGGGGCAATTCCAATTGATTTAACTTATCCGTCATGCCCAAAATGGCGTACACTGGGCTTTCCAATTCACCTGCCATATCGGACATCACATAAACCACTCGCTTTTGGTTTTTTCTATAGATGCTCTTGGCCTTTGTCCCCTCTTTAATGGAAACCAAATCACCAACGGACACCATATTCCCTTGTTGGGATGTTATTTTTAATTGTTGAATCTGATCCAAGTTCGATTTGTCTTTTTCACTAACGGATAGCACAATTCCGATTTGGTCAAATGCTTCTTCGCGATAAATATGGGAAACTGGCTGCTCACGGAAGGCCATGGCCATCACCTGTACAATTTGTTGTGGCGTTACGCCATAAAGCATAGCTTTCTCTTTATCCACCACAAAATCGTATTCCACTTGGTCGTCCTCAACCATCCAATCCACATCCACAACATCGGTGGTATTGTTCAAGATGCCTTTTACATCATCGGCCAATGCAATTTGCTTGTCGTAATCGGGCCCGTACACCTCAGCAACAATGGTGGACAATACAGGAGGTCCTGGTGGTACTTCAACAATCTTGATGTTTGCATTGTACTTTTTGCCCAACTCCTGGATTTTAGGTCGCAACAACTTAGCAATATCGTGGCTTTGTTCGCTACGGTCGTGCTTGTCGGTAAGGTTTACTTGGATATCGGCCATGTTGCTTCCGCCACGTAGGTCATAGTGTCTCACCAATCCGTTGAACGTAATAGGTGCTGATGTGCCCACGTAGGTTTGATAGTTCACCACCTCAGGTCTTGTGGACAAGTAGGCCCCTACTTCTTTAGCGACTGCTGAAGTACGTTCCAGAGTAGATCCCTCAGGGAGGTCAATCACCACTTGAAATTCGTTTTTGTTATCAAAAGGAAGCATTTTTACGGCTACCGATTTGGTAAAGAACATTCCAACTGAAGCAAATAACAACACCACAGTAATGCCAATAAAAACCCATCGCTTCTTTCTACTTTCAATCAGTGGTTTTTCGAAACGTTCGTAGGCTTTATAAATAAAAGTGTCCTGAATTTCGACCGCCTCTTTTTCCTTTTTGTTCTTCTTTTTGTCCTTTTCTCTCAAGAAGATGAATCCCAAATAAGGGGTAATGGTCAAGGCCACAAACAAGGACAACAACATGGCAATGGATGCTCCGATGGGCATTGGGGACATATAAGGTCCCATCAAACCAGATACAAACGCCATGGGCAATACCGATGCGATTACCGTAAAGGTGGCCAAGATGGTCGGGTTTCCTACCTCATTGATGGCATAGAGTGCCGCATCCTTGAACGGCAGACGTTTCATCTTAAAGTGGCGGTGCATGTTCTCCGCAATAATAATGGAGTCGTCCACCACAATACCAGTTACAAACACCAAAGCAAACAAAGTGATTCGGTTCAAAGTGTAATCGAGCATGTAATAGCTCAATAAGGTCAAAGCAAATGTGATCGGTACGGAAAGAAACACTACCAATCCACCCCTCCAACCCATGGCCAACATGACCACAAAGGTTACGGCGATGATTGCCCCGATCAAGTGCATCAACAATTCGGATACTTTTTGCGAAGCTGTTTGACCGTAGTTACGGGTTACCTCAACATGTACATCATCGGGAATCAAATTTGATTTTAAATGCTCCACTTTGTCCAACACCACATCGGCAATCTTCATGGCATCGGCGCCTTTTCTTTTGGCAATGGAAATGGTTACCGCTGGGTATTCAGATTTAAAAGTTTCTGACTTCTCGCTTGCAGCTCCAAATCCAAGGGAAACATAATTTTTAGGCAATTCAGGCCCATCCAAAACGGTTGCTACCTGTTTTAGATAAATAGGTTGATTTTGTTTAGTGCCAACGATCAGATTTTCCAGATCTTCCTTACTTTCCAAAAAGTTCCCTGTGCTGATGTGGAACTCAGTATCGTTGGAAAGGAAATTCCCAGCATCCATTTGTTGGTTGTTGGCCTGAATCATTTGGGCCACGGCCAACATATCGATACCTGATTCGGCCATTTTATCCTTATCCACAACCACCCTAAGCTGACGGTTTCTTCCTCCAATTTTTTTGGTAATGGAAACCCCGTTTACTTTTTCAACCTCATTGATCAACTCTCCAGAAATCTCTCGTAATTGAAAGTCATCATATTCATCGCTCCATAACGTTAGAGCAAGCATAGGCACATCATCAATAGCTCGGGTTTTTACCAACGGCATGGTAACCCCGTTGGGTATTTGGTCCATGTGCTTATTTATCTCATCATACAAACGCACCAATGATCTTTCGATATCTTCCCCAACATAGAACTGTACAATGGCCATCCCCTGCTCCTGCATGGAAGTGGTGTACACGTACTCTACGCCTTTAATGTTGGATATGATTTTTTCAAGCGGTTTTGTGATCCTGGATTCCACCTCTGTTGGGCTGGCCCCAGGGTATCCCACAAAAATATCCGCCATGGGCACATCAATCTGTGGCTCCTCTTCCCTTGGGATCAAAAAAGAACTGTACACCCCAATGACCATGAACACGATCATTAAGAGCACCGTTAGTTTGGAGCTGATAAACCCTTTGGCTATTTTTCCTGCTAGTCCGTCTTTCATTGTTAGCTTTTTAGGGTTATTGAATGCTTACTTTAACGCCATTGTACAGCTTTCCTTCGGCTGATACGATGTATTGATCTCCTTTGGATAAACCGGACAATACTTCTACTTCCTCTCCATAATTCTCACCCAAACGCAACCAGCGAAGCAAGGCCACATTATCTTGTCCCAAGGTATACACCCCGGTCAATTGACCTTTATGCACCAGGGCCTTCGACGGAACCACAACCATGTCATTCCCATAACCTTTTTGTTCCGTCTCCAGCCTTATGGTTGCATACATGCCTGACAAAATCTTGGCTTCTGTCTTGTCCAATGCCACCTTCATTATATATTGTCCTCCAGTATTTTGTGCCGAAGCACTCAGTTCGGATACTTCACCTGTAAGGGTGGTATCCAACGCTTTTACCAAAACTTGGGCTGTTGTACCTACTTTAATGGCAGAAATATTGTTTTCGGCTACTTTGGCCTCTACCTCAAAACCACCAGGGGATTCCACTGAAACCAAGGGAACACCTGGGTTGGCCATGGCCCCCTCATCGATATAGGTATTGGTGACCACCCCATTAAAAGGCGCCCTAATGTTGGCATAGGCGAACTGGGAATTCACCTCGTTCTTCATTTGATTGGCTGCTTCCAATCTGGCTTTGGCCATTTCGTAGCGCGCAGTCATATCATCCAATTCCTTTTGTGTGGCGCTGCTTTCCTTGAAAAGGTTCTGGAATCTTTCGTAATCTTTCTTTGCATTGTTGAAGGCTACCGTAGCCTCGGTAATAGAAGCTTCCACTTGTGCTTTTTTGGCCCGCAGATCCACATTGTTGATAGAAATAAGAAGGTCTCCCTTGTTTACTTTCTGACCAATTTTTACAGGTAATGACTCCACATAGCCCATCATTCGGGTACTCAAGGTTGCGCTGTTCACAGCTTTAATCTGACCACTTCCTGCCAAAATGGTGGAGCTATCTCCTGTATCCACATCGGCAACGGTTACCGGTACTGCTGCGGTTGTATCCGCAGTTTGCTTTTTATCACTTCCACAGCCCATTAGGGTAAGACCCAAGGATGCAGTTAAAATGAAACTTTTATATATCGTAGTGTTTTTCATGTTACAATTATTCTTTGGTTAAAAATGTGAGTAGGGATTGGGCTTGATTGTATTCAAAAATGGTCTGATAGTAGGCCAATTGCTTTTCGGCATAAGTGGCCTCGGCCATTAATAAATCGGTTGTTTTTTCCAAGCCTTCCCCAAATCGGTTGGTACGTATCCTCAATGATTCTTCGGACTGTTCCATAGCCAATTTTGAGGTCTGGAGCCTGCTTTGCGCATCTTCGACCATCCGTTTGGTGCGTTGTAGCTCCATAGTGCTTTTGGCGACGTACTGTTCGTATTCTTGTTTTGCTTTTTCATAGTTTGTTTTGCTTTTTCCTGCTTTGGCAAATCGTTGGGAACCTTTGAACACGTCCCAGCTCAAACTTGCCCCGACTATGTATCCTTTGGCGTCTGCCTGAAAAATCTGGTCGTCGTACATTTCGTAACTGGCAAATGCATTGAGCCTAGGCAAAAAGGTCATATTATCTGCCCTCATGTTTGCTTTATAGGCTTCGGACACCAAATCCATGGCTTTTACATCGGCCCTGTTTTCCAAGGAAACATGCATGTTTTCATCAAGGTTATCCGGAACCAGTTCTTCGGAGGGTTCATAGACCACGTTTCCCTGTTCGTTCATCAAGAAAGCCAAATAGTCCGATGCGTTTTGGACATTGCTCCTTGCCGTTTTCAGCTGATCGGAAACTTCGGTCACCCGCACTTTCACTTCCAATAAATCTGCTTTTTGAAGCAATCCCTGATCATAACTGTTCTGTGCCATATTCAAGTTGGCATTTGCCGCTTCATATGCTTTTTGCAGCACCGCCACGGCACGATGGGCCAATTGCAGTTGTCCATAGGCTTTCTGGGCCTCAAAATCCAAATAATCCCGGGTTCTCATCGCCTGGAGCTCTTTGGCTTCCATGGTAGTTTTGGCCGCTTTGCGCTGGTAAAACCCATCCAGGTTGATCAAGGGTTGTTGCACCGATACCACGGTTGCATAGTTTTTGATCTCATCGGGGTCGTTCAGTAAAGCTGGATTGAAATCTGCCTGGGTCAAAACCTCTTGGTTTAATTTAGAACCAAAAGCCATCAATGGATTCGTGGTTGCCATTCCCGTGTGTGATACCGCAATCTGTGGCAAATAGATGGAATTGGAGAACCTATAATCGTATTTGGCCATTTTAGCATCCTGTTCAGATAACTTAATACTGGTATTGGATTCCTGTACTCTTATTAGGACATCTTCCAAGGAAATCTTGACTTGCTCTTGGGCAAAAAATTGACCTTGAGCAAAAAAGAATATCATTAAAACATATAATCGCTTCATATCTCAGTTGATTTGAAGCAAAATTAGGATGGCGTAATTCCTCCCACAGTAACATTGGTTACCATTATCCTGTCACTGCTGTGTTGGAAAAAGAAAAGAAAACAGACGCATAGAGTTGCGTCCAAGAAAAGCTGGGTCATCTTTCCAAAACATGACTTGTTACGAACAAACCTATTTTGAAAGGGGATCCATATGAAGAAAAATAAGATTGAAAAATTACTTTTTCCCGCTGTTCATCATCATTAGAACTGCCAGCACCAAAGCAACCACCACTGCACCAAATACAGCGATCATGATAATACCGTTGTCCCAGGAAACTAAGGGTAGAGCTAATAAAGTTTTCATAGTTGCGTATTTTATATCCGCAAATATAGCGGCCTTATTAACCTTAAAGTATGACAATTCTCATAAAACAAGAATTCGGATAGCTATACCTCGATGCACAAAAAAGCCACCCAAAAAGGGTGGCTTTGTCATCAACCAATCAAGAAAAAACCTAATCCTTTGTTTTACATGTCTTAATTCCAAAAGGGACATACAAAGGACAAAAACCTACAAAACTTGTTAGAACAAATATGGCGGCCAATGCCATTAGGACATAGGCTAAAGTACCTGATATGACCCCAAAATAATAAAGGGAAAATACCACTAGCGCCACAACCAATCTTATTATGCGGTCCGAACCGCCCATGTTCTTTTTCATATAAATATGTTTTATGTGTCACCCAGAAAAACGCCGGATTCAGCAGTCTTTCAAAAACTATTATTCATTCAATATCAAAGATATAGCACATCTAAAAAGAATTCGGTAACATGGGTTACACAGTTCTATTTATTTTTATCATAGATTTAGGATTGGTTTTTTATGGAAAGAAGAAAGTTCACTCAAAAATTATCATTGGCCACCATGGCAGGCATTCTGGGAACCGAAGTGGTCTTTGGTCACAAAATGCCCCAAAACTATTTCCCAGTGGGGCTCCAAGATCCAGACCCGTTTAAACTTTTCAACAAGGACAAGGAAATGGTTGTCCTGAATGACAAACCATGGAACATGGAGGCCAAGGCCCATTTGTTGAATGACGACATCACCCCCAACAAATACATGTTCATCCGAAACAATGGGAAAATCCCAGAGAACATAGATGTTTCCACATGGGCTTTGACCATAGATGGGGAATCTGTGAAAAACCCAAAAACGTATACCTTGGATGAACTCAAACAACGATTTACAAAGCATACCTATCAACTCACCTTGGAATGTGGTGGAAATGGGCGAAGCGAGTTCAATCCACCCGCAAAGGGAAACCAATGGACCGTTGGGGCCGTCTCTTGTGCCGAATGGACCGGGGTACGACTTCGGGATGTACTTGAAGATGTGGGCATAAACCCAGATGCGGTATACATTGGGTACCATGCGGCCGACACCCATTTAAGTGGTGACCCAAGAAAAGAACCTATTTCCAGAGGGGTTCCTATAGCAAAAGCAATGCAGAACGAAACGCTTTTGGCGTTTTCCATGAATGGCGAGGACATTCCATTGGCGCACGGATTTCCACTTCGGTTGGTGTGTGGTGGATGGCCAGCCTCCACATCGGGAAAATGGCTGACCCGTATCAGTGTGCGAAACAAGGTACATGATGGTGAAAAAATGGGAGGAAGTTCTTACCGGGTTCCTTGTGAGACGGTTGCTCCCGGTACCAAAGTGGATGATGAAAATATGTGTATTATTGAATCCATGCCCGTAAAATCCCTGATTACCTTTCCCAAGAGCGGGGCACTCATAAAAAATGGGCAGAACCTACAAATTAATGGTCATGCCTGGGCCGGGGAACTGGAGGTCTCCAAAATGGAATATTCCATAGATTTTGGAAGCACTTGGCACAACTGCTCTTTGAAAGAGTCTTCAAATCGACTTGCTTGGCAGCATTTCAAGGCTTCAATATCATTTCCAAAAAAAGGCTATTACGAAGTTTGGGCAAGAGCCACGGATTCCCAAGGGCAATCCCAACCCATGGTTTTGCCCGGTTGGAACCCCAAGGGATACCTCAACAACGCCTGTCATAGAATAGCTGTTAAAATGGTATGAGCATGAAGCCTAATTTTGAAGAACAGATAAAGGCATTTGTATCGGTTTTAGCCATCTTTCTATTACTGATGTTGGTCTTGTTCGGGGGACTCTTCTATGTTGCCAACAGGAAACCCAAATCGCATGTTGAAGAAGTTCCGGTAGAAGATTCCGTTGAGGATTTCGACAAAGTGGAAAACGGCATCCATGTGGCCACTGGTTTTATTGATGATGAAGGAATGCAGGTTACCGTTCAAAATTGTACCGCCTGTCATTCCGCAAAATTGGTCACCCAAAACCGAATGAGCCGGGAGGGCTGGAAAGCCACCATTGTATGGATGCAAGAAACCCAAAACCTATGGGATTTGGGTGTAAATGAAGAGCTTATTTTAAATTATCTGTCCAAAAACTACGCCCCTACCGACAAGGGAAGGCGGCAGAATTTGGAAGTTGCCGAATGGTATGAATTAAATTGATCATGGGAGAATATCTGGATGCTTTGCTGAACGGATTTTTGGGGACAGCTCAATGGACATGGAAATCCATTTTGTTCCAAGTGCCCTGGTACACCAACTATTTTTGGGGCCTCATTGCCATCTCACTTTTGGTATGGGCACTGGAAATCCTTTTCCCATGGCGGAAAGAACAGTCCGTTTTCAGAAAGGACTTTTGGTTGGACGCCTTTTACATGTTCTTCAACTTTTTCATTTTTGCCATCGTCATCAGTGGGGTGTACAAAGTGCTCGGGGTGCTCTTTTTGGATATGGGAATCGGCTCCAAAAGTCTGGCCCTAGTAGATGTGACCCTATGGCCCCAATGGGTCCAATTGCTGGTTTTCTTTGTTGTGCTCGATTTTGTGCAGTGGTTCACCCATGTTCTCCTGCATAGGGTGCCGGCCTTTTGGGAATTCCACAAGGTACACCACAGTGTCAAGGAAATGGGGTTTGCCGCGCATCTGCGCTACCATTGGATGGAAAACATCCTCTACAAACCCTTAAAGACCATAGGGGTCATGGTTCTTGGTGGATTTGAACCTGAGCAGGCTTATATTGTGCATTTTGTGGCCATCGCCATTGGGCATTTCAACCACTCCAACATAAAACTGACCTGGGGACCGTTGAAATATATTTTGAACAATCCCGTGATGCATTTATACCATCATGCCTATGATCTTCCCAAAGAGCATCCCTATGGGATGAATTTTGGAATAAGCCTCAGTCTTTGGGATTATATTTTCCGTACCAGTTATGTTCCGGAAAGTGGTGGAAAGATACGGTTGGGGTTCCCTAGTGACGAAACCCTGCCCAAAGGGTTTTGGGGACAGCTAGTCCATGGATTTACAAAATCAAAAAGAAAATAGATAGTGATCAATGTAATTACCACATGCGATAACCCCCTCTTAGGTCATACACCTCACTGAAACCCATATCCACAAGTTTACGAGCCGCTTTTTGGCTTCTATTCCCAGACTGACAGTACAGGTATATGGGTTCATCCTTCTTCATTTTTGAAAAGGCTTCACCAAACGCCGAAGATTTAAAATAGTCCACGTTACGGGCACCTTTAATATGCCCTGACCTGAACTCCCCAGCTGTTCTCACATCAATCAATTGTACCTTGGCTTTGGAAATGGCATTTTTATAGGCATCCCTATCCAAAATTTGGATGGCATCGGATTGATTTCCCTTTGGGAACAAAAAACTAAATATTGACATTTTATCCTGATTTATGCCATCAAAAATACAGGGGATAAAAGCTATGGTCAGTAACGCGGGTTACACAACGTAAAGGGCTAGTCTTCTTTCTTCCAGTCGTCATACCCGCCGGAATAGTCATAAATCTGAGTGAATCCTTTGGTCTTGAGAATTTCCACAGCCTTATTGCTCCGTGCCCCTTTTTTGCAATAGACATACACAGGTTTCTCCTTGTCCAATCCCTCCAATTGGAAAGCAAAGGTTTCCGCATTGCTGATATCGAAGTTTACCGCATCATCTATGTGTCCCTCTTGATATTCCATTGGGGTCCTGACATCCACCAACTGAACATCCTTACCTATCACTTCAGCCTGCATGGTGGCCTTATCTATTTTTTTAACCAATTCCTTTTGTTGGGGAAGACAAGACATCATCCACAAAAAACTAAAAGTAAAGAGGGTAAATTTTAGTGCTTTTCGCATGTTGTTATTTTAAAGTAGTTGGACAAACGTAATCCGTTACAGGAATCCCTGCTGTTTTCATGGCACCAAAACCACCGGCCACATCAATAAGATTATGTATTCCCCTACTCTTCAGGATAGAGGCCGCAATCATACTCCTATACCCTCCTGCACAGTGAATATAGAAGGTTTCATTCTCTGGATATTCTGCCAGATGGTCGTTTAAAAAGTCTAATGGGGTCAGTATGACATTCTCCGCATGTTCAGCCTGATATTCCGTTTCCTTTCTAACATCAAATACAGGGACTTTTTCTTCCATGGCCTTTTTTAATTCATCAGCAGAAACACTTTTTACCGTATCCACTTCCTTGCCTGCTGCTTCCCACGCTTTCAATCCACCTTTCAAATATCCCAAAGTACCATCGAACCCAACCCTGGAGAGACGGGTAATGGTCTCTTCTTCCCTGCCTTCCGGGACTACTAAAAGAATAGGTTGTTCCACATCTGCGATCAAAGCACCCACCCACGGAGCAAAACTTCCATCCAGTCCAATAAAAATAGATCGTGGCACATGTGCCTTAGCGAAATCGGCTTGGTGACGCACATCCAAAACCACAGCACCTGTTTCATTGGCTGCTGCTTCAAATGCATCTGGACCTAAGGCTTGGGTTCCTCTTTTTAGAACAGTATCTATATCCTCATACCCTTCCTTGTTCATTTTCACGTTCAATGGGAAATATTGGGGAGGAGGCAAAAGACCATCGGTGACTTCCTTGACGAATTCCTCCTTGGTCATATCTGCCCGTAAGGCATAGTTCATTTTCTTCTGATTGCCCAGAGTATCCACGGTTTCTTTCATCATGTTCTTTCCACAGGCAGAACCTGCACCGTGTGCCGGGTACACAATAACGTCATCTGCCAAAGGCATGATTTTGTCTCTGAGGCTGTCAAACAACGTTCCTGCCAACTCTTCTTGGGTCATATGGGCAGCTTTTTGTGCCAAATCCGGACGTCCCACGTCGCCCAAGAACAGTGTATCGCCACTAAAAATGGCATGGTCCTTTCCATTTGCATCTCTTAACAAATAGGTGGTACTCTCCATGGTATGTCCCGGAGTGTGTAGCGCTTTAATGATAATCTTACCGAGTTTAAACTCTTGGCCATCTTTGGCAATAATGGCATCAAAAGAAGGTTGGGCGGTAGGGCCATAAACAATGGGAGCCCCGGTCTCTTTCGACAAGGTCACGTGACCACTTACAAAATCGGCATGGAAATGGGTCTCAAAAATATATTTTATGGTTGCCCCTCGGGCCTTGGCCTTTTTAATATAGGGGCTTACCTCCCTTAGAGGGTCCACAATGGCCACTTCGCCTTCACTTTCTATATAATATGCCCCTTGGGCCAAACATCCGGTATATATTTGTTCTATTTTCATCTCATTTAGGTTTTTGCCAAAAATACAGTTCTGTAATCAACCATACAGTCACCAAAGTTACAAACTCTTTGTTTTGGATTGTAGCGAGACCCTTCTCTGAACTCCGGTTCTTTCCTTGTGATCGGAGCAGTAATCCACGGCCTCAAAGGTTTGGACAAAAAGGTTTTCCTCCCCAATAATATCGATAAGTCCACTGTGGTACAAAATGTCCCTTGTTGGACCAATGGCTCCTGTTATCAACAATTGGATCCCCTTTTCCCGTAAATCCAAAATGATGCGTTCCAAAAGGGTCGTCGCACTACTATCAATATAATTGATGGCCTCCGCATTAAGGATGATATACTTCAACCCACTTCCCTTTTTTTCTATTTGTTGATAAAGCTGTTTTTTGAAATAATCCTTGTTGCCAAAATACAGTTGGGCATCAAATCGAATGATGAGCTTGTCAGTCTCTACCTCCACTTCTTCCGGAAACCGGTTCACATTCTTAAAATAATCAGTGCCCTTTATCCGTCCCAAAACGGCAATATGGGGATTGGAAATTCGGTATACCAACAACAACAAGGAAAGCAACACGCCCAAAAGGATTCCTTCGATCAACCCTATGAAAAGGGTCAATAAAAAGGTAGCGACCAACAACATGAACTCATCCTTTCTGCTCTTGAAAAGCATTGCGGGATATTTTAAATCTATCAGTCCAAAAACCGATACAATAATGATTGCTCCCAATGCTGCCGCTGGCAAATCATGGAACAAGGGTGTTAAAAACAAAAGGACACCAGCAATCAACAGGGCACTAAAAATAAGTGCCATTCCTGTTTTCGCCCCGGCCTGATCATTGACCGCAGTACGTGAAAAACTTCCTGAAACGGGAAAAGACTGAAAAAAAGAGCCTATGAGATTGGAAAAACCCAAGGCACGAAGTTCTTGGTTGGCATCCAGCTCATATTCCGTATGTTTTTCTTCGATGGTCTTGGCAATAGAAATGGATTCCATGAACCCGAATAGGGCCACCGTAATGGCTATGGGCAATAATTGTCCTATTAGTTCCCATTGCAATACTGGCATTTGAAAATTGGGCAATCCTTTGGGGACTTCTCCCACCACCTGAATTCCTTTGGTCTCCAAACTCAAAAATAATACTGCCAAAATTCCCATAATTACAATGACCAACGGAGTAGGTATTTTTTTGCTTACTCGGTTCATGATCAAGATTAGGATGATAGCCACAATGCCCAATATCAATGTGTACGAATTAATCTGTCCCAAATTGTCAAAAATATTCCCGAGCAGAAGGTGAATTTTGCTGGACTGCGTTATCTGAACCCCAAAAATATGCTTCAGTTGGCCCAATCCAATCAAAATGGCCGCAGCAGAAGTAAATCCGCTAATGACGGGTTTGGACAAAAAATTGACAAAAAATCCCATTCTAAAAAAACCCAATACCAATTGAACACCCCCTATAAGAAGAGCTAAAAGAAGTACGGCTGCAATATAATCTTGGGTGTTGGCAAGTTGTAAAGCGCCTACTCCTGCCGCCACCAATAGGGAATCCATGGCCACCGGACCCACTGCCAACTGGCGTGATGTACCTGTCAACGCATAAACAATCTGCGGAACCAGTGCAGCGTAAAGTCCATAAATGGGTGGCATTCCGGCAATCATGGCATAGGCCATCCCTTGAGGCACCAACATGACCCCCAAGGTGAGTCCCGCAATGAGATCCCCATAAAGGAGTGAACGATTATAGGTCTTCAACCACGATAAAAAGGGAAAAAACCGTTTAAGCATAGGGTTGGTTTTGAACAAAAATACGGTTCTGTGTATTGCTTTACAGTAACCAAAAGCACAGACCTATAGATCTAAAATCTGGATATAGTTCCGGTGAAGGACCAATTTCTTCATTTTCTCGAGCTTTTTCAACAAGCGTGATATCACTACCCTCGAGGTGTGCAGGTCATAGGCAATCTCTTGATGGGTACTTCGTATCTGATTGTCGTTGGTCACCTCAATCTTCTTTTTGAGATAGTCCACCAAACGTTGATCTAAATTTTTAAAGGCAATACTGTCCACCGTCTGCAACAGTTCATTCAATCGGTTATGATAGCTTTCGAACACATAATTGCGCCATCCTTTGTACTTGGCCATCCATTCTTCCATTTTTTGGACGGGCACCATCATAATTTTGGCATCGGTCTCGGCAATGGCCCTAATCTCACTTTGGGTGTGACCCATACAACAGGCCATGGTCACGGAACAGGTCTCCCCTTGTTCCAGATAGTAAAGCAACAATTCATCGCCCTCATCATCTTCCCGCAATACTTTAATGGCTCCGGAAAGCAGCAATGGAATACTTCTGATATAGTTTCCGATATCCATGATGGTCTCGCCAGCAGGGACTTCCATGCACTTGCCCACTTCAATAATCTCATCAATAAGGGGTTGCTCAAAATGGGAACTGAATATTCCTAAAAGTTCTTCTTTCATATGATAGTTATACCCCTCTAAGGTAACCATTTTAGGTAAAAACACCCATGACCGGGCCAAGATGAAAATCCATAAAAAGCAAGGGCCCGCACTTTGTGCGGGCCCTGACAAACTAACTCAAACTAATTAACTGAAAATAAAACTGACGTTCTTATAATTTTAAAGGACTCCCCTTGATTTCTTTTACCATAGGAATATCCAAGAGCTGTAGCACCGTGGGGGCAATCTGATTGGAGTATAACTGTTCATTTTCCATCTCTCCCAATGCTCTGACATCTTTTCCAAAGGCAATCAACCAAACTTGGCCTGCCCCATTGATCTTACTTCCATGACTTCTCCAAGTATCCAAGGGTTGGGTGCCCCTACCATGATCGGTGGTGATCAAAAAGACGGTTTGGCCCTTATAGAATTCATCTTCTTGGGCAAACTCCCAAAGTTCCTTGATCAGGGCATCGGTGTTGTGGGCCGATTTCAAATAGGACTGATAGTCCCCATCATGCGCAAAATCGTCGGTTTCCCCGTAGGAAATGTAGACCAGATTGGGATGCTCTTTTTTCATATGTTCCAAGGCATAATGGTGGGTAAAGGCATCCAACCGAACACTGCCCCAAGGGCTGGGAATCTGTTCCTGCAATTGGTTAAGGAATTTTTCGCGCTCATTCAAATTTTTGGTGGCTGACTCAAAACCGGCATTTACCGGAATCCCTGATCGTTCTTCGTTGATGATGTACGGAAACACATCCCAACTCCCAAATGCGGCAACCTTTCCCTTCCCTTTGGGCGAATTGTGGTACCGTTCCAAAATGGTGGTATTGGGATTGTTCATCTTATCGTTACTGGTGATTCTGGCATCGTCCGCGGTACCGGTAAGTATCTCGTTATAGCCTGGATAGGAGAACCACATGGTATTGGTAAGGTTCACTTTACTATCCAAATTCCGGTTGCCGTGCAATTGGCCCATTTTGGACACTTGGCCCCATACAAATGGTAAAAGCACCTCTCTCCGCTCTTTTGGGGTGTCCCTCCAGTAGGTATTCTTCAACATATCCGGATTGTGGACATACTCCTTGTTCGTCACCAAAAGGGAGTCTGCACCCGTAAAGAGTTCTTGCCAACGGAACCCATCCAACGTAATTAAAATTACCTTGGTGTTGTTCGAGTCTTGGGCATTCCCTATTTGCATCGCCACCAATGCCATAATCAAAAGCAAAATCCTGTTCTTCATGTTTTATTTGGTTTTAAAGGATGTTATTTGGGACCAGTCGCTCCAATTCAGGTTTTGGTCCCGGTATCTTACTCGCCAAAAATACGTGGTATTTGGTTTTAGACGCCTGGTCTTTTCATCCGTAAGATCATCATCTTTTTGTCTGTTTTCCTTATAGTACCAGTTTTCATGCTGCTTCCAGCTCTCAAAGGCCAACTTTTCGAAGTCCTTGGCTTCTGAAACCTGCCAATGCGATGCCGCATGGAATGTTCCCTGATGGCTACTTTCAAACGCTCCGGCTTTAAGTGTGGTCCCTTCAATACTTACCACTTCATCTTCTTTTGGGGTCAAAGGCATGGGTGCAGCTGGCTTCCGTTCCTTTCTCCAGATGGTAATGCTATCGCGAAGCTCATTATTCCTAAAATCTTCTTCATTTCCCCTACTGATGCGTTTAATGGTAAATCTGGGGTCTTCCCGGTCACCATCCACTTCAACCATTACAAATCCGTATTCGTCCTGGGTCACGGTAAACTCATCATAATCCCTACCTTCAAACTCGCCCCAGTTGTCTATGGCTCCACCTGCCGATGCCACATTGACCCACAAATGCTTATGGTTGCGGGACTGTCCCCGGGAATAGCCGTGTGTATGTCCAAAAAAGTGGATGCTGGGTTTTCCGGTCTTGGTGGAAAACGCTTCCAACATCTTCACCACTTTTCCGGTTGATTCTTCCTCTCCGGGAATCCAAAGTTCCGATTTATGGGGATGGTGCAGTTGGGCAAAAACAAAGTCAATGGCATCATTTTTCTCGGTTTCGGTCAAGAGGTTTTCCAACCATTCATACTGCTCTCTCAAATCCCGATAGCCTTCATTGGAGTTCAATCCAATGACCCGAGTATTGCCGTAGTCCTTATACCACCAATGTTCGGCATAGGCCGGTGTACCATTCTCAGGAAGACTAAAGTATTTGAAATAGAACACTGAGTTCCGCTCATGGTTGCCCAGAACGGGATATACGGGAACCTGTGCAAAAAGTTTTTGGGCCGGATCAAAGAAGTGGTTCTTCCACTGGCTGTAATTGCTTCCTGTGGCCACCAAATCCCCGGGAATCATCACCAAGGCCAAATTTTCGGGCAACTTGCCTTCAAATTCCTGTTCCAAGTACTGTATCACCCCTTCATTCACCATTTCGGAAAACTTGTTGGGGTTTTGACTATCATACTGCATATCGCTCATGGCCACAATGTTGAACGATTCTTGGTCGCTAGCAAAAGGCGGGGTCTTAAACTGGAAAATATCCGATTTCACCTTGCCCGTCTTTACCCGATAATAGTATTCGGTAAACCGTTGCAGACCGGTCAACTTTACCTCATGGATCCTCGTATCCGAAAAGTTGACATCATAGGCTATCCCTTGGGTCTTCTTGCCCAATTTTTCCGTGGTTCCCCATTCCACAATGCTCTCCTCACCGCTACTGGTCTCCCATTTGATGATGATGGAGTTGGGTTGCGCATCCTGTAGATAGGGCTGCACCAAAATTTGGGGCTGTTCCTGGGCCACGGCTAGGACCGTACCCGCAAAAAAATAGAATAAAAGTTGGTTGATTTTTTTCATTAGACGATTGCGTTGGTTTTAAGAAAAGCTTCATTCAATATTTCCAAGGCTTTTTCCAATTCTTCTTGTGATATGGTCAATGGGGGTGACAATTGCAGAACGTTTCCTTTGGAAACCTTAAAGCTCAATCCCATTTTTAGACATTCGTACATGATCTCCTCGGCCTCCACAACGGCTTTTTCCTTGGTGGTCCTGTTGGTGACCAATTCTATACCCCAAAGTAGGCCCATGCCCCTTACATCCCCGATCAAGGAATATTTACGGTGCAATTTGTAGAGTGCATTTTTCAGAAAGGCTTCATGGGTCTTTACCTTGTCCAAAAGGTTCTCTTCTTCGATAATATCAAGAACCGTCAAGCCTGCCATGGCCCCCAATGGGCTTTTCTCGTGGGTGTAATGCCCCAAGGAGATATGCCCAAAAGTGTTGTATTCATCCCGGGTTACGATAGCAGCTTGGGGAATGATCCCTCCTCCCAATCCCTTGCCAAGACAAAGAATGTCAGGTTCAATACCATAGTGTTCAAAAGCGAACATTTTCCCGGTCCTTCCCAAGGCGATTGGGATTTCATCCAAAATCAATAACACCCCATGCTTGGTACAGAGCTCCCGCGCCCCTTTCCAAAATTTTTCCGAAGGAATCTGCACATCGGTATTCCTGATGGTCTCCGCCAACAAGGCCCCTATCTGGTTGTCCTTGGAAAGGACATACTCCAAATACTCCAAAGCCTTATCCTCATTCCCCTCAAAAATGCCCCGATAGGTAATGGGGGGTGGAATGCGTTCCACACCGGGCATCAAAGGACCCATGTGCTCCCTAAAAACCGATTCGCCCCCTACGCTGATCGCATCCAGTGAAGCCCCATGGAAGGAATCCCAAAATGAAACCACCTTGTGCTTTCCCGTAACGGCCCGTGCCAATTTCAAGGCAATGCCAATGGCTGAGCTTCCGTTTGGGGTGAGCAACACCCTATTGAGTCCTTTTGGACAGACCGAGACCAACTTTTCAGCAAATTGTATGGCCACCTCATTGGTGTACCTTCGGGTAGAAAAGGTCAATCCTTGTAATTGTTCCGTCAACCGACCCACCAATTTGGGGTTGGAAAACCCAATTTGATGCACATTGTTTCCGTGGAAGTCGAGGTATTTTTTACCTGAAATGCTTTCAATATATGAGCCTTCGCAGTTTTTCAACACATCCAAACAGGGTGTGGACATGGACTGATGCAAAAAGTACTTGGCGTCCTTTTCCAATAGTTCCTTGGTTTGTTCGTTCACATCGCCTTCTACCCACTTCCCTCTCGCGGAGGTTAGGTTGATGTCTCCTTCCACAACATATTCCCCGCTGTGCTTATCTTGCTTTGTATGGTCCATATTTTGCTCGTATTTTACGTTCTTCGGATGTATCGTCCAGTACATAAATATCGTACATGTTTCCGTTATCGTACACCCGAACCACAATGTGTCCTTCCTGACTCTTATATTGATCTACTCTGCCTCCTATGACATCCTTGGTACCCTGAAGCATAATGGTGGAGAAAATATCCCTCTCTCCAGGGTAAAGTCGTTTTGAGGTGATTCTTCGCAGTACCTCCTCCCCCGGATGGTCCGCCGTCCAGTTTTGTTGGATCCAAACCCGCGGCCTAATGGTACGAACATAATAGGGGTTCTGGGAATCCCGGTTGCCATGATGATTCAACGTGGCCACATCCACCGGGCCAATGACGGGCGCCACATGCGATTCAAGGGCGTTGATATCCGTTTGCCCAAACCCATCGATTCCCGCAATATCCCCTCCGGCAAAATAGTTGAATTTCCCATAATCTATCCTGATGCAATTGCTCAAAGGGTTTTCGCCGGGGTACTCACCTACTTTAAAAAGAGAATGGGTTTTAGTATCCTCTCCAGTCCAGATCACCCCATTGGAGGCAATGTTCCGAACGAAAAAATCAGGATAATCCTTTGGATTATGTTTCAAAACGATTTGGTTCACGGCTCCCACTTTCAAGGCTTCATTTTCCAATCCGTTTTCTTTGGATTGATAGGCAATAAACTTCCAGTATTCCTTCAAGGTTGGAACCAGGCCGTATGTATCCTTGGAGAAACGTTCCCTGGATTGCACCTTGGCATCCTTTAAATCCAAGGGGAAATCAAATCCGCGATCAATCAGTTTTTTGATGGGCAACAACGAACCCACCTCCATAATCCCAGTCAACTGATACCCTCCAGATGCCTTTCTTCGCAGGGAGTCCACCTCACCAAAGTGATCATCGTGGTAATGGGTGATCAAGGCATAATCCAACTGCCCATTTTGGTTTTTGGGTATGAATTGATCTATGTAATCCACAATCCATTCAGGGGCAGTTTTTGACCGGTTGGGAACCAACTTGGCATTTCTACTTGATGTGGTCCTTGGGTGGGTTTCGGACATATCGCCGGCGTCCACCAAGAATGTTGTCCCATCCGGAAACACCATGAAAGCGGCATCTCCCCTACCCGTGTTGATGTGGTGGATATCCAAAAAACCAGGCTTCCAATCAGGTAATTGCGTGTCCTGTCCATGTGAAATCCAAACAGACAGGGCAAACATCAAAAAACCCAATTTTTTAAGGTTGAGGAACATCTATTACTTGACTCTGTATAATTTATTTGCAGGCATAATCTGCTTGGGAACATCTTTCCCTTGATACTTTACATCCAAATGGTAGCCGCCACCGCCATTGAAGAACTCCACACGTACCTCATGACGTCCCTTGGCCAATTCCAAGGTTCCGCTACGTTCCATAACGCCATGGTCCCCATCGTTGTCCACTACCAATATCCCATCCACATAGAGTTTGCTACCATCATCACTATTGGTGAAGAAGCGATACTTTCCTTCCTCTTCGATTTCCAAATAGCTTATCAACACCAAGGCCACCTGATCTTGTTGAATGTCCGGACTCAAGGCCTGCTTATGGGAGAACTCCGTTACATACCCCTCCTTGACAGGTTTTAGGGTTGAGAAATCCGGAAGCTTTTCCATTTTTTCCCCATAGAATATCTGAAACTTTACGGGGTCCTCCTTGCTTTTTGGGACAATTCTAAAATTGGCCTCGGCCATGGTGCTTGCCATGGCTCCATTTTGAAAAACAGCAGCTTTCAACACCGCCGTTTCCTTCAGATAGAAGGTGTCTTGGTACACCGAGCTGTTGGCTGCCGTTGGCACCTCACCCCCCAACACATAGCGAATTTCCCCACTATTGTTCGGGTTTTGTATCACCACTGCTACGGAATCGGCCTTGAAAACTCCGCCTGCCGGCTCATAATGGCCCGCATCGGGAAGAATCTTAGGTTGGGTAATCTGCTCTTTTCGCTTGTAGGTCAGTTTGGGTTTTTTATTTCCTATAAAAGCCCCTTTTACAGGTCTGCCAATCCATGCTTGTGGTGTTTGCAGTCCCATGGCGTAGGCCACCGTGGGGGCATTGTCGTATTGGTATACGGTTTCTTCAATTTCATAGCCCTTCTTCACCCCGGCTCCGTACATGATGAAGGGAATAGTCATTTCGGCCAAACTCTCCCCACCATGTCCGTAACCCAATCCTCCATGATCCGCAGATACAATGAAAAGGGTCTTTTCAAACATCCCGGCATCTTTGGTGGCTTTTACGATCTCAGTGATCAAGGAATCCGCTTTTGCCACAGAAGTGTAGTACTCCGGACTGCCATGGCCCATACTGTGCCCAGCATGATCCACATGGTCCAGATGCACAAACGTAAACTTGGGCGTGTGTTCCTTGATGTAGGTTATTGCATCTGTGGTAGTCCCGTCTTCGTGGTCGCCATTGATATCAAAGTCAACATCGTCCTTTTCAAACAATCGTCCAAAACCGTCCCAATCGTAAATGGCACCCACATGGGCTTCTGGTTGTTGGTCCTTGAACAAAGTGAAAATGGTAGGGAAAGTACCGTTCTTGGTGGCCACGACCGGGGGCAATTGATGGTCAAATTTTTCCCATCCGTTGGAAGTGATCCCATGCTGCTCCGTATCGGCACCCATGATCATACTGGCCCAATTGGGACTGGAACTTGAAGGGAGGACCGACCTTGCTTGCATGGTTGCGGCTCCATTTTGAACCATGGAATCCAACATAGGAGTGCTGGCTTTTCGGATACCATCCGGACTCATCCCATCCACTCCAATCACAACCACGTGATCTATGGCGAATTCTTTTTTATCCGTTTTGTCACAGGCAAAAACCAAGACGGTCAACAGAGCCAAACTAAGTACTTTTTTTATCATGATCATAACTCTTAAATAGCAAAGGCTGCCCCGTTCAAAGGGCAACCGTTTGCTCGCTGAAATGAATGAATTCTTCTACTAATACCGGGTTCCGGTTTCCCACCAGCCTTTGGTATTTATGTTGTCTCCCGCTCCGCCCATGGCACTTACGGCACCGTCATAATTGGCCTTGTTCAGGGTTTGTTCCGATGAAGGATAAAGGAAACGAACGGGATACAATCCTCCGTTCAAATCGTCTTGACCTGTTTCCAATGCAGGCATGCCTGTTCTTCTGTAATCCATCCAACCTTGATAGTCCACATTCCAAAGGGCAATGGTCTTTTGGGTCAACAGAAGTTCCAAGGTGCCATCATATTGTACTTCGGATTCCAACAAATAGGCTTCAATGTCGGCATCATCAACACCCCAATAGGAAAGGCTTGCCCTAATACCTTCATTGTAATAGCTCTCCGCACTTCCAGTAATGATGCCTCTTTCGGCAGCTTCCGCCAAAATAAATTGTACTTCTGAGTTTTTCATGATGAAAGCTTCGGCTTGAGTGGCAGAAAAGTAAAACAACTCCACATCCAACCTGCTTGGACTAAACTCGTCATCATAGGCACGGGCATTGTCCTGGTTCAGGCCAATAGGGATACCTACCCAATCACCATCGCTGTTTCTATCGAACCAAATGTCCAAACGTGGGTCATTAAAACGTTCAAAATAATCCAACAAGGTGGTGCACAAGCTTTTTTCATCAAAGCCTCCGATACGGCCAGTACTCTCGGGCCAAGAATCGGTGTTGGAAGTTCCGCTGTACACCAATGTAGCATTGTCCTCATTGGAATCGATATAGTTTCCTGCATTGACAATGGACTGCATGTCGGCAGAAACATCCCTACGTTTTGAAATCCGCATTAAATAGCGCAGTCTCAATGAGTTTGCCAACCTTCTCCATTTGGTGGCATCCCCATTATAAATCACATCTCCTGAAGAACCTGCAATTGCCTCTCCTTTTGCCAGTGCAGCATCTGCGTCGGCCAAATCTTGCAACACCCCATTATATACGGTCTCTTGATCATCATATACTGGAGTAAATATTCCATCAGACTTACCGGACATGGCTTCGGAGTAAGGAACATGTCCGTACAAGTCGGTCAGGTTGGCAAAACTAAGGGCCCTCATGGTAAGGGCTATCCCTTCATAGGTTGCATTTTGGGTGCCCTCTGCCCTGGATATTTCCAAAATATCGTTGATTTCCGGCAAGTAATTGTAGAAGAAATTCCACATGCCTTGATCTCCCCAATCAAATTGGCTAAACCCAGGAAAGTTGTTCTTGGCCATCAATTGGGTAATGGTGTTTCCATCGCTGTAGCCCTCTTGTGTAAGTGTTCTGGTAATTTCCGAGGTCACGGTGGATACCAGTAAGTTGGCACTTACCTGCTCCGGGGCATTGGGGTTCATATTGATTTCTTCAAAGTTTTCGGTACAGGACACCATTAGGGTTCCCGCTAGAAATATTGACGCTATGATGTTTGATGTCTTCATCTTTTTTTCGTCTTGACTATTTAAAATTCTACATTAAGGTTCAGTCCAAAACTTCTGGTACTGGGCAGGGCCATGTCTTCTACACCGGGCACAATATTGCCTCCGGAGAAAGAAATGGTCTCAGGATCTACGTGGTCATTTTCTGTCCACAAAGCAAGGTTTCGGCCAACCAGTGAAATGGTAGCTGACCTAATTGGGGTTCTTTCCAACAATTTACTTGGGAAGGTATATCCCAACTTCACTTCACGAAGTTTCACATAGGTTGCATCGAACATTGAGCTTTGCTCATTGCCTCTGTTATACACATGGGAATAGTAGTTGGATGCAGCCACACTCTGCGTATTGGGCGTATAGCTTCCATTACCATTATCAATTACACCTTGTGCAACGATACCAGTCTCACGTCCTGGCACTGTAAAATCCAACATCCCAGTTGTACCTCCAATGGCAACGGTCCTTGAGTGGTACACCCCACCTTGTCTCCAATCGAAAAGGAATCCGAACCTGAAGTTCTTATACTGGAAACTGTTTTGGAAACCTACCATGAAATCTGGATTGTAGTTTCCAAGATTGCGTAGTTCATTGCTTCGGATAGGCAAGCCTGAACCCTCATCAATGATCCACTGTCCATAGTAGGGGCTGCTCTTATCGGTTACCTGCTCAAATCCAGTCCCGTATAAATCTCCCATTCGCTCACCCACTTCGGCCACCACTTGCAGGTAGTTCTCTTTTACCAAATAGCTGGTAAGTCCATCGGTAAGTTCCTTTACTTCACCACGGTTGGCGGTAAAGTTGATATTGGTATCCCAGCTAAAGCTATCGGTCTTTACAGGAGTTGCGCTCAATGTAACCTCAATACCTTTATTCTCCACCTCACCGGCGTTGATGATCCTTGACCCATATCCTGAAGTGTTGGAGACTGGAAGGGAAAGAATCTGGTTATCGGTAACAGATTTGTAAGCAGCAACATCCAAGCCTAGACGACTTTGGAAGAATCGCAGATCGGCACCCACTTCAAAGGAGTTGGTTCTTTCCGGTTTTAGGTCTGCCAATTTCAATTCTGAAGGTGAATACGCCCTAGAGAATCCATTAAAGGTATTTCCAAATCCATAGGTGGCAGCCAAGTTGT
This sequence comes from Flagellimonas alvinocaridis, assembly GCF_004916895.1. Lineage (GTDB taxonomy): Bacteria > Bacteroidota > Bacteroidia > Flavobacteriales > Flavobacteriaceae > Flagellimonas > Flagellimonas alvinocaridis. Next base: position 312,830 of record NZ_SNTZ01000001.1, read on the forward strand.
AAGGATCGGTATCGTTCCCCACGGTGGCCCATCCTCCTCGGATTTTGGCAAAACTGATGGCTTTTGGCATCTCAAACATATCGGAAAGGATAAAACTCATTCCAACCGAAGGGTAGAAATAGCTATTGTTTCCATCAGGCAAAGTGGACGACCAATCGTTACGGGCCGTTACATCCAAGAAGGCATAGTCCTTATAGGAAACGTTCGAAAAGGCATAGAGACTGTTCACCGTAAACTTGCTATCGTAATCGCTCTGTGTCAAAGGCTCGGCGGCATTACCAAAATTGTAGATGTCGGGAATGGACAATGAGTTGGCGCTTATGCGCTGATATCTGTTCTTTGCCGAACGATGGTTGGCCCCCATGGAGATCCCAAAGTCAAAATCCTCGTTCAACTCCTTGTTATAGGCCAAAAGAAAATCTGTGTTCTGCTCATAAGCATAAATGTAGTCTTCACGATACTGCCCATTTGGGAATCGCTGGGTTGAAAAAGCCCTTTTACGCATATCCAGTTCATTGGAATAATCAAACCCGGAGCGCAACATAAAGCTCAAATCCTTGGTCAACTTCAAATCGGCCCGCAAGTTGGTAATCACACGGTCCTTGTTAAAGGCGTTTGTGTTTTCAAAAACCGTAAAGAACGGGTTGTCATGGTAGTTATAGTTGTAATTGTACTGTTGTACATTTTCCAAACCAGGCTGCCAGTAATCCCTTAGTCCGTTCATGTCTATATGACGACCGAACCAGATCCATAGGTACATTACGTTTTCCGTTCCATAAGAGTTGTTGGGACGGTTCCTTGAATTGGAATTGACGTAGTTCATAGATCCCGTCACCTTCAACCAATCAGTCAGGTTATAGGTTCCGTTCACTTGGTAGGAACGTCTTTTGAAGTTGGAGTTCGGAATAACGCTCTCGCTCTGCAAATCGGTGAAAGACACCCTGAAATTTCCATCCTCATTACCGCCGGTCAATGCAATGTTATTGCTCATGGTAAAGCCGGTTCTGAAGAAGTCATCAATATTACTTGAATGCGGTGAAAAAGGAGTCGCAATGATTTCATCCGCAAAAGTGCCATCAGGATTTCTAGGTCGTACATGCACATCCCCAGCACGCAATCCGCTAGTGGTTGGGCTATCGTGCTGTGGAATCAGTTGCCCATCCAAGGCAGGACCCCAGCTTTCATCCACATGGTCATTGATCCCTCCGGTCAAGGAACGGTTCTGACCTCCATCATTAAAGGCAAACTGTCCACCAGATCCCTGTCCGTATCTGTTTTGATACTTAGGCAAGGTCAACAAGTCCTCAAAAGTGGTGTTATTGGTATATGAAACCCCGATACCTCTTGCGCCTCTTCCTGATTTTGTAGTGATAAGGACAACCCCATTGGCTCCCCTTGAACCGTAAAGTGCGGTTGCATTGGGACCTTTCAATACGGTCATGGTCTCCACATCATCCGGGTTGATGTCCATGGCGCCATTACCGTAATCTACTTCCATGTTACCTTCGGAACCACGGCTGCTCACATTATTATTAATAGGAATACCATCCACCACAAATAAAGGAGAGTTGGCATTGGGGCTAGGATTCAATGAATTTTCCCCACGGATGATGATCTGAGAGGACGATCCCACACCAGAATTCCCTCCAGTGACCTGAACCCCCGCCATTTTACCGGCAAGTGAGTTCACCACGTTGGTTTCCTTTGCTTCAGAAATCTCTTCCCCGGAAACTTTTTGAACGGCATAGGCCAATTTTTTGGTTTCCCTTTTGATACCCAAAGCCGTAACCACTACTTCATCCAATTGCTGTGAATCGGGTTGGAGCATAATGGTTGCCATGGTCTTTCCGGAAGGATCAAATTCTTGGGCAATATACCCTATATAGGAAACCACCAAAATTCCACCTTCCTGGGGAATTCCAATTTCAAAGTTTCCATCAAAATCTGCAGCCACCCCTACGGTGCTACCTTTCACAACAACCGATGCCCCAGGCAACGGTACACTGTTTTCATCCACAACCGTACCTGAAAATGTGGTTTGGGAATAGCCGACAATACTTACGGTAAAGGCAAGTATAAACGCTACGAATGCTTTTTTCATTTGTTGAATATTTGTAAAATTTGGTTAATTATTTATCAACAAATATCCAACACAAGCGTTAAGGCACGCAGTTGAACAGATTAAAAAAAAGATATGGAAAGGTTAAAAGAATCGCCATAATGTTAGCTAAACATTATTTACAAATATTCAATTTTTATGGTATCTTGCACCAAGTGAACACCTTAATATATTACTGTTTAACAATAGGTTAAGAAACATACTTTATTTGTTCCTTTTTCCAAAATATTATAAATACTAAAATACACGAGGTTAAGTTATCATGGATGATTATCTGATAGGCATTGGCAAACGCATCAAGGAAATACGGAGAGGCAACAAAAAGACGATCAGCGATGTTGCCATCCAAGCTGGAGTTACCGCTGGGTTGATTTCACGCATAGAAAATGGCAGGACCATCCCTTCCTTACCCGTTTTTTTAAAAATCGTGGGGGCTTTGGAAACCGAGATGATCGATTTCTTTGATGGTATGCCCAAGGTCAACGGGCACAACTTTTTGGTGTCGCGGAAAGAAGAACAGACCATCATTGAAAAAGAGGACGAAGCCATTGGATTTACCTACAATTACATCTTTGGAAAACAATTGAACTCCGTTGGTTTTGAAAGTGTACTCTTGGAGGTGCAGCCCAACTCCGAACGGGAAAAAGTAATTACAGATGCCTTTGAGTTCAAATACATTCTAACCGGTGAGTGTGCATACGTCATTGGGGACCAAGAAGTACTTTTGAAGGAAGGAGATTCCATCTTTTTTGATGGGAGAATCCCCCATGTACCCATCAACAGGGGCAAAGTACCTTCAAAGATGTTGGTGGTCTACTTCTTTATCTAATCCTTGAACAGGATTTCTTTCAGGTCACTTAATGAGTCCAAGATATAGGTTGGCTCGGCTTTCTCCAACTGTACCCTGGTCTGTGCCCCGGTAAGGACCCCAACGGTAATCCCACAGTTGGCATTTTTTCCTTCCTCAATATCAATTTCAGAATCACCAGCTTTCAGCACTTGCTCTGGATCGGTAATATTGAATAGGGCCATGGCCTTATCGATCATTTCGGAAGAAGGCCTTCCAACTTCCACGTCATCTGCCGTGATCAAGGCATCTATTTGGTCGCCTGGTTTCCAACCCAATTTTTGCAACAATGATTGCGCCGTATTGGAATCGTACCCCGTGTTCAACACCACTTTGATTCCATGGGACCGCAAGGTTTCAAAAAGCTGTTCCACTCCTTCATAAGTGGTCACCTCCAACTCGGCATAAGCTTGTTTGAGCATTTCCTTGAAACAGGCATGTACTTCCTTGGCATCCACAGTGGCATTTACCTGTTCAACAATGTCCAGAATGGCTTGATATTTCTCCTTCCCAGCCCCATGTTCCAATACTTGGTCCAAGCTAACATCAACCCCCGCATTGTTCAGTGCCTTTTGTACTGTTTTGTAAACAACATTGTCCTCGTTCACCGTAGTTCCGGCCATATCAAACACAACTAGTTTCATATCTTTCATAAGCGATTTCTATCGATTTAAAATTTTGGCAATATTCTTTTTTGAAAACCCGGCACTCCCTGTCATGCCCTTGCCTCCAATACCGGTAACGATATGGATATCTTCATCAATGATCTTTTTGAAGATATCACTGGTCTTACATTGCGAATACATTCCGTACCACCTACGCTGAATTTCATAGTTGGGCAATTGAATGATCTTTTTGGCTTCCTGCACCATAAAATTATCAATATCCATATCAAGATCATAGCCTAGATCGTCCGCATGTGCAGCATCGGCGTACTGATGTGAATCTCCCAAGATCACCGAGCCATCCAAGGCTTGTTTGAACAAAATGTGCACGCCCCAATTTTTCTGCGGCGTATCCGGTAGTTCCTTGGCCTTTATTTCGTGATAGGATGGACACTCATAAAATGCCTCATACCTTCTGATAGACCATCCGGTTAAAATGGACCCTTTCAAGGTATAATTTTCTTGGGGTTTGGTCTGCATCATCTGAAGCTTGGAAACTTCCAAATCGCTTTGGGCAAACAATTCCGGATAAAGATTCTTAAAATCGCTGCCGTTGCAAATGATAACCTTTTTGCCAAAGATACTTTCACCCATTGAGCTCCGTACTTCTATCCCGCTCCCCGTTCTCTCACAGGAAGAAACCAAAAATCCTGTTTTGATCTCCAATCCTTTTTGGGCCACCAGATATTCCTGAAGCCTATGGATCATGGTCCTTGGCTCAACGGTCACCTCATCCGGAAAGAAAAGTCCGGCCTTTACATAATCCCTACGCAATCCGGGATACCGCTCCAAACATTCGCTCTTCGTCAACATCTTGGAACTATACTCATTATTGTTGTTGATGGCCCGCAGCTCTACCAACAATTGCTCCTCTTCTTCATTGGATGCCAGGTACACGGTTCCATTTTGACGAATGCTGATATCAAACTGGGATTGGATCTCTTTATAGATCCGAAGGCTTTCCCGCCCGTACTTTTGCCATTTGGTGTTCATCCCGGATGGAACTACCTGTCCAAAGTTTTGAGTGGTGGCGCCCTTGGGATAATTATCCTTTTCAACCAAACAGACCTTCATCCCCAATTCCATGGCATGATAGGCATGAAAAGTGCCCAAAATACCGCCTCCTACAACAACTACATCATATTTATTGTCCATAATCCAATTCCTGGTTCAATTTTCCTGATTTATACCTTGCCCCAAAATGGACAAAAAGCACCACTGATATACAAATACCGATTACGGCCACGGCGTATGTGCCATATACAAAGAAGTTGAGCCATGAAAGGTTGGCCTGACCAAAGTTTTTATAGAGAAGCACCAAAACACTGCCCACATATCCAAAAGCATCGGCAATGTAAATCAAGAACCCTGAATTACCCTTTATCTTGAATGCCGCAATGAAACGATCAAAGAACAAGCAGTTGAACGGCACATAGCAGATGTAGAGTCCAAAACCGGTACAGACCATCCAAACAAAGGGGTTCATCAAACCCATTTGGAACATGAGGGTGGAAACACCCAGCACCACGGTTCCCAATATCAACAGTAAATGATACGTCAACAATGCCCTAAAGTTATCCTTCACATAAAAAATGGAGCCTATGATCAAGAGCACAATAATGGCAATGATGATTTCCGATGTGGAAAAGACGGAAATATCGCCTTGATACCCCATACTATCCCACAATTCCCGGGCAAAATTGTCTCGGAAATCCCTAAACGCGGTCAAGAAGGTGTAAAAGATGACCACCAACAAAAGCGGGAAAAAGAATTTCTTCACAAGGGCTTTACGATCTTGCTTGGTCATGGGAACACGTTCGGTACGCTGCTCCATATCCAAAGCTGTGGGCGGGGGCACCCGTTGTAAAAAGTAGGAAGACAACAACAGGGGAAGTACAAAAAGTGCCCCGGTCACCGAAGGCATCCATAGCTCACTTACTCCCCAATTATTCATTACATAGAGCCCAACGGATTTTACCACACCGCTCGAGACAATAAAACTCGCACACAAGATCACCCCTAAAACATCGGTGAACCTTCTTCCCTCAACATAAGAAAATACAATGCCCCAAACCATTCCTAGGGGAATGCCGTTCAAAAACATAAAAATAATATTATAGGGGGCCGGCAGGGTTGCAAACCCGATCAATGCCATCTCGGCCAAAAAGATCAGGGAAATCAAGAGCAACAACCTTCGGTTGGGTTTTAGTTCAGAAATGACCTTGATGCCAATAAATTTGGAAAGGGCATATCCCAAAACCTGGGCAATGATCAACAATATTTTGTAATCCACCCCAAAGTAAGCCAGCCCGTCAAACGTAGCCACGGTGAAAGGCTTCCGAAAGGCATACATACAAAAGTATGTGCCAAAAGCAGCAAGGGAGGCATGCAGGACGAATACTAGGGAAGACCGTCTTTTATGGGTGTTTTGGGTTGACACAATGTTTACAAATAATAAAATAAAGTTTCAAATTACTCACTTTTTTTGGAAAACAATTCGCTTTTTTAGTTTAAATAATCGTTAGCAAAAAATTATTCCTGTTCCATCCTAAATTGCTCTTGATCATGATTCTTGGATGACATTTAATTTTTAATGCTATTTTAATTGAATATTTGAAGCGCTCGACAACAACATGGTTAAATATTGGTTAGGTTTTGATATTGGCAGTTCATCCATTAAGGCAGCCCTGATACAAAATGAAGATGGAAGAGTGGTGGATGTTGTACAACAACCCGAAAAGGAAATGCCCATCATGGCCCCAAATCCAGGATGGGGAGAGCAAGACCCTGAACTCTGGTGGAAACACCTTTGTACTACGGTACGTGAGTTGATTTCCAAAAATGGGATTTCCAAAGAAGACATCAAAGGCATAGGCATATCGTACCAAATGCACGGTTTGGTCGTGGTGGATAAGTCCCATAAACCTATCCGGCCATCTATAATTTGGTGCGATAGTAGAGCCGTGGAAACCGGGGAAGAGCTGTTCAACAAGGCCGGTAAAGAAAAGTGTGTGGAACATCTCCTCAACTCCCCCGGAAATTTCACACTTTCCAAACTAAAATGGGTCAAGGACCATGAACCTGAAATCTTTAAGAAGATCCATAAGTTCATGTTGCCCGGCGACTATATTGCCCTAAAACTATCCGGCTCCTGCGTTACCACACCATCCGGGCTTTCCGAAGGAATTTTATGGGATTTTAAAACCAATGAAGTGGCCACATGGTTATTGAAGGAAGCTGGTATAGACCCTTCCTTGGTCTCTGAAATACGTCCCACTTTTTCGGAACAGGGTTTTGTGAGCAAACAAGGTGCTTTGGAATCCGGACTTCCCGAAGGTATTCCAATTCTTTACCGATCTGGCGACCAACCCAACAACGCCCTATCCCTGAATGTCATGGAGCCCGGACAAATAGCGGCCACAGGAGGTACTTCAGGAGTGGTATATGCCCTATCCGATAAAGAAACTACCCAAGAACACACCCGCATCAATAGCTTTGCCCACGTTAACCATACGCCCAAGGACCCAAGAATCGGCAAATTACTTTGCATCAACGGTACGGGAATCCAATATAGCTGGATCAGGAACGAACTGACCCAAGGTCTTTCCTATCACCAAATGAACCAAATGGCGGCATCCATCCCCATTGGTGCCCAAGGGTTGAGCATTCTTCCCTTCGGGAATGGCACGGAACGTATGCTGAACAATTTTGGAAAAGGCTCACGAATCTTGAACCTTCGGTTTAACCTGCACAAAGCTCCCCATATTTTCAGGGCGGCCTTGGAAGGCATTGCATTCTCCTTTGTATACGGCATGGAAATCCTACAAAACGACGGGGTGGACATCACCTCCATCAAAGCAGGCAATGACAATCTCTTTCGGGCGGGTATATTTTCCAAGACCATTGCCTCACTGACCAACAGCCGTATTGATATTGTGGAGACCACCGGGGCCGTTGGCGCAGCTAGGGCGGCAGCTTATGCCCACGGGGATTTTGACAGTATCACTGAAGCTACGGCCACGGATGCCGTTCAGTTGACGTATGAACCGGACGCTAACACTGAAAACTATCAGGAAGCCTATCAGAACTGGAAAAAAGAACTAAAAACATATCTAGAACATTGAACATTATAAAATTATGATCACAAAAGGAGATACAGAGTTTTTCAAAGGAATTGGAAAAATACAGTTTGAAGGAAAGGAATCCCATAATCCCATGGCCTTTAAATATTATGATGAGAACAGATTAGTGGGAGGCAAGACCATGAAGGACCATTTTAAGTTTGCCATTGCCTATTGGCATACCTTCACCGGTGTAGGGGCCGATCCTTTCGGGGCGCCTACCCAAGAATTTCCTTGGTTGACCAGTGCAGACCCCATTCAACAGGCCAAGGACAAAATGGATGCCGCTTTTGAATTCATCACCAAAATTGGGGCTCCCTACTATTGTTTCCACGATTTTGACCTGATTGCCGAAGGGAATTCATTGACCGAATCTGAAAAACGATTGGAAATCATTACCGATTACGCCCAAGAAAAAATGAAGGCTTCCGGGGTAAAGCTATTGTGGGGAACCGCAAATTGCTTTAGCAACCCCAAATACATGAACGGGGCGGCCACCAATCCCGACTTTGATGTAGTGGCCCATGCCGGGGCACAAGTGAAAAACGCCTTGGATGCCACCATTAAACTAAATGGAGAAAATTATGTGTTCTGGGGAGGTCGTGAAGGGTATATGTCCCTATTGAACACCGATATGGGCCGCGAACAGGACCATATGGCCCGGTTCCTGCACATGGCCAAGGACTATGCCAGAAAACAAGGGTTCAAGGGAACTTTCTTTATTGAACCTAAACCCATGGAGCCTTCCAAACACCAATATGATTTTGATGCCGCCACGGTCATCGGTTTCCTAACCAAGTATGACCTTTTGGACGATTTCAAACTCAATATCGAAGTCAACCACGCCACCTTGGCCCTGCATACTTTCGAACATGAACTCCAGATTGCGGCAGACAATGGGATGTTAGGAAGCATCGATGCCAACCGGGGCGATTATCAAAACGGATGGGATACCGATCAGTTCCCCGTGGATGTGTATGAGCTGGCCCAAGCCATGCTGGTTATTCTACAAGCAGGTGGTTTTCAGGGCGGTGGAATCAATTTTGACGCAAAGATCCGAAGAAACTCGACCGACCTTGAGGACATCTTTCATGCCCACATCGGTGGAATGGATGCTTTTGCAAGAGCCTTATTGGCCGCCAACGACATATTGGAAAATTCCAATTATATTAGCATGAGGAGGGACCGATATAGCTCGTTTGATTCCGGCACCGGAAAAGCCTTTGAAGATGGTACGCTTTCCTTGATAGACCTATATGCACACGCTTCTAAAAACCCAGAAATCAAAAAGCGTAGTGGAAAACAGGAATTGTTTGAGAACATAATCAATCAGTACATATAAACTAACTTAACTAAGCAAACAAACCAATTTAATTATGGAATCAGTTTTAGAAAGGCCCGACTGGATTGTTCTGGGCATTTACTTCTTGGCCCTGATCGGAGTGGCCGTTTGGGTGGTGGCCCAGAAAAACAAAAACACCGAGGACTATTTTCTGGCAGGTAGAAATGTGGGGTGGTTCGTAATCGGCGCCTCGATTTTTGCATCAAACATAGGCTCGGAACACGTAGTTGGCTTGGCAGGAACCGGATTTGAATCGGGCACACCCATGGCCCATTATGAGCTTCATGCCTGGATTGTTCTACTGCTAGGGTGGCTGTTCCTTCCCTTTTATATACGTAGTGGAGCCTTTACCATGCCCGAGTTCCTCGAAAAACGTTTTGATAGCCGATCGCGCTGGTTCCTATCTATATTTTCATTGGTGGCCTATGTGCTCACCAAGGTTTCCGTGACCATTTATGCAGGAGGAATTGTGGTTTCCGAACTGCTTGGGATTCCATTTTGGTATGGGGCCATTGGAGTAGTGGTCTTTACCGGAATCTATACTGTTGTAGGTGGAATGAAAGCGGTGATCTACACGGAAACCCTACAGACCGTTATCCTGATTTTGGGTTCCTTGATCATTACCTATTTGGGGCTTCAGGAAGTTGGAGGCTGGGGACAGCTTCGGGAAACCGTGACCTCGGTTAGCCCAGACCACTTTAACATGTGGCGCCCCATGAGCGATCCAGATTTTCCGTGGACCGGTCTTTTGATCGGGGGAACCATTGTAGGAATCTGGTATTGGTGTACCGACCAATATATTGTACAGCGAACCTTAGCTGCCAACAACATTAAAATAGGTAGACGTGGGGCCATTTTTGGAGCCTATCTAAAATTGATGCCTATCCTGATTTTCTTGATACCCGGTATCATTGCCTTTGCCCTCACCATTCAAAACCCTGAAGTATTTAGTGTGGAACGTGCCGACAGGGCTTTCCCCATGTTGGTAAAGACCCTTCTACCAGTTGGGTTGAAGGGCTTGGTGGCTGGTGGGCTTATGGCCGCATTGATGAGTTCCCTGGCCTCTGTGTTCAATTCATGTTCCACCATTTTCACCATCGATATCTATAAAAAGCTTCGCCCAGAAAAATCAGAACGGGAACTACTCACCATTGGAAAAATCGCAACGGGCATCATCGTGGTGCTTGGTATTGTTTGGATTCCCATTATGGACAAAATCGGGGGTGGGGTCATGTACCAATACCTTCAAAATGTACAATCCTATATTGCACCTCCCGTAACCACAGTGTTCCTTTTGGGAATCATCTGGAAACGGGTCAATTCAAAGGCGGCCATCACCACACTTTTGGCAGGTCTGGTACTTTTGGTGCTCCGTTTGGGCTCCGAAATTTATTATCAGCCCCAAATCAACTCGGGTGAAGAAGTGTCGGGCTTCCTATTTCAATTCGCCACCGTGAACTTTGCCCACATGGCCATTTTTATGTTCATATTTTCGGTAGCCCTATGTATTGCGGTCACTCTGGCCACGGCCCCTCCAAATTACGCATTGATAAAGGGTCTTTCCTTTGGCACCTTGACTGCAGAGGACCGAGCCGCCACCAAGGGAAGCTATAGCACTGTGGATGTGGTGCTTTCTGTGCTCCTGGTAGTAATTGTGATTGCCATTTTATCCTATTTTACCGGGTAGGATTTAAAAATATCCAATAGGAAAGGCCCGAAAATTCGGGCCTTTTTATTTCAAGAGCAATGTTGTTCTGGATTACAATATGCTATTCAGAAAGTTTTCCTTGTAGGCACGTCCAATAGGGATTTTTGCTCCATTGGTCAAGTACACAAGATTACCGGAGATCTTATCAATTTTTTTGGTGTTGATGATGTGTGATTTGTGCACTTGAAAAAACTGTGGAGGCTCCAATACACTTACCCAATGGCGCAGGGGTTCGTTGGACAGTATCTTTCGGTGTTCCAATCGGATTTCAGTATAATCGGAATCAGACGAAATGGTCAGAATATCATCCACCGCGACCTTGATGTGTTCATGGCTGGACTTTACATAAATCTCTTGGACCGCACTTGATAAAGTTCCTCCATTCTTCAAATCCGTATCTGGTTTTTTGTTCACTTTGTTCACAGCTTGCAAAAAACGTTGGAAAGAAAACGGTTTTAGTAGATAGTCCACCACATTAAGATCATATCCTTCAAGCGCATATTCAGAAAATGCGGTGGTAAGTATCACATTGGGAGGGTCTTGGATACTTTTTAGAAAGTCGATTCCATTGATTTTGGGCAAATGGATATCCAAGAACATCAAATCCACAGATGCATTCTTTAAAAACTCCAGGGCCTGTAACCCATCAGAAAAAGTCCCTACCAGTTCAAGGGAATTTACATCCTTTATGAATTTCTGTAGGATGCGTTGGGCGGGTGGTTGGTCTTCAACAATAATACATCTCATACCCTATGCCTTTTCGAGTTCCAACCTCAAGTATACGTTATAACTTTTATTTTCTTCCTTTATTTCCAGACGATGTTTGTTCGGGTACAACAATTGCAATCTTTTTTGAACGTTTTGAAGCCCAATTCCCTTGGCAACCGTATCCAAGCTGGGCACTACTTCAAAATTGTTCTTACAACGAAACTCTAATACAGAGCCTTCCATTTTTATGGAAATATCTATCTCAATATCCGATGATTGTCCGGATTGACTATGCTTAAAAGCATTCTCTACGAACACAATCAAAATCAATGGAGCAATTCTATGGCCACCATTAATGTTGCTTGTCTTAAAATTAACGTGCCCTCTGGATTCAATCTGAAGCTTGTACAGTTTTATAAAATTGTCCAGATGTTCCAACTCTTTTTTGAGAGGGACAAACTGCTCCTTGGACTCATAGAGCATGTAACGCAATACCCCACTCATCTCTAAAATTATCTCCGGGGTCTTGGGAGAGTTCTGCAATGCATAGGAATATAGATTGTTCAAATTATTGAACAGAAAATGCGGATTGATCTGTGATCGCAAAAACTGAAGCTCGCTTTCTTGAATGGTACTCTGAAGCTCATCTATTTCGGCCTGTTTCTGCAAAGCGTCCCATCCAAATTTACATCCGGACAAAATGGTCATAACGGGCAATACCCCCAATAAGGATAGATACACGCCCGGGAAAGAGGTCCCCCGCTTGGTATTGGGAAACATCAGGGGTTCCAGCACCAATTCTTCCAACAAAATCACAACGGTAACAACAAGGCCAAAAGCAATAAAGAACTGCCAGTACTTCTTCTTGTATAGGTATTTGGGCATTAGAAAATAGGTGATAATGACCGTAGCCGCACTGTAAAACAACAGAAAGATGGCTCGATCTATATCAATACCACCCTCATGTTTGTCAAAAGAGAAAAACAAGAGCACAATAACGTGCAGTACAACCTGAAATAGAAGTTCCTTTCTTGAAATCAAGACGTTGTAATTTATTAAAGGTCAAAACTATGTATAATCCACATTTAATGGAAAATTGTTTTGCCAACAACAAAATTTACCCCTTGAACGACAGTTTAGTTAAAATTTTCATAAAACCTGCTGATGACATGCCCACTCCTACCGTTTACGGAAAAATCATAGAGGCACTCATTTGATTTGACCATATTAGTAGTTATCAATCTCAAAAACAAAAACATCACTAACATTCTAAATGAATCAATCATGAAAAAAACAGCACTGATTTTTTCCCTTCTTGTGGGATCTATGGTATCTGCACAGTCCACTTGGAAATCGGACGGCGCCCACTCCAAAGTTGGATTTGCCATTACCCACCTTATGATCTCTGAAGTGGAAGGCCATTTTGGCGATTTTGACATTACTGCCACTGCTACCGATACTTTTGACGAAGCTCAATTTTCGGTCGATATTAAAACCACCAGTATCGACACAGACAACACCAACCGGGACAACCATTTGCGAAGTGATGATTTTTTTGCCGCCGAGACCCATCCTGCCATCACCTTTAAAAGCAACACCTTTGAAAAGACGGGGGACAAAACCTTTAAACTTACAGGAGACCTTAGCATGCATGGCGTAACCAAGACGGTTACTCTTGATGGAAAGGTAAACGGAATCATTACGGACCAACGCAGCCAAAAGCTCAAAGCGGGACTTAAACTCACCGGCACCGTCAACCGATTGGATTTTGGTGTGGGCGGTGAAACGGCTTCCCTGGGCAATGAAGTTGACCTTACCATTAATCTGGAGATGGCGCAACAATAGACGTATATTTGGGCCCGAAAACAATTTAAAAACAGACCTCCTTCATGGGAAGAAAATCGGAAAACACGTTTCGGGAAATCCACAGATATCTTGGATTTTTCTTGGCCGGAATCATGGCAGTATATGCCATTAGTGGCATTGTACTTACGTTTAGAAATACGGACTACATGAAAAGTGACGTCCAGATCAGTACAACCTTGGAGCCCAACCTCAATGAGGAAACGCTCGGCGCTGCTTTGCGCAAAAGAGGATTCAAGGTAAACCGTACCGAAGGAGACCTATTCTATTTCAGCGGAGGCACTTACAACCAAAAAACAGGGGAAGCTTCCTATACCGAAAAACGTTTGCCCAAGATCCTGGACAACATGAACAAACTCCACAAAATGCACTCCGGCCATCCTTTGTTCTGGCTGGGCATTTTCTTTGGTGTGGCGCTTTTGTTCTTTGCCGTTTCTGCTTTTTTTATGTTTCGTCCCAAGGCCCCCATTTATAAAAACGGGCTGTACTTTGCCGCAGCAGGCTTTGTACTCACCGTGATATTGCTTTTTGTATAGAAAATCTGTACCACTTATATGGATTGGCCACCCTTTTGGGTGGCTTTTTTTATGAAATAGTATCGGTTATCCCGTGTTGCGTAACCTTTGATTATCCTTAATTTCCTCTTTTTAGGTGATTCTTAACCCTCTTAACCCTTCCTTAACCCTTCTTATTTTTCCTTAATCCGTTCGTTAGCGCCTTACTTCTATTTTAGCCCGCGGCATGACCAAACGACCATCATATCAATCATAAAATAGGTTCAGAGTCATTGCCTTGACCTTATTTCCAATCAAAACTAAATAATGATTCCATTAAACAACACTTCTAAAAAGGGTTCTACAGTTGGGTCCAGATTTTCTTGGCCTTATCTGGTGGTCACCCTAACGCTATTTTGCATCTGGTTCCCGAACCCGCTTCAGGCGCAGACCCCCAGTGATGCCTTGATGATGCCCTCCAAGAACATATGCGTCTTGTTTGCCTATGACATGGGCAGCTTTGACCGCTATTGGGAAGGCGGCTATCTACGGTCCAACGAGACCATCGCCACGGTAGACCGTAACACGGTATTGCCCATGGCGGCCATTGGTATTCTGGACGACCTCAACTTTTATATTGGCCTGCCCTTTATCAGTACGGATTCTTCGGAACCCAATGGAGGAAAGTTTACTGGGGCAAGAGGGTTTCAGGATATTGGCTTCGCCTTAAAGTATAGGGCCGTTCAAAAAACCTTGGGCAATGGGGAGCTATCCGTCTTGACCACGGCCGGATTTTCAACTCCCCTCACCAATTATCTGTCCGATTACAAACCCTACAGCATCGGTTCGGGCGCTCCGGAGTTTTCACTGCGGGCCATAAGCCAGTACCAATTGTCCAACGGTTGGTTCGTAAGAGGTTCCTTGGCCCATCTTTGGCGTGGGTATACCGAAGCCGAAAGGGATTACTATTACAACAACGGCAGCTACTATACCGCTTGGATGGATGTCCCCAACGCTTGGACCTATGAGGGTATCGTTGGAAAGTGGTTCTTTGACTACTCGTTCAAGTTGGAATTCAACTATACCGGATTGGATTCTACCAGCGGGGACGATATCAGGGCCTATAATGCCGCACAGCCCACCAATAAGGTAAAGTTTGACCGCATTGGGCTTTCGGCACAATACTATTTTAAATCCTTGAAGGGATTGGGCGTTGTGGCCTACCACAACAGGATCATTGATGGGCGAAACATGCCCAAACTTAGCAATACCGGCTTTGGTATTACCTATCAGTTCAACCCATTCAAAAAACCAATTGAAGTAACCGATGATGTACAATAAGATATCCACCCTACTTTGGGCCATCGCCCTTGTGGTTTTGGCCTCCTGCGAGAAAGACACCCCGCGCTACCTTCCCTATGAAAGTTATGCGTATTCCGAACTTGATGAAAACGGTGGGGACTGGACCCCTGTGCTCCATGATTCCGGGGCCTCGATACCCGTGGATGCGCCCGAGTCTTCCGATTCCCAAGCCTATCAAGCGGAGCTGGCAGACCTGAAAGCCGATATGCAAAGCATGACCTCTGAACAGAAAAAAGCCGTAAAGTATTGGACCAACAATCCGACCATTCGCTGGAACGAGGTTGCCTTGGAACTCATTGCCAAGTACAACCTCATCCCCGGTCCCAATGCCGATGGCACCTATACCCTGCCCAATCCATCCAACCCAGAAGGGCCACCGGCCTTTCCTTTTGCTCATCCACCTTATGCGTGTAGGGCATTGGCCTACATGTCCGTGGCTCAGTTTGATGGCCTCATCAGTGCATGGCATTACAAATACCAATACAACCGGGCAGCACCCTATCAGCAGGATGGGGACATCGATTTTGCGTATGAGGAGAATGCCATCCCTTCCTATCCCTCGGATGGAGCGGTGATCGCAAGGGCCTCACGGAACATCCTTACAGCCATGTTTCCTTTGGAAGCAGAGTATCTGCAAGGTTTGGAAGAAGAACATTTAGAAAGTCTCCGATTGTCCGGCGGACATGTGATGAGCGATGTCACCGCAGGCGTTGCCATTGGTGATGTGGTCTCGGCCACTGCCTTGGCACGGGCTTCCACCGACGGCATGAGCAAAGCGCAGACCCCAAAAGCCGTTTCCGATTCCATTAAACAAGCCGCCTATGACCGTTTTGGTTGGGCTTGGGACAACTTGGAAATACCAGTACGTCCTGTGGGGTTGACACCTCTTTTTGGAAAAGTGACCATGTGGAGCATTGACGATGTGGAAAGTGTACGCCCCATTGCACCGCCGCAACTGGACTCACAGGAATTTTTGGACGATGTGGAACTGCTTAAGGACTACGCCCGCAACATGACGGACGAACATCGCCGGATCGCCAACTTTTGGCAAGATGGACTGGGCACCTACACCCCTCCAGGGCACTGGAACCGCATTGCCAACGAATTTATCGTGGATTATAGATTGAATCCACTTCAGACCACCCGTACCCTAGCCTATATGAACATGGCCATTATGGACTCCGGGATCAGTTGTTGGGATGCCAAATACTATTACCATTATCCCAGACCCATCCAGATGATCGAAGGGTTTGAGACCATCGCCGGAACCCCCAACTTCCCCAGCTACACCTCGGGACACAGTGTGTTTTCGGCAGCGGCATCGGAAGTATTGGCCTATGTTTTCCCGGAAGAGGCCAGTAAGTTCAGGGGTTGGGCCGAAGAGGCCGCCATATCACGAGTGTACGGTGGAATCCATTGGAGTTTTGACGCCACCGTGGGTACCGACCAAGGCCGCGCAGTGGCACAGTATACCATTGATCGCGCCATGGCCGATGGTGCTGACCAATAAAATGGAAGACGCCCTGTAAGCCAAGGGGCAATCTTCCCGACCAACAACATCAGATCAAAACAATCTGAAAAACTAGCTTTACAGGAAAGAGCCCGCCGATATCGGTGGGCTTTTTTACTGCAAACAACCCTTTAGGGTTGGGCCACACCTTGCCGTTCCACCTGCTTTATATGTATAGGATTCACATAACAATGCTGTACCAAGATATGGAGTTTGGGGTCAGGGGCCTCAATGGTAAACTGTAGGTCCAGTTCATCGGTGTTGATCTGCAAAAAACCACGGGCCAAGGGCCTTGGCATGCCCAGTGCATTGCTCTCGAATGGGAATTTAGAAGTGGGTAGCCCAAACCAAAAGGAAAACTGAAACACCAGATGGTCCAACACCTCCATTTGGGGCATCCCAGGCGATGGTGGGGTGTGGATGCGAAGTTTGGCATTCTCTCGAACGATCCTGTTGAGCAACTTGTTCTCATTGAACAAATGGATGTCCAGATATGCGAAGGTAATTTCCAGGGAAGCATTGGGGCGTTGGTCCAAAAAATGTTGGATCTCCCCCAATAGATCAATAGACATGGCAAAGAGATTACAGTTCAGGGGGTTATGCCGGAATTTCTGTAACAATGATACGAAAAATAATTAAAATACCCCATCGAGGGTGTCAATATTTTATTAAACTATAGGCAACTTGGCATGTGCTCAATACCTACACACAAGAAGACAAGGAAATCATGAAGTCGGTTGGTCAGAGAATCCAACAACTTCGCAATGCGAAAGGGCTGACCCAATTCCAACTTTCCATAGAAGCAGATATCACCAAAAATCAGATTGGGAGAATTGAACGTGCAGAACGCAACACCAGTTTGGTTACCCTCAACCGAATTGCCAGTGCCTTGGGAGTTCCCTTGCACACCTTATTTTTGAAAGAGGGTTAGAATCATGCGAAGAAACTACACCCAAGAAGAGTTACAAATCTTAAAAGATTTTGGACTACGGGTTCGAGATTTAAGGGAAGCGGCCGGACTGTCCCAGGCTGCTTTGGAAACAGATGCGAAGATGTCCAAAAATCAGGTTGGGAGAATAGAACGTGGAGAGATCAGTACTTCCATTGTCAATCTCCATCTTTTGGCACAAGCACTGGATGTGCCGATAAAAGATTTTTTTCAATCATAATCCAACACAAATGGGATTTTATGAAAGCGAGCTTGAAAGGCAGGAAAACGAGTTCAAAAAACAGCTTGGTGAAAAAATCAAGGGTCATAGGTCCGCAATCGGGTTATCCCAACATCAATTGGCGTTGGAGGCCAACATCAGCAGAACCCAAATCAGTAGATTGGAGAATGGGGAGGTCAATACCAGTGTCATTAGTTTACTTAGGGTGGCTAGAGCACTTAACCTAAGTAAGGAGCAATTGTTGGATTTATTGGAAAGGTAAAAAAATGAAAAATCCATTTAGAAGAAAGAAAAAACCACAGGTGGAATTTCCGAACGATGAAGTTTTTTGGATTCCTGGAAATTGGAACGATAGAAGTGAAATAGTGGGGTCAATTGCAAAGAACAACATGAATGAATTTGTTTTCGCAGGATATATAATGTTGAATATGAACACTCAAGAATCATTTGGAATTCAAATTCTTGAAAAGTCAGATTTTGACAATTTAGATTTTTTTGGAAAGTTCAAGGATTCCGATTTTTTTATCAGAATGGATTTAACCGAAAGTGAATACAATCAACAAGAATCAATAATTAAAGCGGGAAACGCGATTCTAAAAGCCGGGGGACTCTCAATTTTTGCTGAAAAAAGCAGTTTAATCTATTCAGCAGAGTCTTGGAATACCTGAAAAACGTATGATGCTCTCCAACTTTGCATTTGATTTCTCTTCCTATTGGTTTTGTTCATAAACGTCCTTACACTTTAAAATAGACTTTCTTCCGGTCCAAGAAATAGGTGAGGTGCCAAAAGATAAAGAGCACGAGCAAGGCATTGATTACCATGATCCAATCTTGGGGCAGGCCGATCGGGGCCAAGAGCCCTTCGGTCCAAATCTTTCCAAAATCCTGAAACCATTGCACCCCCACGGTCTCCGCAAACAAATAGATAAAGATGGAGTTGGTGCCCACTACGGAGAATATTTTCAACCAATTGGCCTTATAACCCTTAACATCGATCCCCCAATAGAACAAGGCCAATACCAGAATGGCAATGCCCCCAGAGGCCAAGGTAAAGGAGGTGGTGGCAATCCTTTTGATCATCGGGGTGATGTCCAGCACGTCCATGGCCAGGCCAAGCACCAGAATCCCCAGTCCCCAAATGACGAATGCCTTTAGTTTTTCCTTCGCATCCCTATTGGAGAGCAAAACCTGTCCGCAGACCACGCCCCAAATGGTGTGGGCTGCCGTAGGGATAAAATTGATGAAGACCCAATAACCACTATTGGTCTTTCCCATTACCAGCATATCTACCCAAGAACCAAAACTTTCGCCTTGGTTGTATGGGTTTTCGGGATTGTAGGCCCGGTACAACACTTCGGTCAATACCAAAAGTGCTGCGGATATGGCGAGTTGAACTTTATGGGGAAGCTGCATGATGGCGTAGGCAATCAGTATGGTGAACGCCAACTGCACCAGAACGTTCCAAAGTTCCCAGACCAGTTTATGACTGTAGACACAGTGCAACAGCACCCCAAAACTGAACAGTAGGAAACACCTTTTCAAGATATGGCGGGTCACTGCGCGCTTGTCCCCGTTGGCCAGTCGCTTACGTTTTGAAAAAGGCATGGCCACTCCCACAATGAACATGAAAAAGGGCTGGATCAAGTCCCAAAACCGAAGCCCGTTCCAAGGGTGATGGTGTAATTGATGGGCAAGCCCTTCCAACCAAGTGCCTTCGGCCAAGGCTGAAAAATTAGCGTGAAATCCGGCAGCTTCGGCAATCAATAGGAACATGGTCAATCCCCGGAATACATCCAAGGAAAAAAGACGTTGGGAAACGTTGGTGGTAGATGGCGACATAGATGGTTGGTTGGATACTCGCTACAAGATAGCCCATTTGTCATACATCCCAATGGCACCAAAGCATGAACTAACCCACAAAATGACTTGCGAATTGTATCTTAGTAAGGTCATCAATGAAAAATCAAACCAAACCTTCATGAGGTCAACTCTCTGCATTGCTTTTGTTCTTCTGATACTTTGTATCAGTGCTTGCGATAACCCTTCCCCTACCGTGGAACGGCCTAACATCTTGATCATCAATGTGGATGATATGGGCTGGAAAGATGTGGGCTTTATGGGCAGCACCTATTACGAAACCCCACATATTGATGCGCTCTCGACCCAAGGCATGGTGTTCAGCAATGGCTATGCAGGTGCATCCAACTGTGCCCCGAGCAGGGCCAGTCTTCTTACAGGACAATGGACGCCCCGTCATGGCATCTATACCGTCAATTCCTCCGAGAGGGGTACATCGAAAGACCGAAAGCTCATTCCCATCCGAAACACGACCACACTGGCCCAGACCCATACCACCTTTTCCAAAATATTGCACAAGAACGGCTATGCTACCTGCCATTCGGGCAAATGGCACATCAGCGACAACCCCCTGGATTATGGTTTTGAACTGAACATTGGTGGCGGGCACAATGGGCATCCCAGCAGTTATTACCCGCCATATCAAAATGTAGATCTAAATACAGATGGCGATTGCTACCTTACCGATGTAATCATGGAAAAGACCCTAAAATTTGTGGACACCGTGACCCAACCCTTTCTCCTATATTATGCTCCTTATGCAGTGCACACTCCCATACAGCCTGTGGCAGATCTATTGGGAAAATACCAGCAAAAATCTGGCTCCAACGGACAACACAATGCCGAATATGCCACCATGGTGGAGAATTTGGACAGGAATATTGGGCTATTGATCTCAAAATTGAAGGAAAAGGGTGTTTTTGACCGTACGCTGATCGTTTTTACTTCGGACAATGGCGGACTCTACGGCATTACCCAACAACAACCACTACGGGCAGGTAAGGGAAGCTATTACGAAGGGGGTATCCGCGTACCCTTTTTCTTTGTGATGAAGGACAACATCCCCGCCCATTCCAAAAGCGATGTTCCCATCACCAACTTAGACCTTTTCCCGACCCTGATGCACTATGCCGGAATCCAAGAGGGCCAAAAGGAGTTGGATGGCCATGACCTCTCTCCTATTTTAGAGGGAAAAACCAGTTCATTGGACCGCGAGTTATATTGGCATTTCCCCATTTACTTGGAAGCCTACAATGCCTCAGACAATAAAAACAGGGATAGTTTGTTCCGAACAAGGCCAGGCTCCGTAATACGAAAAGGGGACTGGAAACTGCACTATTATTTTGAAAATGACGAAATTGAACTCTTTAATCTGACAACAGATCGTAGTGAAAGGAACAATTTGGCTTCGCAGGAGCCTGAAAAAAAGGAGGAGCTGCTCAAAGACCTTAAAACATGGTGGGAAGAAACAAAAGCTCCCATTCCTACAACACTGAACCCTGAATATGAAAACAAATAAGAACCTATGAAACCTAGAATCAGTATGGTCTCTTTGGGGGTCGCCGACCTAGGAAAATCCATTGAATTTTATCGCGATGGGCTGGGACTGCCCATGCTCCCCTCTCCTCCCGGCGTTGCCTTTTTTAACCTGAACGGTACATGGCTTGGGCTTTCGGAGCGTGAAAGTTTGGCAGCCGATGCCGGTGTTCCTCCCGAAGGGAGCGGATATACGGGAATAAATTTAGCCCATAACGTAGCTTCGGAAAACGAAGTTATCGAAGTCTTGGAACAGGCCATCAACGCAGGTGCCGTATTGGTGAAATCTGCCCAAAGAGCAGATTGGGGCGGTTTCCATGGCTATTTTAAAGACTTGGACGGTCACCTCTGGGAAGTGGCCCACAATCCGTTTGCTTGGGTGGGTCCCGAGGATTAAACTAGACTTGTAAGGTGATTTCAGTTCAAAGTAATCCTTATACCAACAACCAAGATAAATGACATCAAAAATCTGCATCCACCTTTTGGCCTCAATCTTGTTATTCCTCTTTTTTTCTTGCAAACAGAAAGAGAAACAAGTTTCTGCACAAATTTATACAGCGAACAATGTTTCTATAGAAAACAACTATAGCTATGCTATCTTGGTGTCCAAGAATGGGGAATTGGTTTTTGAAGAGTACTACAACCAAAAGACCAAGGACAGCTTGTGCAATGTGCAATCGTTGACAAAAGGCATTATGAGTGTCCTGATTGGCATAGCAGTTGACAAGGGCTATATAAAAAGTGTGGATGAGCCCATCGTAAACTACTTCCCAACAGAATTTGAAACACTTTCCGATTCCAATAAACGTTCCATCACCATTAAGCATGTATTAAACCAAACTTCAGGACTTGCATGGAAAGGTTATTTGGAACATGGGGCGTGGTTGCAAAGTGAAGACCCCATTGGTTTTGTCCTAAAAAAACCACTTCTGAATGCCCCGGGCACCACCTACAACTACAATTCTGGTGCTACGCATTTGCTGTCCGCGATCATTAGTAGAACTACTGGAATATCTACCGCTGCATTTGCAAATAAGGTACTGTTTACGCCTTTGCGCATAGATGAGGTTGATTGGCAGAGGAGAAATGATGGCCATTATGATGGTAGCGGTCTGGGCCTAAAAATGAAACCTATGGATCTTATGAAAATTGGCCTACTTTTGGAAAACAAGGGCAGACACAATGGGGTTTCCTTAATATCCGAAACTTGGGTGAATACCCTTTTTGATCCCATCGAGAAAAAGCCCACGCAATGGGGGTTAAAAAATTCCAGTCATGGGTATTGCTGGTATAAAGCAACCCTTAATGGTGACCTTATTGATTATGGTATGGGTTATGGGGGGCAGTTTATTATTATGGTCCCTGCCAAGAAGCTTATTGTTGTTTCTACCCACAACCATGACACACCTAACGGAATAGAACAACAAATTGAATTTTTAAATGTGCGTTTGCCCAAATTGATTGACAGATACGGTAGTTAGTATGGTTGCTTTGATTGGAATAGAATCTATTAAAGCTTGAGCAATCTCAAAAAACCAGTAATTTAGTACTTATCAGGCTTTTTCTTTTTTGTTACCATTCGGATTGGCCCAAGATAAAGTTATTGCAAAAGACAGTAGTGTAAAAATGAGAAAAGCCACACTTTCGTATGGCTTTCTTCGCTTTTGCTCCCCCTCTTGGGCTCGAACCAAGGACCCTCTGATTAACAGTCAGATGCTCTAACCAACTGAGCTAAGGAGGAATATTTTACCTTAAGCGGGTGCAAATATAGCAGATTCTTTAATACACTACAAAGAAAAAAACCGCTTTTCTATTTAAAAAGCCATTTGTACAAATCATTACCGTTCGCAAACAGCAATAAACCAATCAATAGGAAGAAGCCCACCATCTGGGCATACTCCAAAAACTTGTCGCTTGGCTTGCGCCCAGTGACCATTTCGTATAATAGGAATGCTACATGCCCCCCATCCAAAGCAGGTATGGGCAAGATGTTCATAAAGGCCAACATAATGGATATAAATGCTGTGGTGGACCAAAAGGTTGCCCAATTCCAGGTATCAGGAAATAGACTACCGATAGCTGCAAATCCTCCAACTCCTTTATATGCCCCAGTTTCTGGGTTAAATATTTTCTTGAGTTGTTTCACATAGCTGGACAAGGTATTTACACCCTTGTTTATACCAGCAGGTATCGCTTCGACAAAAGAATAGTTTTGGGTCTTTATGGAAAAATATCCTTCGTCTTCAAGGTCTTCCATGGTATAACCTCCAACTTCCAAGCCCAACATACCCTCATCATTTACTTGGGCGGTAACATCAGCCTTGGAGCCATCTTCCCTTTGTACCGTTACATTGATTTCCTGACCCTTGTTCTTCTCCAAGAAGTCAATCACTTCATCTCTATATTCGGCTGCTTGACCATTGACGGCCACGAACTTGTCCTTGGCACTAAAGCCAGCATCTTTGTTGTGCGAACTCTTGGGAACCTTATTTACTACAAAAGGAACCCTAAAACTCAAAAACCGTATTTTATCCTCATCTTCAAGCAAGGTGGCAATGAAATCCACTGGGATTTCTTTTTCAATCTGCTGACCATTGCGCTCAATGGTGATGTTGTTCCCATTGATCAACTCACCAAAAACCTTATCAAAAGATTCCAACTCCTTACCATCTACCGCAAGGATTTTGTCTCCTGTTTGTATGCCTAGTTTATCTCCAATACTCTTTTCGGTGACCCAAACCCCGTCCTTAAGGCTCTCCATGGGAATATACTGATCCCCATAGGAATAAGCCATTCCAATGTATATGATTACCGCTAGAATAAAGTTAACCGTGACCCCACCCAGCATTATGATCAGACGTTGCCACGCCGGTTTACTGCGAAATTCCCACGGTTTGGGCTCTTCCTTCATCTGCTCGGTGTCCATACTTTCATCGATCATCCCGGAAATTTTCACATAACCTCCTAAGGGCAGCCACCCAATACCATATACGGTCTCCCCAATTTTCTTCTTGAAAAGGGAAAACTTTACATCAAAAAAGAGGTAGAATTTTTCAACCCGGGTCTTAAAAATCTTAGCGGGAATAAAGTGCCCAAGCTCATGAAGTACAATGAGCAAGGATAAACTAAGAAAGAATTGTATGGTCTTTATAAGTATGGGACTCATCCGAAGTGTTTTGTTAAAACTCACAAAAGTAACCTTTTACCAAGTGATATAAAAACAGCTTTTTGGGCAGAGGTTTGTTTTAAGAAAGATTTAGCAACAAAAACTGGGTTTCACCTTGAAGAATCCTCTTGACAGCCGTAATTTTGCAGCTATGCTTTCCTTCTTTTCAAAATACAAGTTTTTTGGGGCAGTACTATTGATGCTTTCTTCGGTTATCATCTATCTGTTTTACAATGCGCTACAACCCCAAAAAATGCTTCCCGTTTACCAACCTTCCATGGTAGACCCTACCCTTGTTGACAGTACTCTGCACTACAAAAAGAAGTACCATAAGATTGCCGATTTTGAACTCACCAACCAAAACGGAAAAACTGTTACCCAAGAGAATTACAAAGATAAAATCTACGTGGCGGACTTTTTCTTTACCACCTGCCCCACCATTTGTCCTATCATGACAAAAAACATGGCCGAAATACAAGATGCCATTATGGACGATGATGAAGTTATGTTACTCTCCCATTCCGTGACGCCAGTGATAGACTCCGTACCCCAATTGAAAAAGTATGCTTTGGAAAAAGGAGTGGTGGATCGTAAATGGAATTTGGTCACTGGTGATAAAAAACAGATTTATGAGCTGGCCAGAAAATCCTATTTGGCTGTAAAAACGGATGGTGACGGAGGCGCATATGACATGATTCATACAGAAAACTTCATTCTTGTGGATAAAGAACGAAGAATCCGCGGATTTTACGATGGCACTAACAGGGAAGAGATCAACAAACTGCTCGAAGACCTCAAGACTTTAAAAGCCAGTTATGCAGAATAGTTCCAATGGGATCATTTCCTTTTGCATATTGTATTATGTCTTTTTTACGTATTTTTGACGCTAATTAAAATCAATCTAAATAAAAACAGTGGCAACAGTAGCGGATCTTGTACATGGGCAGAAAGGGGTAATCAAAGAGTTTTCCGAACATACCCTTCCCATAAAGCTTTTGGAATTGGGATGTTTGCCCGGCAATATTGTAGAATTGGTACAAGTTGCCCCGCTAAAAGACCCTATTTACATCAACCTGAGTGGAAGTCACATTGCCATTAGACGATCATTGGCCCGGTGTATTGAGTTGGACATTATTGAAGATACCTCGGCCATATGAGCAAGAACATAAATGTTGCCCTGATCGGCAATCCCAATACTGGAAAGACCTCTGTTTTTAATCAATTAACCGGTCTTAAACAA
Source organism: Flagellimonas alvinocaridis (assembly GCF_004916895.1). Classification (GTDB taxonomy): domain Bacteria; phylum Bacteroidota; class Bacteroidia; order Flavobacteriales; family Flavobacteriaceae; genus Flagellimonas; species Flagellimonas alvinocaridis. Next base: position 338,537 of record NZ_SNTZ01000001.1, read on the forward strand.
AAGGTCGGTAACTATCCCGGCATCACTGTGGAGAAAAAGGAGGGAATCTGTAAACTTCCTCGAGGTGTTAAAGCCCATATTCTTGATCTTCCAGGCACATACAGCCTTAATACCACCTCTTTGGATGAAAGTGTGGCTGTGGAATTGTTGCTCAACAAAAATAATAAGGACTATCCAGATGTTGCTGTGGTGATCAGCGATGTTGAAAACCTAAAAAGAAACCTCCTTCTTTTTACGCAGATCAAAGACCTTCGCATACCTACCATTCTTGCCATAAACATGGCCGATCGTATGTCACGAAAAGGAATTACCCTTGACATAGCGGCCTTGGAAGAAAAGCTGGACACTAAGATTGCCTTGGTAAGTACCAGAAAAGGGAATGGCATTGATCAGCTAAAGCAACATATTGCGGACTATAAAAGCTTATCCACCAAGCCTAATCTGGATACTACCCGTATAGCACCAGTCTATTTTGGTGGACTACAAAAGGCTTTCCCCAATGAAGACCTTTACAAATTATGGCTGGTCATTACACAGGACGTAAACTTTATGTCCATTGAAAAAAACCGAATAGAAGCCGCCACATCATTTTCCCTTAAATCCAAGGAAGAACTCAAAAGGCTCCAGCATAAGGAAACGGTATTGCGATATCAATTTATCAATAATGCCCTCAAGGAAACCTATAAAGTAGACTTCCAGAATGCCAAAGGGTTCCGAGGCTCCATAGATAAGGTTCTAACACACAAAGTTTTTGGATACTTGATATTTTTTGCCATTCTACTGCTCATATTCCAAGCTATTTTTGATTGGAGCAGCTATCCCATGGATTATATTGATGAACAATTTGCTGCTGGCAGTGAATGGTTAAAAAACACCTTGCCCCCTGGAGTGCTCACAGATTTGTTGGCGGAAGGTATTTTGGCCGGAATTGGGGGCATTGTCATCTTTATTCCTCAAATCGCTTTTTTGTTCCTTTTCATTTCCTTGCTTGAAGAGTCCGGATATATGAGTCGGGTTGTATTCTTGATGGACCGACTTATGCGCCCCTTTGGGCTAAGCGGGAAAAGTGTGGTCCCCCTGATTTCTGGAACGGCCTGCGCCATTCCTGCGGTAATGGCCACTAGGACCATTGAAAATTGGAAAGAACGCTTGATCACAATTTTGGTTACTCCATTTACCACTTGTTCAGCACGCTTACCCGTTTATCTTATTCTCATTGCCTTGGTGATTCCCGAAGGCTCCCTTTTGGGACTTAGTTATCAAGCTTTGACTTTAATGTTGCTTTACCTAATTGGTTTTGGTATGGCCATTTTTTCGGCCATGGTGTTGAACAAAATCATGAGAATAAAGAGTAGGTCACTTTTTCTGGTGGAAATGCCCACCTATCGGATTCCTCTTTTTAAAAATGTAGCCTATACCGTATTGGAAAAAACAAAAAGTTTTGTCTTTGGAGCTGGTAAAATCATCCTGGCCATCTCCATTGTACTTTGGTTTTTGGGATCCAATGGGTTCTCAGATGATTTTCATGATGCTGAAAACATTGTCAACAACCGGATTGAAGCGCAAGGTCTAACCACTTACAGCAAAAATTACATTCAGAACAACATCTCCGATTATACAACTGGCCTAACAGCTGAGCATGAGGGGATTTCCCAAGAAGCTGTACAAGATTCCATTCAGGTTCGTACCGCAGATTTAATTGAACGAGCCAAAGCCCAAGAAATAGCCAGCCATAAATTGGAACATTCATACATTGGCTATGCCGGAAAAGCATTTGAGCCCTTGGTAAGACCTTTGGGCTATGACTGGAAAATTGGAATTGCCGTTCTGACTTCCTTTGCGGCCCGTGAAGTGTTTGTAGGTACCCTTGCCACTATTTACAGTGTAGGTAGTGATGAGGAAGAGACCATAAAGAACCGCATGGCCGCTGAACTGAGTCCTTCGGGAAAACCTTTGTTCAATCTGGCCTCAGGGATCTCTTTAATGTTGTTCTATGCCTTTGCCATGCAGTGCATGAGCACCTTGGCCATTGTAAAACGGGAGACCAATTCATGGAAATGGCCGTTGCTCCAGCTCACTTTTATGAGCATATTTGCGTATCTTACTGCTATGATCGCCTATCAAATCCTCAGCTAATGGAAATTCAGCAACTATTGGTATATGTTATAGTGGCCGTAGCCATAGCCTACTTGGTCTGGAAATTTATATTGCCGAAATCCATGGCCTTTGGCAAAAAGAAAGGTTCCAAATCCTGTGGACAGGACAATTGTGGTTGCGGCTGAGATTTTTTAGTCCACTTTTCTTTTTAAAAATTACTTAGTTCGCTAAAAATTAATAGCTTGTAGGGTAATTGCACCACTATGAAACAGCTATTTACCCTCAGTATTTTGTTCCTTATTTTCTTCTTGGTTAGCTGTTCAGGAACCAAAAGCACAGGTTACAATCCAGAAATCGCCAAAGAGCTTGAGCAACGGAACAAAGGAAACATGAGTCTTCTGCAACGCATACGACAACTTCCGGGTGTAACCTTAAGAAATGGCGTGCCCTACTTTATTAAAGCCTCCAATCAAATTTATGGAGAAAAAGCAACGGAACCTTTGTATGTCCTCAACGGATATATTGTGGGCAACTCCTTTCGGTCCGTGGACCAACTCATCGACAGTTTCCTTGTTGAAAGCATTGAGGCCATCACAGGTGCTCAAGCCGCTGAGTATGGAGTAAGGGGATCTAGTGGGGTCATCAAGATCAAAACTATCCAATAAATGAAATGATATTATTCACATTTTTTTCTTCGTATGTGTAACCTTTTTCAATTTCCTGACTATATAGGATAAACACCAACTAAAAACAGCATTTGGAAGCGCTTTCAGATGAAATACTGATGCAAAAGGTGGCTGAGGGCAATTTGGATGTGCTCAAGGTCCTATTTGACCGACATCACAAACACGTGTACAATTTTTTGTACAAGATGTCCGGCGATAGCATGTTGAGTGAGGATTTGACACAAGATATTTTTTATAAGCTCATCAAATACAGAAGTTCCTATAACAATGGCTCGTTCGTTTCCTGGTTGTTCACCATAGCCCGGAATAGTCTAAAAAGTCATTTTACGAGAAATCACAAGTATCATGATGGTTTGGATGTCCTTGAATACAAATCCGATGGAGATGAAGGTGTGGAAGATTATTCCCAATTACAGCAAGCCCTTAACCAGTTGGACCCTGAAGATCGCGAGCTGATCATCCTAAACCGATTCAAGGAGATACGGTACGAAGAGCTAGCGGAAATCATGGGAAGTACCCCCGGAGCGATGAAGACCAAGGTCTGCCGTATCCTTAAAAAATTGAAGAAAATTTATTTAGAAAGTTTATAGCCATGAAGAATAATCACATTTCGGACTTAATTCCGGCCTATTTGGATGGCATTCTTGATGAAAATACCCTGAAAAAGGTAGAAGAGCATCTATCCCAATGCCCCAACTGTCAAAAAGAATTGGAAGAGATGAAAACGCTGTTCAAGGCTTTTGATGATGACGTTCCCCGTGTACCTACAGATCGACTCAGGAACAAATTTGAGGAAGCTTTGCATGCCGAAAAAGAAAATCTGGGAAAAGTGGTTCCGTTGGCGCCGAAGAAAAAATCCAATTGGGCCACCAATCTGCTCAAAGTTGCCGCCAGCATCGCTCTTTTAGTGGCTTCTTTTCAAATGGGAAGCCTCTTTCAACAAAAAAAGGTCGATGGGGACATTACCGCTTTAAAAGACGAAACCCTTCAAATGAAACAGACCGCCATGCTTTCCTTGATGGAAAACCAATCCGCCAGCAAACGCATACAAGGCGTCAATTATATTGAAGAGTTTGAACATCCGGATGAAGCCATCATACAGGCGTTGGCCAATCGTTTGCTCCATGATGAAAATGACAATGTGCGCCTTACCGCTTTTGAGGCCCTTTCAAAATTCAGCGCATCGGATACCGTAAAGAGTGTTTTCATCAAGGCCCTAGGGAAGGAAAAAAACCCAAGCATCCAGATTGGCATCATTGAGATGTTGGTACAGATACAGGAGAAAAAAGCGATCGCTCCCATGAAAAAACTGTTGGAGCAAGAAGATACGCAGCCTTTCATCAAAGAACAGATCAAAGCAGTATTACCCAAAATAACATAAACATCAAAAAACGAAAATCATGAAAAAAATGACATTTCTTTTCACGGCCCTTATCTTAAGTGCCATGGGCCATGCACAAAACGATTACACCAAATCCCTCAACGGGATAGAATGGGTGAAGATCGAGTCCAAGGCAGACATCACCGTTAGAACGTACGCGTCCAATGAGATTTTGATCAAAGCCGGTGACCGGCATGAGGTTTCAGAACGTGCGAAAGGGCTCCGCCTAGTGGGAGAAGGCGGAAACGACAATACCGAAGTCGGGTTTTATGTGGTACAGGATGGGAACACCTTGATCGTAAAAAACTTGAGGAAATCGGAAGGTGCCGAGATCTTTTTGCCCAAAAACCAAAATGTGGCCGTAAAGAGTACCTGGAACGGAAACATAGAAATTGATGGTTTCGCGGGCGAAATAGAGGCAGACGCCCAACTCAATGGCAGTATTGAAATTTTGGATGTGAACGGTCCTGTTACCGCCAACACCTTAAATGGCGAAGTCACCGTGGGGTTTGGAACCGTCAAGCAAAATTCCCCCATTTCCATTTATTCCACCAATGGCGCTGTGGACGTCACCATGCCTGGAAACACCCCTGCAGACCTTTCCCTAAGTTCGGTGAACGGGGACATCTACACCAATTTTGATCTAAAACGCGAAGAAAAGGATGGGCTTAAATCCGTTTCGGGCCGTAAAGTCAATGCAGCCATAAACAATGGCGGCGTGAACATCTCCCTAAAATCCACCAATGGCAACATCTACCTAAGAAAGCAATAATTGAATTCATCATCTTAAAAACGAATCCTCATGAAAAATGTAATGACCCTAGTATTGATGGGCCTCCTGTGTCTGTCCCTCAATGCGCAGAAAATCATTGAGAAAAACATTTCCTACACCAATCAATTCATAGAATTGGATGTGAAGTTTGCCTATAAAATCGAAGTCAAGACTTGGGAAAAGTCCTCGGTGTATTTTAAGGCGGACATCACTACGGAAGACGGAAAATATTTGGATAAATATAAATTGGACATTGATGAGAGTAACAGTTCCATTACCATCACCTCCAACCCGCAGGATGTTTTTGATGCCTTTCATGACGAGTGGAACAAAAACCGCCCGGAAGGGGAACGGCGCTATTACCATACGCATGAGACCTATCGGTTCAACTATGTGCTCTACGTTCCCAAGAATGCCATTTTCAAAGTGAGCAGCATCAATGGCGATCTAAATGCCGACCTTATCGAGGGAGACTTTACCGCCGACCTTATCAATGGGAATATTGAAATTAAAAAATATGCTGGTGATATGAACCTGAAGACCATCAATGGTGAAATTGACCTAGTCATGAAAAACTCCCGTCTGGTGGCCGAAACCATCCATGGAAATATTTATGCCGATGAACATCTGGAACTGCAAGTGACGGACCGGCATGTAGGTCAAAAAGTGGAAGGCAAATTTGACAACGCCACCCATCGGCTTCGTTTGAACACCATCAATGGAAATATGTACTTAAGGCTTTAGGTCATGAAGATTTTCTATTTGGGATTGCTATGGATTGGCGGAACGGTCCTATCCTGTCAAAATCAAAATGAAACTGTGCCTCTTACCAATACCCGTGAGCAGGATTCCTTGGAGTTGATCCAGATGGTTGCGGACCGGGAAACGGCTATGATCCAAAAAGACATGGCCTTGGCCATGGGTAGGTTCACGGAGGATGCCACTTGGATCAATTCGCAAGGGTATTATTTTGAAGGAAGGGAGGGCTTGAAAAGTTTCATGGCATGATGATGGGCAATGACTCCTTGGCGTACTACTATGAAATAGGAAAGCCCAAAATACGACTATTGGATTCCCAAAATGCGCTAGCCTATTATTCCTGGAAAATGTTCTGGCACAAAAAGGAAGTCCCTTCGGATACCACTTTTAAGGAGATTGGATTAATGACCTTGAACGCCCATAAAGAAAAAGAGGGTTGGAAATGGACCGCGGTGACCAATCAGCATACGCCATGGTTCTATCCGGAAATTACTCCCGTCACGGTTGACTGATACCTTAAAATATAGGCGAGACAAACTTGTAGAGCAGCAAGGCCCAGCCCACAACCAAGAGTAATCCCCCAATTGGGGTTACCGGACCCAAAAAGCGAAGCTTTTCTCCCTTAGCAGCACTCAGGCAGAGTGCATAAATGCTGAAGGAAAACAAAAGGGTGCCAAAAATAAAGCAATTGCTAATGGCCGAATCCAAGGGCTGGTCAAAGCCCAGATTAAAGCCCAAAACCAATAGCACAATGGCATGGTACATTTGATATTTGACCCCTGTCTCAAAACTATGGAGTAGTTCAGGGGTCAATTTCTTTTTAAGGGCATGGGCGCCAAAGGCACCAAAAACAACTGCCAATAATCCATAGAGCGCGCCCATAAGCTGTGTGAGAAAAATGGTTTCCATTTTAGAACATTTTGGTTAGAGATCAATACTGATCTCATAATCTGAAGTAACCTTAAAGGCACACTCCTTGTATTTTGGGGGGCCGAAAGCTTTCATCTTAGCTTTGGAAAAGGCCACTTTCTCCTTTGGAATGCCCAACCAGTTGGTATCCAGTTTCCCGTTGGCGTTTTCATCATGGAAGACGGCCAATGCGTATTCTCCCATGGGCAAATCCTGTATCTCCAAGCTTACCACCCCTTCATGGGCAGGTACCGTTTCGGTTTTAAGGACTTCATCAAACGATAAAAATGAATCATCTGAGTTGTACACCGCTACATTCACATGGCCTTTGGTGGAATCCACATTTTTAATGTGTACCGAAATCGTGTTTTGCGAAAAAAGGGATGCCGGGATTAACACGAACGCTAATAAAATCAGTTTCATAGTAAATTGGGACAATTATTGGGTTGCATACCCTGTACGATTAAAGAAATCATTTTGGTTCTTTGAGGTTGTCCATCAATTCTGATTGCAAAATAGTATATATTTTTTGGGTTTCCAGACTGTCCTGTAGGTTGAAATACATTTTCAGGGAATCATGGTGCACCAACCGGACTTTTTGCTGTCTCAGGTCATCCACAAACACATAGACCTTGGTCTGGGTAATGGAATCCTTGAACACTCCTTTCTCCTTTGCCATCCATGAAAAACCGGAAGAACGCTCCATTTCAGGCAATTTCTCCACCAACATGATGCTGTCCATATCGACAATTGGAATCTTCTGACGATAAATCCCTGAAAAAATACTGAACTCCCCCTCCTCGATTTTCTGCCAGTTCTTGTAATGAGCTACAAAGGCAAGGGTACAGGCCACCAAGGTAAGAACGATCAATATGTTCCAGAGCCAATGTCTTTTTTTACTACTCATTCTTTTTATCCGTTCTATACTTATCAAACCAAGCCACAATATGGGCCACTTTGGTCATGAGATTGCTTGGTTTTCCTGCAATGCCATGGCTTGCCCCGGGAACCTCGACTAAAACGGTCTCGATCTTGCGCAGTTTAAGCGCGTGATACAGTTGTTTGGCCTCACTGGGCGGTGTTCTTAAATCTTCCATCCCCACCATGACCATGGTAGGCGTCTGTACATTTCCAACGAGGGAAATGGGAGAAAATTTCCAGTAACCCTCAAAATTTTCCCAAGGCTGCCCCGGATATCGATGGTCGAAATAATAAAAATAATTGTCGGCAGTAAGGGTTTTACTAATCCAGTTCATCACGGGCTTAATCACCGCAGCGGCCTCAAAGCGATTGTTTTTGCCAATCATCCATGCCGACATAATTCCCCCGGCGCTTCCACCGGTCACAAACAGTTGGTCTTCGTGGGCAATTCCCTTTTGGATGCAATGATCTACACCATCCATCACATCATTATAATCCTCTCCAGGATAATTGTTGTACAGTAGATTCCCGAATTCCTCACCATAGCTGGTACTTCCTCTTGGGTTGGGATAAAAAACCACATAGCCGGCAGCCGCGAACAACTGCATTTCAGTAGAAAATCGGTCTCCATAATTAGCTATGGGTCCACCATGGTTCTCGACCATAAAAGGGTATTTCTTGTTTGGGTCGTAATTGGGAGGATACACCACCCATCCTTGAATATCCCGTCCATCCGCGGACGATTTGTACCAGACCCCTTCTACCCTTCCCAGCTCCCTGTAGTTGAGTAGGGCATCATTTAAACGGGTGACCCGGACAGGGTTCTTTGCCTTTGATCCCAGAATGGCCAAATCCGATGGATATTCTGGCCTAGTTTGGGTGTACGCAATGGTTCCGTTGTTGGAAACACTATATGATCCCCCGGAATAGGGTCGGCCCAAGGTAGTTCCACCAACATTGTCAACCAACTTGGTTATCTTTCCATTAAGGGAAATCAGACCAACCTTTCCATTTCCTTTATCGTCATAGTATACATAGACTCCATCTCCTTTGGCGTTCCATTGGATATCCGCAATAGATCGGTCGAAATCCTCTGCAACGACCCTTTTGTTATTGCCATCAATATCCATGATGTGCAATTTTCGGGTTTGATATGCTTGCACCTTATCTTCATACCCTACATAGGCAATGCTTTTTCCATCGGGAGATACTTGGGGATCATGGTCAGGGCCATCACGGTCGGTCAAGGCAGTTATCTCACCCGTTTCCACATTCACCGAATAGATTTCACTGTTTCGAAAACGGTACTCCCAATCGTCCACCCTATTGGCCGAAAAATAAATCGTTGACCCATCCTTTCCCCAGGACAGGTTACCCCTGTGATGCCAATCCCCAGAAGTAATCTGACGAGGAGCGCCTCCATTGGCGGGAATGGTAAAAATATGGTTGAAACCAGGTGCGATATAGCCTCTGCCATCCGCTTCATGGTAAACGCGATCCGTTATCCGAGGCGTATCTTGCCATTTGGCCCCTTTGGGTTTGGCTGGAATTTTGGCAATTACCGGAGGTGCTTGCGGCACATTCATGGAAAAGGCCAATTGTGTTCCGTCTGGCGACCAAGTCAGTGAACTGGGGCTAAAGGGCAATTGGGTAAGCTTCGCCACTCTTCCTGAAGCCACCCAATACATAAAGATCTCAGAACCCTCATCGGTGCTGCTTGCAAAAACAATACGGTCCCCACTGGGTGACCATCTAGGACTGCTTTCGTTCACTTCACGAGAAGTGAGTTTTTGGTTTTGGCTTCCATCGGCCTTGATCAACCAAAGGTTGCCCGTTTCGGCATCCTTCATAATGTCCAGGCCCATACGACGGTATACAACCCATTCCCCATCGGGAGAAATTTGCGGGTCGGATACATACTGAAGATCAAAGATATCGAGATAAGAAAAGCTTTGTTTTTGGGCTACAGTCACCTGAACAGCACATACCAAAAACAACAAACGGAAAAAAGTGTTCATCATGTTATTTTTTGAAGTTTTTAAAGATAACGCAATTCCTTGGAGAATTCAATGTGGCTACAGCCCTTGTTTTGGAATACGTATCTCTACAGTGGTCCCGGCCGATTTCCCTTGGTCATCAAAAAGATCCGTGTATTTGATTTCCGTTTCCAAGCCATACTTTTTAGCCAATAATGCTATCCGTTGTTGTGTCACCGAGATACCCCTAGATCGGGATTTTCCTTTTTTGTGGTCATTGATGCGTTTTGCGGCTTCCCGTCCAATCCCGTTATCGGTTATGGTACACTGAATGTGAGGCCCATTTTCTTGGATATCGATAGTCAGCTCTTTCTTTCCTTCCTTGGGCATAAGTCCATGTAAAATCGCATTTTCCACAAAGGGCTGTATGATCATACCAGGAATCTCATGGCTCTCAACATCAAGTTTTTCATCCACATGGATTTTGTATGAAAAGTTTTTCTCGAACCGAAGGGCCTCTAGTTCCAGATAGGTCTTGATCAGCTCCACCTCATCTTTCAAGACCATGTTTGTGTTGATGGAAGTTTCCAGTACCTGGCGGAGCATCTTGGAGAAAATGGATAGGTAATGCAACGCAGACTCTTTGTCATCTGTGTTGATCAGATACTGTATGGAACTTAATGAATTGAAAATAAAATGAGGGTTCATCTGGGCCCTGAGCATCCGTTTTTCCAATTGTAGGTTGATTTCCTCTATCTGTTCTTTCTGCTCAGTGATTACCCTGTTTTTAAACTCCAACACATTGGAATATCTGTGCCGTTCCTTATATTTTTGATAATATAGCAACCCTGCGATGAGCAGAAACAAGCTGGCCAAAAAAAGACTCCATTTCCAGCGGTTTTCCAACAAAACCCTCCCATTTAAAAATTCCACTTGCATGGCTTGGGTTTCCAATTGCTTGTCCTTTTCATGCACCTCCATCATTACCTGCTGGTTTTGATAGCTCTTGGTCTTGTTCTCATTAAAAATACTGTCCTGCCAAGAATTGTACTTTTTTAGGTGTTCCAATGAAGCTTCCAGATACCCTGCTTTTTCATACACGTCGGCTAGTAATTTCTCTGCCTCTGCTTTTTGATTGAAACTAGCCACAGAATCGGCAACTATCTTATTCCGTAGTGCCATGGTAACACTTTGCGTATGGTTACCTTGTTCTGATCGTATTTTGGATAAATATCGAAGCGCCGTGGATTGATTTTGAAGAAACCCCAACTCTTCGGCATCTTTCAAGGCCGATTTCAAAAATGATTCAGCCTTACTATATTCCTTTCGTTCATAATGAACTTGCCCTATATTGATTCGGGCCACAATGCTTTCTTTGGGCAAATCATAATTCTCCAAGGCCATTTTTAAATATTCCATGGCTTTGTTAAACTCTTTTTTCAACAAATAACCCTCTCCAATATTGTTCAGCGTAAGGGCCATTTTTTGTTTGTTATTTTGTGAACGATACCATCCCAAGGCTTTGTCATAATACTCCAAAGCCTTATCATGCTCTTCCATCATATTGGACAAAATCCCAAGATTTCCATAAATGTGGGCAAGCCCATTTTCATCCCCAATGGAATCATATAAAACCAATGCCTGGGTATAGTAAGAAATGCTGGTGGGGTATTCTCCCATGCGCTTGTAAACAATGCCCAGATTAATCAAGCTTGAGCCCTTATCATCCGCGTTATTGTTTTGTTGAGCCACCTGCAAGGCCTCTCTGAAATTAGAAATAGCCTCGGCATAATTGTCCTGCCTTCCGTAATTAATTCCCACGCCCAAAAGTGAAGTGCACAGCTTTTTTAAGTTGCCCAATGCCCTACCTAGCCCTATGGCTTCTTCAAAATAACTGGTCGATTTTTCAAGATCCATGCGCTGTAATCGTATGCCCATCTCGACCAAGGCATTCAAGTAAATGGTATCTTGCAAGGGCTTATGTTTTTCAAGAATCTGATAAAGACTATCCAACTCCTTATCTTTATCTTGAAAACCATGATCCTTTTGCGCAAATAAAAATGAGATTGAAAAGATGATGATCGATAAAAAAAATGTCCTCATTTTTTCAGTTGATTTGGTTAACGCATTTGCCGCAAGAATTTAATAATTTATTGGCTCATAACGACATGGACTCAAGCAATTTTCAGAAAAAAAATGTATTGATTACTGGCGCTTCCCGCGGAATTGGAAAAGCCACGGCCCTTGCCTTTGCCCAAAACGGAGCCAATGTGGGCATCAATTTTAGGACCAATAAGGAAGAAGCCTTACGGACCTTAGCGGAATTACCCGGGGATGGGCATCATCTTTTTCAACAAGATATTTCCAAAAAAGAGGGAGCAAAAGCCCTTATTGACCATTTTGTAGAGAAATATAGCCAATTGGATGTATTGGTGAACAATGCCGGTATTTCCATTTTTCATGAGATAGACCAAGTGGATTTTGACCACTGGACCCATGCCTGGGAAAAAACCTTTGAAACCAATCTTTTTGCTGCGGCCAATCTCTGTTACTGGGCTGCCCAATCCATGATGAAATCGGGTGGGGGGCATATCGTGAATGTTTCCTCGCGGGGCGCCTTTAGGGGCGAACCCACCAAACCGGCCTATGGGGCTAGCAAGGCTGCTTTGAATGCCATGAGTCAATCTTTGGCCAAAAAACTGGCTCCCCACAATATTTTTGTTGGGGTAGTGGCCCCAGGATTCACGGAAACCGAAATGGCCGCCAAGACCCTTACCCCTGAAGAAAGGGAAAATTTACTGCGCGAATCCCCGTTCAAAAGAATGGCCCAGCCTAAAGAAGTGGCCCATGCCATTTTGTTTTTGGCATCGGAGGGCGCAGCTTACACATCGGGTACCATAATAGACGTTAACGGAGCCTCTTACCTTAGAAGTTGATCTCATGAAGACCGCCACCATTGCCCAATTAAAAAAGGAACTCCAATACAGACCACAGGACGAAGTGTTACAGCTCTGTCTCCGATTGGCCCGGTTCAAAAAAGAGAACAAAGAATTGCTCACCTATCTTTTGTTTGAGGCCCATGATGAAAGTGGTTATGTGGAATCTATCAAACTAGAGGTTGATGAATTGTTTGCTGAAATCAACACAAAAAGTTTTTTCTACATCAAAAAAAGTGTCCGGAAAATCCTTCGGACCATCAAAAAATACAGTCGCTATTCCAATAAAAAAGAGACCGAGGTTGAGCTCTTTCTCTATTTTTGCGAAAAACTGAACACATTCTCGCCTTCCATACATCATAATACAGCATTGCACAACTTGTACAATAGGCAGCTGGAATACATCAATAAAAAATTACCCGCCCTCCATGAAGATTTGCAGTATGACTATGGATTGATCTTGGAAGATTTGTAACCCCGTAAAGTTAATTCATAGGGAATCAAAAAGTTTCAGTAAATTGGAAGTCGACTAATGTTTATTTCCCTAACTGACACTATGAAAATGCAACCAACCTCTTTGCGTACATGGGCAATTTTTGCCCTATTTATTCCTTCACTTTTTATTCAAGCACAAAACATGGCCGTTGACACCAGCTTCTACAGTGGGTTCAAATGGCGAAACATTGGCCCTGATAGAGGGGGTAGATCGTTGGGATGCGCTGGAAGTCCCACCCGGCCCAACGAATATTATTTCGGCGCTACGGGAGGTGGCTTATGGAAAACCATCGATGGAGGAAACACTTGGTCCTGTGTTACCGATGGTCAAGTGACCAGCTCTTCTGTTGGGGCCGTGGCCGTTGCAGAGACCAATCCGGATGTGGTCTATATTGGCATGGGAGAAACCCAGTTAAGGGGAAGCATCACCCAAGGGGATGGCGTCTACAAAACTACGGATGGTGGAAAAACATGGTCCCATTTGGGGCTATCCGAAACCCAGGCCATTTCCAGAATACGCATCCACCCTACCAACGAGAACATTGTCTACGTAGCCGCTTTAGGACATCCCTATGGAAACAATGAAGAACGCGGGGTTTTCAAAAGCACGGATGGAGGGGAAACTTGGAAAAAAGTATTATATGTAACCGATAAGGCGGGAGCCGCCGACTTGATCATAGACAGAAACAACCCCAACACACTATATGCCAGCACATGGCAAGTGTATCGTAAAGCATGGAAAATGTGGGGCGGAGGCCCGGATTGCAAACTTTGGAAATCCACGGATGGTGGAGAGACTTGGACCGACCTTACCAAAAACCCCGGAATGCCCAAAGGTCCTATCGGTAAAATTGGGGTGACGGTTTCCCCTGTGGATTCCAATAGGGTCTGGGCCATTGTTGAGGCAAATGAAGGCGGTGTTTTTCGGTCTGATGATGCAGGAAAAACATGGGAACTTACCAACAATGAACGTAAGCTAAGGCAACGGGCTTTTTATTATTCGCGAATTTATGCCGACCCCAAGGACAAGAATGTGGTGTATGGGTTGAATGTCGATTTTTTTAAATCTACCGACAGCGGAAAGACATTCGACATTGAAATTGAAGTGCCCCATGGCGATAACCATGATCTATGGATAGACCCCAACAACCCCGAACGTATGATCAGTTCCAACGATGGTGGTGGCAATGTTAGCATCAATGGTGGAAAAACATGGACAGAACAAGATTTCCCTACCTCACAGTTTTATCATGTCATGGCCACTAGCGATGTCCCTTATCATGTGGTGGGCGCACAACAGGACAATAGCACTTTGGCCATGCCCAGTGATGGTTGGGATTTCAAGCAAGCACGGGGGCCAAACCATGGGTGGTTCTATGCTGTAGGCGGTGGTGAAAGTGGATGGATTACCCAAAGCCCTACGAATCCGGATATCTTTTATGCTGGAAGTCAAGGTGCCTTGCTTACGAGATATGATCGTAGCAACGGTCATACCAGGGACATCCAAGTATATCCCCGATTCTTTTCCGGCGAACCTGCCAGTGAGCTTCCCGAGCGTTGGCAATGGACGTTCCCCATCATGTTTGCTCCCAAGGATTCCAATGTGATGTATACCTGCTCGCAACATGTCTGGAAAACCACCAATGATGGACAGACTTGGGAAAAAATCAGTCCAGATTTGACCTACGCAGACCCAGAAACCCTAGGAAAAACAGGAGGGGTTATAACTATGGATATGAATGGTCCTGAAATTTATGCCACAGTTTTTGCTTTAGCACCTTCCAACCATGACATTAATACCATTTGGGCAGGATCGGATGATGGAAAAATTCACATTACCCGCGATGGCGGAAAAAACTGGACGGATATCACACCTACTGAATTGCCCAAATATTCGAGAGTGAGTATCATTGATGAATCCATCCATAACCCAGGCACCCTTTATGTTGCCGCCAACCGATATCAAGTGGATGACCGTGAACCTTATGTCTTTAAAACACATGATTATGGAAAAACCTGGACCAAGATCATCAATGGCATTGCCCCCGGGCATTTTGCAAGAGCCATTCGCGAAGACCATCAAAAGGAGGGCTTGTTATTCCTGGCCACGGAACATGGGGTGTATTTTTCAATCAATGATGGGGCACAATGGCAATCGCTTCAATTGAATTTACCCGATACCCCAATCCGGGATTTAGTCATCAAGGACAACGATGTGGTTTTGGGATCCCATGGAAGAGGATTCTGGATTTTGGACGATATTCAACCTTTCCGTGAATACTCCAACGAATTAATCGCTAAAAAACAGGCACTTTTTAAGCCTACGGATGCCATTCGGGGAATTTATGATGCCAAGTTCCAATATTATCTGCAAGAAGAAGTGGATACGATCACTTTCGAAATCTTGGACAGCAATAATGCCTTAATCGATTCCTTTGGAGGAAACCAACCCAAATATGAGGAGAAGAAAAGTACTTCTTGGTGGGGAAGAAATGCCACTACAAAACCTACCACGGCCAAAGGTCTGAACAGTTTTACATGGAACCTCAGATATCCCGGCCCCACAACTTTTGATGGCATCATTATTTGGGGTGCCGCTGCGGATAGAGGACCTAAAGCTCCTCTGGGAGACTATACGGTTAGAATGAAAATTGGAGAGGAAGTGGTGCAAACGGCCTCATTCAAAATCACCATGGATCCCAACCTAAAAGGAATCACAGCAGAGGATTTACAAGAGCAGTTTCAATTGGCTTCCAAAATCACGCAAAAGGCCACTATGGCCAATGAAGCGGTTATACAAATCCGAAACATCAGAAAGCAACTTGATAGTCTGGGTAAAACCGTTTCCAGTAAAACATTCCAAAAACAATCCAAGGCATTTCTGGATGCTTTAACGGAGATTGAGGAAGATTTATATCAGGTAAAGAACCGTTCAGGGCAAGATCCCTTGAATTTCCCCATAAAATTAAATAATCGATTCAATGCCTTGCAGCGAAGCATCGAAACCGGGGATGCCAGGCCAACCGATGGGGCTTACCAAGTTTTTGATGAGCTTTCAAAAGAATTGGATGTTCATATGGCAAAACTGAACGAAACTGTAGAAAAGCAATTGCCAAAAATCAACGCAGCATTGCAAAAAAATGGGAAATCAACAATCAAATTCCCCTAGAACGAGAGGGCATGGACTTAAAATGAGATTAAGTCTAAATTAACAACGGGCAGTACATCAACCTTGTAAAAAGTCGTATTTTTAGGGCGCTTTATGTTACGGTTGTTTGCCATATCACTCTCTTCGCTCATTTTTATGCAGAGCATCAACCTCCACTTCAATGATTTGGTGGAGTTGGATGAACTTGTGGGACACTACCAGTTTCACAGTGATGAATATGGTGACAACTTTTTGATTTTTATCTCCAAACATTACGGGGCGCAGAAGACCACACACAGTCAACAGCATCAAGAAGAGCAGCAGGAGCATGAAAAACTTCCTTTTCAACATCAAACGCAGTGCTCCCAACTTTTGGTTTTTGTGGAAGACCACAAACCCATTCTGGAATCCCGCTCGGAAATCCCTGTTGCCCATTTGGATAATTTCCACTACCAAATGTCATACTCCACTATTTGGGGAGATGGCCCTTTTCAGCCTCCAAAACAGGCATAATTCATAGTCTCTCCAGCCACGCTGGACACTTTTTCGGAAGCTTTATCAAATCTATAACGCTATCTATTTCTATGAATCATGTTTTCAAACATCATAAACTTTAGCATTAAGAACAAATTCATTGTTCTGCTCTTTACTTTATTTATCATTGGTCTTGGATTGTTCTCTTTGTCCAAGATTCCCATAGGTGCCGTGCCTGACGTCACCAATAATCAAGTTCAGGTCATTACCACCTCAACCAGCCTTTCCACACAGGATATGGAACAGTTTATAACCTATCCTATTGAACTGGAAATGGCCAACCTTCCCGGGGTCAAGGAAATCCGTTCCATCTCAAAATTTGGTATCTCGGTGGTTACCATTGTTTTTGAGGATGATATGGGAACCTATCTCCCCAGACAATTGATTGCCGAAAAAATCATATCGGCCTCCAAACGAATCCCGGAGGGTTTTGGCACCCCGGAAATGGGGCCCATTACCACGGGTTTGGGTGAAATCTACCAATACACCTTGGATGTGGAGCCCGCCTATAAGGGTCAATATACCCCTACTCAATTGCGAACCATTCAGGATTGGGTTGTTAAGCGGCAGCTTTCCGGTATACCAGGCGTGGTGGAAGTAAATACTTGGGGAGGCTACCTCAAACAATATGAAGTGGCCATTGAAACCCAAAAGCTCAATGCGCTGAACATTTCAGCCAAGGAAGTCTTTAACGCCTTGGAAATGAACAACAGTGTTTCCGGTGGTGGGTATATCGAAAAGGTAAACCAAGCCTATTTTATCAGAGGGGAAGGCTTGGTTGAAAATTTGCGGGACATAGAAAATATTGTGGTGGCCCGGAGAAACAGCACTCCCATTTATGTTCGGGACATTGCCCAGGTAGGTTATGGAAGTGCTCCCCGTTTTGGAGCCATTACAGGCAACGGGGAAGGGGAAAAAGTTCTGGGCCAGATCATGATGCTAAAGGACGCCAACTCCAAAAAGGTCATTGACGCCGTGAAGGAAAGGGTTACGGAAATTTCAAAATCACTGCCCGAAGGGGTTTACATCAATCCTTTTTTGGATCGTAGCGAACTCATTGGACGAACCACCTTTACTGTGACCGAGAATCTGGTATTGGGCTGTTTGATTGTCATTTTTGTGGTGGTACTCCTCTTGGGCAATTGGCGTTCAGGATTGGTCGTAGCCTCTGTAATCCCTTTATGTCTGCTCTTTGCCCTCACTTTGATGTATGTTTTTGGGGTCGATGCCAACCTGCTGAGTTTGGGAGCAATAGATTTTGGAATCATTATAGACGGGGCCGTTATCATCGTGGAGTACATCGCCTTTCAAATTACGGCCAAGCACTCTGAACTGAATGCCCTTGACAAGGAACAAAGTCAGGCCGTTAAAGACGACATCACCCTAAAGGGTGCCTCCAAAATGATGAATTCCGCTGTTTTTGGGCAGCTTATCATTTTAATTGTTTTTATTCCCATACTGTCTTTGAGCGGGGTGGAAGGAAAAATGTTCAAACCCATGGCCATGACCTTCAGTTTTGCCCTTCTGGGTGCCATTATCTTGTGTTTTACCTATGTACCGGTTGCATCGGCCCTGTTTCTAAAGCCCAATAAAAATTCTGAAAAAGGAATTTCAGCCCGCTTGATACATTGGATCAACAAAAAATATGAGCCGATCATCCATTGGGCCATGGAAAGTAAAAAACTGGTGTTGTCCATCGCGACAGCCTTGCTCATTGGTGCCGTAATTTTATTTTCCAACATGGGAGGAGAATTTGTCCCCACCTTGGACGAAGGCGACTTTGTAATCCAGCCGGTACTCAAGACCGGAACTTCATTGGCGAAGACCGTGGAAACCACCACCAAAATGGAACAAATCCTTTTGGAGAATTTTCCAGAGGTAAAACAAGTGGTGAGCCGGATTGGGGCCGCAGAAGTACCTACAGATCCCATGTCCATGGAAGAAAGTGATGTGATCATTGTTCTAAAACCCAAATCGGAATGGGTTTCGGCCGAGTCCAAGGACGAATTGGCCGATAAGTTCAAAGAAGCCCTTTCGGTTCTACCGGGCATAGAGGTGGAGTTCACCCAACCTATAGAAATGCGTTTCAATGAGCTCATCACCGGGGTCAGGGCAGACATTGCCATCAAAATTTTTGGGGAAGACCTAGAAATACTTGCTGAAAAAGCCAATGAGGTAAGACAACTGATTGAACATGTGGAGGGAGCCTCAGACATCACTGTAGAAAAAGTGGAAGGCCTTCCGCAAATGAACGTTACCTATGATCGCGCCAAAGTGGCCCGACATGGCCTCAATATTGCCGATCTTAATGAAATGGTCTCCATGGGATTTGCCGGAAAGGTAGTGGGGAGTGTTTTTGAAGGGGAGCGGCAGTTTGATCTGGCAGTCCGATTAAATTCTGAAAACCGGAAAGACATTTCAAACTTAAAGAATTTGTATGTTGACATCCCTTCGGGAGGAAAGATTCCCCTCAGCGAATTGGCGGAAATCACCTATCAAAAAGGAGCTGCAAAAATCTCAAGGGATGATACCCGAAGACGTATTGTGGTAGGGATCAATGTACGGAACAGGGACCTCCAATCTGTGGTGGATGACGTACAGGGATTGGTGAACGCCAATCTGAAACTTCCAGCAGGCTATACCATCACCTATGGTGGACAGTTTGAAAACCTACAAAATGCCAAGGCCCGTTTGTTGATTGCCGTACCCATTGCCCTCTTGCTCATTTTTATCATGCTCTACTTTGCCTTTAAATCGGTAAAGGAAGCCTTACTGGTGTTTACCGCCATCCCACTTTCCGCCGTAGGTGGGGTTTTGCTCCTTTGGGTAAGGGAGATGCCGTTCAGTATCTCGGCCGGGGTTGGTTTTATTGCCCTTTTTGGTATTGCTGTGCTCAACGGGATTGTGCTCATTGAACATTTTAAAGAACTCAAGGGTTCGGATTTTGACTCCTTGGAAGATTTGATCAAGCAAGGGACCAAAGACCGATTGCGGGCCGTACTATTAACCGCATCTGCTGCAGCATTGGGCTTCTTGCCCATGGCCGTTTCCACCAATGCCGGGGCCGAGGTACAACGCCCCTTGGCCACTGTGGTCATTGGAGGATTGGTCACGGCCACCCTGTTGACTTTGGTGGTACTCCCTGTACTTTATGCCTATTCACATAATGTTCATTTTGGAAAAACCAGAAAAAGAAAAAAAATGTCCAAAAATACCTTATTGCTGATAGCTTTTTCCTTGCCCTTTCTTGGATTTTCACAAGTGCAATTGAGCTTGGAAGACCTCATGGCCCTTTCCTTGAAAAACAATAAAGGCATCCAGGCCAATGCGCTTCAGGTAGACAGGGCAGATGCCCTGAAGGGAACGGCGTTCCAGTTTGACAAGACGGAGGTGTACTATCAATATGATGAAAACAACCTGGCCCTGAACAATGAACCCTTAAAGGTATTTGGAGTACAGCAACAATTTGAGTTTCCGACCGTATATGGAGCCAAAAACAAACTCCAAAATGCCCAGTACGAAGTTCAGAAATCAGCGCTTGAAATCCGAAAAAAGGAACTGTTCAAATCGTTGAGTACTATGTATTACAAGTATCAAACCTTGTACCAAAAAGCATTGTTGTACAAAACCTTGGACAGCATCTACTCCCAGTTTTCCCACGCGGCAAACCGGCGATTTGAATTGGGTGAGACCAATTATTTGGAAAAGGTAACGGCCCAGGCCAAACTTCGTCAGATCACCAACACCTATTCCAAAATACAACAGGAATTGGCAACCACCTACACGGAAATTTTCAGTTTGGTACAGAGTACTGATACATTGGACATCAAGTTGGAGAAACCCGAAAAGCTGACGGTGGTCAACCCAGTGGGGTTAATGGAAACGGAAACGGCCTTTTTGGAATCCCTTCAAAATAGAAGCAACGCTGAAAAGCGATTGGAGGAAAACCGATTGCTCCCCGACCTTAACCTGGAATATTTCCAAGGGACCAACAAAGGTCTGGGCACATCGCTCTACGGAATACAATTGGGTCTAAAAATCCCCATTCTTTTCTTTGGGCATAGCAGCAGGTTGAAATCTTCCAAAATCAATGCACAGATCACGGCATTGGAAAACCAGCAGGTTACCATTGCCGCCAACCAGACTTATCAAGGTCTATTGAATCAATTGGAACAACAATCCAAGGAACTGGTGTACTATGAAAATGAAGGGCAGCAACTTTCGGAGCAGATCATTAAAGCTGCCATGGGAAATTTTCAGAACGGGGAAATCGATTTCTTCCAGTACATCCAAAGCCTTGAAAACGCCTACGAGATCCAATTGAGCCATTTGGATGTCCTCAGCCAATACAATACAACCGTACTCGCCATTAATTATTTGACCATAACATTATAAAATCATGAAAAATATAAGCTTCATTTATGCCTCATTTTTAGCCCTGCTGATTGCAGGATGCGGCAATCAAAAAAGCACGGAGAATTCCAACGAAGAATCGACCGAAACCTCCACCGTCATCGTGACCCAAGAACAGTTCAACAACAGTGGGTTTGCCTTGGGGAACATGGAGAAACTGACATTTCCCAATATGGTGGAAACCTCGGGAATGATTGATGTCCCTCCCAGCAACAATGCCATAATTACGGCATTTATGGGTGGTTTTGTAAAAAAGACCCCATTGCTGGTGGGTGACCGGGTAAAAAAGGGGCAACCTTTGATTACTTTGGAAAGTCAGGAGTTTGTAAAAATGCAACAGGAATATCTTGAGGTATTCAACCAACTTGATTTTTTAAAGGCCGAATACGACAGGAACAAGACGCTTTTTGAGGAAAAAATTGCTTCGCAAAAGAACTATTTGGAGGCCAAGAGCAATTATGAAACCTTCTTGGCCAAGAACGAAGGGCTTAGAAAGCAGTTGCAGATGCTCAATATTTCCCCTAAAAATGTGGAACAGCGCATCATCACCCCTGAAGCGACCATCTATTCCCCCATTGATGGAAGCATCACCAAAATGCACGTATCAACAGGGAGTTATGTTTCCCCTTCCATGGAAATTATGGAAATTGTGGACAATGAGCATGTGCATTTGGAATTGACCGTTTTTGAAAAGGATATTTTGAAAGTGAAAAAAGGACAGGGAATCCAGTTTAAGATTCCTGAGGCTTCCGAAGAAACCTTTGGGGCAGAAGTATATTTGGTAGGGTCTTCCATTGACGACGCCCAACGGACCATTAAAGTCCATGGCCATCTGGAAAAAGAGGATGGTGGTTTTCTTCCCGGGATGTTCGTAGATGCCAAAATCATGACCGATACCACCAAAGCTTGGGGACTACCTGAAGAAGCTGTTTTTAATGTGGAAGGCTCTTCCTATCTCCTAAAGTTGATATCGAAAGAAGGCGGAGACCTCCAATTTGAACGCGTTGGGGTTACCCTTGGCGATAGCTATGCGGGCCATGTGGAGATAACCTCCCAAGAAAAGCTCAATGATAACGACCAATTTTTGGTAAAGGGGGTCTATGATTTGTTTGGGAATTAGTTTTAACCCAACCCAACATCCAAAGTCATCATGATGATAAATCCGCCGATAAAGCCCATTGTGGCGATATCGGTGTATTTATCTTGTTGAGTCTCTGGGATAACCTCCTCGACCACCACAAAAATCATTGCCCCTGCAGCAAAAGAAAGTGCGTAGGGCAAAATGGGCTCAAAGGTCAAAACGGCCCAGGCACCCAAAACCCCTGCAATGGGTTCCACTATGGCAGACGCTTGACCGTACATCCAACTTTTCCTCCGGCTAAGACCATGTCGGCGTAAGGGCATGGCCACCGCAAAACCTTCCGGGAAATTCTGCAGTCCAATTCCCAAAGCCAGTGCCACAGCCCCTCCAATGGTAGCGCCATCAACTCCAGCGGCCACCCCACCAAAGAGTACGCCTACGGCTAGACCTTCAGGAATATTGTGCAAGGTTATGGCCAAGGTAAGCAAGGTAGTTCTGTGCCACGGGGTTTTTACTCCTTCGGCCTCGCTCATTTTAAAATTGATGTGTAGGTGAGGCAAAATTTTATCCAGACCAAAAATAAATGCGGCTCCAAGTAGAAACCCAACGGCAGCGGGAATCACCTTTACAAAACCTTCGCCTTGGCTCATTTCAATACCAGGCGCCAACAAACTCCAAAAACTGGCAGCAACCATGACCCCACCGGTAAATCCGAGCATTCCGTCCAATACGGCCCGGTTCGCGTTCTTAAAAAAGAAAACCAAGCCTGCTCCCAGAGCGGTCAATCCCCATGTGAACAATGTGGCATATAAGGCAGCCAAAATGGGGTCAATAGATTCAAAATAGGTAATTACTTGTTCCATTATTCGTTCTTTTTAACATAAAGATTGGATGCAATCTGATGTGAAATATGCAGTTCCCTGCCTTCCATGGCTATGTGCAAGGACTGGTCAAAATCTTCTATTTCCAAAACTTGGATGGTATGGCCCAAAGCGATTTTATTCTTGTCCAAAAACTTTAAGAAAGGTGCCGAAGAGTCCTTCACTCCCACACAAACTCCTTTGCCACCAATGGGCATTTCACTTAAAAGCTGTTTATCCCGCACCATGAACTTACCATCTTTGCTTGGAATGGGGTCCCCATGGGGATCAAACTTTGGAAACTCCAACAGTTCATCAATCTTATCTATGAGTTTTTCACTTTTGATATGCTCCAACTGCTCTGCCACTTCATGGACCTCATCCCAAGAAAAATCCAATTTCTTCACCAAAAAAACTTCCCACAGCCGATGTTTTCTAATGATGGAAAGTGCCGTTTTTGTGCCCTGATCCGTCAACGACACTCCTTGGTACTTTTTGTAGTTCACCAATCCTTTCTCCGCCAATTTTTTGGCCATATCGGTAACCGATGAGGGTTTGGTCTCCATTTGTTCGGCAATGGCGTTGGTGGTAATGGGGGTGGAATCACTCCCTCCCAAATGGAAAATAATTTTTAGATAGTTCTCTTCGGAACGGGTCATGAAAAAATATTTTTTCAAAAATACATTTTTATTTGTCAAAACCTATTTTTAGTTTTGTCTAAATTTAATTTTTTAGTAATTGAAATATTATTTTAATCATATCATCTTCATCGCTCTTTTGGGATACTTTACCAATTTGTTTCCCCAAGACGCTTCTATTTTGGGAAAGGTTACCGAAAACGGGGAGCCCCTACCCTTTGTGAACATCTTACTCAAAGGCACCCAAATCGGGAGCTCCACCAATGTAGACGGACAGTATCAACTTTCTAATATAACGACTGGAGACTATGTTCTTACGGCCACTTCAATTGGTTATATTTCATACCAGACCACTCTTACAATAAGAGAGGGTGAATCCAAAACGGTAAATATTGCTTTGGAAGCCTCTGCCCAAGCCTTGGATGAAACCGTGGTCACCGGCACCCTAAAACCCGTAAGTCGGCTGGAAAGTCCGGTTCCCGTGGAAGTCTATACGCCCACTTTCCTGAAAAAAAACCCAACGCCCAGTATTTTTGATGCACTACAAAACGTAAACGGGGTCCGTCCACAGATCAACTGTAACGTATGCAATACGGGCGACATCCATATCAATGGACTGGAAGGGCCATATACCTTGGTCTTAATTGACGGCATGCCTATTGTAAGTGGTCTGGGAACTGTTTATGGCCTTACTGGTATCCCTAATTCCTTAATTGATCAGATAGAAATTGTAAAGGGTCCCGCCTCTTCCCTTTATGGTAGCGAAGCGGTAGGCGGATTGATCAACATCATCACCAAAAATGCCATCACGGCCCCAGAATTTTTTGCAGATGGTTTTGTGACTGGTTGGGGTGAATACAATCTGGATGTGGGCAGTAAAATTCAGGTAGGCAAAAAAGCCAATATGCTCCTTGGGATTAACTATTTTAATTATGATGTCCCCATAGACAACAACGGGGACAACTTTACCGATGTTACTCTCCAGGATAGGATTTCCATCTTTCAAAAATGGGATTTTGAGCGGGATAATTCCCGAATCTTTTCCATAGCCGGTCGTTTTTTTTACGAAGACCGATGGGGTGGTGAAATGCAATGGACACCTGAATTTAGAGGAGGAGATGAAATTTATGGCGAAAGTATCTATACCCGCCGATGGGAAATTTTGGGCAAATATCAGTTGCCCATCCCAGAGAAAATGTTGCTTTCCCTATCGTACAACGACCATAACCAGAACTCGGTTTATGGCGATACACAATATTTGGCGGACCAACGCATCGGTTTTGCACAGCTAACTTGGGACAAATCGTCCGGCAACCACGATTTTCTGTTTGGAAGTGCCGTCCGATACAACTATTATGACGACAACACTCCGGCAACTGCCGAAGCGGACAATATTTGGATTCCAAGCATTTTTGCCCAAGATGAGATAAAACTTGCCCCAAGACACTCTTTCTTGGCAGGGTTGCGCTATGATTATGACAAACGGCACGGCAATATTTTTACCCCCCGTGCTGCCTATAAATGGAAAATTTCGGACAATGATATTTTTCGGATCAATGCAGGAACCGGATTTCGAGTGGTGAACCTTTTTACCGAAGATCATGCCGCCTTGACTGGAGCACGGGAAGTAATCATCACCGAAGAGCTTAAACCTGAGCGCTCCGTGAACGTCAACCTTAACTATTTGAAAAAAATCTACAGTGACAATGGCACTTTTGTCGGTATTGATGCCTCGGCATTTTACACCCATTTTTCGAATATCATTCTACCCGATTATGACACCAACCCCAATCAAATCATCTATGACAATCTGGATGGAAAATCGGTTTCCAAAGGAATCAGTGCCAATTTGGACGTGGTATTTCCCAATGGCATTAAATTTTTATTGGGAGCCACATGGCAGGACGTCAGCAATACCGAAAATGGCATTACCCAACAACAGATCCTTACCGAGAGCATTACCGGTACCTGGAACCTTTCCTACACTTTTAGAATGCTGGATTTAAGCGTGGATTATACTGGAAACCTTTACGGACCCATGCGATTACCCCTTTTGGGTGATTTGGACCCCAGACAGGAATATTCCCCTACTTGGAGCATACAGAACATTCAATTTACCTATAAGGGATGGAATAATTTTGAGGTGTACGGCGGCATCAAAAACCTATTGGACTGGACCCCGAACAAAGGCAATCCTTTTATCATTGCCCGTACCAACGATCCTTTTGACAAAAATGTGACCTTTGATGCCAACGGCAACGCGGTGGCCACTCCGGACAACCCCTATGCCCTAACTTTTGACCCAAGCTATGTGTATGCCCCCAACCAAGGGATTCGTGGCTTCTTTGGCATTAGGTATACGGTTTTTTAGGGCAATCCGAAACAGCATCCGACCTTGGGCATCCGCAAGCCTTTGTTTTTTAATGCTTAAACCGAAAAAAAACATTATTTTTAAAAGTGTTGGAATACTGTAAAGCCAATAAAAAAGCCATGAAATTAAGTGCAGACCAAAAAAAACAGGCCCATGACATGATGGAGCTTTGGGAGGATGATGTCTTGGAACGTTATCCTGAGAATCCCAATAAACCCAAGGAAGAATTCAGAAATTATGATAATCCCGCCCGGGATACGGTAAAAGAATTCTATCGAATGAACCACACTCATCAAACCTATGATTTTGTGTTGGAAAAGGAGAAAGAGTTCCTTTCCTTAAATCGTAGGGAAATGAGTCTCTGGGATGCAGTTGAATATTTGAACACCCTAGTGGATGATTCGGATCCCGATATTGATTTGGACCAGACCCAGCATCTACTGCAAACCTCTGAGGCCATCCGTGCCGATGGCCAACCGGATTGGTTTGTCTTGACCGGATTCCTCCATGATCTGGGCAAAGTGTTATGCCTTTTTGGGGAACCCCAATGGGCTGTTGTAGGCGATACTTTCCCTGTAGGCTGTCAATTTTCGGACAAAATTGTATACCCCGATTTTTTTAAGGCCAACCCAGATTATACGAACGAACGCTATAATACCAAGCTTGGTGTTTATCAGGAAAATTGTGGTCTACGTAATGTCCATATGTCTTGGGGGCATGATGAGTACCTCTATCATATTATGAAAGATCATTTGCCCGAAGAAGGTCTTTATATGATCCGATACCATAGCTTTTATGCCCAGCATCGCGAACATGCTTATGACCATTTGATGGACAAGCACGACCATGCTATGTTTAAATGGGTGGACAAGTTCAATCCATATGATCTGTACACCAAGGCTCCCGTTAAGCCCAATGTGAAAGAACTCCGCCCCTATTATGAAGATTTGGCGGCCAAATACCTCCCGGACACACTTCGGTTTTAGCGGATGATGCAATTCTTAAGCTTTTTTGTTTTTACAGCTTTTGTCGCAGCGTATTCCAGTTGGAAACTGAGAAAAGACCATCTTTCCACAAAAGATGGTTATTTTTTGGGTGGCCGTAGCTTGACTGGCGTTGTAATTGCCGGTTCGCTCTTGTTGACCAACATTTCAACAGAACATTTGGTGGGCATGAACGGGGATGCCTACAAACATGGGGCCATCATCATTGCGTGGGAGGTAACCTCGGCCTTGGCTTTGGTGGCCGCCGCCCTGTATTTTGCACCTCGCTACTTAAAGATGGGGCTGACCACTATTCCGGAATTCTTGGAAAAACGGTTTGATGGCCTGACCCGTACCATAATCGCCTTTTTATTGATTATCTCCTTTGTCTCCACACTTTTACCTATTGTCCTGTATTCTGGTGCCATCAGTATCGAACGTATTTTTGATATTTCCAGCCTACTGGGCATCAGTCAAAATGCGGGACTATGGTTAACAGTGGTGACAGTAGGCTGTATTGGGGCAGTCTATGCCATTTTCGGAGGACTGAAGATGGTAGCTTATACTGATACCATCAATGGTTTTGGCCTTTTGGTTGCCGGGATCTCGATTCCCGTTTTAGCACTTTGGGGCATTGGTAATGGAAATATTTTGGAAGGGTTACGACTTGTTTTTGAAAAAGCACCTGAAAAATTCAATGTAATCAGTGATGAGGTTTCCGTAGGTCCCGGTGCACGAGATTCCATTATGCCATTTGGGGTACTGTTTACCGGCTTGATCATTAACCAACTGTACTTCTGGACCATGCATCAATCCATTATTCAAAGGGCATTGGGTGCCGTAAGCTTAAAGGAAGCCCAAAAAGGGCTTTTGTACACAGGTTTGTTAAAAATCTTGGTGCCTTTGATCATTGTTCTCCCCGGAATCATTGCATTCTATTATTTTGATGACACTTTTTATGACAAAAAAGAATTGGTATACCCCAACTTGGTAAAACAAGTACTCCCATTTTGGATGACCGGGTTTTTTGTGGCCGTACTCATGGGTGCCATTTTAAGTACCTTCAATAGTGCTCTGAACAGTGCCGCTACCATTTTCAGTTTGGGCATCTACAAAAGATACATCAACAAAAATGCGCCAGAAAAACAATTGGTCCGTATTGGAAAGACCACTTCCGCCCTATTGGCTTTGTTCGCTATTGGCATTGCTCCCTTTATTGCCCATGCGCCGCGCGGACTCTACCAACTGCTGCAACAGCTCAATGGCATCTTTTTTATACCGATGGCCACCGTAATCTTGGCCGGGTTTTTCTTGCCAAAGGTATCTGCCATGGGCGCCAAAGCGGGGTTGTTGTTTGGTTTGTTGTTCTATATCACCACGAATTTTATTGCGCAGGTTGACCTACATTATGTGCATCTCTGGGGAATTGAATTTATCCTGAATGTTGGGGTAATGCTTTTGGTGTCCCGATGGTTCCCTAGAACCAATAATTTCAGTATAACAGATATTGGGATTGTGGATGTGACCGAATGGAAATATGCCAAGGGCTTTAGCTTGTTTTTGGTTCTCACCACCCTTGCTGTTTATGTACTTCTTGGAAATGTGAGCTAATGGACAGCGGAGTCAAAGAACAAAACTGAACCTCATTCTATATCTTTGAAATAGTTTCATTTATGAAATGACCCTACATGAATTCGGAGCAACTGATAAAAGAATGGTTCAATGCATGGGAAAAAGGAGATTTCCTCCATCTACCCATTTCCGATGATTTTAAGCACACCAGCCCTTTTGGAACCATTCATGGAAAAAAAGAATATCTCTCTTTGGTCAAAGAGAACAAGGATAAGTTTTTGGGGTATCGTTTTAAAATCCACGATGGAATCTACGATAAAAACAGCGCTTGTGTCCGATATACAGGAATCCAAGGGAATTTTCGGTTGGACGTAAGCGAATGGTATTATATTAAAAATGGAGTGATTTCCGAGATTGTGGCCTACTATCATATTGGGGACATTAGGAAAGACCGTGAACTTTCCAACACATAAAAAATGACTGACTTGCTTTCCGTATTTTTGGGCCATGTCCCAATATGACTACATCATCGTGGGTGCCGGAGCTGCCGGTATCTTGTTGGCCCACACCATGGGGAAGGATGCATTCTTTGCTTCCAAATCTATATTGGTATTGGATAAGGATGCCAAGAACGAAAACAATCGTACTTGGTGTTTTTGGGAAACAGGTACAGGAGATTTTGATGATTTGCTCTATAAAACATGGGACACCATTCATGTAGCGGGAAAAAAGCTTACCCTATCAACCCCAATAGCCCCTTACACCTATAAAATGCTCCGGGGAATAGATTTTTACTCCAAATATGTTCCCGAAATAAAAAGCTGCCCCAATATTACTTGGATACAGGATGAAGTCACCCATCTTCAGAAAATTAAAAAAGGAGCTATTGTACATACAAAGGGGGACACTTTTTTGGGCAAAATGGTTTTTTCCAGTCTTGTGGATTGGGATTCCATTTCACAACAAGACAAATTTCCAGTATTGCAGCAACACTTTTTGGGATGGTTCATTAAAGCAGGACACCCTATTTTCAATCCGGAAGAAGCCACATTTATGGATTTTTCCGTTCCGCAAAAGGGCAACACCCGATTTATGTACGTGCTTCCTACCTCAACCACCGAAGCTTTGGTGGAATACACCTTGTTTTCTGAACATCTTTTGGAAAAAAGTGAATATGAAGAAGCCATCAAAGAATATCTTCATGAAAAGTATGGCGTAACGGATTATTCCATTTCCCAAACGGAATTTGGCAGCATCCCCATGACGTGCTATCCGTTTCATCAACACAATTCAGATACCATTTTCCACATAGGCATTGCCGGTGGATGGGCAAAGCCCAGCACTGGGTTTACCTTTTACAATACGAGCAAGCAGATTATGGCTTTGGTAAACCATCTGAAACAAGAAAAACCTTTGGGCTCATTCCACAAAAAGACTCGGTTCCAGTTCTATGACTCGCTTCTCTTGGACATTCTCCATCGGGAAAATCATTTGGGACAATCCATATTTGAATCGCTGTTTGCCAAGCGAAAAGCTTCCGTAATTCTAAAGTTTTTGGGCAATGAGACTCATCTTGGCGAGGAATTGCAAATTGTAACTGCCCCAAAACCGCGGCCATTTCTCAAGGCACTGTTCCGAAGAATTTTCTAGACAGTCCGTTCCATCAAAGCTTCCCCAAACTTCCGTAACACTTGTTTGTTGGCCTCTGCAATGGTCAATTGCCCTAAAACATCAAACGCTTTCTGGGTATGGGACTTGATTTCTTCCTTGGTCAAATCCACTGCTCCGCTTTCCGTAAAAATTGCTTTCACGGCTTCCACTTTGGTGGAAGGATTTTCAGGCTTTATGGAATATAGATGCATTAAGCCCTCCTTTCGCTGTTTTGGAGCCATTTGCAATGCTTTCAGGTACAGAAAGGTTTTCTTGTTTTCCATAATGTCTCCACCAACCTGCTTCCCAAAGGTTTTGGGATCGCCAAAAGCATCCAGATAATCGTCCTGTAGCTGAAAGGCAATACCTAGATTTCGTCCAAACTCGTAAATGATTTCGGCATCTTTATCAGATGCATTGGCAATAATGGCCCCCATCTTCATGGCTGCTGCCACCAAAACTGAAGTTTTGTACTCAATCATTTTAAGGTATTCCGGAATGGTGACATCGTCCCGGGTCTCAAAGTCCACATCATATTGTTGTCCTTCGCAAACTTCTATGGCCGTCTTGCTAAAAAGCGCCGTGAGTTTTTTAAATGTCTCGGGCGGATACCCTTCAAAAAATTGGTAGGCCAGAATCAACATGGCATCCCCAGAAAGTATTCCTGTATTGAGGTCCCACTTTTCATGTACTGTTGTTCTCCCCCTGCGTAGTGGGGCATCGTCCATAATATCATCATGGACCAAGGAAAAATTATGGAACATTTCTATGGCCAAGGCAGCATCCATTGCCTCATCAGGGTCTCCACCGAAAAGCTCGGCGGTCATCAAAGTAAGAATTGGTCGGAGGCGTTTCCCCCCCAAGTCCAAGATATATCGAATGGGTTCGTATAGATTTTTGGGTTCCGTATACTCAATTCTTGTTTTAAGATGGTCTAAGAACTTGACCTTGTATTGATCCATAAATTTGAAATCTCCCATGGTTTCAAAAATACGTGCAAAAAATCAAAAAATACCCAGCCTTTGAATCCTTTGATTTTAAAGTTTGTGTGGCCAACTCTTTGGGTCATGAAAAAAAATGCCGAAAAAAATGCAATAGATTTGAAATACTTCGTCTTTACAGACAAAGCAAGCAATCCGTTTTTTTAAATGGCCGGCAAAACTGAGAACCGCAACAACCTAAATACTTTTTTCAATGATGAATATCAATCATTGCGAATGTATGTGCAGTCCAAAATCCGAAATACTTCGGAACGGGATGCCGAGGATATTGTGCAGGATGTGGCCTTACGGATTTATTCCCGGGCAGATGACCTGAACCCCATCAACAATATTGGAGGGTTTGTTTATAGCGCCATTCGCAATAGGATCATTGATATTATGCGTGGTAAAAAAGAACATACATATTCCACCGAGGAAATTGATCGGCAGTGGCAGGATTTTGCAGAGGCTTTTTACGGGGATGCGGACAACTCCTATTCTCCTGAATTGGAAGACGAGTTAAAAAAAGCAGTAGCGGAGTTGAAGCCCGCTTACCGCGATATCATCATAGCCATTGACTTTGAAGGGTATACCTACAAAGAAATAGCGGATAGAACCGGCATTCCCACGGGGACACTCATGTCCAGAAGGCACCGGGCCATGTCCGTATTGTTGAACAATCTGGAAAAAATTAAAGAATCTAAAAGCATATAGTCATGGAGTATAAACAAGACATTGAAAAAAGAGTGGAAAAGAAAGTGGAGTACTATGTAAAAAAGGTACTAAAAGTAATCGCAATGATCATTTTGGGCATCATTTTTCTATTGCTGGCCAATTATGTGTTGATGTGGTTATGGAACTGGTTGATGCCTGAAATTTTTGGACTGTCCACCATAACCTATTGGCAAGCCCTGGGCATCTTTGTCCTCGCCAAACTTATTTTCGGCTTTGGTTTTGGTGACGATAAGGGAGGCAAAAAGTCCCACCGCAAGAAAAAACATGGCTTCTCCAAAAAAAGATGTGGTTCGCTCCGAAGCGATTTTGACAAATGGAAACACTATGACCAGTTCTGGAAAGAAGAGGGAGAAACTGCTTTTAAAGCATATGTGGAACGAATCAAAAACGAAAATCATGATACCCAGTAAAAAGAACTTTATCCAAGAACGTTACAAACGTCATTACAAATCCTTTTTCTGGACTTTAAGGTCCAAATCCTCAACTCAGTCCAAAAGAGATACCCTATTTCGTCAACACATAGTAGGTTGGTCCCATTAAAAACCAATCATTAAGCACTCGTTAAAAAAATGTAAAACCTTGGAAACTTTTTTTGTTTTTAAAGTTTCCATGCCTATTTTTGCCCCCATTATGAGGGAAAAGATTATACAGAAGGCGACGGAACTTTTCATAAATCTGGGGTTTAAGAGTGTAACGATGGATGATTTGGCCAACGAGATGGGGATATCCAAAAAAACCATTTACTCCCATTTCAGAAATAAAAACGAGCTGGTGGAAGCGACTACAATGACCATGTGCGATTTTATTACTTGTGGGATAGATGACATTGTTTGCTTGCAGAAAAACCCCATTGAAGAACTCTATGAGATCAAAAAATTTGTCATGGTCCATTTAAAGAACGAGAAATCATCTCCCTTGTACCAATTGCAAAAATATTATCCCAAGATACATGTATCCTTAAAGGAAAAACAATACGAGTCTATGCACGGTTGTGTGCTGGAAAATGTGAAGCGTGGGATGGAAATGGAAATCTACAGGAGCAACCTCAATGTGGAATTTGTATCTAGAATCTATTTTTCCGGGGTCATGAGCTTAAAGGATGAAAATCTGTTTCCCTCCCAGACTTTTTCAAAACCTGACGTTTTGGACCAGTATCTGGAATACCATCTAAGGGGCATCGTCACCCCCAAAGGACGAAAAATCTTAAACTCAATCATCAATTCAAACCAAGAATAAATGCGAACAACCTTAATCATTTTATTATTTATATCACCATGGCTTTCGTCTGCCCAGGATACCATCCCAAATTTCAGTCTGGACGGGGCCATTCAATATGCTCTGGAGCATAACTACAGTGCACTTAATGCCACTAGGGATTTGGACGATGCCCAAAAGCAGAAATGGGAGACCATAGCAGACGGACTACCCCAAATTTCGGGAGCGGTAAGCTATCAAAACCAATTGATACAGCCTGTATCCCAGATACCTGCCGAGTTTTTTGGCGGTGAGCCGGGAACTTTTCAAGAAGTAGTTTTTGGCCAGCCACAATCCATGTCGGCTTCGGCCACATTACGGCAACAAATCTTTGATGGCTCCTATATTGTGGGTGTACAAGCCACCAAAACCTTTTTGAATTACAGCCAAAACAATAAGGAAAAAACGGATTTGGATGTAATAAAGGCCGTAGTGGAAGCCTATGGCAATGTACTTTTGGCCAAGGAAAGTGTATTGATCTCGGAAAACAATAAGGCCACACTGGAGAAAAATCTCTACGAGACCAAACGGATTTTTGAGAATGGATTGGGCGATGAGGAAAGCGTTGATCAATTGCAGATTACCCTTTCATCTGTCGACAATCAATTGAAAAATGCCAAGCGATTGGAAACCATAACGCTACAAATGTTGAACCTGGTCTTGGGGCTGCCCATCGAAACCCCTACAGAATTGACGGAGAGCTTGGACGACCTTACCCAACAGCAAATAGATTTGGGCTTATTGGATACTGAGTTCAATATAGAGAACAATGTAGACTATAAATTGGCGCTCAACCTTAGCGAACAACGTTTTTTGGAGCTGAAACTCGCCAAGAGCAGAGCTCTTCCCACCTTAAACGCCTTTGTGAGCTATGGTGGAAATTCCTTCAGTGATCGATTCAACTTCTTGAGCAGTGGACAACCTTGGTTCGAGTCTTCCATCTTAGGCGTGGACCTCAACATTCCCATTTTCAGTTCTTTGAAAAGAAGTGCCAGTACCCAACGGGCCAAGATTGCGTTGGAAAAGGCAAAAACACAACAAACCGAAGCTGAGGAACAAATTCGACTTCAACTGGAAAATGCCAAAAGCAATTATATCCTTGCCATTGAGGAGTATGGCACCTCCAAACAAAACTTGGAATTGGCAGAACGTATTGAAAACAAAAACCAAATTAAATATTCAGAAGGTTTGGCCACCAGCTTTGAGCTAAGACAGGCGCAAACCCAATTATATACCAGTCAACAGGAATACTTGCAGTCCATGGTGAACGTGATCAACAAGAAAACCGAACTGGAAACCATCATAAATCAATAAACAAAAGAGAAAACCGTACCATCATGAAAAAAGCAATATATATAGCATTTACAGCAGCATCTTTGGCGTCTTGTGGAGGCAGCAGCAAAAACTCGGTGGAGAGCGTTATAGAAAGTAACAATCTTGAGGCCATCAGAGCCAAGCATACAGAAATTTCGCAGCAGCACAAGGCCTTGGAAATGGAGCTGAAGACCTTGGATTCTGCCATTGCACAATTGGATGACAATGCCAAGCTTCCATTGGTGACCACCTTTGAGGTAAAACCTGAGAAGTTTGACCATTATCTGGAACTACAAGGTGATGTGACCACCAAACAGAACGTCCTTATCTATCCAGAAATGGCCGGTACACTCTACCGGGTATACGTTAAGGAAGGACAAAAAGTAGCCAAGGGCCAGGTGTTGGCTTCCATTGACGATGGTGGACTTTCCAGCCAATTGGCACAGGCAAAGACACAAGCCGAACTTAGCAGGACCACTTTTGAACGCCAGAAAAGGCTTTGGGAGCAGAATATTGGTTCCGAAATCCAATATTTGCAGGCCAAAACCACCTACGAAGCACAACAAAGTGCCGTAAAGCAATTGGAAAGCCAAGTGGGCAAGTCTACCATACGTGCTCCTTTTGCAGGCATCATAGACGATGTAATCAAAGATCAAGGTACCGTGGTAAGCCCCGGACCAGGCTCAGAGGTGTTCCGAATCGTCAACCTTTCCAACATGTACATTAAGGTAGAAGTGCCCGAAAGCCACCTACCCAACGTTACCCCAGGAAAAGATGTTCGGGTGTATTTCCCTGTATTGGGAGATAGCGTAGTTACTAAAATCCGTCAGACCGGGAATTTCATCAACCCAAGCAACAGGTCTTTCACCGCTGAAATCCCTGTACCAAGCCATGATGGGAAAGTAAAGCCCAACTTGACCGCCAAAGTAATGATCAACGATTACACCAATGAGAATGCCATTCTCATCCCACAAAGTATTGTCTCTGAAAATGCCGATGGGGAGCAATATGTGTTCTTGGTGGACGCCGATTCCATATCATCCGACCCCGTTGCCAAAAAAGTGGTCATTGAAACGGGTAAGACGCAAGGTGATTATGTTGAGGTACTATCGGGTATCAATAGTGGTGATGGCATCATAGACGAAGGGGCCCGTAGTGTAAAAGAAGGGCAAAAAGTAAAAATTAAGAACAACATATAGCCAGCCAGTTATGAGCAAACAAAAGAAAAGCGTAGATAAGGAATTTAGGCTGTCCTCATGGGCTATCGATAATAAAACGACCATGTACGTGCTGATAGCCGTCATCCTTTTTCTTGGAGCATCGGCCTATTTCAGTATGCCTAGGGAAAGCTTTCCGGAGATCAAGGAAACCAAAATCTATATCAGTTCCCTATATCCAGGAAATACCGCAGAGGACATTGAAAAACTCATCACGGACCCTATTGAGGATGAGTTGAAGACCGTAAGCAATGTGGTGGAAATCACCTCAACCTCACAGGAAGATTATTCCATGATCATTGTGGAGTTTGATGAGAACATTTCCGTTGAAGGTGCCCTTCAGAAAGTGAAGGATGAAGTGGATTCAAAGACCGCGGGGGAAGATTGGCCTACATTCAACGGTGCCAAGGTAGAACCCAATGTGTTCGATTTGAGCATGTCTGAGGAAATCCCAATTCTCAACATCAATATTTCGGGTGATTATCCCGTGGACAAACTCAAGGAATATGGTGAGTATCTTGAAGACGAGATTGAAGGTCTGCTTGAAATAAAACAGGTGGATATTCGTGGTGCCCAGGAAAAAGAAGTGGAAGTAGCCGTAGACATCTATAAAATGATGGCCGCCAAAGTGAGCTTCAACGACATCATCAATACCATCAGCAATGAGAACATGACC
The DNA here is from genome assembly GCF_004916895.1 of Flagellimonas alvinocaridis. Taxonomy (GTDB): domain Bacteria; phylum Bacteroidota; class Bacteroidia; order Flavobacteriales; family Flavobacteriaceae; genus Flagellimonas; species Flagellimonas alvinocaridis. Next base: position 374,895 of record NZ_SNTZ01000001.1, read on the forward strand.
ACTTCGGCGGGCAACCTCATTACCAGTGGGCAGCGTAGGACCATCCGTATTGTGGGTGAGATAGACCGACCCAATGAACTGGAAAATTTTGTGGTAAAGTCTGAAAATGGCAACCCCATTTACCTAAGGGATATTGCCAAAGTCACCTTCAAGGAAGAGGACAAGACTACCTATGCCCGCGAGTATGGTGCCCCGGTAGTGATGCTGGACGTTAAAAAACGTGCTGGAAAAAACATGGTGGCCGCAGCTGAGCAAATCCAAGTAATCGTGGACGACGCCGTTAAAAATGTATTCCCACAGGATTTAAAAGTGACCATTGCCAATGATCAATCTTCCAAGACCATTGGTCAGGTAGATGATTTGGTGAACAATATCATCTTCGGTATCATCTTGGTAGTGACCGTTCTGATGTTCTTCTTGGGCTTCAAAAATGCTTTGTTCGTTGGTTTTGCCATCCCGATGTCCATGTTCATGTCCCTAATGATTTTGAACACCTTGGGCTATACCATGAACACCATGATCCTCTTTGGATTAATCATGGGATTGGGTATGCTGGTGGATAACGGTATTGTGGTTGTGGAAAACGTATATCGCCTTATGGACGAAGAAGGTATGTCTCGTATTAAAGCGGCCAAAAAAGGGATTGGAGAAATCGCATTCCCCATTATCATTTCCACATTAACTACCGTGGCGGCCTTTGTACCCCTCGGATTATGGCCCGGGGTTATGGGACAGTTTATGATTTATTTCCCCGTTACCCTATCCGTGGTATTGGGATCATCCCTCTTTGTAGCCATCTTCTTCAACTCCGTACTGGTGTCGCGGTACATGACTACAGAGGACAAGGAAATGCCACTCAAACAGATTATCCGTATTACATCTATCATATCCGTGATCGGACTTTTGATCATTCTGTTTGGAGGTACTTACAGGGCTTTGGGATCTTTGATGGTACTGACAGCAATCATGCTTTGGATCTATAGGCTCTTTTTGAGAAATTGGGCCAATGGGTTCCAGAATAAGATTTTGCCTAGATGGGAACGATTCTATGAGCGGACTTTACGTTACACCTTATCAGGTAGAAAACCCATCTTTATTGCAATAGGGACTTTTGTTCTCCTTCTGATTGCTTTTATGGGCTTTGGGGCCTCCGTGGGAAGCCAAAGGACCAAAGTGGAATTCTTCCCGGACAACACCCCCAACCAGATTATCGTATACATTGAGTATCCGGAAGGAACCGATATAAAAAAGACCAATACCATTACCAAGGACATTGAGCAACGGGTATTTGATATTGTCAATGCAGACGCCTACACTCATGGCGATTACAATTTTTTGGTGGAAAGTGGGGTTTCCCAAGTGGGTGAAGGTGCAGGAAACCCTCAAACCGATGGAGGTTCTGCTGCCGAGATGCCCCACCGCGGTAAAATTACCGCTACCATGCGGGAATATAAGTTTAGGGAAGGTGCTGACAGTAATGATCTTTTAAGAAAAGTTCAGGAGGCCCTGAAAGATGTGTATCCGGGAGTAGCCATTTCTGTGGAGAAAGATGCTGTTGGTCCACCGGCAGGATATCCCATCAACATAGAATTGGAAGGGGATGATTATTCCGAATTGATCGTTGCCGCAGAGCAGATGCGAAATTTTATCAATGCAAGGAACATTCCTGGTATTGATGAGCTCAAAATCGATGTGAACAAATCCAAACCCTCCATGTTGGTTGCCGTGGATCGAAAAAAGGCTGGCGAATTGGGTGTAGCCACAGGACAAGTAGGACAACAGCTCCGTAACTCCATCTTTGGAGCCAAAGCTGGAATCTACAAGGAGGATGGTGAGGATTACGACATTTATGTCCGTTTCAATGAGGAAAACAGATACAACACCAGTGCCATCTTTAACCAACGCATCACATTTAGAGATCCTTCATCTGGACAGATAAAAGAGGTGCCCGTATCAGCGGTTGCCAAACAGGTGAACAGTACTGGTTTTAGTGCCATCAAACACCGGGACACCAGACGTGTGGTTACCGTGTATTCTGCCTTGGCTCCTGGTTTCACGGATGCTGGAGCCATCGTAGGCAAGATACAGGAAGAAATGAATGATTTTGAAGGCCTGCCTTCGGATATCAAGGTTGATTACACTGGTCAGATTGAGGAGCAGAACAAGCAAATGGCCTTTTTGATGGGTGCTTTCTTTACCGGTCTTGGTCTGATTTTCTTCATTTTGATCTTCCAGTTCAACTCGGTTTCCAAACCTGGTATCATCATGCTTGCCATTTTCTTGAGCTTGATCGGGGTATTTGGAGGTATCGTGGCCACAGGTAGTGCCTTTGTGATCATGATGACCATGATGGGTATCATCTCATTGGCGGGAATTGTGGTGAACAACGGTGTGGTACTTTTGGATTACACCCAACTCTTGATCGACAGGAAGAAAGTAGCCTTGGATTTGGATGAAGAAGATCTCTTGGCTCCCGAAGACTTTAAAGAAGCTGTGGTCAAAGGAGGTAAGGCAAGATTACGCCCTGTACTGCTAACGGCAATCACCACCATTTTGGGCTTGATTCCCTTGGCAACCGGGTTCAACATCAATTTCTTTACCCTGATGAGCGAGTTTAACCCACATATTTATTTTGGTGGGGACAACGTAATTTTTTGGGGACCCTTGGCCTGGACTGTGATTTATGGTCTCTTTGTGGCCACATTCTTGACACTGATAGTAGTTCCCATCCTGTTCACATTGGTATATAGACTCAAGTTAAGGATACAGAAAAACAAAATAAGAAGAGAGAAAAAGAAAAAGGAACAGTTGGATGTGGCCGCCTAAGGTCAAAAAAAAGCCCCTGCCAATGGCAGGGGCTTTTTAATTAAATCGTTTTACATTACTTGTCAATCGATACAATTTCCGATTGATTCCAGTTTTTTACACTGGCAATCCTATTGTCACTGAAATCTACTTCCCGTAACAAATCGCCTTCCCAAAAGAACCATTTACCAGCTCTTTCTCCATCGATGTACGTACCTGAGGCCATTTTCTTGCCTTCCGTGTTGTACATCAACCATTGACCGTGTAATTTTCCGTTTAGGTAATAGCCGGTCTGGGCTATTTCGCCGTTTTCGTGAAAATATGTTGCTTTTACCATTTTTCCCACTTTCTCAAAAGTCGGTTGGGTATCTTGCGGATACATATAAACCGAAAACATCAGCGCCATTAAAAATACTGCTTTCTTCATACTACATTGGGATTTAAAATCTTGAACTACTTGTACTAACGCTATAAATTTATTTAAATTTTACATTAAATAAAGATTTACATAACAATAAATTTACATTAAATTCATATTTAACTGGAATATAGATAGTTAACTTTTTTGTAAAATTGCATTTTATCCCGTTTATCGGTAAAAAAAGCACCCTTTTTGAATCAAACCTTTACGCTGGCCCATGATTGAATCGAGGTCAAAAGCTCTTTTATCAAAATCCTGTACCCATCATCAAGGAGAAAATCCATATATCTAGCAATAAATTTTGGCATTCCTATTAAATTTGCCGTCTCATAACAGACATTATGTATAGAAGTAATACCTGTGGTGCATTAAGGGCATCGCATATCGGTTCGGAAGTAGTTTTAAGTGGTTGGGTGCACAAGCTCCGTGACAAGGGCTTTGTAGTTTGGGTAGACCTCCGCGACCGCTATGGTATTACACAATTGGTGTTTGATGAAGACCGTACCCCAAAAGAGCTTTTGGAACAAGCCAGGGAATTGGGTCGCGAAACGGTGATTCAGGTCAAGGGAGAGGTTATTGAACGGGCCTCAAAAAACCCAAATATCCCAACTGGGGAAATCGAGGTATTGGTCAAGGAACTTACCATTCTCAACAAGTCCCTCTTGCCTCCCTTTACCATTGAGGATGAAACTGATGGTGGAGAGGATATCCGTATGAAATACCGCTACTTGGATATCCGAAGGAATCCGGTAAAGAACAAGCTTATTTTTAGGCATAAAGTGAGTATGGAGGTCCGAAAATACCTTTCAGAACAAGGATTTATCGACGTGGAAACCCCATATTTGATCAAGTCCACCCCTGAAGGGGCACGCGACTTTTTGGTTCCTAGCCGAATGAACGAGGGTCAGTTCTACGCCCTGCCACAGTCCCCACAGACATTCAAGCAATTGTTGATGGTCGGTGGATTGGACAAGTATTTTCAAATTGTAAAATGCTTTAGGGACGAAGACCTACGGGCAGACAGACAACCCGAATTCACCCAGATAGATTGCGAAATGGCCTTTGTGGAACAGGAGGATATCCTGAATACCTTTGAAGGCCTTACCAAACATTTGCTCAAGGAAATCAAAGGAGTGGAAATCGATGAATTTCCAAGAATGACCTTTGACGATGCCATGCGCCTGTATGGCAACGACAAGCCTGATATCCGGTTTGGAATGCGGTTTGGGGAGCTGAACGCTGTGGCCCAACATAAGGATTTTAATGTTTTTAACTCTGCCGAATTGGTTGTGGGCATCGCTGTCCCGGGAGCGGCGGAATACACCCGAAAAGAAATAGACGCCCTTATCGATTGGGTTAAACGACCCCAAGTAGGGGCCAAGGGCATGGTCTATGTAAAATGCAATGAGGATGGTTCTTACAAATCATCCGTGGATAAATTTTATGATCAAGATGATTTGGCCCAATGGGCCGATGTCACTGGTGCAAAACCAGGCGATCTTATTTGTGTCCTTTCCGGGAACACCAACGAAACCCGTGCACAGCTCAGCGCCCTTAGAATGGAATTGGCCGAAAGACTTGGTCTAAGAAAACCCGATGAGTTTGCTCCCTTGTGGGTCGTGGACTTCCCTTTGTTGGAATTGGATGAGGAAACCGGAACCTATCACGCCATGCACCACCCCTTCACTTCACCAAAACCCGGACAATTGCAATTGTTGGATACCAATCCTGGAGCTGTCAAGGCCAATGCCTATGATTTGGTGTTGAACGGCAATGAAATTGGCGGTGGATCTATCCGTATCCACGATAAACAAGTACAGGCAACCATGTTCAAGCACTTAGGATTTACTCCAGAAGAGGCCAAGGCCCAGTTCGGGTTTTTAATGGATGCCTTCCAATACGGTGCCCCTCCCCATGGTGGAATTGCATTTGGTTTGGACCGATTGGTGGCCATTTTAGGTGGACAGGAAACTATTCGTGACTTTATCGCTTTCCCAAAAAACAATAGCGGCAGGGATGTTATGATCGATGCTCCTGCCAAAATTGACGAAGAGCAATTGAAAGAGCTGCATTTAAAATTAAATATGTAGATTTATTGAGTTTGTTGCAACCTCGCAGTCATTTCGAATCGATATATAAGTATATAAACGTTATTCCCTTCTTCGAAAATGAAAAAGCAGGTCAAATCTACATTTGGATTATGTCTGGTAGCTACAGCATTTACATTGGTGGTTTCTGGTTATTTGTATTATAGTTACAATTGCGCACCAACACCGAAGAAAAATGAGTACTCAAATTATGTTGGTTATATCAGTCAAAATACCGCATTGCTTAATGATGTCTATGAACTTTGTGGGGGGAAAAGAATCTACTATGTCTATAATGGGGCCTCTTATAGGGCTTACAATAAAAACAAAGGTTTTTTCAGAAAGAATATTCTCAAGGAATATGAAAATAAAGGATATGACGACTCTGGTTATCTGAACTTTAGATTTCTGGTAAACTGCGAAGGAAATCCTGGTTGGTTTGAAATCATACAGACTGACCTAACGCTCCAAGAAACAGAGTTGGATGAGGATATGGTCTCCCAATTGTTACAGTTAACGTCAGACCCCAGATACTGGAATATTCTCCTTATAGAAGACGAGCCAATAAATTATTATATGTACATCTCATATCGAATTGAAAATGGAACGATTACTGAAATCTTACCTTAGCATATTTTTTACATTTACGGCAATTATTTCCTGCAATGATATTGGTGATGACGTGAATCAGGCAGAAAGTCGAAAATTAGCAGAAAAGATTTTCAAGGATGGAGCAAATCTTTTTCAAGGATCACCAGAGAGTATGTCCCGTATTGAAGAGGCATTGGCTGTAGATCCCACATATGCAGAAGCATGGCGAGAACTCTCTGTGGCCTATCTAAAACGTGGTATGCCCCAAAAGTGGAAACCCTTAATGGACAAAGCCGTGCAGTATGACCCTGAAACATGGGTACCATGGAGAGGATATTTATACCTTTATTTCTATAGAGACTATAAAAAGGCCATTGAGGATTTCAATGCATCAGACTCTTTGACCGAATATTTGGACTATCCGCAAGGGCACAGTGTAGATTTTTGGAGGGGAATTGCCTATTTGGGTCTCAATGATCATTCAAATTCCATAAAATATTGGGATAAACATATACATAAAGAAACAGAAGACGCTGGGGAGGATTGGGTTGAGTTAGAAGCCTTTTTATACAGGGGCATTGCACACTATGAATCCGGCAATATGGTTAGTGCTTTGGAAGACTTTGATAAAATACTACATTATTTCAAGCATTCGGCTGATGCAAAATATTACAAAGCAAAAACCCTACAACAGCTGGGCAAAAATATAGAGGCACTTGGCTACGCTAAAAAAGCGATGATGGATTATAAAAAAGGATTTTATAATAATTATCACTATGTTGAACTACTTCGCCAAATTTATCCTCAAGATATTGAAATGCTAGTTACAGAACTTTCAAAAGATTAATAGTGCCAAGCCAGAGCAACATTCTGAAAAAATTCTTGAAATGGCGATACAGAAACATCTCCAACAAGACTTTTGTACACCTCATGAGTCTGGTGGTGGGTTTATTGGCCGGTTTAGTGGCCGTCACCTTGAAAAACTTTACCTATTTTATTGAGTCCCTCCTTAAAATGGGAATCGTCCCTTCACAAAACCAACTCTATTTTATCCTACCCACCATTGGGTTGACGTTTGTGTATCTCTACGTGAAATTTGTACACAAAAAGCCGATTCAACACGCGGTATCGTCTATTATTTTTTCCCTCTCCAAAAAAGGAGGCCTGCTGTCGACAAAGGACATCTACACTCCATTGATCACGGCACCACTTACTGTTGGATTTGGGGGTTCGGTAGGGCTTTTGGGGCCGGCAGTAAAATCAGGTTCGGCCATAAGTTCCAACCTCAGCCGTTTGTTCCATATCGATGCCAAAACACGATCATTATTGGTGGCCTGTGCATCGGCGGGTGCCATTTCATCCATTTTCCAATCCCCCATTGCCGCCATCATCTTTGCAGTGGAAGTTTTTACCTTGGACTTTACCATGATGTCCATGCTCCCCCTACTTTTGGCATCAATTTCCGGAGTGCTCACCTCCTATTTCTTTTTGGGAAACGAAGTACTTTTTAGTTTTTCCCTTACAGAAGGATTCGAGTTAAAAGATACAGCATTTTATGTGCTATTGGGCGTGGGCACCGCCTTTGCTTCCATCTATTTTACCAAGATGTACTTTTCTATACTGACCTTTTTTAAACGGTTTAAAAGTCCAAAGTACAAGCTCTTGGTGGGCGGTATTGCGATTGGAATCATGCTTTATGCCATCCCTCCGCTCTACGGTGAAGGTTTCGGGTTCATCAACAATCTCTTGGATGGCGACCATTTAAAAGCCTTAGGGAAAACCCCGTTCGATGCTTATACAGACAACATTTGGGTAGTGATTGCCCTTCTGTTCGGTATTACTATTTTTAAGGCCATTGCCATGACGACCACCTTTGCTGCTGGAGGAGCTGGTGGAATTTTCATTCCCACCATGGTTATGGGCAGTGCCTTGGGAAATGTGGTGGCCAAGGTCATCAATAATCTGGGTTTTGGCTTTTCAGTTTCGGAAAGCAACTTTACACTTATTGGTATGGCAGGCCTGATTGCAGGAGTAATCCACGCGCCTTTGACTGCTATCTTCTTGATTGCTGAAATCACCGGAGGTTACGAGCTATTCGTTCCTTTGATGATTACCGCCTCCATCTCTTATCTTACCACCAAAAATGCATTGGACTATACCATTTACACCAAGGAATTGGCAAAAATTGGTGCTCTGCTATCACACAACAAAGACCAAATGGTGTTGGGTTTAATGGAAATGGACGATGTGATCGAGAAAAATTTTAAACCGGTACATCCAGAAATGTCTTTGGGCGAAATGCTCCACGAATCTGTCTCCAAATCCAAAAGGAACATTTTCCCAGTTCTGGACGATGACAAAAAATTAATGGGCATCATTGTTTTGGATGATATACGTCAATTTATGTTCGATACCGACCTTTACAATACGGTTTATGTTAAAAACTTGATGCATGCCCCACCAGAACATATCTTTTATGGAAAGGACACGATGAAACAGGTCATGAAAAAATTTCAGGATAGTGGAGCATGGAACCTGCCCGTTATAAAGGATGGCAAATACGAAGGGTTCATTTCAAAATCAAAATTATTGACGGCCTATCGCAGAAAACTCATCAACCATACCCAATGAAAATAAAACTAAAACATATTACCGTACTTTTTACTCTACTCTCATTGGGCTCCATCATATATGGTTTTATGTTAGAGCAAGAACAGTCCCAAACCGCCCAAAAATTCATTGGTTTGGGCACTATAGGTCTTTTTTTGGTAGCAATGCCCCTTTTTCTGTATAAGGAAAGTAAGGGCAAAAACATGAAAGATTATATGCTCACCAAGGACAACATTAAAAAAATGCAGGATCAAGAGAAGAAAAAAGCTGGTAAAGAATAATTTTCCTAAGATTTAATGGTTATTTCACTTGATTAGCAATAAAATATCCTACATTCGTGTTTTAACATTTATTTTTTTTTAATGACCGGTACAGTAAAATTTTTTAATGGATCCAAAGGTTATGGGTTCATTACCAACGACGACACAGGAAAGGACATCTTTGTTCATGTAACAGCATTGAACGGGGTGGAATTGAACGAAGGCGACAAAGTAGAATACCAAGAAGAAGAAGGAAGAAAAGGAAGGGTTGCTGCACAAGTGCAGGTAATCGGATAACCATATTTTATTTTGAAAATTTTCGAAGCCCTGGCCAATGCCGGGGCTTTTACTTTAGTTCAGGTTTCTCTTTTGGATGAAGAATCGCTTTAAAAGTTCCGAAGCTTCGTTTTCCATGATTCCGGCAACCACTTCGGTTTTGGGATGCAAATGCCCTCCCATCACACTAAATCCCCGCTCTAAATCTGCCGCTCCATAAACAATCTTGGAAATTTGACTCCAATACAGCGCTCCAGCACACATTTGGCAAGGCTCCAAGGTTACATAAAGTGTACACCCATGCAAGTACTTACCTCCCAAAAAATTAGAAGCCGCGGTAATAGCCTGCATTTCGGCGTGGGCGGTAACATCCATTAATCGTTCAGTAAGGTTATGGGCACGCCCAATAATCCGATTATCAACTGTAATAACCGCTCCAACAGGAACTTCCCCTCTTTCGTAAGCAATTTCCGCCTCCTGAAGGGCTTTTTTCATAAAATAGGTGTCATCAAACGGATTTTCCACAATTTTTCTTGAAATATTTCATGAAATGGCTAAGCTAAGCATAAAATAATTATGCCTATTATAGGTATTTTTGTCTTTTATTCTTTGGAAACCTATTTAACACATATCGATTCCCCGGCAGATCTAAAAAAACTGCATTTGGATGAGCTGCCCAAACTCGCCCAAGAACTTCGGGAATTTATTATTGACATTGTCTCCACCAAGGAAGGACATCTAGGGGCCAGCTTGGGCGTAGTGGAGCTTACCATTGCCCTGCATTATGTTTTTGACACCCCTGTTGACAAACTCATCTGGGATGTGGGACATCAGGCCTATGGACATAAAATACTGACCGGCAGAAAGGAGATTTTTGAAACCAACAGACAACTTGGAGGTATAAGTGGCTTTCCCAAACGTAGTGAAAGTCCATATGATGATTTTGGCACTGGACACAGTTCCACTGCAATATCGGCCATTTTGGGAATGGCCATGGCATCAAAATTACTAGGGGAAGATTCCAGACAGCACATTGCGGTTGTGGGGGATGCATCCATAGCCAGTGGTATGGCCTTTGAGGGATTGAACCATCTTGGGGTCACCGATGTAAATGCCCTCATTATCCTAAATGACAACGCCATTGGAATAGACCCCAGCGTAGGTGCACTTAAAAAATACCTCACTAATGTGAAAGCCGGCACAGCCAAGGATGAGAATATTTTTGAATGTTTGAACCTAGACTATACCGGGCCTGTGGATGGACACGATGTAAAAGGTCTGGTAAACGAATTGCAACGACTGAAAAAAGTGAAGGGTCCAAAGCTACTTCATATAATAACCACCAAAGGAAAAGGTCTAAAAAAGGCCGAGGAAGACCAGGTGGTCTACCACGCCCCGGGAAAATTTGATAAAGTTACTGGGGAACGTCTCAAGAAATCCCAAGTGGCCCAACCCCCAAAATACCAAGATGTGTTTGGCCATACGCTTGTGGAGTTGGCCGAGAAAAACAATAAGATAGTGGGCATCACCCCTGCCATGCCAACAGGAAGTTCCTTAAAATATATGATGGAGAAAATGCCCCATCGTGCTTTTGATGTAGGCATTGCAGAACAACATGCCGTAACATTGGCTGCGGGAATGGCCACACAGGGACTCGTCCCATTTTGTAACATCTATTCCACTTTTTTACAACGAGCCTATGATCAGGTCATTCACGATGTGGCCCTACAAAATCTCCCTGTCATCTTTTGTTTGGACAGGGCAGGATTGGTAGGCCAAGATGGCCCAACCCATCACGGTGTGTTTGATTTGGCATATTTAAGGTGTATCCCCAACCTTACCCTATTTTCCCCGATGAACGAGATGGAACTACGGAACATTATGTACACCACCCAATTGGGCATTGATGGTCCCATTGCCATTAGATATCCAAGAGGCCAGGGCATTACTATTGACTGGAAGAACGAGTTTGAAGCTATCCCAATGGGAACAGGCCGTTGTCTCAAAGAAGGTTCAAAGATAGCTGTACTAACCTTGGGACACATAGGCAATGAAATACACCAAATTTTAAATCTGCTTACCCAACCAAATGCTATTGGTCATTATGATATGCGTTTTGCAAAGCCTTTGGATGAAAGGTTGCTCCGCACCATTTTTGAAAAGTACGATCATATCGTCACTCTTGAAGATGGTTGTGAGATGGGCGGGTTTGGTTCCGCAGTATTGGAATTTGCCAATGCGGAACAACTTGCAAAACCTGTTACAATTTTTGGTATTCCGGATAGGTTTGTTGCTCATGGAACAATTCCAGAGACGCATAAACTGGCTGGCATAGATTTTGAAACCGTTCTTTCTTTTATACAATCAACCTTAGACCAATGCGAATAATCTGTTTTTTAACCCTTTTCCTTATTGTTTCCTTTTCTGCGAACGCCCAAATCAATCGTTTAAAAGTTTTTGAACCAGACAGTACTGAAGCCGGCTTTAAAGTGGTTAGGATAAAGGATGTCAAACTCAAGTATCTCACACGTAGTGCAAGATTAACAGATCCAAGAACCGTATTAAACCGCGTAAGGCCTCTAAAAAAATGGTATAAAAGGTTTGAACCTCATTCTTTCTGGGCCAAAAAGAACCTGTTTGGACTCAATATCAACGAAGTTTCCTTTGTGAACTGGAACGCGGGTGGAGACAATTCAGTATCCGCCTTGGCCAGTGCCGATTTTGAGCGAAATTATAAATTCCGATACTTGAACTGGAAGAATGAGGTGAAATTACGATACGGCCTCAATGCCCAAGAAGGAAGAAAACTAAGAAAAACAGATGACCAAATACGTCTATCGTCCACCATTGGTTTCAGGAAAGATACCATTACCAACTGGTATTATTCGGTAAAGGCAAATTTTAACACCCAGTTCTCCAACGGTTTCAAATATCCAGACAGGGAAAATCCTATTTCGAGGTTTATGTCGCCGGGTTATCTCTTTCTCGGTATCGGTACCTCATATATCCCACAAGATGAAAAATTTAACCTATACATTTCTCCAGCAACCTTGAAATCTACCTTTGTTTTGGACGAAACCCTATCAAGTCAAGGTGCGTTTGGTGTGGAAGAGGGGGAGAATCTCTTTTTGGAACTTGGTTTCCTTATTACCAATACATGGGAAAAAGAAATCGTAAAAAATGTTATGATGAACCATCGCGTCAATCTGTATACGGACTATGTCCGAAGTTTTGGAAATGTGGATGTGGATTGGGAAATGAATTTCAACCTGAAGGTCAACGATTATGTCAACGCCAATATTGGCACCCACGTTATCTATGACGATGACATAAAATTTGATGAAGTGGTCGCTGAGGACGGTACAGTTACCGATCCCGGGGTTCCCAGAATACAGTTTAAGCAAATTCTGGGAGTAGGACTTAGATACGCCTTTTAAATTTTTCTCCCCGTTAGCTTATCATGGATGTGTACCGCGGCACTGTCCGATAAGCTAGCCACAAAACAACTGGTGTCCAATAAGATTTTATATAGGGAGGCATCTACTTTTCTGTTGTTTTCAGGCAGACTCTTAATGAGCAAAAGATCGTAATTATTGGCTTTGTTCTCCTTCTCACGAACAAGGGCGGTAGTATACATATCCAATAGGTCCGCAATGATTCGGTACCCCGCCAATTCTTTATCGATTACATGCTTGGATTGATAGATTTTCTCAACACTTAACTTTATGATATCATCTATCTGTGCCTTATACCTACCCTTATCCAATAAAGCGGAGCTAAAATTTCCTGTCAAGATATCTTCTTCGTTGTTCACAAAAACATCCACTGCATCCTTGATCAAAGTATTAATGGCCAAAGCCCTTAAATAACTTAACCGGTCACTGGAACTGGACATGGCACCATACTTTTTGGTGTTGATGTTGTCCTTCACCAATTTTATAAGATACTCCAAGGCATATTCCTCGGAAATCAAGCCTAAATTAATTCCATCTTCAAAGTCTATGATGGTGTAACAAATATCGTCCGCAGCTTCCACCAAATAGGTCAAGGGATGGCGAAAATATCCCATATTGGGGTTATGTGGATTGGGGACAAGGCCAATTTCATCCACTACTTCTTTAAAAAAATCCCTTTCAGATTGAAAAAACCCGAACTTCTTGTCGGCAATATGTCTGGATGGTTTCTTGGGCAATGAGGCTTTAGGGTATTTCATAAATGCGCCCAAGGTGGCATAACTGAGTCGCAGTCCCCCAGGAACCCCATCCTTAGACTCGGTCAACAGTTTAAACCCATTGGCATTACCTTCAAAATCGATCAGATCTTGATACTCTACATCCGAAAGTTGCTCTTTGTACTTTCTTCCGTTGCCCTGTTCAAAATAATTTCCTATAGCTTTTTCACCACTATGCCCAAAAGGTGGATTACCTATATCATGCGCTAGTGCAGCCGCAGCCACTATGGCACCAAAATCATTGAAATGATATCCATGTACCTCTGACAAAAATGGATATTTGGACAAAATTTGTTGCCCAGCTATACGTCCCAAACTCCTTCCTACAACGGAAACCTCAAGACTATGCGTAAGTCGGGTGTGCACAAAATCCTTGTTGGATCCCACACTTATGGGCATGGGAATTACTTGGGTCTTGTCCTGTAGGCTTCGGAAAGCCGAGGAAAAAATAATCCGGTCGTAATCCACTTCAAACCCAAGGCGGGTCTCATTTTGTTCCTTCCGTAATCTTTTAGAGGTGTCACCGTGGCGCTTGAGCGAGAGTAGTTGTTCCCAGTTCATAGTAAACTATTGGTGCAATATACGCCGAACCATTGGTTTGCTCCAAGAAAAGCTTTGGACCAATACAGAAGACCGATTGACACAAAAGTTTAATGATTCCTTAATTTTTACATTACACTAAAGACATTCCATTGGAGCATTTTTGTCAGATTACAGCATTACAGCTAAGGTTTTCGTTACGGATATTAGTTTTTGTCGACTATTCTTCGAAATCCTAGGGCTACCTTTTCATTAAGGTAGCCTTTTTGTTTATACCCTATCTTTAATATAACATAGAGGAAACGTTAATTTAACATTACATACTGTTCTTTGCAGCGACAAAAACTAGTACTGTAATGAATTTCAAAAAGTTAGCCCTATTTGGGTCTTGCTTTCTCTTCCTATGTATCCATTTTTCCCATTCACAAGAGAATAATCCAGGTACCTTTGGCAAAGGACTTTTCAATATTGTTGGAAAGGACAGTACATGGAGTACCAAGATAGGGGCACGAATGCAGATGCTTGCCATTGCAAATTGGGATAACAATAAAACCCAAGGAGTGGGAAATCCTGAGCAAAACTTCTTGATAAGAAGAGCTCGATTGAAATTTGATGGGTTCGTATATACGCCAAAGCTCAGATATAAATTTGAGTTGGGGCTATCCAACAGGGACATCTCAGGAGGTTCTCAATTCACTCGCAATACACCTAGGTACATTTTTGATGCCGTTGTAAAATGGAACTTTCATGAGAATTTTGAACTTTGGTTTGGACAAACAAAACTTCCTGGCAACATAGAGCGAGTTATATCCTCCGGCGATCTTCAACAAGTAGATCGGTCTCTTCTGAACAGCAGGTTCAATATTGATAGGGATATGGGTTTTCAACTAAGACACCAAATAACTATTGGCAGGCAAGCATTGATCAAGGAAAAATTTGCTCTTTCCCAGGGAGAGGGAAGAAATGTTACCGAAGGTAACCTAGGAGGGCATCAGTATACTTCGCGTCTCGAATTTCTTCCTTTTGGAAAGTTCAAGTCTAAAGGTGATTATAAAGGCGCCGACCTAGAAAGGGAAGTCTCACCAAAACTCATGATAGGAGCCACATATGACATTAATAAAGATGCTGTAAAAACACGAAGTAACATGGGCACATATATGTTTACCGATACTGGGTTCCACAAAACTGACATTTCCACCTTCTTTGTTGATTTTATGTTCAAATACAGCGGATTCTCCTTAATGGGAGAATATGCGAACCGTGATGCAGACGAGCCCATTGCCCTAAACTCGGATGGCACGGAAACTGGGGATATTGTCCAAGTAGGCCGTGGACTAAACCTTCAGACTGGATATCTTTTCAGAAAAGATTGGGAAGTATCCGCAAGGTATACCAGCATTAAATTAAATGAGGGTATTACCGGAAAAAGTCCTGAGAAACAATACACTCTCGGACTATCAAAGTATATTGTTGGCCATAAACTAAAATTGCAAACAGATCTTAGTTATTTGACCGTTGACCAAGGAACTGATGAAATTATGTTCCGGCTACAGTTGGATGTACACCTGTAAAAGATAACCTTAACATAACCTAATCATAGGGCATTCTCTAGATATTTGAAAAATTTTTTGGACTTTTAATTACACTATGGACAGTATTTACTTTTTAATAATGGTTGCGTTGGCAGCCTTAGCTATAGCTGACCTTGTCGTTGGTGTCAGCAATGATGCTGTTAACTTTTTAAATTCCGCCATTGGATCAAAGGCGATTTCTTTTAGAACAATAATGATTGTGGCCAGTATTGGAATTGCCTGTGGGGCTATTTTCTCTAGTGGTCTTATGGAAGTTGCCCGTAAGGGAATTTTTAACCCGGGGGAATTTTATTTTGATGAAATCATGTTCATTTTTATGGCGGTGATGATCACGGACATTCTCCTGTTGGATTTTTTCAACACCTTGGGAATGCCCACATCTACCACAGTATCCATTGTATTTAACCTTTTGGGGGCCGCAGTGGCCATGGCTCTGATTAAAATTGGGGCACAAAACGGCAGTTTTACCGATGTCATCAACTACATTAATACTGACAAGGCCGTAGAAATTATTGTGGGGATTCTTTCCTCTGTTGTAATAGCCTTTACCATTGGTGCTTTTGTACAATGGATTTCAAGACTTTTGCTTTCCTATGACTTTCAGAAAAAACCAAAATGGACTGGAGCTATTTTTGGTGGTATTGCACTTTCAGCCATTACCTATTTTATTTTGATAAAGGGTATCAAGGGAACGCCTTTTGCCGATCAAACTTATGGGTTTATTGGAGGTATCACCATTAAGGATTTTCTTGAAACCAAGGTATATGAGGTAGTCTTGATAAATTTTGCCATTTGGGCTATTATCTCATATGTACTCATTCAGTTTGCCAAGACCAACATCTATAAATTAATTATTGGTGTGGGTACGTTTGCCTTGGCTTTGGCTTTTGCAGGAAATGACCTGGTTAACTTTATCGGTGTTCCTATTGCCGCTTGGCAATCTTATCAGGCTTGGATAGTTTCTGGAGTTCCTGCATCAGAATTTAGTATGGAGGTTCTTTCCTCTAAAGTGGAAACCCCAACCCTTCTTTTGTTTCTTTCGGGTATGATCATGGTTGCCACACTTTGGTGGTCCAAAAAAGCTAGATACGTTGCCGACACCGAAATTAATCTTTCACGTGAAGGTGAGGCCAAGGAAAGATTTCAACCGAACTATTTATCCAGAAGTCTTGTGCGTTATTCCATTGCCGTATCAGATTGGGTAGCCTCGGCGGTACCACCATCAATAAGAAATTCGGTAGACAAAAGATTCAAGAAACCAGTTATAAATCTATCCAAGGATAAAGTGCTTCACCTCCCCGCATTTGATATGATTAGGGCTTCTGTGAACCTTATGGTCGCTGGAATTTTAATTTCAGTAGCAACATCATACAAGCTCCCACTTTCCACAACCTATGTGACCTTTATGGTGGCCATGGGAACCTCATTGGCAGACCGTGCATGGGGCGCTGAAAGTGCTGTATATAGGGTTGCTGGTGTACTTAATGTCATTGCTGGATGGTTCAGTACCGCCATCATTGCTTTTATAGCCTCAGGCACCATTCTGGCCCTTATTAGTTTTGGTAAAGGAGCTGCCATAGCCATTCTCCTATTCGCTGCCGTCCTTCTTTTAGTTAGAAATTACATTTCATACAACAAAAAGACCAAGGAAATAAAGGTTGAAGATCGTTTGAGAAGAGCAGAAAGCAGGTCTATACAAGGCGTAATTGAAGAAAGTGCCGCCAATATTGCCAATGTAGTAAAACGCAGCAACAAGATCTATTCCAACTCTATCAATGGGCTTGCCAAACAGGATCTGAACTTTTTGAAAAAGAACAAAAAACAAAGCAGCAAGCTTGCCTTGGAAATCGAGGACTTAAGAGAGCACACCTTCTATTTCATCAAAAATTTGGAAGAAGCACACATAGGAGCCAGTAATTTCTATATCAATGCCATGGGCCATTTGACCGATATGTCCCAATCTCTGGAATATATCGGAAAGGTGAGTTTTAACCACGTATACAACAATCATAAAAAATTAAAATACAACCAGATAAAGGAACTAAAGGAGATTGATCAGAAACTGGAGGAAATATTTGATAAGACACAAATCGCTTTTGAAAAGAAATCTTTTGATCAAATTGACGCTATTTTAGACTCCAAACAGGAACTTTACGATTTGGTTCTACAAAAAATAGATCGGCAGGTCTCAAGAACAAGAACCGAAGAATCCAGCCCAAAGAATACAACCTTGTATTTCTCCTTGTTGTTGGAGACCCGGGATTTAATGACCGCAATGATGGACCTTTTGGAACAATATTATCAAGAATATGATAGTTCCGTTCCTCCTGCAAAGATTGAGCAAGAAAAATAAGAATCCTTACAAATTTCATCCATATGAGTTATCTTGTATGGATGAATTTTTCTTTTGCTATGATCAAACCACTTTTATATCCATTAGCGATTGTATTGTTTATGGTTTCGGTGGGATATTCCCAAGATTCCCGTAATGCCTCGGAAGTACTTCAAAAAGCTATAAAGTTTCACGATCCAAATAACAAATGGAGCTATTTTGATACTTCTTTTAAGGTCGTTATGGAAACTCCCAATGCACCAAAACGCACCAGTACCATAACTGCTGATTTTGTGAACCAACAGTTTGTATTGGCAGTAGAGCAGGGTGGAAATGCCTATACCTACAACATGAGTAAGGGAGATTGCTCCATTACCCTTAATGGAAATACTGAATTTACCGAAGCTGATGCAAAAAAATTTAGGCTGTCCTGCGATCGGGGCAAGACCATGAAGGATTACTACACCTACCTCTATGGCCTTCCCATGAAGCTGAAGGACCCTGGCACCCTACTAGACCAAAAAGTGGAAGTCCAGAAGTTTAAGGGGAAAGAATATCTTGTATTGAAGGTACGCTACGATGAAAATGTAGGCAGCGATACTTGGTATTTTTACTTCGACCCAAAGACTTATGCCATGGAAGTGTACCAATTCTACCATGATGAGAGCAAAAATGATGGGGAATACATCCTTTTGGATGGATTGGAAGACATCAACGGCATTAAAATGCCCAAAACCCGTGCGTGGTACATGAACAAAGACAACAAGTATCTGGGCACGGATATTCTTTTCAAGAATTAGTGAACCAATTAACCTTCTAACGGTAAAAGTTCATCTCATCCATATACTTCCAAACAGCACTTGGAAGCAATGGTCTTACATTCTTCCCATTTTTATGTTCCCTACGGATGAATGTGGAAGAAATTTCCATTATTGGTGCATCTACCCTATTTATCTTGGGGTGGCCTACAAACTTGTGTTCAATTTCTCCTTCCGAAATTCTGGGATACACATAAAGTGAATAATGCTCCAATATGGTTTCGTAGTTTTTCCACTTGTGGAAGCTTTTTAGATTGTCTTCTCCCATAATAAGTGAAAATTGATACGCTTTCCCATATTCCTCTCCCAAATGCGCCAGGGTATTGATGGTATAATTGGGCTGGGGCAAATCAAATTCTATTTTACTGGGTTTTAGCTTTGGATAATTTTCAACCGCCTCATATACCATTTGGTATCTGTGATGGTCATCCAATAAGGACATCTTGGTTTTAAAAGGGCTTTGGGGAGTGATCACAAACCAAACCTCATCCAAGTCTGAAAATTCCACAAGGTGGTTCGCAATGATCAAATGACCTATATGAATAGGATTGAATGTGCCAAAGAAGAGCCCTACCTGCTTCATGAGCTACTCATCTTTAACATCGGATACCTTGGCGCCCACATATTCCGCCACCAATTTATGGGCTTCTTTGAGTGCGGTGTCCAAATCGTAATTCTTGATGATTTTGTCAAATTGCGGGGCTGTTGCCAGTTCAACGGAAGCTTTGGCTACCCGCATATTGATTTTATCCTCACTCTCCGTGCTTCGTTTTTTCAACCTAATCTTAAGTTCATCCACACTGGGTGGTTTCACAAAAACGGCCAATGTCTGTTCAGGGAATTTCTTTTTGATACGAAGTCCCCCGACCACATCAATATCAAAAATAACATTCTTCCCTTCGGCCCATAAGCGCTCCACCTCACTTTTCAGGGTGCCGTAAAAATTATCCCGGTACACTTCTTCCCACTCCAAAAAATCACCTTCTTTTATATGTCTTTTGAATTCTGAAATGGACATGAAGTAATAATTCTCCCCATGTTTTTCCTTTCCCCGCCTTGGTCTGGAAGTAGCAGAAACCGAAAACGCCAAATTCAATTCGGGCTGTTCCAACAAATACTTAACAATGGTTGTTTTACCACTGCCCGATGGTGCCGAAAAAATAATAAGTTTCCCTCCTTTCGTCATAATACATTCAGCATTTGTTCCTTTATTTTTTCGAGTTCATCCTTCATCTGCACCACTATTTGTTGCATGGGCGCATAATTGGATTTGGAGCCAATGGTGTTGATCTCCCTGCCTATTTCTTGTGCTATGAACCCTAATTTTTTTCCATTGGAGTCGTCCGAATTAAGGGTTGTGTCAAAATAGTTCAAATGATTGTCCAACCGGACTTTCTCTTCAGTGATATCGTATTTTTCCAAGTAGTAGATAAGCTCCTGTTCAAAACGGTTGGCATCCACTTCCACTTTTAGATCGGATACGGCTCGTTCCAATCGTTCACGCACTGTGGCAATTCGTTCAGGATCCATGGACTTTACCTTATCCAATAAGCTTTTCAAATTTTCAATACGCTCCACAAAATCCTTTTCCAAAACCTTGCCTTCCTCATTTCTAAATCCTATGATCTTTGATAAGGCTTGGCCTATGGCCTCCTTTATGGCTTCGTACTCTTCAGGATCAATATCGTCCTTGTCCGTTTTTAAGGTGTCTGGCATTCTTAGTGCCAATTCCAAAAGCTTTATTTCATCTCCCGGGGCAATCTGTGCCAACTGCTCCATATAATTCCTTACCACGCCTTGGTTCACCTCTGCAGTGGTTTCCTCTCCCGTAATTTCCACATAAAGGCCCAAATCCACCTTTCCCCTCACTAAAGCATCTGCTATCATTTTTCTTAGCTCTAGTTCCTTCTCCCTGTAGGTTTGAGGAATCCGTGCATTGATGTCCAAGCTTTTACTGTTAAGTGACTTTAGCTCTACGGTGATTTTTTTTGATGGAAGTTGCACAACGTGCTTTCCAAAGCCGGTCATGGATTGAATCATAAAAAGCGATAAATTTTGCCAAAGGTAACCAAAATAGATATTGGCCTCTTAAACATGTTATTTGACCAGTAACGTGAGACCTACCTAATCCAGCTCCCGTACCCAGATGTTTCTGTAACTCACCCTACTATTGTCTTGGTGGTCCTGCAACATAAGCGGTCCTTTTCCATGGGGAGGATTCTTGGGCCAGCCAATGTAGGGTGTAGTACCCTTGATCTCTGCATGATCTTGGACCAACACCCCATTGTGGATGACCGTAAGTGTCCCCGACTTGGTTTTTTGACCTTTTTCAAACTCGGGGGCATGGTAAATGATGTCGTATACATTCCACTCCCCTGTCGGAACAGAGGCCATAGCCAAAGGCACATGTTGTTTATAAATAGACCCAACTTGTCCATTCACGTAGGTAGTATTGTCGTTGTTGTCCAATACTTGTACTTCATATAATCCCGACAAAAAGATTCCGCTATTGGCACGACTCTGCCCTTTACCATTTACTTGGGCAGGGGATTTCCATTCAATGTGCAGTTGGACGCTCCCAAAATTCTGTTTGGTCTGGATGTTCCCTGTTTTATCCTTGACGGTCATGCTCCCATCTTTGTTCAATGTCCATTTGGCCGCTGTGCTATCCGTAGTACTGATCCATCCGTTCAAACTGGAGCCATCAAAAAGAACAATGGCATCACTCGGTGGTGCACCATCTTTTCCCGGCTTCACTTTTGGGGGAACAGGTTCATAAATCTCGGTCTCTTCAGGTTGGGTTGGTTCTTTCTCTTGGCCAAAGGCAATAGCTCCCGTAAAGAAACAGAGGGCCAAAAGGGCATTTTTGTTTATCATCATTAAAGTTCCTTTATTTTGATATTTCTAAACGACACTATATTTCCGTGATCCTGTAAACCAATCTTTCCGGTTTGATAGGCCCCGAAACCTTCCCATCCATTAAACTTGGAGTTGGAGACCATTTCATCCCATTTCGGACCATGTACCGGGAACTCCACAACCTTTTTGCCATTTAAGACTACCTGTCCTTGATTGGTTTCATGATTGATGGTCAATTCCACTTGATTCCACTCTCCCGCAGGCTTAACAGCTTTTTCAGATGGGGCGATCATATCGTAGAGCGCACCGGCTTGATGCGTGGTTCCATTTTTGGCATCGGGATGCCTTTCATCATCCAACACTTGAATTTCCGGACCTGTTGCGTAGGGCGCTCCAAATTTCCCATCTTCAAATACTCCATAGAAAATTCCACTGTTTCCACCTTCAGAAATTTTCCATTCCAAGGATAATACAAAGTTGGTGTAATCCTTGTCCGTAACAATGTCGTACACCTCCCCTTTCTTTCTTTCCTTTGGTGGATAATAAACCATGGCCCCATCTTCCAGTTTCCAGGGTTCTCCTATCTCACCTCCGTTGTATACATGCCAACCGTCAAAAGAGGAACCATCAAACAAAACGGTCCATGTGGGTTCTTCCACAACCTGTTTCTCTTCTTTCGCAACTTCTTCAGTTGCATTTTCTTTGGCTTTTTCCTTGCAAGAGAATGCCGCTATAAGTACTGCCAATAAAGCTAATCGTTTCATAATCCTAGTATATTTTTAAGTTTGTTTGAATCTATTTCCGAACCTGCAAAATCATCAAAAGTCTTGGTCGTGGCCTCAATAATATGATCTTGAATAAACTTGGCCCCTTCACGAGCCCCTTGTTCAGGGCTTTTTATGCAACACTCCCACTCCATGACGGCCCAAACATCACATCCGTATTGGGTCAGTTTGGAAAATATGGTCTTAAAATCAATTTGTCCATCACCCAAAGAACGGTATCTCCCTGCTCTATCTCCCCAATCGTTGTAACCACCAAAAGCTCCTTTTTTTCCTGTTGGGTTAAACTCGGAATCCTTTACATGGAATGATTTAATAAATTCATGGTAATGGTCTATGTAGGCTATATAATCCAGTTGTTGCAAAACAAAATGACTTGGATCATAGAGAATATTGACTCTTTTATGATTGCCCGTAGCCTCCAAAAAGCGTTCAAAGGTATCTCCGTCATGCAAATCCTCCCCAGGGTGAATCTCATAGCACACATCCACACCTTCCTCATCGAAATGGTTCAATATGGGCATCCACCGTTTGGCAAGTTCCTCAAATCCCATTTCCACCAACCCTGCTGGTCTTTGCGGCCATGGGTGGGCTGTATGCCAAAGCAAAGCCCCGGAAAACGTGGCATGGGCTTTCAATCCCAACCTTCGACTGGCGGTTGCCGCCTTTTTAACGATCTCTATGGCCCACTGGGTACGCTCCTTTGGCTTGCCCTTAAGGGCATCGGGGGCAAAATTGTCGAACATGATGTCATACGCAGGATGCACCGCCACCAATTGTCCTTGTAAATGGGTGGACAATTCGGTAATTTCCAATCCGTATGAATTTATCTTTCCTTTAAGTTCATCGCAATAGTCCTGACTTTCGGCTGCCTTGTCCAAATCAATCAAAAAGGATTCCCAAGTAGGTATTTGAATCCCCTTGTATCCCAGTCCGGAAGCCCATTCGCAAAGACCATCCAAAGAATTGAATGGTGGCTGACTGTCCACAAATTGTGCTAAAAAAACAGCCGGTCCTTTAATTGTTTTCATTTAGGTTGAATTTTTGGAATTAATAAATCCACTCTACTTTTAGGATTTATCCTCTATATTTAAGAAAAAAATCATGGTATTCTTATTTCCCATGAACAAAGACCTAAATATAGGGATTAGCCAACAATTAAAACAGAAGAAAAGTGAATGATCCCAAAGTTTATGATGCCATTGTTGTAGGAACAGGGGTAAGCGGTGGCTGGGCTGCCAAAGAACTATGCGAAAATGGTTTAAACACTTTGGTGTTGGAACGTGGCCCCATGGTAAAACATGTAGAGGACTACAAAACCATGAACGACGACCCATGGGATTATCCATTTAAGGGCGAACTAAGCCGGGCCGACAAAGAAAAGTACCACAAACAGCTACGGGTAGGGTGGGCTCCCAGAGATGATGTAAAACATTTCTTTGTGAACGATTTGGAACATCCCTACCAAGAAACCAAACGTTTTGATTGGATACGAGGCTATCAGGTAGGTGGCCGTTCCCTGATTTGGGGGCGACAAAGTTATCGGTGGAGCGACATTGATTTTGAGGCCAATAAAAAGGAAGGTATCGCGGTGGATTGGCCTGTTCGTTACAAAGACATAACACCTTGGTATGATAAGGTAGAGTCCTATATTGGCGTAAGTGGCCAAGCATTAGGGCTTAAGCAATTGCCCGATGGGAAATTTCAACCTCCAATGGAATTGAATTGCGCGGAAAAAGAACTGCAACAAGCTTTGGCTACCAATTTTGAGGATGGTAGATTGTTGACCATTGGCAGAGTGGCCCACATTACAGAAAAAACAGCGGAATTTGAAGGTCGCGGACCTTGTCAATATAGAAACCGATGCTGGAGGGGATGTCCCTTTGGAGGCTATTTTAGTAGCAACTCCTCTACCCTTCCCGCTGCGGAACGGACCGGAAACATGACTCTAAGACCCAATTCAATTGTGCATGAAGTCATTTATGATGAGCAACAAAAAAAGGCCACTGGGGTCAGGGTCATCGATACTGTAACCCATGAGAAAATAGAGTTCAAAGCAAATATTGTGTTTCTATGTGCATCCTCCATGGCATCCGTGGGCATCTTGTTGCAATCCAAATCAAAGGCATTCCCCAATGGAATGGGTAACAACCACGACCAATTGGGACGCAACATTATGGACCATCATTACCAATTGGGTGCGTCGGCAAAGGTCGATGGCCATTTGGACAAGTATTATAAAGGAAGACGTCCCAATGGTTTTTATATCCCAAGGTTTGTCAATCTGGATGAAAAAACGCAACGGAAGGACTTTTTGCGCGGATTTGGATACCAAGGTGGTGCCAATAGGACCAACTGGTCTGAAATGGTCGCGGAAATGGGTTATGGCAAGGCACTTAAGGAAGCCATTCTAAAACCTGGTGGTTGGGAAATTGGGATGACCGGCTTTGGGGAAATGTTGCCCCATCATGACAATCGGGTTACCTTGAGCAAGGATAAAAAGGACCAATGGGGATTGCCCCAATTGGATTTTGATGTGGAATTCAAGGACAACGAATACAAAATGCGCGAAGCCATACTTGAAGAGGCCGCTGCCATGTTGAAAGCGGCAGGTTTTAGGGATATCTCTACCTATGATAACGAAACAGGTCCCGGTCTGGGCATCCATGAAATGGGGGGTGCACGAATGGGTCATGACCCCAAAACCTCAGTATTGAACAAGAACAATCAATTACACGATGTGCCCAATGTTTATGTTACCGATGGTGCTTTTATGACCTCAGCGAGTTGCGTAAACCCTTCTTTAACATACATGGCGTTTACGGCCAGGGCCGCCAATCATGCTGCAAATCAATTTAAACAACATAAATTCTCTTAAAACCTGCTTATGGAAAATGCTTCAGCCCGAAATCTATGGGGCGATTTTTTGGACGCCCATTTGGAATTTGCTTCTGAGGATGCACCTAAAGTTATCCACTTTTGTGACAATGAAAAGGATGCCGACACCTGTGCTGAATTGGCATGCAAAGAAATCAAAAGAGCTACATCCCATTCTTTAAAAGGTCTACAGCTTCGGAATGAAAAACTGCCTAAAATCGGTGATTTTTATGTGGTGACCGATTGGAAAGGCAATGCAAAATGTGTGATTCGCACTACTTCCGTGAAGTTGTTGCCCTATTTCAGTATTCGTGAAGAGCATGCCAGACTGGAAGGCGAAGGCGACAAAAGTCTTGACTATTGGAAAAAGACGCATTGGGATTATTATTCACGGGAACTTGCAGCATTTGGTGCAGTCCCCAAAGAAAGTATGATCGTGGTATTCGAGCAATTTGAAATGCTCTATAAAAGATAATGGCCACCAAACGGCAGCCATTATATCTAATTTACTAGGCCGAAATATTAATCCATGTCCACCCAAATGTTACCTTGTTTGTGTGAAGCTACGGTATTTTCTATGAAATTTAGTCCACGAACACCATCGGTCATGGTTGGGAATTCTCCGCTATTGTATTCCTCACCACGTATGGCCCTTGCCACTCCCAAATATATATTGGCCATGGCATCAAAAATTCCCTCAGGGTGACCAGGAGGCAACTTGGTGCCATCCAATGAAAGTTTTGAATTATAGGCATGGCCAGGTTTTAATACCTGTAATGGTTCTGGGTCGTTTAGTTTATAGAGATAATTGGGATTTTCCTGCTCCCATCGCAAACCTCCCTTTTCCCCATAAATGGCAATAGTAAGGTTGTTCTCTTCCCCAGTGGCCACCTGACTTGCACGAACAAGGCCTTTTACATGTTCTCCCATACGGACCAACACGGTTCCGTCCACATCCATTTGGTTGTCAGCATACAAGTAGTTGAAATCACACAGCAGGGATTTTACCTGAAGTCCGGTGGTATACTCAATCATATTAAAGGCATGGACACCAATATCTCCCATACAAGAACTGATTCCCGCTTTTTTGGGATCCAAGCGCCATACGGTTGACCGTTTTTCCTTATCGTGTATGATGGGGTTGATCCAGCCTTGGTAATACTGCGCATCCACTTTGTGG
Source organism: Flagellimonas alvinocaridis (assembly GCF_004916895.1). Lineage (GTDB taxonomy): Bacteria > Bacteroidota > Bacteroidia > Flavobacteriales > Flavobacteriaceae > Flagellimonas > Flagellimonas alvinocaridis. The sequence goes on from NZ_SNTZ01000001.1 coordinate 401,156, forward strand.
ATTTTTCCCAAGGCACCCTCTTTGATCATCTCCCGCATTTGGCGTACCATGGGGTAGCCTGTATAGGTATGCGTAACCGCAAAAACAGTCCCGGCCTTGGCCAAGGTTTCCTGAAGGATTATGGCTTCATCATAGGTGGTGGTCATGGGCTTTTCACAGATGACGTGAAAACCGTTTTCCAACAACTTTTTGGCCATGGGAAAATGCAAGAAGTTGGGCGTAAGGATGGAGCATACTTGAATACGTTCATCCTCTGGAAGCTTCAACTCCTCCTCCACCAACGTATCAAAATCTTTATAGATGCGGTTGGTAGGAATGTCTATTTCCTTGGCAAAATCCACACTGTCCTCAAAATTGGGGTTGAAGACCGCCCCCACAATTTCATAGTTATCATTGATGAAAGAAGCTACTCTGTGCAATACCCCAATAAGGGAATCACCGCCTCCTCCAAGTATTCCTAATCTAATTTTTTTTGGCATGTTTTATTTAATTTACTCTTTGTATTCTATTTTTTCATTTTTGAACAACAAGGCAAAGATAATTGCCACAGCAAAAGCAAAAATAGCAGGAAAGCGCCAGATACTTGCCCAATCATGGCTGTTTTCTGAAATAAGATAGTTGTCCGTTATCTGTCCGGCTATCCAGAACCCGATGAGCATCCCCACCCCATAGGTGGCCAAGGTAATCAACCCTTGGGCAGCACTCTTGTATTTTTCACCAGCTTTGCTGTCGGTATAGATCTGTCCCGAAACAAAGAAGAAATCGTAACAAATGCCGTGCAGTGCAATCCCCAAGAGGAGCATAAATGTCAAGCTTCCCGCATCTCCATAAGCAAACAGCAAATACCTAGCAGTCCAAGCCAACATCCCTGCGATTATGGTTTTCTTGAATCCAAATTTGGTGAAGAAATACGGCAAAAGGAGCATAAACAATACTTCTGAAGCTTGACCAATGGTCATCTTTCCGGTTGGGTTCTCCATTCCAATTTCAGACAAAAACGGATTGGCGTTTTGATAATAGAATGCCAATGGAATACAGATCAAAATCGATGAGATAAAGAAAACCAGGAAGTTTCTATCCTTTAAAAGTTTCAAGGCATCCAACCCCAACATGTCGGCAACCGATACTTTTTCGTCCTTGTTAACGCTTGGAGGGGTCTTGGGCAAAGTGAAACTAAAAAGCCCCAAAACGGCGGAAGCGATACCTACCATCAAAAAGGTATTCTTCAGCATTCCTGCTTGAATACTTTCTGGGGAATCCCAAAAGAAAATATAACTAATGACCAATCCGGCAACGATCCATCCAATAGTCCCAAAAACGCGGATAGGCGAAAATTCCTTGGCTGGATCCTTCATTTGGCTGAAGGAAATGGAATTCACCAAGGCCAATGTGGGCATGTACAAAATCATATACCCCAGAATGTACGGATAAAATAACGCAAACTCATCAGCTTGGTACATTTGGTACATCAGGAAGGCCCCAACCAAATGCAGCACTCCCAAGATTCGTTCAGCATTAAAGTATCTATCGGCAATCAAACCAATAATGAAAGGAGCAATGATGGCTCCCCACGATTGTGTTGAGAAAGCTTGGGCAATCTCTCCCCCGGTTGCATTTAAATTGTTCCCCAGAAAAGTTCCTAGGGTCACAAACCATCCGCCCCAAATAAAAAATTCGAGGAACATCATAAAGGACAGTTGGAATTTGGTTTTAAAACTCATTTTAGTCAGTTTAGTTTATCGTTTATAAAAAATATAGTCCAGAGGTTCAGGGGCTGTGCCAGATGCACGCAAATCCATCATAATCTGGCCCCTATGGTGGGTAGAATGGTTCACCACGTGGAAAAGGATGTCTTTAACGTCATTGGCAAAAGTCCTTCCCTCACTGTTTTCATATTCCACCCTCTTGTTAAGATCATCGGTATTGGTAATGATTTCAAAGGATGTCCTTTGGTTATCGTAATGGATGTCTTCCCAGTTTTGCACAGGTTGTTCCTGCCAAACCGTAAAGTCCGGTTGCTTTTCCAATATCCTTTGGTTCCAGATGTGATGTGCATTCAGGATATGGCTAAAAAGGCGAATACAATTTTCAGGGACTTGTTCCATGGAATGGAGCTGCCCTATCAGCTTTTTATTGCAGTAGAAATTGTAATCGAAGAGCTGTTGCAAGAATCCCTTCATACCTCTTTACCTTATAGTGAACGTCTAACGCAGTTTGTCCAACAATTCTTTTGTTGCCAAAATACCTGCTTCCTCACTTAGTTCATTGCCTTCATATTCTACACCCACATAGCCTGAGTAACCAGCTTCCTTAACTATTTTGATCATCTCGGCATAGTCTATGGCAGTTTCGTTCCCCTCTTCATCAAAATTATAGGATTTGGCACTCACGGCCTTGGCATAAGGCATAAGTTCACGCACTCCTTGATATTTGTCATACTCCTCCAGGCATTTGGATTCGTAATAATCCCCTGCTTCCCTTTTGATGCAAAAATTGCCAAAGTCAGGCAAAGTACCACAATTGTCCATATTCACCTGCTTCATAACATCTACAAGCATGGCTGCATTAGATGAGGGCCCTCCGTGGTTCTCCACAATAATGTTGATGTTCTTACCCTTGGCGTAGGTAGATAATTGGGTCAGTCCATCAACAGAAGCTTCTGTCCAGGCTTCTGGCTCCATAAGACCATTGAGGTTAACCCTAATGGAATGACAGCCCAAAGCGGCAGCGGCATCTACCCATTTATAATGATTTTCAACAGCTTCTTTTCGCTCTTTTTCATCGGCAGCGGCCAAATCCCCTTGGCCGTCAATCATGATGATCAGGTTTTCCAATCCATATTTTTCACTTTCGGCCTTACTCTTCTCTACGAATTTTTTCATGGCTTCTTCGGAGAAGTTGTCTTTCTCCAGTTCTGGATAATATAACCCACTCACATACTCCAATCCTTCAAACCCCCATTCTTTGGCCTTTTCAGCAAAACGATAGGGATCCATTCCTTCTTCACGTATCATTTTGTGCATGGACCATTGGGCCAAGGAAATCTTCAACACGCTTTCATCAGTTGTTGCTGTTACCTCTTCGGCCACATCCTGGCTATCCGTTTCTTCCTTTTTTTGGTTTTGTTTGCAGGAAAACATTCCCAACATCACAAGCATTACTACAGCCAAAGTGCCATTCTTGGCAAAAAAATGTCTCTTCATAAGATTCTTTAATAAAATTTCACATGGAATACAAAAACTACAACGTTATAGTAGCGAATTCTCAATAAACATAGGGTTTAAATGTAGAAAATTAATTTAATAATTAATACATTTAGGAAATAAACAATCCGAATAAATGAGTAAATTTTATTACAACCAGGAGCAGGACTCCTATGATGCCATTGTGGTAGGCACAGGCATCAGTGGTGGTTGGGCTGCCAAGGAGCTTTGTGAAAATGGACTCAAGACTTTGGTCTTGGAGCGTGGTCCCATGGTAAAACACCGTGAGGACTATCCCACAGCCAACAAAGACCCCTGGGATTTTCCCCACGCTGGGCAACCCACAAGAGAAGAACTAAAACAACAAGAGAAACAGGCCAGAACCGGTTATACAGTTAGAGCAGAATCCAGGCACTGGTTTGTCAATGATTTGATACACCCATACAATGAGGTCAAGCGTTTTGATTGGATGCGGGGGTATCACGTAGGAGGTCGTTCCATTATGTGGGGACGCCATAGTTACCGTTGGAGTGACATTGATTTTGCCGCAAACAAGAATGAAGGCATTGCCGTGGATTGGCCGGTACGCTACAAAGATATTGCCCCTTGGTATGATAAAGTTGAAAGTTATATCGGGGTTTCTGGTGAAAACCTAGGGCTGCCACAATTGCCCGATGGGCAATTTGAGCCGATGATGGAACTCAACTGCGTTGAAGACCACGTAAGAGGCAAAGTGGCAGAACATTTTGGAGGTCGTGTGATTACGGCCGGTAGGGTGGCCCACATTAACAGTGACAAAAAATTTGAAGGTGATGGCCGTGTACGCTGCCAGTTTAGAAACCGTTGTGTTCGCGGGTGTCCGTTTGGCGCTTATTTCAGCAGCGTTTCATCTACATTACCCGCAGCAGAAAGAACAGGGAACATGACCCTTAGGCCTGATTCCATTGTGCATGAAATCATTTATGACCCCAATACCAAAAAAGCAACTGGGGTCAAAGTCATAGATAGAGAAACCAAGGAAGAGTTCGAGTTCAAGGCCAAAGTTATTTTCCTTTGCGCCTCTGCCATTGCTTCCACATCTATTTTGATGCAATCCAAATCGGACAGGTTTGAAAATGGATTGGGCAACGACTCCGGTGAACTGGGACACAACATCATGGACCACCATTTCTTGGCTGGTGCCAGTGGAAAATTTGATGGATTCGAAGACAAATACTACAAAGGCAGAAAGCCCAATGGCATTTATATTCCAAGGTTCCGAAATCTTGGTGGCGATTCCAATATGAAGGATTTTGTTCGTGGATATGGGTACCAAGGTGGTGCCGGTCGTGGCAATTATGAAGAAATGATCGCCGAAGCTGCCTTTGGAAAAGAATACAAGGACGCTGTTCTATCCCCAGGCGGATGGAACATGGGTATGACCGCTTTTGGAGAAATTCTTCCCTATCACGACAACAAAATGACCTTGGATTATGACAAAAAGGATCCATGGGGATTGCCTACCGTGACATTTGATGCCGAGATCAAGGAAAACGAATTGAACATGCGTAAGGACATGACAGACCAAGCGGTTAAAATGCTTGAGAAAGCAGGAGCAAGGGACATTACACCCTATGACAATCCTTATGCCATAGGATTGGGCATCCATGAAATGGGTACCGCACGTATGGGTCGTGATCCAAAAACTTCCGTGGTCAATGGAAACAACCAAGTACACGCCTGTAAGAATGTTTATGTTACTGATGGAGCGTTTATGACCTCAGCTAGTTGTGTAAACCCATCATTGACTTATATGGCATTTACTGCAAGAGCGGCAAACCATGCTGTTCAAGAACTTAAAAAAGGAAATATATAATGGAAAGAAGATCCGCACTTAAGAATATGGGTATGGCTTTTGGCTATGCCGTTGCCACTCCCACCCTTTTAGGGTTGCTTCAAAGCTGTAAGGACAAAGCGGCCTATGCAGAATGGATTCCTTCCTTTTTGGGCAAGGAACAGGGCTATGCCTTGGCTCAAACCTTGGATGTCATTCTTCCTAAGACAGACACTCCCTCCGCCACGGAGATGAACGTACATGTCTTTATTGATGCATACTTGAACGAGGTTTTACCTAAGGAGCAGCAGGATTTTGTAAAACTGAAAATGGGCAATTTCTTTGACAAGGTCTTGGCCGATTCAGGAAAAGAATCCCTATTGGATATTGAGTCCGCTGATATAGAACCTGCTTTGCAGACCTATCTCAAAAAACGCACCGATGAGGAAGAGGAAGCCCACTTTGAAGCCATAAACAGCTATATGGATGCGATTAAACAGGGTGGAGAAGCCTCCTTGGATGAAGACATCGCTAGCTTTTCCTTTGCCAACGATTTAAGAAACTTGGCTACTTGGGCCTATAAATCTTCTGAATTTGTTGGTGAAGAAGTTTTGGCTTATTTACCCATACCTGGTGAATATATTGCCTGTGGAGATTTGAATACACTGACGGGAGGCAAGGCCTGGTCATTGTAAGTTTTGTTCTTTATACTGATAAAAACCTCCTAAGCAGGAGGTTTTTTGTTTTTATCCCTGTACTTATTTCAAGTAAAAAAATACCTCGGAAGTTGTTCATGGTGGGGTGAACTTTTCCGAGGCATCTAATCAATAAACACTATCACATGTACTGTTTGAGTACAGTACAGACTATGATCCACACATTAAGCAGTCATCATCTGCTTGACCTGCTTTGGCGCGTGCAATCATTTCTTTCATTTCTTCCGGTGTAAGGGGCTGTATATCTACTTCCTGCTGATCCACAGATGTGGCCTCTACCTTGATAGTTTCCGCAGATACCGATTTGGCTTCCACTTCGGCCACAACACTGACAGGAGCTTCTTTTTTCTTGGTGTTATCCAATGTAAACTTAATGGCGTCCACTGCAGCCTTGGTTCGTAGGTAGTACATTCCTGTTTTCAAGCCACTTTTCCAGGCATAAAAATGCATCGAGGTCAACTTGGAATAATTGGCATTTTCCATGAATAGGTTCAAAGATTGGCTTTGATCAATAAAATAGCCACGTTGTCTACTCATATCGATGATATCCTTCATGCTAAGCTCCCAAACGGTCTTGTATAGCTCTTTGATGTCTTCCGGGATAACATCAATATCCTGAACAGAACCGTTGGCTCTCATCAACTCCTGCTTTAGGTTTTCATTCCATAGACCCAACTTCACCAAATCTTCCAATAGGTGCTTGTTTACTACAATAAATTCTCCTGAAAGCACCCTTCGGGTATAGATGTTTGAAGTATAGGGTTCAAAACATTCGTTGTTGCCCAAAATCTGCGAAGTAGATGCGGTTGGCATTGGTGCCACCAACAAGGAGTTACGTACTCCATGCTTTTTAACATCTTTTCTGAGTTTACCCCAATCCCATCTTCCTGAAAGCTCTTCATCTTTAATACCCCATAGGTTGTGTTGAAACTCACCTTTAGATATGGGCGAACCTTCGTAGGTTGAATAGGCGCCTTCTTCTTTGGCCTGTTCCATGGATGCGGTAACGGCAGCAAAGTATAGGGTCTCGAAAATCTCTTGGTTCAGGTTTTTGGCTTCATCACTGGTAAATGGCAATCTTAGCATGATAAAAGTGTCCGCCAGACCTTGCACACCCAAACCAATGGGTCTATGTCTCATATTGGAATTTTCCGCTTCCTTAACAGGGTAGAAATTTCGGTCTATGACCCTGTTCAGGTTTTTGGTTACCCTCTTGGTTACCCTGAATAGTTCCTTGTGATCAAATTCACCGTTCTTTATGAACATGGGCAACGCAATGGAGGCCAAGTTACATACGGCCACCTCATCTGGGGAAGTGTACTCCAAAATCTCAGTACAGAGATTGGAAGAACGGATAGTACCCAAGTTTTTTTGGTTGCTCTTTCGGTTGGCAGCATCCTTATATAACATGTAGGGCGTACCTGTTTCTATTTGGGATTCCAATATCTTTTCCCAAAGATCTCTGGCCTTAATGGTCTTCCTTCCTTTTCCTTCTGCCTCGTATTTGGTGTAAAGTGCTTCAAACTCTTCGCTGTGGCTGTTAAATAGACCTGGGCATTCATTAGGGCACATCAAGGTCCATTCACCGTCCGCTTCCACCCGTTTCATGAACAAGTCTGGTATCCACATGGCATAGAATAAATCCCGTGCCCTCATTTCTTCTTTACCGTGGTTCTTTTTAAGGTCTAAGAAATCATAGATATCCGCATGCCACGGTTCCACATAAATGGCAAAGCTGCCCTTTCTTTTTCCTCCACCTTGATCCACGTAGCGTGCAGTATCATTAAACACACGTAGCATGGGCACAATTCCGTTGGATGTTCCATTGGTTCCTGCAATGTAGGATCCTGTAGCCCTGACGTTATGAATGGATAGTCCAATCCCCCCCGCTGACTGTGAAATCTTTGCGGTTTGTTTTAGGGTGTCGTAAATCCCATCGATACTATCATCTTTCATGGCCAACAGGAAGCAGGATGACATCTGCGGTTTTGGTGTCCCTGAGTTGAATAGGGTTGGCGTAGCATGTGTAAAGTATTTTTTGGACATCAACTCATAGGTTTCCACTGCAGCTTCCATGTCATTTAAATGGATTCCCACGGCCACCCTCATAAGCATGTGCTGCGGTCGCTCTGCAATTTTACCGTTGATTTTCAGCAAATAAGAGCGCTCCAAGGTTTTAAAACCGAAATAATCGTAGCCAAAATCACGGTTATAGATTATGGTTGAATCCAAAGTATCTGCATTTTCAGAGATTACCTTGTACACTTCATCCGATAGCAATGGGGCCTTTTTTCCTGTTCTTGGATTCACATATTCGTAAAGGTCCTTCATGGTTTCCGAGAAGGACTTTTTGGTGTTCTTGTGCAGGTTGGAAACGGAAATCCTTGCCGCAAGTTTGGCATAATCTGGATGTGTCGTTGTCATGGTCGCCGCTATCTCTGCAGCCAAATTGTCCAGCTCCGAAGTAGTAACACCATCATATAAACCTTCAATAACCCTCATGGCTACTTTTACCGGGTCTACAAGGATGTTTAGTCCATAACAAAGTTTTCTAACTCTAGCCGTAATCTTGTCGAACATGATCGGCTCTTTTCTTCCGTCTCTTTTTACTACATACATGGTGCTACTAGTGTTTTAATTGATCTGTGTGTTTTGTCCAATTGCACTTGACAATGTTAAAATTTTAACATTTTTAGGTTAAGGTCTTGAAGACTTCCGGGGGCATTGGAAGTCAACAAAAAAATAGGCTAATTAAAAGTCCGCGTCGAAACTAATTTTTTGCGAATCTGAGTCCTTTTCCTTGTTTAAAACGCCAGCTTTCTGGTATTCGGAAACTCGTTTTTCAAAGAAATTGGTCTTTCCTTGGAGCGATATCATGTCCATGAAATCAAAAGGATTGGTGGCATTGTAGACTTTTTCACATTGCAGTTCCACCAACAATCTATCTGTAACAAACTCCAAGTATTGGGTCATTAGTTTTGCGTTCATTCCTATAAGGCTCACTGGAAGTGACTCGGTAATGAACTCTCTTTCTATGTTTAGGGCATCCACAATTATGTCCTTAATGCGTTCTTTGGGCACTTTGTTCACCAAATGGTGGTTGTGCAGGTGCACCGCATAATCACAATGCATTCCTTCATCCCTGGATATCAGTTCGTTGGAAAAGGTGAGCCCTGGCATCAACCCTCTTTTCTTCAACCAGAAAATAGAACAGAACGCACCGGAAAAGAAAATACCCTCTACGGCGGCAAAAGCGATCAAACGCTCAGCAAAACTTGGGGACTCTATCCACTTTAGGGCCCAATCCGCTTTCTTCTTGATTGCCGGGAAATTTTCTATGGCCTGAAACAGTATATTCTTCTCCTTTTCATCTTTCACATAAGTGTCAATGAGAAGGGAATAGGTTTCAGAGTGTATGTTCTCCATCATAATTTGGAAGCCATAAAAGAACTTGGCCTCAGAATATTGCACTTCATTTACAAAGTTTTCCGCCAAGTTTTCATTTACAATACCATCCGAAGCCGCAAAAAAGGCCAAAATATGTTTAATGAAATACCTCTCATCATCATTGAGCTTAGAATTCCAATCTGTCAAATCTTGGTGCAAATCAATTTCCTCCGCCGTCCAGAAACATGCTTCACATTTCTTGTACCAATCCCAAAGATCATGGTGCTTTATGGGAAAAATCACAAATCTATCCTTGTTTTCTTGCAATATGGGTTCAATGGCTGTCGACATAGTATCTCGTTAAAAAGTTTATAATCTGGAAGGAAATTTCCATGTGAATAGGGCTAACAAAGATTCAAAAATGTTATTAGATTGTAAAGTTGGATTTGTCAAAACAAGGGCAAAGTTTTTAACACAACCTGTTGAAATCTAGGGTCGCCAGCGATGTTCCTTGGGTTTGGGCCAAAAGCCAAAAAATGATAAGTTTTTAGAGCAGGACATTCTGAATGCAAAAAGACCAAAAAGTATATTTTACCATACTTTTTGGTCTTTCCTATTTATGAAGATTAAACTCAGAGGCTTAACCGAATATTACCAAACAGTACGGCCTCTTCAAGCCTTGCCAATGGAATCCTTGAAATTTTAGGTAGTTCCCCCGAAACCTAAAACCAATATGACACCGTGGCAGACCGAAGATTTAATTTTGCAAGCGGTTTCTATAATCAAGAGAATGGTTGCTTCGGCCGTACAATTATTGGCAATATGTGTATGAACTCCTTATTTGGGCAGGTGACTGTTCTTCACCGCCATCTGGTCCCAATTGGACTGTATCTTTAGTGCTTTCTTTTCGGAAACAGCAGCAAAAATCAAGGCTGCCACCAAAATCACAAACAACACAACACATTTTCTCATAGCAGTAAAACTAATTCCTCCAATTTTTGACAGAGCCAAGATAACGAACAAAAAACCTCCCTGCCAATGGGATGTATAAACGGTCATCTTTTGTGTATAATCGGTTTTCATGCTGTTGATGGTTTCATGAAATCAACGACATACAGGCCCAAAAGCGCAGCTTTTTCGCTTGATCTTGCATTTTTTACCGATTATACGTGTAATACATCCATTAGCACATAAATTAAGGAGGTGTTGGAAGAATAATCCTAAATTTGATTTACCTAATCCCCATTGGATGTTAGAAGCTGTAATTGTTGACGACGAAATAAAAGCACTACAAAGCTTAAGTTGGGAATTAACCAACCTGAGCGATGAAGTGGATATTGTTGCTTCCTTTACCGATGCCCATGAGGCACTGGCCTATTTGGAGCGCAATACCCCCGACTGTCTTTTTTTGGATATAGAAATGCCTGCCATGGATGGGTTTCAGTTTATTAAAAGCCTTAAGAACAAAGATTTTCCGGTTGTTATTACCACAGCGTATAACCAATATGCCCTGCAAGCCCTAAAGAACGAGGCCATAGACTATCTGCTTAAGCCCATTGATACCGACGATTTGCAAGTGACCATAGCGAAGATCAAAAAATTCAACGCTAAGAATTTGACCGTCAATAAATTAGAAAAAATCCTGTTGAACTTCAACTCGGAATCGCACAGTAAGAAAATTACAATTAACACTGATGGTAAATTGTTGTTCCTAAACAGTGATGATATCCTATATGCTGAATCGGATGGTAATTACAGTACCATATTTTTGAGTGATGGCCAAAAAATTCTGCTCACCAAAAAACTGAAGGAGGTAAATACACTTTTACCAAAAACCAGCTTTTTTAGGATTCATAATTCCTATATCATCAACCTGAACAAGATAAAAGAGTTTCTAAAAACAGACGGTTATGTGGTCTTGGAATCCAACCACAAAATTCCCGTCTCCCGGCAAAAGAAATCCGATTTTCTGGATATGCTGTAACCCCCTTTTTCCCGTGCTTAAAATAGAGTCCAAACACATCGAAAATCTAGATCGACTGCAAAGGGCAACGCTATTCTTAATTTTAGGCATTTTGTTTTTTAGTGTTTCCCATGCACAGGAAATCCCCGAAGAGTTTAAGGAGAAAGTGGAACGGGTGGTTCAGTTAATGCCAAAAACTTATTTGGCTTTGGATACAGAGCTTAAATCTGAAAAAAGGGACACAACCTTACTACGTTATTTCGCCCAAGAGTCTAAAAAGGCAGCCTACTTAGAGGGAGAGGCCTATGCCCTGAATCAACTTGGCATGAAATACAGAAACATCTCCCAATTTAAAAAATCAGTAGACCTCCACGAACAAGCATTGGAACTGTCTGAAAAAGCCAATAATACTGAATTAAGGGTATTCAGTTTAAACATGTTGGGAGTGGTCTACCGACGCACCGACGCCATTAAAACGGCCTTGGATTACAACCAAGAGGCCTTGGAGATGGCCGAACAGGTAGAAAACCCTTCGCACCATATTAAAAGAAGCATTAATGTTTCCCTGAACAGCATTGGGAACCTCTATCAAACTTTGGAGCAGTATGACTTGGCTATACTACAATTTAAAAGAGCCCTAAAACTAGAGGAGGAACTTGGCAACAAATTGGGGCTTGCCATCAACCACCAAAACATTGGGGACTGTTTGGAGCAAAAGGGCGATTTAGAGGCCGCTCTGGAAAACTATAGAAAATCTTTGGCCTACAATGAAGAAATAAATTCTGATATAGGTCGCGTCATATGCAAAAACAGTCTGGCACAAATTTATTTAAAACAAGGCATGCCCTATGCCGCTATTGTTCTTTTGGAACCACTGCACCAAGAGTCCAGAAACATTGGGGATTTTTCCATTACTTCCTACGTTTTTATAAACACCGGGTGGGCCCATACCAAATTGGGGCAGTACGACAAGGCCAATGCATTCCTCGAAGAAGGGTTGGAAATGGCTAAAAGTCGAAACATTCCCAGTAACATACTCTACGGGTATCAGAAGCTTACCGAACTTGAAGAGGCGCGGGGCGATTACCGAAAGGCCTATGAATATTTTAAAAAAGCCGAGGAATACAACGATCAGATTTCGAACGCCACCAATCTGAGATATATGAACGATGTCATTGTCAGGTATGAGGCAGACAAAAAGAACAATCAAATTTCTGTTCTTGCAAAGGAGAATGAAATTGTTCGCCTAAGGTTGCGAAAAAACCAGACTACCTTATTGGTAAGTGCACTGATCGTTGGGCTTATTTCTTCCATTCTCTATATTCTATATCGACAATATCAAAGTAAGAACGAGAAAAGAGTCCTTTCTTTGGAACAGAACATGCTTCGGAGCCAGATGAATCCCCATTTTCTGTTCAACTCATTGAATTCCATAAAACTTTACATCATCAACAACGAGCAAAAAAACGCCGTTCACTATTTGAATAAATTTTCCAAGTTGGTCCGTAAGATTTTGGAAGCCTCGTCCCAAAAAGAAATTACCCTCGCCGAGGAACTGGAGACGGTTGAACTGTATATGAACATTGAGAATATCCGGTTTTCCAACGAAATCGATTTTAGGATCAGTGTAGACGAAAATGTATGTCCCACCAGCATAAAAATGCCCTCCTTGGCTTTGCAGCCTTTTTTAGAAAACTCGTTATGGCATGGACTTTCCCCAAAAGAAGGTGAAAAGAAAATCCATGTGAACGTTAAACGAAAAAATCAAAGTCATGTCTCCATAGAAATAGTGGACAATGGTGTGGGTAGGGGCGCTGCTGAAGTGAACAAAGAAAATAGGGTGCTCAAAAGAAAATCGGTGGGAATCCGAATCACAAAAGAACGTTTGGCCAACTTTTCAAAGGATTACCAGAACAAGTTCGATGTGGATATTGTAGATCTTTTTGATGAAAGCGGCAATTCAATCGGTACCAAAGTCATTTTGGACATCCCTACGATTTAGTGGCTTGGTTTCCAGACGCCACTTCTTCCAACTCATTGTACCACTCCTCTCCAAATTTTCGAATCAGGGCTTCTTTGACAAATTTATATACCGGCACTTTTAACTCCTTTCCAAGACTACAGGCAGGGTCACAGATTTCCCATTTGTGATAGTTCACTGCCGTAAACTCTGAATATTCGCGGGTCCGCACGGGATAAAGATGGCAAGACACTGGTTTTTTCCATTTAGTGGCGCCATCTTCATAGGCCGCTTCTATGCCACATTTGGTAATACCATCCTCCGAAAAGATTACGTAGGCACATTCACTGTTATTTACCAACGGGGTCTCCCATTCCCCGTCTTCACCTTTCACAAAAGCACCTTGTTCCTCAATAGCCTTGATTCCCTCTGGTCTTAAATAAGGTTTTACCTCTTCGTAAATGTTAACCAAAATATCGGTTTCGGAATCCTCTACTGGAGCGCCATACTCCCCGCCCACACAACAAGCCCCTTTACAGGCATTCAGGTTGCAGACAAAATCGTTCTCCAGAATCTCTTCGGACACTATGGTTTTTCCTATTTGGAACATCTTATCCCCAGTTTTTTGGCAAAGGTACTCCAAAACCCAAAATTTGACATTTTCCAAACATTTTTATATCATCCAAAAGTCATTTTTACACGTACATTTGCAGATTGAAAAAAATACAGCCATGAATTTCAACTTTAAGGAAATCGTTACAGCCAGCATGATTCTATTTGCGGTCATAGATATTGTGGGTAGTATCCCTGTAATCATTGGACTGCGGAACAAGGTAGGACATATTCAATCCGAAAAAGCGTCCATTGTGGCCGCCTGTATCATGGTTGCTTTTCTTTTTGTAGGGGAAAGCATTCTAAAACTGATTGGCATAGATGTAAACTCCTTTGCCGTGGCTGGTTCATTTATCATCTTTTTCCTGGCCATTGAAATGATTTTGGGCATTACGCTGTACAAAGACGATGTGCCGGAAAGCGCCTCTATTGTCCCAATTGCATTTCCACTTATTGCCGGTGCCGGTACCATGACCTCACTTTTGTCCCTTAGGGCAGAATACTATGTGGAAAACATTATCGTGGCCATAGTTCTAAACATTATCTTTGTGTATCTGGTATTAAAATCCAGTGCCAAGATAGAGCGGGTGTTGGGCAAAAACGGTCTTAGCATTATCCGAAAAGTATTTGGTGTAATCCTATTGGCCATAGCGGTAAAGCTTTTTGCAGCAAACATCAACCAACTCTTTGAGCACGGACAATAAATTTGTTTATGAACAGAACATTCAGCATAATCCTTATCGTTTTGGCCTTGGGGCTGATTGCCTATAATGTAACTTTAGTGGATTTTGAAAACCCATTTCAAGGAGACAGTACCATTGCCTTGATCGGCATAGTGGCATCTTTGTGTGCGGTGGTGCTTCTTTTGATTTTTATGACTTCAAAGAAGATAGAGAAGAAGTTGAAGGACAACTAGTCTTGCATCTTAATGGTGGCCCCTACTTCGGGTTGTCCCAAAGTGGCCATATCCAATTCCAAGACTTTATTGAGCATGGAATCATGTTCCCCCTTGATTTCCGCAGATAAATTGGGAGAAAACAATTGTTCTGCAATATTGGCCTTTATGTAGGCTTTTATTTTCTCTTCTTGGGCATAGAAATCCAATTTGATTTTTCGATCCAGTACAAATTGGATGAACTCATCAAAAAGGATGTCATCCACACGGAATTCCTCCAAAAATTGATTCATATCATAAATGGCATAGCGGGTTCTATCCTCTTCCAAATGTTCAAAAACAAATCTGGAAAAGAATTGGTAGGTGTCATCCATACTTTCAATGGCTTCCTCCTCATTACTTCCGATAGGGACGAAAACATCGGGTATGATTCCACCTCCGCCATAGACAATTTTTCCTTTTGGCGTACGAAACTTTAGGGAATCTGCCACCTTAATGCTGTCTGCCGAAACCAGCTCCCCATTTCTATACCGTTCCATAAATTTTTGATAGTAGTCCCGATGTCCTTTTTTATAGGATTTTTGAATGGACCTACCTGTTGGGGTATAGTATCTGGATACGGTCAGGCGCACGGCGGAACCATCACCTAAATCCATTTCACGTTGTACCAATCCCTTACCAAAGGAACGTCTTCCCACAATGGTTCCTATGTCGTTATCCTGAAGCGCCCCTGCAATAATCTCACTTGCCGATGCAGAACGTTCATTGATCAATACATATACTGGTTTGTTCTCAAAATCCCCTTTGCTGGTTGCATAGGCCTTTTTTACTCTTCCCTTCTTGTTTTTAGTGAAGAGAATCAACTTATCATCTTCCAAAAACTCGTCTGCCAATTTCTCGGCAATACCCAGATAACCACCGGGATTGTCCCTAAGATCAAGTACCAATTTTTCCGCTCCTCGCAGTTTTAGTTTTTTTAGGGCATCCTTAAATTCTTTGAAGGTCGACTCAGCAAAGCGATTGATTTTGATGTACCCCATATCTTTGGTGAGCATATAATACGCATCCACACTTCGGATAGGCACATGGCCGCGGGTAACCGTGATATCCAGGGTTTTGTTTTCAGCTTTTCGGAAAACTTTAAGATCTACCTTGGTGCCAATCTTACCCTTGAGTTTGGAGACCACCTCACTATTGGGTACGCGTCTGCCAAAAAGAGTGTCGTTGTTTGCCGTTAAAATGCGATCCCCAGCTTTAATGCCGCTGATATGGCTTGGCCCATTTTTTATGGTCCGTATTACCGTGATGGTATCCTTGAACATATAAAAACTTACCCCAATACCGGCAAAGTCTCCTTTCATGTTTTCTGAAACTTCATCCATTTCACTTTTAGGGATGTATACCGAATGCGGATCTAACTTGCCCAAGATATTGTTCACGGTAACATCAACAATACTATCGGTATCTATTTCATCAACATACTCATAGTCTATATAATCTATAAGCCTGTTAAGTTTGTCTTTTTTGGAATTGGTTGAGAATAGCTTTTCGGGAGTATCATTAAAATGAAGTTTCCCACCTATAAAAATTCCTATGGCTACGGCAAGAGCAAGCAATGTGGGCCATATATATCCATTAATTTTCTTCATAATAGCAAGAGTTGAGGCTTACACCATTTCCTCCAGAATGGGCATGTGTACTATTTCAACACCGGCCCGTTCCAAAAATTTCAATCCTGAGTCATCTTTGTATGCAGTTTGGTACACCACACGTTTTATGCCAGACTGGTGCACCAATTTGCTGCACTCCCTACATGGAGACAAGGTAATGTACAAGGTAGCGCCCTCACAGGATTGGGTTGAGGAGGCCACCTTCAATATGGCATTGGCTTCAGCATGAAGCACATACCATTTGGTATACCCTTCATCGTCTTCACAGATATTTTCAAAGCCGGTGGGTGTTCCGTTGTACCCATCAGAAATGATCATTCTATTCTTTACGATAATGGCCCCTACTTGTCTTCTTTTGCAATAGGAAAGTTTTCCCCATTCCAAGGCCATCCGCAGATAAGCTTTGTCGTACTTTTCTTGTTTGCTCTCCTTCATAAAATCCATTAAATAAGTCGAGAATAATTAAATATACCCGCTTTGATAGACCCGTACAACCTTATTCGATTAATTTTAACGAAGGGCCTACATGGGAAACGTTGCAATGAGCAAGGGTATTGTAATGGCAATCACCAAAATAGAGGCGACGGCAATAAAAATGGCCCTTTTCACCTTCAGTACATCCAAAACCACAAATGCCAAGGTCAAAATCACCAAGATTATAGTGACTTGGGAAAGTTCTATTCCAGTTGCAAAGCCCAACAATGGGGTAATCTTGTCTTCCTCTTCCGCCATGAGCATTTTAAAATAGTTGGAAAACCCAAAACCATGGATCAATCCAAAAAAGGCTGTAGCCAAAAGGTGCAGATATAGTCCCACTTGCATTGCCTCTCTAAACACATAGGTAAAATTAAAGAGAGCGGTAAGCAAAATGGTAACGGGGATGAGAAACTCAATAAGGCTTACATCAACCGTAAAAACCTCGTATACCGAAAGTGCCAAAGACACACAATGGGCAATGGTAAATACAGTCGCCAAGATCACTACACGTTTCCAATGTTTAAATGTAAAGGGAATGGCCAAGGCCGATAAGAACAAAATATGGTCGTATGCCCCAAAGTCCAAAACGTGGTTAAGCCCCAATTTGATATAAAACAAGAATTCTTGCATACTTATCTATTTAAATTTTAAGCCAGCTTCGTCCTAACTCCTAACTCCTAACTCCTAACCAAACCTATGAAATCCCACGTTCCTTCTGAATGGTCTCATAGGCCTTTTGTACTTCCTTGAACTTCTCTTCGGCCCCTTTTTGAATGGCTTTATCTTCGGTCACTACACGATCCGGATGGTATTTTTTGGCCATGGTTCGATAGGCCTTTTTTACCTCCTCATCGGTAGCGCTCCTTTCTATCTCCAAAATCTTGTAGGCATTATCGGCAGATTTAATGAACATGGCCATGATACTTTCAAAATCATGCATCCCCACCCTAAGGTACCCGGCAATTTCCCGCAATTTGGAAGTCTCTGCCTGACTTACCTGCCCATCGGCCTGGGCGATCCCGAACAAAAAGTGTAGCAATTGTAACCGCACTTCGTAACGGGTACGTTGGACCATATAGGTACAAATCCGTTGGGCAGAGATTTCCCTTTTCTTGATCACTTCATTGAACGTTCTGAAAATAGCATTGGCCTTTTCCTTTCCGTAGGTGCTCAAAAAATATTGTCTAACATAGTCCAACTCACGTTGGCTCACCTGTCCATCGGCTTTAATGATAATGGAGCACAGAGAGAGTAGATTCAGTTCAAAATCGGCCGGGGAAACACTCTGGCGGGTAAAATCCTGAAAAACACTTCTTGATGATTTTGACGAGCCTCCAAGCCCATCCAATATACTGCCCACAAAAAATCCCAAGACCGCCCCAACGATTCCTCTAATAAAAAATCCAATTAAGGCCGCAACCCACTTGATCATCCTACAAAAAATTAAAGCCCAAATATAGGGCTTTGTGCAAGAAGCTATACCTTACACAATGTTAAGGAGCATGAAAATAAACCAACAAAACCGTATCTTTGAACTTTAATTAAAAAGTAGTCTATGTATCCTGAAGAATTGGTAAAACCTATGCGTGCAGACTTGGCAACCGCCGGGTTTGAAGAACTATATACAAGTGAAGCTGTTGAGAACGCCCTTAAGCAAGAGGGCACCACTTTGATCGTGGTCAATTCGGTTTGTGGTTGTGCCGCAGCCAATGCGAGACCAGCGGCCAAATTGAGCCTTCAGAATTCCAAAAGACCGGACCATTTGGCGACCGTATTTGCTGGAGTGGACACCGATGCCGTGAATACCGCAAGAAACCACATGGTTCCTTTCCCTCCATCATCGCCAAGTATGGCCCTGTTTAAAGATGGGGAGTTGGTTCACATGATCGAGCGACACCACATTGAAGGCAGACCTGCTGAGCTTATCGCTGAAAATTTGATGGAAGCGTATAACGAATTTTGTTAAATATCCCTTCTATCCAAAAAACAAGCCACCCTTAAAGGGTGGTTTTTTTATTTTTACACGCTACCACTAACTGAACATCCGAAAATGACCATTGTTAAATTGTTTTCCTATCTACTTACCTCACTATTCTTCATTTGTTTTGGATTGGTTTTGGTCATTTTTCATCCCATCCAATGGGTCTGCCTAAAGATTTTTGGGTACAATGCCCATAAAGCAAGTGTTTCCATCCTCAATTGGCTCATTATGCGATGCACCAACCTATTGGGCACCCAATATAACTTTGAAAACACCCACAATATTCCCACAAATAGACCTTTGATTGTGGTTTCCAACCATCAGAGCATGTACGATATCCCTCCTATTATTTGGTACATGCGAAAATATCATCCCAAATTTGTAAGCAAAATTGAACTAGGCAAAGGTATCCCAAGCGTCTCGTTTAACTTGAGGCATGGTGGTTCGGCATTGATTGATAGAAAAGACCCCAAACAGTCCATTGCCGAGTTGCAAAAATTGGGCAAGTATATTGAAAAGCACAACCGGAGCGCGGTGATTTTTCCTGAAGGAACCCGCAGCAGAAATGGTCTTCCCAAACCGTTCAGGACCACTGGACTGAAAGTGTTGATGAAAAATGCCCCTTCCGCCTTGATAGTACCCATCAGTATTAACAACTCTTGGAAATTGCTACGCTACGGAAAATTTCCCATGGGATTGGGCTCCCATCTCAAATTCAAAGTGCATCCGCCTGTAGAAAACAAAGGGAATATTGATGAGCTAATTGCTCAAGTTGAAGCCACCATCGCTTCTGGAATAACCAAGGAAAAATGAATCACGACCAACTTATACAAAACACTATTTCCTTCGTAAAAAAAGAATTGGAAAATGCAGAAGGAGGCCATGATTGGTTTCATATTCAACGTGTCTTCAACACAACTAGATTATTATCCAAATATGAGAAGGTAAATATCCTAGTTGTGGAACTCGCAGCATTGTTGCACGACATTGCCGACCCCAAATTCCATCAAGGGAATGAATCCATAGGCCCGGAATTGGCCAAAAAGTTTCTGCAATCCCAACAAGTGGACAAGTCCGTTATTGACCATGTGGTGAACATCATCCAGCATATGTCCTTTAAAAACAGCTTGGAGAAAAATAAGTCAACCTTCACCTCCAAAGAACTTGAAGTGGTCCAAGACGCCGATCGTCTGGACGCCATTGGCGCTATAGGTATTGCCCGAACCTTTAATTATGGAGGCTTTAAAAATAGGGCGATGTACGACCCCAACATTCCTCCCAATCTCAACATGACCAAAGAGGAATATAAGGCATCCAAAGCCCCGACCATTAACCATTTCTATGAAAAGCTACTACTGCTCAAGGACCGCATGAACACGGAAACTGGCAAAAAACTGGCATTACAGAGGCACCAATTCATGGAGGACTATCTAGATCAGTTTTTTGGTGAGTGGGGTGGCCATCGATAACACTTTTGTCTCTGACAGTTTTTTGTATCTTGTAATCGCAATCAAACCTAACAAAATGCAAAGAAGAAAATTCATTCAAAATGCCGCGGCGGCCTCCGCTGCGTTTTCCATTGTGCCCAGCCATGTTCTGGGCAAGACCCATGTTCCTCCCAGTGATACGCTTTATGTTGGTGCCTTTGGAGTTGGAGGTAGGGGAAGCGGAGTAATCGGTGGGTTAAATGAAACCGGCAAAGTAAAATTTGTGTCGTTCTGCGATGTAGATGATAGACGCGCCAAATCTACTTATGAGCGTTTCCCTGATGTAAAACGATACAAAGACTTTAGAAAAGTCTTCGATAAACATTTGAATGATATTGATGCCGTTATGGTAGCCACTCCCGATCATACCCATGCTGCCATAGCACTTCCATTTATGCGGGAGAAAAAACATGCCTATGTTGAAAAGCCCTTGACCCACAATATCCATGAAGCCCGCTTGATGACCCAAGTGGCCAAAGAGAATGGTATTGTTACCCAAATGGGCAACCAAGGAGCTTCCAGTGATGACAGCCGTATTGCTCGCGAGTGGGTAGAATCAGGAATTATTGGAAAGATCCATACCATTGATTGTTGGACCAACCGTCCTGTGTGGCCACAAGGAGTTGCCGTACCAACGGAAAAACAACAGGTGCCAAAGGAACTGGATTGGGATTTATGGTTAGGCCCTGCCGCCATGCGGGATTATAATGAAGCTTACCTGCCATTTAAATGGCGTGGTTGGTGGGATTTTGGAACAGGTGCTTTGGGCGATATGGGCTGCCATATCATGGAAACCCCTTTCAGCGTGCTTGATTTAGGATATCCTACTGAGGCAGAAGCGAGTTGTACTACGGTTTGGGTAGGCGATTTTGTGGAGGCTGATTATAGCCCTTCTTGCCCTCCCTCATCAAAAATACATTTGAAATTCGACCATGAATACCACGGAGATATTGCCTTGAACTGGTATGATGGTGGTTTAATGCCAGATTTACCAGACGAACTAAAGGATGGCGAAATGGTAGGCAACAGGGATGGTGGAACCATCATGTATGGCGAACGCGGTATTTTGGTTTGTGATACCTACTCGCAAAACGCACGCCTGCTGCCAACAGATATGATGGATCTTTACAAAACACCTAAAGCAAAATACCCAAGAGTACCAGGTAGTATGGGCGGTCATATTGCCAACTTTGTGGATGTATGCCTCAACGGCGGGTCCACTTCTTCAGACTTCTCAAAAGCAGGTCCTTTGACCGAAACTGTACTTATGGGCAACTTGGCTGTAAAAGCCTATCAATACAAAGTATTGAAAGAAGGTAAAAAGGTTGGTGATTGGGATCCATACGATTACCCTGGAAGACGTAAACTTTTCTGGGATGGTGAGAACATGAAAATCACCAATTACGACCAAGCCAACGAATGGGTCACTAGAGATTATCGTAAAGGTTGGGAATTATCATAATTTTCAAAATTACTACATTGCACGGTTGATATGGGCAACAAATAGCCCATATCTCTGTGATTTTCACTTAGCTAAACAACATATATGTGATGAAAAAAGCATTTTTATTGCTATTTGCTTTGGTAGTGGTTATTGCCTGTAAACAAAGCGCCAAAGAAAGCCAAAATACAGTGGAAGCGACCCAACCCTTGGGAGCTGAAAACCTTGCATACCAATGGAGCCAAATGGCCATCACGGCTACGGCCAACGACACTGAAAAATTCAAACCAAGACCAACCATAACCTCTAGGTTTTTGGGGTTGATATTTGTTTCCGTCTTTGACGCATGGTCCCGTTATGACGAAAAAGCCATTCCCGTTTATTTAGAAGGCGTGGAAAGGCGCCCAATAGATGAACAAACCTTAAAAAACAAGGAAATTGCCATTAGTTATGCCGCTTACAGGGCCATGAACGAATATTATTATTCGGACAAGGAACTCTTTACCGATTTTATGAAAGAGCTTGGCTTGGACCCCAACAATGAAAGTTTGGACCCCAATACCCCCGAAGGCATTGGAAATTTGGCAGCCAAGGCTGTCATTGAGGCCCGCAAAGGAGACGGCGCCAACCAATATGGTGAAGAGGAAGGCTCCAACGGGATACCCTACTTCAATTATGTGGGATATGAACCTATAAATTCCGTTGACAACAACGTGGATCCCAACCGCTGGCAGCCCAAATATTTTTCGGATGGAAAAGGAGGAAAATTTGCCCCAGGGTGCCTTACCCCTTTTTGGGACAGGGTAAAACCCATATCAATGAAATCCGGAGATCAGTTTCGACCTGGACCTCCTCCACAGATTGGCTCTGAACAACTTGAGAAAGAAGTGCAGGAAGTCATTGAAATGCAGGCCAACCTAACCGATGAACAAAAAGCCTTGGTGGAGTTCATGCGGGACGGGCCACAATCGGTACAACAAGCAGGACACTGGTTGAAGTTTGCCCAAGAAGTATCCATTAGGGACAACCACACCTTAGATCAAGATGTGAAAATGTTCTTTTACAACCAAGTGGTGGCCATGGATGCTTTCATTGCCTCATGGGACAGCAAAATGTTCTATGATTTTGCCCGACCTTTTGCTTTGGTGCATGAATATTACGACCAGCAGAAAATCAAAGCTTGGGGTGGAGTCGGAAAAGGGATGATCGAGATGGACGGCAACCAATGGCGCCCCTATTCTCCCGATACATTCTTGTGCCCACCATTCCCTAGTTACACCTCGGGCCATAGCACCATTAGTGGGGGTTGTGCCGAAGCATTGAAGCTTTGGACAGGCAGTGATGAGTTCGGCTCTGAAGTGGAACTCGTGGCCGGCTCCCTTACCGAACCAGAAAACCTTGGGGACACTGTAACCCTTAAGTTTCCCACGTTTACCAAAACAGCCGAAATGGCGGGAATTTCAAGAGTACTTGGCGGGTATCACATCCAAGCGGATAATATTGCCGGATTGGAACTGGGCCGCGATGTGGCACACGAGGCTTGGAAATTTTATAAAAAACATGTTGGGGAAGAAGAAGGTATGTAGCCTATGCCCTAAAGGGCGTTAAGCTTCCATTTTCTTCCAATAATGGTTTTTGACCAATTCATTTTCGGTGAGTGAAATGGCCTTTTCCAAAGCAGCTTTTTGTTGATCGGGTTTTCCTAAATCGGACCAAAGTTCGGCTTTGATGGCATGGAACAGTGCCTGATTGGCAAAATCGCTTTTTTGCTCCAATTGCTCCAGTTCTCCGAAAGCTTTTTCGGCACCATGGATTTTGGTAAAGGCAATTATACGATGTAGCGCCACCATGGGTGATGGCTCCAGTTTTAATTGTAGGTCATATAGATAAAGTATGTTCTTCCAATCGGTCTCACCAAATGTTTTGGACGTAGAATGATAGTACGATCGGGCCGCTTCCAAATGGTATTTGGAAGGGGTCCCATCTTTGGTTCCCGCATTTTCTAAATGTCTTATGCCTATTGTAATCAATTCTTGGTTGTATTTGCTGCGATCCTGATATTCCAAGGTCACCAACTCACCTTTATCATCCAATCGGGCATCAAAGCGGGAAGCATGAAAGCACATCAAAGCAATCAAAGCTTCCAAATTGGGGTGTTGACAATAGGTATTTTGCTGCATCAACAAGGCCAAACGCAAAGCCTCGTAGCAAATATCCCTTTTAATAATCAAGGTGCCCGAAGTGGCTGCATAGCCTTCCGAAAACAACAGATAAATAACCTGTAATACACGAAACAAGCGAGACTGTAACCCCATCTCCACAGGAATCTTGAGCATTTTAACCTCTTCCCGGAATTTTTTCTTGGCCCGAGTAAAGGATTTGGCTACCGCTTCCTCCTTTTTCAATAAGGCTTCTGCCAATTCCTTATTACTGAAACCGCCAATGAGTTTTAAACTCAACACTATTTGATGTTCTTGCGAAAGCGTGGGGTGGCAACAGGCGAATATCATTTTCAATTGACTGTCCGAAAGGGTAGCATCCAAAGTGGGATCGCCATTTTGCTCCGTACCGCTCAGTTGGGGCAATCGTTCCGTATCTTGAAGGTTCATTTTTTTGTCCCGCCGCAATACATCAATCAGCCGATTGCTCGCCACCCGGTACAACCATGCCGTGGGGTTATCTGGAACGGATTTGTAGGCCCACACTTGCATGGCTTTGATAAAGGTATCTTGGGTGGCATCCTCGATCTGTTCCAAATGGGAAGTACCAAACTTATGGGTCAATAGGGCCACCACTTTCCCATATTCCTGTCTAAAAAGGTGTTCTATGGTTTGATGGTGGTCGTGTGGCATTACTGTTCAATTGAGGCTACATTCTTCAATAAGTCATTTCGAAAGAATGTGGGAAATCTAAATGATAAAATTGCCATAAGAGATTTCTCGTTTCACTCGAAATGACCTGCTATTTTAATTTTTTAAAATCAGTGCTCCATGGAAAGGATTTCGCGAACCTCCACAAAGCTTCCCTCATAATCAAAAATGGGGCAGCCTTTGGAAATTTCCACCGCCTCGTCATAGTCCTTGGCAGATACGATCAAATATCCCCCCACCATTTCTGCTCCTTCCGCAAAGGGGCCATTAGTGACCACTTCACCTCTGTTGTGGACTACTTTTCCATCCTTTCCCAAAGGGAGTCCGTCCAACAGCTTTCCCTTTTCCTTTAAGCCTCCCATCCATGCGCCCCAAACTTCCATATGGGCTTGTTTTTCTTCTTGGGACAATTTGTCAAAGGCTTCATCCCCACCTCTGAATAGATACAAAAAATTACTCATGACATTTCGTTTTGTGTCCTTTTTCGGGACTGGTTATACATTGTCTTCATCCTAAGGACGAAAACGCAACCCCTATTTGGACAGTTCTTTAAAAATAGTTGAAAAATAGATTTCCCCGTCGCATACGACTTCGAAAAGACCACATCAAAATAATTTCATCTGCCCGTTCTTGTAGGGTTCGTGCAAATCGGTCCGCAATCTAGGAAACTGCCTGTTCTTAAAATATTTCTGACGGGCCAAGTGGGCCATATCGTGAATCTGTTGGGCAATTTTTCCCTCTCCCCTGCTTCGAATCCCAAACCGGCTATCGTTTATAGATCCTCCGTGACAGTCTTGAATCAGGTGTAAGACTTTTTCGGCCCGATCCGGTAGGGCTTTTTTGATCCAATCGGTAAAGATTTGTCCAATGGCACCATTCAACCGTACTACCGTAATGGCAAACGAACGGGCACCATGATCGGCCACGGCTTTGGCCAAAGGCAAAAGCTCATGACTGTTGATGCCCGGTATCATGGGCGCCAACATAGCATTGACTGGAATGTTGTTCTCGGATAGGACCTTAATGGTCTTCAACCTTTTTTGGATGGAAGCCGTCCTTGGTTCCAGTTTTCTTCGGGTTTTTTCCGAAAGGGAGGTCACCGAAACATTGACCCCCACCAATTGATGGGCATTGAGCTCCTTTAAAATATCCAAATCTCGAAGGACCAATGCGTTTTTAGTGATTATTCCCACTGGATGACGGTATTTTAGGAAGACTTCCAAGCATTTGCGTGTAATCTCGAACTTTTGCTCGGCGGGCTGGTAGCAATCCGTATTGCCCGAAAGCACAATGGTGCAGGCCTTCCAGTTTTTGTGTTTGATCTTGGCCTCCAACAGTTCCGGGGCCGCCTT
This sequence comes from Flagellimonas alvinocaridis, assembly GCF_004916895.1. Taxonomy (GTDB): domain Bacteria; phylum Bacteroidota; class Bacteroidia; order Flavobacteriales; family Flavobacteriaceae; genus Flagellimonas; species Flagellimonas alvinocaridis. Next base: position 426,983 of record NZ_SNTZ01000001.1, read on the forward strand.
TTTGACCAAAATCTTGCGTTCAAAATCCAAGCCCGCGCTATACCCCCAATACTCATGGGCATTGCGTGCATAGCAATAAATACAACCATGTTCGCAGCCTTGGTAAGGGTTCATGGAGTATAGCATCCCCACATCTGGGCTATCTACCTTGTTTACAATGGTCTTGGGAAAGATGGGTATATATTGGGTCTTGTTGCTCTCGGCCTCCTCTCCCTCCAAACGGCAGAACTCCAGAAAATCTTCCCGCATTTCATACACATGCTGTAAAAACTGATTGGGTGTATTTTTCTGGGCTCCTCTGCCCTTTTGGTATTCTTTGGGTTCCATGTTTTTGGATTTATTCCAAATTTATGGATTATTTCCTTTGATTGGCTTTGGGTGAATGTTAAAAGGGGAAGGGGGAAAGGGGTGATGGGTCAAAGGTGAAGGGTTGATAGTTGATAGTTAATGGTTGATGGTTAATGGTTGATAGTTGATGGTTAATAGTTAAAAGGCATAAAACTGTCATGCTGAACTTAGTTCAGCATCGCATTGAACTGTTTCCAAAAGGATGGGAACCTGAAAGGGATTCTTCGCTTCGCTCAGAATGATAAGGCCATAAGCGTTCTCGACTGCGCTCGAACTGACAAAGGTAACAGAAACTTAGATTGTAGAAGTATTCAAACCGTACTCAGGACAGCGTCAGAAATGGGATGGAGTCTTGACGTCATTTCGAGTGCAACGAGAAATCTCATCATATTTCACCAATAACTTTTAGATTTCTCACTCCCGACAACCATCGGGATGTTCGAAATGACTTGAGGTCCTGAATATTTGGATTTCCCACTTACGCCTTGGACTACCCTTCGGCTGCCCTTTCAGCTTCGCTCAGGATGAAAGCTCAAGGCAAGGGTCAGAAATGAGATGAGGTCTCGGCGTCATTTCGAGTGCAACGAGAAATCTCATCATATTTCACCGATAACTTTTAGATTTCTCACTCCCGACAACCATCGGGATGTTCGAAATGACTTGAGGTCCTGAATATTTTGATTTCCCACTTACGCCTTGGACTACCCTTTTGACTTCTCCTTCGGCTGCCCTTTCGGCTTCGCTCAAGGCAAGGCTCAGGACTGGGTTCTCGACTGCGCTCGAACTGACAAAGGTAACAGAAACTTAGATTGTAGAAGTATTCAAACCGTACTCAGGACAGCGTCAGAAATGGGATGGAGTCTTGATGTCATTTCGAGTGCAACGAGAAATCTCATCATATTTCACCGGTAACTTTTAGATTTCTCACATTCGTTCGAAATGACTTGAAGTCCTGAATATTTGGATTTCCCACTTACGCCTTGGACTACCCTTTCGACTTCTCCTTCGGCTTCGCTCAAGGCAAGACCCAGGACTGGGTTCTCGACTGCGCTCGAACTGACAAAGGTAACAGAAACTTAGATTGTAGAAGTATTCAAACCGTACTCAGGAAAGCGTCAGAAATGAGATGGAGTCTTGATGTCATTTCGAGTGCAACGAGAAATCTCATCATATTTCACTGGTAACTTTTAGATTTCTCACAGCTCCTTCGACTTTGCTCAGGACAGGGTTCGAAATGACACAAAAAGAAAGAGCCCCGGACGGGACTCTCTCATTAGGTATGTATGGAAAATTGAACCTAATTGGCTTCTTTGGCCGCAAAGTAACGGAACAAAGGTGCCATTTTTTCTTCGTAAGACATGTTGTCCCAGTCTTTGGCCTTGCTGCTTGGGGCCATCTTCGTAGTCGCAGGATTTGCCTCCGTGGTTTGCACTACCAATAAAGGCCTTAGATCTACATTGTCATGTTCGCTAGAAAAGAACGTAATTGAAGCTGATCCTGCGTTTGCTTCAGTTGTTAATCTCAACCGCATACCTTTATTAAGGTTATCTGGGTCGCCACAAATCCATTTGGTTACAAAATCACGTGGCAAAGGAATCGCAATCCAACCCATATTTTGAGAAGTCGTGGTGATTAAAGGCATGTAATGAGTGTAACCATCGGAACCAGGAAATGGATTTGTATCCCATAAACTTCCAGCTCCTGTTAAAAAACCCCAAGTATCAACTTGATTGGCAACAGTCCATGAAACATCGGCCTCCGAAAATAACGGGTCTCCATCTTCATAGAAACCAAGATGTATGTACCCTGGAATAGCACTGGAAGCAGTTGAACTTCCTGCATATAGATATAGTATAACTTGGTCTACCCTATAACTATCCCCACAATTGGTATTGTCGGTATCAAACGCAGTATTTACTTTATCGGAGATATCATCAAACCTCAGAAGAGAAAATCTCCTAAGATTCGGATTTTCCAAATCTTCACGAATAGCTAACGTCCCGTCATTGCCATCTGCTTCACCTAGGGGGCTGATTCGGGCATCCTGTGTCCCTGTATAGTTATTATACCCATTTTGAAAATAGAACTCCATATTGGGTTTGTCGCTACCGTCTTGGCCATCATTTCCCGGGGCGCCTTGGCAGTCCAAGGCATTTACTTCTCCATCGTTGTTAAAGTCTTCTGTATCGACATCGGCCATACCGTTGCCGTTAAGATCCCAACAAGCAAGACCGTCTTTCCCAGGATCCCCTTTGTCTCCTTTCCCTCCTGTAACACTATCACCCTTATCTCCCTTGGGTCCTGGTTCACCTTGGTCTCCTGTACAAGAGGCCATAATTATGGACATTCCCAAAAGAGCCATGCCCAGTACTTTCATTGATTTCATAATTTTTTTGTTTTACCGTTATTAGAAACCAAAAGTACGTGGGGCCATTGGGTATTTTAGGGCCTAGTTGATGCATGCCCCTTGCCAATTGACGGATGGGTCTTTAGAATTGATAGATGCGAAGTGCGTGTGCGAATTTTCGGATGGGACCTGTTGTAGATCAGTTAAAATCTACCTTGACCAGTTGCTTTTTGCTGCCGCGTTTGGCATAGAAGAGCATATTGTCCCCACTTAGGTTCTTTAAGGGTTTGGAGACCATTAAGGGCAAACGGGCCTCTTGTTGGTCTATGATCTTTTCATAGTCCATTACCCCGTTTTGGTCCAAAGAGATCATAAAGACATTACGGTTACGGCTAAACCCTTGCTTAAAGATCAGACGTTCGTTGCCAATAAGTTGTGGATTGTCCGCTGCGGTGCAAATAAAGAAGTAGGTGTTACCGTCCTTGCAATAGGAGCTATAAGAGGCATAGTCGCCATCACCTTGGGTAACCTCGGTCTTGTTAATGTTGCGTACCCAGTCCATTTCGCCATTGGGTTTTAATTTGGCGCTTACGATGTCGTTATGGTGAAACCGTTCTGTTTTAATGCGTTGTCCTGCACCGGTAACCTCCATGCCCGTGGTAACAAAGTACTCTTCGGCATTAAAGAAAATCTCTTCCTGAGAATTTACATGCACCCCCTTAAATACCAAATTCTTGACCACCTTGTCCTCTTCCCTACCAAACTTGTCTTCCATAAATTGTAGGGAAAATGAGTTGTACTTTTTGGAATTGATGTCGAGGGAAGTTGGATCCACATCAAAATAGGCAATTCCGTTGTAGCGATTGTCCTTTCTATCAGCATAAAACCCAATACAGACCAGTCTGTTTTTAAATCGGACAGGATATAATCCCTCGGGATACTTCCCAGCGTCCACAAATGACTGTGTACTGCTTCCACCACTGTTAACCCTTATAAGTTCGTATTGGAACTTGCGCTCATCAACCTGAAAACGCTTCTTTTTAAAATAGGCTTTGCCTACAATATATGCGGTCTGAAGGTCCTGTGAGAAGGCCACGTTCTCAAAGGCATAATTCTTTTCTTCGATCTCATGGGAGAAATCGAACTCAAACTTTTTGTTCAGGGCCGTATCAAACAAATGGATCATGTGTTTGTTGCTCTTGCCCCTTTTATGGTGGGTACTGATTACAAAACCTCTTTTCTGCTCATCAAAAAGGATGGCGGTGGTAAACCCCTTGGAGAAGTTTCTATTGTAGTAGTTTTTGCCAACAGGGTCGTGTACTTCTTCCGAAGCAATGGAAAGTAACTTCTTCTCCTTAAAATCAAAAGTGATAATTGGGCTGGAATGAACCCAATACTCATATTCGCCCCTACCTTGGTTATAATTGAGGAACATAAGGTTCAATTGGCCATTTTTAAGGAACCCATCTACAAAATCGAGTCCCTTGAGCTTGTAATTATATTCCGTGACCAGCTCTAAATTGCTATTGTAATGCTCTATGAGATAGCCTTTGGGTTTTAGGATAAGTCCTTGGTAGTAAGCTCTCACCAATATGTAACCCCCAGTACCATCGTCATCAATGGTCAACAGGTTGGAATAGCGGTAGCGATCATTATACTTTTCACCAAAATTGTAGGAAACGGGCATTTTCTGGGCAACGCCCACTATTCCTATCAGAAGAAGACCTAATAAGGCTATTTTTTTTTTCATTGTAATTTGGGTTGGTCGTGCCAACGGTCAAGACCCAGAAAAATCTGCCTTGCGCTTTTCCAAAAAAGCCGATGTTCCTTCCCTGAAATCATCGGTACCAAAACAATGGCCAAAGGCATCTATTTCTGCGGCATAACCATCAACATCATACTTAAAACCAGCATTTACCACTTTTATTGCCTGTTTTACGGCCACGGCGGAATTATTCGATATCCTGCTTGCTATTTTGATGCACAATGGCAATAGTTCTTCTGGGGAGACCACATGGTTCACCAAACCGAAGGAAAAGGCTTTATCCGCATCGATCATACCGGCAGTCATGATCATTTCCATGGCCCTTCCCTTGCCTACAAGCTGTGGTAAGCGTTGGGTGCCTCCATAACCCGGTATAACCCCTAGAGACACTTCGGGAAGACCCATTCGGGCATTGGTGCTCGCCACTCTAAAATGACAGGCCATGGCTAGCTCCAGTCCTCCGCCAAGTGCAAACCCGTTAACGGCCGCAATTACAGGGGTGGAAAGGTTTTCCACAAAATCGAACAACCTTTTTTGTCCCATAGCGGCTAATTGGCGCCCTTCTTTTACTGAAAAATGGGCAAATTCAGAAATGTCCGCACCAGCCACAAATGCCTTTTCCCCGCTACCTGTGACAATGATGACCTTGGTGTCGGCATCCTCGTCCAACTCCTTAAAAGCCACATGCAGCTCCTCAATGGTGCGCTTGTTAAGGGCATTTAGTTTTTTGGGGCGATTGATGGTAATTGTACCGATGTTGTTCTCTTCCTCAATGTAGATGTTCTCGTAGTCCATGTGTTGTTTATTATGAGGCTCGATTGCGCTCGACCTGACTATTTCTAGGATTCTTTAGGAAATCTGACGGTAAACACGGTTCCCTTACCCACTTGAGAAGTAAAGTTAATGGTTCCGCCGTAGTTTTCCACAATGTTCTTTACCATACCAAGGCCAAGGCCAGTTCCACTGGATTTGGTGGTAAACTTGGGTTCAAAGACCTTTTGCCTGAACTCGTCCGAAATGCCCACTCCATTGTCTGCCACGGAAATCTTAACATTTTGGCCCTCACTGGATACGGTGACCAATATTCTGGGAGACTCCACATCAGGAACAGCCTGAATGGCATTCTTTACCAAGTTGGTGATGACCCTGATCAATTGGGTTCGGTCCAATTTAGCAATGATTTCATCCTCATCCGCAATAAAATGAATGTAATCTTCCGTAAATATTTCAAGGGCAAGCTTTACAATTTTAACCACGTTCAAAGTTTCGTTCTGTTGAGCGGGCATGTTTGCAAAACTGGAAAAAGCTGTAGCTATATTGCTCATGGTATCTATTTGCTGCACCAAAGTTTTTGAAAATTCCTTGACCTTGGTTTGGATCTCCGGGTCGTTGGGATCAAATTTGCGTTCAAAATTCTGAACGGTAAGCCGGAGAGGAGTCAATGGGTTTTTAATTTCGTGGGCCACCTGTTTGGCCATTTCACGCCATGCCTGTTCACGTTCGCTCTTGGCCAATTTTACTGCACTTTCCTCCAATTCGTCAATCATTCTGTTGTATGAATCCACCAATTTCCCAATTTCCAGCCCAGGATTTTCAATATGGATCTTTTCATTCTGTCGGGTAAGGTTGGTCCGGTTGATCTTATCGGAAATGGTCTGGAGCGAGCGGGTAATGTATTTTGAAATAAAGTAGGCAAGAAAAATGGCAGAGAGTAGCATAATCAAGTAGACCCCTCCCAAACGGAAGAGAAATTCAGTAAGCTCTTTATTGTTGAAGGTATTGTCCTCAAAATACTGAAGGTTCACTATACCAATAGGCTTAAACCTTGTATCATTGATGTAGGTATAGGTAGCTTGGTAATTGTCTCCGGCCGCACGCTGCTCCTGCACATACCGTTTGTCATCGCTGTCACGAAGGCGGTTCAGTATTTGTGCATCCAAACAATTGGAAATGGAATCGGCCTCAAAACTCGGTCTTGAGCTCTTGACCAAATTCCCCTCAAGGTCGTATATATTAAAGTTGACGTTTTGTACATCGGCGATCTTATAGATTTCATCCATAAAGATCAATTGCAGATTTTCCGAATTTACAGGGTAAGTGGTCTCCCGTATGGTGTACGAAATGCTCTGGAGTACTTGCTCTTCCTTGCGTTCCACCCTGTCTTCATGGTAGTCCCTTCCCTGCTCATTATATTGGTAAATGGTAACCCCTGCAATCAAAATGGAGGCAATGACCACCAACATGATCATGCTGAAGAATATCCGGGATCTTAGGGACAGTTTACTGAACAAGCTTACTTGGTTTAAGGTAAAATTACACAATTATCAAGCCAAATGAGGCACAAGAGTAAGTACAAGTTCAAGCTCAAAATTAGGTTCCTACTAATTTAACTGAGCTTGAACTTGATATTTGAACTTTCTTAAGCATTGGGATTCTTGTCCCGGATACGTTTATAAAGTTTAATGCCCAACATCAAAAGAATACCCAGCACCACAATACCAATAACCCCATAGATCCAATTAAAGGCACTTTTTAAAATCACCAAGAAGACAATGGCGAAGAGAATCAGGGTGGCACCCTCGTTCCAAATGCGCATGAATTTGGATGTATATTTTACCTCATTACGCTGTAGTTGCTTAAAAATTTGATGGCATTTAAAATGATATGCGAAAAGCAACAGCACAAATCCCAGTTTTACATGCATCCAAGGCTGTTGCAGCCATGAGGGCATCAGAATAAGCATCCAAACCGCAAACAGGGTGCACAGAATGGCCGAAGGCCAAGTTATGATATACCACAACCTTTTGGTCATCAACTTCAACTGGTCGGTCAGGATTTCCCGCTCCGGGGAAGGCTTTTGCCACGCTTCAATATGATATATGAACAAACGTGGAATGTAGAATAGTCCTGCAAACCAAGTGACCACAAAAATGAGGTGCAAAGATTTAATGTAAGGGTAAATCAACAGTACGCTCTTTTAACGATTTCAACCGAAGTGCCAACACCCCTCTTCCCCAATGTCATTTGCTGGAAAAAGGCTGTCGGCAGTCATCAAAGTTACGGCTCTTTGTTTAAGTCCGATGCATTATTGTATTCAATTCCTGTATCCTCCATAAGCAATTGATTGAAGCAAGACACCTAAATCTCGCTCCAACCTAAACATGCTTTCTATTCCTCTACACTCAAATAATCCAATCCTAATTGGTTAAATTCATTATTGAACGCATCAATCTCTTTGTCCACCAAAGCATCAAAAGCATTCAATTGTTCTTTTATCTTTCCTGAAAGTTCATTTTTTACAGCCATATCCTGTTCTGTTGGAGGGAAATCGTCTATGGACACCAAGCTGTTCAGGTGGGCCAGTTTATTGGTCAACCGTATGGGAAAGTTCAAGGGGTCTTGGTTGCTTCGGTTTTGGGTCTGATAAAGCGCCTTTTCAATTTCCCCAAAGTCTTCCTTCATTTTTTCGGCCTTTTCCACCAAGGCCTTGGTAGCTTCATTGTCTTTGTACTGTTTTACAAAAGCATCCAGCTTTTCATTGATTTTCCGGATTTTTTTGATGGATTGATGGGCCCTATCCACCGTTTCATTGATGTCGGTAATAAAATCGAACTGCTTTTGCATATCGGTCACGGAAACTTCCGCCCTTGGATCGGGAAGAATCTTAAACTCCTGGGTCTGATCGGCACCATTCACATTCAAGTGCACTTTATAGCTTCCCGGAACTGCTTTGGCACCATCCAAATTGGCCCACCAAAGAATCATTCCTTCCAATTTTTCCGCTCCTTTTCCTCGGGTATCCCAAACATGGGTATTGCCCCCTTTCTTGGGGGTAAGTTTTTTGTCCTTGTTCTTGGCATAGGTGCTATAGGAGGCCAAAGTATCCCCATTCATTTTGGTGTAGGTCAAGGCCACGCTGTCTTTTTCCGAAAGATTTTTGAGGTAAAAATGGGTGACCACGCCATTGGGATGGTTCTGCCCCTCGATTTTGGACGGGGTCTTGGCCACTCCCCCCTTGGTACGATAACTGTCCTTGGGATGGAACAAAATGGCCTCCGCTGATTTTTTGGAGGCATCCAATTGATGTAAAACGGTAAGGTCATCAATAATCCAAAGGCTTCGCCCCTGGGTGGCCACGATAAGGTTGTTGTCCTTAATGGTCAAATCGGTAATGGGAACAATGGGTAGGTTCAATTGGAACTTCTCCCAATTTTGTCCATCATTGAAGGAAATGTACATCCCCGTTTCCGTACCCGCATACAACAATCCTTTTCTTTTTGGATCTTCACGTACCACACGGGTAAAATGTTCATTGTTAATGCCACTGGTAATCTTGGTCCATGTTTTTCCGTAATCCGTGGTTTTGTAGAGATAAGGAGTGAAATCCCCCAATTTGTAACGGGTGGCAGCCACGTAACAGGTCCCTTCATCAAAAGCGGAGGGTTCAATGCTGTTCACCATACTCCACTCGAGCATGATATTGGGTGTTACATTTTCCCATGTTTTTCCTCCATCTTGGGTCACATGGATGAGTCCATCATCACTTCCTACCCACAACAGGCCTTCTTTTAAAGGACTCTCATTGGCGGCAAAAATGGTACAATAATATTCCACACTGGTATTGTCCTGTGTTATGGGTCCACCACTGGACACCAATTTTGAAGGGTCGTTTCGGGTAAGATCATCGCTCAACAAAGTCCAACTTTGCCCTTCATTGGTACTCATATGCACATGGTTGGAAAAGGTATAGAGCTTTTTGGGATCATGCTTGCTGAATATGATCGGGAAGTTCCATTGAAAACGGTATTTCATTCCCTCGGCGCCGTAACCCATTGGGTTATCCGGCCAAACGTTGATGCCCCTAACAGTTTTGTTTTTGTGATTGACGCGAGTCAGGAATCCTCCATAACTACCTCCGTACACAATATCATCATTGGTAGGGTCTACTACAATGTGCGCGGATTCGCCTCCGGCAGTTTCTTCCCAGTCGTCCTCTCCTATGGAATTGTCATCACTCCGATGGTTGATACGCAAAGTGGAATTGTCTTGCTGTGCCACATAGATGCGGTACGGAAAGGCATTGTCCGTAGTGACCCTATAAAACTGGGCAGTAGGTTGATTGTAATAGGTACTCCATGTTTCCCCACCATCATAACTGATCTGTGCGCCACCATCGTCCCCAATGATCATCCGTTTTGAGTTCTCTGGAGCGATCCAAAGATCATGGTGGTCACCATGTGGTGCATTAAAGGTGTTGAAGGTTTTCCCGCCATCCGTACTTCTATGGTATTGGACATTGAGCACGTAGACCACGTCCTCATCTTCCGTATCGGCATAGACACGGGTGTAGTACCAAGCCCTTTGGCGCAGTTTGCGCTCCTCGTTTACGCGGGTCCATTTTTTTCCTCCATCATCTGAACGGTACAAGCCTCCTTTTTCCTTGTTTTCCACAATGGCCCATACCCTTTCACTGTTTTTGGGGGATACGGTCACGCCAATAATCCCCAAAGTATCTGTTGGGAAGCCATCATTCTTTGAAATCTCTGTCCAAGTCTCTCCGCTATCGGTACTTTTCCAAAGTGCAGAACCTTCGCCACCACTACTCAAGCTATATGGGGTACGTTGCACCCTCCATGTGGAAGCATACAATATTCTTGGGTTGTTGGGGTCAAAAGTCAAGTCTACAGCACCAGCATGTTCATTCACAAAAAGAATCTGTCTCCAAGTTTTACCGCCATCAGTAGTCTTATATATTCCGCGTTCTTTGGTGGGTTTATAAATATTGCCCATTACCGCGGCATAAACGATATCGTGGTTTGTGGGATGTACCTTTAATCTAGGGATATGCCTTGTGTTTTCAAGTCCCATGGATAACCATGTTTTTCCACCATCTTCAGTTTTCCAGACACCATATCCAGAAGACACATTCCCCCGAACTGTTTTTTCACCTCCCCCAACATAAATTACATTAGGGTCACTTTTGGCAACTTCAACCGCACCTATACTTCCTCCAAAATAACCATCGGAAATATTCTCCCATGATCGACCTCCATCCGTGGTCTTCCAAACCCCACCGCCAGTGGCACCAAAGTAAAAAAGGTTGGGTTCCCTGGGCACTCCTGTGACGGCAGCCGATCGACCGCCACGAAACGGACCGATCAATCGATATTCCAAACTGGAATAGATTTCCTCAGGATATTCTGGAGTGGTTTGGGTTTTCTTTTTTCGTTGGGATTGAACAGTAGCAACGCAGAGTGTGAAGGTAAGCAACAGCATACCCATTTTGGAAAAGCAAGTCTTCATTTTCAAAGTGTTAATTAGTCGTGTCTAAATGTAATGAAAAAGCAAGAAAAAAGGTTTCACAATATTTTGTAATTTAACTCCCTCATTTAAATCTCAACCCTCACTATGCGAAATTATTTTGGGCTCATCGTTCTTGTCGTTCTGATGGCAGCCTGCAAAAACCAATCAAAATCCCAAGAAGAACAAACAGCACAAACGCCAGAGCCAAAAGAGTCCGAATGGATTTATCTTTTTGATGGCACCAGCACCGAAGGCTGGCGCGGTTACAACATGGACTCCCTGCCTCCAGGCTGGATCATTAAGGACAGCACCCTGACCTTTGACACAGAGTTGGGTCTAGAACAAGACTATAAAGGTGGAAAAGACATTATTTATGGGGCCGAGGAGTTCGATAATTTTGAGCTCTATCTGGAATGGAAGCTTCCCGAAGGGGGCAACAGCGGTATTTTCTACCACGTTAAAGAAGGCTACGACGGTCCACCCGTAGTATCACCCGAATATCAGCTCATTGATGATGAAAACTATGCCCGCATCCATGACCTTACGGCCTACAACACCAGTCTGGGCTACACCGATAAACCTGAAGAGCTCAAGCCCTTGCAACAGACCGGGGCCGATTACGCCATGCACCCCCCGAAGGCCGATAAGACCCTACATCCCGTTGGGGAATGGAACAGCTCCAAGATCGTCTTCACCCCCGAAAAAGTAGAGCACTGGCTCAATGGCGAATTATTGTTGTCATTTGTTCCATGGGACGAGGCTTGGCATGAAAAGAAAAACTCGGACAAGTGGAAGAACAGTCCTGACTACGGAAAATTCAAGACAGGGTTCATTGCCTTGCAGGACCACTCCAGCCCAATTTGGTTCCGAAACATCAAAATAAAAAAATTATAATCAGCTAAAACCAACCCATGAATAAAAGAGAATTCATTAAAAAGAGTAGTGTAGGTGCCTTGGGCATCATGGTGGCCCCTTCGTTGTTGAAGGGAGCCCCTTTCAAGGAAAGATTACGAACTGCACACATCGGTGTGGGGAACATGGGTGCTGCAGACCTTAGCGCCATATCGTCCCACGGTTCCGTGGACGTGGTGGCCCTGTGCGATGTGGATGCCGTTAACCTCTCCGCTGCGCGCAAACTTCACCCAACGGCCCGGGTCTTCTTCGATTACCGTACCATGTTGAAGGAAATGGCCGATCAAATCGATGCCGTGATCGTGTCCACTCCGGACCATACCCATGCCCCGGCCTCCATGATGGCCATGGAAATGAACAAACCCGTCTACTGCCAAAAACCGTTGACGCACTATGTATCGGAATCCCGTGCCATGAAGAAGATGGCCGCCGAAAAGGGTCTTGTGACCCAGATGGGCATCCAGGTGCACTCCTTCTACGATTATAAACTGGCCACACTCTTGATCCAATCCGGGATCATAGGCAAGGTCCACACGGTACATGCCTGGTCCCCCAAGAACTGGGGGTATGATGGACCCCTTCCCCAAGGAGAGGACAAAGTCCCCGCACAGTTGGACTGGAACCTTTGGTTGGGGACCTCTGCCGAAAGGCCCTACAAAGAGGGAATGTACCATCCCGGCAACTGGAGAAAGTTGATGGATTACGGCTGTGGCACCTTAGGCGACATGGGCGTACACATCTTCGATACCCCGTACAACGCCCTCGAACTTGATGTACCCATGACCATAAAGACCGAATGCCGTCCCTCCAATGGGTTTGGATACCCAGAGAATAACGTTGTAACCTATGAGTTCCCGAGCACTCCTTATACCTCCAAGACCTTCAAATGGGTCTGGTACGATGGCCCCGGGGCACCCGATATGCACGAGGACTTAATTCTACCTGGTGCCAAGAACATGGCCGCTAAGAAATCAAATAAAGAGGAAAGTGTAGAGGACAAAATATCACTGGACGCCAAGGTGGCCGGAGAGGGCGAGCTGCCAGAACAAGGCGCTATGTTTGTGGGTGAAAAGGGACGACTTTTGTTGCCCCACTTCATGCAACTGCCCAAGAAAATTGTACGCGGCAAGTATGTGGACATTTCCAAGGAAATTGCCAAGTTGAACGAGAAGCACAATCTGGGTGAGCCCATCAGAAATTATGAGTCCGAAGGACCTAAGCACTACCACCAGTTCGTGGATGCTTGTTTGGGCAAGGCCGAGACCACGGCACCCTTTGAGTATGGGGCTAGGCTCACCGAGACCATACTGTTGGGCACCATTGCCGGAAGGTTCCCCGGGGAGACCCTCCACTGGGACGCACAGGCGGCAAAGTTCAAGGAGGAAAAGGCCAATGCCTATCTTTCAGGAGACTATAGGGATTTTTAGTACTCCCCTATCATGAATAGGTCCGTACTGACCCTCCTGATCTTATTGCCATTACTTTCGTTTTCGCAGAAGCGCATTCGAGATTATGGTGTTGGGATTGGAGTGCTCAGACCAGGACAATACAATGCAATTACCGACGTGCCTGGAGTACGGGTGGGACATGTTACCTTGATAAAAGGCGACAGCATCCGTACCGGGGTCACGGCGATTCTTCCCCATTCCGGGAATCTCTTCCAAGAAAAAGTTCCGGCCGCCATACATGTGGGCAACGGTTTTGGAAAACTGGCCGGCAGTACCCAAGTGAAAGAATTGGGCAATTTGGAAACCCCTATCATTCTGACCAATACCTTGAGTGTTCCCACAGCGGTCAATGCCGTTATCGGGTACACTTTACATCAAAAAGGCAACGAAACAGTGCGTTCGGTAAATGCCGTAGTGGGTGAAACCAATGATGGGTACTTAAACGACATTCGCGGTCGCCATGTCAGCGAAACGGATGTACTACAAGCCATTTCAAAAGCAAAAACAGGAGCAGTTCCTGAAGGCAATGTTGGTGCGGGTACGGGTGCCATTTGTTTTGGATTCAAGGGAGGGATAGGAACCTCTTCCCGTATACTTCCCAAAAAACTGGGAGGATACACAATAGGTGTATTGGTACAGACCAATTTTGGCGGTGTTTTGCAAATAGCCGGGGTGGATGTGGACAAGCAGCTTGATCGTTATTCTGAAACGCTCAAATATTCAGCAGATGGTTCCTGTATGATGGTGGTTCTGACCGATGCCCCATTGGATGCCCGTAATTTGGAGCGATTGGCCAAACGGGCCATGATGGGCTTGGCCAAAACCGGAGGGATTGCGAGTAACGGCAGTGGGGATTATGTGATTGCCGTTTCCGCGGCAGAGGAATGTAGAATCCCATATGAAAGTGAAAATCCCATTCAAACTGTACCGACCTTACGTAATGAGGCCATGACCCCACTTTTTCTGGCCACCATTGAAGCCACCGAAGAGGCCATCCTTAATTCTCTGTTCGCTGCGGAAACCATGATAGGACGTGATGGCCACACCATTGAGGCCCTCCCAAAGAAAAAGGTGCTTGAAATGCTCCAAGCGGCCCATAAAATGGACTAACACTTCATCCCATCCTCTTTTTCTTCGCGCGTTGCGTAACATTCCACTTGAATTTTACACTAACCTAATAGAAACTCTATAGTTTTTTTATAGTTTTAAAAGCATAATACCTAAAAAACACTACCATGGATATTTTTGGAAAGATCAAGGAAAAACTCACCAACGAGTTTATTGACATTATTGAATGGCTCGACTATACCGACGACACCATTGCCTATCGGTTTGAGCGTTATCAAAATGAAATAAAGAACGGCGCAAAGTTGATTGTTCGTGAAGGACAGACCGCCGTTTTTATCAACGAAGGTCAATTGGCCGATGTCTTTGAACCGGGCACTTACGACCTTACCACACAAAACCTACCGATTTTGGCTACTTTAAAAGGATGGAAATACGGGTTCAATTCCCCATTCAAGGCCGAAGTGTATTTTGTAAACACCCACTTGTTCACTGACGAGAAATGGGGCACCAAGAGTCCCATCACTTTAAGTGACGACCGATTTGGTTTGGTTGAAATTCGCGCTTTTGGAACCTATGCCTTTAAAATTTCGGATGCTGGCAAGTTTATCAAAGATATTGTAGGTACGGACAGCAACTTCACCAATTTTGAGATCAACGAGCACCTTAAAAGTTTGATTGCCACACGATTTACAAATACCGTGGGCCAAGCCAATTTGCCCATTGAATTGTATGCTGCCAATACCACCGAACTTTCAGACACCTGCCGCGAAGTCATGTCGCCTGAGTTTGAAAGTGTCGGCATTTCCTTGGAAAAATTCTATATCGAAAATGTATCCATGCCCGAAGACCTTAAAAAGGAAATCTTCGAGTACAGCCGTATCGACAAGCTTGATCTGGACAAATTGACCAAGTTCAAAACCGCCAAGGCTATTGAGGCCGCTGCCCAAAACGAAGGCGGGACCGCTGGAGCCGGAATGGGCATGGGTATGGGCTTTGTTCTGGCTCAACAAATGGGTGGAATGATGGGCGGAAACTCCCAAGCCTCACCACAACAAACCGCCCAGCCTGTTGGAGGCTCCGTTCCTCCACCAATGCCAACACAAACCCTATATTACTATGCCTCCAACGGGGTACAACATGGACCAGTGACCTTTGAGCAAATGCAATCCCTTTTTGCATCGCGGGCCATCAACCGAGATAGTTTGGTATGGAAGCAGGGAATGTCTGCATGGACTTCTTTAAAAGAAGTGGAAGAATTGAAATCGTTCTTGGGAGGCAACACGCCGCCGCCATTGCCAGGACAATAATTCTCATTTTGTCATTTCGAAATGAGTTGCAGGGCAACGATTGAGAAATCTAAATAATTACATTGAGATTTCTCAGTCGCTAGCTCCTTCGAAATGACAGCCTCTCAATTTTGACATGGATTTCCGCCTACACGGAAATGAAACTATGGAAGAACAAAAAATCCAAAAAACCGAGCTAAAAAAAGCCTGCACCAACTGTGGTGCCGAGCTAAAATACAAGCCTGGGACCACCAGTATAAATTGTGAATATTGTGGTCATGAGGAATCAATTGCTATAAACGAAAATGGTTTTCAGGAACTGGAGCTGTACCCCTACCTTAAAGAAATGGGCTCACAGAAACACAGTGAGGAAATCTCCATGTTGCACTGCAAAAATTGTGGTGCCAATCAACATGTCGAAGAAAACTATAAGTCGCTCCATTGCGTATACTGCGGCATGCCTCTGGTGATTGAAGATGCCTATAAGGAAGATTGGATCTTACCTGGCGCGGTGCTCCCCTTTCAGATTGATCAAAAGAAATCCTTTATCATTTTCAAGAATTGGGTAAACCGCTTGTGGTTTGCACCCAATAAACTGAAGAAGGCCGCTTTGGACCCTCAATTTACCAAAGGGCTGTATTTACCCTATTGGACCTTTGATGCCCAACTTGCGGCAAGTTATACGGGACAACGGGGCGAATATTATTACGAAACCCGAAGGGTCAGGAACTCCAACGGCAAAATGGTGACCCAACAGGTTCGCAAAACCCGATGGTATCCTGCTTCTGGGGAGATTTCTGGATTTGTGGATGATACCCTTATCAAGGCATCCCAACAAAAATCGGGGAGGATTCCCCAAAAAATCGCCCATTGGAACCTTCAAAAACTGCAACCATTCAATAGTGGTTTTCTTTCAGGCTTTGTCACCGAAAAATATACCATCCCGTTGAAGGAAGGGCACCTCCATTCCAAAGATGTGGCCCGTGACATTGCCATGCGATGGTGCCGACAGGATATTGGTGGGGACACCCAACGGGTGACCCATATGGACATGCAGCTCTCCGAAGAGACGTTCAAACATATCTTGTTGCCCGTGTATGTAAGTGCCTATCGCTATAAGGGCAAGGAGTACAATTTCTTTATCAATGGAGAAAATGGACAGATTTCCGGTACACGTCCGTACAGTGCTTGGAAGATTTTCTTTGCCGTCCTATTCGGGCTGACGGTCATTGCCCTTCTGGTCTACTTTGCAGGGTAATTTTCCTTGCTTGACTTCACAGTTGTAAAATCCGTATCTTTAAATATGGTCCGGCCCATTTCGCTGATATCGATTTTTGTGCTGCTCAATATGGGTATTGGGCGTATGTTCCAAGTAAGTTTAGGAGCAACCTGCTTTTCTGAATTGACCATTTTGGCCGTGACCAGTTTTGTTTTTTGGACCTTCTCTGCCCAACACATAAAAGTTTGGGCCCAAAACTGGGAGCAAAAACCTTTCGGAAAAACCTTGGCCCTTCAAGGAGGGTTGAGCATCACCGCCACGGCAATGAACATTCTTATTGGACAGGTTTTGGTAGTCTTTATGATGACCGTGGTATTTCGTTGCGCCTCTCCCAATTTCAATCTATTGCATGCAGGGCTCACCAACAATATCGCCGTTAACCTATTCTGCTATTTTGCACTCCTGTTTTACTTTGTAAACAAGGAACACAACCAAAAAATTGAAACTCCAATCGCACCCATTCCAGGAGCGAAAATTCAAATTGAAGTGTCCAGGAACGGCTCCCATTTTTTACTGATTCCGGAAGAAATCATCTATATTGAAACTAGCAATAACTGCATTGTGCTCCATACGGAAAGAGGGGTTTTTGTAAAATACCAAAGCCTTAGGTCAGTGGAGAAAATAATCGGCTCAAATACCTTTAAACGAGTGCATCGTTCCTATTTGGTCAATATGAATTTTATGGATTTCCATCAAAAAAACAGCAATGGTGATGGGGTGCTCCACTTAAAAAATGGGGACAAAATTAAATTCAGCAGGACCTACCGAAAGAACTTGGTGGAGGTTTAACGGCATCGACCTGCCCTTATTTTCCCGCAGCTTACCTAGTGTTGCTAAATGTCTTGCATCACTCCTGCTACATTTGGAAAAACTGAACACATGAAGACTTTTCTGAGTGTAACCATCGGATGTTTTATCCTATGGTCCTGTACCTCCAAAACGGAAGGTGAAACAGGACTAAACCATAGCACAGGGCAAGACCGCCAACTTCTGACCCAATTGAAAGAGGTAAAATGGCCCAAAGCCTATCGGGAACAGGACACTCTTTTGCTCGATTCTATCTTAGGAGACGATTTTCAAATGATCGACGATCAAGGGAACTGGTCCGATAAAAAAGGAGAACTCGACTGGATCAAGGAACATGCCAGCACCCACGATTCCTTTTTTTATGAAATAAAACGCTTGGACATCCTGCCAAACGGCACGGCCATGATCTGTGGGACCGGGCATATCTTCAACGACTCCATAAAAACCATTTATCAGTCCAGCAATGTCTTAATAAAAAGGGAAGGGCAATGGAAGGCGATTGCTTCCCATGTATCCGGCATCAAACAAGTACCCTAAACCTTAAAGTTCTGATAATGTCTCCCTAAACAAATCCATATTTTAGTATTTTCCCTAAAAATCCTCGTTCAATGAAAATGTTTGTGGGGCTTTTGCTGTTGGTCTGTACCCTTGCCGGCGCGCAAGAAACCCATTCCGTTCCTCTTACATTCAAAAAGGATTTGATTCCCGAAGGCATCGCCATTGACCCTTCCTCCAAAAAGGTATACCTCAACAGTTTAAAGAAGCAAAAAATTGTACGTTCTGATTTGGATGGGACCCATGCCGAAGACTTTATTGGAAGCAAGGAATATGGGTACCTCTCCGGTTTTGGGATGATCATTCAAGGAGACACCCTCTTCGCCTTGGGGAACAGCTTGCCCAAAAGCAACAACTCATCCGTTCTTCTTTTGATGAATCCTACTTCAGGGGAATTCATTGCGTCGTACACCCTAAACTCGGATGAGGTGATCTACCTGAATGATATTGCCACAACGCCAAATGGGGACGCCTACATCACCGATTCTGAAAGTGACACCCTCTATGCCCTAACCGGGGCTAAAAAGGCCTTGGAGGTCTTCTTTACCCATGAAGAGATCAAACATTCCAATGGCATCGCAGCATCCGATGATGGCAAGTACCTCTATTTGGCCACCTACACCTCCGGCATCCGCATTTTGGACATCGTATCAAAGAAGTTGTTGAACCCACCCAATGAGTTCAAGGGAATCGACGGATTGAAATTCCATAAGAACACGCTAATTGCCATAGTCAACGGGAAAAGGGACTTGTCTCAAAATGGGGTCTTTCAATTTGAGCTGAATCCGGAACGAACCGAAATCCAGTCCGAAAAGAAAATCATGTCGTTTTTAGACCCATCGGACATTCCAACGACATTTGCCACCTTTGATGACCACATGTACTTTGTTTCAGATTCCCAGTTGGACAACTTTGATCAGGAAAACAATACCATCATTCATCCCGATAAATTGCAGAACTACAGATTAATTCGCATTAAAATTTGATGCCACTATGATCAACAAAACTTCTCTTTCCTGCTTCTTTTTCAGTCTGGCATGCCAACTCTTCTACGCTCAAACTGAAGTAAAAAACACCGTCATTTCCAAAAACTATTGTACTGAAATAGGTCGGTTTGACCTCCTTATCGACAGCGATGAAGTCGCCGGAGCCTACTATCTAATACACAAAAACGCACTTGGAGGGGTTTGGGGCCGATTAAAGAATCAAGTAATGACCGGCAGGTGGCATGATGCTGATGGAAAAGGAGATATCATCATCACTTTTACTGATGATTTCAACTTTTTTACAGCGGATTATCGCAGTGATGATGACCAAGATAAATGGTACCGGGATTCTTGGCACGGCTCACTTCGTCCCAATGCATCCCCTTCCTTTGATAAAAAAGGCATAACCTACCGATGCGAATAACTTAAAACTAATTCAGAAAGGCTATACAAACCGGACTGCCCAAGTTTGTCTCGCTTAAGAATTGCAAGGTGCCTTTTTCGGCATCCCTTTTGAAAACGATGATGTTATCGCTCCTTTGATTGGCCACCAATAAAAATTCGCCTGTGGGGTCCAATGAGAAGTTCCGGGGCCAGTCACCACGAACCGACTCCCTGCCCACCAAGGTCAGTTTTCCGGATTCTTGATCCACGTCAAAGATTACGATGGTGTTCTCCCCACGGTTGGAGCCATACAAAAACTTGCCATCAGGGGATAAGTGGATGTCGGCACAATAGCTTTTTTCCGTATATCCTTCGGCCAATGTAGATTCTGTTTGAATTTCTTGGTAAGACCCTTGGCTGTCTTTTTCAAAAACGGAAACCGTGCTGTTCAACTCGTTGATTACATATAAGATACTCCCATCTTTACCAAAGGTAAAATGTCTGGGGCCAGCTCCAGCGGCCAAATCGATTGAGGCTTGGTCACCGACCACGTATTGGTCCCCTTTCCTTTTGTAACGCTTTATGCCATCCAATCCCAAATCCGCTACAAAAAGTCCGTCTTTGGTAAACTTTGCCATGTGCGCGCGGGAGGTTCGGGTGGTATCCAAAATCTTATGGTCGATTACTTGGGGTTCCCCGGCAAGCGACCCATCGTCATTCAATTGATAAAGGGCCACATTGCCCCCGCCATAATTAGCCGCGGCCAAATAGCCATCTTCTGATAAGGAAACATGGCAAGGGCCATTTCCTTGGGTTCCTTTACTATTCTGGACTTCCAAAGCACCATCTTTTAAGCGGAATGCGGTAACGCCTCCCCCCAAGCTATCAAAATCGCCGGTCTCTTGTATCGCATAGAGATTGTCCTTGTCCTCGGAAATCTTCAAATACGAAGGATTTTTCAATTTGGCGGCCAATTCTTGGGTACCAAGTGCACCTGTGGCCACATCCAAGGTGTATTTGTAGATTCCCTCACTGTCTCCATTGGTATACGTTCCAACAAATAGGGTGTGGGTGGTTTTCTCTTCTGATTTTTTCTCTGCTTTTTCCTTACAGGCAATTCCGGCCATTAGCACTAGACCGAGCAATAGTGTTTTCTTCATGGACGATTAAAATGTTTGTCCCAAATTAAGCAATCTTATGCAACTAATCCAGACAACTTTGTTTTAATCTCACGCACCAAATAAATCCCCGTGACCATGGTAGCAAGGACATCGGCTATGGGGAAGGACAGCCACACGCCCATCTCCCCCATAAATTGGGGCAGTAAAAGGATGAGCGGTATAAAAAAGAAGCCCTGTCGAGTAAGTGTGAGCAATAATGCTGGAATGGCCTTTCCCACCGCTTGAAAATACGCGGCACCTATCAATTGTAGGGCAATAATTGGCGTAGCTGCAAAGACCAACCGCATGGCCAAAGGGGAATGCTGCAACACAAATGCATTGGTGGCCAATTCCTCTGCCGGCAAATGGGGCTTGTTGCTCAGGAAAAGTGAGGCAATCTCAGCCGGAAAAACCATGAGGACCACAAAGACCAAGGTTGCCACCAAAGCGGCATACTTGATGGCCGTATATATGGATTCCTTGACCCGATCATATCGTGCTGCCCCATAATTGAAGCCCGCAATTGGCAGAAACCCTTGGGTGACCCCAAAAACAGGAAAAAGGGCAAACATGAGCATCCGGCCGATAATGGCATAAACCGCCACCATAGCCTCCCCTCCCAAATTAAAGAGGATATTGTTCATGAGCAGATAGGTGATACTGGTCACGGCCTGACGTGCCAAGGTCACAAATCCTAGGGAGCCAATTTCCTGAAGAATGGATCTGTCCAATCCAAAATGGGAAAGACCAATCTTCAGTTCGGAATTTTTTGATAGAAAAAAGTAGAGAATATACCCAAAACACATTAAATATCCTGCGGTAGTGGCCCAAGCAGCCCCGTGCATGCCCCAATCAAACACATAAATAAAAATGTAGTCCATGAGCAGGTTTCCCACCGAAGGGATGATCATGGCCACCATGGCAAATTTGGGTTTCCCTTCGGCCCTGATCACGGTATTTCCCATCATACAAAGCGCCAAGAACGGCACCCCGTACAGGATAATGGTATAGTAAATTTTGGCCGGGGCAAAAATGGAACCCTTGCCTCCAAAGGCCGGTATCAAGGTGTCCACAAAATAAAGTCCCAAGGCCACCATGACCACCGTAACCAAAAGAGTCAGCGTAATCTGGTTTCCAAAAGTCTTAAGGGCTTTTTCCTTGTTGTTGGCCCCCAAGGCACGGGACACAATACTGGAACCGCCAATACCAATGGCCATTCCCAAAGCTGCAATAAAGAAGGAAACAGGCAACACCACATTAATGGCTGCAATGGCAATGGAGCCAATCCAATTACCCACAAAGATGGAGTCGACCAACACGTTCAAGGACATCACCAGAATGCCAATGGATGCAGGTACGGCCTGTTTGATCAATAATTTTCCAATGGGTTCTTTCCCGAGTGCGTCAGAGGTTACTTTGGCCATGCCAATGGTGTTCTTTGGGTGTAAGGCTTTGTGTGTGGTAAATCTGAGCCAAATCTACAACGCCTCGATTAAATTACCTTTGTTCTCCCTTAGTTTTTTGGTGATGCTGTCCCATAAAGCCACTCTATGCTCCAAAGCTCTTTGGCTATACTCAGCGACATCGGTCCATTTTTGTTCATCTTGGCCACAGAGCATCTTCATCATTTTGACCGCCATGGGTCCGTGTTCATCCCCATCCAGTTCAATGTGCCGTTTTAGGTAATAGGAAAGCTTTGGATACTGCTCTGGCCCTTTTTTCCCAGATTGTTCTATAATACCCAAAAACATATCCGGAATCAATTCTTCCCTTCCAAAGGTAAAGGCCGCGGCAATGATATGCGGTTTTCGGGTATTGATGACCTCAAAAGTGAAGCTAAAAAGTTCCTTTCAGCCAGATTCAAATCCGCCTTTTTGATTTGCCCTGCGATTGCTTCAAGATTCCCAAAGTTTCCAATGACCCCCTTGACCTTGGAGGTATTGGCATTGACTTCCTCCATGGCATCCAGATACATTTCAAAATGGCTTTTGGCCACTCCTTCCTCATTGAAATCGCTTTCCTCCTCCAAAACAATCTCATTGATGAACCTTGCCACTGTGGTATCCGAAGCGGGTTTCCATGGTAGATCCGTACAGGTAAGCTCACGCTGCAGGGCCTTTAACAGCGACATAAAATCCCAAACGGCATACACATGGCTCTCCATAAAGGTCCTGATGTCCTCTACAGAATCCAGCTGTGCGTAGAGCTCATGGTTTTTGAGTTGTTCCCGTACTTCTTTGAGACTGTGCTCCAAGTTTTCAATGCTCATAGACTTGTTTTACTGTACTCCAAAAATTATTGGATGTTATATTCCGGCAGGGTTTGATTTGTTGACCAAGTATTGATCCACTGTGCCATAAGACTTGCCCAATCATCCCTATCGTTCAAACATGGGACATGGATGTAGTCTTTCCCGCCGGCCTCTACAAATTGTTCCTTGCCTTCCATGGCGATTTCTTCCAAAGTCTCCAGACAATCACTCACAAAGGCAGGGGTGATTACCGCCAAACGCTCAATCCCCTCTTTACCCAATCGTTCAAATTCATGGTCGGTGAAAGGCTGCAACCATGGGTCGCTTCCCAATCGGGATTGGAATGAGGTGCTCACTTTATCACTGGGCAATCCCAATTGTGCTATCACCAACTCGGTAGTATCGTAGCATTGATGCCTGTAACAGGTATGGTGTGCCACTGAATTGGCCTTGCAACAGGCCCCGTTCAATTGGCAATGGAATCTAGTGGGGTCCGATTTTTTAATGTGCCTCTCGGGAATCCCATGATAGGAGAAAAGAATATGGTCGTAATCAAAACCTTTTAGCCCTTCTGCAATACTATTGGACAATATTTTGATGTAATCCGGATTGCTATAAAAGGCAGGCAATGTGGTCAGCTGCATACTAGGGAAATACTCTTGCTGCACTTCCATGGCCTTCACCACTACCGTTTCGTATGATGACATGGCATAATGGGGATACAGGGGCACCAGCAACACCTCATCCACTCCTTTATCCTTCAACTCCTGTAAAGCGTTCTTAATGGTCATGGAACCATACCGCATACCCAAGGCAATGGGCAAGCTGGTCTGTTGGCTCACCTTTTCCATAAAACGTTCCGAGATGATAATCAAAGGAGAGCCTTCCTCCCACCAAATCTTGGAATAGGCTTCCGCCGAACGCTTTGGACGCGTGTTGAGGATAATTCCCCGTACAATGATATTTCGCAGAACGGGGTTTACGTCTATGACACGCTCGTCCATAAGAAACTCATCCAAATATGGTTTAACATCCTTTGCGGTAGGGCTGTCCGGCGAACCCAAATTGACCAATAAAACTCCTTTTGGCACAGCTTTTTGTTTTAGGTCCCCAAAAATACAACTTGGCACGGACTTGTTCTTTTCAGAACCCAATTACTTTTCTATGGTCCATAACTAAATTCAATCTATATTTCATTCGATATACCCAACCTTTATTCTTTTCTGCTTTATTTTTGTTGAAGATGCTTTTGATGGAGCATTTGTTTGGATTGAATAAAACACATTATATGGTGATGAAATATAAAACCCTCTTGCCCTTTCTATTTTTAGGGTTGATGGCATCCGCCCAGCAAATTACTTGTTCCCCAAAGGACAAATCCCTTTTTGAGGACAAAATCGCAGCCTTGCAGAATACCCAAGCTTCCTTTTTGGGCGATACGATTGTAGCGGTTGGGAAATCCTTCTTGGACACACCTTATGTGGAAAAAACCCTTGAAGTGGGTGAGACCGAAACCTTGGTAGTGAACTTACAAGGCTTGGACTGTACCACTTTTGTAGAAAATGTATTTGCCTTTGGAACCATGCTCAAGTCCAAACAAAACTCTTTTGAAGATTTCACCAAAACCTTGGAGACCATTCGGTATAGGGATGGTGATTTAAAAGGTTATCCTTCTCGTTTACATTACTTTACAGAGTGGATTCGGAATAATGAAAAGAAGGGGTTGGTCAAGGACATTACTTCGGATTTGGGAGGAGTTGAGCTCAACAAGCCTATCAATTTTATGGGAACACACCGTTCGTTGTATCCGTTTTTGAGCGATGACACCAACTTTGCCATCATTCAACAAGCGGAAAAAGAATTGGCCAAGCAAAATCTGTGCTACTTGCCCCAAGACCAGATTGAAAACAAGGAACAACAAATACAATCCGGGGACATCATTGCATTGGCAACTTCAATAAAAGGGTTGGACGTTACCCATACCGGCATAGCCATACATCAACCGGATGGGCGATTGCATTTACTTCATGCCTCAAGCAAAAATGGAAAAGTGGAAATCACCCAAGAGCCTTTGGTGGATTACCTAAAGAACATCAAAAGCAATATTGGTATTATTGTGGCTAGGCCCATTTTACTTTCGTTTTAGGCACCATTCAATGGCCCCCAAGAGGTGTTGTCTGAAATCAGGGTCATCATAAGCGGCATCGGTATGCCCCAAACCTGTATAAAAAGCACGGCCCCCATCATATTCATGGCACCAAGCAATGGGATGGTTGGCTCCGTTCTTGCCACCTTTATAACTGGTTTCATCAAGTTTCATCAAAACCGAAACGCTAGGATTCAATTCCTTAAAATTGTACCATTCATCAAAATGCATCCAAACATTGTTCAGGTGGGTTGTGGACGGATGGGATGTATCAACTATATCAATTTTGGCTTGCTGTTGTTCCGGATGGCTCTCAAAATAACCTCCTACCAACTTTCCATACCAAGGCCAGTCGTACTCGGTATCCGCTGCGGCATGGATTCCCAAATAACTGCCTCCATTTTTAATGTACCCTTCAAAAGCCTTCTGTTGGGCATCATCCAAGACCTCTTCGGTGGTGCTCATAAAGACCACCAATTTGTAGTTCCCCAGATTTTGAGGGTTAAAGTCCGTCCCTGAATCCGTCTGAAGTGCAATAAAACCATTCTTTCTTCCCAACTCCCGTAAGGTCTGCACCCCCTTTTCAATGGAAGCATGTCTATATCCTGTGGTTTTGGTGAAGACCAAGACTAGTTCGGGCATTTTTACATTTTGGGCTTCTTCTGGGTTCGGGGCATCTTGTGCGGAAATCTGCAACGCAAAGCCTATGGCAAAAAGGGACAGTACAAGAGTTTTCATTTTTTGATTTTTATGCGTTTGAAGTTAAGTATTTTTTGGGGGTGGTGCCATACTTCTTTTTGAAAGAAGCGATAAAGTGACTGGCGGTACTATATCCCACTTTCAAACCCACTTCATTGACGTTGTGCTTTCCGGTTTCTAACATTTTTCGGGCATACTCCATTTTGTAGTCGAACAAAAATCCGTAGACCGAATCCCCATAAATCTGTTTGAACCCTTCTTTCAGCTTTTTCAAACTCAATCCAATTTCTTGGGAAAGTTCGGCCAATGTAGGCGGCTCGGCCATTCGTGAAATCATGATTTCCTTGGCCATTCTTATACGTCGCACGTTGTCCTCATCGGCCAAAAAGGGACATTGCTCCAGATCGGCATCCTCGGTTTTATTAAAATAAAGGGATATCAGCTCATATACCTTTCCTTTGATATACAATTGTTTGATGGAAGGATGCAAATTGTAATTCATTAACTGACTGAGTACAACAGCAATGGCAGGTGATACCATTTCTTGGGAATAGTATTTTTTCTCCTTGTTCTCACCGCTCAAAAAAGGGATATACTCCGCCTCATTGGAAAAAAGGGAATGGAACTTTCGTATGGTCATTACCACAGACAGCAACCAAGAGTGGGGAGAAACTATGAGGTTCAAGGGCAAATCCTTTTGCGTATTGTAGAGCAGCAAAGAGTTTTCTTCCGTTACTTCCAAATGATAGTTTCCTTCATTAAAATTAAAACGGGTTTTGCCTTTCAAACAAAAATGGAACTGTATAAATGAGCTGTCGATTTCCCGCTCTACCGTTTGCAATTCTTGTGTATCGTTCTGAATCTTAAGGATATAAAACCCATCTTCTACTAGATTTTCATCATAGGAACCTTTGGCGATATTTTTCATGACCGAATCGAATTAAGTCTTTACCTTTTTTCAATTTAGAATGACTCTAAATTGTATTTTTACTTACCAAAGTAATCAATAAAACCAACGTTTTTCGTGGTTTTTTAAAAATTTTGACTTAAAAAATATCTCATGGGTCATTTATAGTACCGCTAGCGTTATTTTTTAAAACATAGCACCGTTATTTTTGTGCTGCGATTTTTATCCTTTATGAGGAATTACAACATTTCGAAACATAATTCCTTCTACGCCATTGGGCTGAGCTATAAGAAGGCAGATGCTGAGGTGCGGGGAAAGTTTAGTCTGGATGTTCCGGCCATAGACCATATTCTGGCAAAGGCCAAGGGACTTGGCATTGATGGCCTATTGGCTATTTCAACCTGTAATAGGACCGAGCTATATGGTTTTGCCCAACATCCCTATCAACTTATAAAATTGCTTTGCGACCAAACACAGGGAACTGTGGAAGAGTTTCAAGAAGTAGCCTATGTCTACAAAAACCATGAGGCCATTTCCCATATGTTCAAGGTTGGCACAGGGTTGGACAGCCAGATTTTGGGTGATTTTGAAATCATAAGTCAAATCAAACAAGGTTTTTATCGCGCCAAAAAACAAGACATGGCCAATCCTTTTTTGGAGCGGCTTTGCAATGCTGTCATCCAAGCCAGCAAACGAATCAAGACCGAAACCGAACTCTCCTCTGGAGCCACATCGGTCGCCTTTGCCTCGGTAAAGTATATTCTGGACAATGTTCCCGATATTTCGGAAAAGAACATTCTTCTTTTTGGAACGGGAAAAATCGGAAGGAATACCTGCGAAAACCTCATTAAACACTCCAACAACCACCATATTACCCTGATCAACAGGACTCGAGCAAAAGCGGAGGATATTGCCGGAAAGTTTCATTTGACCGTAAAGGACTATGGCGATCTCCAGACCGAAATACGAAAAGCGGACATCCTTGTGGTGGCCACTGGTGCACAGTTGCCCACCGTTTCCAAAGCATTGATCTATCCCAAGAAACCACTTCTGATCCTGGACCTTTCCGTACCCAAAAATGTTGCGGACGATGTTTTGGAACTGGATAATGTTTCCTTGGTACATTTGGACCAACTTTCCCAGATTACTGATGATGCCCTGGCCAAAAGGAAGGAATACGTGCCTAAAGCGGAAGCCATTATTGAACAGGTCAAAAAAGACTTTTTAAAGTGGTTGGAAACCCGAAAGTTTGCCCCTGTCATAAATGCGCTCAAGGAAAAGCTAAAAACCATGAAGGCCGAGGAAATTGACTTTCATTCCAAAAAAATAGATGACTTCAATCAAGATCAGGCCGAAATCATATCGGACAGGATTATCCAAAAAATCACCAAACAGTTTGCCAACCACCTGAAAAGTTCCGAAGTGGATACCGAGGACAGCCTGGAGCTTATCCAGAAAGTCTTTCAGCTAGAAATCGATTCAAAATGAGCAAGATCATACGAATTGGGACCCGCGATAGTGAATTGGCACTGTGGCAAGCCACCACTGTACAGCAAAAATTGGAAGAATTGGGGTACGACACCTCATTGGTCCCCATTAAATCCACAGGGGATGAAATACTGGACAAACCCCTTTACGAACTGGGAATCACCGGCATTTTTACCAAAACTTTGGATATTGCCCTATTGAAAGGGCAGATAGATATTGCCGTACACTCCATGAAGGATGTTCCCACCCAATTGCCAAAAGGTATAGTCCAGGTTGCCGTATTGAAGCGTGCCATTACCCACGATATTTTGGTGCACAAGGGATTGAATTTTTTGGAATCCGATGCCCCTGCCACCATTGCTACCGGCAGTTTGCGCAGAAAAGCCCAATGGTTGAACAAATACCCTCACCATACTGTGGTGGATTTACGGGGAAACGTAAATACCCGATTGTTGAAACTGATTGAGAACGACTGGAACGGTGCCATTTTTGCCCAGGCCGGATTGGAACGGATCAAATTGCTGCCCAAAGATGCCCTGCAATTGGATTGGATGATTCCTGCCCCAGCACAAGGCGCCATGGTGGTCGTGGCCAAAGAAGAGGACACCTTTTCAAGAGAAGCACTCACCAAACTAAATCATAAGGAATCTGAAGTGGCCACTACCATTGAACGGGAGTTTTTACGGACTCTGGAAGGAGGTTGCACCGCTCCTATTGGTGCCTTGGCACAAATAAAAGAACAAACGGTACATTTTGAAGGGGTTCTTTTTTCATTGGATGGAAAACAAAAAATCACCGTCAACAAAAGTGTTCCCTTGAACCAAGCCAATGGACTGGGAGAGCAATGTGCCAAAGAGGTCTTACAGCAAGGTGGAGATAAATTGATGCAGGAAATTAGAAATGAAAACAGTGCTCTCCACTAAAAAACTAAGCTCACCGCAAAAGGAATTGTTCCTCAATTCAGGTTTGGGGTTGGTGGAATACGATGCACTTCAAATTGAATTTTTGGATGTAAATATTCCTTTGGAATACACCCACTATATCCTTACCAGTAAAAATTCGGTCAAGGCTTTCGTTAAAAAAATTGAAAACCGGGACACCTCCAATTTTCAGGTCTTTTGTGTTGGTGAAAAAACCAAAGCCCTTTTGGAAGAAAATGGGCTGAGGGTGGTAAAAATGACCGAATACGCCTCGGAATTGGCCCAATATATTATAAAGGAGCATCACGATGATTCCTTTTTGTTTTTATCCGGAAATCAAAGAAGAGATACCCTACCAAAAGCACTGACTGAAAATAACATTCGGTATAAAGAGGTGGTGGTGTACAAAACCCATATAGTGCCAAGAGCATTTCAAAGGGATTTTGACGGCATACTATTCTTTAGTCCAAGTGGCATCAGAAGTTATCTTTTGGAAAACTCTATAAACAGCAGTACCCTGTTCTGCATTGGTACTACTACGGCAGCTGAGGCCAAAAAACATTCGGACAACATCATAATAGCCAATAAACCGACCGTGGAAAACGTGTTGGTCCAGGCCATAAACCATTTTACAAGACATGATTAAAAACGATTTGTTCCTAAGAGCTTTGAAGGGTGAAACTGTTGAGCGTCCACCCGTATGGATGATGCGCCAAGCTGGGCGTTACCTTCCTGAATTTATGGAACTCAAACATAAATACGATTTCTTTACCCGATGCCAGACGCCAGAGTTGGCTTCCGAAATTACCGTGCAGCCTATTCGACGCTACGGAATGGATGCAGCCATACTTTTCAGTGATATCTTGGTGATTCCACAAGCTATGGACATTGAGGTGGAGATGAAACCGAACTTTGGCCCCTACCTCCCAAACCCCATACGCTCCAAAGAAGATTTGGAAAAGGTTATCGTTCCTGATATTCAGGATACATTGGGTTATGTGATGGAGGCCATTACCCTGACCAAGGAAAAGTTGAATGATGAAATCCCTCTTATCGGTTTTGCCGGTTCTCCTTGGACCATTCTCTGCTATTGTGTGGAAGGTCAAGGAAGCAAAAGTTTCGATAAGGCCCGGGGACTCTGCTTTTCCCAACCGGAAGTGGCCCATCAACTGCTTCAAAAGATAACAGACACGACGATTGCCTACCTTAAGGCCAAAGTAGAAGCAGGTGTGAACGCTGTCCAAGTTTTCGATTCGTGGGGCGGCATGCTCTCCCCTACCGATTACGAAGAATTTTCCTGGCCGTACATTCAACAGATCGTTAATGCATTGAAAGATTTGGCCCCGGTCATTGTTTTTGGCAAAGGGTGTTGGTTTGCATTGAAAGAAATGGCGCAATCGGGAGCTTCTGCAGTTGGAGTGGATTGGACCTGCTCGGCGAAAAATGCACGCTACCTTACCGGAGGAAATATAACCCTGCAAGGAAATTTTGATCCTGCTCGTTTGCTTTCCCCTCCAGCTGAAATCAAAAAGAGGGTTACTCAAATGATCAATGAATTTGGGAAAGACAAATATATCGTCAACTTAGGGCATGGCATTCTTCCCAATATACCATTGGAAAATGCCAAAGCATTCATAGATGCCGTAAAAGAATATAAGGCGTGAACCCCATAGCGGTACTGAAACGGGTAGACTTTAAAAATATACTGAAAGTTATATTCATTGGGATGAGTCACCCGCTTTTCATTGTACCTACTATTCGAGCCACCAAGGATTGCATCCGCATATCAACGGACAACTATGGCCGATTGCATCATAAGAATGGTCCAGCCAATGCATTCAGACATGCGCTTTGGAACTATTTGATTGCCAAAAGATGTTTTCATGTTCGGCGAAATGTGGATTCTGTTCTGGGATGGGCCAAAAAAATTACGGATTGGCACGAACACGCCTTCCCAAATGCCGAATTGGCCAAAAAAATGGATTTCCATAATAATGCCGTGGGAAGATTGGTATTTCGGGAAAATCCTGAAAAAACGGAACGTGAAATCATTGAACTATTGAAATCCATGACCTTGGTTTCGGTCAAGGTTGATTCCAATACCGATTTTGAAAGCTTAATAACACAACTCATACATATACTCGATCAATGAAGGACACATTCTACGATTATATCCAAAAACTACAAGATACCATTACCGCAAAACTTGAAGAGGTGGATGGAAAGGCCAAATTTCAACAGGATATTTGGAAACGCCCTGAAGGCGGTGGTGGAAGGACCCGTGTCATTGAAAATGGAAATGTATTCGAAAAAGGTGGAGTGAATATTTCCAAGGTACATGGTGAACTTCCCAAAAGTATGCAGCAGTATTTTGGCGTGGAAGATGCTGATTTTTTTGCCTGCGGACTCAGTTTGGTCATCCATCCCAAGAGTCCCATGGTACCCACCGTACATGCTAACTGGCGATATTTTGAGATGTACAACAAAAATGGGGACATCGTGGACCAATGGTTTGGTGGCGGTCAGGACCTAACACCCTATTATCTGTTTGAGGAAGATGCCCAACATTTTCACCGAACCTGTAAAAATGCCTGTGACGCCCATAATCCAGAATTTTATCCCAATTACAAAAAGAGATGTGACGAGTATTTCTGGAATGCCCATCGCAATGAGGCCAGAGGAGTTGGCGGGCTCTTTTTTGACTATTGCAAAGCAACGGAAACCATGACCATGCAAGATTGGTACAATTATGTCACCGAGGTTGGGGATAGTTTTTTGGACGCATATATACCAATCGTCACAAAAAGAAAAGAGCTTCCTTATTCCCAAAAACAACGGGATTGGCAGGAAATTAGACGGGGAAGGTATGTGGAATTTAACTTGGTACACGATAAGGGAACCCTCTTCGGTCTGCGCACCAATGGCCGTATAGAGAGTATTTTGATGAGCCTCCCTCCCCATGTGCAATGGAGGTATGACCATCACCCCGAAAAAGGAAGTCCAGAAGAGCAATTAATTGAGGTGCTGCAACATCCAAAAAATTGGGTTTAATGTGTAGCTTTGTTTGAAACCAAACCCATGAAGCAGAAAATATATCAAGTCGACGCTTTTACCGATCGTCCTTTCGGCGGTAATCCTGCAGCAGTTTGCATTTTGGATGCGTGGCTCGATACTGCACTTATGCAAAGCATTGCGGAAGAAAACAATCTGGCCGAAACTGCATTTGCTGTTCAAAAAGGTGAGGTTTACGAATTACGTTGGTTTACTCCAGAAACTGAGGTCGATTTGTGTGGTCATGCCACCTTAGCCACGGCATATGTGTTGTTCAATTACTACAATCACAATGAAAAAACCATTCGGTTTTATTCTCCCAGAAGTGGGGAATTGACTGTGGAAAAAACGGCCAACGGTTGGATGACCTTGGATTTTCCCACCGACCCAATAGTAGCCATTCGGAACAATAGGGAATTGGACAATGCCATAGGGCTTACCCCTATCAAAACCTTTAAGGGAAAAACGGATTTTATGATGGTCTACAGCTCCCAACAAGAAGTGGAGGCCATTACCCCCAACCTGCATTTGTTGAACCAATTGGATTGTAGAGGCGTCATTGTTACAGCACCGGGCCAAGAGGTTGATTTTATCTCCAGATTCTTTGCCCCGCAATGTGGCATTCCTGAAGACCCTGTGACCGGCTCGGCACACACGTCCCTTACCCCGTATTGGTACGAAGTGTTGGGCAAAAGCAAAATGACCGCCAAGCAACTCTCCAAAAGAGGAGGGGACTTAATCTGTGAATATTTGGGAGACCGGATAAAAATTTCCGGCAAAGCAGCTCCCTACCTAACCGGTGAAATTGAAATTTAAGAATCTGTATGTATCCATTGATTAGAAATAGAAGACTACGCGCCTCCGAATCCATCCGAAGATTGGTTCGGGAAACCCTGGTGACCCCAGACGACTTTCTAGTGCCCCTTTTTGTGGTGGAAGGAAAAGGAATCAAAGAAGAAATTGCTTCCATGCCCAATTATTTTAGGTTGAGTTTGGACAATCTTGAAAAAGAAGTTAAAGAGCTTTGGAAAATGGGGCTTTGCTCCGTGTTGCTTTTTGTTAAGGTTGATGAAAAGCTCAAGGACAACAAAGGCACCGAGGCCATCAACCCAAATGGATTGATGCAAAGGGCGATAAAGACCGTCAAAAATGCCTGCCCACAGATGTTGGTGATGACCGATGTGGCGTTGGACCCATTTTCATCCTATGGCCATGATGGGATTGTGGCCGAAGGGCAGATCCTCAATGACGAAACTGCTGAGATATTGGCCGAGATGAGCGTCTCCCATGCGCAGGCCGGAGCCGATTTTGTGGCCCCCAGCGATATGATGGATGGACGCATCCTCACCATTCGGGAAGCCTTGGAAGATGAAGGGTTCCAAAATACGGGAATCATGAGCTATTCTGCCAAATATGCCAGTGCCTATTACGGTCCGTTCCGGGATGCCCTGGATTCAGCTCCTGTTGATATTGCCAACGTGCCCAAGGACAAAAAGACGTATCAAATGGATTTTGCCAATAGGCTGGAGGCTATCCGCGAAACCCAAATGGACATAGATGAAGGTGCCGATATTGTGATGGTAAAACCGGGTCTTCCCTATTTGGACATTGTTCGGGACATAAAAAATGAGGTGGATGTGCCCATTGCCGTCTATCAGGTATCCGGGGAATACGCCATGCTCAAAGCTGCCGCGGAAAAAGGGTGGCTAGACCATGATGCCGTGATGCTGGAACAATTGACCGCCATTAAACGGGCGGGGGCAAGCATCATTGCCAGTTATTTTGCTAAAGACTTTATCCGTACCTTGGGATGATTCAAAAAATACGTACAACCAACCCTACTAACTCATGAAAAACCTCTTTGTATTCTGTTTTTGTTTTATTTTCATTTCAACCAGCCTTTTTGCACAACAAAACTTGATTCATGCCCTTCCCTCAAAATTGGGATTGGATAAAGCCTACATCGACCAAAAAGTGGATTCTATCATGGAGCTTGGCATAAAAAACCAAGCCTTCCCAGGCGCCCAAGTATTGGTAGCCAAAAACGATACGGTAATCTTCCACAAAGCATATGGATTTCACACGTATGATAGTGTGCAGCCCGTTGCCCTGAACGACCTTTATGATTTGGCATCCGTTACTAAAATCTTGGGGCCATTGCCTGCTTTGATGAAATTGGTGGACGAAGGCAAACTTGATTTGGATGTCCCATTTAGCAACTACTGGCCTTCATGGAAAAAACATAAGGATAAAAAAGATCTGACCCTACGTGAAATTTTGAGTCACCAGGCCGGATTGGTGCCCTATATTGTCTTCTTGGAGAAAGTGATGAAAAAGAATGGGAAGGTAAAACGTCGCTTTGTAAGGGATACTCCCAGTGAAAAATTTCAGCAACAAGTGTATGAGAACCTATTCATCAGTGATCGCTTTGAAGCAAAAATGAACCGTATGATCGACAGGTCCAAGGTTTCCGATGAAAAAAAATACAAGTATTCAGGACTTACCTTTCTCATCTATCCAAGGTTAATAGAACAACTCACCGGCACCGATTACGAAACCTATTTGGAGGAGAATTTCTATAAACCCCTTGGGTGTTATACTTTGGGTTACAATCCAAGTAAAAAGAATTATGTCAATGCCATTGTACCCACCGAAAATGATAGTGTATTCAGGAAGACTTTCGTCAAAGGTTGGGTCCATGACGAAAACGCTTCGTTAAAAGGTGGGGTATCCGGAAATGCAGGATTGTTTGGCACTGCAGACGACTTGGCCAAGATCATGATGTTTTATGAAAACTACGGTGCAGTAGGGGATAAACAAATTATCTCCAAGGAAATTGTAAAAGAGTTTGGCAGGGTCCAATATCCTGATAACGATAACCGAAGAGGACTTGGTTTCGACAAACCCTTACTTAACAATTCCGAGCTTGCTTTGGAAGATGCCTATCCCTCTCCCTTGGCAAGTCCAGAGAGTTTTGGTCACTCTGGATTTACTGGAACTTTTGTTTGGGCAGATCCAGAAAACAAGCTGGTTTATATTTTTCTTTCGAACAGGGTTTATCCCTCAAGGGAACATGGCCAAATATATCGTCTAAATATTCGGACAGCACTGCAAAATGTATTTTATCGTGCATCTTCCATGGATTAAATATATGGAGGGTTAAGCTCCTTAAAAAGTAGTAGTCGAAACATAAATTAATCTTTTTGGAAAAGTTTTGTAAGCTTTCCAAAATAGCACTCACTAATAAAGGGCATTCATTCAATAATTGAAAAATGTCCTTTATGGATTTTAAGCTTACTTCTTTTTGTGTTATTCTTGCTTTGCCCTTCTTAAGTTGTATTGGTGAGGATTACGTGGACGATTTTGTGGAGCCCACAATCCGTATCAACAATCCCATAACAGGTATCCAAATCTCGGATAGTCATCCCTACTCGGCTACATATTTGAACAATATTGGTCAACCTGAAGATGTAAAGGTCACTTGGTCTACCTCCAATGCATCCATCGTCACCATAGATGATCAAGGAGTAGCAACAGCCATTGCGGAAGGCGAGGCCACCATTAGTGCTACCATTCTGATTGACGGGAGCACGTTGACCGCCGAGGATTCCATTACCATTTCTTCTGATCCTGTTGAAAATAGCGAGGAATCCAACGGAGATGGAACCATTGCCACCACGAGTGCCTACGCCCTTGAGGGAACCTTTACCCTTCGGGCCGATAAGGGCAACCTCAACCTATCCTTCAATTCAGATTATAAAGCTTCATCAAGTTTACCTGGGCTTTATTTGTATCTATCCAACAACCCCAATTCTGTCAATGGAGCATTGGAAGTGGGTGCTGTAACCGTTTTTGAAGGGGCACATACCTATATCATTGAGGATGTTGGCCTCAATGAGTACCAATATCTTTTGTATTGGTGTAAACCCTTTAATGTTAAAGTTGGAGAGGGTCTCATTAATTGAATCATACATCGAACAGCCATGAAAATATACCAACTTGTTTTATTTGGGTTTTTAATACTTGGTCAAACCGTCCTTGGACAATGGACGCGCGAACGAGGAAACGGATACTACAAATTGTCTGCATGGTACCTTGAGGCCGACCAACATTACACGGATACCGGAGCTATAGAACCCAATGCCACCCGAGGGCAGTTCAATCTGAACCTGTATGCGGAATATGGCATAACCGATCGCTGGAATGTGGTGGGCTATGTTCCCTTTTTCTCCCGGACCTATCAGAACGATATTTTTTCAAAGACTACTGGAGAACTCATAACCTCAGGAGAATCGGTAAACTCAATTGGAGATATTGATCTTGGTATTACTTACGGACTGATTCAAAATGAAAAACTGGCCCTTTCAACCACATTGCTGTTTGGCATACCCTCTGGAAACGATTCTGGGGGCAGTGACGGGAGTTATCAGACCGGGGATGGAGAATTCAACCAAATGGTTCGGATAGCTGCAGGCAAACCCTTTTCCTTTGCCAAACTCCCTGCCTATGCCAAAGCATATCTAGGCTACAACAACAGAACCCAGAACTTCTCGGACGAATTACGGACGGGAGCCGAATTGGGTTTGCAATTTTTTAACCGCCTATGGGTCGCCGGAAAACTGGATGTGGTACAATCCATGCACAACGGCACCCTAAGTGCCCAAAATAGCCAAGGAAGTATTTTTGCCAACAATGTTGAATTTATTGGCCTTGGAGCCGAAGCTGCCTATTATATTTCTCCCAAATGGGGGATATCCGCAACCTATGGCGGGGCTCTGGATGGTCGTATTATTTATGCCGACCCTTCCTTTGCTATTGGAGTTTTTCTGGATATTAAGTAGCCCGTTTATAAAATGAAGGTAAGCAACTGCTTGGCTGTATGGAATTTTAGCTACTTTTGAATCAATACTTAGATTCATGGGACTACTACTATTCTACGCCCTTATTTCCATTTTCTTTTCTTTTTTATGCTCCATTTTGGAAGCAGTACTGTTGAGCGTCACACCAACGTTCATCAATCTAAAAAAACAGGAAGGCAAGGAATATGCTGGCACCTTGGAAGCTTTAAAAAAAGATGTGGACAAACCGTTGATTGCCATTCTTACCCTTAACACAGTTGCCCATACCGTAGGAGCCATATTAGTGGGAGTACAGGCCAAGGTAGCCTACGCCGATCTCTATGGAACCACAAAACGTACCATATTAGGGTTTCAATTTACCGAAGACCTTATGGTAGGTATTGTCTCCACTATCATGACTATTTTAATCTTGGTGGCTTCGGAAATCATTCCCAAAACCATTGGGGCCACCTATTGGAAACAATTGGCCAACTTTACCAGCAAAGCGCTTAGCATCATGGTATTTGCCCTCAAATGGACAGGGTTATTATGGGTCTTGCAACTATTCACCAAGTTGATTGGAGCGAAGGGAGAACATGGCAGTGTATTAAGCCGTGAGGATTTTACGGCCATGACCGATATTGCCCATGAGGAAGGGGTTTTTCATGAATCGGAATCCAAGGTCATCAAGAACCTCCTTAAGTTTGATGAAATATCGGCCAAAGATGTGATGACACCCCGAACCGTAATGAAAATTGCCTCGGAGGATACTACTATCCAAGCCTTTTTTGAAGCCAATCGTCCCTTGCGTTTTTCAAGGATTCCTTTGTACCAAGGTCGTATGGACAACATAACCGGTTTCTTTCTGAAAGATGAACTCATGGAGGCCATCATCAATAAAAAAGGAGGGGAAAAGCTTTCCACCTTGAAACGGGAAATCTTGGTATCTAACCGAAGCATCCCCATTCCTGAACTATTTGAAAAGTTTGTAGAGAAAAGGGAACACGTTTCCTTGGTGGTGGACGAGTATGGCTCCGTAAGTGGGCTGGTGACTATGGAAGATGTCATTGAAACCTTGTTGGGATTGGAAATCATGGACGAAAGTGACAACGTGGAAGACCTGCAAGTGTTGGCGAGAAGGAATTGGGAGACCCGGGCCAAGCGATTGGGAATCATTGAATCTAAAGGTAAAATAAAGTAATGGAAATTGCTTATTTACAAACACCTATAGGTTTTGCAGAATTTAGAGGTGATGAAAATGGGCTAGCCTCCGTGTCTGTATTTGACGATAAAAAACCTATTGGTATAATTCCAGAGGTGTTGGAAGACGCCATCTACCAATTCAAGGAATATTTTGAGGGTTCCCGAAAGGAATTTGACCTCAAGCTGAATCCTTCCGGCACCGATTTTCAAAAAAAGGTTTGGGATGCCCTTCTTGAAATCCCATTTGGAAAAACCATTTCTTATTTGGAACTTTCCAAAAGACTAGGCGATGTAAAAGCCATTCGTGCAGTAGCCTCGGCCAATGGCAAAAATCCTCTTTGGATTGTGGTTCCCTGTCATCGCGTTATTGGGACCAACGGAGACCTCACTGGATATGCAGGTGGCCTGCATAGAAAAAAATGGTTATTGGAACATGAGAGTCCTGCAAAGCAGACCACTCTTTTTTAATACGCTACCATGCTTTATAAACTTAACCTAGAGAATATCCTCTTTTTGGATATCGAGACCGTACCCCAAAATTCGAGTTTCCCAGATTTGGATGAAACCACCCAATTGCTTTGGGAACAAAAAACACAATACCAACGAAAGGACGAGATCAGTGCCGAAGACTTTTATGAACGGGCCGGAATTTGGGCCGAATTCGGAAAAATCGTTTGCATTTCGGTTGGGTATTTTGTGATTAAGGGAGAAAACCGAAATTTTCGAGTAACCTCTTTCCATGGAGAAGAGACGAACATTCTGAACCAGTTCAAGCAATTACTGAAAGACCACTTTAGCCAAGCAAAACATTTGTTGTGTGCCCACAATGGCAAGGAGTTCGACTTTCCCTATATTGCCCGCCGCATGGTCATCAATAGCATTAACCTGCCCTATAAATTGGACCTATTTGGCAAAAAACCTTGGGAAGTTCCCCATCTGGACACGATGGAACTTTGGAAATTTGGAGATTACAAACATTATACCTCCCTTAAATTACTGGCCCACATTCTTGGCATTCCATCCCCAAAAGAGGATATGGATGGCAGTATGGTGAAGGATGTCTATTATGAGAGCAAGGATATTGACAGGATCATCTCCTATTGCGAATTGGATGTGGTGACCACGGCCCAGGTCTTTCTTAGACTACGCAATGAGGAGTTGCTTTTCGAGGATGAAATCAAGAAGGTCTAATGATGAGTATGTTTTATTCAGATATCAGACGTCTGATGTCAGAATATTAGCCCTCGGTACAAATCATATCACTTTTATAATACCAATTTCCATTCTGAGTGTGCGATGAATCCCTTCAAATTGGATTTTTTGTGTTTCAGAAAAGTATGACAGGCAGCAAAAAGAGCTTGATGAACCACTCTGCCTTTCTTGCTTCCGATTCAATTACCTGTTTTGGGATGGAACCATTCATCTCCATTAATTTTTGTAAAACTTGGTACTTTTAATGCCCCCATAATCCTGCACGACCAAAACATACAAGCCCGAAGCCAGCGCAGAAACATTTATAGACCCCGTAATCTTTCCACTATCTATAATGTTCCCCGAGGTAGTAACTACAGAATACTCTGCATCAGGAGATAAATCTGATTGAATACTCAGGTAATCCACGGTTGGGTTGGGATATGCCTGTATTTGGTAATCTTGGGCATAGGTTAAAGATTCATAAACCATCGCTTCGGTATCCTCACCATTGAATTCGAACTGGAAAACTTCTGAAAATTCTGAAACCGCATTCTCAGTACAGATGGAACGGATTCGAGATTCATAAACCGTTCCAACCTCTAGATTGATAAGCTCAAGTTGATTGTCCCAAAGAAGTTCAGTAGTCCATTCATCCTTGTCAATAGCCTTGTATTGTACTTCAAAAAGAGTTTCATTGGCATCGGACCATGAGATGGTAGACCCTGTATCCGTTGATGAAACCAATTCAACATTGGATGGAATCTCAATGGAACACTGGGAAACCTGCGCCCCAGAAACAATTAACGAGAAATCTTGAAGTCCATTGGTCAAATTCCCCTTATGGGTAACGGTGATGGTATATTGTCCGTTGGCGTTCCCAATTTCGATTCGCTCATAAGGATCAACTGTATTGTCACCCTGCGTCGCTGCATCGTTGGCTTTCGCAGGATTCAATTTCCAAGGATAGTAGGTTTCCCCAGATTTGGTGATTCTGATGTCCAAATCGTTGGTAAGGGCAGCGGTGGTATTGTTCAACTCTCCCCTATTGATGTAATTTCCCTCAGGATCAGTCCAAGAAATGGAAGCCATTAGAGGCTCCGTCCCATTGGCCATAACGGTAATGGAAAAGGTTTCCCCGTTGGCCAGGCTTTCTTCATTGATCAAGGTGGTAAATTCTTTGTTCTGTAAAACTTCGGCAGCAGTCTTGGCGTTCATCACTCCCCACCCCATTTTATAATCAGGTCCTTGGGCATTTACATCATCAGCAGTATGTAGGGCAAGACCTTTCAAGGTTGCTGCCTTCATATAGGAACCAAACAATTCTTCATGGTATTGTTGTAACAACAAAAGCGATCCAGTAACCCCTGGCGCCGCCATGGAAGTCCCGGCAGAAAGTTGGTAACTGGAATTGGTTTCGGAACTGGTGGTTAGGATATTAGATCCATCCCCGGCCAAATCTGGCTTTATACGTCCATCATCAACAGGGCCAAAGCTGCTGTATCCAGCAACTGTAGCATTCTTCAACTCCCCTTTGCTGCCAATTTCAGTATTGGCGCCCGCAATGGTAAGTCCGTTTTTGGCTACGGTGAATCCGAGCAGAAGATCAAACCCATCTGCCGTTTTACCAAAGTTTGGGGAAGCGTTGTCGTAGGATTTCTGATTGTTTCCCGCAGCGGTTACCATTAAATAGTAAGGTGCGTTGTACATGATTCGGTCCCAATCTTGGGTCACTTTAATATAAGACCCAAAGTACCAATCCGGCACTCGGTCCGAAAGTATTCCATAGGAATGATTACTAAGCAACAGACCATTGGCTGCCGCTTCTGCCACTTCAATTTTGTCACGGGTCCAATCGTGGGTCATGGCTTGTGCACCATAGGCCACTCCTTTGGCGCTGGGCTCTACCCCAGATGCAATAAGGTTTCCTGTCACCAAAGTGGCATGTAAGCTTACTTCATCTGTATTGTCTGCATTAAGTGCGCGAGAATCAAACTCTTGATGGCTGGTCAATGCCACACCGGCATCCCAAACCCCAACTTGCATTCCAGTACCGTTCAACCCAAGATTCATAAGCCCATCGGCATAGAGAGTATATGCTCTTGCGGTCTTGGTCGATGGATCACTCAAAGTAGTATAGTAAAGAGGCGTGCCATCAGAACCTATGTCCTTAAGCGCTATCTGTCCACCATTGGCCGATTTTTCAGATTTTTTAAATCCTTTATTGGATTGAAGAAGTTGGTTTATTTTCAAGGTCTTGGACTGATGATCCTGTTCCATTTCGGAAATCAACGTTGCCATCTTTCCTTGGTTGTATGTAGTTTTGATCTGTTCCTTTGCTTTTTTGGATTGCCCCATTACAATAGAAACACCTAGAAGGGAAAATATGAAGGGGAGAAGAATTCCTGTCGCCCGAATAGGTTTTTTGTAGTCCATGTTGAAGTTTAGGTAAGATTTGGACTACGAATATATTATTGACAGTCAATAGCATCGACAAAAACCACAGTTTTTTCGATGAAATGCACATTCCTTTTCTCAAAGGTGTTGTGAAAATTCACTTTTGTGTTGTGTAGTATTTTTCTTAGTTAAATTATAGGTTTTCCTCCAGCACCACATACACGGGAAAATGGTCGCTATACCCGCCTAAATATTTTTCCCCTGCATAGGTCCTAAACGGGTTGCCCTTGTACTTCCCTTTCCACTCCTGAAGGAACTTGGGAGCAAACACTTCAGCCCTTACATAACTATGGGTACCCACTTCATAGTCCAAAAAAGTGTGTGAAAGTATCACTTGGTCGAAGAGACTCCATTCCCCTCTATAGTTGGCACTTCCGGAAAAGGGGGACAACAGCTTTTTCATGGGATTAATGAATCGGCCCGTCTCCATCAAGGTTTGTATACTCTCAGAGTTGGGGTCGTCATTAAAATCTCCCATGATGATACAATTGGGGTTATCATCTTCAAGGGTCTCCAATTTGTGCAGAATGGTCTCGGCCGCCTTTATCCGTTTGTAGCTGGTTTCAACACCTCCTGTCCTTCGGGAAGGCCAATGGTTTACAAAAACATGGACTTCTTCGGTATGCAATCTTCCATGGACATATAAAATGTCCCGGGTAAAGTCGCGCTCCCCACTGGTATTGTCAACCAACAAGGGAATGGTCTCGGCATCCAGCACCGTAAAATGTTTGCTGTGATAGATCAGTGCCGTATCTATGCCTCGTTCATCCGGGGATTCAAAGTGTAC
Source organism: Flagellimonas alvinocaridis (assembly GCF_004916895.1). Taxonomy (GTDB): domain Bacteria; phylum Bacteroidota; class Bacteroidia; order Flavobacteriales; family Flavobacteriaceae; genus Flagellimonas; species Flagellimonas alvinocaridis. The sequence continues at coordinate 469,569 of NZ_SNTZ01000001.1, forward strand.
AAAATCATAGTCCACTCCTTTCAGCTCCTTGGTGTTGAGCAGGGTTTGGATGACTTGTTTGTTCTCCACTTCGGCAATGCCCAACAGCACCGGTGGAACATCGCTATCCTCCACACCTATTTCTGATATGGCCCGGGCTATTTTATGTGCTTTGTTGCTGTACTTGGATTCGTTCCATTCCCTATCCCCCTCCGGAGTAAAATCATCATCCAGTGAATGGGGGTCATTCTTGGTATCAAAAAAATTCTCAAGATTGTAAAAGGCTACGCTATATCGGTTCTTATGATGATACAATGAATCTTGTTTTTCTAATGAAGGATAATTCTAATAAAACCCAAAGTACAAAAAACCGCTTCCAAAACATTGATTAGATTTGCACTTTAATTGATTGCATGCTAGAAAAGAAAACCATAGACTACGAAAAAGCGGTACTCATTGGGGTCATCAACCAAAGTCAGGATGAGACCAAAGTAAATGAATATCTGGACGAATTGGAATTTTTGACCTATACCGCTGGTGGTGAGGTGGAAAAGCGATTTATCCAACGGGTTGAGGTGCCCAATCCCAAGACTTATATTGGAAGTGGAAAAATGGAAGAGGTGGAGCACTATGTTAAGGAGCATGAAATAGGCTCTGTCATCTTTGACGATGAGCTTACTCCTGCCCAGCAGAACAATATTGAGAAAATACTTCGCTGTAAAATACTGGATCGTACAGGATTGATCTTGGACATTTTTGCACAACGCGCCAAGACCAGCTACGCCCGTACCCAAGTAGAACTGGCCCAATACGAATATCTACTCCCACGACTGACAGGTCTTTGGACACACTTGGAACGACAACGCGGGGGTATTGGTATGCGTGGCCCCGGTGAAACCGAGATTGAAACGGATAGGCGTATCGTTCGGGACCGCATAGCACTTCTGAAGAAGAAGCTTACCAAAATTGACCGCCAGATGGAGACCCAACGTGGCAATCGTGGGGCTTTGGTCCGAGTGGCTTTGGTGGGGTACACCAACGTGGGCAAATCCACCTTGATGAACGTGATCAGCAAAAGCGATGTCTTTGCGGAAAACAAGCTCTTTGCCACGCTGGACACCACGGTACGAAAAGTAGTCATTGGCAATCTCCCTTTTCTATTGAGTGATACGGTTGGATTTATCCGAAAGCTCCCTACCCAATTGGTGGAAAGTTTCAAGAGTACCTTGGATGAGGTTCGTGAGGCCGATTTATTGTTACATGTGGTAGATATATCGCACCCCAACTTTGAGGAACATATCGCATCCGTGAACCAAATCTTGGATGAAATCAAAAGTTCCAATAAAAAGACCATTATGGTCTTCAATAAAATTGACCAATACCATCCAGAGACCATAGATGAGGATGATCTGGTCACCGAACGCACCTCCGCCCATTTTACCTTGGAGGAATGGAAGAATACCTGGTTCAACAAGATTGGGGACCGGGCCTTGTTCATCTCCGCTTTGAACAAGGAAAATCTGGATGAATTCAGAAAGCGTGTATATGATGAAGTAAGGGATATTCATGTAACACGTTTTCCGTACAACAACTTTTTGTATCCAGAGCACTTGGATGAATACTAAATCCGTATGGATGATGTGTTGAAATTCCTCGGCAAAACACTTCCTCTATCCTGTTCCACCACATATTTTAGGCAGTTCACAACAAAAGTTTAAAGGATAACCACATAAAAACTACTTTCATCCTGTTTTTAAGTCATTAGTGTCGACCCTTGATCTTCACATGATCTTAACCTACTTAGACCATGGTCTTAAAAACGGAAAAAATCATATTAGACCCCACAAAAAAGGCCCTCTTGATTGAGGGCTTTTTTTATGTTTTATATGTACGTGATTTCCTCTAGAACTTATAGCTCAATCCCAAGGTCCAATAGGTCTGTAACTTGTTGTCAATCGTATCAAAAGTGGCATTGGGGTCAGGTGTAGGGGCATTGTTGACCACATAATTCAAAGTTTCCTGCTTGTTGTTCCTCAAACCAAAATCAAACCCGACCCCGATCATCTTCCATAAGGTATAGCCAAAAGAGTTGGTCCAGGTCCAGTTGCTCAAATCGCTGCTCTCATAACTCTGGAAAAGGGACAGGTTACTCTTAAAGTTTACCGCTCCGATTTTCTTGGTATAATCGGCCACGATCTTGGCTCCCAAGGAGGATTCAAAAATGGTATCCTCACTACTGAACACAAAGTTGTAGTTGAGTGGATGAATCACCACTACCAAATCGGTTATGGGTGTCCATGTGGCCCCGATACCCAAATCGAGATACCCGGGATCATTGAAATTGCTCAAAAGCGTGGTCCTATATTCTGCCAAGGTAGATATGGCAAATTTCTCGCTCAGCTTTCTTCCGTACAAAGACGAAATATTGAACACGTCGGTCGCCTGTCTGAAACTATCATCGTCGGTGGGGTCGTCCTTATCGTCCAACTTTACCCAAGCAAGGTTTACCGTGGCCGCGTTTCTCCAAAAGAATTTCTCTTCTTGCAGATTGGCATAGGCATTCACCGTAAAGCCAATATTCCCTGATGAGTTGTTCGGGATACCTTGGGCATACCAATTATCAAAATTGGAAAAGTTCCCTCCAATGGTGCCAAAAGCGCCTATTTTCCAACCGGGCAGGGCATCCAATTGGGCCTGTAGGGCATTTACACGTCCCTGAATTGCGGCAATGGAATCTTTTTTAGGGGCAATCTGTGCTTTTAGCTCCTCTTCGGTCTGCGCCATAGATGCGGCCAGCACAAAAAACGCCGACAAGGTAAAAAGTAGTTTTTTCATAGTGTATGGAGTTTACTGTTTAGAACCACAAAAGTAAGAAATGTCACCTACAACATGCTCCGTTTCGCTAGATTCAACATTGCCTGTATCTTACTTACAGGGTCAATTTAAAGCCCCCATTCATCAATCCAAACCAGTGTTCCATCAACTGCGGATACCAAACTCCTCCTTTTTAGTGTTCCTTGGCGTTTTAAAATCTATACCATGAGAAAAATCATCCTAGGAACATCCTTTGTATTATCCTTTTGTTTAGTCATCTTTTCCTGTACAAAAGACGAAAACCCAGACCCGTCTGAACAGCAAGGCCCAAAAATTAGCAGTTTTAGTCCACTAAGTGGCCCTGTTGGCACCAATGTTTTTATCACAGGGAAAAATTTTGATCCTAAAGCGGCAAACAATGTGGTCAAAATTGGGGAGACCAAGGCAACAGTCACCAGTGCCAATGCCACAGAAATCTTCATTACTGTACCTGAAGGGGCTACCACTGGTAAAATCAGCATTTCCGTAAATGGAAATACCGATACAGGAGGGACCTTTACGGTTACACAACAGGAGTCGACTGCCTTATCCCTCGATAAGGAGACCTTGGAGCTTAGAACCCTGGAAGAGGGTATAATTGCCGCAACGGTCACCGGGGCCGGAGCCGAAGACCAAATCACTTGGGGTTCCGATGATGAAAACGTGGCCATTGTGGACGCCGAGGGAAGGGTTACCGCAACCGGGGCCGGCACCACCACCATTACGGCAACGGTTGACAATGCTTCTGCAAGCGCCATATTAACAGTCAATCCAGGAATTTTTGTTGGGGGTTATACTGAAAAAAACAATGGAGAATACGGTGTTGCAACGGTTTGGCAAAACGGTTTCTCACAAGAAATTTCGCAAATCAGCAGCTATGATACTTACATTGCCATCGAAGGGCCAAACCTGTACGCTACCCATGTTGAATATGGGGAAGGCACCAGACCTATAAAGGTTTACAAAAACAATACGCTATTTGAAACCATTGGAAGTCCTGAAGAAAACAACAAGGCTCCCAAGGGAATACAAGTCATTGATGGTCAAATACATATTTGTGGCCTTGAGGTAACCAACGGGACTCAATATGCCAAATATTGGGTAAACGGTGAGGAAACCCTTTTGAGTGAAGAGGGTCAACCTGCATCAGCCCAAGGCGCTTATGTCAAGGATGGGCATATCTATATTGCCGGAAGGGTTTATACCAACACACATAATGCCCTATATTGGGTTGATGGCAATACATATGATTTAACAGAGAACGTCTCTTCCAACACCTATGATATTTTTGTTGATGACAATAATGATGTTTATGTAGCTGGGCATATGGGTTCAGAGGCCACCATTTGGAAAAATACAGACGTATTGTATGATTTGGGCGATGGTATTAATAGCACGGCCACAAAATCTGTGGTTGTTCATGACAATAAAGTGTATGCAACTGGGGTAGATTGGACAAGCAACATGTCTAAATTTTGGATTGATGGGCAACTGGTTCACGAATGGCAAGCCGGTGGTGGCGCTGGTTATAGCGACATATCCGTGCATGAGGATAAGGTTTATGTGGCAGGTTGTAAATATGACCAAAATATGAATAGGCATAATGCCACTGTTTGGATCTATGACCTGAACGGTCAACTTCTAGAAGAATTGGATTACAGTGCGGTTAGTACAGATAGCTCTTATGCCACGTCCATCATTGTCAAATAACAAGTATCACTAGAGAAATTAAAGCTCCACAAACAAGTGTGGGGCTTTTTTATTTGCCTTGCTTGTATAATGGCACTGAGGAACAAGCCTCACCATACATCACAGTCTTGGCCACTTGTTGGATTTTGGCCATGGCCATGATATAGGCATTTTTAGGGACGGGTTTATTAGAGCACCCCTTAATAATTACAGGTTTGCCTTCAAATTGAGACACGTCCAAATCATCCAAAAGGGTTTGATAAAGCGAAGTTTCCATATCTTCCAAGGAACCTACAACTACTTTTTTGGCATAGGGATTCAGTCGTGAGGCCACCAATATAAAGGCCCAACCGGGAACAATGGCATCTGTGGAACATTGTAGAGCCACATAGGCATCTTGGTAGGTAGACCAATCGTGTCCCTCCACGTGGATTCTGAACTCCTTCTCACGAAGAATAAAGCCTTCGTGCAACCAGTCTTTTATATCCAATACCCTTCTCTCCCCGGGTGGATACAGGTCCTCCAGATCAAAAGTGACCAATTTGCTTTGGGCAACCCTATTTACAATTTCTTTTTCCATTCCGTCATTCCTGTGGAAGCAGGAATCTATTAATTTTAAGTTTGGATTCCGCATCAAGTGCAGAATGACATTATTCTTAAAGGAGCCCCAGTTCCAATTTAGCCTCCTCGCTCATTAATTCCTGGGTCCAAGGAGGGTCAAAGGTCAGCTCAACCTCCACATCTTTCAATTCGTCCAAAGATTTCACTTTTTCCTCAACCTCCACAGGCAGTGTTTCCGCCACAGGACAGTTAGGCGATGTTAGGGTCATTAGTATTTTAACATCGTAGTCTTCATTTACGAATACATCATAAATCAAGCCTAATTCATAAATGTCCACAGGGATTTCAGGGTCATAAATGGTCTTTAGTACCCTAACAATTTTTTCTCCCAGATCCTGTGTATCTATAGTGGTTTCTTCGCTCATTTTCTGCTATTTTAATTGTGTTTGATAGGCAACGGCATACAATTTCAGTTGCTTTACCATGCTCACCAAGCCATTGGCTCTTGTGGGTGATAGATGTTCCTTCAATCCAATTTCATCTATAAATGCTGTATCTGCATCAATAATGTCTTGGGGCTTTTGGTTACTGAACGCTCTGATCAAAATGGCAATGATTCCCTTGGTGATAATCGCATCACTATCTGCGGTAAACACCAGTTTGTCGTCATCCAGTTCTGCGTGTACCCAAACCTTACTCTGACAGCCTTTTATCAAGTTGTCATCTACTTTGTACTGCTCATCAATTATGGGAAGGGACTTTCCTAGCTCAATCATGTACTCATAACGTTGCATCCAATCATCGAACGTGGAGAACTCGTCTATGATCTCTTCCTGTATTTCTTGTATGGTCATGCTTTGGTTTTATTCAAAAATACAACTCGGCCAGTTGCTTATCAAGGATTTAAGATAAAGATAACTACTCTACTATTGTAGCATGCTTTTGGCCCTTTTCACCCCTTCTACCAATTTGTCCACTTCTTCTTTTGTATTGTAAAAGCTAAAGCTGGCTCTAACCGTTCCAGGTATTTTATAAAAATCCATAATAGGTTGTGCACAATGGTGCCCCGTTCTAACAGCAATGCCTAATTTATCCAGAATGGTACCAATGTCGTAAGGGTGTATACCTTCAATATTGAAAGAAATGACCGATGTTTTATGCTTTGCCGTCCCATAAATTTTGAGTCCATCAATAGCAAGCAATTGCGCTGTGGCATATTGGATAAGTTCATCCTCATATTGGGAAATCGCATCAAAACCAAGATGATTCATATAATCCAAGGCTGCCCCAAAGGCGATTCCACCGCAAATATTGGGTGTTCCCGCTTCAAACTTATGGGGCAAATCAGCATAAGTAGTCTTTTCAAAAGTGACTTCCGCAATCATCTCCCCACCTCCTTGATAAGGCGGTAGTTTCTTGAGCCATTCCTCCTTACCATAGAGCATCCCTACACCGGTAGGTCCACACATTTTATGGGCGGAAACGGTATAAAAATCAACATCCAAGGCCTGCAGGTCCGGTTTGATATGGGCCGCTGCCTGCGCACCATCAATCAAGACCGCTGCACCCACCTCGTGGGCCGCGTCAATAATCTCTTTAATGGGGTTAATGGTCCCCAACGCATTGGATACATGGTTGCAGAACACCAATTTGGTGTTCTCGCAGAGAAGCGATTGGTACTCCTCCATGACCAATTCCCCGTCCAAGTTCATGGGTATCACCTTTAATTGGGCACCGGTACGCTCGCAGAGCATTTGCCAGGGCACTATGTTGGAATGGTGTTCCATGGCCGATACCAGTACCTCATCCCCCTTCTTCAAAAAGGAGGTGAAACCGGTAGCCACTAAATTAATGCCGTGGGTAGTTCCCGAGGTAAAAATCACCTCATGGGATTTTGCGATGTTAAAATGCTTCTGGATTTTCTTCCGGGCCTCTTCATAGACATCGGTAGCTTCTTGCGAAAGACGGTGTACCCCACGATGAATATTGGCATTGTAGTTATGGTAATAGTCCACGATCACATCAATGACCTGTTGAGGGGTCTGAGATGTGGCCGCATTGTCCAAATACACCAAAGGTTGCCCATTGACTTCCCGGTTTAAAATGGGAAAGTCTTTTCGGATGGCCGCTATGTCCAAAGAGGTCTCTATCATGAAAATTGCCTAAAGATTGTTATAGGATTACAGCTCAAATCCAACACGAACACCTAATTTGTTGGCGATGATCTTGTTGATTCTGGTCTTCACCTCTGGAATACGCACACTTTCCAAAACGTTGTTGGCAAAAGCATACATCATCAAAGCGGTAGCTTCCTTTTTTGGGATTCCCCTGGACCGCAGATAAAACAATGCCTCATCATCCAACTGGCCAATGGTACATCCGTGGGAGCACTTTACATCATCAGCAAAAATCTCCAATTGTGGTTTGGTGTTGATGGTGGCCTTGTCGCTGATCAAAATATTATTGTTCTGCTGAAAAGCATTTGTTTTTTGGGCAATCTTGTCCACAATGATCTTTCCGTTAAAAACCCCTGTTGATTTCTCTCCAAAAATTCCTTTGTAATCCTGATGGCTCTCGCAGTTGGGTTGGGCATGGTGCACCAAGGTGTGATGGTCCACATGCTGCTTTTCACCCAAAATGGTAACTCCTTTCAAGGTGGAATCGATTCGTTCCCCATTCTGATAGAAGTTCAGGTTGTTCCTAATCAATTTACCTCCAAAGGAAAAGGTATGCACCCGCACTACACTATTGTCCTTTTGGGAAATATAGGTGTTGTCCACCAACGAGGCCGTATTGGCATCATTCTGCACTTTGTAATAGTCCACATTGGCATCTTTGGCCGCAAAAATTTCGGTTACGGAATTGGTAAAGACTTCGTTCTCCGTTAAACTTTGGTGTCGCTCAATAATCTGTACCTCTGCATTTTCCTCAACAACGACCAAATTTCTGGGTTGTAACATCAAAGCTGCCTCGTTACCCGTTGCCAAATGCAATATTTGGATGGGCTTCTTGGGCATTTTGTTCTTTGGAATGTAGATATAGGCTCCTTCTTTACAAAAGGCCGTATTCAAGGTGGTCAGGGACTCATCCTTGGAGGCCACTTGGTTAAAATACACATCTATCACCTGCCTGAACATGGGCTTGGTGAATGCAGAACTCATCAAGCAGACATCCACCCCATCATGGGTAGTCTCTGAAAGGTATGAGCTATAGACCCCGTCCACAAAAACAATCTTATAGGTGTCTATCTCGTGAAGGAAATACTTTTTAATATCCTTGTACTCCAAGGTGTTTTCCTGCTTTGGAAAAATACTGAAGTCTACTTTTTGAAGACTATTCAGGGAGGTATATTTCCAAGCTTCCTCTTTTTTGGAGGGAAATCCTTTTTCCTCAAAATTCTTTATGGCCTCTGAACGTATCTCATGGACCGGGTTCTCCAAATCCACATTGTTCTCAAAAGCCAAGAAAGAGGAAAGTAATTTATCTTTTAAATCCATTTCTTATTCAGTTGTCAGATTTCAAACATCACATATCCGATATCAGAAGTCTTTAAATTATTAAACCGTGGCCTCCTGCTTAATCCAGTCGTATCCTTTTTCTTCCAACTCTAATGCCAATTCCTTGGTGCCGGATTTTACGATCTTACCATCGTGAAGTACATGGACGAAGTCTGGAACAATGTAGTCCAACAAACGCTGATAGTGTGTAATTACGATGATCGCGTTGTCCTTACCTCTCAATTTATTGACCCCATTGGCCACAATACGAAGGGCATCGATATCCAATCCGGAATCGGTCTCATCCAAAATGGCCAGCTTGGGTTCCATCATGGCCATTTGGAAAATTTCGTTTCTTTTCTTTTCACCACCGGAAAATCCTTCATTCAAGGAACGGGACAAAAACTTTCGGTCAATTTCCAGCAGTTCCGATTTTTCGCGAATCAACTTGAGCATCTGGTTGGCCGGCATGTCTTCCAGTCCCCTTGCCTTTCTGGACTCATTGATGGCCGTTTTTATAAAGTTGGTCACCGTTACCCCGGGAATTTCAACAGGATATTGAAACGACAGGAAAATACCTTTGTGTGCCCTTTCTTCAGGGGCCAGTTCTTCCAAATCCTCGCCATCAAGGGAAATGGTCCCTTTTTTAATGTCAAATTCTTCCTTTCCGGCAATTACGGAGGCCAAGGTACTCTTCCCTGAACCGTTGGGTCCCATAATGGCATGTACCTCTCCCGCGTTCACCTCAAGGTTGATCCCCTTCAGGATTTTCTTATCCTCTATGCTTGCGTGTAAATTCTTGATCTCTAGCATTCTGTTCTTCTTCAAATATTATTGTAAATAGTTGGGTGCCTTGGGCAGCTTTTCAAAATCTTCCTTGGAGTGTTGTAAATATACTTTTGCCCCTTTTTCTTCGGCAAAAGCTTCAAACTCTCCCATACTTTTCTTGGTGAGGGCCACATCATAGTTGAAAATGGGCACTCTTCGAAACTCCCGGTTCTCATAAAAATGGTACATGTCCCCTGAAAGCATCAACGGTCCATGCTCTACCATATCCAAGTACAACACTTGATGGCCAGGGGTATGGCCCGGCATAAATTTCATTACCACACTTCCATCCCCGAACACATCGTAATCCCCATTGATCTTCTTCACGTTGGTAAGCTCTTTAATAGAATTATAGATGTCTGGATTGTTCTTTTGATTGTCCTCGCTTGTCACAAAGTCGTATTCCTTTTCCTGTACCAACCATGTGGACCCTGCAAATACGTTGGCATGGCCAATATGATCAAAGTGGGTATGGGACAATGCTATAAAATCAATATCATCAACGGTCATGTCGATACTGGCCAATTGGTTGGCCACAGAATCTTTTCGGGAAACGGTAAATGCTCCATCCGGTGATGTAAAGGGCTCTGGAAGACCCACCAAGCTTTCGGGAAGGCCTGCATCCCACATCAAAGTACCCTTTGGATGAACGATGACGTAAAATGCATCGGCAAATTCCTTGGACTGGCCCGTATAAGTGGTATCCTGTGAAAAGAGCTCCAACATATTGGCATTTACGGTACCTCCACTAAAAGCATAGAGCTTCAGTTCTGGCTTTGCTGCCTCGGTCATGCCTACTTCGGTTTCAGCAGCTTCCTTTTTGGCCTGCTTGCATGAAAATGCGCCAACAACCAATAGTAGTATAAGTAGCTTTTTCATATTCATTGTGTTGTTTGATTATCCTACTGATCCTTCCAAACTGATTTCCAACAATTTCTGGGCCTCCACGGCAAACTCCATGGGCAGTTTGTTCAACACCTCTTTGCTGAATCCGTTCACGATCAGAGCAATGGCTTTTTCAGTGTCGATACCCCGTTGGTTGCAGTAGAAAATCTGGTCCTCGCCAATTTTGCTGGTCGTGGCCTCGTGTTCTATTTGTGCCGTCTTGTTCTTGGCCTCGATGTACGGGAAGGTATGTGCCCCACATCGATTGCCCATCAAAAGGGAATCACACTGAGAAAAGTTTCTGGCATTTTCTGCCCGGCTATTCACCTGTACCAATCCGCGATAGCTGTTTTGTGACTGCCCGGCCGAAATTCCTTTGGAAATAATGGTACTCTTGGTATTCTTACCCAAGTGGATCATCTTGGTCCCGGTATCCGCTTGTTGAAAGTTATTGGTCACGGCAATGGAATAGAATTCCCCGATGGAGTTATCTCCCTTCAACACACAGGAAGGGTACTTCCAAGTCACGGCCGATCCTGTTTCCACCTGCGTCCAAGAAATTTTGGCGTTCTTTTCGCAAAGCCCACGCTTGGTCACAAAGTTGAAAACCCCTCCTTTGCCTTCCTTGTCGCCAGGAAACCAGTTTTGAACGGTTGAATATTTTATTTCGGCATCATCCATTGCAATCAGCTCTACCACGGCCGCATGCAATTGGTTCTCATCCCGTGAAGGTGCGGTACAACCTTCCAAATAACTCACATAACTACCCTCATCGGCAATGACCAAAGTGCGCTCAAATTGTCCTGTACCCGCTTGGTTGATTCGGAAGTAAGTGGACAGTTCCATGGGGCATCTCACCCCTTTCGGAATGTAACAAAATGATCCATCGGAAAAGACCGCTGAGTTCAAAGCTGCGTAGAAGTTGTCCTTTTTGGGAACTACTGTTCCGATATACTTCTTCACCAACTCAGGATGTTCCTGAATGGCTTCGGAAATGGAACAGAAGATGATTCCTTTTTCAGCCAAAGTCTTTTTAAAAGTCGTGGCCACAGAAACGGAGTCCATGACAATATCCACGGCAACACCGGCCAATTTCTTTTGCTCATCTACCGAGATTCCCAACTTCTTGAAGGTATCCAGCAACTCAGGATCTACCTCATCCAAGCTGTTGTATTTGGGCTTTTTATTGGGTGCGGAATAATAGGAAATGTCTTGAAAATCGGGTTTTTTATAGGTGACATTGGCCCATTCGGGTTCTTCCATTTCCTTCCATGCCTTGAACGCTTCCAAGCGCCATTCCGTCATCCAATCGGGTTCTTCCTTCTTTTTGGAAATGGCAATGACGATTTCCTCGTTCAACCCTTTCGGCAGGGTGTCCGATTCTATATCCGTGTAGAAACCATACTCATATTCTTTGGTTTCCAGTTCCTTTTTTAATTCTTCCTCTGTATACGCCATGTTCTGTCAATAAGTAAATTGGCAATGACCAATCATCAATTTCATTTATAAAGAAAAGCTCTCTCCGCAACCACAGGTGCGCTGTGCATTGGGGTTGTTAAAGACAAAGCCTTTCCCATTCAGTCCTCCTGAATATTCCAAGGTGGTGCCCACCAGGTATAAAAAACTCTTTTTGTCCACAATGATGCGTACATTATTATCCTCAAAAAGCTTATCGGTATCTGATGCAGATTTGTCAAATTTCAATTCATAGGACAAACCGCTGCACCCTCCACTTTTTACGCCTACACGCACAAAGTCGGTGTTGGCATCAAAACCTTCCTCGGTCATGAGCGACACGACTTTCTGCTTAGCTGTTTCCGAAACTTTGATCATCTTAACTGGATTTGTTCTAAATAGCCTACAAATATACTGTATCTGTAGGGTTTTACCATACATCCTAACATTATAATAACGAATATGGCCATAGGGGTTTTCTATAGTGAAGGCTCTCTGTTTTAAGTTAGGATTATCCTGTTTACTTTTGCCTTATGATAGAAGATAAAAATCCGCAGCGAACATCCTTGGAGGAAATGGGGGAGTTTGGACTTATTGACCACCTTACCCAAAATTTTAAACTGAACCAACCTTCATCCCTAATGGGTATTGGTGATGATGCTGCCGTTCTGGATTTTGCCGATAAAAAAACCGTGGTTTCCACTGATATGTTGGTGGAAGGTGTTCATTTTGATTTAAGCTATATGCCTTTGAAGCATTTGGGGTACAAATCGGTCATTGTAAACCTGTCCGATATCTATGCCATGAATGCCATGGCCACCCAGGTGACTGTTTCCATTGCGGTTTCCAATCGGTTTCCTTTGGAAGCACTTGAGGAGTTCTATGAAGGTGTTGCCACAGCCTGTAAAATATACCATGTGGACCTTGTTGGCGGGGATACGACCTCTTCCAATAAGGGTATGATCATCAGCGTCACTGCCTTGGGTGTGGCCGATGAAAAAGACATTGTTTACAGAAAGGGAAGCAAAGCCAATGATCTATTGGTGGTAAGTGGCGATTTGGGAGGAGCCTACTTGGGGCTGCAAGTGTTGGAGCGTGAAAAAGAAGTGTTCAAAGTGAACCCCAATAGTCAACCAGACCTGGAACCCTACTCCTACATTGTAGAGCGTCAACTAAAACCTGAAGCCAGAAAGGACGTTGTGGAGCTGTTAAAAAAACTGGAGGTAAAACCCACTTCCATGATTGATATTAGCGATGGACTTTCCTCAGAAATATTACACTTGTGCAAGCAGGGTGAAGTTGGTTGTAATCTGTTTGAAGATCAAATTCCATTGGACCCAACAGTCATCTCCACTGCCGAAGAATTTAAAATGGATAGCACCATGATTGCTTTGGGCGGTGGTGAGGATTATGAGCTGTTGTTCAGTATTGATCAAGAAGACTATCCTAAAATCAAGGCCAATCCCAATTTTACCGTTATTGGACATATGACCGAGAAAGCAGAGGGAGCACATTTAGTTACACGGGCAAAAACCAAAATTTCATTAACGGCCCAAGGATGGAACTCTTTTAGTGGCTAACAGAAAAAATCCCGAAAATCAAGGGTATCCACGTCATGGTCTTGGGGCACGCAACCGATAGCTGTAGGTACTTACTTAAGTTTCCGGGATAAATCAATACTTTCCCTAAAAGAAAAAAGGGCTATGCTACTTGGTGCACCACCCTACTTTTTCTTTTTCTGTACATGTCTTCCAATGTGCTGTTGATTTCCTGCATTTGGGGCGTAAGTGCAGAGAGTTTGCCACTTACATCGGTAGTGACCTGTTTTTGGCAATGGATACATTTGTATTCCTTGATGTGTTGGGTCACTTTTTTGGAGACCACATAATGGTGGCCAAAAAGGTTGCAGAAGAAAGAAGAGAATTTGTTGCCATTTTGGGTAGAGGAAGTCTTCATAGTCGGTGTTGTTTGGAGAGCATGTGCGATTTGGGGAATCGAAAAAATGCCGTAATTAGTTAACTGTAATTTTTTGTTATACGTTGGTTTTTAGTTGAACGGTTTTCTTTTTGAACGAATGTTAATAACTTTTTATTTTACGGATATTTCAGCAAATCATTTTTTTCGATGAAATACACTCTAATCGACAAAAAGTCAACTTATTTCGTTGAGTTGCACTTTCGAAATATAATACTTTAAGAAAATATTATCAACACTTTATGAACAAAAAATCATTAACAGTTACCTCCTTTGCTCTATTCTCCCTATTTTTTGGTGCAGGCAATCTTATTTTACCACCTCAATTGGGATTTAAGTCTGGCGAATTATGGTGGTTGGTCACCTTGGGGTTTTGCCTTTCAGCAGTGGTCATCCCTCTATTGGGTATTTTGGCCCATGCCCGTTTGCAGGGCACCATGTTCGATTTTGCAAAAAAGGTTTCTCCCGTATTCAGTTGGGTATACTGCTATATAGTCTATGCCATTGCCATTGCCCTTCCTTCTCCCAGGACGGCCTCCGTTACACATGAAATGGCCATTCAACCTTTATGGGACAGTCCAGCATGGATGACCAGCGTCCTGTATTTTGTCCTAGTCTATATTTTTGTAGTCAATCGCTCCAAAGTATTGGATTTAGTGGGAAAACTGCTCACTCCAGGCATCTTAATCATATTGCTGTTTATTTTCGTTATTGCGACTTTTTCTTTCGATTTTAACTTTACGGCCCATAGTTTAGATCATCCTTTTAGTCTTGGCATTTTGGAAGGTTATCAAACCTTTGATGCCATAGGGGCTGTTGTGGTAGGGGCCGTCATTATTATTTCCATCAATCTAAAAAACAAGGAGGCCTCTTTTGAATCCAAAAAAAGTCTCATCCGAAAAGCAGGATTTTTAGCAGGTTTAGGGTTGTTCTTGGTTTATGCCGGACTTATTTTTACCGGAGCTGTGTTTGGAGACTCCTTTGACCCTTCCATTTCAAGAACTGCACTTTTAAGCGGTATCAGTTTGCAGACCTTGGGCAATACTGCACATTTATTCCTTAGTCTTTTGGTAAGTCTTGCCTGTTTCACCACTGCCGTGGGTATAGTTACGGGAACTTCCGATTTTATTAGGGGCCAATTCAATGATTCCGTTTTAGCCTACCGTGTAACCGCGATCATAGGTTGTGTGTTGGGCGTTCTCATGGGGCAACTTAATGTGGACTATATCATTGCTGTGGCTCTTCCTGCCCTTATGCTCATTTATCCCATTACCATTGTGTTGATCGTACTGAATGTGGTACCTGAAAAACTTGCCTCGCCCAAGGTATTCCGATGGGTAGTTGGAACCACCATAGTTTTTAGTATCCCCGATTTTTTAGGAAGTCTAGGTTTTGGTTTGGCAACGAATCTATCCCCTGAGTGGGTGCCCCTAACCCATTATCAATTGGGGTGGGTGCTCCCCGCCTTAGTGGTTTTCGTGGCCTCCAATTTATTTCAGAAAAAAACCGGGTGATTGTTGTTTATTAGAACGATGCCGATAGCACCACTCCAAATGTTTCCCCTCCATGGAAGTCTATTTTAATGCCTCTAAAAAAGTCCTTATCCCCGAACACCATTTTCTTCACAAAAGGAGCAATTTTGTAGGCTAGCTTCGTGCTTAAAATCCCAATGCCCGCCCCCGTAACCACATCGGTAAACCAATGACGGTTGTTGTACATCCGCAAAAAGCCGGTACTCGCCGCCACTACATATCCAGATATTCCATACCAAATGGATACTTCCTTAAATTCTTGGTTCAAAAATTCCGCAGCCATAAATGCCGTAGCCGTATGCCCCGAAGGGAAGGCATTATAGGCCGTTCCATCCGGTCTTTGGATTGCCGTAAGTCTCTTAAGACCCTGCACCGTAGCCCCCATAATCACATATGCGGTGCCCAAGGCGATGGTCCTGTCCTTAAAATTACTTTTTCCCTTAACTCCTATAGCATTCAATGCATACACAGATACCATGGGAACGTACTGGGTATAATCATCTATATAAGTGCCCCGCTTCCGGATGGCGTTCATCTCACTTCTCATTTGCATATTAAAGCGTTTGATGCCTTCACTTTCAAGACCTATAAACCCATAGCTTATTAAAGCAGTAGGGATAATCAGTTTTTTGTAATTGAACTCGGAATCGATGTTTTGTTCTAGGGAATCTGGCTGTATGCGTTGTGCAAACAGATTCGGGCAAAACAAACAGAACAGTACTGCCAGTTTTATAAAATCTGTCATTCTTTTTTATTTGTGCACGCCTCCAAGGCATGAAGTAGGTTAAACTTAATTGATGCCAAAACTTGGGACAGTTCTGGAATAACGCTGTGAATTTCAACATTCTAGGTAGAAGCAATTAGCCCAAATTGATGAATGGCCCCTATGGGTTCACCAATCCCAGAAAGTAATTGATGAGGTTCATAGAAAACCATAAAAAAGAAGAATAGGTTTTGCGAGGTGAGCAAGAAGTTATGTGGGTTGGGAAGGGGAAAATGAAATGGTGTTGTATTTACCCTTGTTTTCAGAATCCAATATTTGATTTAAGTCTATGATTTTTGCGGAATCATACTACAATCAGATTCGGTTACAAGCCCAAATGTTGAATAGAGAAATTGAAACTCATGTTCAGTATAAATTTTATACGTGACAGCCCTGGTATATATTAAAATAATTAAGAGTATATTGGAGCATCTTATTCTTTTTTAGCTCAGTTTGTTAGGTATTGTAGTTGTTTTTGCTCTCTCATGGTTAATTCTTTGGTTAATTTCAAAAGAACACATCACTGTTCTAGGAATACTCCCAACCAATACACGCTTGAAAGGTTTTTTTATTGGATTGATTTTCATGGCGTTGTTTTGCGCTATTAATCTACTGGGGCAGTCCTATTTTAAAGATATTAGCTACATAAGAAATACAGATTATGGCATTTGGGAGAGTATAAATGGTATATGGTGGGCGTTTAAAGCCGCCTTATTTGAAGAACTTATTTTTCGAGGTGCGTTGTTATACCTGCTAATCAAAAGATTAGGGATTAATTGGGCATGCATCATTAGTGCATCGGCATTTGGAATATACCATTGGTTCAGTTATCAAATGTTTGGTAGCGGTCTCATTCCAATGGCCTATGTTTTTCTATTGACCGGAGCAGGAGGTTGGATGTTTGCCTTTGCCTTTGCAAAAACGAAATCCTTGTATGTTCCATTAGGATTACATTTTGGATGGATCGTGGTCAGTATCGTTGTTTTTTCCGCTGGGCCATTGGGCAATTCACTATTCATTGCGGATGGTGAAGGTGTGGATTTAGGTGGATGGGAACAATTAACGTTTTTTCTTTGGCAGGCATTGGTCGTGCCAGGAGTTGTAACTTGGTATCTTATCAAAAATACCCGTAAAACTGAATTAGAGTTCCCCAATCCCGTAGAGTAATTAACGGGGTGTCAAAAAATCTGCAAAAAAAGAATAAGAATAGCCCTACCGGTGTAGTTCGGATTTTAGCTTTACCAGCTCGCCCAACAATCGGGTTTCCTTTACCCGATCGGATAGGTTCATGGCCTGGGCCATTCGGTAAATTTCAAAGTTCAGGGTGTCAATTTCCGTTTCCCTTTTGTTGTTGATGTCCTGCAAGGTGGAGATAAACTGGCCGTCGGACATTCGGCTTATGGTCAATATCTGGTCTTCCAGTTCCGAAGTGCCCAAATCTACCCCTTTTTTGTTGGCAATGGTCACGCATTCCGTGATCACCCGTTGCGCAATGGCCAATACCTCCTTGTTCCTGTGGAAGATACCATTGTCCACTTCCAACAAGGGGCAAATGGAATTAAAGACGCTGTTGGCAATGGCTTTTTTCCAGATAGTGCGCTGGATATTCCTTTCCGCCACAAACCTGAAATTGGGCGTATCCAATAGGCCGACCACCGTTTCCAAGCTCGAAGTTTTTTGTTTGATAATCCCAATGGGTGATTCCGCAACAGGTTTGTAGCTAACAGTATTGGGAGCACTGTGCTGACTGGTCATAAAAAGAACACAGCGATACAGTTCACCAAAACCTTTTTCCAAAAAAGGTTGTTCCACGCCCAGTCCATTTTGCAGCAAAACTAAGGGTGATTTTTTGGCTATGCTTTCCAGCTTTTCGGCAAGTGCCTCGTTCCCAAACGACTTGTTCGTGAGGACCACCAATCCCTCCAATGCCTTATGGTTGTTCAAAGTACTGATTTTGATATCGGCCTCTATACTGGACCCATCCTTAAACTGCAAGGTGATTTTTTGCTGATGAGGTTTGCCCTGACCCTCACGACCTCGAATCAACTCCACTTCCTTTCCCTGATGATGGAGACAAACGGCCAATGTTTTCCCTACAGAACCTGCTCCAATAATGTACGTTTTCATACCTCTAAGTTATGTGTTTAACTTAAAAAGTAACGTGCACAAAGCATATTGCTTGGTTAATGTCTAACCCCGCTTCTTCTTATTGTAATAATAGAGAGCGTAAGCAATTCCTATTAGAATCACAAAGGGCAAATAACTCCCAATGACCACCCCAATTTCATAGGCGCTGTCTGGCGCTTCCTGTATTTTCTTTTCTATATCGGCTTGCTGGAGTATTAGGAAAAGTGGTTTCATGGTCATTTGGGTAGAAGTCAAAAAAATTTCCCCGCTAAAATACGATATAAAACATTGGGGCAACTTGAATTGCATCTTCAAGGCCGCCCCAATATCCATTACATCCTCAGTTTAATTATCTCATCTTACACATGGATAAAAACTTTGTTCACAATTTTCCAGCTTCCGTCTATCTGGGACAAGGAGAGGTAATCGTAATAATTATAGCCAGAAAAAGGCACATGCAGTTTGGCCATGGCTATCTTGCCTATTATCTCGAGGCCAATGACCGACATTTGAAATTCCTCTCCCAATGCACTTGGACTTTGGCGGTTTTTCACCGTTTCCAAATATTCCTGTTTGCTCTTTAGGTAGTCCGCCCCTTTTATATCGCCATAGAGGTGGGTGTTTTCATGAAAACATGCATCCAACTTGTCCACATCTCCGTTGAAGATACCATCAAAGTAATCGGTAATCAGCTGTTCAATTGATTCTCTACTTTCTTTATACATCATCCTTTCTTTAAATGGCATGCCCCACCGTATGTCCGCCTGCAACGTTAATGGTCTCCCCCGTAATAAAATCTGCCGAAGCCAAATAGTAGGCCGCCTCTGCAATTTCATGCGCCTCCCCAATCCGGTTCAGTAGGTGTAGACCGGCCAAGCTATCGGCATCCTCTACTCCTATTTTCCCTTGCAATGGACTTCTGATGATCCCCGGGGCTATGGTGTTTACCCGTATGTTCTGTTTTCCGAACTCAGCGGCCAATTGTCGCGTAAGGGCATGTATGGCCCCTTTGCTGGTAAGTGGTGCCGTGGCCGGAAACCCATCAATGGCATGGTCTACCAATACCGTTCCTATGTTGATGATGGAGCCTCCTCCCTGTTTTATCATGGTGGGGATGACTTCTTGGGATGCGATATAGGTTCCCATGAGGTTTACCTTCCAGAAATGCTCCAGTTCATCTTCCTTGACATCAAGGAAGGGTTTGGGGGAAAAAATTCCGGCATTATTGATAAGGACATCAACAGAACCAAATTTTTCCAAGGCTATTCCTGCCAATTTTTTTCCAGTTTCACGCTTGCTGATATCCCCGGCAAAATAGATTGCCTGCGATGGGCTTCCAAGCGAGCGATATGCATTTTCAAGATACTCCTCGTTGGAAGAGTTCATGACCACATTGCTCCCCTTTTCAATAAAATAGCGAGCCGTTTCCTTTCCCAAACCTGATGAGGCTCCTGTGATAATTATGGTCTTGCCTTTCATGCGTTCTGTTTCTTGGTTTCCGAGTATTGTCTCCCATTATGGCCCCAATTGTCCACCGATACCTCATCGATGACCACATGGGTGGTCTGTGGGTTCTTGTGGAGAACTTCTACGAGCAATTGGGTTACTCCTTCTATCAATTGCTGTTTTTGTGCTTTGGTCACCTGTTCATCGGTGACCTTAATGTTAACGTATGGCATAACATTCATTTTTAAATTAGTACCATACAAAGGTCTATGGAAAGGTAAAGACGTAAAAAGACCTATATCACATATTTGGTGTGATATAGGTCACACTAAAGTTATAATACTGTGACAGTTAAGGATGTAGTCGGCTGAGTGTCTCGCGGGAAACTCCAAGATAAGCTGCGATCAGTTTCTTCGGAACACGTTGAAAAAGACTGGGATACTCTTCCAACAAAAGGTCATATCGTTCTTTGGCAGAATTTTTTAAAAGCGATAAAATCCGGTTTTGCATGGCAACCGTTCCGTTCTTGCTCTTCTTGGCCCAAAAACGCTCCATCTTATGCATTTGGCTCGTTAGCTTTTCCCTATTCTCGTATGTAATGTACAAGAGGTCGGTGTCCTCAAGGCAATCTATGGACATCCTTGAGGGAGTACGCTTTACAAAGGATTCGTAATCCGTAATCCACCAATTTTCCATTCCAAACCTTAAAATGTGCTCCTTGCCATCATCATCCAAAAAATAGCTTTTCACACATCCTTTCACCACCCAATATTCCTTGTCCACAATATCGCCTTCCTGAACAAGATATTGGTGCTTTCGTTTTTGGATATGGCCAAAATGACTTTGAATAAAACCGAACTCATCGTCAGTCAATTCAACCACTTCTTCAATATGTTTCCTTAGGAAGTCCATCAGGCATTCATCAACTCCTCTATCTCTTCAATTTCAATGGGGATGTTGCGCATCAAATTGAACGGCTCTCCTTTTTCCTGGATGACTACATCGTCCTCCAAACGGATGCCCATACCCTCCTTTGGAATATAAATGCCAGGTTCTACCGTAAAGACCATATTGGCCTTCATAGGGGTTTTTAATGCTCCATAATCATGGGTATCCAACCCAATATGGTGACTGGTGCCGTGCATGAAGTATTTTTTGTAGGCGGGCCATTGGGAATCTTCGTTCTGCACATCAGCTTTATCCAAAAGTCCAAGACCCAATAATTCGGAAGTCATGATCTTGCCCACTTCTTTATGGTATTCGGCCCAAAGAGTTCCAGGCACCAACATTTTAGTGGCTTGGTCCTTTACCCTGAGCACTGCACTGTACACTGCTTTTTGACGGTCGGTAAACCTTCCGTTGGCGGGTATGGTCCGGGTAAGGTCACTGGAGTAATTGGCATATTCCGCAGCTAAATCCATCAAGATCATATCCCCGTCCTTTACCTGTTGGTTATTTTCCACATAGTGTAACACATTGGCGTTGGCGCCGGATGCAATGATAGGTGTGTAGGCAAAGCCTTTGGAGCGGTTGCGTACAAACTCATGGAGGAACTCCGCTTCCATTTCATACTCCCAAACGCCTGGTTTTACAAATCCCAAAATTCTTCTAAAACCTTTTTCGGTAATGTCGCAAGCGGTCTGCATCAACGCGATTTCCTCAGGTTCCTTTACCCCACGGATCTTCTGTAAGATCGGATTGCTCTTCGCCCATTGATGGGCAGGAAAATCCTGTTTACATTTTTGGATGAAACGGTCTTCCCGGGTCTGGGTCTCCACAGACTGACGATAATGCTCATTGGTGTTGAAATAAATCGTATCCGCCTCGGTCATCAAATCAAAAAAGACCTTGTCAAAATCCGTGAGCCAGTATACAGTCTCAATTCCAGATACGGCTGTGGCTTGCTCTTTGGTCAGCTTGGCCCCTTCCCAAACCGCAATATGCTCATTGGTCTCCCTCACAAAAAGGATTTCCCTATGTTTTTTGTCCAAGGAATCTGGAAAAAGTACCAAAATGGTTTCCTCCTGATCCGCTCCGCTCAGGTAAAAAATATCCCGTGCTTGCTCAAAGGGCATGGTACTATCAGCACTAATGGGATAGATATCGTTGGAGTTGAACACCGCAATGCTTTTGGGTTTCATTTGGGCCATAAATTTTTTGCGGTTCTTAATGAATAGGTTTCGATCTATAGGGAAGTATTTCATGTCAAAAAAGGATTTGTCCAAATGTAGGTAATTGTGTTCCCGAAGACAAATTCATACCTTCCCGTTAAAATAAAATCCATGCAGCTCACCCTAAGCATCCCTGCCCTCTTGTTCCCGGCCATTTCCCTGACCATGTTGGCCTACAATGCCCGATATTTGGCCATTGCGGCGCTGATCCGACAGTTGCACAAACAGTTTGAGGAAACCTCGGCCCAGCCCTTGAAACAACAGATTCACCAGCTCAGAAAACGTTTGGGGATTATCAAAAACATGCAGGCCACAGCCATCATAAGCTTTTTGTTGGCGGCGGTGACCATGTTCCTCATCTATGTGGAACTGAACGTTTGGGCCAATGTCATCTTTGGGGTCAGTCTGGTCTTTTTGGTCATTTCCCTGCTCCTGTCCCTGTTGGAAGTGCAGCTTTCCACCAAAGCATTGGGGATTCAATTGAAGAATATGGAAAAATGAGCCGTACGATGACGGAGGAATTCACAGTTTCATGAAACAAAGCAATTTTCGGGTCATTTTCTTCCAAGGCTTTTGCGTAATTTGGTGATGCTAAAATACACTTGTACAGAAGGTTATTCCTTTTGATAAAAACAACCATCAACACACATCATCATGCAGACCAACCGAAAAAACCGAATCAAATCCATTGACATGCTCCGAGGACTTGTCATGGTCATTATGGCATTGGACCATGTCCGTGATTATTTTCATTTCGATGCTTATTTCTTTGATCCAACGGACATGTCCCAAACCAATGTTCCTTTATTCTGGACCCGTTTCGTTACCCATTTTTGTGCTCCGGTCTTTGTTTTCTTGGCGGGCACCTCAGCTTTTTTTGTAGGACAGCGCATCACTAAAAAAACGCTCTCCACATGGTTGTTGAAACGTGGACTTTGGTTGGTGATCGCTGAGTTCACCGTCATAAAATTGGCATGGATGTTCAAGCTGGACTATTCCATCATTCTTCTTCAGGTAATCTGGGTATTGGGCATAAGCATGATATTTTTGGCCGGATTTATCCATCTTCCCAAAAAGCTTATGGTTGCAGTATCCCTTATTGTCATTTTTGGTCATAACCTGTTGGACTCCGTTGCTCCAACCGACCCAACGACCTCAATCCTATGGTCGTTGTTGCATGTATTCAATTTAGTGGATTTGGGTAGTTTCCAAGTCTTTGTAGGATACCCCATGATCCCTTGGATCTTTGTAATGCCCCTCGGATATTATTTTGGAAGCTTCTATTTACCTTCCTTTGATTCCAAGTTTCGGATTAAAAGGTTGTTCCAGCTGGGTGCTGGGATGGTTCTGATATTTTTTGCGCTGAGGGCCTTCAACACCTATGGCGACCCTTACCTTTGGGCAGGACAAGATAGTATTGGGCTAACCATAGCCTCCTTTTTTAATGTAACCAAATACCCCCCATCCTTGCTTTACTTATTAATCACCCTTGGTCCTTCTCTCATTTTTTTGGGCTTGGTGGAAAACTGGCAAAACCGCTGGACCCAAAAATTGGTGGTCATTGGTCGGGTGCCCATGTTTTTTTACATCGTCCATATTTATGTGATCCATATATTGGCCGTATTTGCTGCCATCTTTACCGGGTTCAGTTTTTCCGATATGGTCATCGATCTATGGGTCACCTTGCAACCTCAATTGAGGGGATATGGGTTCAGTCTGTGGGTGGTATATCTCATTTGGATTCTTCTGACTTTGGCCTTGTATCCTATTTGTAGTTGGTATAATGATTATAAGACCAACCATAGGGAGAAATGGTGGTTGACCTATATATAAAAGCCTTTTTAGATTAAAAAAAATTGTTCATAAAACGGTGTCGGAATACGTCTTGGGATTGATTAATTTTACGGTCCAAGTTTTTTTGGCATGCAGAAAACCGTCAAGAACATAGACTTTTTTAAGAACATCCGTGAAATACGGGAATGTGAGTTCGGGATTTTCTATTTCTTTGATGGATTGGTCATTTCTGAAATCAAGGAAGGAGTGGTCTTTAACTGGTCCATGGCCAAAAAAATCATAGACATTGCCTACGAAATCATTGGGAGGGATGAACCCGTTGCCTACATTTCCAATCGCATCAACCCTTACTCTGTTGTCCCCACGGATTGGTTGAAGTTTTATAGAAATCGACATCAACTCAAGTACTATTCCATTGTGAGCTATGACAAAGGTGGTTTGTCCAGCATTGTTTTGGAGCGACTTTTCTTCAAGGAAAAAATTCGCCAGTTTGAAGATTTGGAAAGTGCCATTGCATGGAGCCTTTCCAAAATTGAAGAGGAGAAGAAAGGCCTAACGCCCCAAATGAAATAGGGCATCTCCTTGGTTCACCACTGCTTGGTGGTTGATACAAAGCACATAACCATCAAATGGTGCCTTGATTTTTTTGTTCTTTTTCGCATAGGTATCCGTAACCAACCCCAAAACTTCTCCTTTTTGAATCGATTGTCCGTTCGCAATCTCTGGTATGAACATCCCGGCCCTTGGCGCCCTGACCCATCGGGTATACTCCAAGTGGACCGATTGCTTTTCTTCTTTTGGTTCACTTTTGGAAAACATGTTGAGGCCATTCAGTACATTTTGTATCCCCTGCATGCCAAACGCAATGGCATTTTCATCAAACCGCATGCTCTCCCCTGCTTCATACACCATGGTGGGTATGCCCATTTTAAAAGTCGTCTTCCGAAAAGACCCTGTTATCAGTTTGGAGGCAAAATGAAATGGCGCCCCGAAGGATTCCGCCAGCATCTTACTTTTGGGGTCTTCCTGGGTATATCGGGCTTGGGGATGGTTATGGCGTTGGCTTCCCCCGGTATGTAAATCGATTCCAAAATCCACTTGTGGCAATAGCTGGGAGGCATAGGTGTGGGCAATCCTGCTGGCCAGTGACCCTGTTTTGCGCCCGGGAAAACTGCGGTTCACATCTTTGCCATCCGGTACATCCCTTGAAAAATGGATAAATCCAAAAATATTGAGAATGGGTACCACCATCACAGCTCCCTTTTTCACATTGAACTTCTTTTCCTGAAGCATTCGCCGCAAGGTCTCCACCCCATTGATCTCATCACCGTGCAATCCGGCTTGGACCAACACGGTTGGACCGGATTTCTTTCCATTGAACACATGTACGGGAATATCGATCAGCGTTCCCGTGGGCAAACGGGCTATGTTCAACGCAACGGATTTTTGTTCCCCGGGAGCTATGCTTTCCCCGTTTATGGTGATGGTCTTGTTATCTTTTTCTACGTCCATTTTTTTCCACATATTGGATGATGTGCTTGGCCACGTTCACGTTTGTGGCAGCCTCTATGCCCTTTAATCCCGGAGAGGCATTTACCTCTATCAACAAAGGCCCCTTTTTGGAACGGATAAGATCTACTCCAGCAACTCCAAGACCCAGATATTTTGTTGCGTTCAGGGCAATATATTTTTCCTTTGGGGTCAACTGGACGGCTTCAGTTTCCGCACCACGGTGCACATTGGACCTAAAATCATCTATATCGCTGATCCGTTTCATACTGGCCACCACTTTGTTTCCCACCACAATGATCCGAAGATCCTCCCCATGGGCTTCCTCAATATATTCCTGCAATAAAATGCTCGTGTTCATATTGTAAAGCGTATCTATGATGGACTTGGCGGATTTTTTGCTCTCGGCCAGCATTACCCCTTTGCCTTGGGTACCTTCCTGCAATTTTATGATGACCGGACCGCCACCCAAAAACTTGATCTGTTCCTCAACATTGTGGGGGTTGATGGAAAATACCGTTTCGGGAATGGGGATTCCCTTTCTGGACATGATCTGGAGCGTCCGTACCTTGTTGCGGGCCCGGGTTATGCCCAAGGACCTGGCCGTACTGAAGATGTCGTTCATCTCAAATTGCTTCACAATGGCAGCGCCATGCCTGGTCACCGTTGTACCGATTCGGGGGATTATGGCATCGAACTCATCGGTAATATCCTCCGCATCCAGATAAATTTTGGGTTTGTCCGTACCCAACTGCACCGAACATCGGGTATGATCGATCATTTCCACATAATGTCCTGCATTTTGCGCCTCCTGTGCTATTCTCCTGGTGGAATGCACATTGAGGCTAACGGATAAAATGGCAATGTCCATGATAAGGTTTCGGTTGGTAATTATCGGTAATATCGGTCAAAATTTTCAGACTTAATGTCTGGATAAGGTTTTGAAAACGTAACCCTGGATTATTTTATAGTATTCGTCATTTCTATTGTTGGGAATCCAACAGCTTAAAATCAATCTAAATAAGCTGTTTTCCAATGTTGAAAGCTTGTTAAAAACTCGTCCGTGCTGTAAATTTGTCTCAAAACCAGCACTAATGAGTGGATTGATAAAATCTTCAATTGCCCGAAAAGTTGTGATGGCGCTTTCGGGTCTTTTTTTGGTTGTTTTTCTTACACAACATTTTACCATTAACATTACCTCGGTCCTAGACCCTGAAACCTTTAATGCTTGGTCCCATTTTATGGGATACAATCCATTGGTTCAATTTGTTCTTCAGCCCGTTCTGATTGCGGGGGTGATCATCCATTTTGTCATGGGTTTTGCCTTAGAGATCCAGAACAAAAAAGCAAGAGGCGGCAGTTATGTGAAATACAAGGGAAGCGCCAACGCGCCATGGGTGTCCAGAAACATGATCTATTCCGGATTGGTGATCTTGGCTTTTTTGGCACTCCACTTTTATGATTTTTGGGTTCATGAAATGGCCTACAAATACATAGAGGTTTCTCCTGAGGACCCAACGCGTTATTACCATGAAACCGTAGAGAAGTTTGCTCCCTTCTGGAGGACCATCATCTACATTGTTTCGTTTTTTCTTTTGGGTCTTCACCTGTGGCATGGCTTTGCTTCTTCTTTCCAGAGTATGGGATTGAATAACAAGTACACTCCGGGTATCAAGACATTTGCAAAAATATTTTCGGTGGTCATTCCTTTGGGCTTTGCTTTCATCGCCCTGTATCACCACCTTAACCCAGTAACACATTAAGTATGGGCATAATGGATTCCAAAATTCCATCTGGGCCTTTGGCCGACAAATGGACCAAACATAAGAACGACATCAATCTTGTAAATCCCGCCAACAAAAGGAACATCGATGTTATTGTGGTAGGAACAGGATTGGCTGGAGGTGCTGCTGCCGCTACCTTGGCCGAGTTGGGTTACAACGTTAAGACCTTCTGCTATCAAGATTCTCCACGCAGGGCACACTCCATTGCTGCCCAAGGAGGAATCAACGCAGCAAAAAACTATCAAGGGGATGGTGACAGTAACTATCGCCTTTTCTACGATACCATCAAAGGGGGGGACTACCGTTCCCGTGAAGCCAACGTATACCGATTGGCTGAGGTATCTGGAAACATCATTGACCAATGTGTGGCCCAAGGGGTTCCTTTTGCCCGTGAATATGGAGGGCTTTTGGACAACCGCTCCTTTGGAGGGGTATTGGTTTCAAGAACTTTTTATGCGAAAGGCCAAACTGGGCAACAGTTGCTTTTGGGGGCCTATTCGGCCATGAACCGACAAATCAATCGGGGTAAGATCCAAGCATACAACCGCCATGAAATGATGGACTTGGTCCTAGTGGATGGTAAAGCGCGTGGTATCATCGCCCGGGATTTGGTAAGTGGGGAAATTGAACGACACAGTGCCCATGCCGTGGTTTTGGCCACTGGAGGATATGGAAATGTGTTTTTCCTATCCACAAACGCCATGGGAAGTAACGTAATGGCGGCTTGGAGAGCACACCGAAAAGGGGCTTTCTTTGCCAACCCATGTTTTACACAGATCCACCCGACCTGTATTCCGGTTTCGGGGGAGCATCAATCCAAATTGACCTTGATGTCTGAATCCCTACGAAACGATGGTCGTATTTGGGTACCCAAGAAAATGGAAGATGCCGTGGCCATCCGTGAGGGTAAATTGAAGCCTACACAACTTGCGGAAGAGGATCGTGACTACTATTTGGAGCGACGCTATCCCGCTTTCGGTAACCTTGTGCCTCGTGATGTGGCTTCAAGGGCTGCCAAGGAGCGTTGCGATGCCGGATTTGGTGTAAACAAAACTGGCGAAGCCGTGTATTTGGATTTTGCTTCGGCCATCAAAAGATATGGAAAAGAAAAGGCCTTGACCTCTGGTATCAAAGATCCAGATGAGGCCACCATAATAAAATTGGGTGAGGAAGTCATTGAGGCCAAATACGGTAACCTGTTCCAGATGTACGAAAAAATCGTGGATCAAAATCCGTATAAAACTCCAATGATGATCTATCCTGCGGTGCACTACACCATGGGTGGACTTTGGGTGGATTACAACCTTCAGACCACCATTCCAGGTTGCTACGCGGCTGGTGAGGCCAACTTTAGCGACCACGGTGCCAACCGATTGGGAGCTTCGGCCTTGATGCAAGGTCTGGCCGATGGATACTTTGTACTCCCTTATACCATTGGTGATTATCTGTCCCATGATATCCGTACCGGAAAAATCCCAACCGACTCCAAGGAATTCGATGAGGCCGAGAAACAAGTCCGTGACCGTATGGAAAAATTGATGGGAGGTTCAGGAATCCATTCCGTGGATTACTATCACAAGAAGTTGGGCAAGATCATGTGGAACAAATGTGGTATGGCCCGAAACGCCAAAGAGCTGGAAGAGGCCGTCAAGGAGATTTCCGACTTGCGTAAGGATTTCTGGGAGAACGTAAAGGTTCCCGGCACCATCGACTCCAAAAACCAGGAATTGGAAAAAGCCGGACGAGTGGCCGATTTCTTGGAATTGGGCGAACTGTTTGCCAAGGATGCCCTGCACAGAAACGAGTCTTGTGGTGGACATTTCCGTGAGGAATACCAAACCGAGGAAGGTGAGGCATTGCGTGACGACAAGAACTTTAAATATGTGGCCGCTTGGGAGTTTGCCGGTGAGCCCAAAGATGCCAAATTGCACAAAGAGGATTTGGTTTATGAAAACATTGAATTAAAAACAAGGAGTTATAAATAGTTAAGAGTTGATGGTTGATGGGAAGCCCAACAACGAACAACGAACAACGAACAACTACATAACTATGAAATTATATTTAAAAATATGGCGTCAAAAAGACGCGTCCTCAGCAGGAAAAATAGTGGATTATACGCTTGACGGTGTAGAAGGGGACATGTCTTTCTTGGAAATGCTGGATATCTTGAACGAGGAATTGATTTCCAAAGGTGAGGAACCCGTAGAGTTCGATCATGATTGTAGGGAAGGTATCTGCGGAACCTGTTCCTTGCAGATCAACGGCGAACCTCACGGTCCAGACCGTTTGGTGACCACTTGTCAGTTGCATATGCGTAAGTTCAATGATGGAGATACCATTGTGATTGAACCATTCCGTGCCAAAGCATTTCCCGTAATCAAGGATTTGATCGTGGATCGTAGTTCTTTTGACCGTATCCAACAAGCGGGGGGGTATATCTCGGTAAACACCTCTGGAAATACCGTGGATGCCAATGCCATTCCTATCAATAAGCATGCTGCAGATGAAGCCATGGATGCCGCTACCTGCATTGGTTGTGGTGCCTGTGTGGCCGCTTGTAAAAATGCAAGTGCCATGTTGTTCACTTCTGCCAAGGTTTCCCAATTTGCGCTACTGCCCCAAGGAAGGGTCGAGGCTGTGGAACGGGTTCAGAACATGGTCCGCCAAATGGATTTGGAAGGTTTTGGAAACTGTACCAACACCGGTGCTTGTGAAGTGGAATGCCCCAAAGGGATTTCCTTGACCAACATTGCTAGAATGAACCGTGAATACCTATCCGCTACCGTAAAGGGCTAAGTGATAGACATCGTATATGGAAAAACCCAAACTCTTAAGAGTTTGGGTTTTTTGTTGGTTTGAATATTGTCAGGTCGAACGCAATCGAGACCTTACTGACAAGGTTAAAATAATACACACATCACTTATGTCATTTCGAAATGAGGAATGAAATGACGGTTGAGAAATCTTTAATCCTTTTTGATATTTCCCACTTCGATTTCGACTGCGCTCAATCTCACAGTTCGAAATGACGTACCCGCGTCATGCTGAACTCGTTTCAGCATCTCATATAGGTGATTGGATTTTACATTGTGTCTCGACTGCGCTCGACATGACATATTCGTGTCAAACCATTTTGTTGTCCACTAATCGATTCTTTCATTTGCTCAGAATGATATTTCAACAGTTTATTTTTGATCGAAACCTTCGTATATTCCAAGATGTCCAAAAAGTATCCCACACAGCGTATCAAAGTGCCTCGGTTCAATGAGGAGAGTGGGTTTTATACCACTCCGGAACGCTCCAAGATCATGGGCAAGATCCGCGGCAAGAACACCAAGCCAGAGCTTGCCTTTAGAAAAGCTTTATGGGCAGCGGGATACCGATACCGCATCGATTACAAAAAACTCATTGGAAAGCCGGATATCGCCTTAAAAAAGTATAGTACGGTCATCTTTATTGATGGAGAGTTCTGGCATGGCTATAACTGGGAGGAGCGCAAGCATAAAATCAAGACCAACCGTGAATTTTGGATCGCAAAAATTGAACGCAACATTCAACGGGACGGGGAGGTCAACGAAGCCTTGGAAAAAATGGGCTATACCGTGTTTCGGTTTTGGGAGACCGAAGTAAAAAAAGACTTGGAAAGTTGCTTGCAAAAAGTGCTTGACACATTAAAAGAACATGACGCCAATGATTGAACCATCATCCAAATTGCCGCAGGTAGGCACCACCATTTTTACCACCATTGGCCAATTGGCCCAAGAGCATAATGCCATTAATCTATCCCAGGGATTTCCCAATTTTAACCCGGACCCTAAACTGTTGGAGCTTGTGGGTGAATCTTTCAAAAAAGGTCATAATCAGTATGCTCCGATGCAGGGAGTGCTTTCCCTTCGGGAAGCCATTTCAGAGAAAACTGAACATCTCTATGGGCATTTTTACCGTCCCGAATCTGAAATCACCGTTACGGCAGGGGCCACGCAGGCCATTTTTACGACGATTGCCGCCTTTGTACGCCAAAACGATGAGGTCATTGTCATAGAACCCGCTTTTGATTGCTACGAACCGGCCATAACGCTTTTTGGGGGTAAAAGTATCCCAGTGGTTCTGGAGGGAAATGATTTTAAAATGAATTGGAGTGCTTTTAAATCAGCGATAAGTCCCAAGACCAAAATGGTCATCATCAATAACCCACACAATCCCACCGGTACCATTTGGTCCAAAAGTGATATGGTACAGCTTCAGGATATTTTAAGGGATACCAATATTATCTTGTTGAGTGATGAGGTCTATGAACACATTGTTTTTGATGGCAAGCCCCATCAAAGTGTGGCCAAATATCCCGATTTGGCAGCTAGAGCCGTCATCTGCTCTTCCTTCGGAAAAACGTTTCATGCCACGGGTTGGAAAATGGGGTATTGCGTGGCCCCAAAACCCTTGATGCAGGAGTTTCAAAAAGTACATCAGTTCAATGTATTTTCGGTCAACCATGCCATGCAGGTTGCTTTGGCACAATATGTAAAGGACCCCAAGCATTACGTAAACCTGGGTAGCTTTTATCAGGAGAAACGGGATGTTTTCCTAAAAGGTATAAAGGGCTCTAGGTTCAAAATGATTCCTTCAGGCGGTACGTATTTTCAATTATTGGAGTATTCCGATATCACGGACGAAAAAGATACGGTCTTTGCGGAACGTTTAATCAAACAACATAAGCTTGCCAGTATTCCGGTCTCTGTATTTTGCAAGGCAGATTATGACCAAAAATTTCTGCGGTTTTGCTTCGCCAAGACCAATGATGTTTTGGATAAAGCTTGCCAAATCTTGAATTCAATTTGAGTATTATAGGGCTAAAGCTGCTTTTTTACAATCATAAAGACCTGCAGTACATCTTCTAACGGCAGCTCAAAATCCTGATATTCTGGGGACGAATTTAGATTATGGCATTGTAAAGCTTTGGTTTCTTTGCGATATCCTGTAAGTTGCTTACAGGTAATCCGGTCTTTGCATACCAAAACATAGGGCTTATTCCAAAGTGTATCATCATTTTTAACCAGCCATTCCTTTTTTTGACCTAACCCTAGTACAAAAGCTTTATTGGGGATGGCATGTATGCTACCATCGTTCATAGAGTCTCCTGAAATTTCAAAAATACGGTGAGATTCTTTGGCCACGGAGTCAATAATAAATGCAGATTGAAAAGGTACCTTTGGATCATTCTTATCGGGCTTATCCAACGCCTCAATGTATTTATTGTACCATTCTACCAAAACCAAAGGGGCCATTGCCAAATATTTGCCATGTTCCAAGGGGTAAAAAACGCATCCGTGCTTTGTAAAGGGTTGGTCTTTGGTATAATTTTCACCCAGATCATTGATTTCCCGCAGATGAAGTTCCGCGATGGTCATATCAAAATATTGGGCAATCTTGGTTAAATTTTTAATGGGTATGTTCGCGTTCTTTCGCTCGTAAAGCTGTATGGTACGCAGGCTCACCCCTATTTTTTCTCCTAATTGCGTTTGGCTGATTTTCTTTTTGCGCCTTAATTGTTTAATTATAACCATAAAATTATTATATTGTGTAAAATTATTACGCAATACACTATAGCCGCAGCGATTCCGCCACTTTTCTGTAATTGGGTTACAAGCCAAATATAGAAAATAGGATCAGACCCCAATAAAATAATTACTAATCCCTTAAAGTATTTAAGTATGGGGTCAAGGAACAATTTGAACCTTGTCATCAAAAGTGATGACATTTTTACCACTGACGACTATGGAAAACCAATCGATGAAAGGCTTTCCGAAATTTTGCGCAGAAACGTCTCCAAAAATGATTTGGCAAACATCGCTATCCAAAGTAAAGTGAGCTTTTCAACCATTAGGGATGTTGTGTACCGAACCAACAGTCTTACAAAATCAAATGCGTTGGCAATTTCATTGCTTATCCATGCAGCGTTTGAAAATTCCATTGGTTTTAAGTTAAGGGCGGAAGGGGATATTCTGTTTTTAGGTGGATTGCTAAAGTTCTAAGCGTAAAAGCCAATCGGTCTGCTCATCGCTTCCAATAAGGTAAGGGTGTTCCCCAAATTTTTGGAAGCCATGTCTTTGGTAAAAGCGTATGGCCTTGGGGTTGTGCTCCCACACGCCAAGCCATAGGTATTTCTTTTGGTGCTCCCTTGCCAAGGAAATTATTTGCTTTAGCATTTGGCTACCAATCTGCTTGCCTTGATGTTCCCCCAAAACATAGATACGTTCTATCTCCATGGCATTTTTGTCATGCACATCAGTTTGGGCACCGCCGACGTTTAATTTAAAATAGCCCACCAAAATATCTCCGTCATATGCAAAATGGAACAGGGAATCTGTATTTGCCAGTTCAGCAGCAAGTGTTTCCTTATTAAAGGCGTTGTCAATATAGTCCTGAAAGTCTTTTGGGTTGTTATCCTTTTCGAAAGCGGCCACGAACGTACTTATTGATGTTTGCACCAAAGTGTCCAAATCAGATAATGTACATGATGGAAAGGATAGGTTCTTTGTGGTCATGTAGTAAAATTATCGCAAAAAAAAGAGCCTAACAATGTGTTGGCTCCAAATTTTTACAGGGGGGATTGTCAGTCTAAAGCATGAATAGCTTTTTGATGAGTAGCATAAATCCTGTGAAAAAATCGTTTCGGTAAACTTGAACGCTTTCGTCCATAGTTGTGTGGTTTAATTTGGTTGCCATGGTGCTGTTTTTACGGTTGTCAATTTGGGTAAAAAATTCAATATAACCAAATATAAAGTCGATGATTGGTAATCTAAAACTTATGTTGTGTAACGTGTTTTTTTTGTTGTAAAAAATCGAATGATATTTGCTAAATCTTCATTTCCGGGATTTCTTTTTCCACTATCAATTTTCCTTCGGTAGCATTCACAATGTCATCGACCGTGACCCCAGGTGCCCTTTCTAGTAGTTTAAATCCTTCCGAAGTAACTTCAAGAACCGCCAAATTGGTCACTATCTTTTTTACACAGCCCACTCCAGTAAGCGGCAGCGTGCACCGTTTTAAAAGCTTAGACTCTCCAGCCCTGTTGGTATGCATCATGGCAACGATGATATTTTCAGCCGAAGCTACCAAATCCATGGCACCACCCATGCCCTTAACCATTTTTCCTGGTATTTTCCAGTTCGCTATGTCGCCATTCTCAGCTACTTCCATGGCACCCAAAATCGTTAAGTCCACATGTTTTCCCCTAATCATCCCAAAACTCAAAGCCGAGTCAAAAAAAGAAGCTCCTGGCAATGTGGTTATGGTCTGTTTTCCTGCGTTAATAATATCAGCATCCTCGTCTCCTTCAAAAGGGAAAGGTCCCATACCAAGAACCCCATTCTCGCTCTGGAATTCCACACTGATATCATCCCGCACAAAATTGGCCACCAAGGTGGGAATGCCTATGCCTAAATTGACATAATATCCATCCTTTACCTCTCTTGCTATCCGTTTTGCTATTCCGTTTTTGTCCAACATAACTACTTTTTTGTCCTAACTGTTCTTTGCTCTATTCGCTTCTCAAATTTTTCTCCTTGGAAAATACGCTGCACGAATATTCCAGGGATATGAACTTGATTGGGATCCAAACTACCAGCCGGAAGCAGTTCTTCCACTTCGGCAACCGTAATCTTGGCAGCCCCACACATGCAAGGGTTAAAGTTTCGGGCCGTACCCTTGAATATGAGATTCCCTGCTTCATCTCCTTTCCAAGCTTTTACAAAAGAAAAATCAGCTTTAAACGCGGGTTCCAGAACATACATTTTCCCATCAAACTCGCGGGTTTCCTTTCCTTTGGCCACTTCGGTGCCATATCCTGCAGGAGTATAAAATGCTGGGAAGCCTGCTTGGGCGGCCCTACATTTTTCAGCCAGAGTGCCTTGTGGGGTCAATTCAACTTCCAATTCCCCACTTAACATTTGACGTTCAAACTCATCGTTTTCACCCACATAGGAGGATATCATTTTTTTAATTTGATGTTTTTGCAATAGAAGCCCCAGTCCAAAATCATCTACCCCTGCATTGTTAGATATACAAGTAATATCCTTGATGCCTAATCGAACCAGTTCAGCGATTGCATTTTCCGGGATTCCGCAGAGCCCGAATCCACCCAACATAAAGGTCATGCCATCAGCAACACCCTTTAAGGCTTCTTGGACGTTAGAAACAGTTTTATTGATCATAGGTCTTGTCTTTTTCCGATTGCTTGAAATTACGATTTAAATAAAAAAGCCCCAAGACAATACTGCTTGGGGCCTACTTTTTTTAGTATGTGATGATCAAAAATCGATGTCCTCTAAATCGTCCTCGGTATCCAAATCATCTTGTTCTTCCTGGGTTTGCTTGGTACAATCCACATTTATGGACATTTCCTCTGGTTCTTCAAAGGCATCCTTTGAAATTCCCAGCTCCTCGTTTTCATAATTCTTTTTCATATAAATTGCCCAAATAGGCAATGCCATGGACGCCCCTTGGCCATAAAGAAGTCTAGAAAAGTGGATGGACCTATCGTCTCCACCTACCCAAACACCGGTCACCAAATTAGGTACCATCCCCATGAACCATCCATCACTTTGGTTTTGGGTAGTTCCTGTTTTACCAGCAATCGGGTTTGTCAATTCGTAAGGATATCCTGTAACGATTTCTTTATATACGGTCTGATTCTTGGCATAGGAATGGCGCAATCTACCGCCAGAGCCATATAATGTAACCCCTTCCATAAGGTTGATCATGGCATAGGCCACATCTTTGCTAAGTACATCCTTTGTTTCAGGAGTGTATTCATACAGCACCGTTCCGTTTTTATCTTCAATGCGTGTTACTGTAACAGGCTTTACATAAACCCCTTGATTGGCAAATGTTCCAAAGGCCCCCACCATTTCGTATACGCTTACATCGGGAGTACCCAATGCAATGGCAGGTACTTCCTGGATCTCTTGGGTAATTCCCATATTCCTTGCTATGGTGGCTACTGACCCTGGCCCTACCCTGTCTATTAACTGGGCAGTAACGGTGTTCACGGAATTGGCCAAGGCACTTTTTAAGGTCATGTCCTCTCCAGAGTACTTTCCATCAGAGTTTTTAGGGCACCAAGCATCTATATTTCCATGTTTCCCAGGTTCAATACAATATTGATTATCGGGTAGGGTATAACATGGAGAATACCTTAATTGGTCCATGGCCGCCGCATATACAAAGGGTTTAAAAGTAGACCCGGCCTGTCTTGTTCCTTGAATCACATTATCATACTGAAAGTGCTTGTAATCCACACCACCGACCCAAGCTTTTACATGCCCAGTCTGTGGTTCCATGGACATCATAGCTGTTCTAAGGAATGTCTTGTAATACCGAATGGAATCCAAGGGTGTCATGATGGTGTCCTTTTCATAGGAATCACTGTTCCAATCAAAAACCGTCATTTCGGTTTTCTCGTGGAAGGAAGCTTCGATAGCTTCTTCAGACAAACCATCATTTTTTAAATTTTTCCATCTGGGCGAACGCTTCATGGCACTCCGCATAATCGTATCAATGGCCCCTTTGCTAATGTCCAAAAATGGGGCAGTCGGGTTTCTGTCCGGAGTATTCTGATGAAAGAACTCAGCCTGTAAATTTTTCATATGGGCCTCTACCGCTTCTTCCGCATTCTTTTGCATACGCGAATCGATGGTGGTATAGACTTTTAGACCATCCAGGTAGATATTGTACTTTTCCCCATCTGGTTTAGGGTTTTCCTTAATCCAACCATTTAGAAAACGCTGCAAATGCATTCTAAAATACGTGGCCAATCCCTCACGGTGTGATTCTGGATTAAAATTGATGTTCATCTTCAGCCCTTGAAGTGAATCTTTTTGTGTTTCGGTGATATAGCCATATTTGGCCATTTGCGCCAATACGGTGTTTCTTCGGTTAAAGACCAATTCTTCCCTACGGATTGGATTATAAAGTGAGGAGTTCTTTAACATTCCCACTAAGACCGCAGATTCTTCTGTCCTTAAATCAGAGGGTTCTTTTCCAAAATAAATTCTGGCCGCAGAACGGATACCATCGGCATTGTAGTGAAAATCATATTGGTTGAGGTACATAGATATGATTTCCTCTTTGGTATAGTTTCTCTCCAAACGGGTTGCAATGACCCATTCCTTGATTTTCTGTGTAACGGCCTCAAAAAGGTTTCTGGAACGAACCCCCACAAACAACTGTCTGGCCAGCTGTTGGGATATGGTACTTGCGCCTCCCTTACTGCCTAAAAAGATAAAGGCTCGCAATGTACCGCGAGCATCAATTCCTGAGTGTTGAAAATACCGGGCATCTTCTGTGGCCACCAAGGCATTTACCAAATTTTCGGGCAATTCTTCATATGCGACCGGAGTTCTATTGTCATCCAAATAGTATTTTCCCAAGGTTTCACCATCTGAGGAGATAATTTCTGTTGCCAGATTGGTGTTTGGGTTTTCCAAGTGCTCAAATGTGGGCATCGGACCAAAAACTCCCCATGACGCTAAAAGAAAAACCAATATGGCCATAAGAACACCGGACCCAAATAGAATCCAAAACCATTTAATGTAGGTAAAAAAGCCTTGCTGCTTTTTTTGTTTTGTTTTTGTCATTGCTTATTGGGTGCTTTTTTCAATTTCCAAACCAACATCTGTAATTCCTTTTAAAGTATGGAGGCCTTCCACATCGCCATTTTTTCGCATGGCATGGGAAATGTTCACTTTATATACGCCAGAATCTGGAAAAACGATGTTTTCACGGAACCAAAGTTTACTTTCTTTTACACCACCAAGACCTTTCCCCAACCATTCCCCCGTGGGTTCGGCCATTCTGTACTCCAAGGTGTCTTTAAGGGTGTTCCCGTCCGGTGATTCCAATTCCGTAATCAGGAAAAGATTGCTGAACGGGAAAGAATCATCATTTCTTATGTTGATGAACATGTTGTGCGTTACCGTCGAGTCCAACCCATAAAATTCAAACTCCACTTCAGAGTCCATATTCCATTCCCCTTTGTTTATGGGCTTGTATTCGGAAAACACCAATTGATCATCGCAGGATGACATAGCCATAGCAAATACAAGAAAAATTAGGACATTACGCATTGGAGGATGCTTTTGGATTGGGTTTTTTCCGGCGCTTTTTCTTTCGTCTCTTTTTAGGCCTGTCAAACCGGGTTAAACTGTCTTGCCCCACAACATTTTCAAATGTTGTTTTCTCTTCATCGATATTTTCTTGGGCAAAGTCTTCCAGACTATCAACCTTTTCATTCTTCTTGTTCAGTTCAAGAATTTCCAAAACCTGTTCTTTGTTCAGGGCATGCCACGTGGCGGGGTCGTCCTTGTAAGAAAACCATAGCGTTTCTTTAAAGATGTCCACTTT
Organism: Flagellimonas alvinocaridis; assembly: GCF_004916895.1. Lineage (GTDB taxonomy): Bacteria > Bacteroidota > Bacteroidia > Flavobacteriales > Flavobacteriaceae > Flagellimonas > Flagellimonas alvinocaridis. The sequence goes on from NZ_SNTZ01000001.1 coordinate 507,817, forward strand.
CTGACAAAAGGCCAATCCTTTTTTGGTCAACAACTTGCTGTCCTGAGACGGAAATCCTTTAAGTGCTTCCAAGTACATATCCAACTCATAGTTTAGACAGCACTTTAGTTTACCACACTGACCTGCCAATTTCTGTGGATTCAATGCCAATTGCTGATATCTGGCAGATGCCGTACTTACCGATCTAAAATCCGTTAACCAAGTGGAGCAACAAAGTTCCCGTCCACAGGAACCAACGCCTCCTAAACGTTGTGCTTCTTGGCGGTAGCCTATTTGGCGCATTTCAATTCGAATGCCAAAAGCCTTGGCCATGTCTTTGATCAATTGTCTAAAATCGACCCGATCTTCCGCCGTGTAGTAAAAAGTTGCCTTAGATCCATCACCCTGAAACTCAACATCACTGAGTTTCATTTCCAGCTTTAGTGAAATGGCAATTTCCCGAGATCGTTTTTTAATTTCCTCTTCCCGGTCCCGGCACTTTTGCCAGATGTCAATATCCCTTTGGGTGGCTTTTCTGTAGATTTTTGGGAGAGCTTTGTCATCCGCTGCGACCTTTTTTCGTTTCATCTGGATACGAACCAATTCCCCAGTAAGGGTTACCATGCCCACATCATGACCCGATTTGGCTTGGGTAGCCACCACATCACCTATGGATAACGGAAGATTGTCCGCATTCCTATAAAATTCTTTTCTACTGTTCTTGAAACGCACCTCAACGCAATCAAAAGATTTTTGACCGTTGGGCAACGACATATTGGAAAGCCAATCGAAGACCGTTAGCTTGTTACAACCATCAGTGCCGCAAGTCCCATTGTTCTTGCAACCACGCGGTTGTCCATCCTTGCCGGTTGAACAACTGCTACACGCCATATTTTGTATCTTGATTCAAGAAAAGGTATGCCCTTTTCCCAAATAGGGTTCATAAAAATTACTCAATTGTAAATATAGCACAATTTGTGGCTATCGTGAAATGCTAGTTTTTGTATTTCAACACGGGAGAACGTCCTTTTTTAAAAATCTTGTTGCTGACTTCCTTCCCCTTGCGGAGTTTCTTTTGCTCCTCATAAGGCAGGGCATGGATTTCTTGACATTCCGTAGAGCAGCAATTATCCATTGCCTTAGCACATTCCTCGCACTGGATAAACAGCAAATGACAGGCTTCATTGGCGCAATTGACATGGGTATCGCAAGGTTTACCGCATTGGTGGCAATTGGAAATGATGTCATCCGAAATACGCTCCCCTCTCCGGTGGTCAAAAACAAAGTTTTTGCCTAAAAATTTATTTTCAAGATTGTTGGCCTTGACCTGTCTGGTATATTCAATGATACCACCTTCCAACTGGTACACATTTTTAAAACCTTTGTGTTTGTAATAAGCGCTGGCCTTTTCGCAACGAATGCCTCCGGTACAGTACATGACCAATTTCTTATCTTCCTTGTGTTCGGCCAAATCAGCTTCAATAATATCCAAAGAATCCCTAAATGTATCCACATCCGGTGTAATGGCATTTTTAAAGTGGCCTATTTCACTTTCATAGTGGTTTCGCATATCCACCAAAACCGTATCAGGGTCCTCAATAAGCTCATTGAACTGTTCGGCGCCTACGTGAATTCCTTTGTTGGTGACATCAAAGGTGTTGTCGTTCAATCCATCGGCCACAATTTTTTCACGGACTTTGACTTTCAGCTTCAGGAAGGATTTATTGTCCTGCTCAATGGCAATGTTCAATCGAACGTTTTCCAAGAAAGTAATGCTGTCCAAGTGCGCTTTAAAGATTTCAAAATTTTCCGCAGGAACAGAAAGTTGCGCATTAATCCCTTCGTGGGCCACATAGATTCGGCCTAAAACCTCCATCTCATTCCAAGCTATAAAAAGATGGTTTCGTAAAATTTTGGGGTTCCCAATGTGTGCGTACTGATAGAAAGAGATGGTAAGCCGATCCTTGCCCGCTTCCTCAATAAGTTTCTCCCTTTCCTTTGCGCTTAATGTATTGTACAGTTGCATGCTATACCAATATTTTAAGTTAAAGAATGGCTCTCTAAAAATGATTGCAAAGATACAAATTCCCGTTGAGGTAAAAAGAAAAGGGTTTCCTTAATACAGAAACCCTTTTAAAACCACTTTGGTCTTTTTCACAGCTAAATTTTCTCCCTACCTTGAATGTCGAACTAATGTTCGCCCTATGGATATTGAGTTAGTACCCCTTAGATTCATATCTGATAAAAAGGTTGCGTGGCCTTTGTCGTATGAAGAAAGAAATGGTATTTTAGCCTTCCTAATCCATTGAACCATGAGCAACGAAAAAGAAGCAAAATTAAAAGCCCTTAAACTAACACTGGACAAGTTAGACAAGACTTACGGCAAGGGTGCCGTGATGAAAATGGGTGATAGTGTAGTGGAAGATGTTGAGGTAATCCCCACTGGATCGTTGGGATTGGACGTTGCTTTGGGCGTTGGCGGATACCCACGGGGAAGGGTCATCGAAATCTACGGCCCCGAATCGTCCGGTAAGACCACATTGACTTTACATGCCATTGCCGAAGCCCAAAAAGCTGGTGGTATTGCTGCCTTTATCGATGCGGAACATGCTTTTGATCGTTTTTATGCCAAAAAATTGGGTGTGGATATCGACAACCTCATCATTTCCCAACCCGATCATGGGGAACAAGCGTTGGAGATTGCTGACAACCTGATTCGTTCAGGAGCCATTGATATTGTTATTGTGGATTCTGTTGCGGCTTTGACTCCAAAAAGTGAAATTGAAGGAGAAATGGGCGATTCCAAAATGGGGTTACATGCCCGACTCATGTCGCAAGCCCTTAGGAAATTGACCTCTACCATAAGCAAAACCAAGTGTACGGTAATCTTTATCAACCAATTGCGGGAAAAAATCGGTGTCATGTTCGGAAATCCTGAAACCACCACCGGGGGTAATGCCCTTAAATTTTACGCTTCGGTACGATTGGATATCAGGCGTTCCACCCAGATAAAGAGCACCGATGGGGATGTCCAAGGAAATAAGACCCGTGTAAAAGTGGTCAAGAACAAGGTGGCACCACCGTTCAAGACGGCTGAGTTCGATATCATGTATGGCGAAGGGATTTCCAAAGTTGGTGAAATCATAGATTTGGGAGTGGCCTATGAAATCATCAAGAAAAGTGGTTCATGGTTCAGTTATGGTGATACCAAATTGGGCCAGGGAAGGGATGCGGTAAAAGCACTTTTATTGGACAACCCAGAACTATCCGAAGAACTTGAAACCAAAATCAAGGAAGCTATTTCCGCAGTTACTTCGTAAACCCAGCCCGATATATCCGGACAGGTTTAACTTTTTCCTGTGAAAATCCAACGCAACCCTTGACAATACTGTACATCTAGGGACTAAAAAGGATTTATATGAAAAAAGTGTTTGTGCCCATATTGGTACTTGTGGCATGTTCATTGTTCAGCTCTTGTAATCTGGACGATGATACCCCAAATTTTTATTTTACCACCTTGGCTGCCGTGGAAGCGGAAATGCCTGAGTCTTTTGAACTCAACCAAACCTACAACATCAAAGTTACCTATGTGAGGCCCAATGGCTGCACATTTTTTGAAGGATTCGATGTAACCAAATTGGGAGAAACTGACCGTGAGGTCGTTGTAGTGGGCTCTGTATTGACCGGTGAAGACACAGCATGCACAGAAGTTGTTCAGGAGGTTGAAGCCACTTTACCTTTCAGGGTAATTTTCACGGGAGAATACAATTTTAAATTTTATGCCGGCCAAGATGCCAATGATGAAGCTATATTCTTGGAATACACTGTACCGGTGAATGAGGCTCAAACTAATTAAAAATTTAGACAGTAACTATCCAAAATTGACCAACATTTGGATTTAGAAGAACTGATATATAACTGCAAAAAGGGGAAAAGGCACGCACAGGCCGAACTATACCGGAGATATTCCGGTATTCTTTTCGGTATGTGTCTTAAGTACTCCAAGAATAAAGCTGAAGCGGAGGATAACCTCCATGACAGCTTTATGACCATTTTCAGCAAAATAGATCAGTACAGTTTCCAAGGGTCTTTTGAGGGTTGGATCAAACGGATCACCGTAAATACCGTTTTACAGAAATACCGAAAAGAACAGTATTTGGACGTGGTGTCCGAAAATATGGGAGATGAGCCCGACTTGGAAGTTGAACAGACAGACGTAAGCCTGTCCACCCTATTGGGCTACATCCAAGAATTACCAACCAAGTACAGGCTCACGTTCAATCTTTATGTTTTGGACGGCTACAGCCATAAGGAAATCAGTGAGATGTTGGGGACATCCACTGGAACATCAAAATCCAATTTGGCCAGGGCCAAAATGATTTTGAGGGAAAAAATAGAGAAAGAAAAAATAAACATTGCTTAAAGCGCTTGATCATGGGGAAAAAGAATCTAGAGCAATTGTTCAAGGAAACCTTTGAGGGATTTCAAGAAACCCCGGACGATAACGTCTGGGAGTCCATTGAAGCTTCCTTGGACAAGAAGAAACGAAAAAAACGGGTTGTGCCTATTTGGTGGCAATTGGGTGGCGTGGCCGCATTATTGGCTATTCTATTCTACATTATCAGTCCGCTGGGAACAACCCAAGAAGGTGAAATCATCATCTCAGATACAGAAACTCCTGTACAAAATAATGCAACAGGTGAGGGCAACAATACCTCCACCAATGAAGAAGTACAAGGTTTAGTGGATTCTTCTTCGGAAGAAGATAAAACAAATGTGGAAAATGGCTCCGAAGGTACTATGAACTTTAATAGGAGTATCAATTCCAAAGAACAAGTGGTCGATACAGACTCCAAAAAGAGGGGTACTGCCAAAGCTGACCAAAATATTCCAGCACAGCTTCAAAATCAAAAAGATGTTGCTTTGGCTTTGAACGAAGATGTTCCAGAAGAAGGTCAAACACTTGATAAGATTCTAGACAAAGAAGAGGTAATTCCCCATACAGGGGACAAATCCCAAGAGGCAATAGCCCAAAACGATTCCACGGACAAAAACAATATTGAGCAACCTCATTCTGAAGCTTTGGGTCAAAAAAACAAGGAAGAAGCCATCGCTGCAAGTCAAAAAGAGTCAACAGAAAAGAAGTCCATTTATGATGCCATAAGAGAACAAGAAGAAGAGGAAATAGTCGTGGCCAACAACAACTCTGGCAAATGGTCCGTAGGCCCTTCCGTTGCCCCTGTATATTTTAATGCTACAGGAGATGGTTCTCCCATACATTCAGATTTTGCAAGCAACTCCAAATCCGGTAATTTTAATTTAAGTTATGGGCTTACCGTTGCCTATGAAGTTGGCAAGAAAGTAAAGGTGCGTTCCGGGGTACATAGGGTAAACTTTGGGTACGACACCAATGATGTAGTGTTCTCTTCATCTTCAAGGGTGTCATCAGATGAGAAGTTGGATAATATTAATTATAGCCAAAAATCGCAGACCTTGGTGGTGCAGAGTAAAAACAATCTACCCAACGATTTGCCAACAGATGCCTTTATAGAGCTTACATCCAACGAAATTCCTGTTCTGGATGGGAAAATGGTACAACAATTGGGCTATATAGAAATTCCTTTGGAAGTGGACTATGCCTTGATAGATAGAAAATTTGGCGTTGACCTTATTGGAGGAGTAAGTTCCCTGTTCTTAGTGGACAATTCGGTATTGCTGGAAGCGGAAGGTTTGGTTACCGAAATTGGAGAGGCCACTAATGCCAATGACGTAAACTTCAGTGCCAATTTTGGCATGGGATTCAATTACAAGTTTACCCCTAAAGTACAGCTTAATATAGAACCTGTTTTTAAATATCAAATGAACACCTTTTCCAAAACAGCTGGGGAATTTCAACCCTTTTCCTTGGGTGTATACAGCGGTGTAAGTTTTAAATTCTAGCTATAAAGAAGTTGGTTAGGAAGATTGCCCCTTTAGGCAATCACTTGAGTGCTCCAGACTTTGGAGCACTTTTTTTATGGCTCCATCTAAAAAAATATTTAGTACATTATGGCTGTAAACTAACCTATATCAACCTATGAATGAGCAGTTTGAGAATATTCTCATTTATTTTTCAAAATCATTGATGGGAAAGGCTAATGAAGAGGATATCCTATGGGATTTGGCCAAGAATTGTATTGCCAAATTAGGATTTGTGGACTGTGTGGTGTATCTGTTGGACCATGACAACCGGTTACTTGTACAAAAAGCAGCATATGGTCCAAAAAATCCAAAAGACCAGAAATTGTACAACCCCGTTGAAATAAATATTGGGGATGGAATTACTGGATATGTGGCCCAAAGCGGGCAAGCAGAAATCATCAAAGACACATCAAAAGATAATAGGTATATAGAAGATGATGCTCTACGGCTTTCCGAAATCTGTGTGCCCATTGTATACGAAGACACCATTTACGGAGTCATTGATTGCGAACATCCCCAAGCCAATTTTTTTACTGCCCATCACCTTAAAATGCTTTCGGCCATTGCATCTATCTGCGCCATAAAAATTAAAAGTGTCAGGGACAATTTGGCCTTGATGGAGGAAAAGGATAGATTACTTGAAATTAAGGAAGAAATGTTGGCGTTGAAGTTGAAAACCTTGAACTCCCAATTAAATCCTCATTTTGTTTTCAATGCGCTCAATTCCATCCAGTATTTCATCACTTCGGAAAAAAAGAGGTTGGCCTTGGAATACTTATCAACCTTCAGCAAATTGATTCGATTTTATTTAAAACAATTGGAACGGGACACAGTATCCCTCAAGGAAGAGATTGAGATGCTGAATGCATTCCTGAAACTCCAGAAGCTCCGTTATGATGACTCGTTTGATTTTGGAATCGCCATTTCCGAAGGTTCAGACAAAGTGGGTGAAGCTATAATTCCATCCCTTGTGGTTCAAACTTTTTTTGAAAACACTATAGAACAGTCCATGTCCAACCAACAAAAGAATCAGCATTTCAAAATCACTTTTAAAGTTTTTGAAAATTCGGTCACTATGGAGGTCCAACACAAAAAACAAAATACTGGGGCATTCTCCGAAAATCATCCTGAACACCGGCAGAATATTTTGCAATGGCAAGATCAAATTGATTTGTTGAACACCTTGAAACAGTACAACATTACCCATACCATTACGGAATCCAACAATGAAGGCAACTACATTAGAAACATGGCCTTAAAACTTCCCAATCTTACCTGAATCAATCTTTATAAACTTTCGGTCAGCTCCTTTAAAATCACCTCCCTTACCTCTTCCCTTAGGGTTGATTTATCCTCTTCCGCCAATATCCCAGTTTCAAAAAAATGGTGCACTTTGGCACGTATCCTACCAGGCCTTCCACTAAAAAATGTAAAAGAAAAACGTTTTTTGTTGTCATAAAACGTAATCGGGACTATGGGTATCTTATGGGCAATGGCCATTTTAAAGGCCCCATCCTTGAATTCATCCAGAAGAATATGTTCCTCTGGCACTCCCCCCTCTGGAAATATGCAGATGCTCAGGCCTTGGTCCAACCGTCGTTGGGCCCGGCGATATACCCCGGTCCTGCTCCGCACATCCTCGCGGTCTACCATAATGCAGACTCTTTTGTAGAAAAATCCAAAAACTGGAATCTTAACCAGTTCTTTTTTACCCACAAAAACAAAGGGGTTTTTGCTTACCACCAACATCAACATAATATCTAACATACTGGCATGGTTGGCCACCAACATATAGCTCTTCCCTTTTTCCATATCCTGCTCCCGTATAATCTTTGGGAAGCATCCCATACCATATAGAATGGGCTTTGCCCATAAGTTTTTGGCCATCCAGAAAAATTGGGAATAGGTCCTTTCTGATATTGTGGCCAACAGTAAAAAGGGAAAAAAAACAAAAATAGGTGCGGCCACCAGCACGTAAAACCAAATCCTGTACAGAGCATGCCCTGCATTTCTGATTATTGGAAGCATGTTTCAAAAGTAGAATTTTTCAATATCTTTATAAGGCTAACCATTAAAACTTGTAGCAATGGGATTACTTTATGCATTATTGATCGGAGCACTTGCTGGCTGGCTGGCCGGGAAAATTATGAAAGGGGGAGGCTTTGGCGTTCTACTGAACATTATTCTTGGTATTGTTGGCGGTATTGTGGGCAATTGGCTTTTTGGCACTTTGGGCATCAACATTGGCTCAGGGGTCATTGGTGATCTACTTACAGGGGTCATTGGGGCGGTTGTCCTTCTTTTTGTGGCCAGTCTGTTTAAGAAGTAGCTTTTTTCAAAGAAAACAAATTAGCGGCTTTTGCCGCTTTTTTTATACCCTACGGATGTGTACTTTTACGGGCAAAAATGTAACATGGCCCGTATCCTCACCGGAATCCAAAGTACAGGAACGCCCCATTTGGGAAATATCTTGGGTGCTATAATGCCTGCCATTGAAATGGCAAAAGACCCCAAAAATGATTCGTTTCTTTTTATTGCCGATATGCATTCGCTCACCCAGATCAAGGATGGGGAACTATTGCGAAGCAACACCCATGCCATAGCAGCCGCGTGGTTGGCGTTTGGGCTCGATATAAACAAAACCGTTTTTTATCGTCAGAGCGATGTGCCACAGACCGCCGAACTGGCTTGGTACCTTAGCTGCTTTTTCCCATATCAGCGGTTAACACTTGCCCATTCGTTCAAGGATAAGGCCGATCGGTTGGAAGATGTAAATGCCGGGCTCTTCACCTACCCCATGCTCATGGCTGCCGACATTCTATTGTATGATGCCGATATTGTTCCCGTAGGGAAAGACCAGTTGCAACATCTGGAAATGACCCGCGATGTGGCCTCCCGCTTCCACAACCAGATGGGAGAGACCTTTGTAATGCCAGAGGGCAAGGTCCATGAAGGAACCATGTACGTTCCCGGCACCGATGGGGAAAAAATGAGCAAGAGTCGCAACAATCTCATCAACCTATTTCAACCAGACAAAAAGTTGCGCAAACAGATTATGGGCATAGTAACGGACAGCACGCCCATGGAAGAGCCCAAAGACCCGAGCAAGGACAATGTCTTTGCCCTCTACAAACTTTTGGCCACTCCCGAACAGATAGAAGAGATGAGCGCCAACTATTTGGCAGGCAATTATGGCTACGGACATGCCAAACAAGCTTTATATGAGGTTATTGTTGAGAAATTTAAAAAGCCCCGTGAAAAGTTTGACTACTATATGAACCATTTGGATGAGGTGGATGAAGCCTTGGCTATTGGTGCCACAAAAGCCCAAAAAGTGGCCAATGGGGTTTTGGAACGGGTAAGGGAGAAGTTAGGGTATTGATCATTGGTCATTAGTTATTGTTTATTGATCAAATCGCCTCGAACAATTTACCGGGCAATGGTCGGATCAATCCTTTCATTTCCAAGTTCAAAAGAGTGGATGAGGTTTTAAAAATAGGTAGTTTACACTCCAAAGCTACGGTGTCCAGCAGTTGTTTCCCGTTCAACTGCAAGTACGAATAGACCGAATTTTCTGTTTCATCCAAATCGATGAAAAGCTGTTTTTGTAATGGGGATTTTTCCTTTTTTTCCTCCAATTCCCATCCCAAATGATAAATCAAATCCGCTGCGGAAGTAAGCAAATGGGCTTTTTGCCTTTTAATAAGGTCATTGCACCCCCTGCTATACTTATCCGTACACCTTCCCGGTGCTGCAAACACTTCCCGATTATACCCATTGGCCAAATCTGCCGTCACAAGACTTCCTCCCTTCTCAGCAGATTCCACTACCAAAGTTGCCTCACTCATCCCTGCTATGATACGGTTTCGCTTTAGAAAATTTTCCCGGTCCGGCTTGCTGCTGCTCCAAAATTCTGTGATGAATCCCCCATTCCGTTCCATTTGCGTCACATACTTTTTATGCGCTTTAGGGTAAATCTGATTGAGACCATGAGCCAAGCATGCCACGGTCTGCAATCCCCTTTCCATGGCCGCTTTTTGGGTGGCAATGTCCACCCCATATGCAAAACCACTCACCAAAATGGGGTCCAATGGAGCAATCTCCTCAACAAACGCCTCGCAAAAAGCAGTACCATAGCTTGTAATATTTCGAGTGCCCACTACACTGATAATCCTTCTTTCCCTTAAATTGATGTTGCCCTTCTTAAAAATAAGAATGGGACCATCCACACAATGTTTCAAATAAGTCGGATAGTCTTCATCCATAAAATAGGATGCCACGATGTTTTCCTTGGAAAGAAATTGGTACTCGGATTCGGCCTCATCCAGATACATGGCATCGTGGAGTCCCTTCAAAGTAAACTGACCAATCCCCTCTATCTTTAAAAGGTGGTGCAGCTTGTCCTTAAAAACGGCCATTGGGCTACCGCAGTGGGAAATTAATTTTTTGGCCGTGATGTCGCCAATATTGGGAATGGCCTGCAGGCGGAGCGCCGCAATAATTTCAGGTTCAGTCATTTGATTTGGGTGTGATAATTGTTCACAAAATACAGATTTTCAAATGTTAATAAAAAGTTATCCCTCCTATTTTGTTCTCCTATATTTTTTGCAATATTTGTGGCCATGCGGATTGATTCTTACATAGAAAAATTGCTGTTCGATTACAATTGTGTTGTGGTTCCCGGTTTTGGGGCTTTTTTGGCACATGGAAAATCCGCAGAGATTGATGTGACCACCAACACTTTGGTCCCTCCTTCCAAAACCATTTCCTTTAATGCCCAATTGTCCAAAAATGATGGGCTTTTGGTGTCCCATATTGCCAAGGAAAAAAAATTGGGCTATGAGGAGTTGTTGCAAGAAGTGGAAGAAGTATCCCGTTCATGGAAAAGTAAGTTGGAACAAGGGGAAAGCATTGAACTTTTTGGGGTTGGAAAGCTTTGGCACAATAGGGAACAACGGATCCAATTCCAACCAGAGAACAAAACCAACTTTTTGACGTCATCTTTTGGGTTGTCTGCTTTTTCGGCCACCCCTATCCAGCGCGAGGTGCTCAAAGAGGAAGTTGAGGAACTCGAAGAAAAAATTCCGTTCATTATTACTCCTGAAAAACGGGAACAAACCTCCTTCAGGCCTTGGTTAAAATATGCTGCCGTGTTGTTTTTGGCCGTTTCCTTGGGTGTTACTTCATACCGCACTTATGGTGACCTTCAACAAAAACAGTTCGCCGTACAGCAAGAGGCCCAAGAACAGGTGTCACGTTTAATCCAGGAGGCCACTTTCTTTGAAAGTGATCCCTTGGAACTGCCTGCCTTGAATTTGGATGTAACCAAAAAGAAATTAGGCAAACACCATGTCATTGCTGGCGCTTTCCGTATGGAAGAAAACGCTGAAAAACGTGTGGAACAGCTAAAAAGTAAAGGTTTCAATGCATTTTATTTAGGCATCAACAAATATGGCCTTCACCAAGTGGCCTACGATAGTTTTGAAGATCCCAAGGAAGCCTTGGCTTTTCTTAAAAAGGTAAAGACCTCCGAATCCCGTGATGCTTGGCTCCTTTCCGAGAAATAAGCCTACTTTTCTTTAAAACGATACGACACTTCAATATCTTTGCGCAAAATTTAAAGGTATGCGCGCCAAAACTCCAAGCGAATCCAGAACTGTAATGACCGATTTGGTCCTCCCCAGCGAAACCAATCCCTTGAACAACCTGTTTGGCGGGGAACTCTTGGCCCGAATGGATCGGGCTGCCAGCATTTCGGCCCGTAGGCATAGCCGAAGAATCACAGTTACAGCCTCAGTGAACCATGTGGCCTTTAACCGGGCAGTGCCCCTAGGTAGTGTGGTGACCGTGGAAGCCGCTGTTTCCCGGGCGTTCAAGACCTCCATGGAGATTTTTATTGATGTGTGGATCGAGGATCGTTTTACCGGCGAACGCACCAAGGCCAATGAGGCCATTTATACCTTTGTGGCTGTGGACGATACTGGAAAACCTACCGAAGTCCCAGAACTTGCCCCTGAAACAGACTTGGAAAAGGAACGTTTTGCCGCCGCTTTACGGAGAAAACAGTTGAGCTTGGTCTTGGCCGGAAAATTGAAGCCCTCAGATGCTACCGAGCTAAAGGCTTTGTTTCTGGGTTGATTCTCGATCCAGTCTTTCTTGGCTTCAACAAGTTCATCTGAAGGAAAAACCACTCAGGTTGCCAATTTTTAAGGGAAATTATGACAAGTCGAGCGTAACCCATATCATATTTTAGGATTATGGGATTCCATGTCAAGCACGGAATGACGTTGGGGACGGACACGAATTCCCCCAATTGCCCGAATGTTCATGTCATTTCGACAGAGCGAGGTACGAGCGACGAGAAATCCATGGTTGGGTGAGATTTCTCAATCGTCACTCCGTTCCTCATATCGAAATGACGATGGCAGCACAAAACATATGCAATTTACTCTCAGTTTCTATAGATTCCTGATACATGTTTCACGAATCCACTCCCCCGATCCGTGCTATCTTTTCTTTACAGATTTCCCCTGTCCTGTTCTTTAGTTCCAGCACATAGGATGAGAGCTTTTCCAGTTCAGGTTTGGTCACCGTATATTCATCCATTTTATAGCGGGCATCTATATAGGCGCGCTTCAACAGTTCAAACAAATGTTTGTCCTCCTCGGTCTGCTTGGGGAAGACATTGAACCGCCTGTCGCACATTTCCACTTTGATTCCCAAGGTCTCCAGATTGTGGTCTTTGGGGCGATAGTCCGTAAACACCAACAAGATAGTGGTGTAATAACGTTCCGTGGCCTGATGGAGATTAAATGCAGCTAAATGAAAGTCAGGTTTATTCAAACAATACTCAAACAAATCTAAAAATCCATTCGCACTCTCAAACCACTGGTTAAAATAGTCCTGCGCCTTTTGTTGACTCTCGGCGGGCGTCAGTATCTTGGGGTCGGCCAGTTTAAACTTTTGCGAGTCGTACAACACGATGCCCTCTTTCTTGATGTCCCTAAAAAAGTAATTGCCCGCGCGAAGGGCCTGATTCAGGTGCTTTATGCCATGGAAAATAAGGTTTACGGGGGTGGTCACCTGGCCTGTGGTGACCAGTTCGGCTTTGATCTTGTCCTCAATGCGATATTTTTGTTTCAGGTCTTCGTGAGTGAGCACTACCAGCAGGTCATAGTCGCTCCGATATTCGTAGGTGATGCCTTTTTCCATATAGGTGTCCTCCACCCAGTTATCGCGGGCGTAGCTGCCAAAAAGAAGGACCATTTCCACTTCCTTAAAGCTGGACAGCAAAGCAGTGAGCTTGTGCAGCTCTTCTTGTTTTTGATTTGGGAGATGTGCCACGGTCTTGTTCAACGCTTCGGTCTGTTTATGCCTGAAAGGTAAGCATTGTTCTGCTTTTTTTAGCTGTGGGGTTTAGAGGTTGGCATTTGCCACAGAATATGATTTTGGGGTAGCGGGGTTCAAGGGCTTGTGCAACGGTTACCGTTGTTAGGTGCAGTTTTTACTTTTTATTAAATTAAATCAACATACATTCTTATGTTTCTACCTCCGTAAGTTTCAATATAAACTGGATAGGAACCATCTCCCATAAATGTATTAAAAGCAACTGCTGCGCCTTCGTGACCTTTTTCGTGCTTCATAGCCCCAAAGCCTTCATCACTTAAAGTCGCATAGCAAGCACCTGCATAAGAATATGAATATTCCGATTTTCTATCAACCTTTATTCGTTCGAATCTTTCTGATTCCAATAATTCATTAACTGTATTGTCAAAGCCTTTTATTTTTTCCTCAAAGTTGTTGAAGTCTTTTCTAAACTGATAGGTTTTTCCACTTTCTTTATCTTTAAAAAGTCTCAAATCTTCATAAGGCTGTTTTTTCCATTGAGAATCCACGTAACAAGGGTCAGTCAACATCAATTGTCCGCTATCTACATCTACATAACCAGCTAAAACAGTCTCTAATTCTTTATCTTTATCTAAAAAATCTCCAAACTCTCCAAAATCCTCAATTAGTTGGGAAATAATATTTTGTACTTCGCCTGTTTTCTTTAATTCACTTTTAAACAGAAGTAGTTCTTCATTCTTTTTTTGGATTTCAAGTGCGTGATTTTCTTTATCTAAATTTAGTCGTTCAATTTCTTCTTCTCGAATTTTTATTCTTTTACTCAAGGCATTTTCTATAAAATCGGGTGTCTTTCTTTCTAATTCAGACACTCTGTCTTTCCACAAGTTCAGATTTTTTTCTACAACTTTTATTTGCTCATCTTTAGCAGTAACTGTGCTTTTAAATTCTGAATATAAGCTTTGTAAATCCAACCGGCTGCACCAAGAGCGAAAGCATTGATGATTAGCTGAATCCATTTAATATAATCTTCTGGGTTCATATTATTTTTTCAAATTACACTTAAATTGTTTATATAAGTAAATTTTGTCATCACATCATACACCACCATTTTGGAAGGCTATGCCGAGGCTGTGCTGTTCTCTATCCAGTATTAAATGTAGGAATTTTCCAAAGATCTTAACACAGTGGTCTTGGAAATCGTGGGTTGGTCATTTCGACAGAGCGAGGTACGAGCGACGAGAAATCCATGGTTGGGTGAGATTTCTCAATCGTCACTGCACTCCTCATATCGAAATGACAATTGCGGATTTCCGATGGGAGTTGTTCACCATAAGATAAATACAACCTTGCGGTAGAAGGGTTTACTTCTTGATCTTTAGAAATCAAAATTATCCGGGTCCGGGCCAAAGCGTTTGCCACGGTCCAAGGAATCCAATCCTTGCATATCTTCTGGGCTGAGTTCAAAGTCGAAAATAGCTGCATTGGAGATGATTCGCTCTTTTTTGGAAGATTTTGGAATGGTGACCACCCCTTTTTGAAGGTCCCACCGCAACACGATCTGCGCAACGGTCTTGTTGTACTTGGAAGCCAAATCCTTCATAATCTCAAGGTCAAATATGTTCCCTTGCATCATTGGGGACCATGCTTCGTATTGAATGCCTCTGGCATGACAGAAATCTACCAAATCCTGCTGTACCAAATAGGGATGGAACTCCATTTGATTGACCATGGGGACAATTTCGGCCGAGGTCAACAAATCCTCCAAATGGTGCTGTAAAAAGTTGCTCACACCAATGGCTCGTACTCTTTTTTCCCTGTAAAGTTGTTCGAGGGCTTTCCAGGTTTCTTTGGATAGTTCACCTTTGGGCCAATGGATCAAGTATAGGTCCAGATAATTGGTGTCCAATCGTTTTAGACTCGCCTCAAAAGCTTTTAGGGTACTATCATAGCCTTGATCGGTATTCCAGACCTTGCTTACCAAGAAAACATCTTTTCGAGAAACATTGCTTTCTTTAATCCCGATGCCTACGCCTTCCTCATTGTTATAGATGGAGGCGGTATCCACATGCCGGTATCCGTGGTTCAGGGCATCCTTTACCGCGTTGATGACTTCAGTGCCGTCTTTGGAGAGATAGACTCCTAACCCAAAATAGGGCATTTGAACACCATTGTGCAGCGTAAAACTTCCTTGTAAATCCGTGATTTTTCGCATAAGTTATAATTGATAGATCCAATCCTCTGGGTTCAACCTATTGGAATCTTGATACAAATAGAACTTTAATTTTGTGGTGCCATCAAACCGATTGGTATAAACATCTCCCAAAACCTCCTTGGCCACAACCTTATCTCCTTTTTTTACATACAGTTTGGAGAGATTATAATAAGTGCTTATATAGTTTCCGTGCTTCACCGTTACTCCTTTACTCCCTCCTGGAACGGAAATAATGGCGATGACCTCTCCTTCAAAAATGGCCCTTGCCTGACCTCCTTTATCAGTTGTAATGGTGACACCGTTGTTCTGGTGCTTTATCCCGGGATATATCTTATCAGCATATACACCATACCCTTGGCTTTTTATCCCATTTTCCACTGGCCAAATAAGTCTTCCCTTATTTGCTGAAAAATTATCGGCCACCAACTTGGCTTCAGGTGTCAAAGCAAATTTTACCGCACTGGTAGACTTCCCTGAGCTTTTGTTGGAACTGGCAATGGCACTTTTGATCAACCTTTCTATTTCCCGATCAATTCTACGGGCCTCCTTTTGCTTTTCTGCTATTGCCGAAGTATACTTGGCCTCATTTTGGCGAACACTTCTTAAAAGGTCTCTTTGTGCCTCCACTTCGCGGGAAAGCTCGTTCTTGGCTTTGGTGTTCTCGGCCAACAATTGATCTTTTTCCTTACGTTGCATCACCAAATCTTGGTTGAGCTTGGCCAACTCTTCAGTCTTTAGAATAATTCCCTCTCCTTGTTTTTTTCGATGCTTCGCATATTGTTGCATGTATTGAAGCCTTTTAAAGGCCTGAAAGAAATTCTCGGCACTCAACAGGAACATCAACCGATTGTTCTGGGATTTGTTCTGATAGGTATTTTGGATAAGTTGGGCATAATCCTCCTTCAAAACTTTAAGGTCTTCTCGAAGCTTGCTAATGTTTCTAATGTTGACATTGATTTGCCTATTCAGCAAATTGGATTGTTGATTGGTAACTCTGATCAGCTCTTGGCGAACGTTTATTTTGTTGTCCAAGGCCTCCATCTGATCCAAAATGGTCCCTTTTTCCTTCCGTTCAGCGAATAGCAATCTGTTGATTTCCTTGATTTCCTGTTGTAGCCGTTCCCGCTTGGCCTCCAATGCCTTTTGCTCACTGGTCTGTGCAGTCGATGGAATAACAAAAAATATTGTAAAAAACAGAAAACAAATGCAATATGAAACTTTACTTCCCATATTACTTCAATGTGATTTTATCAAAACCTTTTGGAATTTTATAAGGAAAACTCATGGGTTTGTTCAATTCCAGATTCCTAAAGTTCAAATCTATGGTGGTTTTATCCTTGGCTTCGGCCGCCACAATCTTAATATCTTCAGGAAATATACTTCCAGAAATATCTTGATAGGTATATTTTATTTGAAGCTGTCTAGACTTTTCGGGTTGGGATATTTCTTGCGAAGCAATCTTGAAGTTTTTAGGTTCCAATTGCAGCAAGATCTTGAACAGCTCCCTTGCCCTTCTGGGTTTCAACTCATAGTTCTCCCCACTTACGGCAGAAGTAAACTTTTCCTTCCTTAAATCCAATACGGCATTGCCCAGTAATAAGTTCTGAACTTTGTCAAAATCCAAATCGGTTCCCAAAAGATCACTTAAGTAGCTGAAATCCCCATCAAAGTACTCGTTGTCCAACTTATTGTAAAAAGACACCTTCTCTGGCGTGATATGCGCTTTGACCACTCCCAACGGAGCACTCATCCAGATTACTTTGTCCTTTTCCATTCTTAGGCTCACGTTTACCCCTTGTGTGCCATCTCCATCTGAGTAATCTATCTTGACCCGTCCACTTAGAGTTTTAAATTTGGGTTGGTTACCATAATGGTTGTCAATGATGTTTTTTGCGGACATTCGCGAATCTACTTCGCCTCCTGTCACCGACTTGGTGCCTTTACAAGAAGCCACAAGTGCGGACATGGACAACAGCAAAATCACTGCCCTATTCTTACCTATGTCCCTTATTTGCATCCTCATAGTCCAGATTTAATCTTGTTTAAATATTCATTTGCCTTTGAGGTGTTTCCAATACTGGTATACGCCTTGGACAATTCTCTATACAAAAGGTTTGCCAAAGCATCTGTATCGTCCAATAAATAATCCAACCCACTTTCCAAAACTTCAATAGCCTTGTTAGCGTTTGATGTATTGTTCAGAGCAGCCCCATAAGCGTAATAAAAATAAGGCTGCAAGGGATACGTATCCAAAGCTTCTTTGGAAATGGCCAATGCTTCTTTATAGTTGGTATCTGCCAACAAATCGTCAATCTGACCTCGATATCGAGCTACTGGGTCGTCCTCATTTGTTTGGGGCTCCTTTCTAGTCACAACAGTTTCCGCTTCTTTCTTCCCATACTCCAAAGAATCCTTGATTTTGGAGGTCAAATCTGTGGCAAAAGTTGAATTTCCAATCTCCTTGAGTATATTCAAGGCATCCTGATACTTTTGCTTTTTGAAATATCCCAAAGCCAAGTTCTGCTTTAGCTGTCCGTTGGAATATGGAATTTGCTCTTTTACGGTATCCCACGACACCCCTTGTTTTTCCAAAATACTGAGCAGATTATCCAAATACCAAAAGTCTGTAGGTTCGGCATTTAGAGCCCTAATGGCATATTCTTGAGCTTGAATGTATTGTTTGTCCGACAAATAGGCTTTGGCCAGCTCGTAATCCACGACACTGTTCGCGGGATCCAATTGCTTGCACTTTAGGAACAAGTCAATTGCCCTGTCATAATTCTGAATCCCTTTTTGTTTGAGGGCCTCAAAAAAGCTTTCTTGGAACTCATCGGTGTACTCCTCCAAATAGACTTCGGAACTTTCTTGCTCTTCTTGGGCATGGCCTGTACTCCATGTCATCGTGGACACTGTCAAACACATCCATAAAAGAGCCGTTCTATCCATAACTATCAGGTCTCCATCGAAAACTAAAAAAGTGTCTTTACTCCATAACGGAATAATCCCCTATACTTATTGTCTCAAAGTTACCATTAAAAACCACATGATTGCCAATCATGGCATTGTCCAAATTGGCATTGGATATTTTGCTGTTTTTTTGAATAAGGCTATTCTTAACGGTTGAATTTTCCAAAACTGTGTTCGCCCCAACCGATACAAAAGGACCTACCGTGGTATTTTTGAGCACCACATTTTCACCAATAAAGCAGGGTTCTATAATATTTGCGTTTTCAGTTTTCACTGAATCGGCTATCAATTTTTCACCATCTTTTTCCAAAAAGCCCAACATGCGCTGATTGGTCTCTACGGTCACATTCTTGTTGCCGCAGTCCATCCACTCATCCACTTGTCCTGGCACAAATTTCATCCCTTTTTCCATCATGCGCTTAATACCATCGTTGATTTGGTACTCACCACCATTGGTGATATCGTTATCCAATACATGCTGTAGCTCGTTTTTCAATACGGCCACATCTTTAAAATAATAGATGCCTATCACCGCCAAATCGGATACAAACTCTTTGGGTTTTTCCACCAATTCCACAATGTGGTTGTCCTTACTCAATTTAACCACTCCAAAAGCTTCGGGGCGCTCCACTTGCTTCACCCAGATAACGCTGTCTGCTGTTTTATCTAGGTCAAAATCGGCACGGATAAGAGTATCTGCATAGGCAATGACCGCTGGACCACTCAAGGACTCCTTGGCACTCATTATGGCGTGGCCGGTTCCCAAAGGCTGATCTTGTCGGTAAATAGATCCTTTTGCTCCAAGTTCCTTGGCAAGTTCCATCAAACTCTCCACTACATCATCCCCAAAAAAAGCAGGGTCTCCCAAAATAAAGGCAACTTCCTCGATAGGTTCGCCCAGTACTTTGGCAATATCACTCACCAAGCGATGCACTATAGGCTTTCCTGCCACTGGAATCAATGGTTTTGGTACAGTTAACGTGTGTGGTCTCAGTCGGGAACCTCTTCCCGCCATTGGGACAATAATTTTCATGTTTTAAGTTATAAGGTTGTTCGTGTTTATTTTGTTCCGGTACTTCCAAAGCCGCCTGCTCCCCTGTCTGTTTCTGAAAGAAAGTTTACTTCTTCCCATTCAGCTCGTTCATGCTTTGCCAATACCATCTGGGCAATCCGCTCACCATTTTCAACAATGAACACTTCAGAGGACAGGTTCACCAAAATTACCCCCACTTCTCCACGGTAATCCGCATCAATGGTTCCAGGGGCATTCAAGACAGATATTCCCTTTTTGGCCGCCAAACCACTACGGGGCCTTACTTGGGCTTCATACCCTACAGGAAGTTCCATAAAGATTCCCGTGGGCACAACAGCTCTTTCCAAGGGTTTTAGTGTGATTGATTCTTCTAGGTTTGCCCTTAAATCCATCCCTGCGGAGGCCAATGTTTCATAATGGGGCAGTTTATGACTTGACTTGTTGATTACCTTAATTTTCACGCTTTAAAAATATGCTTCTTAGATTATCTCCTTCCATTCTATAAATCAGCATCAAAAATAATAAAAGAAGAAGGCTACCAGCTATTAAATTTCTATTAAAAACATAGAACGAGAGGATGGAAAACAGAAGTGAAACAGAAAGATAGAAGATTATTTTGCGCATATTATAAGGTACCGGATAGTATTTTCTTCCAAAGAAATACGACAGGAGCATCATGCTGCCATATGCAGCCAATGTGGCCCAGGCCGACGCCATATACCCCATTTTTGGAATCAATGCAACGTTTATGATTAAAGTGACCAAAGCTCCAATGGACGAAATATAGGCCCCAAACTTGGTCTGGTCCGTGACCTTGTACCAAACAGAGAGGTTGTGATAGATTCCCAAACAAAAACTTCCCAGCAGGATAATGGGCACAACATTTAAGGCTTCTCGATAAATTGCATTGCCGATTAGAATCTTGGCCAGTACATCTACAAAAACAATAACGCCCAGTAGAATAATACTGCCCAGAATTACAAAGTAATTGGTAATCTGTGCATAGGTTCGTTGGGGTTTTTCCGATTTGGCATGACTGAAGAAAAAAGGCTCTACACCCATCCGGAAAGCTGTACCGAACAAGGTCATGAACAAAGCCAATTTATAGCATGCACTATATTTCCCTACTTCGGCTTCCGCTATATCCTCTGGCAACATTTCGGTGAGTAAAATCTTATCGAATACTTCATTGATTGTAAATGCCACTCCGGCCAGCATTACTGGACCAGCATATTTTAACATCTTTTTCCAAAGATTTGTATCAAACGTATAGGGAACCTTAATATACGTTGGGAATAGAATCAACAGTGTAACACCGCTTGCGATAACATTCGAAATCAACACATAATGAATTTCCCAATCTGTTTTGTAAATAGAATGGTACAACCCACTTTCCGTTTCTTGGGCCATTTGGGGCAAAATCAGCAGGAAAAAGACATTAAAAACCAAGTTGATGACTACATTGATGGTTTTTAATACCGCGTAGCGCATTGGCTTTTCTTGGGCCCTCAATAGGGCAAACGGAATAATAACCAAGGCATCCAAAACCAAAATAAAGGCAGTGAACTTTATATAATCAGGGTTGATGTTGGTTACTTCAGACAGCCATTGTTTTAAAGAAAGTACCATTATCAAAAACAGCAATGATGACCCCAGTAAGGAAATAAGGGATGTTGAAACTACATTGTTTTTGTCTTCCCTCTTATGGTAAAACCTGAAGAAGGCTGTCTCCATACCATAGGCCAAAAACACGTTGAAAATGGCAATCCAAGCATAAATATTGGTATACTGCCCATACCCTGATGCATTTTCGAAAACTGAAGTGTATAGGGGTAGCAATAAGAAGGAAATGACCCGCGGCAGAACGGTGGCCAGGCCATAGATAAAAGTCTGCTTAAAAAGCCTTCTTAACGGGTTCAATAGGTGTGTTCTTTAAAACCTTTTAAATAAAGCCACAAGTTACACAAAACCCTTTAGTCCACTGGTGTCAAAATTGCGCAAACAAAAAAGGCCGCTTCAAGCGGCCTTTACATATCTTTCTTTTGAACTCTAGTTGTTCAATGCTTAAGCTTTTGACTATTTAGCCTCGCTTTCGTTCGGCTTAATTGTTCAATGCTTCCGCGCCACCAACAATTTCAAGGATTTCGCTGGTAATGGCTGCCTGGCGGGCCTTGTTGTACGTCAATTTCAATTGGGACCTCAATTCTCCGGCGTTGTCCGTAGCCTTGTGCATGGCCGTCATACGGGCACCGTGCTCACTGGCAAAGGAATCACGAATGGCCTTGAACAATTGGGTTTTTAAGGATTTTGGGATTAGCTGTTCCACTATTTCAGCCTTAGAGGGCTCAAAAATATAATCCGTGGTACCAGCAGCATCTCCCTCAACTGGAACAATAGGTAAAAATTGTTCGGTCATGACCTGCTGCGTTGCAGCATTTTTGAATTTGTTATAGACCAAATCTATTCGATCATATGTTCCTTCCGTAAACTGGTCCATCAAAAATTGAGCGATTTCAGCAACTTTATCAAAGGTCAAGTCGTCGTAAACATCACTATGGTTGGCCAAGATGGTGTTCTTTTTACGAAGGATATCGTTGGCTTTCTTCCCAATGGTCACAAAATCCACTTTTTTACCGGCATAGGTTTCCTCTAACAAGATTCTACTCTGTTTGATGATGTTGGAGTTGAATGCTCCACACAAACCACGGTTGGATGTGATTGCAACCACCAAAACCTTGTTTACCGGCCTTGCAGCGGCAAACTTACTTCCTGCATCCCCTTCCAAACTTGCACTTAATCCTTGTAACAATTCGGTAAGCTTATCAGAATAAGGACGCATGGCCGTAATGGCATCCTGAGCCTTTTTCAACTTTGCGGCCGATACCATTTTCATGGCACTGGTAATTTGCATCGTTGAAGAGATGGATGAAATCCTATTCCGTATTTCCTTTAGATTCGCCATACTATTTGTAGTATTTAGATTCTAGTATTGAGTATTGAGCTTTACCTTGACTCAGTACTATCTACTGAATACTCGTAACTAGTTTTTGTACTTACTTGAAAGGTCCTTACAAACAGCTGTCAATGTATCGGTAACCTCATCGGTTAATTTACCAGCTTTAAGGGCATCCAAAACATTTCTGTGCTTGGCGTTCAAAAACTCCAAGAAATCCTTTTCAAACTCTTTTACCTTGTCCACAGGAACATCTCTCAACAAGTTCTTGGAACCTGCAAAGATGATAGCCACCTGATCTTCCACTGTAAATGGATCGTTCTGTCCTTGTTTTAAAATCTCAACGTTTCTACGTCCTTTCTCAATTACATTCAAGGTGGCGGCATCCAAATCGGAACCGAACTTGGCAAACGCTTCCAATTCACGGAACTGCGCTTGATCCAATTTCAAGGTACCTGCTACTTTCTTCATGGATTTGATCTGTGCGGAACCACCCACACGAGATACGGAGATACCTACGTTAATCGCGGGCCGTACACCCTGGTTGAACAAATCTTGTTCCAAGAATATCTGACCATCTGTAATAGAAATCACGTTGGTTGGAATATATGCGGAAACGTCACCTGCCTGTGTTTCAATAATTGGAAGTGCTGTTAGCGATCCACCTCCTTTTACTATAGGTTTCAATACCTCTGGAAGGTCGTTCATGTCTTTTGCAATATCATCATCCGCAATCACTTTTGCGGCACGTTCCAACAATCTTGAGTGCAAATAGAATACGTCACCAGGATAGGCTTCACGACCTGGAGGTCTTCTCAACAACAATGATACCTCACGATAGGCAACTGCTTGTTTTGACAAATCATCATAGATGATCAAAGCTGGACGACCTGTATCCCTAAAGTATTCACCAATTGCTGCACCAGCAAATGGAGCATATACCTGCATAGGCGCAGGGTCTGATGCGTTGGCGGCAACAATAGTGGTATAGGCCAAGGCACCTTTATCTTCCAAAGTCTTTGCGATGGCAGCCACAGTTGATGCTTTCTGCCCTACAGCAACATAGATACAGTATACAGGCTCTCCGGCATCATAAAATTCTTTTTGATTTAGGATGGTATCGATACAAACGGTTGTTTTACCTGTTTGTTTATCACCAATTACCAACTCCCGTTGTCCACGACCAATTGGAATCATGGCATCAATAGCCTTGATACCAGTCTGCAATGGTTCGTTTACAGGTTGTCTATAAATTACACCAGGGGCTTTTCGCTCCAAGGGCATCTCATAGGTTTCTCCAGAGATAGGTCCTTTTCCATCGATGGGATTCCCCAGGGTGTCCACAACACGGCCAACAATTCCTTCACCCACTTTAATGGATGCGATACGTTGTGTACGTTTTACGGTAGCACCTTCCACAATCTCTTTGGATGGGCCCAACAAAACCACACCAACGTTATCTTCTTCCAGGTTCAAAACGATTCCTTCCATACCGCCATCAAACTCTACCAACTCCCCGTACTGGGCATTGGAAAGTCCGTAAACACGGGCAATACCATCACCCACTTGCAATACGGTACCTACTTCATCCAAAGAAGCGGTAGCCTCAAAACCTGATAACTGTTTTTTCAAAATTGCTGATACCTCAGCGGCTTTTACTCCTGCCATTTTTATAGACTATTTGTAAATTCTCTTTTTAAATTGTTCAATTTGTTTGCGATACTGGCATCGTACTGCAAATCGCCAACACGCAACACAAATCCTCCTATGATGCTTTCATCAATCTTGTTTTGGATAGTGACCTTATTTCCGGTAATCTTGTTTACCTCGGCCAACATCTTCTTCTCCAAATCAGCGGTCAACGGCACTGCTGTTGTCACATAAGCTACGTCTTCCCCTTTCAATTTTTCATGAAGTATGATGTATTTATAGGCCACTTCCCTTAACATCCCAATTCTTCGGTTATCCGTTAGTGTGGTGATAAGTCCTTTGGTTATCTCGTTGGCATTCTTAAAAACCTCCAATAACGCATTTTTCTTAACCTCACCTTTAACTATCGGGCTTTCCAAAAGATTTTGCAACTCTTTGCTTTCGGCAACTACCGAGGCAATGTCCCGCATGTCGTTCTCAACGGCATCTGCCGCCTTCTTTTCGATAGCAAAATCCAAGGTTGCTTTTGCATAGCGTATGGCTGCCCTGTTCTGGTTCATGCTCAATTAGTTCAGTTTGATGTCTCCCAACATGTCCTCGACCAACTTCTGTTGCTTTTTCTTGTCGGACAACTCTTCTTTTATCACTTTTTCCGCTATTTCTACGGAAAGATTGGCCACTTGAGATTTAATATCTGCCACAGCGGCTTTCTTTTCACTTTCTATCGCAGCTTGGGCCTGCTTGATCATTTTATCGCCCTCTACCTTGGCTTGTTCCTTGGCTTCAGAGATAATTCCTTCTTTGATTTCCCTTGCTTCTTTTAACAATGAATCTCTTTCGGCGCGGGCTTCTTTCAATAATTTTTCGCTATCGGCGGTAACGTTCTGCATTTCCTTTTTGGCAGCTTCGGCCGCATCCAATGCATTTTTGATACCTTCTTCACGGTCATTTACCGCATTAAGAATGGGTTTCCATGCAAACTTCCACAATAGGAACAACAGCAATCCGAATAAAATGGTTTGCCAAAAAAATAGTCCTACTGAAAACTCTTCCAATAACTTTTCCATATCTAAATTTACTTTGCTTCTTAATTATTTAAACTAAGCAAAAGCTGTAACCAACCGTTACAACTTTTGCTTTAGAGTTTTTGATTACACTGCAAATAGGGCAGCAAAACCAATACCTTCAATCAACGCTGCTGCAATCAACATCGCTGTTTGGATTTTTCCGTAAGCTTCAGGCTGACGGGCAATAGCCTCCATAGCAGAACCACCGATTCTACCAATACCAAGACCAACACCGATAACTACCAAACCTGCACCTACCATTACTGGAATTTCCATATCTATCTAGTTTAAAAATTAAAAATTCAACTTACTGGATTCCCACCTACGCGGGAATTACAACTATTATAAATGCACCAACTCGGGGTCATTTTCATGGCCCTCTTCATGATGGTCCTCGGAGGCAAATCCGAAGTACAACGCACTCAACATGGTGAATATATAGGCTTGTAGCAATGCTACCAATATTTCTATCAACGAGATGGCAAAGGCCAAGAAAAAGGACAATGGGCTTCCCAACCAACTCTTAAAGATGAACATTAACCCGATCAAGCTCATTAAAACGATATGCCCAGCTTGCATGTTCGCATACAAACGAATCAACAGGGAAAATGGCTTAATGAAGAGTCCCAAAATCTCAATGGGAACCAATATTATATATAAAGGTATCTTGGCATACCAAGGCATGGTGTTGCCCAATGGATTGAATTGGTGCATCCAATAGTCCTTGGTTCCCGTAAAGTTGGTGATCAAAAAGGTCATCAACGCCAACGCAAAGGTTATGGCGATGTTTCCTGTAACATTGATCCCAAGTGGAGTCAACCCAAAAATGTTCAAGAACCAAATAAAGAAAAAGATGGTCAGCAAGAACGGCATATATTTTTTGTAACGCTTTTCACCGATGTTCGGCCTGGCGATATCATCACGAATGTAAAGTACAATAGGTTCAAAGAAACGCCCTGCCCCAGTAGGTATCCCATTGTTCTTGGCATATGATTTTGCCAAGCTGGTAAACAACCACAACATCAACAATCCAGTGACAATGATCATGACCACATTCTTGGTGATGGAGAAGTCCAAAGGTTTTACATTGGTGGGATGATGTTCTTCATCATAGTTGATGGTGCCTTCGGAATCGGTCTTGTATATTTTGCTATGGTACAGCTTGTAGTGATTGCCATCTACTTCGGCAATGGTTTCGCCATGATGGAATTTTGAAGAGGAAAAGACTTTTAGCCCATTGTCCCATAAAATGACTGGCAATGGAAAGCCAACATATTTATGCTCACCATTTTCCTTGGTATAGGAAAACAAAGAAAAGTCATGGGAATCCTTAAGGTGATGGGAGATGTATTCCTTAATTTCGGTTTTTAAATCCTTGCCGTGCTCTTCGGCTTCATGTTCTTGCTCATTGGCAAAAGTGAACTGGGCCAACAATAGTGTTGCAACAAGAAAAAATCTCGTAAAAAAAGTCTTTCGCATTTCGCTCAAAATATCGGTCTCTCAAAATCGGTGCAAATGTAAGCCATTCTTCTAAAAAGAAAAAAGCTTTCAAACTTTTATTTTTGAGGATTTTGTGTGTGCTATTCTTTGGAAGCCTCTTCCAGATTTTTGAGGATTTTGGACATAAAATAGGTCTCCATCAACAGGGCTATGGCGTAGGGCACGAAAAAAGCAGCGAATTCCAGACCGGACATTTCGCCATCAGCTTTGTAGGTTGGGTAGAACAATAGGAAGAAAAACACAAATTTCAGTAAGCTGCCCGCCATAAACAAAAATCCCATCTGATTTTTCAGTTTTTCTCGAAAACGGTACAAAAGACCAAAAATCGTAGTTGCCAAAAGGCCGTTGACCACATAGGAGCGTACAATCAAATTTCCGAAAGGAGCAAGGTCCCTGCTTATAAGAACAAAAAGATGGATGCCAAAGGCCAGAAGGAGCAAAAGGAGCAGAAGTAGGGTAAATTGGATGAAAATATTTTGTTTCAACATCAGTATTTAATACGTTTCAACTGCTGCAAAACTACCCAAATAGAAATTGCCACTCCCAATAAAGTGGCAATTACCGTAAAAATATTTTTTTCATTTTGGTACTGGGCATCCAACCATTTCCCGCCTTGAACGGACAAATAGATAATTATCCCCATTTCAAAAGCGATTCCCGTAAGAATCGCTGCATTCTTGAATCCGTTCTTAGGAGGCTTTTGCTGGCTCATTGGTCTTTGAAGGCTGCATTTTTGGTGCCGCAGTGGTTGCACCGGCCATTGCTCCCTTGCCCATGGTACAAGCTGCGTTGAATGTGGCTCCCGGCTCTACGGCCAATTTGGATACACTGACAGTTCCCTCAATAATGGCAGAAGCCTTAAGTGAAAGTAGGTCTGTTACCGAAAGTTCTCCATTGAACTTTCCTTCAATATCGGCATTGACGCATTCTACTTTTCCGTTGATATAGCCATCCTTTCCAATGACAACCTTGCCAGAGGTTTTTACGTTGCCTTCAAGTTTTCCGTCGATTCTAAAATCGGCTTCGGAAGTAATGTCGCCTTTTATCTTCGTGTTCTTTTCTATTCTGTTGGGCTGTCCTCCAAATTCATTCATAGGTCGTGGTTTTTTGTTGTCAGAAAACATTGTGTTCTAGGGTTTTGGGGTTTAAAATTGTGCTTTGTATGATTCTAAGTTCTTATGTACTTGTATAATTTTATAATTGTCTGATAAAATTACGAAATTCTCATCTTTGATGCGGTAGTCCTTGTTGTTTTTTATGAGCTCGGCAAAGCCTAGGGCAAAGTCTTTGGAACGAAAACCATGGACCACCACAAACTCGTCCTCAAGGGTATATATGTCTTTGGAAACCGTATTCCTATAGTTGAGCTCCTTGATGGCTTCCACCAGTCTTTCTTGCAGTTTTAATGCTCTTTCATCATCCCGTATCTTAAACGGAAAAACCACTTTCCAATTACCAGCGCCACTAGATCCGGTTTCTGGAGAAAAATCCTTTTTTTCCAATTTGGGCAATTGCTCTTCAACCATTTCCTCGGCTTTTTTTCCCTCTGGATTGTTAGGATAGGTCAGAGCCACATAGTTCAAGGCCTCCTTAAATGGTTCAAAACCTTGCAGACGACCAATGGCATTGGCCTTCAACATTTCAAATTTGGGTACAATGGGATCTCCCGTGAATTGGTTGATGTATCTCTCAGACTGGGTAATGACCTGAAGGAACTCTTGCTTTTCATACAATTTAAAAAGGGCTGCGTAACGTGCATCCGGACTATCGGTGTTTCCTTCCAGAACAGCTTGTGGATTCAATAAAATTTCCGCATAGCGAGTATCAGGGTGATTGGAGATGATATCCTGCATCATGTTCTGGGCCAATGGACTGCCGCTTTCCTCATAAATCTTGAACAGGTTGTATTTTGATGGAAGAACCAATCGTTCCTCTGGATTGGAGGCCAATACCTTTTCCAACTTTGCGGCGGCCAACAGGTTGTCCTTGAATTTTTCCTTGTAGATCAACCCCAATTGGTAGTTGGCAAAGTTTCTTTCCGTTCGAAGGCTGTCGATTTCAGCTACATCGGTGGGAATCCGATCCAAATAATACTCCGTTGAATATCGTTGGTCTTCCGTAAGGTTTTCAGATGATGGATCATTGCCTGCCACCTGTTCTCCCGTAGCTTCAGATATCAGGGTTCGGGATTTATTGCTCCAGCGCCAATCATCTTCCAAGCTGCGGTCTCCCCAGCGGGTCTTAAAATCGTTTTTACCATACCCCAAGCTCGTTACATTATAAAAGTAGAACTTCCCTTGGTTTTGTTTTCCTCCTTTGCTCTTCGCAAAAGTGGCAAAGCCTGCAGCGGCCTGTTGTTTCTTCTTTTCCTCTTCAGCTTCTTCCTTGCGTTTCAGTTCGGCAACGTAATCCTCAAAATACGCTTTACGCTCCGCTTCCGGCATTTCGTAAAGCGTTATTATACTATCGGTGTGTTGAACGATGTCCTCATATTTGATGACATCTTCCAGATTGTCCAATCTTTTTTTAATGTTCCTGAATTGTCGGGTATTCTCTTTTAGATTGGTCAAGGTACTATCATAGTAAGCCCCAGCGATTTTGTACGCATCCTCATCAAAATAGTAATCGGCTAAACTTTGATAGTTAAGGGCATTGAGCTTTTGCTCTCCTTGGGTAGTTTTTAGGGATTTGTTATAATAAACCAAGGCTAGGCTATCCGAATCGTTGGCCAAATGAAATTGGGCCACTTCACGATAAATCTTGTCCAAAAAGGGACGGTTCTCACGGTTCTCCTCCAATTCGGTGAGATACTCCAACAGCCCTTCCCTATTACCATCTGTAATTTCCGTATTCTGGATTTTCTTCAGGTGTGCATTGATCATATACACTCGTGGTGACCTGCGGTTGAGCGCAATCACTTTGTCAAAAGCGTAATTGGCACTGTCCTTATGCCCCAATTGGTCATACAACTGGCCAATGATAAACAAATACCTCCCTTTTTCCGGGTTCTTTTTGGTATAGGCCTGGGCAATCTTAAGTTTTTGGATGGCGGTATCCGGTGCATTCAAATTGATATAGCATTGCGCCAAAACAGCATTGGCATCGGCATATTCCTGATCTTTGAGCGACTCGTACTTGAATAACCTTTTGAGGTTCTTAATCGCCACTTCAGGATTGTCCAACCGCATGTTGGTTTTTTCCCGCCAAATAGTGGCCTCGTTTAACTTATCGCTTTCAACGTACTTCCTTAAAATGTAATTGAACGATTCCAATGCTGGAATATAACGTTGGTCAAAGTAGCGCGCTTTGCCCAAAAGCAGAAAGGCTTCATCGGTTTGCGGATTGCGTTCTTGATCCTTAATATCCATGCTGTGCTTTTGGATGGCCTTGGTGGCCTTTTCCTCGGCAATGATAAAATTGGGGTTGTTGTCTTCAGAATCCAGCTTTACCTCATCCGTGACCTCCAAACGTTCCACGGGGAGGATTTCCCAATAATCATCCCGATAGTTGGCATTGAGTTCTTCCCTGCCTACTTCAAAGGCAAGATTGCCATTATACAAGGTGTTGTACTTGGTATTGAGTGCGTGCCAGTTTCGGTTGATGAACTTGTCCTTTTGGGTAGAACAGGAGTCAAGAATCAACCCTCCTAAAATTATGGCGATAAAAAATATGTGTCGAAGCTTCAAAATTATCGATGATCTTGTGTATCCTTAACTAAAAAAAACACAGATTATTATAAGGCTCATCGATAAAGTGTTAGATTTTTATTTTGCTTGGCGGCAACAAACAAAAAAGCACTCTTACCATGCGGTGGTTCGTTCACGATTTAATACCGCCATATTGTATTTGGCCTTATACGCCACAGGCGACAATCCCACATATTTTTTGAAAACCGTGCGGAACGCTTTTTGGTCTGCGTAGCCTACTTGATACATGACCTCATTTACATTTTGCTGGGTGGTTTCCAAACAACGCTTTGCCGCTTCCATTTTAACACGTTGTATGTATTCCAAAGGGGTGTTTTGGGTGGCTTTTTTAAACCTGCGAACAAAGTTCCTGCTACTTATGGCAGATTTTTTGGCCAATTCTTCCACAGATATCTTATCGGTTACATTGCTCTCAATAAAATTTTGCGCTTCCTTGATCGCCACATCGTTATGCTCTTTTTGCCCCTGAAAAATGACAAATTGGTTTTGGTCCTGCCTATCAATCTCTATCTCAAAATATTTTGAGATATAAATGGCCGCATCTCTACCACAGTACTTTCCAATAAGATGCAGCATAAGATTTAAAAAGGAATAAGCGCCTCCGCTTGTGTAGATTCCGTCTTCTTCGGTCACTATTTTATTGGAAACAAGATTAACCTTGGGATACATCTTCTTGAACATTTCCATGGCCGCCCAGTGGGTAGAGCATTGTTTGCCATCCACCAACCCAGTCTGGGCCAGAACAAAGGCGCCCATGCACATGCTGGCCACCTCGGCATTGTGTATGTTCCGTTGTTTAAGGATCCAATCCACAAAAGGCAGGTTATCTTCTAGCTGTTCCAAAAAATTATCAGTCTTCAACGCTGGAATTAGTATGATGTCTGTTTTATCCACCTCATCAATGATCTTATCGCAATGGATGCTAAAAAGACCGTTGTATAGTGACAGGTCTCTATCAAGACCTACTAAATGGATATCAAAAAAGTCGTCGTTCCTAACCCCGCTATTCTTTAGAAAACGATTGGTGGCGGACAAAATCTTATACGGCCCCACCACACTGCTCAGTATGGCATTGCCTTTAGGCACCAAAATGCTTACATGTTTCATAATCATATGTTTACAAATGATAAATGTACGGGTTCTCTTTGGCAGAATCAACCCTTAAAAGTGTCTTATTTGCCCATAATGCCCCCTATCCACATTTTGTAGTTTTGGTGAGCCGCCTAGAAAGAAACATAACTGATACCTATAAAATCTGAATGCTCCCCTTCTAATGAAATCCTTTTATTAATGATAAAAACAGAAACAAAATGACCACACAAGAAATTGCAGACAAATTAGTGACCTATTGCAGGGAAGGTAAATTCAATGAAGCGTACAGTCTATACGATCAGAATGCCGTGAGTATTGAAATGCCAGGAGTTCCCAATGAAGTGACCAAAGGATTGGACAACATTCTGGAAGGGTTTAAACAATGGGGCGAAAGCATTCAGGAAACCCACGGAGGTTCCGTTGGTGACCCCGTTGTAATGGGCAACCACTTTGTGGTTCCCATGACCAGTGATGTTACTTTTAAGGATGGCAATCGTATGAACATGGAAGAAATCTGCCTCTACCAAGTGGAGAATGGAAAAATCACTAAGGCCAGTTTTCATTATGATACTTCAATGATGGGATAGCCATCTCGTGATTTTAATTATATAAAGGCGCGCTCTTGTGGCGCTTTTTTTGCAGAATGCATTACTAAAATGAGTTGAATGCTTAGTTTTGCAGCAAAATTGATTTTATGAGCGATTCCCACACATTGCAGATTACCGCAGTGGAGCCATTGACCCCAAACTCCGTAGCCCTTACTTTTAAAGTTCCAGAAAATCTGAAGGACATCTATACTTTCGAAGCTGGGCAATATATTACCATAAAACACCATATCAATGGGCAGGAATTGCGCAGGGCCTATTCGATTTCCTCAGCGCCTTCTTCAGGAGAATTGACTGTGGGGATCAAAAAAATGCCGGAAGGTACATTTTCCGTTTATGCCAACGAATCCCTAAAGGTTGGGGATGTATTGGAAGTGATGCCGCCAGAGGGACGATTTATTTTTGAAAGTGGCCCCAGAGCCAAAAAAGTGGCCGCCTTTGCCGCTGGAAGTGGGATAACCCCCATCATGAGCATTGCCCAAACCGTTCTGGAAAGCCATCCAGAGAACATTTTTGTACTGGTCTTCGGAAATCAGTCCCCGGAAGAGACCATGTACTTTCAGAAAATACAAGAGCTGAAACAAAAATATACCAATAGGTTTTTTGTTCAATATATCTACAGTCGTTCCAGGGAAGATGATGCCCTGTTTGGTCGAATAGAGACCTCTACGGTAAACTTTGTAATAAAAAATAAGTTTAAGGGCACCACTTTTGATGCCTTTTATCTGTGTGGGCCAGAAGATATGATCCATGCCGTTTCGGATACTTTAAAGAATAATGGTGTTGATGGGAATCTTATCCATTTTGAATTATTCACCAGTGCGGACACTGAAGATACTATGGCCGAAAACTTGGAGGGAATGACCCAAGTAGAGGTGATTTTGGACGATGAGACCTTTTCGTTCACCATGGATAAAAAGAAATTGGTACTCGATGCCGTCCTGAACGAAGATATTGATGCGCCGTATTCATGCCAAGGAGGAGTGTGCAGCAGTTGTATTGCCCGCATCAAGGAAGGGAAAGCTGAGATGGTGAAAAACCAGATTCTTACCGACGGCGAAGTGGCCGAAGGCTTGATTTTGACCTGTCAGGCCCATCCTTTGACCCCCAAACTTATTGTGGATTATGATGATGTGTAATGCATTTATTACGCCGATAGCATTTTTTCAATAGCGCGGCTACCATGTTCGTACCCGATGGCATAGGCGTTTTCAATCCCTTTTTTGTCCAAAACCCCAATTTTGTCCAACTCTTTGGGTTCTATTGAAATATGGCATTCGGCTAATTTTGCCCTGTTCGAAGCATAAATCATTAAACTGGTGACCCTTCCGGCCAACTGAAGGGAATTTTTTAGCTCGTTTTTATGTACTTCGGCAGCAATGGAAACATTACTGCCAATAATGTAGGAGGCATGCTCATCTACATACTCCTTTGGGAAATTGTTCATAATACCTCCATCTGCATAGAGTATTCCATCAATTTCAACCGGACTGAAAACTGGGGTCAGCGCCGCAGAGGCTAGTAAAGGCTTGATCAATTCTCCTTGGTTGAACATTCGCTCCTCTCCCTTCAATAAGTCTGTGGCCACCACATAAAGTGGTTTGCCAAGACTCTCAAAGGTGTCCTCCGGAAAATAGCCCTTAAAGATTTTAAAATAGCGTTCGGTGTCTATAAATCCGGGTTTGTTGATAGCGAAAAAACTGTATTGGAACAAAGGGGTCTCCCTAAAAAAGCTCAACATACTCTCCACCGAGTTGCCATTGGCATACAGCGCCCCCACCAATGCCCCAACACTTGAGCCGGCCACAAGGTCGGCCTCCACCCCATGTTCCCGCATGGCTTTGATCAATCCAATATGGGCCATACCACGGACCCCTCCTCCAGAGAGTACCAAACCAATTGATTTTGTATTGTTTATGCTCATATTTTTCATGTTTGTTGGGTAAATCGAAAAAGAAAAAGAGTCTTTTTTACCGACTGAAGGGTCTGTTCTGATTTTAAAATACTCCTTTTTTAACCGCTTGTCGTGTCATTTTCGAATTTAATCCCAAAAAATGTAACCCCCTGATTTTCAAAACCGACTAGTGGGTCGGTATGTTAAATTTCAATATTATGCTGCAAAAATGTAATCAAAAATAGTATCTCCCGACCAAATTCAATGCTAAGTTTATTGTAAGTTTAGGCTAAATATTTTATTGGTTTTGCCCATTTCCGTCATCCAAAATTCAGCCATTCTAATTTTCGCCAATTCGGCGGAGAAGGATGGTGGCATTAAAAATTTTGGTGGGGATATTTCTCTTTTGAACAACTTAACGGTGCATACCCTTGAAATTGTAAGTGCATCAGGATTGCCATACTATCATTTTACGGAAAAAGAACAGAATGGGAGTACTTTTGGCGAACGGTTCTCAGCTGCTATACAATCTGTTTTTGATCAAGGCCATACCCATATTATTGCCATTGGCAATGACAGTCCGCAACTAAAAAAGCAACACCTGATCAAGACTCAACGGTTACTTGAGGCCGGAAAGCTTGTTGTAGGCCCAAGTATGGATGGTGGATTTTATCTGATAGGATTAAGCCATTCACAATTCAACATAGCACAATTTAAGGCCCTTCCATGGCAATTGCCCTCTTTACTCAACGAAACGCATTCTTATTTTACTTGTAAGGGTGAAAACGTAGTTTTATTAGATCCTTTAATGGATGTAGATTCATCCGCAGATGTCAAACGCCTTTCCAACTTCACCAAGTCGTTGTCCAAAAAATGGTTGGTTCTTTTTTCTTTGATTTTCAACAAAAGGGGGCGAATCGAGACAATGAAAAACGAAGTCTTCAAGATTAATTTTCAAGATATCCAATACAATAAAGGCTCTCCCCTTTTTGCTTTTCCAACATTTGTTCTCCAGAGATAAGTACTTGGAAAACCCATTCATTTTTTTGATGCATTAATCCCAATCTATCTGGGATATTCACATTTTTAAACCACTGAAAAGCAAAAAACATGGCAAATTCATATTACGACCCAGCAGACCTACGCAAATTTGGCAACATTACGGAATGGAGTGAAGAACTTGGAAACAAATTCTTTGACTACTACGGAAAAGTCTTTGAAGAAGGTGCCCTCTCCGCTCGCGAAAAATCCTTGATTGCTCTGGCTGTGGCCCACGTGGTCAAATGCCCCTATTGTATTGACGCCTATACCAAAGATGGTCTGCAACGGGGCATCACCAAGGAAGAGATGATGGAGGCCGTGCATGCTGGGGCTGCCATAGAAAGTGGTGCCACCTTGGTGCACGGCGTGCAAATGATGAACAAGTACAACAAACTATCCATGTAAATCAGCTCCCATGGCAGAAAGCATTATGCCCCAACTGAAAAAGGCGGCAAAAAAATCCCTTAAGGCCCGTGAAAACGAACTGGCCTATACCTCAAAACAAATGGAGGTTTTGAACGGCGGCCTGTTTGCCGATGGGGAACTTCCCCTTTTTAAGGACAAGATCGCTGAAATTGGCCATTCACCACTGCGGCCCAAAGCGTTGGAAATCCTACAGATCAATGTTGGTTATATGTGCAACCAGGTCTGCGAGCATTGTCATGTAGATGCAGGACCGGACCGCAAGGAGATTATGACCCGGGAAACGATGGAACAGTGTTTGGAGGTCATCCGCAATACCGGTGCCCATACTTTGGACCTTACCGGTGGTGCTCCAGAAATGAACCCTAATTTCAGGTGGTTTGTAGAAGAGGCCTCCAAAGCGGGCATTCAGGATTTTATTGTACGCTCCAATCTGACCATCATTCGGGCCAATAAAAAGTATCATGACCTCCCGGAGTTTTTCAAAAAACACAATGTGCATGTGGTGTCTTCCATGCCGCACTATACCCGAGGGAAAACAGACAAGCAACGCGGGGACGGGGTTTTTGACAAATCCATTGAGGCCCTGCAACAACTCAATACCGTGGGCTATGGCATCCCGGGCAGTGATTTGCGATTAGATTTGGTCTACAACCCTTCAGGAGCATTTTTGCCCAGCGACCAAGCGGCCATGGAACGCGATTTTAAAAAGGCGTTGAAGGAGGATTTCAACATTGAGTTCCACAACCTTTTTGCGATTACCAATTTGCCCATTTCCCGGTTTTTGGATTACCTCATCGCTTCTGACAATTATGAGGATTACATGTATTCTTTGGTGGAGGCCTATAACCCCGCCGCTGTGGAAAATGTAATGTGCACCAACACCATTTCGGTGAGTTGGGACGGTTGGCTCTACGATTGCGACTTTAACCAGATGCTGGGCCTAAAGGTGGCCAGCAAGGTAAAACACATCAAAGATTATAACGAGGAAGTTTTGAACGACCGCAACATTGTGATCTCGCAACATTGCTATGGCTGTACGGCCGGAGCGGGAAGTAGTTGCCAAGGGACGGTGGCTTGATTTTCGTGCTTTGCTTCTTTTAAGTTTTACATTTTTCAGTAATACGGTTTAGTTGTTATGGGAACCGCCGTATTGTTCTCTATCTTATAATATTCATAACCATCATAGGTGGTATAGGGAGGGTACGGTAAGCACTTGATGTAGACTTCA
The DNA here is from genome assembly GCF_004916895.1 of Flagellimonas alvinocaridis. Classification (GTDB taxonomy): domain Bacteria; phylum Bacteroidota; class Bacteroidia; order Flavobacteriales; family Flavobacteriaceae; genus Flagellimonas; species Flagellimonas alvinocaridis. The sequence goes on from NZ_SNTZ01000001.1 coordinate 544,479, forward strand.
TGGTTATGAAGGTCCCTGTATGCTTGGACAGACTGAAACTTAGGGGGCAAAATGGGTTTTTTATTTCCGTCGGAGATTCCCAGTCCGTAAAAATCATCTGTCCGGTCCACTCCGCCACCAAAGCCTATGGCCCAAATATGTTTGGAATACTTATATTTTTTAATGAGATAAAATGTCCCCCCATGCTGTTGGTTCAATATGGATAGATTCTCACTGTTTTTTATATGGTCTGTCCCGACCAAGGATAGTCTTGGGTAAGGGTTGCCAAAAAAGTAATACATATATCCCCCAATAAAAAGTATGGCCACCACTAGTGTTATCATTGTTGGTCTGTATCGTTTTATCATTTCATTTGAAGTCCGTTTCTTGTCCCTTGGTTTCAAAAACTACAAAATGGTGAATATTTATAAACCCATTATGTGGAACTTGATCAATACCCCTTAGTAATTGACCGATACATTCCATTGATTGACAAATGACTTATGTCTTCTCATACCAAGTCTTCTTTTTCATCCCCAAAAACTATCCTCTAAACCGACCCACTAGTCTGGTTTCTTTTTTTAGCATCCGGTTTTTCATCGATTTTTGAACACTTCACCGATTTTTCATACAGCTACATCTTTATTTCTTTGGCAGGGGTGCATTCCAAGGAATCTTTGTAACCGACCAAACAGTCTAAACCCAAATCTTATGCAAATGACCCTCAAACGTAGAGAGACCATGCACCGCCTGTGTGGCAAAGGCCTTGAAATCTTTAATGAAAAAGGCTATTACAACACTAGTTTGGATGATATCCTCAATGAACTATCCCTTTCCAAAGGTGCCTTTTATCATCATTTTAAATCCAAGGAAGACTATTTCATCAATATTGTGCAAAACTTGATCGTACAGAAGGTATATGCCTTATTGGTAGAACCCTTGAACACCTGCGAAAATCCATTGCCCGCCATTTTGGAGAGTTTGGAAAACGCCTTGGAACCTGGCAAAAAAAATGAAATGGCCTATGGTTTTATGCTCAATGATTTCTTGACCGAATTCAATAAGCGCAACGAAGAAATAAGCAATCACCTAAAGAGTATCCTGAGTGTTTGGGAAGTAAATCTGGTATCTGTACTGAAAAGAGGAAAAGTAGATGGCCATATTGCCCGCCATGTAGATTGTGAAGGTGCCGCTACCTATATCATTGCCTCTTTCTTGGGCATGCGTTCCCTGATGATGGATTCAACCAACGGACAGCTAAAATATCAATACATACAGCAGTTGAAGCAGTATTTTAACGCCATAGCAGCGCAACGGGTTGCCGCTTAGGGCTTTAGAATGTTCAAAAGTACATCCACCACTTGCTGGGGCTTTATGCTTTCCATAACGGCATCGTAGCCTTTGGGCACTTTGTTCCCATAAACCGAAGTAGGTATCAAGGGATATTTTTCCCGGTCTGCCATAAGTGCATTTTCCATGGGTTGGTTGAAGGGGTAAAAACCAGCATAAGGATGGGTAACCCCCCAAAGCGTAACAACAGGGATGCCATAGTTGGCTGCTAAGTGAGCATTGCCACTGTCCATGGAGAGCATAACATCTAGATTGGAAATAAGTTCCAATTCTTCCGACAGATTTAATTTTCCGGCCATGCTATATACATTGGAATATGGTTTGGCTAAGTGCTGCATCTTTTCCACTTCTGAGGCTCCCCCACCAAAAAGCAGAATTTTATACTCATTGGTATTGTTAAGTATGTCAACCACTTTCTGGGTTAAATGTAGCGGATACATTTTTCCTTCGTGGGCAGCAAATGGGGCTATCCCTACCCATTTCTTGGTGTCTTGTTCCACCAACTCCAGAACCTTTTTGGAAAGTGGCAAACGTTTCAAAGGTTTAACCGTTGGCATTTCAACGGGATAACCCAGCTGTTCAAAAACATCCCGATAACGTTGATGTGTAGTTTTTAGAGGTTCAAAAACTTTGTTTTTAACGCGAGTGAGTGCTTTCTTATCTGCCCGCCCCTTATTGATCTGCGCAAAGGGAATCTTTTCCAGGGCGAAATACTTTTTCAGTACCCTGCTTCGAAGTACGTTGTGCAAATCGGCCACTGCATCAAACTTAAAAGGTTTCAGTTCTTGGTAGAGTCGCCATAGGCCCATAAGGCCTTTATGTCGTTTTTTAACATCAGCCTCATACACTTGCACACGCTCCAGTCCTGAAAAAATTGGTATAAACGACTTTTTGGTAAGTATGGTAAGCTCTACCTCGGCATATTCTCTAATTATGGCACTGAGTATGGGCACGGTCATTGCAACATCGCCCATAGCAGATAAGCGGATGACGAGTATGTGGGCCGGTTTACCCTTTTTGTCCACGGAGTACCGGATTGAGTTCCTCATCGTTGTACATTTTCATCTGTTTGTAGACTTTCATGTACTTGTTTCCTGCCTCAATGTCGTTCAATAATTGATCTATGGCAGTAGATAGGTCTTTTCTTTGCTCTAGTAGTATGGCAAGCTTTTCGCTGCACTTTTTAATGTGTTCCAGAGATGCATCGGTTCGGTTTGCCTCTTCTCGCATGTGATAGATCTTGAGAGCCAAAATAGAAAGGCGATCTAAGGCCCATGCAGGGCTTTCTGTATTGATAGTGGCATTATCCTTTACCTGAACCGATTGGTATTTATTTAAAAAATAACTGTCGATGTACTCCACCAAATCAGTGCGGTCCTGATTACTGGCATCTATCTTACGCTTAAGATCCAAAGCGGCCACCGGGTCAATGCCCGGATCCCTGATAATATCTTCATAATGCCATTGGACCGTATCTATCCAGTTTTTTCGATAGAGCAAATGCTCCACTTTATCCTTTGGATAAGGGTTCGTAAACTCTTGGTATACATAGTCCTTGACATGGTATGTATCTATACTTTCCTGAAAAATGGCAAAGGCAAAATCACTGAACATGGTCCAACTGGGTTTTGCGCAAAGATATTGCTTTATTACCAATTAAGCTGAAAAGCAAAAAGCATCAGTGAAACTGCTATGCAAAGTACAAAGGCCATTTCCTTTAACTTGGGTTTCTTGATCATCTCCATATAATTGGCCAAGAAAATTGATGCCGGGAAAAAAGTGAACAGTAAGGGAAACAATTCTCCTGGTGCAAAAACACCGATCAGTAGTCCAAGTATGAGGGTCAAAAAAACTATCCTTAGACTCAATAGTTTACCCCCTCCTACTTTTCTCATTCTAAGAAATACAATGAACGTGGCCAAAAGAATCAGTATAATGTACAGGAACACTTTTAGGTTGATTCCCTTTTGTAATGAGAACTTGGTCAAGGGTTCAATTGAAAACCGATAATGTTCTTCCAAAAAACCCATGGACCCAGATATTCTAAGTGCTGTAAACACTAGTATGAATACCGTTGCCAGAGCCAAAAAAGGAACCAGCCAATTTTTAAATGCCTTTCGGTCATATAGGTTGATGACCAAAAACACCAATGGTAAAAATGCCAAGGCCCAATCATAAAACAAACTTGCAATACCGATTAAAAGGGATGCGTCAAAAATTTTATGCTTTACATTTTTTATGGATTTTATGGCCAAAAGCCTCCAAATGGCCAAAAGCAGAAAAAAATTGGCGAAAATGATATTCCTGTCAGCAAAAGTCTCCGCAAACCCTATCAAAAGCAGCACAAAAAACAATATGGCGTAGGAGTTAAAATCCGTGATCTTTTCGGAGCGGACAATCTGATTGATTGTAAAAACCATTAACAGTAACGTGGCAAAGGTCAGTAAATTAAGGAAGATGCTGTTGCCCATTTCGCTTACACCCAGGCCTAAAAACCTATCGGCAAAATAAAAAAAGAACAAAAAGATGGACAGGACAATATAGTTTATGGGTTTTGTTTTACCGAAAAAGCTTGAAATCATCCTATCTTTTGCTACTTTTGCAAAGTAAATATAACCAAGATGAGCAAGTTTTTTTACGGTATAGAAGACTTATTTGTAAACCACCTTTTTGCCCCATACGATTTCTTTCGATTTACACACAGTTGGTGGGGTGCCAACACGATTAACTGGATGTTCTCCATTATCGGTTTTATCGCCATGGTGTATTGGATGAAGCAGTTGAAAATCTTCAACGATAATAATGAGGAAGACAAGAGCATAAGCTCTCACTCTTACTTATAGATCAAACCCTAGGTCTTTTCTGTAGTACATCCCATCAAAATGGAGTTTTTCCATATTTTGATAGGATTGCTGTAACGCTTCCCTAAAGTCTTTTCCAAAGGAAGTGATAGCGATTACACGCCCGCCATTGGTAACTACTTTTCCATTGGATACTTTGGTTCCCGCATGGAATACAATGGAATCTACAACATCTTCAGTTCCTGTGATTTCCTTACCCTTTTCATAGGCTTCGGGATACCCTCCTGAAACAGCCATGACCGTTGTTGCTGTCCTTTCATCAATCTGTAGATCAATCTGGTCCAACGTTCCATTGGCCATAGCCGAAAGTACTTCCACCAAATCACTTTTAAGACGAGGTATAACGACTTCGGTTTCTGGATCACCCATCCTCACATTATACTCGATAACCTTGGGCTCGTTGCCCACCTTGATCAATCCGATAAAAATGAATCCAACATAAGGCAAATTGTCCTTTTTAAGACCCTCTACGGTAGGTTTCACAATTTGACGCTCTATCTTCTCCATGAACACGGAATCTGCAAATGGAACGGGCGAAATTGCGCCCATGCCACCTGTATTCAGTCCTGTATCGCCCTCTCCAATCCGTTTGTAATCTTTGGCCGTTGGAAGAATCTTGTAGTTGTTACCATCAGTAAGTACAAAACAGCTTAACTCTATCCCATCCAAAAACTCTTCGATTACAACAGTGGCGCTGGCATTCCCAAATTTGGAATCGACCAACATGGATTTTAGCTCATCCTTGGCTTCTTGTAAATCTTTGAGAATCAAAACTCCTTTTCCTGCTGCCAGCCCATCGGCTTTTAGTACATAAGGTGGATTTAAGGTTTCCAAAAAGGCATAGCCTTTTTCCAAAGTATTCCCTGTAAAACTTTGATAGGCTGCCGTTGGAATATTGTGCCTCATCATAAATTCTTTGGCAAATTCCTTGCTTCCTTCCAAAGCAGCGGCGGCCTTTTGAGGTCCTAATACTGGTGTATCCTTTAACGAGGAATCATTTAGGAAAAAATCATGAACGCCATTCACCAATGGGTCTTCGGGACCTACCACAACCAAATCGATGTTTTCTTTCAACACCAATTGTTTAATGGCTTCAAAATCATTTACACCTACCTCAACATTTGTGGCAATCTGGGACGTGCCGGCGTTACCAGGAGCAACAAACAACTTTGTGGATTTAGGGCTTTGAGAAATTTTAAGGGCGATGGCATGCTCTCTTCCACCAGAACCCAGGACCAAAATGTTCATGAAAATAAAGTTTTGGCAAAAATAACCCAATTCAAATTTAATTTTGGTGTAATGTGATTTTTTCAGGGTAATTTGGAATCCTCACCTAGGCCACTTTGTTCAAATCCTCACTAATTCTAATAAAACCTCTTATTTGTTATTTCGAGCGTATGCGAGAAATCTACAATAAGTCAGATTTCTCAATCGTCGCTTCGCTCCTCATTTCGAAATAACATTTGACGAATGATTTATGGTAAAAACTCCCTGTGGGACTCCCACAGTTGATCGTGTGGAAGTGATTTAAAATATTCATAGACCTTTTTGAGGCCAACGGAGCGATGCACTTTGGGTTCCCAATTTAGGATTTCCTTTGCTCGGGATATATCGGGCTGTCGCTGCAAGGGATCATCTTGTGGCAGGGGCTTAAAGACAATTTTCTGATCAGTTCCTGTCAGTTTTATAATCTCTTCCGCAAATTCCAGAATGGTGGTTTCGTCCGGGTTTCCAATATTGATGGGCTCCACATAATCGCTCATCAAAAGTCGATAAATGCCTTCAATCTGATCATCGATATAGGTAAATGACCGGGTTTGTGAGCCATCTCCAAAAACCGTTAAATCTTCTCCCCGTAATGCTTGGCCCATAAATGCAGGTACCACTCGCCCATCATTCAATCGCATGCGGGAACCGTACGTATTAAAAATCCGGACAATGCGGGTGTCCAATCCATGATGCCTGTGGTAGGCCATGGTTATGGATTCCATAAAGCGTTTGGCCTCATCATAAACTCCTCGTGGACCAATGGGACTTACATTCCCATAATAATCTTCATTTTGTGGATGTACCAGCGGGTCTCCATATACTTCTGAAGTAGAGGCTACCAGAATACGTGCCTTATGATCTCTTGCCAAACCTAAAAGGTTCAAGGTGCCCAATGATCCCACTTTCAAGGTTTCAATCGGAATTTTTAAATAGTCAATGGGGCTGGCAGGAGATGCAAAATGTAGGATATAGTCCATTCGTCCAGGAACGTGGACAAACTTGGAAACATCATGATGAAAGAACTCAAACCGTTTTAAATGGAATAAATGTTCAATGTTCTTTAAATCTCCTGTGATAAGGTTGTCCATGCCAATGACATGGTGGCCTTCGGCAATGAACCTATCACAAAGGTGTGAGCCAAGGAATCCGGCAGCGCCTGTTATGAGTGTTTTTTTCAACTTTTCTTTTCTTTCTTTTTAGGGGTCGATTCCTTTTTTCCTTTTAAAGCATCAATCTTACGTCGTAACAATATTTTCTGTTTCAAGGTTGTAAAGTTGTAATTGTACTTGAAGAAAATATAGGCCAACAATATGACCACACTTACTAGCATGATCACCATTCCCAAATTTTTTGCCTTACTTCCCAAAATAATGAACAAAACAACGAACAGTATATTAAAACACCCTATAATAAAGCTTGCCTGTTTATGGGACAAGCCCCAAAAATCTATGAGAACATGATGTACATGGTTTCTGTCTGGTGAAAATGGTCCTTTTTTGTTTGCTATTCGAATAGTGAAAACACGGGCCGTATCAAAAAGAGGAACTATTAGGATGCTTATGGCAATGAGCGGTGCATTTTCCAACAAAAAAGGAAGCTCTCCATAAGAAGTGGGTTCCAGGGCCAAAAACTTTAGTGTTAGTATACTAATTATAAATCCCACAATGAGAGAACCTGTATCTCCCATGAATATCTTTTTGCTGGATGACACATTGAAACCAAAAAATGCCATGAGGCAGGCGTTCATAATGATGGCTATCAGGGCAAAAAAGTATTCGTGGGATAGATAAAAAATAGTTGTATAAATTATCATGATCACTATTCCCACAATGGAGGCCAATCCATCTATCCCATCAATCAAGTTGTAGGAGTTGATAATAGTGAGCATCAGGAATCCCGCAATAATCAAATATAGGTAATAGGGAATTTCATAAATGTTTAAAAAGCCATTAAGAGATTCAATGGTAAAACTTTCATTAAGAAGCACAAAAGTTATCGCCAGAACCTGAGCTATAAGCTTTGATCCCGGGGAGAGTACTACCAGGTCGTCCTTTAATCCTACAACAAACAATATGGTTAGGCCCGGAATTATATATATGTCCTCCTGAAATGTATGCCAACTTTTAATGAAAAAAAAGGCGACAATCAAAGTAAAGAAAAAAGACACCCCTCCCAAGGTAGGTGTTTTTTTGTTGTGCGAACTTCTTTTGTTCGGGTCGTCCATAAGTCTTTTATACTCAACAACACCTATTATCTTGGGAATTGTGAGATACACCAACAGGAATGATCCCATGAACAACAAAATGGCCGTTTCTAAAAAATTCATCTTGGCAAATGTAGAAAACTTACGCTATTCACTTAAAAATAATAGCATTTGGTTTGCAAGATTCTTTCTTTTAAAGTTGGATACAAAAGAGTCAAAGGGGTATTCACTTTCTTTTTTGGATACGATTTGATCAACTTTTTCAATAAAATCGTTGCTGTTTTCAGGCTCAAAACAAACCCCTATCCCATAGGTTTCCACCAAATCTTTGGATTCACCTTCCACGCCTAACAATATAGGCTTATGCATGGCTGCCAACTCAAAGATTTTAGATGGTATGACCGATTTGAACGTATCCGATTTTTTTAAGTTTACAAGCCCAGCATCCAAGATGGAAATATATTTGCTCACTTGGTTTTTTGGAACAGAGTCTAACATGGTTACATTTTGCAAGTTTAACCCCTCTTTTAACTTTATTAGATTTTCTTTTTCGGCACCAGCACCCAAAAAAAGGAAATGAATTTGGTCATCTTTAATTTCTTTGGCTGTTTTCAGAATAAAATCCAACTTGTGTGCCATCCCGTGGGTTCCAATATATCCGATGACAAACTTCTTTTGCAACCCTAACTCTTTCAGCAATCCCGTATCCTTTGCTATAGGCCGAAACAAGGATGTATCTATCCCGTTCTTAAAAACCCCTATTTTGGTTTCAGGAATGGCATGCTCTTTTATAAGTTGCTTTTTGAAGGAATCTGTAACCGTAACAATTTTATAGGCCGATCTGTACATTCTTTTTTCCAAGTATTCAAAATACCGGATAATCCAATTGCCATCCATTGCCCCAACCGCTTTTATGGATTCGGGCCATATATCCCTCACTTCCATAACCCATTTTTTTCTTTTAAAAAAGGAAAGCCATCTTCCTGAAATAGCTGTGAAGAATTGTGGAGAGGTAGCCACTATAAGATCTGTCTTGATAAAAAGGCCTGCCCAAAAGGACGTAATCATAAAACTAATGAAATCAAGGGTCCTCTTAAAAAACCCTTCATTTGCGGCAATGTATGTCCAAACACGGATTACACGTATTCCGTCTATATATTCTTCCTGTTTCCATCGGTTTTTATATCCCTCAAAAACCTTTCCCTTGGGAAAGTTTGGCACCCCCGTTATTACAGTAACTTGTGCCCCCTGTTCTACCCATTCTTTGCAATGTGCATACGTACGTGAGGCCGGTGCATTGAACTCCGGTGCAAAATTATCCGTTAAGAAAAGTATTCTCATAAAAGCCTACGTCTAATGGTTGTTTTTAGGGTTTTATCAAAATCAACAGTAATCATCCGAGCTTCCTCAAGTCTATTGAATCCTGATGCAATTTTGCAGGGATGTAAGGCAATACCAATATTAGTTCCTTCAAAATGTATTTCTACACCATCATCGGGAAACTCAATACAGTTTCCTTTTGGATTGATGTTATTTACATTTGGGTGCAAATGAAAATAGGCCGTTGCATCCTCTTTCTGATTAGAGATATTGTCATTGATGATAAGTGCATCGTCATCAAATTTAAATTCTCTTTGGTGAATTGAGGGAGCATACCCATCATGAGAAGCCGTTACACTTATGTCGCTTACTTCCAAAGAAATGATTCGCGCTCTTTTTGCTACTCGAAAACCTCCCCATACCTGCGTTTGTTCCTTGTGTCCTAGCTTAACCGTATTATGTGCAGCGGTCTCCCGCTCCTTTTGTCTTATTTGATTTTTCTCATAGGTAGAGGTTCCTGTATCCACAATGAAAGGGTTTTGGTCCAGATACATCTCAAAACTTAGGGTATCTGAGTGTGCATGCCCTGGTTGATAATCGGGGCCAACATTGCCAACATCCATTACAACTTCAAAACCATTTTTGTGGAATTTCCTATATCCCGAAGCTCCCATGCATGAAGTATTCCACTTAAGGCCCATGTAGGTTGCATACTCCATTATCTCCTTGGTGTTTGGAGCAATCCCGTGAGCCGCATCATTAACCATTGGAATTTCTCCATTATCGTATGTGATATTATCTAACCATGACAACATTTTTACGGCCCTTTCTTTTAAAAAGGGAAGTAATCCATCTTCTTTCCATGAGTTGTTTTGGGCCAAGTTTATACAATCCAACAACCGATGCAATAAAATCTGATGGTACATTGGCGACAGCTCAAAATGGGCACCATCATCTAAAACCTGCTCCTTTAATTCTGTTTCAAGAATCTTTTTGGATTCTCTGTAAAATTGCTCAGACTTAAAATAATAGGCTCCAAAAAATAAGGACAATCCGTTTTCCAAGAGGTGGTTCCCAAGCAGGTGGTATTCCAGATTGTGGTGCAGCCTCTGATAATGCTTGTAAAGGGTTTGGTTTATGGCATGGTCCTTTATCTGGTTTCTTGAAAGAAACTTTATCCAGTTTATTCCTCTCAACGAAATTGGATAGGGTTCCAGACCATCTTGCAGTTGGCTTTCGGCCCCCATGTAATCTTGAATTAAATCAAGCCCTTTTTTGGTTGCAATGTTTTTTTGGTTGAGAAAATCAAAATAATTTAGGTTATAGGTCCACAGTTTTCCAAAGCCATTGTAGTTCCAATCTATTTTGTTTGTGAAATCATGCTGTAAATTGAGAAACTCAAACTTTTGAGCTTCATGGAATGCGTTTTGAAAATAAATTTCCTTCCCATTCCATACCAAGCCGTTCACTTCCTTATTAGGGCTTTTATAGGCTTTCTTGGAAAAGAATCTATTCCTAACAAAGTAAAACAGCCTGTAATAGATTTGTTTACCCTTTAAAAACTTAAGTGTGTGGAATAAAGTCGTTATTCTATGGTAATCCATTTACCTTGTTTAAGGGATTCAATGGCGGCAAAAGAGGCCTTAGTGGTGTTCATTAAACTTTCAAAGGGTATAATTGGTTTTCCTCCGTTTCGTTGTTGATCCAACAGGGCCTTAAACTGGTTAAAATGTCCTTTGTCCTGCCCTGAAGACATATTACCCCCTTTAAAACCATATGTCTTTAACTTTCTCCAATTGTCCATGACCAACGTGCGTTCTTGGGAATAAACCTCTACACGTTCCTTTGAATAGGATTTGCTGCCATTGGAAAAATAATTGATGACTGCGTTAGTGCCATTCTCGTATTTAAGTAAAATACTAGCATTATCAGTGTTCTCCTCTGGGTTTTCCCCCATGGCGTTCATACAAACTGCAACCACCTTGCTATCTGCCAGATAGCTACACAAGTCTATAAAATGACATCCTTCTCCAATAATTCTTCCTCCACCAACTTCCATATCGTGCACCCAGACCTCTGGTGGAATATATCCAGCATTCATGGTGGCCACAATATTTATGGGTGTTTGTGCTTTGCCAAGTAGGGTTTTCATTTTTTGGGCCAATGGGGCAAACCTTCTGTTAAACCCAACTGAAATACAGGAATTGCTTTCTCCATACGCCTTTTCAATATTGGAAAGTTCCCCATGAGTCAATGCCAATGGTTTTTCCACAAAGACACTTTTGTTGGCTTGTATAGCTTCCAATACCATTGTGGCATGCATATTATGTTGCGTTGTTACAAAAACAAGGTCCACATCATTATCTTGCAAAATCTCTTTGTAATCTGATGTTGAGTTGGATATTCCATGCTTTTTGGCCTGTATAGTTCCGGACAGCCCACCTGAGCTTGCAATATATTTTATATCTGCCTTGAGTTTTGAAAGGTTAGGAAGAATTGTGGAACTGGTAAAATTTCCGGCGCCGATAATTCCAATGACACCCTTTTTTCCTTTATAATCCTTTTCAACAATTTGTACGGTCTTGGACTGTTCCTTGGTGTTGTCATATTTCAAAATCGATGCAATTGACCTCGAATTGGCCATGTCGCCATATATCTTTTCATAGTCTTCCAACAAAAGGCTTTCCGTGATTAACGGTTTAACGTCTAGAGTACCTTTTGATATCGCATTCAAAATCGCTTCAAAGTTGCGTTTTTCTGTCCATCTAACATATCCAATGGGGTAATCGTTCCCCTTTTGCTCATACTCATCATCATACCTGCCAGGGCCATAGGAGCATGATACTTGGAAGGTGATTTCCTTTTCATAAAAGTCCGCCCTGCTGATATCCAATCCTATTACCCCCACCAATACGATTCGGCCTCTTTTTCGGCACATGTTGGCAGATTGAGAGATAATTTCATTGCTCTTGTTGGACGCTGTGATTATGACTCCATCTACACCTATTCCGTTTGTGAAGGATTCTACAAATTTGACTTGATCGGTTCCTTCAGCTGGATTTATTGCCGTAATCCCTTTTTCTTTTGCTATTCTAACCTTTTCAGGGTCAAAGTCAAAGCCTATCACATTACAACCGTTGGCCAATAACAATTCTGCAGTTACAAGACCAATCAATCCCAATCCAACCACGACAATGGTTTCCCCAAAAGTGGGGTTTAATAATCTAACTCCCTGCAGTCCTATAGATCCTATCACTGTGAAAGTTGCCTCATCATCGCTGACATTGTCTGGAATCTTGGCCACAAGGTTTTTGGGCACACAAACATATTCTGCATGATTTCCATTGGAGGCCACGCGATCCCCAACCGAAAATTCACTTACGCCTTTACCAACTGCAACCACTTCTCCCACATTGCAATATCCAAGCGGTAAAGGTTGATTAAGTTTATTGAGAACAGCACTAACAGTTGGCTTTAAACCATCTGTTTTAACTTTATCCAAAACCATTTTAACCTTATCTGGCTGTTGCTTTGCTTTTTGGATGAAATTGGCTTTGCCAAACTCAACCAACATTCGTTCAGTCCCTAAAGACACCAAGCTACGAGTTGTTTTAATTAATACACTCCCTGCCTTAACACGTGGTACAGGAACTTCTTCCAATAGGGTATCGCCGTTTTTAAGGTCTTGAATGATTTGTTTCATTATTGTGGATTAAGTTAAATTCTTGCGCAAAAGTAGTATAATGCCCCTTGTTTAGAAAAACATATTGTTATTGTGATCTCCTTATTTAGCCTTTACTGTTTTAAATGTGTTCGCAACCTAATTTTAAACCCTTTTTGCAAAAAGAGCCAGGTAAGCACAAAAAATGCAAATCCATATCCCAACAAAGCTCTTGGCAAACTTGCTTGAGATAAATAGTAGGCAAATACAAAACAAAAAACAATGAATACCAGATTAACACTATTCTTGGCCAACATATCCAAAAACACATCCAAGGCTGCCAAAAACAATCCCAAAAACAGGTTTCCAAAAACAACACCGACATACCCAAAGGCCCCATAAAAATCCATAACACTGTTTATAGCCAAAGAACCCTCCTTCTTGGTTGCTGAAAAATAGCTGAATAGCACTTGGGTGTCCGGAAAGTGAGGAAAGCCAAAAATCTTGCTAAATACACCAATGTTGGTAAGGCCATAGTATCCCTCAACTGCTGGAAAATAATGAATGTAACAAAATGCTGGCACCGAAAGTCTGCCAAACACTCTTGTCAGCACAATTTCGGACAACTTGAGGATTGCCTCAAAAATATTTTCGAACTTATAGGTTGTTGCCGAGTAATAAAGCACCAATAAGAGTATAAAAAGTAATCCTAGATAAATAAAATATCTGCGTTTTTTTGACTTTTTGGACCTTACTTTTTTTACTTTTTTTGGAAAAAGGTTTTGCCTAAAGAGAAACCCCGTAATGAACAAAGAAAGCATAAAAATCATCAAAGGCCTTTTTTGGAAAAGTGATAATATCAGAAAAAAAGATACCGCAAACAAAAACAAAAACAACAGCTTGTTCAGGAGCTTTTTTCTTTTCAATGAAATGTAAAATGAGGCAATGGTTATAAAAGGCAGAACATTGTAGATTAGAATAGTATACAGGTAGTTGGAGGTGATTGCCCTTCTTGATTCCAAAATGGCATCGGGCTGTCTACCAAAAAGGCCTTGTAGTATCCCAATCAACAATACATCCCGTTTTAGGAAAAGATAAACCATTATGAACATTAAAACCCCAAGGGTCAACACATAAAAATTTACCCTGCTAAGATTGTCTTTTATTTCGCCCTCTATCCTAAAATGATTTATACACTTTACCCTTTTGTATATAAGTGCAATTGTAAAAACATAGGCATATAAAACGGATAATATCCCAACGGTTGCTACCGTTTGGGTCTTAACAATGTCCACATTGGTTATTAAGTTTAATTTGAACGAACTGAACGCTTCTAGAAAATAGGGCTTGAAAAATGGAAAGGCCATAATCCCCACCATGGAAAACAGCATCGTTGCTATAAAAAACACCCCAAACACATTCCATTTGAAAATTAACTTTCCAAACAGAACCAAATGTAGCAGTAATATGGCCAACAATATGTAGGTAACAGCCATTTAATCTTTTTTGGCGTTCAGGTATAAAAGGTAATTAAAGCAAGCATAAAAGGTAATTCCCCATTGTCGACTAAATATGTTCTCAGTCACACAACAACCCATAATAATCAAGGTAAAACAAAAATAAATATAATTGCCCGTTCTAATGGCATGAAACAATGCGGTAGCTAAAACAACCAAAAACAAGAGCAGGCCTATAAGGCCAAAACGCAATGTATAATCTAAATATTGGCTATGGACATTGCTTTTGGATGTAACCCCTCTTACCTTATATTCCGCATGCAATTTGTCTTGGACATCACCGGTACCAACCCCAAGAACTAAATCTTCCTTGATGATTGGGATTGCTGAACTCCACAATTTTATTCGGGTCTCACGATTTGCCATTTTCCCTTGGCCAAGCTCTTCAAACCTTTCCTTTATTCGCTCTACAGGAAGTTTTAGATAGGATTGAGACAAAATTCCCAAAGCAAGTATCATTATTAGTGAGAATAAAAGGAGCTTTATCTTTTTCTGTTTAAACAAAATAAAGCCCAAAGACCCCAATACCAAAATGGTATTCAAAACGATAGCTGTTTTTGCTATCATTTGGAGCAAAAACAAAGATTGAATACAAATCACTCCCAATAAAGCAAGAAGCTTCCAAGTACTTTGAACTCGGCGCAAAGCATCCAGATATAGGATGTTGGCAAACAAAATGTACATTCCAAAATAGGCGTTGTGCATTTCGATCAAGCTTGTTAGGTTGGCTCCCGTATAACGATAGGATAAAAATAAATCCAAGGACAGTGGAAATGTATCGCTCTTATAAAAAAAACGGTATAGCGCATCGATTTCCAAAAGCAAGACAAGGGCAAAAACGCTCAAGCAGTATACTTTGAAAAGAAGTTTTATGTTTTTAACCCGATATGTAGCATAAAATAATGGGAACAAAAGGAAGCTGATTTGCCTTCCGATCATATCAAAACCTCTGGCAATGTTCTCCGTGTAGGACAGGCCCAAAAGGCTCATCACAAATACGGCCATTAGAATCCAAAAATACCTTGTGGTTTCAAAATTTAGATTCCTCTTCCAGGTCATTAAGGTGATTTGAGCCATAAACAACCCTACGATCAAAATCGGATTGATTTTTTCAAGCGCAAATGTGGCCGCTACACCAAGAAGCAACAAAAAAACTACATCTACGTGGTTTAAAGCGGCTTTGACCCTTTCCAAGTTCTTCATCTATTCCATTAAAAAGGACTCCAGTTTAATATAATCAGTATCTCCTAAATACAGGTTTTTATCCAATGTTGTAAAATGCGCTTTCATTGCGTCCTTGTTTTTCATTAAGAATGCCACTCCTTCTTCAATCCCTCCATCAACCTTGTAATCAATATCAGTGCCCACACCATATTCCTTAACTTTTTCTGCAAGATAAGTGTCTTTGCTGCACAACAAAGGAACGCCATAGTACATACATTCATAAAGTTTATTAGGAAGCGCCAATCTGTTGTTCAGTGACACTTGATCAACATCGTAAATCAAATATATGATATCAATGGATGCATATATTCTTTGAGTATCGGTAAATGCATTGTACGGCCCAAAATAGGTTATGTTATCATACCTATCGGCATAGTCCTTGACCAAATCCTGATATTCTCCTTTACCATAAATATGGATTTCAACAGTTGGATTGTCCTTATAGGTTTCAAAAAGCTTGATATATTCGTCCTTTCTAAGCAGCAACCCTACAATACCGATGATGGTCT
Source organism: Flagellimonas alvinocaridis (assembly GCF_004916895.1). GTDB lineage: Bacteria > Bacteroidota > Bacteroidia > Flavobacteriales > Flavobacteriaceae > Flagellimonas > Flagellimonas alvinocaridis. The sequence continues at coordinate 560,372 of NZ_SNTZ01000001.1, forward strand.
TTTGGGAATCTTGTTTTTTTAACTCCCCAAAAGTTTTGATCTCCTTGGACAACAGTTTATTTTCTAAAACAAAAACATCCTTATTGAAGAATTTTTTAAAGTGATACGAGAAATACTTCTCTGATGTGACAATAAGCTTGTCTATGTATTTTTTATACAACATCCTTTCCAGGGTTCGCAATGTTTTGGCCCCAAGACCATTTCCAAAAACAAATTCCCGCAGGTCGGATATTTCAATGGCAACTGTTGCCGTTCTTCTTCCAAAAAACCTAATTGTTGAAAACAAATACAGCAGCAATACATCTAGATTGTTCACCAAAACTACATTGTATTCATTGGTCTTTATGAGTTTTTTTATGTGCCCAATCGTTTTTATGTAGGTCCAAATCCTTTTTACAGGTTTAGATGCGTTGGGGATTTTTCCAAAGTTGGTTTGAATTACACGTTCATCAATGGAATCATCTAAATTGGCCAAAGTACTCCTTTGAAAATAGGCCAGCGAGACGGTATTGTTCTTTGCCAAAAAATTAATTTGTTTTACAAATCTTGGATTGGGCTGATGGGAGATAAAAAAGAGAATGTTCACTTCTATCGGTTTTCTTTACTGCGCTCGAAGATACTTTATTTTAAGGTTCCAGACTGTTTCTATATTGATTGAAAAAGAATGGAGGAATCTAGCTTTTCATATTTATACCATATCTTATTTGACCTATATCTTTATTTTTGAAGTCCCAATAGCCATCTATTTAATGAATAGATTATCCATAATCGATACCCCAAATAAGGGTCTGTCTTTTGTTTGCACAACTCATCTAGATATGAAGATTTTATGTATTTTTTAACCGGAGCATATTCTACAGTTACTATTTCTTCTTTGAACATTTTGGGCAACGATTCCGTCAAAAACGGGTGCAACAACATCCCAAACCCCACTTTTTTTCCATTGGTGACGTAATCTGGCAGATATTCTCGGGCAATGTCCTTGATTATAGACTTTGGTCCATTATGCATCTTCAAATCAAATGGTAGACCGGCACAGTATTCAATCAGTTCATAATCCATGTATGGTGAACGAGCCTCCACACTTGCCGCCATGGTAGGATAATCCACCCTTGCCAGAATAAGTTCTGGCAATCTAAGTTTATATTCAACATTCAACACTTTTCGTAAAAAATCATCCCCCTTGACCTCTTTCATCAAACTGTGAAGTATGGCATATGAACTATGGGATTTACCTTTCCAAAACTTTCGCTTTTCGTACTCTGTAAAACCATGAACTTGTCTTCTGGAAACCACTTCTCCTTTATAAAAGAAATCGAATCTTTTTTTGGTGGGCACATATTTTAATAGACCTCTTAAAAATCCTGGAACTTTTTTTAGAAATCGAAACTCCTTAAGCATTTGGGAATATACAGGATATCCCCCCAACTCATCTCCTCCTTCTCCTACCAATAAAATTTTAGAGCCCATTGAACGGGCTTTCTTTGAAATGTAATATAATAATACAGAATTAGGGTCTCCAAAAGGTTGATCCTTTTGAATATCGCAAAGTGTCAAAAGCTCTGATTCGAACTTTTTCTGGTTAATGTCCATTTGTGTGTATGGAACCTTTAACTCTTTGGAAAACCGTCTGGCATTTTCTGATTCGTTGAAATCATGTCTGGTTTCATATTCCAGGTTGATCGCATTGATGTTCGGATTATCCTTGGCGCTGAACAGTAGGTTCATGGAACTATCCACTCCTCCACTTAAAGCCACCGCAATGGGAACATCAGAAACATTCCTATATTTCATGGACCGAATCAGTTTCTCCTTGATGTTTTCCGTGGCTTCATCATAGGAGTCCTCGATATTGGTGTTGATGGCATTTGCCACATCCCAATATTTTGTCTTTTCCATCCCTTCTTTGGAGTATGTAAGATAGGTTCCAGCTTCCAACTTGGAGATATTGGCAAAAAAAGTGTTTGGCGCATTTACCGTCAAAAAGGACAAATAATGATAAATAGCCTCTTCATTTACGGAACTATCTACTTGTCCAGACTCTAAAATAGCCTTAATCTCAGAAGAAAATAATAGCTTTTCCCCAACATTTGTATAATACATGGGTTTTTTGCCCAAACGATCCCTTACCAAATAGATAGTTTCTTTCTTTATGTCATAAAGGGCAAAGGCAAACATCCCCTTAAACTTTTTCAAGGCTTTTTCCAATCCCCATTCCTTATAGGAATTAATGATCACCTCCGTGTCAGAATGGTTCGTTCGGAAATTTTGTGAATGAATGAGTTCCTCCTTTATTTCGGCGTGATTATATATTTCTCCATTAAAACAGATTACAATTTCACCGTCTGTAGAACTCATTGGCTGATTGGCTTCGTCGGACAAATCAATTATTGAAAGTCGATTATGACCAAGAATCACCGATTTATCCTTCCAAATACCCTGATAGTCAGGTCCTCTATGTATAATCGCATTTCGCATAGCGATCAACGAAACTTCGTCGGATTGTTCTAACTTATGTTGGGATATTATCCCAGATATACCACACATATATGATTTATTATAAGAATATCAATATTAAAACTGCCCCAGAGTCTATTCTAAACGTTTAAATCAACATTCTATATTACGATTAAGAATCTCTTAGATTATTTGTAAATCGATTTAAAAAAGGCAATTTGAAAGTACTCAATACATCTTTGACAAAGGCAACTTTTCCATAAAAAATAAAAGTAAAAATGACAAAAACGGTAAACAATAGAGCCAGTGTCAAGCCCATCACATTGGGAAGGTACCTATTGATAAAATAGTTTGCCAAGAACAAAAGTAAAGTGACACCAGCAAAATAAAATAGCTTAAAATAATCATGCCCGTTGATATCTTTTCTACACCAATAGAAAGAGCATAGCCCCATGTTTACAAACGCAGCCATCAATGAAAGAGCCAGTGCCGACAATGCGCTATACAGTCCCTTAAACAGAAAGAACAAAACCACATGGATGATTGTGGCCATTGCAATGGTAAACAAATTTACAGGCTTAAAAAAGCGGATTTCAATAAACCCTTTCAATCCCTGAAATATGCAATACGGCAACAGGCCAAAAACCAAAATTTTAAATACTGCGATCACGTCGGTAATTATACTTTCTTTGGTCAACCAAAACCGAATCAGCAAATCAATCCAATTGTACAAGACCACAATGACAAGCGTACTGGAATAAATAATTCCTCCAAACAACAGGTTAAGTGTTTTCTTCGGTTTGTCGGTTTCGCTATTATGACCTACAATCACAGATGATAGTAGTGAAATTGGTTGAAGTATTATTAACACCACCCGCGCCAAGGTAATGGCTATTAGAAAGGATCCCACAACTTCTTGATCTTCCTTTACCAACAACGATCCAACGGTAAGCATGAACATCTCAAAAAAAGTCATTCCGGCCCTCGGCAGTCCATACTTTAAAAAAGAAGTCCCTTCAATCTGCAATTGTTCTTTTGAAGGGAGTCGGTACAATTTCAACTTTGCTACGATATAGCTAAGGAAAATCAACTGTATTAAACCCATAAAACAAAGTGAGATTCCGAGAACGTCAATTAAATTTTCCGAATTGCCCAACACCAAAAAAACGGCCAACATAATCAAACTCGCATTCATCATATTAATAATATTGTAAACGAGAATCTTCCTTAGGTTAAGAAAATATGGTAGAATTATGTAGCTAAGGTGAAGTATGGATATATAGACAAAAGTCAAAGCCAGATAAGTGTCTCTATTCTCCGTATCAGGCAATAACAATTTACCGATGTACTCTTTGAAGAAGCTATACAAAAATAATTGGATAAGAACACTTAGCAGCCATATACAAACAGAGATGGTATAATAATTCTTGATTTTTCCGCCATCGTCCTTGTTCAGGCTCATGAAACGAGTCAGCGCTTGGGAGCACCCCAGTTGACTTAAATTTGAAAAAGTCGGAGCAAGTCTCCTGATCAGCATAAAAACTCCTAGAAGGGCCGTGGACAGGTAAAATTCGGCCTCTTTAATCAGCCAAAAATTAAAAAGAACCGCCAAGACGGCAAAAAGAGAACTGAACAGGACATCCAAACTGATCTTATTCATTACCGATATATTTTTTTACAGCAAAGAACAGCTCACTGTTGCCCTTAATCTTTGATTCCAAAACAATTTTTTTTGAGCGTCCCCTATGGCCATAATTGTAGCTGAGCTGAAATTCCTTTTCCTTTATTGAAGAAAGCTTGTCAAAAGTAATTAAATACGACATTCCCCCCACCTTTGCGACAACTTGGTCCCCAGTAACTTCCACCGCTACATTTTCTGCAAAATGAATGTGCCTTTGCACCTTGTGTTGAAGCCTGCACTTGACTGCGTCTGTGCATAAAAGTTGAAATGACTTTTTGTCCAATGAAAATACTCTCTTATGTTCCACAGGGTCATTAAGTCTCATAAATCCATGGTGTTTTCCTGAAACTCGAATAATGTCCTCTTCCTGAACAATCTCAACATTAAGCGGCTTGGCTACATCTGCAATACCCCAGTTGCCAATTAGAGGTGCTATTTCCTCTTCATCAATAGTTAATATGTTATGGTAGGAAGAAGATTTCATCTCATTCTTGAGCTCTAGATTGCCCGTATAGGTATAACATCCAGGGTCTACTATAAAATCTTTTCCGCTGAGCATGAGCTCAAAACTGTAAAGATCATTGTGGCCGTGGCCGCCCCTGCCTTTCATCCCGACTTCACCTACATCCGTGATAAAGTAATCTTCCTTATTCTTTGCGATAATAAAACCGCCATCAGGAAATTGAAAAAGTTGTTGATCTTGAATTTCAGCCTGCCTAGAAGTTGGCCTTTCATTCAAATTGAAGACTTCCACTGCAGACAGGTATAGATTGTCGACGATATTAAGTGTATCATCCTTTAAAAACCAACTTGCCAACTGTAAAAGGTTTGAATGGTCATTTAGAGGTTGTCCATCATTCTCAAGCACTGACGCACTATCATTGTCACCAATTATGGGCGCCAAAGAATCAGGTTTTGTATAAGCCTTAGTAAAAAGACATGCATTCCTAAAGATCTCAACTGTTTTGGGTTTTATTGCAACCCCCATGCGCTCCATGGTCAAAAAACTGATGAGAAACAGCTCGACCACGAGCCTATGATAGGGTATTGATTTTTCAAAGTTGACACCGTCTTGATAAAACTGTAGGTGAAACTCTTTCTCTATTTTGGACAAAGCGTATTTTAGCCACTTCTTTGCCTCTTTAAAGAATTCTCCAAAAACATTGCCCAACAACAACAGCGCAGTTAGGTTTGCAGAGTAATGATTTCCCCGCACATCAGTATATTCAATATTTCGCCACAGAAAAACGCCATGTAAAATCAAGATTTCATTGATCAGGTTTACAGTTTTCCCCGTATTTGGTGATTGTAATACTATCTCTCTTAGCTGTACCAAATTGATACTACGGATGGACACTTCCATGGGATACCAGTTCACCGAGTGGGCGATTGGATTATTCGTTTTCCAATCGTTCAATACCTCGTGAATGTAGTCTAGGTGTTCTTTGTCCCCGTCCAACAGGTAGTGTCTGGCCACGGGAATCAAAAAGCTCAACCTGGAGAGTTCCCATGGGAACTTAACATCGTATTCCTCTTTTTTTTCCTTCTCGTAAAAACCGTATTCCTTAAAGTATTTGTTTTCCCACGTATGGCCCACACGCCAATCCATATGCCAGTTGTAAGGTTTCTGGAGTAAATACGTGTAGTCGAAAACCGAAACTTCTCCACTTAAAACGCTTTTGGACGTTGTTCTTATCTGGTCATGAATAACATCAGGCAAGCCATTACTGTACCCTTTAAAACTTGGGGAGAAGAACAAACTTTTCTGACTCCAAACCGAATTGGAAGTTGAAATCATCCTAGAAACCTTCATCTCTATTTTGGGCCAAAATCCAGTTCTGTGATATCCCTTTAATCGAAAAAGTTGTACCGCCCTGAACCAGATAACAGGCAATGGCTTTGACAAAATAGTTTTGATGGTCACACCAATTGATTTTTGTTTAAGGACTCGTTTAAAGGCTAACTGTTTTGGATCAAAAAGGTTGCTCTGGTGGTTTGGACCATGTCTTCCAAGGTAATTGCCCACTTCCCAGCAGTAATGGCCTCATGCATATGCAATAGCTCCTCATATTGTCCTTTTTCAGGAATTTTGCCCATAAGCTCATTCACCTTTAATCCGTATCCTGTCAACTTTTTAAAATCGTCCATAATTATGGTCTTTCCATCATAATGCACCTCCAGATTCTCTTTTTGGTAACTCTTGTTGCCCACTGAAAAATATTGTAGGTTGCCAACAGACCCATCTTGATATTTTAAAACTATGGCCACATTATCATCATCTCGAACTTGGTCATTGTTTGGGCTTATTTTATCAACACTTACAGATACCAATGGGGCATTGGTTAGAAAAGATATCAAATCAATAAAATGGCATACTTCTCCAACAACCCTTCCGCCATGTTCGTGTATGGCATCATCAGAAGGCTTAAACCCAGCATTGATGCGATAGCTAACATATAAGGGATTGATTCTATTTTTGGTATGTTCATTTATTTCCTGAGCATACTTGCTAAACCTACGGTTAAATCCGGTCAACAAGAATGGTTTTTCCGAAACGGAATCATCTTTATAGAAGGCAACAATCTTGTCCAGATCTTCTTGGTTGGTAGCCAATGGTTTTTCTACGAAAACATGCTTTCCTGCTTGTAGTGACTGTAAAACCAAGCTGGCATGGTCTTTATGTTGAGTCGTTATAAATACTAAATCGACCTCATCATCATTGAGTACATCGGCTATGTCTGAAGTTACATATTTTGCATTGAAATGGGTTGCCACAGATTTTCCTTTGTGCCCAGTTCTGTTTACAACGGCATACAAGGCGTATTTATCCTTCATTTTTTCCATGTTTGGAAGATGCATTGCCGTAGCAAAACTCCCTGCACCTACCAAAGCCACATTTAAAACCTCTCTCTTACTGCTGAATTCTGGATTTACCACAACTTTGGCGTTCGCTTCTTCGGCCTCCTTTGGCTCATAGCTCAGCAATACTATAATTGGTTTTTCTGGACCTTGTAACGAATCATATGCTTCTTCTGCTTGGTCGATAGGGTATACCTTATTGATTAAAAGATCGAGTTTAACCTTATCCTCCTGAAGCATCCTGAGATACTCCGCCATATTTCTGTTTTCGGTCCATCTGACGTAGGCATACGGGTAATCATGCCCAAGGTCTTCATATTGACGATCATATCTGCCGGGCCCATAGGATGTTGATATCTTAAAATCCAGTTCTTTTTGATAGATATCACCGCGCTTGATTTCCATTCCGGATACCCCAACCAAAATTACCCGTCCTTTCTTCTTGCAGGACTTGAATGCGTCTGATAATGGTTCACTACTGGCCGTTGCTGCTGTAAAGATAATTCCATCAGCCCCATATCCACCAGTAAAGTCTGTCACTGTCTTGACCAAATCTGTCTTTGCAGGATTGATCACCAAATCCGCTCCAAGCTCCTTTGCAATCTTCAACCGGTCTTCATTAATGTCACTAACAATGGTCCTAATTCCAGAATTTTTGAGAAACTGCACTGTTAACAAACCAAGAATTCCCGCGCCTATTACCACGCCAAACTCTCCCATTCTTAAATCTGCCCTTCTAACACCTTGTAGGGCAATGCCCCCTAAGGTAACCGTTGATGCCAGTTGAAGATCGAGCGCTTCCGGAACTTTCATAACCAGATTTTGCGGGACCACTACATACTCTGCATGATTGGCCAGCCCTGCACCTGCAGCAGCGACCTTGTCGCCAACCTTAATGTTGTTTACACCTTCACCAACAGCAATTACAATCCCTGCGTTGGAATATCCTGTAGGCGTCCCATATTTTACTTTTTGCTGTACCTTGGAAAAAGCTTTGGCAATACCTTGCGCTTTGGCTAAATCAATAACTTTTTTTAGGTTCTCCGGCTGTTTCATGGCTCTAACCAATAGGTTTTCTCCACTATTGCCAACACTCTTAAGTTCGGTTCCTGCAGAAATACAACTATACGAGACCGCTATTAGAACTTCGCCTTCAGATAATATGGGAGAAGGAACTTCTTCCGCTATTACTTTCCCTTTTTTAATAATTGCTTGTAACATTTAGTTTTATGGTTCTATATTATTCTTTATGTACCTTGCCAGTTTTTCATGGCCTTTTGTGCCAAAATGCAAAGGCTCTATCATGCCTTTTCTGGACCCAGATTCGTACTCAATAAAATGCGATTCATCCAACAGTCCATTTGCATCCAACAATTGAACATTGTTGTTTTTACAAGCTTTATCCAGTTGCTCCTTAAATTGTTGTAACATAAAATCCTGCTCGTATCCCTTTTTGATTTCCGAGTTATATATCGGTGGAATCAAAACATAATATTCCCCTGCATTTTTTGAGGCCATCTTTCCAACATAATCTACCATGTCTTGGGCGTTTTCAAAAATCTTGTCCCAAACCTCATCTTCAAATTTAAGTGTATGCACGTCCTTAATGTTGCTTTCATCTTCGACATTGGCATTTAGAATAACGTTTTCCCCAACCTTGCTATAGATTGGCCTGGCATATATATCATCGAACCAAACAGTTCCGGTTCCTTGGTAAAAAAGCATTTTCGGTGTTATAGACTTAATCTCTTTGTCAAATTGAAAAACGCGTTCTCTTTTTGTCCAATCATTGGTGCCTTCTTCAAACTCCAATCCTTGGTATATCCATTCGTTGGAGCCATCTACAAAGTCTATCTTAAAATCCAGGCAATATAATTTTGCCTTAACCACATTTTCACTCTTGCTCCAACCCCCAAGTACTATTTTTTTTGTTGGCTTCTCCAAATCCACTTTAAAGCCTCCCCAAGATGCATTAGTCTTCACTTCTTCCTTGGTAATCTTTAGACTCTTCCTTCCGCTGCGAAATACATCTTCTACCCATCCGGTAACGTCATTAAACTTTTGATTGTTTGTTCTCCAGCTCAATGCCTTTTTAGGACGGTAAAAGGGTTTGTTTCCCTTGAGTGCTTTTGCTTTTTCTTCCGTCCACATTTTAATGGCTCCTTTGTTCTCAAAAAAGAGTAATCTCTTTTCCAGCCATTTTTTCACGCCACCCTCAATTTCCGAATTTAATTTTTCTATATCAAAATTAAATGATTGTTCCATAGGGGCACAATCTTCTTTTTCAATGTGACCAAAGAGTTTGTTCTCAATCTGTTCTATGCCAGGCCTTACATTTATTTCACGACAGTCATAGGGCCCAATGCTAACAATTATCTTATCAAAATCCATAACTTGTTGAGCCTTGTCGAGTACAATTTTTTTCTCGGCAATTGTCATCCCCCCCATTGATAAATTGTATACAACAACTTCTTCTTCATAGCTGCTTTCCAATTTTTTGTCCACTCTGCGCAAATAGTTGTCAGCGGACCAATCATCATTTAAGGTTACCAGTTGGCTAGATCCCAATAAAAGAATTTTTCTTTTTGGAGAGCATTTTAAATTTTCCAGGACGGTTTCAATGCTTACACCGTTTGTGGGATCAAAAGTGACTTCATTCTGCTTTAACAAAGCATCTAAAACAAATGATGAGGATTCTCGCAAATTGGCAATTTTCTTCTCCGCCAGCACATAATTTCTACTATCTGGATCTTTATAAAACCCTGCACTAAAAAGCAATGCCAATGCCAAGAATGACAAAAATGTCAGTAGAAACTGAAACAAAAACAAACGGTGCTTTTCTTTCATCCTGATTAGAATTGAAAATATATAAATGCCTGATTGTCATCTTGTCCAAACAACAATATGGCAAATATGGCAATCCCCCATAGGATAGCTTGAAAGAATGGTCTTTTGAAAACATGGTTTCTGTCTTCCTCTATCTTTTGAAAGTATTTTACCCCAAAAAAATGGCCTATAACAATTAATAATAGAAGCAGATAAAAACCTACTGGAATGCTAAAATCAGATTCCTTAAAAAGGAACATATTCTTAATTATTTGCCATGAATCACCAAATGTCTGTGCCCTGAAAAAGACCCAAGTAACACAAACAAAAACCATAGTTATAAACCAAGAGGCGGTATTGTAGAGAACATATGGGGCTTTGCTAAACTGTATTTTATCCGAAACTTTTGTCTTGTATAGTTTATGCAAAATCAATGCAAGGCCGTGCAAGCCACCCCACACAACAAAGTTCCAGCTGGCGCCGTGCCATAATCCTCCCAAAAGCATTGTGATCATTAAATTTCTGTGGTACATTGCTTTTGTGCCCCTACTTCCCCCCAAAGGGATAAAAAGGTAATCACGAAGCCATGTTGACAAGCTTATGTGCCATTTTCTCCAAAAATCAGTGACATTAGTTGCCGTATAAGGCATATTAAAGTTCTCCATAAGCTTAAATCCCAATAATGCTGCAACACCAATTGCCATGTCGGAATAGCCTGAAAAATCGCAATAAATTTGAATGGCATATGCCATTACCCCTATCCAAGTGCCCAATGTTCCATATTGTGCCGGATCGGAGAATAGCGCATCCGAAATAGGAGCTATATTATCGGCGATCAAGACTTTTTTTACAAGTCCCATGATAAAGTAATTGGCCGCCAACTGAAAATTTATATCCTTAAAAAATTTATTCCCCTTTAATTGGGGAATAAAGTCTTTGGCCCTTACAATAGGACCGGCAACCAATTGAGGAAAAAAGGAAACGTACAATGAAAATTCAAAAAAATTCTTGGAGGGTTTCATTTTTCCGTAATAAATATCAATGGTATAACACATTGACTGGAACGTATAAAATGAAATCCCGACCGGCAACACTATGTTCAAAAAATAGTTGGTTCCTCCGTCTGGGGATACCATACTTGAAATTTGATTTACCGTATCCAAAAAGAAATTGGCGTACTTAAAATAAGCCAAAAAGCCAAGGTTCACCACAAGGCTTGTAATCAAAAAGAGCCTTTTCCTTTTTTTTGAGGTCGAATTATATATTTCCTTACCTGCAAAGTAATCAACCAGCGTAGAAAACAATATCAACAAGATAAAAATAGGGTTCCATGACATGTAGAAATAGTAGGATGCCAATAGCAAAAACAATATTCTAACCTTAAGTCTTTTGTTCTCGTCCTTGACCATGCCCAAGAAACCCCAGTATACGCAAAAAACGACAATAAAAAAGACTAAAAAAATAGTGGTTGAAAAAATCATCTAATCAACTTTTTGGAAATTAAGGTTTAGTATTGTCATCATCTTGCCTACCACTCCTTCGGAAGGATCATAGAGAAAAACTTTTGCCTGATGGAATTCTTTGGGGTGCATTTCAAATTCCCCAGATTCAACCACTAGGTCATTTTCCAGTAATTGAATTTTACATTTTGTGCCTATGGTCTTTGCTTTGGCCTCCTTATCTTCTTTTTGTTGAAATTCTTCAGGTTTTAAAGGATAAACCCTAAATGCTATGTTTAGCTTTTGGAGTTCGTTAAAATTGCTCTCCTCATCAAAGAAAAAGAGCAACTTAAAATGATTCTCTTTAATCTTGTGTAGTTCTATTCTTGCGATTTTTATCGAATCTGTAAAGTCAAACCCATAATCAAAGAGCTCCAGGTTCTTTTTTACTTCACTTTCTGTAACATTTTTGCTTTGGTTGCGTTGCTTACAAGAAAACACAAGTAGTCCTACAAGAAGACAGGTTAAAATGCTTTTGTATATCCCTTTTAAACTATCCCACATTGCAAAAATCCAGTACTATCTTATCCTTGGGAACCTGAACTTTCTTAAATTCATCATGGGCGACCAAAAAGGCAATTATGTCGGCTTCTTTAACTGCTTTTTCAACATCTGTCAATTTAAACACCTTATGACTTTTGATATTGGGCTCAACGATAAAGTATTCTTCATCATTGGAGTTTTGAAGTACTTTTTGGGCGATGTATTTTGCCGGAGACTCCCTTAAATCATCAATATTAGGTTTAAAAGCAAGTCCCATCAAGGCAATACTTGGTTTTCTGCCATGTTTTAACTCAAATTCCATTTTAGTGGACTTTATTTTTTCCGCACACCAAAAAGATTTGTAGTTGTTAATTTCCCGGGCTGTTCCTATAATCTTGGATTCCATGGGATAGTCTGCAACTATGAAATAGGGGTCTACTGCTATACAATGGCCTCCTACACCGCAGCCAGGTTGCAATATGTTTACTCTTGGATGCTTGTTTGCCAATTCAATAAGTTCCCAAACATTGATATCTGCTTTATCACAGATTAGAGAAAGCTCATTGGCAAAGGCTATCTGTACATCTCTGGAAGAGTTTTCGACCAACTTGCACATTTCCGCAGTTCTTGCATTGGTCTTATGCAGTTTTCCTTGTATAAATTGTGCATAGAATTCAACCGCTTTATTTGTGGATGCCGAGTCTACTCCTCCAATTACCCTGTCGTTGTTTACCAGTTCGTACATAACATTACCAGGCAAAACCCTTTCCGGGCAATAGGCAATATGAATTTTGTCTTTAAGCTCTGGCCTTTTCTCAAAAATCAGGGCCATCATGCGTTCGGTTGTTCCTATTGGGGAGGTAGACTCAATGATATAAAGATCATCCTCTTTTAGCAAAGGGATAACAGCTTCTGTAGCAGACTGCACAAAAGAAATATCTGGTTCGTTTTTATCCTTGAACGGCGTTGGCACCACAATAAGGTACGTATTGGCTTCCACAGGAGTTGTTGCCGCTTTTAAATACCCTTGCTTTACAGCGGTTTCAACCGCTTGATCCAACTCTGGCTCTACAATATGTATTTTCCCTGCATTAATGGTCTCAACTACAGCTGGGTTAATATCCACCCCATGCACTTGAACTTTATTTTGTGCAACCAATGCCGCTGTGGGAAGGCCAATGTACCCTAATCCCACCATTACTACCTCTGGTTTGTTATTCATTGCTAACTTCTATAATATGGTTTACTATTTTTTTGCATGCATTCCCATCGCCATATGGGTTGTGAAGCTTACTCATTTTCTGGTACTCATCTTTTCCTTTTAACAATTTTGAAGCTTCAGCGACAATCTTCTCTTTATCTGTTCCAACGAGCAATACGGTTCCTGCATCAACTGCCTCTGGCCGTTCTGTGGTATTTCTCATCACCAAAACCGGTTTCCCCAAACTTGGCGCTTCCTCTTGTACGCCACCACTATCTGTTATTATCATGTAGGATTTGTTCATTAACCAAACAAATGCAGGGTAAGACAAAGGTGTAATCAGCTTGATTGCTTCAACTCCCTCCAATATTTCATATACTGGTTTTTGGACATTTGGATTTAAGTGAACGGGGTAAACAATTTGTATGTCTGAATGATCCAAGGTCAACTGTTTTAGTGCCTCACAAATATTGATAAACCCCTGTCCGTGATTTTCCCTTCTATGTCCCGTGACCAAAACGATTCTTTTGCTAAAGTCTACTTGGGATTCAAGGTCTTCTATCTCTTTGTCTTTATATGATGATGTTACTTTGCCAACACTAAACTTTAAAGCGTCTATGACAGTGTTTCCAGTAACCACAATGGATTCCGGTTTTTTGTTTTCCGAAAGCAAATTTTCCTTGGATGTTGCTGTTGGGGAAAAGTGAATGTTGGAGACAACCCCTGTAACACACCTATTCATTTCTTCAGGAAATGGCGATTGCATGTTGAACGTTCTAAGGCCAGCCTCTACATGGCAGACTTTTGCTCCTGCATAAAAAGCGGCAATACTGGTGGCCATTGTGGTTGTAGTATCCCCATGTACATAAACATAGTCTGGTTTAAATTCCTCGAGTACAGGTTTTAACCCCTCTATGATGTTCGCTGTAAGCGAAAACAGGTTTTGATTGGGTTTCATTAAGTCTAGGTCATACTCTGGGCTTATCTCAAAAAAAGTAAGCACTTGATCAAGCATTTCACGGTGTTGGGCCGTAATGCAGACCTTCGTTTCAAAAATGTTGCTATGTTTCTCAAACTCCTTCACCAATGGGGCCATTTTAATGGCTTCGGGCCTGGTTCCAAAAACTATTAAATTCCTTTTTTTTGCCAATTCAGGGATTTTTTTGGTTAATTATTTATTTGTTTTACTGAATGGGTTATCGCCCCCATCACTTCCTCTTCTTTCAAATTGGTAGAGTGGTCTGCCATCTTTTGTCCCTTTCTGAAAGCAATATATGATCCGACGCCATTTGCCAATCAATCATCAAATGTTTGTCGTCATACTTAATTCCCTCTTCAGCTTCCTTGTTATAATAGTTATCACATTTATAGAATAAATGTGCCGTTTCGCTAAGCACTAAAAAGCCATGGGCAAAACCTTTTGGCACGAACAGTTGCTTTTTGTTCTTTTCGCTTAATTCAATCGATAAATGCTGGGCAAAGGTAGGAGAATCTTTACGCAAATCAACTACCACATCCTGAATTCTTCCTTTCAATACAGAAACCAATTTACCCTGGGCGTATTCTCCTTTCTGATAGTGCAACCCCCTTAACACCCCTTTGGTGGAGAACGAAAAATTGTCTTGCACAAAGTTTACTTCTTGGCCAATTGCCTCACAAAAATCTTTGTGGTTGTAACTTTCAAAAAAAAAGCCACGTTCATCTTCGTGGATTGTGGGCTCCAAAACAAAACAGCCTTTTAGTTTAGTCTCTGTTGCTTTGATCATACTTCTCTGTTCAATATACCTAACAATCGTTTTCCGTAGCCACTTTTCATTAGTGGTTCTGCCAATTCTGCAAACTGCTTTTTGTTGATATATCCCATTTCATACGCTGCCACTTCAATGGATCCAATTATGGCACCTTGCCGTTCCTCAATGACCTCAACAAATTGCGAAGCCTGCATCAATGCCTGAAAGGTGCCCGTATCGAGCCAAGCTGTACCTCTATCCAAAATGCTTACATTGAGATTTCCTTTTTTAAGATACGCTTTGTTTACATCGGTGATTTCCAGTTCTCCTCTTGCGCTGGGCTTAATATTCCTTGCAATGGAGACCACCTCATTATCATAAAAATAAATCCCAGGAACCGCATAATTGGATTTTGGCATTTTAGGCTTTTCTTCAATACTAATGGCTTTTCCATCTTCATCAAACTCAATAACACCATACCGTTGGGGATCGTTTACCCGGTACGCATAGATAATACCGCCTTCTGGGTCATTGTTGGATTGTAGGAGCCTTGAAAGGCCCGTACCGTAGAAAATATTATCGCCAAGAATCAAAGCAACTTTATCGTTCCCAATAAACTCCTCTCCAATGATAAATGCCTCTGCAAGTCCGTTTGGGGCTTCCTGTACGGCATAAGAAAACGAGCAGCCATATTTATTGCCATCTCCCAACAGTTCCTGAAAAAGCGGAAGGTCCTTTGGGGTGGAAATGATCAGTATCTCCCTGATGCCAGAATACATTAGGGTAGACAAAGGATAATAAATCATGGGCTTATCGTAAATGGGCATCAGTTGCTTGCTCACCGAAAGGGTCAGAGGGAGCAATCTGCTCCCGGTTCCGCCTGCCAAAACAATTCCTTTCATGCCCATTTATTGCTGATATTGTTTGTCATAATAGGTTTTATAATCGCCTGAAGTTACATGATCTAGCCATTCCTGGTTGTTTAAATACCAATCTATGGTCAAAGCAAGGCCTTCTTCAAAGGTTACAGACGGCTTCCAGCCCAACTCTTTGTTGATCTTGGTGGCATCAATGGCATACCTTAGATCATGTCCTGGGCGATCTTTTACAAAGGTGATGAGTTTTTCAGAACTCCCTTGCGGTCGCTTAAGCTTTTCATCCATCAACCGGCAAAGTAATTTTACCAAATCAATGTTCTTCCACTCATTAAACCCTCCAATGTTGTAGGTTTCACCATTTTGCCCATCATGAAAAACCAAATCAATGGCCACTGCATGGTCTTTAACGTATAACCAATCCCGGGTGTAGTTTCCGTCGCCATAAACCGGCAGTGCCCTGTTGTCTATAATATTGTTGATGAAAAGTGGAATGAGCTTTTCAGGAAAATGGTTTGGGCCATAATTGTTGGAGCAGTTGGAAATCACAAAAGGCAATCCATAGGTTTCCCCATAGGCCCTTACAAAATGGTCGGAACTTGCTTTTGATGCAGAATATGGAGAATTGGGGCTATATGGTGTGTGCTCCGTAAAAAGTCCTGATTCTCCCAAAGCGCCATATACTTCATCTGTGCTGATATGATAAAACCTAAAATCAGGATTCTTTGTAGCCAAACCCAATGAAGCATTCAAAAGATTGACAGTACCCAGCACATTGGTTTTTACGAATGATAATGGCTCAGTGATGGAACGGTCCACGTGCGACTCTGCCGCCAGATGTATTACCCCATCAAACCTGTTTTCCTGAAAGAGTTGATTGATAAACCCTGCGTCTGAAATGTCTCCTTTTACAAAAGAATAGTTTTCGGAAGTTTCAATATCCCTTAGGTTTTCCAGATTGCCCGCATAAGTAAGGGCGTCAAGATTATGAATGTGGTATTCTTTATAGGTTTGAACAAACCTTCTAACCACATGAGAGCCAATGAACCCGGCTCCTCCCGTAATTAATATGTCCTTTTGGGCATACTTTTTCATCAAAGCAATTTACGAATGTTTATCTGTGGCCTTACTACATCTAAACCATTTGAATCTTAACCTAGAACACTGTTCTTGGGTCTTTTTGCGAAAGTACGATAATTCCTATCCAATTCAAGTCTGACTTTGCCACTCAAACCATTCTCTTTGAGGATTTTTTGTGCAAAAGAGTACCATGTCATCGGAACCTTATCGGTACAATGATAGG
Source organism: Flagellimonas alvinocaridis (assembly GCF_004916895.1). Taxonomy (GTDB): domain Bacteria; phylum Bacteroidota; class Bacteroidia; order Flavobacteriales; family Flavobacteriaceae; genus Flagellimonas; species Flagellimonas alvinocaridis. Next base: position 577,286 of record NZ_SNTZ01000001.1, read on the forward strand.
TTCCAAATGGCAAGTTCCCTTCAATCATTTGATTAAGGATGAACTTCCCCAATGTTTCGGTATTGGTAGGGCATCCTCTCTGATCATCCGTAATGTACAAATCAATCCCTTCATTAGCCCTTTGCACTATTGTACGATAGAAATTATGCCCGTACTTTTTACTGTACAGCCACGATGTTCTAATAATGTGATGATCGGATAAGATATCTCGAATATATTCTTCTCCCTTTAGTTTGGACAAGCCATAAACATTGATGGGATTGGGTTCATCCTTCACTGTGTAAGAACCTTCCTTTTCTCCGTCAAAAACATAGTCCGTTGAAATGTGGATCAATGTGGTTTTACCTTTGGCACAAGCCATAGCTAAATTTTTGGCGCCTTCAGTATTAACTTGATATGCGGCTTCCGGAGTCTTCTCAGCTTGCTCAACATTGGTATAGGCGGCACAATTAATGCAATAGTCGTATGTATTGCTTTCGAATAACTCAAACACTGCCATGCCATCGGTAATATCCAAATCAGTAGCTGTCTTGAACTCGAACTGAGCATTTTTAAGGTTAGGGGAAAACTCTTGTAGTGTCTGTCCCAATTGTCCTCCTGCTCCTGTTACAATTACCCTGACCATTTAAGTTATATAGATTCCAGTTGTTGCAGAAATTGGGGCGCTACCCCTAAATGGCTAATTCTTTTTGTACGTTCTTAGGAACTTGTTCAAGTTTATAATTCCCAAGACCGCCAACATTGCAACAAGCATAATAATGGGTAATTTAAATTTATAACTGTTCCAAATGCCTTTCATTTCTACTCCCCTGGTTGGAAAGTCGCTGATTACATTTATTATGGTAGACTTGTTCGCCCTTTCTTCATTGAGTTCTACTAGTTTCTCTTTGAGAACATCTTTCTCTTGTACCAAAGCCAATTCCCTGTTTTTGGACTCGCCTCCTTCCGCTAGACTAATGTTTGTTCCCTGCATAGGTTTATCCGCTTCTTTAACCAAAACAGTTCTGTAGAGGCTTTGTAAAGAATCAATTTCAACAAGTTGTTGTTTGTATATTTCTTCTTGCAGCTTTAAGTTTTCGTCATTTATCTTCTTTTGAAGCTTAAAGTAATCGTTGACAGAAATGGAATTTATAATTGCCGGTTGCATCTTTTTGGCCACTCTATTATCCGTACTTATTACTGATATCTGGTGGAACCTTGCATCTAACGAATTAAAGTTTTTAAGATAGTTCTCAAAATCGATGGTCTTAATGGTTGTACTGTCCAGTTCCTTAATAAATTCATCAAAAAGCTTGATTTTTTGGTTTTCATCTGAATAAGAGTCAGCGAAAATCTCTTTAATACTTGCTGCCTCCCGTTCTGTTATGTTCAATGCCGTGGCAAGAGCTGACGAATCTTGGGCCATGGCCAGATCATTATAAAAATCCAAGTTATTGTATAGTTGTTGAACACTGTTAAAATTAGGCTCAACCACCATTTTGGAAACATACTTTTCGGGAGTGATGGCGTCCAAAAAATATCCGGCAACACCTCCAATGACCAAAGTAGCTCCAAGAATAATAAAATGCTTCTGCAAGAACAGAAGAAACAATATCAACAAATGAAAAAGTCCCTTAAAAATGTTTCCTATAAAATTGAAGAATTTTTGGAATCCTCTTCCGATTACCTGAAACAACTGTCCCAAGTCTATTTCATCTGAAGTGTTCTGATTTGCTGGTTGGTCCGCCATGTTATGAATTGAATATTTGTTTTAAAATCCTGTCTGTTATCAAATAGGTGGGCTTTACCCCTGTTGTTCCCAAACCACCTGAAGCCAATGTGCTTCCTGTTTCCAGTGGGTTGTCCGAAGCATAATAGGCATATCTTACCTTCACATCTTTTTTTATACTCTTCCGAATCTTTGAGGCAGATTGCACCGCTTTCTGATAGTGCACTCCTTCCATTTCCAATCCTATTACGTTCCATGTGGATTCATAAAAGAATCGAAGGATATCCTTGTTTTGTAGCGATGTGCCCAGAACCGTTACCATGGCACCTTCCAAAACCTTTAGTCCATTCCCTTCAAAATCCGAAGCGCACAGTTCATTATGAAACGGATAATTGTCCGCTGTTCCTTCAAAAATATGTGCCGATGGAATCATTAAATCTCCCTTGCCCCCTTCCAAAATACCAGCTTTACCCATAATGGAAACCGAGTCTACGTTTAAGAAATACTTCTGATCTCCTTCCTCCAAAGGTTTCAAAAGTTCATCAATGGTTTCATAGGCCTGTTCGCCAAAGGCATAGTCCATAACAAATATAACGGGTTTTTGCTCTTCAGAAATACCCTCGGACAAATCATAGCAGCACTTATCTTTCCCGAACTTGGCCGTATCAAAAATTTGTACGTCTATATTGGCGCCAGACTCATCGTCCAAAAAAATCATCCCATTCTTCTCGGCAACGGTCTTTACTCTTTTATTCAGATTCTTGTTCTTGGCAGCACTCAAAGCTTCAAAAACTTCCAAAGAGTTTGCATTGGGAAATTCCTTTGCCAAGGTTTTTTTTGCAAAAAGTGAATTCATGACACTGTGCATATTGGCACTGATAATATGAATGGGACGTGACAATAAATTCTTCTCTTTTAGTGTACGCTTTATTTTATAGGCCCAACGTTCTCCGTGTATGTGATGGCCCAATCGCTCCCTAAGCAATGGACTAAACGTAATGGTCCTTTTGTTTCCTGTGGTCTCTTCCTCAATGGCCAGTTTGCCCAACCAATAGATAACGTTCAGGAACTGGTCTGGATTCTTTTGGGTGCATAATTTGTTGTGAATGGCGACAACCTCATCAAAAGTCCTTCCCAAAATATTGGCAGCATGGATCATTGCCACTTCTCTTTCATCATCTCCTTTTTCCTCGCTCAACACAAAATCGGTAAGCTTGTCCCAGTCCCTAATGGTAGCATTCCCTTCATCTACCAATACCCTTTTACTTATTTTACCAGACTCAATGAACAAAAAGGTAAGGTGCGTCAAAATATCATAGATGTCACTGCGACCTCGGGTAATTTCAATGTTCATCTGCTCATTGTCTATCCGAAAACAGTTTCTTCTACGCTTGGGGGGAACAATTGGTTTTAAGTGTGATTTTGAATATCCCTCTTCTGAGGTTAGGTTAATAAAGCGACACTCTTCAATCCCTTGGGGTAATCGCTCCAATACATAAATAAGTCCATTCAATTCGGCTTTTTCCTCTGCGATCGTACCATATATTTCAGGCCTAAGTAGTAAAAGAGCGCTTCGGAGGGCGTTGCCAGAAACACCCGAAGGTTTATAAAAACCCCTATTGAGCAAATGACGCATGGTAATGTACAAGCGTTCAATTGCGTTGGTTGACTCTTGAGCCCTAGTGGTTTGTTTTATTTCGGTTGCCATAATGCGTTCTGGCAAAAATACATGAATTCCTACGAAAGTTACATGATTACCAAAATCTATATTTTGAAGGGTTCCAACCCATTGGCCACTTTTCTATCGTTGGAGAGTCGCTGTACTTTGTTTTGGCCTCCCAATTTACCCAAGGTCTTCATGTACTCTTGAAAACCTCCTTGTTGAATTGGGCTAATTTTTAGTGGTTGAAGAATATTCCCGGCAATAAGGTCGTAGTAATAACTGTTTTGCACTTTCATGCTTTCTTCAATTATTGCGGAGAATTTTGTGCTGTCCGAAGGTTCCTTTTCAAACTCTATGAACCACTCATGATAGGGTAGTTCCCCCTTTTTTGGGTCTGTTTGTGGTGCCACGGTAAACTCATTGACCAAAGCATCGGTCTGTTCGACGGCCAAACGTAATGCTTCTTCAACCTCCTTTGCAATAACGTGCTCGCCAAAAGCCGAAATAAAGTGTTTTATACGTCCTGAAACAATAATCCTATATGGGTTTTTAGAAACAAACCGAACGGTATCCCCAAGATTGTACGCCCATAATCCTGCATTGGTAGAAATGACCATGGCATAGTCCACATCCAGCTCAACATCAGCTATGGTCAATCGCTTGGGGTTATCTGAGAAAAACTCATCGGCTTTAATAAATTCATAGAAAATCCCGGAATCCAAAAGCAATAACATGCCTTTTTCTTTTTGTGAGTCTTGGTACGCAAAAAAGCCCTCACTGGCCGGGAACAATTCAATACTGTCTACTTTTCTACCAATCAAGTTTTCAAATTTGGCTCTGTAAGGTTCATAGTTTACCCCGCCATAAATGAACAATTGAAATTCCTTGAACAAGTCCCCGACTTTTTTCCCCGCCTTTGCGTTCAACTTTTCAAAATACATCTGTACCCAAGATGGGATTCCAGCAATAACGCTCATGTTCTCCTTCTCCGTCTCCTCTACAATTTTATCTACCTTGGCTTCCCAATCTTCCATACAATTGGTTTCCCAACTGGGCAATCGGTTCTTCTGAAGATAATTGGGCACATAATGGGCAGAAATTCCCGAGAGCCTACCCAGTTTGATGCCATTCTTTTCCTCTAAAACAGGGCTTCCTTGGAGAAAAATCATTTTTCCGTCCACAAAATCTGCATTCCCCGTTTCGTGGATATAGCTTAAAATTGCATTTCGGGACGCTTCTACCTGATGTTTTATGGAAGCCTTGGTAATGGGGATGTATTTTGCTCCCGAAGTGGTTCCAGAGGTCTTCGCAAAATAAATGGGCTTTCCTGGCCATAAAATACTTTCTTGGCCTGCTAGAATTTCTTGGACATACCCCTTGAGTTCTTCATAATCCCTTACAGGAACTTTATCTACAAAGTCCTTGTGTGATTCTATACGTCTAAAATCATGATCTTTTCCAAATTGGGTCTGTGTGGCTTCGGAAATCAATTGTTTGAATACCCTTTTCTGGGTTTCAACAGGGTGTTTAACCCATTTGGCCGTTTTTCGGGCAACATTTTTAGCGAAGATTTTGGCGGCGAAGGCTTTTAAGGACATTTAATCAAAGTCGATATAGTTTAAGGGGTCTACCGGTTTTCCCTTTCTCCAAAGTTCAAAGTGCAAATGTGGCCCAGTAGTCAACTCTCCCGTATTTCCAATAGATGCTATTACCTCTCCAACTTTTACCAAATCGCCCTGCGATTTGCTCAATGACCCATTGTGTTTGTATACCGAGGTTAGGCCGTCTTGGTGTTCAATAATGATCACATAACCGGTTTCTGAAGTCCATTCCGCAAAGAGTACCGTACCATCCGCAATAGATTTAACAGGAGAATCCTTTGGCGCAACAACATCCACGGCATAGTGTTTTGTCTTAGGGTCAAATCTTTGGGATAGGGTTCCGCTCAATGGCGAAAAGAGTAACGTTCCAACGTTTTCTATATTCCTCTCAAAAAGATTGTATTTGTCTTCTAATTCTACTTCTTCCCTTAGCAATAAATCTTGTCGTATGGGTGTTAAATCCACGGTAGAGGGGTCAAGTTTGTACTGCTCAAAAAGGGAATCCCGATTGGCTTCGTTGTTTTCAATATCCCCGCGGAGCACCTTTCTAACATTGTCTAAATACCCATTGGTATAATTTAGCACGTTCACCAAAGAGTCTGTCTTATAAGTGAGTTCCGTGGCCTGGCGTTTCAATCTAGTAGAGGAATATCCGGGTATATACTCCCGAAGTGGAGTAAATGCTATAAGTAAAGTGGTAAAGCCTATCAGAACGATGATGAAAAGCATCCCAGTCACAAAAACGTTCAACCTACTGAGCTTGAACGAAATCTTTTCCTCGAAAGTACTCTCATTGAGAATCACTAAGCGATACTTGTGCAGCAGCTTTCGTTTGATCTCCTTTCTTTTCTTCTTGTCCTTTGCCATGATCAACAAAGATAATCTTAGATTTTAATATTGATGTTAAGCTTTTTAAAATACTGGGGCCGCAACTCTTTAACAATAGTGTCCTCTTTTGCTAATTTTCGTTAATACGATGGCGCTTACAGTTCTTTTTAGTAATTTTACCTTTCACTTTTAAAGGTTTTGACATTATGATTGCTCAAACTATTTTACTTGGTATGCTTGGTCCATGGCAAATTGTACTTATTGTAGTCGTGGTTCTTTTGCTTTTTGGAGGCAAAAAGATACCCGAATTAATGAGGGGCTTGGGCAGCGGCATCAAAGAATTCAAAGATGCATCCAAAGAGGAGGAAAAATTAGAAGGTGGTAACGAGACAAAGTAATCCCCTCCCATTCTCTATGTTTTTTGGCCGTGCAAACCCTCATGTTTACTGGGGGTTTTCGATAAAGAACCACATTTTTGTCGTGTACATGCCATAAATTCCATCTTTCACAACAAAAAGTTAGCCCAACTTTTTCCTTATCCTATTTTAGCGTTTGAAAACGACGTTAAGCTCTCTTTGCTTAGCCTCCAGTTAATCAAATAATTGATTAGCTGCGCAGACAGAGTGCAATGAAAAAACTGATTTTACCTTTTCTTTTTATAATTACCCTTGGGGTAAAATCCCAAGAGATATCTCTTTTGCAATTTGATGGGGATAGTGTCTCTACATTCGAAAATGGGGACGACTGGAGTTCCCCTGATAAAACCAACGGGATAAACCATTTGGAGAACCTTGACCGAAAGCAATTGGCCAGGTTTATCCGAAAAAAGGGCACTACGGCCAAACTCATAAAAAAAGGCGACGAGTACTTTGAAAAAATGTGGTATGCCGAAGCAGCTCGCTTATACGACATAGTACTTGAAAAGAGTGAGGAAGAACATACATATAAGCTACTTTCACGAGCAGGTGACTCCCATTATTACAGCGGAAATTTAGAAAAATCCTATACATGGTACAATGAATTATATGAACGGTATCCTGATGAAATTACCGAGGACCGTTTCTTTAAATATACCCATAGTTTAAAGGGATTGGGAAAATATAGAAGAGCTGCCAAACTCACTAAGTTGTTCCGACAAAAAAGGGAAGAGCCCCTGAACGAACTGGAAAAAACAGTTCCAAATACATGGAAAGGTGCCGCTTCAGTCGAAATCAAAAACCTGTCTATCAACTCAAAATATTCAGATTTTGCCCCAATGTTCCACAAAGACGCTGATGTGGTATTTGCTTCGGCAAGAGACACCTCGTTCCTTACTACAAGAAGGTATCGTTGGAACAACCAACCCTTTCTAGACCTTTATGTTGCTAAAGGAAATTCTGAAGGAACTGATTTTATGGGTCCGAAGAAATTTTCAAAGACCATCAATACAAAATATCACGAAGCGTCCATTGCTTTTTCTCCCGATCAAAAAACCGTGTACTACACCAGAAACAATTACGGAAAAAAACTAAAACGCGGGAAAAACGGCATAAATCATCTAAAAATTTATGTGTCCAAACTCATAAATGGCGAATGGACCGAGGGTCGAGAGGTTTCTTTCAACAGTGAAAATTATTCCACAGGACACCCTGCCATAAGTTCCGATGGAAAGAAAATCTACTTTGTTTCCGATCGTCCGGGAGGTTATGGGCAAACGGATATCTATGTTGCGGATATTTTGGAAAATAACACTTTCTCTCAGCCTACAAATCTCGGGAGGGGAATTAACACCCAAGGAAAGGAAATGTTTCCTTATGTGACGGAAGGAACCCTATATTTTTCATCTGACAGGGCCATGGGATTTGGTGGATTGGATATTTACAAGGCCGATTTTGTCGATAATTTATTTAGTCCTGCCTACAACCTTGGTCAACCTGTGAACAGCAATAGAGATGATTTTTCATATATCATTGATGCTACTGGTGAAAAAGGATATTTTGCTTCAAACCGAAAGGGAGGCAAGGGTGACGACGATATTTACTCATTCGCTTATGTGCTAAATAAAAATACCATTGTGGGCACGGTGAAGGATGCCTTAACCGGCAAAGCAATTTCCGAGGCTTCAGTGGCCTTATTGAACAATGAAGGCGGGCTTGTTGCCGAAACGATGACCAATGCGGATGGAAACTATAATTTTAAAGACCTGAACACAAATACCGAATACACGATCAAAACATCCAGAAAAGGATATTTTGAGGATACAACAAAAGCCGCGACCAAGAAAAATGAACGTATTGAAGTATCCCAATCCCTAAAACAACTTAAGGAGATCATTGATGAGGAAAAGAGTATTGTTGTGTTGGAGCCAGATGCCATTCATTTTAATTTTGATCAATATTCCATTCGGCCAAGAGCCGCCAAAGAACTTGACAAGCTTGTGGCCGTATTGAACGAGTACAAAAGCATGGTCATTAAAATTGAGGCGCACACCGATGCCATAGGTAGTAGTTCCTATAACAAATACCTCTCGGACAAACGAGCACAATCTACACGGGATTACATTATATCCCAAGGCATTGATCCTTCCAGAATTGAAAGTGCCATAGGCTACGGAGAAGAGCGGTTGCTGAACAACTGTTCCGATGGAGTGCCGTGCTCCAGGGAAAGACATCAACAAAACCGTCGTTCAGAATTCATTATAGTTCGTCAATAAAACATAGCGCCCCGATAATATCGGGGCTTTTTTATTTGGTAAATGCCGTACATCGACTATTTCTCTCGCCAAACAACACCTCCCTACAAAGTCATTCACCGATGAATGCAGGTGTTTTGTGGATTCCGAAGGGCTACACTCCACTTTAATCTTTCTTTTTAGGTATTTCATCCTTTAGTTTTTTAACGGTGTTTGGAAATCCAAATCTTTGCTAAGTCTTAAATCTTTAAATCTTACTTATGAAAAAACTATTACTCGTTAAAGAAATTTACTTGGAAGCTTTTCGAAACCTAGGACACTTCCTTATAGAAAAGTACTTTAGAATATTCGCATGGTTCAGTTTTGTGATGTTCTTTATTGTTCTATATGCGTTTGTATACAGAATAGCCACTGGCTTTGCTTTCGATTGAGAACTCTCTTGAAAAACATACAAAAAACAGGAAGGCCCGAACCAATGGTTCGGGCCTTCCTGTTTTAAAAAGTTATAGGTCTTCTACGGAGTTGGATTGAAGTTGACCGTTTTTAAAATAGCTTCCAGTTCAAACATATAATCCCGTTTTTCTGCCGAGGGGGCAAATGTAAAGCCTTCCAATACCATTTTTCTTTTGTTCTCTTCATCGTTGATGATATACGTTAAAAAAGGACCCGCCATTGGGTATCCGTTAATTTCCCATATCCCCCGTACCTCAACACCTTTTTTTCCTCCTATTTCCGCAGGAAATATATAGGGAGCGAACGCTTTTTCCGTCATCATGAATGTATTCTCATACGGTCCAGGAACATATTTTTCCCCTATGGAATCGCGCATCTTTACGATATCTTCCACAAAAGTGGAATCATTGGAAAAGCTGTTCCAAGGCATTTCATAAGCTATAACATTCATTGTACCTTTTGGGATTTGGATATCCATCCACACAAAGTTTTTTTCACGCTTTCCTACTTTATACAAAGAGGGCACTTCAAGGCTTATGCCAAATTCTTCTTGCAGCGCTTTATCCTTGCTCAGAGAGCGTTTAAATCGTCTTTGGGCCTCTTCTATTTCCAATTGTTTAAATGTAGAAACGGCCTTTGGAGCCAATGAATCCAAATTTTGCACTAATTCTTCATGGCTCCTTCCTGTTACCACCGCAATTTTTTGGGGAGTGGCATATACGTTTGATTTTATATGTGCCAAAGAGGTGGAATCTTGCTCCACAATAAGAATAGATCTGGAGTAGGTGGTTGCTCCTTTGAACACTCTTGGCGGTAACTGTGTTATGGTAAAGATTGGTTCTCTTTGGGGGACTCCCAAAACTTGGGCAGCAAAATGCTCCCTTATCTTATCCCCTACACCTCCCTGCCAAAGTTCGGTGTCCATAACGACCATCAATGAATTTATGCCACCCGTTGATGGTGGAAGAAATCGTTCTTTAGATCCTGTATCCTTACAAGACCATAGCACCAAAAGAAGTATGGTGCAGTATAGTGTTCCAAAGTTTTTCATATCAAGCTAAATTTACGAAGAACAATCGCACAATTTAAGTTTTGTGCCCGGTTTTAGGTTATTGCTACTAAGACCGTTCCATTCTCGTAAATTTTCAACAGAAACTCCAGGATATTTTCTTGATATGGTCCAAAGGGAATCCCCAGGTTGTACCGTATGTACCTTTGAGTTGCTCGCCACACTTCCGGAAGATTGCTTTGAAGTGTTTGTTTTAACTGTTGCCGTTTTGGTTGGGATATACGGTTTTCTTGGGAAAATTGTCAGCCGTTGACCCACACGCAGGTTATTGCTCCGTAACCCGTTCCATGACTTGATCTGGCTTACCCCTACACCATATCGCTCAGCAATCTTACCCAAATAATCCCCACTTTTTACCTTGTAACGAATTTGGTCGTTGGCCGTAATCATTTGGGGCAATGGTTTCTCTTGGGATTCCATTTCTTGTTTCACATAGGCATAAATCTGTTCTTCGTTGGCAACAAACTTTCCTATCTTGGATTTTGGTAAACGTAGTGCATAGTTTTTACCTTTAACCTTGGGTATGATATTAAGTTTGTACGCGGGGTTAAGCATTTCCAATTCTTCGGTGCTGATGTCCACCAGCTTTGAAATTTGATCAAAGGAAATCAAGTTCTTTACATGGATGGTATCCGTTTCAAAATAGGGCCTGTCCGCCTTTTTGTATTGCAGTCCATGCTCCTCCGCATACTCAAAAATATACATGGTCGCCAAAAATGCAGGTAGGTATCCCGCTGTTTCACGTGGAAGGAACGGACGTATGTTCCAATAGTTTTCATATCCTCCCGATCGGCGAATGGCTTTGTTCACATTCCCTGGGCCAGAGTTATACGCCGCAAGGGCCAAATCCCAATCATCAAAAATATCATAGAGCTTGGAAAGGTATTTACTCGCAGCCTTGGTTGCCATAATGGGATCATGGCGCTCATCCACATAACTGCTTACATCCAACCCATACATTTTTCCGGTTCCATACATAAACTGCCACAATCCTTTGGCGCCTACCCTAGATCTAGCCCTTGGGTTCAAGGCGGATTCTATAATGGCAAGGTATTTGATCTCCAAGGGGATGTCATGGTTGTCCAATTCCTGTTCGAACAAAGGAAAATAAAATTGGCTTGCCGTAATCATGCGTTGCATCAAATCCCTTCTACGCGTCAAAAAAGATTTGATCACACTTTCCAATGATGGATTGTACGAAATATTGAATGGCGTTTTTTCATTCATCAATGCCAAACGGGCCTTCAAGGTGTCCGTGGGCAGATCCACAACAACGATGGAATCGCTTCCCGGTCCATTTTCAACTTCCAAAAGCATATCGCTGAACAACTGTGCGCTTCCGTGAAGTTCTTTCAGCCATAGGCTGTCGTACCTGCGAGCTGCCTCCAAATCCTGCAATTGGATTTTTTCCTTGGAACCGACTTCCAACGCCACCAAATTCCCATCGAGTTTCTTTTCCGAAATCGAAATGTTCTGGAGTTCCCCTGTTTTCAACTTGGTAGTATCCAAGGTAGAGGATGGGATGGAATCAACTTGTTGAGCATACCCCAAGGGAGCCGCAAAAATCAGCGCTGCGCATACCGCTGTTTTCAAAATTTGGTTCATTTGGACAGGATTTGAGTTGTAGGGACCAACGAAAATGGCGTTTTTTTCTGAAATACTAAAGTTTTTCAGCCCAAAACACAATTATTTGGGATAAGTCCCATTAATCCATAACGTATGGACTAGTCCAATATTGCAGCGATTCCTGGTAGGGTTCGCCCTTCAAGGCTCTCCAACATGGCGCCTCCTCCTGTGGATACGTAGCTCACTTTGTCCTCAAAACCGAATTGTTTCACCGCTGCTACGGAATCTCCACCCCCAACTAGGGAAAAGGCCCCTTTTTGAGTGGCCTCGTCTATGAAGTTTCCAATAGCGATAGTTCCTTCGGCAAAAGTCTCCATTTCAAACACACCAACAGGTCCGTTCCAAAGTATGGTCTTTGAGTTTAAGATTACCTCCTTAAAGTTTTCCAAAGTCTTTGGCCCAGCATCCAGACCTTGCCATCCATCAGGGATTTTATCCACGTCCACAAACTGAGTGTTGGCGTTGTTGTCAAAGGCATCCGCAGCCAAAACATCCACAGGGATATGTACTTTGACCCCCTTGGCCTCTGCTTGTTTTAAAATATCCAAGGCCAAATCCATTTTGTCGTCCTCACAAATGGAATCGCCTACGCTACCTCCTTTTGCTTTGACAAACGTATAGGTCATACCACCGCCAATAATAAGGTTGTCCACCTTGTCCAATATATTTTCAATGATGGTGATCTTGGACGATACTTTTGCCCCACCCAAGATGGCAGTTACCGGTTTTTCACCGGTCTGCATCACTTTTTCGATAGCTTTGATTTCTTTGGCCAATAAATATCCGAAACATTTATTCCCAGGGAAGAATTGGGCCACAATGGTGGTAGAGGCGTGTGCTCGGTGGGCCGTTCCGAAGGCATCGTTTATATAAATGTCCCCGTGCTTGGCCAAGGCTTCAGCAAAAGAGGTATCGCCTGCTTCTTCCTCTGCATGGAACCGAAGGTTTTCCAACAAAAGAACCTCCCCGCTTTTTAGCTCGGCTACGGCATCATCCGCCACTTTGCCCACACAGTTCCCTGCAAACTTTACTTGTACACCAATAATTTCCGATACCGTTTCACAAATATGGGAAAGGGACATGTCCAGATTCACTTTTCCTTTTGGCCGTCCCAAATGGCTCATTAAAATGGCAGAACCCCCATCTTCCAAAACCTTAAGGATGGTAGGCTTTGCCGCCTCTATCCTACTGGTGTCCGTTACGTTAAAGTCGCCATCCAAAGGCACATTGAAATCAACCCTTATCAATGCTTTCTTTCCATCAAAATTGTAATCGTCTATCGTCTTCATGTAGTGTGTCTTTATGAGAAGTCCAAAAGTAAAGATTTCCTGCCTTTTGCCTTGGTCCGTATTGTTATTTTTTGGTTGCTAATCCAAAAAAACGTGAAAAGACCAAGCCCCTAAAAACCTTATCTTTGGAGCATGCTGTTTAAAAATGTCCTGGGTCTGGAGCACCTTAAAAACCATTTGGTGACCACTGCCGATTCTGGTAGGGTGGCCCACGCTCAACTATTTGTTGGCCCGGAAGGTTCTGGGGTACTTCCCATGGCATTGGCCTATGCCCAATATCTGCTCTGTAAAAACACTGGAGGTGAAAATGAAGGTGGCGATGCTGTTTGCAACACCAAATGTGCCTCTTTATCCCACCCTGACCTCCATTTTGCATTTCCCGTAGCCAGTTCGGACAAGGTGAAATCACATGCGGTAAGTGACCATTATCTGCAAGAATGGAGGCAATTTGTAAAAGAACAGCCCTATGGCAATCTTTTTGATTGGTACAGACATATTGGCATTGAGAAGAAGCAGGGGCAAATTGGTGTGGACGAAGCCCAGGATATGGTCAAAAAGCTTTCATTGAAATCGTATGAGGGAGGGTACAAAGTCTTAATGGTTTGGATGGCTGAAAAAATGAACATTTCCGCCGCCAACAAACTGCTTAAACTCATAGAAGAGCCCCCAGAAAAAACGGTTTTGCTCTTGTTGGCCGAAGAGGAAGAACAAATCATTAATACCATTAGATCCCGGTGTCAGATTTTGCATTTCCCTCCGTTGGCGGAACAAAATATTTTGGACGAGCTCACCAACCGTGGAGTAAGTCAGACCGAAGCACATGCCATAGCTCAAGAGGCCCATGGCAATTTCAACAAGGCTTTGGATCTGTTGAACAAAGATTCCGAGGACCTCGTTTTTGAGCGATGGTTTGTACAATGGGTGAGAAGCGCCTTTAAAGCAAGGGGTAATAAAGCTGCTATCCAGGAACTCATCTTGTGGAGCGATGAAGTGGCCAAAACAGGGAGGGAAGTACAAAAACAGTTCCTGAACTATTGCTTGTCTCTTATGCGCCAAGCCTTGTTGCTCAACTATAATGCCCATGAACTTGTGTATACCAAAATCCATATGGAGGACTTTGACCTGAAGCGCTTTGCGCCCTTTGTCCATGAAAACAATATTTTGGATATTGTGGAGGAACTGGAAAAGGCGATTTTTCACGTGGAACGTAATGGAAATTCCAAGTTGATCTTTACCGACCTATCCATAAAATTAACACGGCTGTTACACACCAAAGCCGCCTAAATTTACCTGACCATGGAAAATTTTACTGCATACACCACCGAAATTCTTTTACTCATTTTTCTGACCATTACCTTCTTACAAAGTGGTTTAGATAAGATTGTTGATTGGAGGGGAAACCTAAGTTGGCTTAGTGGCCATTTTGCCAAAACAGCTTTTAAGGGCATTGTTCCATTTCTATTGGGCACTGTTCTTTTTTTGGAGATGGTTTCCGGCATTTTGGCTGCAGTTGCCATTTTTCAGTTTCTTTTTGAAGGTGAAAGTTCAATTGCTTTTTACAGTGCTGTGGTATCTGCCATTACATTGTTGCTCTTACTTTTTGGACAGCGAATGGCCAAAGATTACGAAGGCGCAAAAACCATTGTGGTGTATTTGATTCCTACCGTGTTTTTGGTGTACTTGCTCCAATAATTTTTATGTAATCCAACCTTATTTAAATGAAGTTAAGAAAATTACTTTGCTTGATTGCCCTATTGATTTGTTCAATAATGATTGGACAAACCAATGCGGCACATAACCCTGTAGTACGTGTGCTTACTTTTAATATTCTGCATGGTGCCACAACCAAAGGAGATTTTAACCTAGATGTTCTGGCCAAAGTTATTCAAGATGCCAAACCCGATTTTGTTGCCCTTCAAGAAGTGGACTTTATGACCAATAGGGCCAAAAAATATGATTTGGTGACGGAACTGGGTTGGCGCACCAAATTGGTTCCTCTCTTTGGAAAGGCCATGTCATACGATGATGGGGAATATGGAGAAGGAATTTTGTCCAAACACACTTTTATAAATACCCGAAATGTAGCTTTGCCACATAGCCCACAAAACGAACCCAGAGCGGCTCTAGAAGTGATTACAATGCTTCCTTCTGGTGACACCATTGCATTTGTTGGCACACATTTGGACCATTTAAAAGATGCAACCGATCGCATTGCCCAGACTAAACATGTGAACACCACCTTTTCCCAAAACCGTTATCCCACCATTTTGGCCGGGGATTTAAACGATGTCCCGGGAAGCATTCCTATTTCCATACTTGAAGAAGTTTGGAACGCTAGTTATGACGAAAACAATATTGCGCCAACATATCCTTCTGACCATCCTGCCAAAAAAATCGATTATGTAATGTTCCTTCCCAAAGATAGGTGGAAGATTCTTGAAACAAAGGTCATACAGGATACCGTGGCGTCCGATCACTGTGCCTATTTAGTTACCCTGGAGTTACTTGATAAAAAATAAGGCCCAATAAATTGGGCCTTATGAAATTCTTTTGGACAAGTTCCTATTTTTCGTACTTATCATTTAAAATCTTCAAGATGGTTTCTGTAAGGTCCTTTGTGTCTTCTCCATAGAGCACCGCTCCACCGTCACCACCTCCTAAAATATAGGTATAGCCGTTGGCCTTTCCATAATCCTTGATTTCCTTTTTTACCTTCTTCACCAAAGTATCCATTTCTGCTTGGCTGGTCTGTTGAAGTTGTTGTTCCTCTTGTTGTAATTGCTGTCCAACAAACTGACCGCGTTGTTGCAATTGGCCATATTCTTCTTGGGCATTTTTTTGAGACATGCTTTGTGCCTTTGTCTGGAAAGCCTGTAATTCCATTTGGAAGGATTGGGAAATGCTGTCGCGTTTTTTTGTCATGGCATCAGCTTTCGTCTTGAATCTCGCTTCAACATCAATTTTTTCTTGATATCCGTCCATGAGCTTCACACTGTCTACATAACCAATCTTGTTTTGTTGGCATGCCATTGTTGTCAAAACCACGGCTAGCATTATAATTTTTTTCATGTTTCACTTTTTAATGATGCGCAAAAATAGAAAAGCTTTTGGAATGCTCGTCATTATCTTTTTGTGAAGTAAAGTCGTGACCTTCATCGCTATAAGAAATATCTATTCGTTCGAATAGAAATCATTGTTAATGACTATTGAATCAAGCCCCCATAAACAAGCCCTAAATCGCTTTTCGTTTCTTCTGAAGGCATTCGTCCAAACCAACCAGAATGGACGCAGGAATCGCGCCCTAAAGGCTTATTCTGCTCTTTTTAGTTCATAAATGATGGAGGAATGCTCTTTGGTGAACCACGCACTGAAGTTAGACCACAATCCCACAAAAAAAGCACTAATTAAATAGAATGGGTTTCCTTTGTATTTCTCCGAGAGCATGGAAACATAAAATGCATCGAACAGCATGGGCCTTGTTCGAACAACTTTCATATGGTGCTTTTCAAAAAGTTTGGATATGGCGGTTCTTGAAAAGTGCCATAAATGTCTTGGTACATCATAGCCCGCCCAAAAGTTTTTGTAATACTTGGCATCCATCGATTTAAAATTAGGAACAGCCACAAACAAAGATCCATCTTCTTTAAGTAGTGAAACTATTTGTTCTATTTGTTGGTCTAGATTGGGTAAATGCTCCAGCACATGCCATAAGGTAATTACATCAAACTGCATCCCATTTAACTCACCCAAATCCTTGTGCAGTTCTATTCCTTTGGAAGCAGCATTCGTCCGCGCCTTCTCATTGGGCTCTACCCCGGACACTGAAAAACCATTAGATTTGGCCGAAACCAAAAAATCTCCTGTTCCTGCCCCAATATCGAGCAAGTTTTTATGCTCAACATTTTGATTATCAGCTATTTGAGTCTTGTTTTTGAGGTTTCTTCTCTTTATGGTCTGATATAATCTGTCTGTAAAAGATGTTTTCGCATCTGTATGTGAAATATAGTTCTCGCTATCGTAGTAGAGTGCCAAGTCATTTGGTTGGGGGGTAGTGATTAGCATGTCCAAATCCTCATCTTTTAACAATTCAAAAGATTCTCCTGAAACAGAAAAATCCTTAGTCTTTAAAAATAACTTCATGCCTTTACAAGAAACTTTTATGTGTTTGAAAACATACCTAAATGGAGAGAACTAAAAAGGTATTTGTTCCACGTGGAACAAAACTTTTATCGTCCCAAAAATACCAGTAGAACACTTATGTCTGATGGAGATACCCCGCTAATTCTTGAAGCCTGAGATATGGTTACAGGTTGAATCGCCTGTAGTTTCTCGCGAGCTTCAAAGGACAATGACTTCAGCTTTGAATAATCAAAATTATCTGGAATTCTTACATTCTCCAATCGATGCAATTTATCCGCATTGCTTTTTTCCTTTTTAATATATCCCGAATATTTGACCTCGATTTCTGCTTGCTCAAGGACTTCAGAACTCAATTCATTTTCTGTCACAAAAGCCGAAACAGATTCCAACTGAAGCATGTGGTCCATAGTTACCTTTGGCCTGGAAAAAACCTTAAAAAGCTTATCAGACTGTTTTACGGTGGCAGAATCCAAAGATTCTAAAATGGGATTTATTTCATCAGGGTCAAAGCTTGTCTTTTTAAAAAATCCTATGAATTCCCTTGATTTTTCTTGCTTACTTTCCATTCTGCGTAAACGCTCTTCCTTGGCCAACCCAATGGAAAAACCTTTAGGGGTAAGCCTAAGATCGGCATTGTCTTGACGAAGCAGTGTCCTGTATTCTGCCCTGGAGGTAAACATTCTATAAGGTTCTTCTGTTCCCTTGGTAATTAGATCATCTACCAAAACCCCAATATATGCCTCATCTCTTTTTAATATGAAGGGCTCTTTTTCATTAATCTTTAAATGGGCATTTATCCCAGCAATCAAACCTTGGGAAGCAGCTTCCTCATATCCAGTGGTCCCATTAATCTGACCTGCAAAATACAAGTTCTCAACTAACTTAGTTTCTAGTGTATGCTTTAACTGTGTTGGCGGAAAATAATCATACTCTATAGCGTATCCTGGCCTAAAGAATTTAACCTTTTCAAATCCTTTTACAGATTTAAGCGCTTTGTACTGCACATCTTCTGGCAAAGAAGTAGAAAACCCATTGACGTAAATTTCAACTGTATCCCAACCTTCTGGCTCAACAAAAATTTGATGCGCGTCCTTCTCTGAAAACCTATTAATCTTATCCTCAATAGAGGGGCAATATCTAGGACCTAAACTTTTAATTCGTCCATTGAACATAGGTGAGCGATCAAAGCCTTCGCGCAACAATTCGTGCACAACAGCACTCGTATGAGTCATGTAACAATCCCGTTGTTCTTTAAGTACCGGAGTGTCTAAATAGGAGAATTTTTCTGGATTTACATCTCCAGGTTGAGGAATCATTTTTGAATAATCCAAAGATCGGCCATCTACTCTTGGGGGTGTTCCGGTCTTCATGCGACCACTATCAAATCCTAAACCAACCAGTTGCTCAGTAATACCCGTAGCCGCTTTTTCACCCGCTCTTCCCCCGCCAAACTGTTTCTCCCCAATGTGGATAAGTCCATTTAAGAAAGTGCCATTTGTCAGCACAACTGCCTTGGCCCTGATGTCTATTCCAAGCGACGTCCTAACACCGACCACCTTTCCATTTTCAATTACCAAACCAGAAACCATCTCTTGGTAAAAATCAGCATTGGGTGTGTTTTCCAAGGCAAGCCTCCACTCCTCTGCAAAACGCATACGGTCATTCTGTGCCCTTGGGCTCCACATAGCTGGACCCTTGGATTTATTCAGCATTTTAAACTGAATAGCGGACTTGTCGGTAATAACCCCGCTGTACCCGCCGAGCGCATCAATCTCCCGGACAATTTGCCCCTTAGCTATGCCGCCCATAGCAGGATTGCAGGACATTTGCCCTATAGTTTGAAGGTTCATGGTGACCAAAAGAGTCTTTGACCCCATGTTTGCAGCAGCAGCCGTTGCTTCTGCACCAGCATGACCCCCTCCAACTACTATAACATCATATTCACTCTCAAACATATCCTATTGTTCCACGTGGAACATTTTTATTTTTTCTTCTTCTTTCTTCCTCATCAGCGAGGCCTCTTTTTCGGACTTATCCCCGTATCCCATAAGGTGTAAAACGCCATGGCTCATTACCCTTAAAAGCTCTTCGCCAAAATCAACATTAAAAGTAACGGCATTCTCCATGACCCTATCCGTGGAAATAAAAACATCCCCTGAAATAGTAGTCCCATCTGAATAATCAAAAGTGATAATGTCCGTTAAGGTGTCGTGATTTAAATACTCTACATTTATCTTCAAAAGGTCTTCGTCTGAGCAAAAAATATAATCAACCTGGCCCACAACAAAATCTTCAGAATTGATTATTCTACTAACCCAATCGGAATGCTGCGCTATATTTTCTAATTGAAACTCAGACTTAAAATGAAACTCAATCATTTTTAAAATACACCTTTACCTTCTTATTGTAATTTTGTCGCAAAGGTAGTGCTTGCCTGTTTAATATTTCGGTGTCGTTTTGATAATCTTTAAGAAGGTCTGGTCTGGTAGTTATGGGGTTAGAGAAATCATTCTTGTTCACAGTGCTTTCACGCTCCTTCTTCTCCCCTTGAGTAAGTGTAGCATTTTCCAACTTCATTAGCTCGTGCTGAATCCTGTTGGATTTACTCCTAGTACGCTCGGTAATGCCATTCTCCAACAAATCGTTCTCAAAATCTTCCATCTGTTGGATAAGCTTTTTGGCTAGATTTTGGTCACCCTTATTCAACATATCGTTAAGTTGCTCCTCTAATTGTTGTCTTAAAAACTGTTGTTCTTTGTATATTTCATAAACCTCATCCAACCCTAGCTCATCATCCCCTAAACCCTGTCCTCCTTGCTTGTTTTCTTCTCCATCACCATTACTAGTGTTACCTTGATTCTTGTCTCCTGATGAATTTCCCTTTTCGGTTCCTTCTTGTCCTTGCCCTTCTTGTTGTGATGGCTTACTGCTGTTTCCATTACCCTGCATTTTGTCCTGTATGCTCTGTTGCCCCTGAATAATATCCGGTAATTGAAAATCTGAGCCTTGCCCACTCCCTTGACCAGGTTTCATATTTTGCTGCATGTTATCCAAGATATTGGCCAAAAAATCAGCCAAGGAATTAGTGGCATTGATTACGTACTGTTGATAAGAGGCTCCCTGATAAATTTGATTTTCAGCTATACTCTCCAATGACTTATCAATGTTATAATACACTTCCGTAATCTGCTCGTTCACAAATTCTGAAAGTTCAGTTCTCCGCAAAGAGAGTGCAAACAAACTATCATCCACATGCTCAAACAACCTTCTAAGTTCCTTTTGATCACGCACAGTTTTAGAGAACTGGGAAATATCTGCATCACTATTTTCTACCTTATCAAACAAATTTTCTTGCTTAAAAGAAAATGTCACCAAATTGTCCAGAATCTGCCTTAGCATCTCTGCGTCCTCAGAATCCGATGACCCTCCAGATGATGCAGCTTGCTGCATTGCATTACTCATCTCTTCCATTTTTTGGGCGGCAGATTTTTGTTTCTTTGATGCATTTTGTTGGCTCCCCCCTTGTTCATCAGTTTTTTTCATCTTCTCCAACTCTTCAAGAGCGTCCTCTTGGTCCTCTTTTACTTCTTCTTGCTCCTTCTTGGAAACCTCCAACGGCATGGGCTTTGCCAAATCATCATTGTCCTTCCTTAATTCATCCAATTGTTTTGACAACTCCTTAAACTCATCGTTAACCTTCTTTTGATCTTCCAGAGATTGATTGTCCTTACCTTTATCACTCAACTCTTCCTGCCTTTTGGCCAATTCCTCTAAATCGCTCGCGAGCTGGGACATTTTCTCAGTGACATAATATCGCTTTGTTAACTCTAGGATTTGCTCTAGGTTTCTTGCGTTCTTACTTTGATTTTTACCCAATTCTTCCAATCGCTTTTGCAGCTCTTCCTTTTCAATCTGTTCCGCAATTTTATTGAGTTCCTCTAAAAGTCTCTCATTCTTTCTGGCCTCAATTTCCTGCCTTTCCAGCCTTTCCTTAAGCATCTTTTGCCGCTCACTATCCTGGGCACTTTTATCGATACTCTTGTTCAGCTCACGACTAAACTTTTCCATTAACTGTTCTTGTCGTTGTTGCCTTTCCAAATAATCCTTAATCTGATTACGGTCTTCAAAGGTGAGACCCCTTTCCTCCTTTTGCGCATCATTCAATTTAGACAACTCTTCTTTTTGCTCCTTATACGATTTAATGGAGTGGTCCAACTTATTAATCGTGTTGCTTTGAAATTCTAACTCCTTGTTTTTCAGCTCTTTATCATTGAAAAGTGTAGCGTTGAACACCTGACTCCTACTAATCTTACCATCCCTAATACCGTCATTATCAACTACTTCAAAAAATAACTTGTAATTTACTCCAGCCTGCAACTGAAGCCCTGAAGGAAACGTGTAATAAAATTGGTGTACGCTAGATTTTGGAGATTCCAAAACAATTCTTTGTTCTGCTTGAACATCAGCAGCAGGAAAACAAACCAACTGTATCTTGGTAATCCCATAGTCATCCGCTGCTTGTCCACTATAAAAAGATTGGTTAGGGTTTAGCGTATCCAAAACTTGTTCTACCTGTATGGTGGGCTTTTCATCCCTGACAACGTCTATTCGGTAATTTAGTCGTTCAAAATCGGACACGAATGAATTTGATGTACTTAACTCATACTGATAATCTTTATATAATCTATGTTGATACGTAAAAAATTCTCCATCCTTTGAAAATAGATATGTGGAATCTGGAGCATGCATTTCAATACCATCAACATAATCACCAGTAATCCTCCATGACACTCTAGTGCCTTCTGGGACCAACGCATTACCAGTCCCTGTGACCTCTTCTGGTGTTCGCTTCAAATAATTAGGGAAATCAAAAACCATTGCAAAATCCGTCAAGGTAGGGGTCCTGCGACTAACTATATTATAGCTTCGGGAGTTCCATCCGTTTGCTGTCAAAAAAAAAGTAGATTCCATAACAGGTGCATCAAACGTATAGCTATAGAATTCACCTTCATCCCTTAGCATCATTTGTTCCCCATTCATAACCATAAAGATGTTCTCCGGCTTTACACTTCCCTCTGTAGTAACCTTAATCACCAATGGTTCCTTATCCAACACCGTCAACGATTCATTAAGCACTTTGAACTTAAACGGCGCAGGGCGCTCATAGACCAGATCATAGTTCATGACCCTCTCATTGGAATTGAAAAAAGATACTATGTTTCCAGACACCCAGATAAAGGCAAGAAGCCCTAGAGGAATGAAAATATACTTGGCATAGGTATAACTTTCCCTAAAATTAATGGCCTCCGCAAAAGGAACAGGTCTCAACCGCTTTGCACGCTGTTCAATACTTGCCAATAGCAAATCAGACTTACTAGGGTTCTCGGATAATTCCAATAGGTTCAACAATTTATCATCAACCTCATGAAAATGCCTTCCAATTAAGCGTGAAGCCTCTTTGTTATTCATTCCCTTTCTTAATCTAAAAAGAAAAAAAAGTGGTATGGCAATAAACTTATACAGCAGAAAGAATTCAACCAACAAGAAAATAACAAATAGCGTTAAGCGCCAACTCTGATTCATCCATAATAGCTGCTCCAAAAAAGTAATCGCTATCCAAAACAGCAAACCAAAGGTTAAAAAAAGAAAAATACCCTTAATAAGCTGTTTGATGTAAAACTTTTTGGAGAAACCATTAAGCTTATCCAATATGTATGAATAGCTACTCAAGACGAACAATTTTATTACCAAGATACCCGATACTAGCTAAACCAACTGAAAATTTTTGTTAAAGCTTATCATATCAGGCAGTTTAAATCCATATAAAGGCATGCTAATATCCCTTTTCAAATCTTAATATGCTATGTATCTTTGTGCCTTAAGCTGTATACTATGAGCGAAAAAGTGAGGGTAAGATTTGCCCCTAGCCCAACCGGGCCATTACATATTGGAGGTCTTCGTACTGCTCTATTCAATTATTTATTTGCCAAAAAACATGGCGGAGACTTTCTCCTGCGAATAGAAGATACCGACCAAAATAGGTATGTAGATGGTGCCGAAGCTTATATAGTGGAGGCTCTTAATTGGTGTGGCATCCCCTTTGACGAAGGCCCGGACAAAGAAGGAGCATGTGGTCCCTACAGACAAAGCGAGCGCAAAGACATTTATAAGTCGTATGCACTACAGTTAGTTGAAAGTGGAAATGCTTACTATGCTTTTGACACGCAAGAAAATCTCGATTTCCATAGAAAAGACCACGAAGCAAAAGGAAAGACTTTTATTTACAATTGGCATAATCGCACAAAATTGTCAAACTCCCTGTCGCTATCACAAGAACAGGTAAAAGCAAAATTAAATTCTGGCGAAGATTACGTTATCCGTTTTAAATCTCCTCAGGACAAAGAACTTATTCTAAAGGACATTATTCGTGGTGAAATAAGAATAGACACCAATGTTTTAGATGACAAGATACTTTTTAAAAGTGATGGCATGCCTACCTATCATTTAGCGAATATTGTGGATGATCATTTAATGAAAATCTCCCATGTTATCCGCGGTGAAGAATGGTTGCCTTCATTAGCCCTCCATACGCTATTATATGATGCTTTTGACTGGAAAGCGCCACAATTTGCACATTTACCCCTTATTATGAAACCCGTTGGAAAAGGCAAACTGAGCAAGCGGGATGGTGAAAAAGGAGGATTCCCTGTTTTTCCTCTCACATGGAACGAATCGGAAGGTTACCGCGAAGCCGGTTTCTTTCCAGAGGCCGTGGTGAATTTTTTGGCCCTTTTAGGGTGGAACCCAGGAACAGAACAAGAGATATTTACCCTCCAAGAGCTTATAAAAACCTTTAGTCTAGAACGGGTAAACAAATCTGGGGCCCGCTTTGACCCAGAAAAAAACAGTTGGTATAATCAGCAGTGGCTACAACGCAAAAGTGATGAAGAGCTGGCAGATTTGTTTCTACGAGAACTTTCAAAAAGATCAGAGACCTTAGAAATGTCCAAATCATACGTGCAAAAAGTAGTTGGTCTGATCAAAGAACGGGCAAGTTTTGTTTCTGAGTTTTGGGATTTGGGAAGTTACTTTTTTGAAGCCCCCTCTGAATACAATGAAAAGGCAACAAAAAAACAATGGAAGGAAGATACGCCTCAAATCATGGGCAATGTTGTTTCAGTCTTGGAAACTATCAATGACTTTTCTTCGGCCACCATTGAAGAAACAGTCAAGGCCTGGATTACAGACCAAGAACTTTCCTTTGGAAAGGTAATGCCCCCTCTGCGATTGGTTATTGTTGGGGATATGAAAGGTCCTCACCTATTTGACATTATGGAACTTATTGGCAAGGAAGACAGTATAGAGCGAATTAAAAAGGCCATTTCTGTATTATCCCAGTAAAGATTCTGTAACAAAACTTGTTAGTTGCCTACTGATATGTTAGAGAGTTTTGTAAATTCCATTTCTAACATAAAATCCGATCAACATGGGCAATTACTTATTATTACCAATTGTATTTCTTGGGCTTATTGTTCTATTTAAGTTCTTCTTTATTGTAAAGCAACAGACCGCAGTTGTCATAGAGCGGTTTGGTAGATTCCAAAGTATTCGCAATTCCGGACTACAAATGAAAATTCCGTTAGTGGATCGTATTGCAGGAAGGCTTAGCTTAAAAATTCAACAGCTGGATGTTATCGTTGAGACTAAAACTTTGGATGACGTGTTCGTAAAACTCAAGGTCTCGGTTCAGTATGTAGTCATCAAGGACAAGGTATATGATGCCTTTTACAAATTGGAATACCCCCATGACCAGATAACCTCCTATGTTTTTGATGTGGTCCGTGCCGAAGTTCCCAAAATGAAATTGGACGATGTCTTTGTGAAAAAAGATGATATTGCCATTGCAGTTAAATCTGAACTACAGGACGCCATGTTGGAATACGGTTATGATATCATCAAGACCCTAGTGACCGATATTGACCCCGATGCCCAGGTAAAAGCTGCCATGAACCGCATCAATGCATCGGAGAGAGAAAAAATTGCCGCTCAATTTGAAGGAGATGCCGCCCGAATCCTTATTGTTGAAAAAGCAAAGGCCGAAGCAGAAAGCAAGCGACTCCAAGGACAAGGTATTGCTGATCAACGTCGTGAAATTGCAAGAGGTCTTGAAGAATCCGTTGAAGTTCTTAACAAGGTTGGCATTAACTCCCAAGAAGCTTCTGCTTTGATTGTGGTTACACAACACTATGACACACTACAGGCCATTGGTGAGGAAACCAACACCAATCTTATTCTGTTGCCCAACTCTCCACAAGCTGGGAGTGACATGCTCAACAATATGGTAGCCTCCTTTACGGCGAGCAACCAAATTGGTGAAGCCATGAAAAAACAAAACAAGAAGAAGGAAGAATAAACTCTTCTTACCTTGCTAAAAAAGGGAGCAAAATTGCTCCCTTTTTATTTTTAGATAAATTTCTACCTCTTTTACAAAACAATTGAATAGGCGCTCTTTCCTGAAAGATCTCCATTCTTCAAAGGCATTTGTATTGCCCTGTTTCAAAAGCGACAGAAATCGCTTCTAAAGAGGCTTGGTTTGATAGATAAACCAAATGGTATTTTGCTGAGGAATAAGAAAAAACAATACTAGTCCTTTTGCTCCAATTTGGCCCAAGTATCCCTCAAGGTTACCGTTCTGTTAAAAACAAGATGGCCCTCTACAGAATCCTTATCAACATTAAAATATCCCAATCGCTGAAACTGAAATTGGTCTCCGGGTTTTGCCTCTTTTAAACTTGGTTCTACATATCCGGTAATCTTTTGCAAAGAATCCGGGTTTATAAAATCCATAAAGTCTTTATTCTTGTGTCCATCCGGAGTAGCATCATTAAATAGACGATCATACAGACGAACTTCTGCCGTTACGGCATGCGGAATGGAAACCCAATGCAAAGTTCCCTTAACTTTTCGCAAACTTTCATCAGTACCAGAACCACTCCTACTTTTGGGATCAAATGTACATTGAACCTCAATGACATTGCCATCTTCATCTTTGGTACAGCTTTCAGCTTTTATGATATATCCGTTCTTCAATCTTACTTCTCCACCCAACTTTAACCTAAAAAATTTACGGTTGGCTTCTTCCTTAAAATCTTCCTGTTCTATGTAAAGTTCCCTTGAAAAAGGCACCTTTCTGTTCCCTGCCGACTCATCCTCAGGATTATTCTCGGCATCCAACCACTCCTCTTTGCCCTTTTCATAATTGGTAATCACCAATTTCAATGGATTGAGAACAGCCATGACACGGGGAGCAATCTTATTCAAATGTTCCCGAACATGAAATTCCAATAAGGAAACATCAACCACGTTTTCACGTTTGGCAATACCAATGGTGTCTGCAAAGTTTCGAATAGATTCTGGGGTATACCCTCTCCTACGCAATCCTGAAATGGTAGGCATTCTGGGATCATCCCATCCATTTACAACACCACTTTCCACAAGTTGAAGTAATTTACGTTTGCTCACGACCGTATGGCTTAGGTTTCTTCGTGCAAACTCTCGCTGTTTAGGGCGTAGTTTTTTAGAATCTACCAATTGGTCCAAAAACCAGTCGTAAAGCTCCCTGTGTGGCAAAAACTCTAGTGTACAAAGGGAATGCGATACTTGTTCAATGTAATCGCTCTCCCCATGGGTCCAGTCGTACATGGGATAAATACACCAATCGGTATTGGTTCTGTGGTGTGGTTTGTGAAGAATGCGGTACATAACTGGGTCCCGCATCAACATATTGGTTGAGGCCATATTTATCTTTGCCCGAAGTACGTGTGCTCCTTCGGCAAATTCGCCATTCTTCATGCCTTCAAAAAGTTCTAAATTCTCCTCAACCGAACGGTTACGAAAAGGGCTTTCCGTGCCAGCCTCGGTGGGTGTCCCTTTCTGACTTGCTATCGCTTCCGAAGATTGACTGTCTACATAGGCCTTTCCTTGTTTGATAAGCTCCACTGCCCAGTTATACAATTGCTGAAAATAGTCAGATGCGTAGCATTCCGTATCCCACTCATAGCCCAACCAAGAAACATCGTCCTTAATAGCGTCCACATACTCCTTTTCTTCCTTGGCAGGATTGGTGTCATCAAAACGAAGATTCACTGGGGCGTTATATCGTTGCCCCAATCCAAAATTTAGACAAATGGAGCTTGCGTGCCCAATGTGCAAATACCCATTAGGTTCAGGAGGAAACCGAAAACGTAGGCTTTCCCGACTATACCCATTCCTTAGGTCTTCCTCAACAATATGCTCAATAAAATTCAGCGATCTAACTTCTTCGGCCATATACAAAATTTGAAGCGCAAAGGTAGTAAAAACGTGTCTTGGTAGCTAAAAATCACGGTTTAGTGTATACAAAGTATGCTGTTTCACAACACTTTTGAAGCTACCTACAACAATATCTTTCCGTTGGCCGAAAATAAAATCATATTTGTTATTAGAATACTATGCGAAAATAGGGCGTTGTGAAACGCTCAAAAGAACGAAAACATTAAGGGGCACAAACTAACGGGCATTTATTGCCCTCAACCTCTTAAAACTAACGGTGATGAAAAAAAGTAGTTCAACGTATGGCATTCTAGTACTGGTCATTGCAATTTTGCTGGCCGTACCTTCTATGCAAGCACAGGTATTAAACAAGCCTACAGCCGCTGACAATCCAAACCTTGCAGGTAATTCAGCATGGACAGCAGCATGCGCTTCGTCCGGATTCAATGAGTATTTTGTGAACTTTACTTGGAATATTCCTTTGGTAAACTCCAACAACGAGTTCGTACTGGAGCTTTCAGATGCCAATGGGAATTTTGGGTCTCCTACGGAATTGGCCCGTGTTGCCGACAAAAATACCGTATTCGATTTTGAATTTCAGTTTGCCGTCCCCAACACCATACGTGGAGAAAACTACAAATTTAGGGTCCGAAGCACCAGTCCGGCTAAGACCAGCCCTGCATCTGATGCTTATCCCATGTACTATATCGACTATAACTCTCCCTTACTCATTAGCGAAAATGGTAGTGGGAGTATTCCTTCTGGAGGGGCCATACAAATTTGTGATGGCGGAAATGTAACCTTAAAACCACACAATATCCCTAACGCCGATACTTATATATATAATTGGTACAGAAGCGGAACCCTGCTTCCCCAGAAGACAGCTAGCATCACCGTTTCTACTCCTGGAATGTACTACGTAGAGCTGGACTATGGTTCCGTTTGCTCTGGTTCTGCCAACACACTCTCCAATACCATTGAAATTAATAACGGCTCCAGTCTGGGCATCGCCATAAATGGTGCCAATAATGTTGAGTTATGTCCTGGAGATCCCTACACGCTTCAAGCAAGTATCACGGGAATGGGGCTTACCTATACTTGGTACAAAGATGGAAGCATTATCAGCGGCCCCACTTTGGAGGGTGACTCCCTTGCTTTAAACACCAACTTGGATGGTTTTGACGGCAGTTATGAGGTTGAAATTGAAGGTGCAAGCGCATGTAAGGAGCGTTCGGCGGCAACTACCATAACAAGCGCAGGGACTTTTGAGGTGACCCTAATAAACGAGGAAAATATTGTGTTGCTGCCTTCACAATCCAAAAACTTATCGGTAACCACCAGCGCGGCATCCCCAAGCTACCAATGGTACAAAGACGGCGCTCCAATCACTGATGCCACCAGTAACTCACTAACCATTGATCAAGTGGGTGAGTATCATGTAGCTGTTACCGAAAATGGCGGTGCGTGCTCCGTTACACCAATTAATTCTGCCGTAACAACGGT
Organism: Flagellimonas alvinocaridis; assembly: GCF_004916895.1. Lineage (GTDB taxonomy): Bacteria > Bacteroidota > Bacteroidia > Flavobacteriales > Flavobacteriaceae > Flagellimonas > Flagellimonas alvinocaridis. The sequence goes on from NZ_SNTZ01000001.1 coordinate 606,148, forward strand.
CGTATCACCAGATTCCTTTGAATTTGAGATTGCTTATGTTGGCTCATATTCCTCATGTGAAAGCCTTGATGCTACATTGAGTTTATCCGCTATTAATGCGGTTGGTGATGGTGGGGCTAAAACCAATGTTACTTCCGACCTTCAATCCTCATTCTCATACGAATGGAGACTAAATGGTGCTGCAGTAAGTGGTGAAACCTCCAAAACGATTACTTTATCCGACCATGAAAAGAATGGAACTTATACCTTATTTGGTTCTTTGGATGGCTTTAATGCCACATCCAACAGTTTAAATGTAAAACTAGCAGTAAACCAAGCCTTGGAAATTTCTGCCAATGGCACTGTACTATGCGAAGGCTCTGATCCGATTGTCCTTAGCAGCACACAGAATCTTGATGGTGAAACCTTTGAATGGCACAAGGACGGTAACGTTGTGGACACATCATCCATCACCTATACCGCCACAGAAATAGGTGTCTATAAATTAATCATTACCACCAATGATTGCCCTGTGGTTTCAAACGAAATTACTGTCCGCGCATTTAATGAATCACTACTAGTTTTAGATAAGCCACAAGACCTTATCATCATAATGGGCGAGACCGTTACAATGACCGCCTCAGGAGCCGATTCTTACGAGTGGTTCGATTATAACAACAATCTAATATCAACCCAAGACTCATATGGTTTCCAAGAAGAGGGACAATACCTTTTGGTGGCCCACTTTGGCAACTGTACCGTTAGCCGGGTTGTAACCGTCATCTTTAGGGACATGTTCGCCATTCCGAATGTTATCACCGCCAATGGCGATGGTATCAACGACTTGTGGATACTGCCCAACACATATTCCAGAGACCAAGAGGTTCTTGTAACCATATACAATGAGAGAGGTAAGGAGGTATTTAGCCAGACCAATTACGAAAACAATTGGCCACAGTCCACCTCAACGTTCAACAAATCCAGCATGATCTTTTATTACAAGATCACGAAAGGAGGGAAAAGCCTGAAACAGGGCACCATAACTGTTATCAAATAAACAGCATGCGCACCAAAAAACCTTTACTACTACTACTTTATATCTTGCTACTTGCTTCAACCGGATTACACGGACAGGAAGAGGACCCTTTTGTTCCCTATAATATTCCTTCCCAAAACTTGTTGAAATTCAACAGGTTCATGATCAATCCAACGTTTTCCACGGTGCGAGAAGATAAGTCATACATCAACTTATTTCATAGAAACCAGTCGGTATCTTTTGACGACAACAACCAAGTTTACTTCTTGAGCTACAGTGGTAGGGTAAGCGATAGAAGTGGGGTAGGACTAAGTCTCTTTACCAACAGGGAAGGGGTTTTTAACAATTTTGGTGTACACGCAAATTACGCATATGGTGTTCGATTGAGCCCAAAAAGCAACTTTACTTTTGGGGCCAACTTTTCGTACTACCAAAGTGCCTTAAACCAAGACAGGATCAACGCCATTGAGGATGATCCATTTTTGAACACTTTGGAGAGTAGTTCCTTGATCAGTTTTCAACCTGGTTTCAATCTTTCCATAGGTAGTTTTGATATTGGTGGTTTTGCTGAAAATTTATTCGATTACAACCTTAAGAACAGTGAATCTGTCACTGAATTCAATGAGAAAACCTATTCCGGGCACCTGCAATATACCCATCAGTTTAAAAATGGAGCGGGACTTTTGGAACATGGTAGATTAATGCCTTTGGCACGTGTTAGGAAAGTAGGGGAAGAAAATATAGTACTTGGCGGAAATTTAATTCTTGACCTTCCAAAGCTGGGTTGGGTACAAGCTGGTTATGATGATTTTTATGGTGCATCTGCCGGTCTTGGCTTTAACCTTACCAAGAACATTTCTCTAGGATATACCGTAGAAAAAGGACTTAGCAACAATTTTGAAAACTTTGGGGTAAGCCATGAAATTTCATTGGCCTATTCCTTTACGCCCAACTTGACCGAGGACCGGGTAATGTTGGAAAAAGAAAACGATGCTTTGGTCGAAAACGAAAATGTTCCGCAAGATAGTCTGAGCATTACGGAAAAAGACCTTGAAATTGCCCAGTTGAAAGACAAGCTTGCAGAAAACGATGCCATATTGGATGAGTTGTTGTACCGTCAAGACTCCATTGAAAGCACCCGAAAAAAGGATTTGGAAAAGCGGTTTGAAACCGTCATGAAAATGGTTCGTCGCGAAACCAACGGTCAAAATCCTGCGTTGGAAGAAAAAGCAAAACAAGTGTATTTTGCCGATATGGACAGCGCCGACCTTGTTGCGCAAACCAAGTCGCAACCATTATCCAACCATGGTCTTTCCAATACTTCCTCGGCCAAAAAAATCATCAGATTAAATGATGCAAAAGCGAAAAACAATGTAGCCAACACGTCTACAGTGAAAAAGGACAAGATTTATGGCACCAATGTTAAGACCAACAAAAGTGTTCGTTTTAAGTCAAATAATATCCCAAATGTTCAAAGTGGGCACTATTTGATTGCCAACGTTTTCAAAAACCCTGAAAACGTAGATGCCTTTGTTGCCCAACTGCGTGAACAAGGTATCGACGCCGGATATTTTGAAAACCCGAAAAACGGTCTCAACTACGTATACCTTGACGGGTACAAGAACAAAAACGATGCCCTAAAAGCTTATCATTCCAAGCTTAACGGAGCATACCAAGGAGATGCTTGGGTCATGAACGTCAATGACGGCACCGCAACCATTCATGGCTTTGTGAACAATGCCAAAGAAAATGCCCCGGGTTCATCCAAATACGGTAACAACAACTTACACAAAAATGTAAGCAAGGGTAGTGGAGCAACCACCCAGGTTACCTACAAAACTATCAAAGCGGACGGATTACCATCTGGCTTCTACATCATTGCCAGTGTTTTTGACAATTCATCCAGTGCCAATCGTTTTGTAAAAGAATTGAACGCAAGAGGCCTAAATGCCAGTTATTTCATAAATCCAGAGGACAACTACCGTTATGTATACCTCAAAAAACATGAAACCTGGAACAACGCCTTGACCTCATACTATTCCAAACTAAACGCCTCGTATGATGACCAAATGTGGATCATGCGTGTAAAACCCAACTACAATAGCTAACCATGGCCAAACCTTTACATAAAATATTGCTGTTCTTAGGGATGGCACTCATCTCTTGGGTGGGTACCTCCCAGGTTAAGAACACCTTTGACGTTCGTTATGCAAACGAACTCAGGGGTGATTTGACCTTTATCGCCAACAATATTGTGAACCGGGATTCAAGTACCTCAGACCCTGAAGACCCATACAACGCAACTGGTTCAAGCTCATCTTATAATGATGATTTGAACATGCAATACATAGATATAGATGGTGACCCTTCCACCTTTAGCTCAAGTAGTGCCACACTATCTATTCCAGACCCCTCATGTTCTTTAATCCGATATGCAGGTTTATATTGGTCGGCGGTGTACCGGGACAATAATAGAAGCACAGATTTTAACCAAGTAAAGTTTAGGGTTCCAGGAGGGGCGTACCAAGACTTGACTGCCGATGAAATCCTGTTTGATGGTGAAGGGGATGCAGATTTTGGAAACTATGCACCGTACGCTTGCTATAAAGACGTAACTTCTATAGTTACTGCATTGGCCACCCCAAGTGGGGAGTACTTTGTTGGTAATGTGCGAGCCAGTTCTGGAGATAGTGTGCAAGGTGGTGTTTCTGGAGGTTGGACTTTGGTTATCGTATATGAAAATCCAACCCTGCCCGGTAAATACATCACAACCTTTGATGGTTATGCCGGTATAAAATCAGGACAAACTGTTGATGTTCCTTTCAGTGGATTTACTACTCTTCCCGCTCCATTTCCGGTTCGTGCTAAATTGGGTGTGGCCACTTTGGAAGGTGACAACCGAATCTCAGGGGATAGATTGGCCATACGTGCAGACAGCAATGCTGGTTTCACCACACTAGGAAACACAGTAAACCCAACCACCAACTTTTTTAACAGTAACATAACCATTGAGGACAACATAATTACTACCCGAAACCCAAATAGTATAAACACATTGGGTTGGGATGTTGATCTATTTACCATACCAAACCCTAGCCGTACGGTTATACCAAATAGTGAAACCGGGGCCACATTACGGGCATCGTCAACACAAGATAAGTACGATATCTTTTTTACCTCCTTGGACGTTGAAATCATTGAGCCCAACATGGCGCTCACCAAAACCGTAGAGGATATTGCCGGAAACGATATCACCGGATTAGGGGTTAATCTAGGGCAGTATTTAGACTATGTTCTTAGTTTTGAGAATGTTGGAAATGACGACGCCGTTAACTATACAATAAGAGACATACTCCCTCTTAATGTTACCTTGGATGAGAGCACCATTTCCATGCCTGCCGGAGTTACTTATTCCTATGACCCCGGTACAAGGACGATTACTTTTAACATTCCTGATAATTTAGTGCAAGAAGGAGATCCTCCAGCAACAATCCGTATGCGGGTACAAGTGGCAGAAAATTGTTTCGACTTTATTGACGCCTGTACGGACATCATCCAGAACTTGGCCTATTCCACTTATAGTGGTGCCATAAACAGTGCACAGATTACAGACGACCCCAGTGTTTCCGAATTTGACGGTTGTGGTTTCCCAACACCTGGGGCCACAAACTTTTTGTTGGACGACTTAAGCGCCTGTAATTTTAGTAGGACCGTTCAACTCTGTGGGGACGATGTGCTTTTGGATGCAGGAGACAATTTTGATAACTATATCTGGTACCGTGATGAAAATGGCAACAACCAAATTGATATAGGAACCGATACTGTTATTACCGATGCTGATGCGGATAGCGACCCAAGTACCATGGTGGTTACAGAAGTGGGAACCTATTTGGTTGATAAACAAGTTGCTGACCCCTGTAAAGATTTCATGGAAATCATTGTAGTTGAATTGTTTGGTTCAGTGCAAAGCAACCCTATCACCGCAATGATCAATGATACATCAAACACCATTGATGGGGAGATTCAAATTTGTCCCAATGATGGTAGCGAATTGCCGGAAATCTTCCTTTGTGGTCTTAACGACACCGAGTTGCTCCAAGTGAATATCCCCGATGCCGTAAGTATAGAGTGGCAACAACTTGATGAGTCAAGCTGCCCTGCAGCAATTGACGGCTGTGCCAACACCAATGCGGGTTGTGGATGGACCAATGTTGGTTTGGGCAACGATTATGTGGCTTCAGACTCTGGGCAATACCGATTGATCATCAATTATCTAAATGGATGTTTCAGCAGGTTCCATTTCAACATTTACAAGAACCCGCTCAACCCACAATACACCTCAAGAGACATTATTTGTGATACAGATGGAAACATCACGGTTACAAACATGCCCCTAAACTATGAGTACCAACTTTTAGATCAAACCACAGGAAATGTAATTGTTCCTTACGGACCAAGCCCTAGCTTTGATATCGACACTAATGGCGCCTATAGTGTTGAAATGAGACAACAGGGAGTAACCGATGGATGTGTTTTTGTCCTAGAAAATATTGGTGTCCTTCGAAGAAATTTCCAAGTAGACATTACTACTCAAGACACCAATTGTAACGGTTTGGGTGAAATAGCCATATCTGTGCTCAATGTAGAGCCACAATACAGTTACGAAATAGCACAAGGAGGTACTGTTGTGGATACTTTTGGACCTTCAACAGACAACAACTATACTTTTGAAAATTTAAATGCCGGAGTATACGATGTAACCGTAACTACAGATGATAACTGTACTTATACAGAACAAGTCACCATTGTTGATTCTTCAGATCTAGATTTAAACGCAAGGATTTCTCAACACATTACCTGTAGAGAAGGTAATATACTAATGGAGTCCACAGGAGGGAAAACACCACATTTATATGCTATTTGGTCTTATGTGGATGAATTGGGCAACCCCGTAATTTCATACCCCACTGTAGCAGACATACCGCCTTCTGAATTTCAAACCAGTCAAATTTTTGATATCTATGACCCAGGTGATTATACCTTCGTGGTGGTAGATAGGTTTGATTGTTATGATATCTCCAATACCGTCACTATCGAGTTTAGACCAGCAGCTGATTTTGATCCAACGGTGATTACTGATGTGCTTTGTTATGGGGAATCAACAGGGGCAATTACTTTTAATCTAATCAACAGCAATGGGTATCAACTAACTTACTATTTATTCGATGCAACTGGTTTTGATGAGAACGCCTACGACTACAATAATGCCTTGGCCACTAACACTACCGGCTATTTTCCAAATTTAGCTAACGGTGACTATGCCGTGGTAATAAACCAACGTAAAGGAAGTGCATCATGTGATTATTTTGAGTATGCTTCCATTACAGCCCCAACAGATAGCTTGGATGGGGATGCAGCATTGATTCAAGATTATACTTGTTTACAAAATGGAATTATTGAGGCCCAAAATGTAACCGGGGGTACAGCACCCTACGAATACAGTATTGATGGGGTAAACTTTGTAAGTGGTGCTGGTGCAGAAACCTTCACAGGGCTTACCGATGGAACTTACACCATCACCATAAGGGACGATAACGGCTGTACAGTTACCACCGACCCTATTACTTTAGATGCCCTTGATCCTCCAACGGATCTTACATTTTCGGCTACCAATCCAACATGTCCTGCCTTTGTTTCCGATGTTACCTTAACCACTACGGGAGGCACACCAAACTTGACCTATGAAATCATTGCCCCTGCAGCAAGTGTAATCAACAATGGAAACAATGCCACTTTTACCGGATTGGCCCCGGACACGTATATGTTCCGTGTAACCGACAGCAATGGATGTTTCTATGATGAAAGCTACACCATAAACCCTGTTACTGAAATAACGGTTACTGGGCAATTGGTGAGCAATATTAGCTGTTTGGGAGACACAGATGGAGAGCTACGATATATTGTGGCAAACTTTAATACAGATTACGATTATTCGGTAACTGGCCCTGCAACTTTCAATGGAAGCGCCCAAACCAATGGAACCATTTCCTTGAACAACTTGGCGGCAGGTACCTACACCATTACCGTAACCGATAACTTTACCAATTGTACCGATACCGCCAGTGTTACCATAAATGCTCCGGCTTCGGCATTGACCGCCTCACATTCAGTGGTACAGCCTAGCTGTGTTTCCACAGGCTCTGTTACCATTATAGCATCTGGAGGATGGGGTGGCAATAGTTATGAAATTACTGCCGGGCCTGCTGGTTATGTATTGCCTGCAGCACAATCCAACGGTTTGTTCTCCAATTTAACCATTGGTGGGACCTATACCTATACCGTAACCGATTCCAATGGTTGTGTTTATACAGACACTTTTGATATTATTGAAGCAGTTGCCCCCGTACTGGCCATTGTGCCCAATGATATTTGTTATGATGATGCCGTTGGTTTAACCCTAACCGCAAACGTAACTTCTGGTGGGGACGGAAACTACGAATACAGCCTTAATGGTGGTCCATTTCAGGTAAGCAATGTATTCTCTGGCCTTGGCCCAGGAAGTTATACCATCCAAGTCCGTGATGGAAACACCTGTACAGATTCAGAATCGATCACCATTGATCCAGAACTGAGTGTAATCGCTTCTTCGCCCAACGTAACCGCTTGTGGTACAGATTCAGACATAAATATTACCGCAACAGGTGGAGATGGGAACTATGTTTACGCTGTTGTACCTGATGGAACAACTCCAAATGCCGGAGATTTTTCAGGAACCAATCCTGTAACCAGAGGAACAGGTAATTATGACGTATATGTTCGTGATAACAATGGCGCAGCAGGATACTGCGAGGCTTCTTTCGACATCACCATTTCACAAGATCCGCCTTTGGCATTGGTGGTTTCTGATACTGGAATCCTTTGTAGTGGTGAAGCCCAGGCTACCATAACCATAACTGCTTCAGGTGGTGAGGCGCCCTATCAATACAGCATCAACAACGGTGCTACCTATCAGACTTCCAATACGTTTGTAAACCAAGCCGCTGGAAGTTATAACATCCGCGTTAGGGATGCAAACGGTTGTTTGGTCAATGAAATATATACTATTACCGAGCCCCTTACGCTTTCTGCTTCCGCCGCCGTTACCCAATTGGCCGAGTGTAACCCAGGCTTGGGTGCAGAGGTGCGCATTACCAATGCTATTGGAGGAACTGCTCCATATGAATACAGCTTTAATGGAGGAACTTCGTATGGCCCAAGTTCAATAGGGTATTTGTTGCCTGGTACGCATACCGTTTACATCAGGGATGCCAATCTTTGTACCTACCCAATGACGGTGACCATTGATCCTGAACCAACCCCTCCGGGTGTTACCGCATCAATAGATTATGAATGTGATGGAGAGGGTATCGTTACCCTAACCCCGGACAGTGCCGCTTTTGATTATACATATGAAATAGATGGAAATCCAAACACTCCTTCTACTTCAAATGTATTTAACAATGTTGGGGTTGGACCACACACCATAACTGTAAACTATACTAGCAACACAGCTCCTTCACCAAGTGTGTTGTTATTGGAAACCTTTGGGTCTGGACCAAATACAAGTATTCCTGAAGTAGACCCGGCTTATTGCTATGAACCCCAGAATGGTTCCATTAACTCTTGCGGTTGGGGTATAGACACCCATATCCAAGATGGAGAATATTCGGTTACGCAAACCATCGTGAACCCATATGGTTCATGGAGAAGTCCCAACGATCACTCTGCTTTGGCCAATGGTAGATTTTTAGCCATGAATGTGGGTGGTGCTGTTGGCCCTAATGGTATCATCTATGCAAAAAGAAACATTGAGGTGGTTCCCAACCGGGACATAACCATCTCGCTATGGGCGTTCAACTTATTAAGGGTTGGAACTGGAGGTGCTGATCCGGATATCGATATTCAATTGGTAGATGGAGTGGGCACCGTTATTGCCAGTACCACCACTGGGAATGTACCTAAAAACAACGATGCCAACGACTGGCAAAACTATACCGTTACCCTTAACCCTGGCGCCAATTCCAATTTGGACATTGTCATCAGAACCAACTCTGCTGTTACAGGGGGTAATGACATCGCCATAGATGATATTGAAGCATTCCAAACTCCAGAGGTTTGTGGTGGTTCGTTGACTGTTGATGTCAATATTGAGGATGGCCATGCCTTTGATAGTGCTATTACCGCCTTTACCGAAATTTCCTGTAATGGTGCGGCCGACGGTTCTATTACGTTTGAAACTGAAAATTTTGACCCAGCAACTGGATTTACCTATCAAGTAAATGGTGGTGTGGTTTCTGCTGCCCAATTTGCAAGTCCAATCACCGTAAACGGATTGGCCGCAGGTAATCACACGATTACCATTGTTGATTTAAGGGACCCTGCTTGCTCCGTGACCCTTAATCAAACTTTAACAGAGCCTAATGCTTTGGATGCTTCTGCCTCTGTGACCAGCATAATGACCTGTTCCAACGGAGGAGCTACGATTACGGCTTCTGCAACCGGTGGAACACCAGTATACCAATACCAATTGGAAGATACTGGTGGCGGTGTACTTGTAGGATATCAATCCTCCAATATATTCCCTGGACTTGTGGCTGGAGACTATATTGTTCGTGTACGGGACACCAATCTTTGTGAAGATGCTGTTGATGCTGCCATTACTGTTGTGCCTCCTGCAAATATTGTTTTTGATGTAACTCCCACCGCCTGTTACAGTGGAGACAACAACGGTACCATTCTAGTAGATGTAACTGGTGGTAATGGAGATTATCAATTTAGTTTAAATGGCGGTCCATGGATAACCCCCAGCCCTTCCAATTCCACTAACCATACCTTCTCAGGTTTGGCTGCAGGAAACTATACTATCAATGTAAGGGATGGCTTTGGTTGTGTAGGTACCCTTCAAAATGTAACCATTGTAGATGCGCTTATTGCCACAGTGGATGTTGAAGACATTACCACTTGTGCCGATGGCAGTATTTCTGTTACGGCTTCTGGTGGTTCGCCCACTTTGGAGTATGCTTTTGTACCCACCACCACAGATCCAACCGGATTCTTCTCTACAACCAACACATATACTGTAACTGCTGGAAACGAAGGCACTTACGATGTGTACGTAAGGGACAACTCTGCCACAGCTCCATTCTGTGAGTTTATGGAAACAGTAACTGTGAACCCGGCCACACCGTTGACTATGACGGCTACACCAACAGATCCTGAATGTCATGATGGTGTTGGATCTATTTTGGTGAACATTACTTCCGGGATTGCTCCGTATACTATTCAAATCATTGATTTGGACAACGGTGGTGCATCTGATCAGACCAACACCAATGTAGTGGCCTCTTCAAGAACTTATTATAACCTAATGCCCGGCGACTACACCATCAATGTAACCGATGCAACAGGTTGTACCATTACCGATACGCAGACCATCAATAATCCTGATGAGTTGACTGGCATTGTATCTGGGGTTACACCTGGAACATGTACCGGTGATATAAATGATTTCGGCTTTGAATTCTCTGGATATCCCACCACTTTAGGAACCATTCAATTTAGTGACGATGGTGGTGCCACATGGATAGGGGACAACTCAGCACCAGGTACTTCAGACCAATTTACCGGATACGTTTCTGGTCAAACCGTTTATCCTTCCATGAGAACTGTGGATGGTTCAAACAATACCATTTGTCAGACGGACCTTCCGCCATTCATCATACCTTATCCGTTAGATGACTTGGATATTACCATTTTGCCTATTGTCGTAAACTGTAATGAGCTTCAAGTTACCGTGCGGGGACAGAACGGTACGGCACCATACGAATACACCTATTCAGATGACCCTGCAAACTTTAATCCTGCTACTGCCACTTGGACAGCACCTTTGCCTTTGGGAACAACCCATACCTTTACAGGGTTGGTGCCCGGTAGAACGTACACCTTCTACGTTAGGGACAATGCAACCTGTGTTCGTCAAAGTAGCGTAAATGTGAATGACATTATCACCGTTCCTTTGGAAATTACCTCAAGCATTACGCCAAGCTGTGATGGGGCAAACAACGGAAGTATCACCTATACCGTAACTGATAACCAAGCTCCTTTTGAAACCCAGTTTAGATGGACCTTGTACGATATGAGTTCTGGTTCTGCGGTATTTGTAACAGATAGTGGGGGAATAGTACCTTTCTCTTCTCCACAACAAGATGTTACCATTACCAATTTAGCGCCCGGCAACTACTTTATAGAAGTTGTAGAGGTAGACAGCTTTAATAATGATAGCTGTGTAGGTGCTACTGAAAATGAACTGTTGATGGAACTTGATCCGTTAAACGGAACACCCAATGTGCTACAAGATATTACTTGTAATTCCCCTGGGCTTATTGAGGTTCAGAACCCCTTGGGCGGTGGTGGCATATACACCTATACTGTTACAGGTCCTGCTCCTTTCACAACCATTACAGCAACTGCGGACAACCCCATTGAAATACCAGCAAATTCACCAGCAGGCAGTTATTCCATACTAATGCAAGATCAATATGGTTGTTCCGTTCCTCTGGGATCGGTTAACCTAGATTTGGCCCCAAATCCTACCATAGACTCATTGGTTGTTGACAACTGTACCGTTCCTGCTACGGTTACCGTGAACGCCACAAGTGCGGCACTCCCCATATTGTATTCGTTGGATGGCGGCACCACTTATCTGAACAATGGTGGTGTATTCAATAATGTAGCTGTTGGCACCTATAATGTCGCTATCATTGACGCCAATGGATGTGTTGATACAGATACGGTCACGGTTCATCCCCTACTCCAAGTAGATGTAGCCTTGACCAAATTATTGGATTGTTCACCAAGCCCTGATGCCGAAATTACCATTAATGTACTTCAAGGCTCTGGTAGCTATGATTATGAGATTTCCGATGGTTCGGGAATTGTGGTAAGCAGAACAAACTTGTCCACCAATCCGTTGGTGTTCAGCACTACAACTGTTGAGGATTATATTATTACTGTTTTTGATAACAATACAGCTTCACCTGAATGTTCAAGGGTTTTCAATGTATCGGTTCCTCCTGCCATTATGCCTTCATTCAACATTACCTCTTTCACAGATGTAACTTGTAATGGTGATGCCGATGGTACCATCTCAGTAAGTGCTATAGACAGCGGTACAGGACCTTATACATTTGAAATTATTTCAGGGCCTGGAAGCGCAGCTTCCTTCCCATTGGCGCCTACTTCAAACAACGCCACCACGGCTACCTTTACTGGACTCGAAGGTAGTGCTGCCGGTATTACTTATACCATTGAAGTAACAGCAGCCAACGGTTGTACAACAACATTAACCCAGGTTATTTCCCAACCAGACCCAGTTGCAAACGTAAACACCAATGTGGTTGAATTTCTCTGTACTGCCGGAAATAATATGAACAATGCCACCATAACAGTGGATACAGCGTCCATTACTGGAGGAAGTGGCAATTATGTCATTTATGAATTCATAAATGACAATGGTACGCCAGCTACTGGTGATGATGTTGTGGTACAATCTGGTCCAAACAACGTTTACATCGAAACCAATACAGCTGGAGGAAGCTACATCATCAATGTCTATGATGATAATGGATGTATGGGAACCGCTACGGAGACCATTGCCCCATTTGATGAATTGCAACCCGCAACTGTTGCTGTTGATGCTGTTGCCACTTGCGTTACAGGTGAAGACATTACCATTACTGCATTTGGTTCCTTGACAAACTCAAACACGCATCCTGCAAACTATGAGTTCAGAATATTGCCAGCAGGCGTATTCCAAGCATCAGGAATCTTTACTGGATTGTCCGTGGGCACCCACAACTTTGAAGTAAGGAATACCGTAACAGGTTGTATTGTTGGCGTTTCCCATACTGTGGCTGACCCAGAGGTGTTGGATCTTATTGTAGTTGGAACCACAGATATTACCTGCTTTGGTGATACGGATGGCGAAGTGCAGCTCAATCTAGTGGATGCATCAAGCATTACCTATGCAAGTGCAACCAGCTACACCCTGTACTACGACATAAACAATACACCCGCCAACTTGGCCGATGATGTGGTTACCACTGGTTCAGATACCGATGGAAGCTTCACCATTTCCGGTCTTGCTGCTGGAACATACTACATAGAGGTAACGGACACCAATCCGCCAGGATCTGCTTGTGTCTATAGTGAATCATTCAATATTGCGGGCCCTGCCGCCGCTATCGCGGGAGCAACCCAAGTTACGCCAATCACCTGTGCTGGAAACGACGGTATCATTGAAATCATCAATGTGACCGGAGGTTGGGGTGGATACCAATATTATGTAGGCACTTCTGCTCCTTCAGGACCTGGCGATTATGTCCCTGGAGCGACCTTTAGCACGCTTGGTGTTGGAACCTATGAAGCATGGGTAATCGATGCCGGTGGCTGTGCGCAACTGATTCAGGACAATATTGTGCTTGTAGATCCAACTCCAATTACAGCCGCATTGCAAATCAACCAAGATAATTGTACCGTCTTCCAAGGAGAGATTGAGGTGGTGGGAACTGCTGGCGGCCAAGGAAGCAACTATACCTATCAATTAATCCGTAACGGATCTAATGTTGGCTCTCCGCAGACTAGTGCCATATTCTCTGGTTTGGGTGCCGGCACTTATGAGGTATTGATTGCCGATCAATGGTCTTGTACCGAAATTGTAGGCCCAGTAGAGCTATTGGATGTAATGACGGCAACGGCTACTGTTGATAAGCCTATTGATTGTACTGTAGATCCCGGAGGCCATGTAACTATAAATGTAAATGGAGGTTCTTCCAACTTGACCTTTGCGGTAGAATTCCCTGATGGATCTACGCCTCTACCAACAAATGCCACAGGAATATTTACTGGACTTACCATGCCTGGTACGTATACCTTCACGGTAACCGATAACGATACAGGAACTCCTTGTACCGTCACCGTTACGCAAGAACTTGATGACAAGGTTGATCCCATTATTGATAATGTGATCATGGACCCTGTGGACTGTAATGGTGGTTCAACGGGTAGCTTAACAGTTGTTTTAGATCCAGCTTCTGTAGTAGATCCAGTATACACTTTTGAGCTGTACGAAATGTCCAACTTGGGAACACCCTATCGTTTTGCACAGACCAGCACCGTTTTTGACAACCTTCCTGCTGGAGACTATAGGGTAAGGGTAATATCATCAAGGGCCTGTGAGGATTTCTTTGATCAAACCGTTACCGAACCAAGTATTTTGTCTGCTTCGGCCACTGCAACAGCATTTGCTTGTAATGCAAACAACACGGTTAATACCTCTACGGTTACTGTAACCCCAGTGGGTGGAACAGCGCCTTATTTGTACAGTTTGGATAACATCAACTTCCAGACATTAAACGAGTTCCAAATTGTGGATACTGGTGTTGATCAGAATATCACCATTTATGTTGAAGATGCCAATGGATGTCTTACGACTACAGCTGTTCCTATTACGGCTATAAATGCATTCACTGCTACTGTTACGGAGAACATTGATATAACTTGTAACAACCCTGAAGAAGTTTTGATTACGGTTTCAGACAACGGAAACCCAGCCAACACCTACACTTTTGAGTTGTTGCCCGTTGGTAATACCCTTGGGTCGTTGACAGGAACTCCAACCAGTACTTCAGCAACCTTTGAGTTGACTGCTCCTGGAAGCTATGTGTTTAGGGTAACAGATACTACAACAGGCTGTTATGTGGACACAGCGCCATATAACATTGCACCGTATGACACTATTGATGTGGTAGCATCCGTTGTATCCCATGCGCTGTGCTATGGTGGCACCGGAACTCTGGAAATTGATGTAACAGGATACGCTGGCGCCTACAATTATGAAGTGTTCCGTTCAAATGGTACAACTACTGGAATTACTGGAAGTGGCAATACCTCCGTTAATCCTTTTGAAATTCCCGATCCATCAAATCTATTGATTGGAGGCAGCTATTTTATAAGGGTTACTGAAACTGGAGCTCCTTTCTGTATTGAAAATTCCAACACAGTACAAATCAATACCCCAAGTGCAGCCTTGGATGCAACACCTCTTATGGTGGCCAATGTTACTTGTACCAACGATCAGGGACAGATTCAGGTGGCCCCAATAGGGGGAACGGCGCCATATAACATTGTGTTGACCAACACCAATACTGGTCAAGTATACACGCAGAACAATGTGGCAAGCTACTTGTTTACAGGTTTATCGGCAGGTGACTTTGATGTGGCCATAACCGATGCCAATGGTTGTCCGTTGATGAGGAATATATCTCTGGTAAGACCTGCAGATATTACAGCAGATATTAGTGCTTCAACAACCATGTTGGATTGCTATGGTGATGACAACGCATCCATTACCGCAATCAATGTTCTGGGTGGTCAAGGCGTATATCAATACCAATTGAACATCTATGATGCCGCGGGGGCCAATATTGTCTTTACTTCTGATTCACAAAGTAATCCAACTTTCAATGGTTTAGGTGCTGGTATATACAGTATAACTGTTTCAGATGATTGGAGTTGTGATGTGGAAACCGTTACTGTAGAAATCCAAGAACCAGATGAGGTGGAAACCAACTTGGTACAAACAGCAGAAATGACCTGTACTTTGAACGGTGGTATGAGACTTTCTGCCTCTGGCGGAAATGGTACATACCAATATTTTGACACCACCACTTCTACATGGCAAAACTTCAACAATGGTAATTTCCATGACTTTACCAATATGTTGCCCAATGCCTATCAGTTCATGGTAAGGGACGGTAATGGCTGTACGGCCATGGTTTCCAACCAAGTAACTATTGACGAAGTACCGGACCTTGTTCTTAATATTGACGATTCTGCTGCCATGATAAACTGTACTGGCGAGGCCAGTGCCACTATCATTGCCAGGGCAACGGGCGGTCTGGGCAATTATAACTATGAATTGTTCAGCGATGCTGCATTGACCAACTTGGTGGCAGGACCACAAACCAGTGGTACATTCAACGGCCTTATAGCTGGTGACTACTATGTAAGGGTAACAAGTCAAGATTGTGTTGAGGTATCACCTGTTATCCCAATTACCGAACCATTGCCATTGCAAGTGGACCGTGAGGAATCAACAGATGTTACCTGTGCAGGTATGGACGATGGTACCATTACGGTTGAAGTATCTGGAGGAACTGGACAGATTCTCTATGCTATTTCGCCCAACTTGGATCAGTTTGATACAGAAAACACCTTCACTGATTTGGCTCCAGGCACCTACGATGTCATTGCGCAGGATGTAAACGGATGCTTTATAACCTTCCAGTTTGATATTGAGCAGCCAGAGCCTATCCAAGCAGAGGCAATCAACATTATGCATGAGGTGTGTTTCAATAGTGCAGATGGTTCCTTCGAGCTACAAATAACTGGAGGTACCGCACCTTATGAAACTGCTTTAAATTCCAATGCTGATGCAGATTTTGTACAAAACCAAACCTTGTTCCAAAATCTAGCGGCCGGAACCCATGTGGTATTCGTTAGAGATGCACAAGGATGTGAGACCAATGTGTTTGTGGAAATTGAACCTGGAGTAAATCTGGCTGCTACGGTTACACCAATGTACGAGTGTACCGGAAACGTCCCAGATAACTCTTTGGAAATCATATTTGAAGACCCAACCGTTTCTGCCGATGTATTGTATGCTTTGGATTCCACAGATCCGGCCGATATGCAATTGAGTGCGGACTTCACCAACATGACTCCTGGCGATCACTACATCACCATAGCCCATGCCAACGGATGTATGACCACATATGATTTCACCATAGAGGGTTATGAGCCATTGACATTGGTTTTGGAAAATAACAACATCAACCAAATTACGGCAATAGCTACCGGTGGAGTTGAAGAATATACCTTCTACTTTGGTGATATTGATAATGGTACGGACAATACGTTCTATATCAACAGAACTGATACCTATACCGTTACGGTAATTGACCAGAACGGATGTCAGGCTACAGCCGAGATATTTATGGAGTTCATTGATATTGAAATGCCAAACTTCTTTACCCCAGATGGAGATGGACTTAATGATACTTGGATTCCGGACAATATTGAAGGCTTCCCAGACGTACTAATAACCATTTATGATCGTTATGGTAGAGTAGTGGAGAAGATGACCCGAGATACCAATGGTTGGGATGGAGAATACGATGGCAAGCCGTTACCAACAGGAGATTATTGGTACGTGATTCGTTTGAATGGTGAATTGGATGATCGGGAGTTTGTTGGACACTTTACCCTATATCGATAATAACAATTAACCTACTCAACCCCATGTTGAAAAAAATATATCCCTCTGTCTTTCTTTTCCTCTTGGCCTTTGTGGCCAGAGGGCAAGAATTGACTATCCCACAGCTTTCACAATATATTGCTGACAACCCCTTTATCATGTCCCCAACCTATGCTGGGATCGGGGACCATATAAAGGTTCGCTTGAACGGGTTGACCCAGTGGGTGGGTATAGAGGACGCTCCGGATACCCAGACCTTGGCCGCAGATGCCCGGATAGGCAACCGTTCGGGGTTGGGAATGCTCTTGTACAATGATAGCAATGGCGAGACAAAACAAAGGGGGGCCAGGGTTTCTTTTGCCCACCACCTTACTTTAGATCGTTATGATGATATTTTTCTCTCTTTTGGTATTTCATACAACTTTAACCAGTTTAGGATAGATGTGGAGAACTTTACCGCTAACAACGGACAGCTTCCCACAGACGATAAAGCGACTACCAACCATAATTTTGACCTTGGGGTGCTTTACCGATACGATAAGTTTTATTTCAGTCTTAACGCATCCAATATTCTAAACAAAAACTTGGAACAGTTCAATCCTGTTTTTGAACCCAATACTTTGAGAAATTATTATGCCTATACGGGTTATAGCATCTCTAAAAACAAGAATAGCAAATTGGAATTGGAGCCCTCTGTTTTCTTTCAATGGTTTGAAAGTGATGGCCGTTCGGTAACCGACTTAAACGCCAAATTCCGTTTTCATGACTTTGAAGACTACTACTATGTTGGTCTTACCTATCGTTTTTTGAACGACCAGCTTGGTGAACCGCTATACATTGCACCCATTGCCGGATTCAAAAAAAGTAATTTCTATTTTGGATATTCATATCAAGTAATTACCAACGAAATTTTGGGATATAGTACAGGAACACACGTACTTACCGTAGGTATGGATCTCTTCCAAGGCATAAGCAATTGTAGATGTATGTATTGATTTAGCCCGTTTTGATTTATTTTTGCCCATTAATCCAATAGAAGCGTGGGAAAAATTAGGGTAAACAATATCAGGATCCATTCCAATCACGGATGTTTAAAAGAAGAAATGCTTATTGGCAGTGATTATCGCGTAGATTTGGAAATCACCGCAGACCTATCGCTGCCTGCAAAATCGGACAAACTCAGTGAAACCGTGGATTATGTACACTTGAACAATATAGTAAAGGAAGAAATGGGCATACGCTCTAACCTTTTGGAACATGTTGCCAAGCGTATTATAGACCGTATTTTCCAGGAAATAGCCAACGTAACCAACATAATTGTTGAAGTTTCAAAAATTAATCCCCCCATTGGTGGAGATGTTGAAAGTGTAACCGCTGTTCTTGAGTCAGAAAGACCTAAATAAGGATTTGGGCAAGCTAAAAAAAGTAGTACATTTGCACTCCTGAATGGCATCGTGGCCGAGTGGCTAGGCACAGCTCTGCAAAAGCTTGTACAGCGGTTCGAATCCGCTCGATGCCTCAAAAAACCCAGCAATATCTGCTGGGTTTTTTTATTCGCTTATGCGCTCGATCCCTTCTTTAATGTTAAACTCTTCTTTGGGAAGAAATCCTTTGATAATCAAAACTATTCCACAGGCAACCAAAATAAGTCCCAATCCTTTTTTGATTAAAACAACACGTTCTTTGGTGAGGTACTTTTTCAATTGTTTCGCCAAAATAATTTTCAAAAGATCTGTGGTAAAATAAACCGCTATCACCGTACCGAAGAAAACCAAAATCCTATTGGGATTATTGTCCAAACTGGGCCCCACAACAATAATCAGTCCCAACCAAAATGCCAATACCCCAATGTTGATGAAGTTAAGCAAGAACCCTTTGACCAAAAGACTAAGGTAATTTCCTTTTGTAGCTTTAAAGCTTGCTTTTTTACCAGCTTTTTTTAAAAAAAGTACTATTCCATATACCAGCAAAATCATTCCTCCAAAGACAAAAAGACCGGGCTGGTTGCTAAGGTTCTCCAACAATTGAAAACTACTGAAATAGGCAATGATCAAAAAAACAATATCGGCAATGATCACCCCTACATCAAAGCTTACTCCTGCCCTAAACCCTTTGGTGGCACTGGTTTCAAGCAGCACAAAGAATACTGGGCCAATCATAAAGCTCAATAAGAAACCCAGAGGTATCGCTGCTTGAATATCGTCAATCATATTTTTTTATTCCACCCTTTTGATTTTACCTCCAAAAACGGTGGATTCATCCATTTTTGTTGGGTCGCCATACACCAAGACCTCCCCTCCTGCTTTTACATTGGCCTTGACATAATCTGTGGCGTAGATTTCTGCATTTCCACCGGCATTTACACTAATCGTGGTAAATTTGGTCTTGAAGGATTTTCCATTATAATCTCCACCTGTATTGATAATTACATCTTGATTATTTGAAAAACCGGACACCAATATTTTTCCTCCCGATACGGCTTTTATCAACAGTTGGTCTACTTGGCAACCTATTTCGAGTTCGCCCCCTTCTTGTGCTTTCAGCTCCAGAACATCCTGTTTATAGGTTTCATCCGAATACATTCGGGCATCCTCATTCACATCTATCACTTTTAACACCTCTGTATGATACAAATCTACGTAGGTTCTATATCCACTGAAAATTTTATCGATTTCCATTCGGATTTTCAAAACACCATTGTTGTTTACTATGGCCACTTTGTGGGTATTTGCACCAGTAATCACAGCTTTATTTTCGCTTGACTTTATCAGGTGTATGGAAAGTCCATCAAAACCCTTCACTTCTGTAAACCCATCGAGGTTACGGATAATCTCTTTATCCTGTGCATTCAGTACCTGTAAGGAAATAAAAAATAGAACAATCGTAAACGGTTTCATCTATTAAAAATTTGGTTCTCAAAAGGATAACAAATTTTATTCCAAAATAGTATTACTCATTTTTGCCAATCAACGAAAAGTCCAAATGTCTTTTCATTAAATCGGTATCCTTAACCATTACCAAAACCTCATCACCTAATTGGTACATTCGTTTGGTTCGTTCACCAATAATGGCATACTGGCGTTCATCAAAAATATAATAATCATCTTTGATATCCCTGATCCTGACCATTCCCTCACATTTGTTTTCCACAATTTCAACATAAATGCCCCATTCGGTTACTCCAGAGATTACCCCAACAAATTCTTGGTCCTTATGGTCTTCCATAAACTTAATCTGCATATACTTGACCGAGTCTCTTTCGGCATTGGCCGCCAAAAGTTCCATATCGGATGAATGCTTGCATTTCTCTTCGTATGTGACTGTTTTTGCAGACTTGGCCCCATCTAAATAGGATTGTAACAATCTATGGACCATCACATCAGGATATCGTCTAATGGGCGATGTAAAATGTGTGTAGTAGTCAAATCCCAGGCCATAATGCCCAATATTCTCTGTAGTGTAAATGGCCTTGCTCATACTTCTAATGGCAAGGGTATCTACCAAATTCTGCTCCTTCTTGCCTTTTACATCTTCCAACAACTGGTTTAGAGACTTATTCACGCTCTTTTTGTCCTTGAGGTTAATACTATGTCCAAATCTGGAAATAACCCCGTTCAGGGCCATTAATTTCTCCTGATCTGGCTCATCATGTACTCTATAGACAAATGTTTTTTTCTGTTTCCCTATAAACTCGGCCACTTTTCTGTTGGCCAAGAGCATAAACTCTTCAATAAGTTTATTGGCATCCTTTGCTTCTTTAAAATAAACGCTTTCCGGTTCATTTTTTTCATTGAGGTTAAATCGCACTTCAATTTTATCAAATGATATTGCCCCATCATCCATCCGTCCGGCACGCATGATTTTCGCCAATCTATCAAAAGTTAAAATGGCCTCCACTATTTCTTCTGAAACCGAATACTCTTTTCCACGAATTGAAATATCTTCCGGAATTTGTGCCTGCTTGGTCTCAATAACATGTTGTGCCTCTTCATAGGCAAAGCGCTCGTTGGAATTAATGGCTGTTCTACCAAACCATTGGTCCACCAACCGGGCCTTATCATCCATTTCGAAAATGGCAGAGAAGGTATACTTTTCTTCATTGGGCCGAAGCGAACATGCATTATTGGATAATACTTCGGGCAACATGGGAACCACCCGATCCACCAAATATACCGATGTGGCTCTATTATAGGCCTCTTCCTCTAGAATGGTATCAGGTAGTACATAATGCGATACATCAGCTATATGGATTCCAATCTCATAGTTTCCGTTCTCCAATTTCTGGAACGATAGGGCATCATCAAAATCTTTGGCATCTTTTGGATCTATGGTAAAGGTGAGCACCTCTCGCATATCCCTACGCTTTGCTATTTCTGATTCTTTGATAGTGGTATCCAACGTATTGGCAAACTGTTCCACTTCATAAGGGAATTCATAGGGAAGACCGTATTCCGCTAAAATGGCATGGATTTCGGTATTGTGATCTCCTGGTTTTCCAAGAACTTCAATGATTTCACCGTAAGGGGATTCCGTATCATTGGGCCAATCTCCCAAACTCACCAAGACCTTGTCCCCATCATTGGCCTTTTTCATCTTTTCCTGGGGAATAAAGATATCCGTGTACATCCTAGAATCGGTAGGTCGTACGAACGCAAAGGTTTTCTGTTTGTCCAAAATACCCACATAGGAAGTTTTTTTACGCTCCAATACTTTGGATATTTCCCCTTCCTGCTTTTTGCCTTTTCTTCTAGGTTTTAAAAACACTTCCACAGTATCACCATGAAATGCTTTGTTCAACCGATTGTACGGAACAAAAATATCATCCTCCAAATCATCAACCATAACATAGGCATTACCACTGGAGGTCAAATCCACTTTTCCTATAAAATATGTATGTACTGATGGTTTCTTTTTAAACTTGCCTCGTTCTTCTTCTACAATTCGATCACTTGCTTTGAGTTGTCCCAACCGTTTAATGAGTTCATTGCGGTCTTGGGTATCTGAAATTCCAAGTTTAGATGCTATTTGCTTGTAATTGAAGCTTTTGGACGGTTCCTTTTCCAGTACGGTAAAAATGCCTTTCGTAATCTCATTCTTTCGTTGACTTCTGGCCCTCTTCTTTTTCTTTGACATTTACGTCTCTATTTTTTTGAAAAGTACAAATTATAATCCTTGAGCCCTCAACATAGGTTAAGTAATCCTCAAAGCAAACATGTTTTATCAACAATTATCATAAATACTTTTTTTCTTTTCTTTTAAATTTTAATAAAATGGTGATTATGATAGTTTGTTGAAATGTGGAATAAAATTTTGTTGAAAAAGTTGCTTTGAACAGTTGAATGTATTTATTGACAATTTTTCAAAGTTTAAGTTTTTTAAAAATCAATCGGTTAGATTTTTTATGAACGTTTTTTAATAACCGTTTTCAACATAAAATTATTGAAAAGTTAATGTGTTTTTAATGTTAATTACTGCAGAAAAATGTTTTCAAAGGGTTGATTAATTTTTAATTGAAAACTGAAGTAACGTAAACAAATTATTCTATTGCATGTATTTTCCATAAAATCAAAATTTAATTGCGGTGAGTTTTCTTAAAATGATCAACAAATAAGGTAATATCATAACAAGCTGTTAAACAGTAACATGAAAGGATTCATTCTTTTTTATCAACACACCCACCAAAAAAGAATTGTACCTTTGTAATCCACTATCTTAATATATGAACCATGAAAATTGCCATAGGGAACGATCACGCAGGAACCGACTATAAATTGGCCATAATAGGCTTGTTAAAATCCAAAGGTATAGATGTTGTTAATTATGGTACCGATGGTACCGACAGTGTGGACTATCCGGATTTTGTGCATCCGGTTGCTACAGATGTCGAAGAAGGAAAGGTAGACATGGGCATTGTTATCTGTGGAAGTGGCAATGGGGCATCCATGACCATAAACAAACATCAAAAAGTAAGGGGAGCTCTTTGTTGGAACAAGGAAATCACTGCTCTTGCGCGGGAACACAACAATGCAAATATTTTAAGTCTACCTGCCCGGTTTATTGCATTACCGCAAGCCTTGGAAATGGTGGAAACCTTTTTGAACACAGAATTTCAAGGAGGCCGTCATGAACGCAGGATAGAAAAAATACCTTGCAGCTAAAAATTAGAATATGGGGCACCATCACCAGCATGGCCACTCACATTCCCACACAGATTTAAAAGGAAGAAACCTACTTATTTCCATTTTTTTAAATGTGGCCATTACCGTTTCCCAGGTAATAGGTGGCTTTATTTCCGGTAGTTTGGCATTGTTGTCCGATGCACTCCACAATTTTAGTGATGTTCTTTCCTTGATCATAAGCTATATAGCTGCTCGTTTAGGTAAAAGAAAAGCATCCAATTTTAAAACATTCGGGTATAAACGTGCCGAAATCATGGCTGCTTTTGTAAATGCCGCAACATTAGTGGTTGTGGCCATTTTTTTGATGAAGGAAGCTGTGGAACGGTTGTACAAACCCCAAGTGATTGAATCGGATTTAGTGATATGGCTCTCATTGATTGGTATTGCCGCCAACGGCTTCAGTGTGCTTTTGTTGAAAAAGGATGCTGAAGAGAACATGAACATGAAGTCGGCTTACCTGCATCTATTGACGGATATGATGGCCTCCGTTGCAGTTTTGATAGGGGGTATTTTAATGAAGTATTTCCAGATCTATTGGATAGACGCCGCACTAACTATGCTCATTGGGCTATACTTGATCTATATGGGGTATGATTTGTTGAAGGAATCTTCCAAAGTATTGATGTTGTTCACACCAAAATCTGTGGTCATTCAAGATATTGTGGACTCCATTTGCACCATAGAACCCGTTAAAAATGTGCATCATGTCCATATTTGGCAATTGAACGAAGATGAAGTACACATGGAAGCCCATATCGATTTTAAGGAAGATATTAAACTATCGGAATTTGATTTGATATTGGAAAAAATAGAGGAGCATGTTTATCACAAACACGGCATCAATCATGTCAATATTCAACCCGAGTTCAATAAGTGTGATTCCAAAAACATAATTGTTCAAGACTAATGGAAATTGTGACCAAGACTTTTATAGAACTATCCAATTCTGAGCTGTACCAGATCATGCGTTTACGAAGTGAAGTATTTGTAGTGGAACAAGATTGTGTATATCAAGATTTGGACAACAAGGACCAAAAAGCGCTTCACGTTTTTGGAACCAAGGAAAATGAAGTGGTGGCGTACACCCGTATTTTTAAACCGGGGGATTATTTTACAAACTCCAGTATCGGAAGGGTAGTGGTAGCCACAGATCAACGCAAATATGGATACGGCAAACAGATTATGAAGGCTTCTTTGGAAGTAATCAAAGAACGATTTCCAAACACAACTGTTGAAATATCGGCCCAGACCTATCTTTTAAAGTTCTATACCGAATTGGGTTTTGAACGCACTGGAGAAGAATACTTGGAGGACGGGATTCCCCATGTGAAAATGATAAAAGCCTAAATTATATCAACCTTTTGGCTACCCCAATTGCACTTAAAAACTCCAACCTTAAAATAAGATTTATGGGTTTTTCCGCTTTGTTTGATGTGGAAAAAAATAGATATCCGTCTTTTTTGGGATGAAGCCTTTCCAAAACCAACTTCCCATGAGTGTCTTTATTGTTGTGGGCAACCCTTGTCAAATATTCCTCGGTTAAACCCAAACCAAAAAGATGTCCAATTAATTTTTCACGGTTTACAAAAGTGATGTTGCACGAAGTAAACATCTTTTCCTCATCAGAATAAATACTCGTAACTAAGGCGTAAAAATGCGTTTTTTTGGAAACATCGAACAGCCAGCCCTGCTTCTGATGGCCTTTTTTCTGATAAAAAAGCTCAAAAGCAAAAGTGGGCAAGCTTTCATTTACATAGTCCAGTTGGGCTTTCTCATCTACATAGAACAGATTTTTTGAGGTTTTGTGCTCAAGGATGAGATCGATGCCATGTCTTTGTTGTTTTAGATTGGAAACCCGCCTAAAGGTATATTGATTTAGGTGCTTTTCGTAATAGAAATCCAGTAAGGGGGTCAGTTGTTTTTCTTTGAATAGATCGGAATGGAAATTACTTTTCAAGTTGGGATATTTTGCGGAACAGGGCAGAACCTATTTGTTCCACAATACCTACCACAAGGGCGTTACCCATAAAAAATGCCCGCTTGGCATCTGGGATTCCATCCAATAAGGTGTGATTGTCGGGAAACATGTTCAACCGTTCCAGTTCAATAGGGGAGAGTCTTCGCAGTCCCTTGGAGGTTTGGACCACGTGCTTAAACCGAGAGGGAGATTTCCCCCCTTCTCCGGTAATAATAGTTCTGGAAGGTTGATCGAGCGCATCGGGAAAGACCATGCTTCCCTCGCTATAATTGTATTCAAAACCTGTACTGGTCTTGCGTATTTCTTTTTTGGCACCTTTTAAATAGGCCCACTTGGGTAGATCATCTACATCGATATACAAACTTGGGTCTGCGGAACCGTTCTCCAAAATATGGGATAGTAGGGTTCTTTTTCCATCAAAGGATGGGGATGTTTTTTGAGTGAAAACCGAGCCATCGATACATAGTCCGGTATTTAAAAAAGGAGATAGTTTTTGATTCTTGTTGAAATCGTTCGATACGGAAACCAAATCTTCATCCAAGTCAAAAGAGACAAGGGGCTTGTTGATATGTTCAATCGGAAAAGCATTGGAAATCACCCCATCTTTGAACAACCAATCCTTTGGATTGGCCTTTTTAAGTGAGGTGTAAATAGGGGTTGATTTATGATAGGCCAGAAAAAAAACGCGCCTTCGGCGCTGTGGCATTCCATAATCGGCAGCATTGATCACACGCCATTCCACCGCATACCCTAAATCACAGAGACTGCGAAGCATTACGGCAAAATCACGACCTCTTTGTGCGGAAGGAGATTTCAACAAGCGGTCTACGTTCTCCAGAAAAAGGTATTTGGGCTTGTTCCTTTTTTCGGATAGAATGCGATGAATGGACCACCACAACACCCCTTTTTTACCGATAAGGCCTTTAGAATTTTTTAAAGATGTGGCTACCGAATAATCCTGGCACGGAAATCCGCCCACCAAAATATCATGATCAGGAATTTCTAGGGTGGGGACGTCCTCAATATTGGTGTTGGAATGGTTTTCAGGACCAAAACGGGCCTCATAAACTTTGGATGCATGCTGCGTTTTGGTTGAAGGTTCCCATTGGTTGCTCCACACTACTTTGTAGTGTCCGGTTTCTTCCAAGCCCAACCGAAAACCACCTACCCCGGCAAAAAGTTCACACACCTTGAGTTGTTGCATGCCCAAAAATAGGATTTATTCTATTTTTTTAAGGTCTGCATCGTACAAACCCACCAAAATACTGTTGCCTTTTCTGTCCACTTTTACAGCGCCATATTCCGCGGTTTCATACTTTTCGGCTTCTCCTTCTTGAAAAAAATACGATTCCGCCCCAATATTGATGTCCCATCTATTTTGGGAAGTGTATTCAATAAGATATTCGTTTTGGCCAAGCGGAGTTCTTTCTTTTTGGAACCTTTTTTTCTGGGCCACACCATTGGCATCCAAGCCTACTACGCAAAACCCACGTTTGGGAATACTGTCGCTATTGATGTCTTCTGAAAGCGTGTACCGCAATCGCATATAATCTCCCTGCATCAA
This sequence comes from Flagellimonas alvinocaridis, assembly GCF_004916895.1. Classification (GTDB taxonomy): domain Bacteria; phylum Bacteroidota; class Bacteroidia; order Flavobacteriales; family Flavobacteriaceae; genus Flagellimonas; species Flagellimonas alvinocaridis. The sequence continues at coordinate 633,238 of NZ_SNTZ01000001.1, forward strand.
AGAGCGTGGATCCACGGGAGCCAGCTCTAGAAGAATCAGTTCACCATGTTCCAATAGTTCTTCTTTCTTGATAATGGAGTGATTAAAAAAGGCAAAAAACGCCACAAGGTTTATCAAGATGATGATTGTACTATACTTTTTCATTGGTCGGGGCTTTTTTGATTAGAAATAGATAAAACAGTACAAAGATTACCCCAGATGAAAAAAGGAGAATGGATTTGACCAAGAGGGTCAAATTAAGATCATAGTAATATTGTATGACAAAGTACACCAAGGCCACAATGCCAATACCCAAACCCGTTTTGTGATTCACCCTGAAACTGAGCAGGACAATCAATAGTGCCCCCGAAATTGATGGGGCAAAAAGTGTGGGCAAAAGGGTTAGACAGGTCAGAGTATATATCCAGATTTTTGTGTTTTTGGAATCTACCCCCAAGGTTTTTGTAATAGGCCCCACGAGATACAATATGATTGAAATATGGACAAGGGAAGAAATCCAGTTTAAGTTTTGGGACATTGGGGCAAGACGGTAGTTGCCAACGGCAACAAGACCAAACAATAAAGAAAAAATTAGCCCAATGCGAAGTGGACCGTATATTTTGGACACCTTAAGGCCAGAAGTAAAAAATTGAGGCTCATTAAAAGAACAATACGCCAAGGCCAAGGCGTAAAAGGCGGTGTAAAAATGGAGCAATTCAAATAGATCTTTGGAAAAAATAAACACCAAGAAGCCAGAGGCAATGATCAATATGGATATAAAGGATAAAATATAGTTCTGAACAACAAACAGTGAACACAAGGCTATAGTGATGATCAAAAAGGTTGTGAGATCTTCATGTAGTTCAAAAGAAATTAAACCGAAGGACACCAGCGCAATACCAAGCACATAAATGGAAGCACCGAAGGTATCAACAATGAGCGTATCAAATTTTATATTCAAAAGCAAAGACAGTACAATAAGGATGCTTCCCAAAAGTAACATACCCAATTCAGACTCATAAATGCCCAAAATGGCCAGGAACCCAAAAAAAGCAAATGTGGCAAACAGGATTCCAAAAATAGAAAGCACCTTAATGACTAGATTGGACCTTCTTTTATGTTGTTTGGCATATTCGGCTTTTATCGCATTTTCATCAAAGGAGAAAGCGGACCCTTCAACAGCGCCAATGGTATCCAAAAAGGGTTCTATGTCTTTTATGTTGTCCATTTTCGTTGAAGCTCCATTAAGATTTTGATCAATACAGTGACACTGCCAATAATAAATAGGCCAATTATAAAAAACATTCCAGCTCCATCCGAAGCGCGGAGAAGTAAGGCACAGATAATTAGAATGATGCTAAAGCATATAATGGCCAAATAAAATGTGTTATGGGCTCTTAGTGCAAACCAAATACCAAACCCATAAGTAACCCCTGTTAGGATAAGAAGCGCCCAAAATAAGGGTTCTGGGTCTTCAAAAATACCCATTGAGACACCCAAGGTTCCTAGTACGGAAATTGCCAATGCAAGCAAATGGGTGGACCAGGTCGGAAATCTTCTTTCAGGATTAAACTTGGAAATCAACAAGAAACCAACCAAGAAAAAAAGGTTGATAATAAACAGCAAGTTGATTACAAAGAGTTCGGACCAATCATTTGCAACTTGGTCTGCATAAAGAAAGACCGTGGTATTGATCAGTGCAATATAGATAACCCACAGAGGAGCGAAGCGGGCTATGCAGACCCAGATGGTAACGAACAAGACCCAAGCCAAAAAGAAATCATAAGCATTGGCTCCTGTCTGGTATATCTGCCCAAATACCGCTAACGAAGCTCCAACAAGTACTGCGGCGGCCGTAAGCAGTATTTTTCTGATTAAAGGGTTTGCTCTGAAAAAGACAGCACCCAAAGAAACCAGGAGTACCAAGCCCTCCATTAACCCAAGCTTTACAAATTTGTTGAGATCGGCCCAATTATAGGCGAAGAAAAAAATGATACCTGCAACGGTAAATGAAACCCCAATACCGAGGAAGAGTAGTCTTAAGAATGCCAGCCATGAAGGCTTATTGGCATAAACGGCATCTCCCAGAGTTTTGGACACACCCTTTTCGGACCAATTGCTGCAACGGCTAATGATTTGGATATCTTCCCGATTGATTTTCGACATATCTACAATTGAGACGTTACAAAGTACTAAAAATGAAAAACAAATGAGAAAGGATTCAACAAACTACTGTCCATTTGGAACATATCTTGGTAAAACAGCAATAGTATAAGAATAGAAAGGACAAAGATTACCACTTGAATAAGCAGCCGGATAATTTTCGGAATCTCCTTGTTTTCCAAATTTTCTACCAATCGTGAAATCCCAGGCTTATGGGCAATGTACATGATTTCCACTTCGCCTATGTCGGCTAGGGCTCCCATTTCCTTTTTATGGATGGTCTTTACATCCGTACCTTGAATACCCCGCCCAATAAGGTCCAAGAAAGTATACGTGAACTCTATTTTCGGGTTTTTTTGGATTCGAACACCGGTATCTTTATAGTCTTGAATAATAGCCTTGGCCCCCAAACCACTATAAAGGAGGTCCCAGTTCATCTTTTTTGTGGATTTTTTGGTAAGTAATTCGTTTTGCAATAAGTACCACCTCAAAAAGAGATAAATGATCACAAAAACTAAGCTAAGTTGCCACACGGCGGAAGAAGCAAAGATTCGCTCATATCTTTCAGGAAAAATGTTAATCCTATATATGGTTATGGCCATAAGATAAAAGTATCCAATGACGTAGGCGACCATAAAGAAACAGCAGAATAAAACCAGCACAAAAGATATACGGTGGTTGGTTGGAATAAACAGGATGGGATCATTGGGTCTTTTGGAGGGATCCAGACCAATATGTAGCACGTTTCCCGGAAGGAAGCGGTTCAAATGTGGTTGGCGATCTTTAAGACGAATTGTTCTTTGTATGGGATGACCACAAAAATTTTCAAATACAATCAAGGCCTCTACCCAAACAAACTTTCTCATTCTTAATGTTTTTGTAGAGAGAATGGTTGCTTGCATCACAGGCACTAGATTCTCTTTTAGCGCCGACCAAACCGAAAGTTGGGAGTGAAAACAGGTAGAAAACAACACATACAACCAATAGAACAGGACCAAACTCACGGTGGCCAGAGTAATAACGGTGTAGGTCATGCGGCAAGATTTTAGGGAAAAGTACGGAAAGTAGCGTGGGATTTACCCGCGATCTGATGGTTGTGGCTTTTGGGTTGATGAACGGGATACTTTACTTTGTAAATGAAGAAAGTATTTCCAAGAAACGATCTAATAGGGCCACTTGATCATTAAATGATGTGTTGGCCAAAAAACTTTTGCGGGAAAAAGCCCGTGCGAATAAATCGTATTTTAGCCGGTATACCATTCGCTGCACCTGTACGTCTTCATTTTTTCCTAAAGCCGTGAGTTTTTTAAGATTTTCTTTCCACCAATTGAAGTCGGGCTTATCCGAGCCTTCAAAATCTTTAGAAAACTGACTGCGAAATTCTTTACCCAATCTTTGCTCCATAAGAAGCGCTTTTTTCAGTTTTCTACTCTGTTTCTTGTAAGTTGTTGATTCTTGTAATGCAGCATATCCTTGTCGGAGGCTGTCCACTTGGATTGATTCCCCGTAATCGGTCAACATACGAACATATTGTTCGGCGAGGAGAATGGGCTCATTTTGAGCTTCTATTTTTTTCAGCCATTGGTAGTCCAAAGAATATTGTTTCATGAACAGTGCTGTGTCTTCGGAATTGTTTGCCTTCAATTTTTGAAGATACAGCCAATCAAACGCTCTGGATATGTGGGAAGAATGGGGCCAGCGATGTTCATCATCGAAGGTAATAAGGGTGTTGCTAAAATGAATTTGGTCCAGATAATCACGGTTTTGCATCATTTCACTATAGTTCATATCCCGATAGCCGCAAAGGCCAACATAGGAATACGTCTGTGTAGTGGGCATATGCTCTTTCTGACCTGAAAACCCTGCACCACAACCAATAACCCCAGCAAATTGATTGGTCAAAGAGGCAATGGCACTCGCCAATCGTGAACCTCCTGAAAACCCCGCGGCATAGATACCGTCTTTCTGGATGTTAAAGTTTGAGAAAACATGATTAAAAAGATGATCGGCTATTTTGAAGTTGCGCTCGTATGGGGCATTTCTGGAATTATTGGAACAGACCAAAACAAGACCATGCTTTTCAGAAGCCTCAATAAAAGGTTGAATACCGGCACGTCCCCGGGCCGCAGGATCAAATATGAATACAATTGGGCTCAATACAGCATCTGAATAGGAATCGGGAAGATAGAGGGCAAAAGACTCTCCTTGGGCTCCTGAGACCTGGATGGTATCATGGACAATGCCTTTTTTAAAGGAGGTTTGGGAATATAGGAACAGCTTGGGACAAAGAAAAATTAACCATATAAGGAATATTGTCCGCATGATTTATCGTAAAAGCTCTGTATATTTAGAACGATCTGACAAAAGCACTTTTGCAGCCAAAATGGCATCGTCGTGGCCCAAATAGTAGGTGTAAAGCCCGTCCCTGTAGAAAAACCGCGTGATGATTTCATCTTCCAAATTCTTCTGTATCTCATTCTTATAGGTATCCAGTGCGGAAATTTTACCACGATTTACCGCTAGGAGTAGATCCTTATATTTTTCTTGAACATCTGGCCCCAACAATGATTCATCTGCGTTAATGGATTCTTCCAACAAGGTTTCGGTTTTGGTCTGGAACGAAAAATTCTGCTCTTGCACATATTTTTTAAACGCAACGTAATCTGCTTCAGAAAGAGCAAAATCGTCTACCGAATCAAAGGAATGGTCGTAATAATAGTCGGTGGCAAAATCAAAAACAAGGTTGTTTTGCTCAAGGGCATCAATTAAGGTATTGGTACGCAAAGAGTTGATGACCACATCGGGCATTACCCCGCCTCCATCTTGAACCTTGCGACCGTTTTTGGTGGAAAACTCCTTAAAGTCAGTGTTTCTGACCGCATTTCCTACCTCGTCACGGTGCCAATAATCCAAAGATTGAATACACCTTCCGGAAGGCGTATAATATCGGGATATGGTGACTTTCAATTGTGTGCCATAGGTAAGTTTCAAAGGTCTTTGAACCAGCCCTTTCCCGAAACTTCGTGCCCCCATGATAACGGCCCTGTCCAAATCCTGTAATCCCCCAGAAACAATTTCGCTTGCAGAGGCGCTTCTACCATCAACCAAGACCACTAAAGGAATATCAACATCTTCAGGTTGGTTTCTGGTCCTATATTCTTGGTTGAATTTCTTTACCTTGGATTTTGTGGTAACGATCAATTCGCCCTTGGGAACAAAAAGATTGGTCACATTAATGGCTTCGGACAAAAGCCCTCCCGGGTTTCCCCTTAAATCGAGGACCAGTTGTTCAGCACCTCGGCCCATTAGGTCTTGCATGGCCGATTTGGTCTGACTTGAAGCCTTTCTATTAAAACGGGAAAGGACAATATATCCGGTTTTATCGTCGATCATGTCATAAAAGGGAACAGCGTCTACCTCAACCCCTTCGCGGGTAATTGTGGCAGTTTTGGTTTCTCCTTGCCTTACATAGGTGACATTCACACTTGTGTTTGAAGCTCCTTTTAGAAGCTCTCCGGCATCATCGTCAAAATCGGAAACCTTGGTCTCTCCAATCTGTATGATTTCATCACCGGCCTTAAGGCCGGCCTTATCGGCAGCATAGCCTTTGTAGGGTTCTACAATGAGCAGCTTACTTTCATAGGAACGAACAACCGCCCCGATCCCTGAATATTCTCCAGCGTTGTTGATTTTGTAGGCCTCCACATCCTGTTCGTTCAAAAACTGTGTGTAGGGATCCAATTCTCCCAACATATTTTTAATGGCCGAATCCATGAGTTCTGCGGGATTGGTATCGTCCACATAGTTCATGTTCAACTCCTTGAAGAGCGTGGTAAAGATTTCAATTTGTTTAGCGATTTCAAAAAAATCGCTTTTTACGGCAAAACCACTGGCCCCAACCAAAATGATTACTGCTAAAACCGGAACAAGGAGTTTTTTCTTAGTTGTTGCTTTCATGGGATTCTTTTTTTAGAAAGGCCTCAAAAAGATTTTTCATGGCCACATCTACCTCATTAAAGGTGGGCAGTCTATTGCCAAGGTATAAAAATAAGAACGCAAAGTTTCCCTCAATGTTGTTAAAAATGAGGGGCTTGTTCAAGCGATAAGCCTCTCGCAAGAGCCGTTTGATTCGATTACGGTCTACAGCGTCCTTAAACTTTTTCTTTGGCGCCACGACCCCTACCTTGATGGGTGTTGCATCCTCAAAGTGGACTTTTCTATAAATAAGTTTTATAGGAAACTCATTGATGTTTTTGCCATCAACAAAGAGGTCTTCAAAAACCTTTTTGCTTTTTAGTTTCTCTTTTCTTTGGAAAGTGTGCATCAGTATATCTAGAGTTTTACCTCAAGGGATATGTACAATTTACTCAAATTTGATGTAAATATGTAATGGACTCCCCCACAGATAATACAAGCCAAGAAAATCTAAGGGTTGGATTGATATATGTTATTCTCTGAATTTATATCTGCCATAAGCTGCGATGGGTCTATCACCATTGCCTTGACACTTTCCAAAGGCATATCCAATATAAACTCATAGGTTGGATAAGCCCAGGGCCAATCTTCCAAAGTTGTCCTTTTTAGGGTTTGATAAGGATTTTCCTTTTCACCGTACATCATTCGCAAGGGAATATAATAGGTGGTCTGTGAGCCATCTGCCCCAACGACCAAGATATCCAAAGGCATTGGCATTTCACCAATTCGCTCCAAAGTAACCTTGGTTTTATTGCCCGCTGCTTCAACGCTCTTAATGCCATAGTCGATGGTATTGGTGGTTTGGGTCCAATCAGTAAGGTACCAACCCAATTGCATACCAGAAACTTTTTCTGCAGTTCTGATCACATCATTGGGCACAGGGTGTTTAAACTTGAAATCATCAAAATACTTTCGGATGGTCTCCATCAATTTATCCTGTCCAATAATGTATCCCAATTGCGAAAGAAAAACAGCGCCTTTGCTATAGGCGGAAATGCCATAGGCAAAATTGGTGGTATATCGGTCTGCATGGGTAGATTGAGGCTTTTCCAAACCTGAATTTACCAAGGCATAATATCCTTTGTAAGAACCTTCAAAAGGGTTTTCCTTGTTCTGGTCCATGATTTCGCTCTTGCACAAGCTACTGATAAAGGTAGTGAAGCCTTCATCCATCCATTCGTGTTTGGATTCGTTGTTGGCCAACACGTGTTGAAACCAAGAATGTGCCATTTCGTGGACCATGACACTGACCAAGCTTCCAAAATCCCTGCCCCCTGTAATCAAGGTGCTCATGGCGTATTCCATACCACCATCGCCACCCTGTACCACAGAATATTGTTCGTAGGGATATTGACCTATGTTCTTGCTGAAAAAACGCATGGCGTCTTCGGTTTTAGGTTGTAGTTTTTTCCAGTTTTCAATGATTTCAGGGTCGTTTTTGTAAAAGAAATGAAGCACTGGCCCGTCTTCCATTTTTAGGGTATCATGAAGATATTCTGGATCGGCCGCCCACATAAAATCATGTACGTTTGGTGCCACAAAATGCCAAGTAAGTGTTTTGCCCTTGGTTTTTATCTTGGTTCCGGGTGTCTCGTATCCATGTCCTACTTCATTGGGGTTCTGCAAATAGCCGGAGCCACCTACAGTATAGGTTTTGTCCAAGGTCAGTTTTACGTCAAAATTTCCCCACACCCCATGAAATTCGCGAGCAATGTATGGAGTGGGGTGCCAGCCTTCAAAATCGTATTCTGAAATTTTTGGGTACCACTGGCTCATGGAAAGAGCAACACCTTCCCTGCTATTTCTTCCAGCTCTCCTAATCTGAAGGGGAACCTGACCTTTAAAGGTCATTTCCAAGGTTGTTTTTCCGCCAGAAGCAATCGGAGTGGCCAAATCTACCACCAAAATAGTGCCTTCCTCAACAAAGGAAACCGCTTGCCCATCTTGGGTAAGGCTTTCCACATGCAGATAGCCTATTTCACTTTCAGAGAGGGAAGCGATTCTACTTTTCCCGTTTTCCATCATTCGGTTATCGGGATCTTTTATGCTCTGTAGTCTCATGTCCATCTCGCTTCCGGGCTGGAAGGCGTTATAGTATAGATGGTAAAACACGCGACTTAACTCATCTGGGGAATTATTGGTGTAGACCAATTTTTGTGTTCCTGTATATTGATATGTCTTGACATCCATGGCTACATCCATGGTATAATCCACATGTTGCTGCCAATAGTCTCTGTTCTGGGCGGCTAAACTTAAAACAGAGGTTAAAGTAACCAGAAGTAAAAGGGATAGTTGTTTCATTTTATTTTGAATTGCTTTGCAAGGTCATTTTACCTGTTGAAATATTATCTGCCAAAATAAGGGCATTATAGGCATTGACCATTTTTCCTGATTTTGAAATAGTATTGAATGCATCTGATTTGGTTGTATCGCCAGATAACACGACGGATGCTTTTGAGCGCAGACCAGATTGCATAATGATTTGTTTTACCTGGGTAGCTGAAAGATCAGGGTAATACGACCGAATCAACGCAGCAACACCGGAAACAGCTGGAGCAGCCATAGACGTGCCTCCTTGAAATTCATAATCGTTGTTTGGCATGGTAGAGTAGATGGCATCTCCTGGAGCAAAAACATCCACGTTTTGTGCGCCATAGTTTGAGAAGGAAGCCACCATTTCTGAACCATAGCTACTGGTAAGTGCCCCTACGGTTATTACATTGTCAATAAATTCAGTAGTGCCAAATTTATGATCATTGGGGTAATTTGGGTTTTCGGGATTGTCCAGATTGTGGCCGTCGTTACCAGCAGCGTGAACAATTAAGACGTCTCTTGAGGCAGCGTATTGAATGGCATCGTATACCCATTCTGCCTTTGGAGAAAACGATTTCCCGAAACTACAATTAATGATTTTTGCACCATTATCAACGGCGTACCGGATGGCAAGAGCAATGTCTTTGTCATATTCATCCCCATTGGGAACGGCACGAATGCTCATAATCTCAACATTTTGGGCCACACCGTTGATTCCTTTGCCATTGTTGCGCTCAGCTGCAATGATTCCGGCTACGTGTGTTCCATGACTTTCTGAATCTACTTGATTTTTTGGGTTTCCATTCCCATAGCGAGCATCGTCCATATCGTATGGGTCATCACCAACCGGGGTTCTACCATTAAAATCCTTGTTGAGGTTATAATTCACTTGATCGGTAAAATAGGTGATGCCCTCTTCTAGTTCTTCCAAGACATCGGGAATACTTTCACCATAGGTGAACATTTGGGTTAAAATGGCAACGTTTTGCTGCATTTGCTCACTTTTTGGCTCAATGGCCAACAGCTCTTTTTTGGTATACGTATCTTTACCCAGTGCCTCTTTAACCGAATTGTCGGCATTTTTTACCACTTGGAAAATCTGTTCATATTGCTGTTTGTTCTGTAAGGCCTCGGGATATTCGCTATCTAAAAGAATACGGGCTTTTGCTCTTTCGGAAGCATCACCAACATTCACACGTAGCATCCGAACATATTCCAATTGTTCATTGTAGGAATTCCCCAAAAAATTGTATCCATGAATATCGTCCACATATCCATTGCCATCGTCATCTTTACCATTATTGGGGCGCTCACCTTTGTTGGTCCATAGTACTCCGTTCAGGTCCTCGTGCTCCAAGTCGATTCCGGAGTCCACTACCGCAACAATAACGGTTTTGCCTTTTTTGTTTTTGATGACTTCATTGTAGGCTTTATCAACACTCATTCCAGGAATGGTATCTGCAATCAGGTCGGCATGGCCCCAATGCTTTTTCTCGGTATCCGTGAGTTCAGAGATTTTTAACGGAACGGTATCTATGTTCTCCACAGGTGTGGAAACCAAAGAGGTTGTTGCGCCACAACCCATCAAAAACAATGATGCGGACAGGGAAGCAAAGGAAAGATTAAGATATGTGCGGTTCATATGAATAAAGTGTTATTGTATTTTGAATATTTCGTTGAAAGAAAATATTTCGTCCAATCGAATACCTTTTTCGGTTTGTTTTAAGGAGCACAGCTGGTTGTGGGCATCGTGCTCAAAGAATAAAAGCCAATTGTTTTCCGCAGCAGCAGTTAAAAATTCGGCTTTTTCCTGAAGGGTTAATAATGGGCGGGTATCGTATCCCATTACGTATGGTAATGGAATATGGCCAACGGTTGGGACCAAATCGGCCACAAAGACAATGGTCTTTCCCTTATAATTGATTTGGGGGAGCATTTGTTTTTCGGTATGACCGTCCACAAAGTGGATGCCAAACCCCAATTCCGATTTTTCCTGAAAGGAATGGGCTTCTCCAAGGTACTTAAGCTGACCGCTTTCTTGCATGGGAATCAGGTTTTCCTTTAAAAAGGAAGCTTTTTCCCTTGCGTTGGGTTCGGTGGCCCATTGCCAATGGGCTTTGTTGGTCCAGAAATGGGCATTTTTAAATGCCGGTTCGTAGCCTGTGCGGTCTTTGTTCCACTGAACACTGCCTCCACAATGGTCAAAATGAAGGTGGGTCATAAAAACATCGGTGATATCATCCCTGTGAAACCCTAAATCTTTCAAGGAACCGTCCAAAGAATGATTTCCCCATAGATAGTAATAGCTAAAAAACTTTTCGGATTGTTTGTTGCCAAGGCCTGTATCAATGAGGATAAGTCTATCACCATCTTCAATTAAAAGGCACCGGGCACCAAGGTCGATCATGTTATTGGCATCGGCAGGATTGGTCCTGTTCCAGATAGATTTTGGGACCACACCAAACATGGCGCCGCCGTCCAATTTAAAATTGCCAGTCTCTATGGGATATATCGTCATTCAGAAAACAAATGGCATGCAAAATAAGAAAAGCCCAATGTATATACTTAAAAAATAAGCTTTTATTGGCCCTATTTTAACAAATTTATTTGATTCTTGGAGTGTATGAATGGGGTGCAAAGGCCAAAATTTTTATCCTATTAATCATATGGGATGAATTCTAAAAGAAAAGCAGTAAATTTCAAAAAAACTAAAACCAATGCTTGAACTTGCGGGAATCATCATCCTTGGCATTATAGCACAGTGGGTGGCGTGGCGTTTTAAATTACCGGCAATTTTACCTTTGATACTTATAGGATTACTGGTAGGTCCAGTATCCACATTATATACTGAAGATGGGTCAAAACTGATTGAACCCATATGGAATGGTGAAAAGGGACTTTTTCCGGGCGAAGGGCTCTACTATTTTGTCTCTTTGGCCATCAGTGTGATTCTTTTTGAAGGAGGACTTACCTTAAAACGCGCAGAAATATCCAATGTTGGCCCAGTAATTACCAAACTGATTACCATTGGCACTGTAGTCACCTTTTTTGGGGCTGGAGTGGCCACCCATTATATTTTTGGGCTTACATGGCAGATTTCATTCCTTTTTTCCGCATTGATCATTGTGACGGGTCCAACCGTGATTACCCCAATTCTCAGGAACATACCTTTAAAAAAGGATGTCTCCGCCGTGTTGAAATGGGAAGGCATTCTAATTGATCCCATAGGAGCTTTGGTGGCAGTATTGGTTTTTGAGTTTATAAGCGTTGGTGAAGGGTCTACGTTTACACAAACAGCATTGATCGAGTTTGGAAAAATACTATTGTTCGGAACCACCTTTGGTTTTACGTTTGCGCATGCATTGGCCTTTGCCATAAAAAGGGATTTTATACCACACTATTTGTTGAATGTGGTATCGCTTTCCGCTGTATTGCTCGTTTATGTGGAATCTGATGTTTTTGCCCACGAATCAGGCTTGTTGGCCGTGGTGGTTATGGGAATGGTCATGGGGAACATGAATCTACCCAACCTAAAGGAACTGCTCTACTTTAAGGAATCATTGAGTGTGCTGCTTATATCTATACTTTTTATCCTCTTATCTGCAAATATCAACATTGCCGATTTGGAGTTGATTTTGAATTGGAACACCGTTGCACTTTTTGCCGTGGTGGTTTTCATCATACGACCGCTGGGAGTTTTCTTGAGTGCGCAGGGGTCTAATTTAAAACTGAATGAAAAGCTTTTTATTGGCTGGGTAGGCCCAAGGGGTATTGTTGCCGCAGGTATTGCGTCATTATTTGGTTCAAAGTTGTTGGCCAAAGGAGAACCCGGAGCGGAATACATCACCCCATTGGTATTTATGATTGTTTTGGGAACGGTCTTGCTCAATGCTACCACGGCAAGACTTTTTGCCAAATTGGTGGGAGTGTTCCTAAAAAAATCGGAAGGTATTTTGATTATTGGCGCCTCTAGACTATCAAGGATCATTGGAAATTATTTGCGGAAAAATAATAGACATGTAGTGTTGATAGACAATAACCAAACCAATGTGGACAAGGCCAAAAAACTAGGATTGGAAGCAATTACCGCCAATATTTTTTCTGATACCCTTACCGACAACATTGAGTTGAACGATATGGGATATCTTATGGCACTTACAGGAAACTCGGACATCAATAAGTTTGCCATAGACAAGTTCCAAAAACAGTTTGGTGAAAATGGTGCCTTCCGGTTGGTGAACACAGAAGAAGTGAATAACCCAGATGTGAACCCCAAGGAAGGGTTGTTTTCCCACACCGATGACTTCATCAAACTAATGGATACGGTAAGGAAATACCCAGCCATACATGAAATTGATCTAAAGGATAAAGCACATTACGACAGTCTGATAGACATTACCCAACAGGAGAATGACATCATTCCCGTGTTTACCAAATCGCCCAATGGGAGCATCGAAATCATACCAGCCAACAGCAAAGATTTTGAGCCCAAGGGAGACGGGTACAAACTGGTCTATTTGGGGAAACGTTTTTCCTCGGAAGAAGAGCCGGCCTAAAGCGCCTTTGTTTAGTTAAAAGCAAGGATAACCCCCTGATTTTTACCCATCCGTCAATTCAAAAGGGCCATTCGTCAATCGCAACCCTTAATTAGGCGTTTGTCCAAGTATTTTTATCTCATTGAATAACATAAAATCATATTCTATGAGAAAAATTATTTTATTCCTTACTGCATCATGCTTTTATATTATTGGCTGCTCTAAAGATGACGATGGCCCCGAATGCGACTCATGTACCGTAGCAGGAGAAAAAGTAGAAATGTGTGATAATGAAGACGGGACATATACACTTTCCTATGCTGGAGAAACAGAAAAAGTAACACAAGAAGCGTTGGATCTATTGGAAGTTACCGCCGAAGATTACTTGGACTTAATTTGTGCTTTGGGAGCAGGAAGCTAAACTTCAATGTGACGTTCGACCCTAAAATGAATATGGTTTCTACCATAATGGGTTTTAATGAGTAATGGATAATCATTCTAATCGTTTTTAGAATTTTTTGCCCATCCGTCAATCCAAAAGGGCCATCCGTCAATTCGCGGACATGTTTATGTCCATGATGAATATCTTTCCTTTTGATTATTAAACGTAAAATCAAAAAAATGAAAGTGGTAGTATTTTCTGGGATAATCTTATGGGTTTTTGCGTCCTGCTCTTTTGATGCGGAACGATTTATTGAAGAAAATTCAATTTTGGAAGAAGCCCCGGAAGTAAGTAAAAACCTGGAATGTTTTTCTTGTATGGCCAAAGATGGTATTGAATTGGAAATATGTGACCATTTGGACGGCACGTACACCCTATACCATGGCGATATTGAAAAATCCCTTACCAAGGACGATTTGGAAGGACATTCCGCCAAAGACTTTGTGGGTATCGGATGCCAATTGGAAAACTTGGAATTGTAAAGAACCTCCAGGTTATCAATCTAAGATATTGCCTGAGCTTGCTTTGACTTTAATAGACAGGAAATGAAAATAAACGAAGCTTTAAAGGAGAAGAACAATCTTGTGAAAAAGCTCTTGGAGCTACAAAACAGGATTATTACCTATAATTGTATTATTGAAGGGAATCCCAGGGCCTACGACCCAAAAGAGGTCATGGAAGAGCATAACAAAACCTTGGAAGCGTTGGTGGGCCTTAAAACAGGCATCACCCGGGCAAACCAACCCGTTCAAGATAAAATTTACCGCTTGTCCGAGCTTAAAAGCAAAATACGGTTTCTGAAAACCATTCCCACCACTGAAGGCAAGGCCCCCATGGGCAAAAACTATTATTCCAATTCTGAAATGTATATGTGGGAATCGGCAATCAAAGCAAAAGAGCGGGACCAGGACATTTTGGAATTGGAAAAAGAAACAGAAACGCTCCAAAAAGAACTGGACGCCCATAATTATAACACTACCATATAGTAAAGTGTAGCACAGAAATGTAATTAATTGTATTTATCCCCGAAGATAATCATCTGGAAGAGATAACGATTTACAAGACAACCCTGATTTTGTTTTAAAAGTCAACTTTCAAGAACGTCTTATTCAAGATTCAAAAAATAGGATTTAAAGTTCAAGAGAAGCTTGGTTACTCGGTTTAAAAATAGGATTGATTCAGAGTACGTGCTACATCCTTTTAAGGCATACTCCCCCTTAATCATTCAACTTTAAAACGGCCATAAACGCCTGCTGTGGAATTTCCACATTCCCTACTTGTCGCATACGTTTTTTCCCTTTTTTCTGCTTTTCCAGAAGTTTTCGCTTTCGGGAAATATCTCCACCATAACACTTGGCGGTAACATCTTTTCGCAACGCCTTGATGGTTTCCCGGGAAATGATTTTGGAGCCAATGGCTGCCTGTATCGGAATATCAAACTGCTGCCTTGGGATAAGCTCCTTTAGTTTTTCGCACATTTTCTTGCCAATGGTGTGGGCATTGTCAAAATGCACCAAAGCCGACAGGGCATCAACAGGCTGTGCATTTAATAAAATATCTACCCGTACCAGCTTGGATACGCGCATTCCAATGGGTGAATAATCAAAAGAGGCATACCCTTTTGAAACGGTTTTCAAACGGTCGTAAAAGTCAAAAACGATTTCGGCGAGGGGCATATCAAAAATAAGCTCTACCCGTTCCGTAGTCAAATAGGTCTGGTTAACAATCTGTCCACGCTTTTCGATACAGAGTGACATGACGTTCCCCACAAAATCGGATTTGGTAATGATCGTGGCCTTGATGTAGGGCTCTTCCACACGATCTACTGTGGAAGGGTCGGGCAAGTCAGAGGGATTGTTGACAATTACAGCGGTTTCCCTGTCCTTGGTGGTAAAGGCATGGTAGCTTACGTTGGGTACCGTGGTGATCACGGTCATATCAAACTCACGCTCCAGACGCTCCTGGATGATTTCCATATGCAACATGCCCAAGAACCCACATCGGAAGCCAAAGCCCAAAGCGGCACTGCTTTCCGGGGTAAAGACCAAGGAAGCATCATTAAGCTGCAATTTCTCCATTGAGGAGCGCAGTTCTTCAAAATCTTCGGTGTCCACAGGATAAATCCCGGCAAAAACCATAGGTTTTACATCCTCAAAACCTTCAATGGCATTTTTGGTGGGATTTGCAGAATCTGTAATTGTATCTCCCACTTTTACTTCGCGGGCATCCTTGATACCGGTGATCAAATAGCCTACATCACCCGCAGATATTTTTGGTTTTGGTAACTGCTTTAGCTTCAATGTACCAATCTCATCGGCTTCATAAGATTTTCCAGTGGCCACGAACTTAATTTTCTGACCCTTTCTAATTTCTCCATTGATGACCCTAAAATAGGTCTCAACCCCTCGGAAGGGATTATAAACAGAATCAAAGACCAAGGCCTGCAATGGTTCATCTATATTGCCTTTTGGAGGAGGGATACGTTCAATAATGGCATTTAGAATCTCCTCGATACCTATCCCTGTCTTGGCACTGGCCGGAATTACTTCCTCGGGCCTACAACCCAAAAGATCAACAATATCGTCGGTAACTTCCTCGGGGTTGGCGCTGGGCAAATCCACTTTGTTAAGAACAGGAATGATTTCCAAGTCATTTTCCAAGGCCAAATAAAGGTTGGAAATGGTCTGTGCCTGTATGCTCTGTGCTGCATCGACTACCAAAAGCGCCCCTTCACAGGCTGCAATGGAACGGGAGACCTCGTAGGAGAAATCCACGTGGCCAGGAGTGTCTATCAAATTAAGGACATATGTTTCTCCATTGTGCACATACTCCATTTGTATGGCATGACTTTTAATGGTAATACCACGCTCGCGCTCCAAGTCCATACTGTCCAATAATTGGTCCTGCTTCTCGCGTTCGGTAACAGACCCAGTAAAGTCCAATAAGCGGTCGGCCAAGGTACTCTTACCATGGTCTATATGTGCAATGATGCAAAAATTCCTAATCTTCTCCATATCCATCGGTTGTCAATCCAAAAGCAGATTGATAGCAACTGCAAATATAGCTGTTTTAGCTACCTGCAAATGCTTTTTTACAAATAAGAAAAAGAGCGCTGTATATCGCTCTGAAATTATTTCTTAGATTTGAGGTTCAACCCAATCTGTAAATGAAGCACATCACCTATATTTTGTTATTGGTGTTTTTGGTGTCCAACAATCTCGTTGCGCAGACCTATCAGATAACGGGAAAGGTAGTGGACGAACAGAACCAAATCATTCCCTTTGCCAACATTTTGCTATTACAGGCCACCGATACCACTTTTGTGAAGGGAACTTCAGCAGATGACAATGGTGTTTTTGTCCTTGTTGGGGTTGAACCGGACCTGTATTTGTTGCAAGCCAGTTATGTGGGTAGGGGGTCGGAACCTCGGGCTTTGGACATAGCCAAAGATGTTTCCCTTGGGGCACTCATCATACCCTTGGAGACCAATGCACTTGATGAAGTGGTTGTTACGGCACAACGGCCAAAACTCCAAAAACTCCCAGACAGACTGGTCTTTTCAGTAGAGAATACGGTTATTTCGCAGGGAACCTCTTGGGATATCCTGAAAAGCACTCCAGGAGTCATTGTGAACCAAGATGAGTTATTGATTCGTGGACAAAATGCAACAGTTTACCTGAACGACAGAAAGGTACAATTGTCCGGACAGGAGGTTCAGGATTTGTTACAGGGCCTTTCCGGGACCAATATAAAATCGGTGGAGGTCATTGCCAATCCCCCGGCACGTTACGATGCGGAAGGAGGTCCTATTTTGAACATTGTCACCAACAAGAACATAGTCCCCGGGTACAAGGGGAGCCTCAACGGAACCTACACCCAAGCCATATTCCCAAAATTCAGTTTGGGAACCAGCCATTATTATAAGACGGACAAGCTTCATTTGTTCGCCAACTACAGTATCAATCCGCAGAAAGAAGTACGAAAAACGGATAAGGACATCCATTTTATGGATGCCACCAACACCGTTTTTTCACAATGGGATACCAAATACAACCAGACCAAAAAGACGCAGTCGCATAACGCCAACATTATCTTGGATTATGATTTGGATGACCGCAATAGTTTAAACCTGACCTCCAACTTGGTGTTCAACCCAGACCAAGACCAACAGACCCGATTGGTCAATGATATGCGCAATGGAATGGGACAACTGGATTCCACGTTTACCACGCACAATAATGCTATGTTGGACAACACCAACTTGGCCTTTGACCTGACCTACGTGCATAACCTGAAGAAAGAAGGGGCCCGACTGAGTGCCAATGGCCACTACACCAATTATAATGGGACATATTTTCAAAATCTGGCTTCAGACTATTATGATGCCAGTGGGGGTTTTTTGCGCAGTTTTGGGTTTGATTCCGATTCGCGGCAGGACATAGAAATCTTTACTGGGCAACTGGATTATTCCACACCCATTGGTAATGCCTCGTTGGAGACCGGGGCTAAAATTTCCTCCATTGCGTCCGAGAGCCAAGTGGACTTTTTCAACTTTACGGGGAGCAGCAGTACGGTGGACGCCACCTTGTCCGACCGATATCTGTATGACGAAAATGTATATGCTGCCTATTTGAGCTTTGTGAAGAACTGGGAAAAATGGTCCATGAAACTAGGGTTGCGCGGTGAGCTTACCGAAGCAGAAGGAAGATCCCTGACCTTGAATCAGACCAACACCCAGGATTTCTTTGAGCCGTTTCCGTCCTTGTACGTGTTGTATAGTCCTTCGGTAAACCATAGTTTTTCTTTTGATTATGGTAGAAATGTAAACCGGCCCAAATACAACGACCTAAATCCTTTCCGGTTTTTCTTCAATGAAAATGACTATGAAGAGGGGAACCCAAGGCTCACCCCGAACTTCAGCAACAATTTTAATCTCAACTATACCCTCAACAGCGAATATTTCTTCGACATCTATTATAGGGACAACGGAAGTAATATTGCTGATTTGGTCTTTCAGGACAACGACAACCAGACATTGGTGGAATTAAAGCAAAATGTGTTGGAAAGTACCTCCTACGGATTGGACTTTACGCTGAGCAAGACCATTTTGCCATCGTGGTTCGTCTATGCCTACACCTCTTTTTTTCATGAAGAGGAGACTTTTTTGGCCGTGGAGAGCAACAATGTTGAATACACCAACGAAGTGGACGGCGTTTATGGCTATTTGGCCAACTACCTTACCCTTTCCAAGGATGGAACCTTCACGGGTGAGGTGACTTTTACCTATATCTCACAATTTTTGTTCGGGTCCTATATTTCCGATGAGCAGATGAACTTGACGTTAGGGCTTCGCAAGTCACTTTTCAACAACAGGGCCACCATTTCCATAGCGGCAGAGGATATTTTGGAGCAGTATGTGCCCACCTATCGATCACAGTATCTAAATCAGGACAATTTCTACCGAAGAAGACCCGAAACCCAGTTCATCCGTGTGGGCTTTACCTATAATTTTGGGAACTTCAGGTTAGAGGACAACCAGCGTGGAATCGATAAAAAGGAGCGTGATAGGCTCCAAGCCACGGAATAATACCTTGATTTTCGGGTATTTTGTACTTTTGCAGTCCAAAAAAGATAGGATTTGCCAAAAATTGGAAACATAGAACTACCTGATTTTCCGTTGCTTCTTGCCCCCATGGAAGATGTGAGCGACCCTCCATTTCGTGCTTTATGCAAGGAACAAGGGGCCGATGTGGTGTACACCGAGTTCATTTCATCGGAAGGCTTGATCAGGGATGCCGCCAAAAGTGTCATCAAACTGGACATTTATGAGAAGGAGCGCCCAGTGGGCATCCAGATATTTGGTGCAGAGCTGGATTCCATGTTGCAGGCAGTGGATATTGTTGAAAAATCCAACCCGGATATCATCGATATCAATTTTGGCTGTCCGGTAAAGAAAGTGGTCTGCAAGAATGCAGGGGCCGGCATTCTACGGGATATTCCCCTTATGGTAAAATTGACCGAGGAAATTGTAAAGCGCACAAAACTGCCGGTTACGGTAAAAACACGTTTGGGTTGGGACGCCAATTCCATAAAAATCGTTGAGGTTGCAGAGCGACTTCAGGATGTGGGTACCCAGGCCATATCCATCCATGGGCGTACCCGGGTACAGATGTACAAAGGTGAGGCCGATTGGAAACCCATTGCCGAGGTCAAGAACAACCCCAGAATGCATATTCCCGTTTTTGGAAATGGCGATGTGGATACCCCCGAAGCTGCGGTTAAAATGCGGGATGAATATGGATTGGACGGCGCTATGATCGGTCGTGCCAGCATAGGCTATCCTTGGTTCTTTAAGGAAGTGAAGCACTATTTCAAGACGGGTACCCATCTACCACCCCCTACCATGGAAGAACGTGTGGAAGCCGCCCGTAGACATCTTCAAATGTCCATTGATTGGAAGGGAGAAAAGTTGGGGGTTTTTGAAACCCGCAGGCATTATACCAATTACTTCAAAGGTATTCCCCATTTCAAGGAATATCGGATGAAGATGGTCACCAGTGACGAATCTGCTGATGTGTTTGCCGCTTTTGATGAAGTTTTGGAGAAGTTTGGCGACTTTCAGTTTGCCTAGGCCGTTATCAATTTCTTGGTAATCCGGCTGCTCGCAATTTTTGATGAGACGAACCCCAGAACCACGATCGTGGCCAGTACCAAGATCACATTCATGATGTTGTATTCCACGGGATAGGCCAAGGAAGGGGTGATTTTTAGCCAACTGAAGGCCAATTGCGAGGCAATCAGCAAGGAACCAATCAACACCCCGATAAATCCACCCAAGGAAGTCACCAATAACCCCTGTACAAAGTATATTTTACGGAGTTCCCTTATGGTGGTTCCCAAACTGAATAGTGTCTTGGAGTTTTGCTGTTTATCCAAAATCATCATGATGATGGCCCCTACTACATTGAAAAGGGCAATGATGAGGACCAAGGTAAAAATGAGGTACGTGGCCAGGTTTTCGGTATTGAGCATGCGGTGCAAGGTGCCGTTCTGCTCTTGTCGGGTTAGGATTAGCACGGTATCGCCCAAAACCGTTTTAATGGAGTTCTTCACTTCATCTACTGGAACACTGGCATCCAATTTAAAATTGATTCCTGAGATTTCCGTACTGTCCTTTTCCAATAATTTTTGAACTAGGGGAAGTTGCGCAAAAACGTACTTTTTGTCCAAATGTTCCTCAACGGCATATACCCCACTGAGCACCAAGGAAAGTTGATTGTAGGGTTTGGAGTTGAATCCTTGCTGTGAGAAAGAACCCTTGCCCGGTTTAGGGGCCAATACGGTCATGGGATTTCGGTAATTGTCTATGGGCACCCCAAGCTGATTGTAGATGCCAATGCCCATAACTGTGCTATATTCCATATCGCCCCAAGTGCCAAAATAGAGGGTGCTATCCACGCCTGTCACGGCCCTGTAATTGGCATCGATACCCTTGATGAAAGGAAAGAAACTTTTCTCCTTATATGTGATATAGACCTTTTCCTCCAATTCTTTGGAATAATTGACAACCCCTGGGAGCTTTGCCAAATCATTTTCTTGATCAGGGGTAAGGGAAAAATGTTTTCCAATAGCGGCTGTGGCCTTTAGATCGGGATCGAATGTATTGGAAAAAGAAAGACTGAAGGTTTTGAGTCCTGCAAATGCCGAAAGCACCACAAAAAGCGCGGCAGAACCAATAACAATCACCAAAAATGTGATGAAATTGATGATGTTTACCGCATTTTGGCTGCTTTTAGATCGTAAGTAACGCTTTGCGATATAGAGGGGAAAGTTCAAAATCAGGATTTCTTTCGTTTGTCGAGCAAGTCCCGATTTTCAATGGGATTTTCTTCGCCTTTGAGCGATTTTTCAATGTTATCGATGTACTCCAAGGAATCATCAAGATAAAAATTAAGCTCTGGGACCTTCCTCAATTGGTTTTTGGTCCGTTGGGCCAGTTCGTAGCGGATGGCCACTTGGCTGGCCTTGATACCCTCCAATAGTTTTTGGGCATCCTTGTTGGGAAAAATGCTCACATATGCCTTTGCGATGGACAGGTCAGTGGTTACAGACACCTTGGAAACAGAGATCAAGGTTCCCTTTAAGCCACCATCAGTGGCCGCTCTTTGCAGGATATCGGCCAAGTCTTTTTGGATAATTCCCGCTATTTTCTTTTGCCTTTGTGTTTCCTCCATGGTGCAAAAATAAACGAATTAATGACCAACAGCACGAAACGATAGGATAACAGTATGTATTTTTGGAAATTAGGACTGTTTTTTAACCAAAAAGAGGAACTTATGGACAAGATTGAGCACATCGGCATTGTGGTAAAAAACTTGGAAGCTTCCAACGCTTTGTTCGAGAAACTTCTGGGTGTTTCACATTACAAAATTGAGGAAGTGGCCTCTGAAGGGGTAAAAACGTCTTTTTTTAAATCGGGACCCAACAAAGTGGAGTTGTTGGAAGCTATAACAACTGACAGCCCCATTGCTAAGTTTTTGGAAAAGAGAGGAGAAGGTATTCACCATATTGCTTTTGCTGTTGACGATATTATTGCCGAAATAGAACGATTAAAAAACGAAGGGTTCGTAATTATAAACGAAACCCCGAAGAAAGGTGCTGATAATAAACTGGTTGCATTTTTGCATCCAAAGGGGACCAATGGAGTGTTGGTAGAGCTGTGCCAAGAAATAAAACAAGGGTAGGGGCGTTAAAACCTTGCGGTAAAGCAAAATAAACACTAATATTGCATCCGCAAAATGCGGGTCCTATAGCTCAGTTGGTTAGAGCACCTGACTCATAATCAGGTGGTCCCTGGTTCGAGCCCAGGTGGGACCACGGAAAACCCTTCTAAACGATTGATTTAGAAGGGTTTTTAAATTTATAGGGGGCATAATAGGGGGCAAAATTTTATCGTTACCATAGTCGTCCTTAACTTTTCCTAGTTCAAAGGACTTCCCAGATTAAAAATGAATTATCAATGCCATTGATTTAAAAATCATTGTTGTTATTTGCCCTATTAACGTTTATTTCTCACGTAGTTTACCGTATAAGAGAATAATGTTACTAATAGCGATATTGTAGATAATCCAGATAGAATAACCCCAAACCAAAATAACGTCTTAAGGCAATAGTACTCGGCAGTACCTAAAGTCAGTAAGGACACAACCAAAGCCCAGAGATTTTGATTTAAGTTGATTTTAAATTGGTCGGCACTCATTTCTTGATACGGTAATTAAGATATTAGCTTATCAAATATTTCTTTCCATTTATCCTCCATCTCCTTAGGGATGTTTTCCATTAACTTATCAAAGCGGTTTAGGTACATTCTTGCTACGTCAACTTTCCATCCATCCTCCAACTGTACCCCGTTCTTTTTCGCCCATGCCTCTATCTGGTCTACAATGGGCTCATCTTTGGTATAGAAATCTTCAAAATACTCGTCTGGTCTATATTGCCTGTCAATAATCTCGATTATTGCGTCAGCAGGCAGCAAGTCCTCAATTTCATATTCTTTGTCTCCTAAATAGTCTGCAACCTCTAAAACTCTTTCTTTCTCATCTAGATACCTGCCAGTTAAAAGTGATTTTTTGTAGCCCTTTCCAACATTATCGGAGTCCAGTAGCACATAAGGTAATTGGTCATCTCTAGAGGTAACAAGTTTAGTAACTGGCCCCATCCCTTTGACACCTCCAGTAGGTATAAAGACAATTTCCTTTGAGTAGTTCAAAAATCCTTTACCGATAAGGTATCTTTTAATCACGCTCAAATATATCTGATCACTTACTCCCTCAACCAATACAGGTAAACACCCTAATAATAGAGTATCTGATACGGTCAGTCCTAAAGCTGCATGAACTGGGAAAATAGACTTTTCAGCATCGACCTCATTGTACCTAAGGTTAGAGGATACCCTAGTCCTGCCATTATCGGAGTCTATATAGACGGCCTTAACGTTTGCCAGATTATCCATATCAACCAAAAACGGAGAATGAGAAGTATAAATAAGTTGATTGTCCTCTGACAGTTTACGGAAAAATTTAGCTAAATCGTACTGGGCAATGGGATGCAATGACAGCCCAGGCTCGTCTAACAGGAGTATTGTATTTGTATGTCCCTCTTTTGTTTCGACAAGAAAAACAAGAAAGAAACTAAAAAACCATTGTAGCCCTCTACTGCGACCCTCTAGTTCAATTGGCTCAGGGCGTAAAGAGTCAGATACATTTATTCTAAAATGCCTACCGTCTGCTTGAAAGTCAAAAATATAATCCCCTTGCAGCCACCACTTTCTAAATCTTTGAGTTAGTTGAGTTGCGGCTGACCTTAACAAGATACCTCTTTCCCTTTTCTTGTCTGCCCAGTCCCTTATTTCTTCCTCCGACAACTCCTTTTCCTCAGTACTTACTACAGCCCCTTGATGATTGAGCTTTTTTATGATGGTCTTACTCTCGTTACCTAGCTCATAAATCTCTTTTGGGGACAAGTTCACGTATTTAAACAAAACATCTAATGTTCTGGCTTTTGCCCTTGCGGACTCTGACAAGTCCTCTCTACCAAAATCCTCTATTACCCTAGGCAAATAAATTTCACTATCCAGATTACCGTAATCAGAGTAATAAACAAATTTTGGTATTTCCTCCAAAATCATTTTATCTACCTCCTCGGTACTTTGGACTGGCTTACCATCAAAAGCATCTTTCATTTTAATAAGATGCTTTAATAGGTTTCTGGAAAAGAAATTTGGTAAATTCTGTTTCTTACCAAAATTCTTCTCTGCAAAGGCTATTGCTTCATCCTTAAGAGATACTACTAAATCTTTTGAAAATGTATCGGATGGAAACTTATTTACCTGTTCACTTAAAAAAGAGGTTATTTTATCTTGGAGCTCCTTAGGTTCTTTAGTGAAAACCTCATTACCTGTTAAGTCGGTTTGGAACTTTGAATATAAGTCCTGCAATACGCTTACGGGATATTCGTCTATCTGGGAATATGGAAAAGATATGACGTGCTCCCCCTTATATTTTCTTTCTACAAGTACACACTTTACTTGCTCTTGGTCGCATTTCAATCTTTTGGCTATTTCTTCGCTAAAGCTATCCTCTAAAATAAAGTCAGCAGAGATAAAAATATCCTCCTTATGATTGCCTGCTTTGTACTCACTATATAAATGCCTTGGAAAGTCATCTAAGGGGACAATAGGCTCTTTATTTGCAGGATTAAGCTTCCATAGGGCTATTAACAGATTTGTTTTACCTGCCTCATTTGTCCCTACAAGACAAGAATTATCAGCTGTTTCTATCCAATCACTTTCCTCAATAGACCTGAAATTGTATACTTTAAATCTGCTCAGTTTTGTAGCCATAAAACAAAAGGATAATTTTCCTACAAGAAACGATAATCCTCGAAAATTACCTAATCTTTAATATGATAACTGCTTGTTTTGTTAGTAGTTATCATTTTCATTTTAAGTATCCTTTTCATAAAGTTGATTTTAGGGACACCCCGCTTTTTTTCAGTGTTTTGTTCCCATTCTCTCTTTGAACCAAATAAGGGTTTCCTCACTAAAATCAATGAAAATAGGTCTTTTACAATGAACTAACTCTTTGGTGCTATTGGGTTTTTAAATTGGTTTTTGTAACGGAACCACATTGAGTTTAACATTCTTCCATTCATTGCCCCGCTTGAACAAAGGCTCTACTATCTACCATAAATTCCCTTGAACGTTGCAGCAGTATATCCGCTTTGATTTCGTCTATTTCCACATCCCTATTTTGATAGCGCATTTTAGAGCTTGCATTTCTCAATAATTGGAACAGGTCCTTGTCAAGTTCTGTATGCATAGGGAAATAGTCATGGATTTTGGGATAAAGATGACCGCACAACTTTATCAAGTGGGATAGTGAATGGTTTCTGGGCCTGTATTTCAAAACACCATAGATCAACCCAAGGCAAGCCTGTTCAACTGCCAAGGAGACAAAATGAACGGCCATCAATGAATCCCCCATTGGGGATTCGGCCACCACCAAATAGTTTCTAGCCCTTCTGTACCTACTGCTGATCGTCTTCCTTGTCTTTTTGGTTCCCATTTTAGGTAAATCATCGTTGGTCCTCAAATCCATGGCACCCTCACCTTGAAACAAAAGCTTGCCACTCCTAACGACCTTCTTGTAAAAGGGATTCCCGTTATTTAGCTTTTTGGAGAATACTTTTGGTGCATCAGAACATATACAGAGGCTGACTTGTTGGAATTTTTGTTGGATGGTATCAACTACTGAATGGATTGGATCAATGTTCGTCTTATCTGAAACAATGAACAACCAATAATGGACAGGACAGGTTTGAACATCCAAAGCTCTAAGAAAGTGGACTTTATCTTGTGTTTGAAGTGTCCTTTTTTGCATAAGATAGATATGTGTGGGATTTAGTTTCTTTTTGATCAACGAAACCGTTTCTTGTAAAACTATGTCAACCGGTTCATCCATGATGGTTACCTGCTCTTCAATATGGGTTTCAACCTCATTGAAAATTTGGGCAGGTTTATCGTCATCATCCCCGTGAATTCTTTGTCTGCAATCTTCCAGATGTCTATTGAAGATGGTTTCTACTTGTTCGGCAAAGGATTGGAATTCAGATTGAATCAATTGGACCTGACCTTTGTTGATCTCATATTCATTTCCGTACCGTGCGGCACTATATGCATGTTCCAATAGGAGCAACAGTTCATTGTTGTCCATTTCAGCTGTTTTTGGAAACGGACGTAACGTTGGAAAGTAATCTTTGCAAAAGTTGATATGGCTGATGATGCTATGGGTTACTTTGCTATGGCCGATAAACATCTGTTCCATGAAACGGAATGCAAGTTCAAAGGCTTGGTGCAGGTTGAAAGCGGCAATGGCATGATCACCTTCCTTTAGCAATATTTCCGCAGTATTTACAAATGCCTTGATTTTTTTCATCTCCAAATCGAAATAACGTTCAGCTCTTTTAAGGATGTTCCCCATGGCCAGTTCAGGGTAATCCAAAAGGTTCGTCCCCTCTGGGTGCGCATAGACCATTTCCCCAAGGCAGCAATGCTCCAAGAAGTAGAGCGACCCGCGTAAGATTCCAATCTCGGATTGCTCCTCTGTATAGATTTTGATTCGGAAATCAGGGTGGTCCTTTGCTGTTTTTGTCCCAAAACCCAATATTTCATTGGGAATGGGGTTGTTGTTGACATCGGCAAAGAATGTGAGGATATGATAAGGGGATTCTCCCTCCCTTTGTTCCATGGATAGAAATATGGCATCAATGGTGATTACGTTCAGGATGTTGTCGATAAGATTGGAGAGTTCCTCCTTCTTATCAAAGTTTTTGGGTATGTTTAAGTAATGTTCCATAGGTTTGTATTTTAAAGGGTCCGAGAATCACTAGCCATATTAAGGTCGCATTCCCAAGTACCCCACTATAGCCACTTGTATTTTATTGAACCTGTTTTGTATATTACAATCGGATTATTGTGGGAAACACCCTATATTTGAGATATGCAGACAAAGACCAAGAACAACCATATAGGCAGAAAGATTAGTAGGATCAGGGAACTCCGTGGAATGAAACAGGAGACGTTGGCCGAAGAACTGGGCATTAGCCAGCAGGCCGTTTCCAATATTGAGAATAGCGAGAAAGTAGATGATGCAAAACTGGAAGAGGTTGCCAAAGCTCTTGGTGTGACCAAGGAAGGAATCCAACAATTCAACGAAGAGTCTATCTTCAATTATTTCAATAGTTTTCATGATAGTAGTGCCTTTAATACACACTGCACGTTTAATCCATTGGATAAATTAATGGATGCTCATGAAGAGAACAAGAAACTTTATGAGCGTCTTGTCCAAGCTGAAAAAGATAAGGTGGCTTATCTGGAGCAGCTTCTGAAGAAGAAATAAATTATTTTTATTTCTTTATTCTCCTTAGGCTGTAGATACCAGAAAAGATTATGCTGAAGAGGCCATTCTACTTTTTTAAATAAGCAATGTACTTATTTAATAGGGTCTCACTCATTGTTATAACTTTGACATTTTTGACCCAAAAATCCTTGTCATCAGTAACAAGAAAATAGTCTTTCTTTTTACAAAGATTATAATAGTAATAATCATTAAAATCTAGGCTTGTAGGCGGATTGCTTAAAACATGTTTGAATTTAAATGACGAACCAAATTCGTCATTTATCAAATCAATTGAGACATTATAACTTTTTAAGTCATCACATATCATGTTGTAGGCAACACTATAGTCTAGTGAAGGCCTATATACATTTTTGTAATAAGATGAATCTGGGCTAAAGTCTGGCTGAGCCTTTCTTATCTTATTTATATGCTTTTGGTAATGGACTTCTCTAATTATCCGGTTGACGACTTCTGAAACCACAAGTGCAGGTACAACAATGCGAACTTTTGTGTTTTTGATTATTTTATCAAAAAGTTCTAGATAAGCCTTTTCTTTAAAGGATGGATTATTCTTAGGCGATAAAACCTTTAGCCAAATATTCGCATCTAAAAAATAATTCTCCTTGTCTTTAACTTGATGGGTATTTGCCTTAAAATAGGAATAAGACATATTTACATTGACAGAAGTGCGTTGTCAACAAGGCTATCGTAATCTTCGCCTAGTAGAGCGTTTTCAATTACGTCATCTATTTTGTGGGCGAATATTTCTTTTCCTTCCGGATATTCAAATTGAAGTTCTTGAATTGTTTTACTATTCATAGCCGCATAACGACCTATACTTTCATTTAAAAACAGTGTTGAGATAAGTTTAACACCCACAAACGAAATAGTAATTTCAGAAGGTTTTTTTGCTTTAATAACCTCAAATAGAGCAACACCATCCTCAAGATTAGTGGCTAAATTTGATTTTACAATATCTAAAACATTGATAATCATAGGTTAATAAAATTAACGTTCTCCAAATAAGGATTTGCAAATATACCTCATTAACGCTTGAAAAACAAGTTTAATATAGACCCGGCGTAGGGATTTGGAAAACTAAATTTTTTCAATACCGTATTTTCCATGTCTAAACTCCAAAAAGTATCTCCAGTTATGATTTGGAAATTACCTTTAGTTCTGTTAAAGTATGCATTTAAGTCAAATAAACCTAATCCGCCTGGGGCTCCTTGTCTAGTTGTATTTCTTTTTTCCAAGGCCCACTTTATCGCATCATAGCTATTATCAATTTCCCCTTTTGTTTTATTTTCAATGGCAGGGAGAAAGCCAACTCCCAAATCTACCATTGAAAAAGCTAAAATTCCTTGTTTTGGGAAGTACTGCCCACAAACATAAAAAGGCTCTATTGATTTTGAATGCTCCTGTATATTACAATATACTTCTACTAGCGAGGACATTATGTTATCCTTTTCTTCAATCTTGAGACTAGGCATCCCACGATGGGCCAATAGCTCATTTTCGACATAATCAATGAAACCTCCTTTATCGTTAAGGTCAAAGCTTCTAAATGAAACTGTTGATTCTTGCAGATCATTGTTAGTTCCTTCTGACCTTAGAAATCCATTTCTAAACAAAACATTGAAATGTTCCTCTAAAAACTTTAAGTCTGTTGAAAAATTTAGGTTGTTCTCCTTCTTTAATTTTGCTAAAATACTACCAAACAGAGCACTTAAATTTGCATCAAACCAATCTAAGTGGTAAAAGTCAATATAGATGGTTTCATTATAGTATTGCGATGCTTCTTTATGAAAGTCAAATAGCTTCTTAATACCTGAAAAATTGGTGCTAACATTGTGCTTAATACTTAATACTATTTTATCGTCCATTATAATTCCTCCAAGGATAATCCTATTTAGTAATTCTTGTATCTAATCGTCTAATTATCCACTCCATTAATAAAGGTCTTGATAAAGTCCATAATTTTTGTAGTTACCCGATTGCTGATGGATTCACGCTGCAATACACTCGGTTGTATCTTCAATGTTTCTATCACTTCGTCCTCAGTGGCCATTCTACCTGTAAACAGATAGTCATTAATGATATCTTCCACTTTATCTTTTTGGAGGGCCTCAGTGTTGCTTAAATCCTCCAACGCCCTCTTGGTTTCTTCGGCCCAATATGATTTAAAAACATTCTCTACATCCTCGGCCTCGTTTATTTTTGGCAAATTATTTTGGATAAATTTTTCAATCAATTCCCGTTTACTTCTTAGTTCGGCTTCTCCTGCAATCAGATCAATAATCTGTTTTTTCTGTTTGGCCTGGTCCTGTGGTTTTGCTTCCTTTAATTTGGCCAATAGCCTCATGATATAGGCTACGTTTATTTCATCCCTATGGATGAGTTCCAATTCAAAATCGATTTCATTTAAGATAGAAACGGATTCTTTAAGATTGTCAGTTTTGATTTTATCGTACAGGTCCAAATATTTACTAGAATAGTCTGCAAATTCCTGCTCCTGCATATATGTGTCGTCAAAAGTAAATTCCGTGAACGTAGAAAGTATATTTTTAAGGCGCATGATTTCCCTGAAGGCCTTTGCAAAAGCAAGTTCATCCTCTTCTGTCTCTAAATCGTTGACACTGTCAACCGTGGGTGTGATTGCCATTAACTGTTTATAGGCCTTATTGAACTTTTTTACTTGTTCTTCATAGGGATCTATGGTAATAGTTTCTTTTGCA
This sequence comes from Flagellimonas alvinocaridis, assembly GCF_004916895.1. Classification (GTDB taxonomy): domain Bacteria; phylum Bacteroidota; class Bacteroidia; order Flavobacteriales; family Flavobacteriaceae; genus Flagellimonas; species Flagellimonas alvinocaridis. Next base: position 663,341 of record NZ_SNTZ01000001.1, read on the forward strand.
TTCTTATCCGAGAATAGGGCAATGGCATCATCCGTGTTTTGTTTAAGGTTACGGAAGGCCAAGATATTTCCCTGGGATTTCTTTTCGTTCAATATTCTATTGGTACGTGAATAGGCCTGAATCAAACCATGATAGTTAAGGTTTTTATCTATATAAAGCGTATTCAGGGACTTGCTATCAAAACCAGTCAAAAACATATTTACAACCAAAAGAATATCTATCTGCTTGTTTTTTACCCGTTTGGAAATATCTTTCTTGTAATTCAAAAAGGTGTTTCCATCTTTTGCCGAGTGTTTTGTGCCATATTGTTGGTTATAATCTTCAATACATTCATCCAATTTATCTTTATGTGGAATGTTACCATAATGAGCCGATGGTTCGGCGGCCATCATCATATCCGGGAAATCTTCTTCGGGAATTTCCCCGTTGGCCAGTTTATCCTCTTGATTTGGGGCATAGGAAAATATAGTGGCAATATTCAAACTGTGGTTGCCAGTTCTCTTTTTCGACCTGAAAAGGTCATAATACTTTATCAAAATGTCAACGCTGCTGACACATAAGATAGCGGTAAAGGTTCTATTGTGAGTCTTACGGTTATGGTTCGCAATAATATAATCAACAATCGATTCTATGTAATCATCACTTTCATAAACCTCGGTTTTATCTATGTCCTCCACTTTAATGTCTTCTATCCCTATTTTAGATTTGAAAACGTTATAATACTCTATGGAGAATTTCAAAACATTCTCGTCCCTTATGGCATCTGTAATTACGTATTGGTGCAAACAATCATCGAACAGATTTGCAGTGGTCTGCTTTACACTTTTCTTACTTATGGCGTTTTTTACAAATATGGGAGTACCGGTAAAACCAAATAGCTGATGATTGGTAAAGAAATTTACAATACGCCTATGAGTGTCGCCAAACTGAGAACGATGGCATTCATCAAATATGAATACAATTTTTTCATCCTTTAGCTCCTCTATCTGCCTTCTAAACTTTGCTTTAGAAATAGCGCTGTTGAGTTTTTGGATGGTTGTTACAATTAATGGTCTGTTTGGGTCTAAAAATTGATTGACCAACATTTTGGTGTTTTCCGTCCCATCAATACTGTCTTTATCAAAAGCACGGAATTCTCGGACGGTTTGGTCATCTAGGTCCTGCCTGTCAACTACAAAAACAACTTTTTTAATCTTAGGATTGTTGGTGATAATCTGGCTTGCCTTAAAAGAGGTAAGTGTTTTTCCTGATCCCGTGGTATGCCAGATGTAGCCATTCTTTGAACTATTCTTTACCCTGTCGATGATTGCCTCTACCGCATGATATTGATAGGGCCGTAATACCATTAATATCTTATCGCTTTCATGTAACACGATATATTTGGCAATCATCTTTGCAATATGGCACGGTTCTAGAAAAATACCCGCAAACTTATCCAGTTGGGTAATTTTGGTGTTGTTCTCTTTGCTCCAATAACTGGTGAACTTGAAGCTCTGCTTTTGATTATTGGCGTAATATTTGGTATCTACTCCATTGCTAATGACAAAAATCTGCACATAATTGAACAGGGCGTTGTTGGACAGAAAGGACTCCTTTTGATAGCGTTGAATTTGATTGAAAGCCTCCTTAAGCTCAATGCCTCTGCGTTTTAGCTCTATCTGTACCAATGGAAAGCCATTTACTAGCAATGTGACATCGTAGCGATTTTCCCGTTTCCCATTTATGGTAATTTGATTAGTGACCTGAAATTGGTTTTGACACCAAAAGTCTTGATTGAGGAATTCGATATACTTTTTATCGCCATTGTCCTTTATCAATACAAATTTGTCCCGAAGCGTTTTAGCCTTATCAAAAATACTTCCCTTGGTTAGATGCATTAATATCCTATCGAATTCGCTGTCGGTAAATGTTGTTTTGTTATGTTTTTCCAGTTGTATCTTTAGATTTCGTAATAAGTCATCCTCGGTTTTTATCACAACCGATTTGTGGCCCAATCCGACCAGCTGGTTGACTAAATTAGTTTCTAATACTTGCTCTGGTTGTGTGGTCATCTAGGTATTTCTTTCAAATAGCAAAAGTTCTAGTTCCGCAAGACTTGTACAATTGTGTTTTTTTAAACTCTTCTTTGCGCTTTCAATTATGCTCCGATAGTCAAGGTCGTCGGTCATTTTTGTCCAAGGAATTACTGTTAAATTCAGCTTTCTTTGAATGATGCTATCCACTGGGAAATGAGGCGGTTCGGGTATCCAACCAGCACACCAATGATATTTTAAATAAAGGTTCAACAATTTTTGACTGACTCCAAAAATCAGTTTGCCATTTTTTAAAATTTCTCTATTGACCTCTGTATGATGACTAATTCTTTTGATGTTCCCAATGTGCTCCTCTTCGCCAACAGGGTTTTGATATATGGTATTAATCATGTTGTCCAAATATTCTTTAAGCATTTTTCTAAAATAAACTTTTTCTATTTCCAGAATACTTGGGCGGTAAAGATTGGCACGCTGAAAAGCACCCATGACGCTTAGCATCCAGAACTCATTAATTAGAAAAACATCTTTGCTCATCTTTATACAAACATTTGCTGCAACAACCCTTTTTTATAGACGGTAGTTTTTTCTATTTGGTAATCTACTTGTATAATTCTTTCATCTAAGGCAGAAAGAAAATTGGTGATCTTCGATTGTTCTTGGATACAGGGGATTTTTACAGAAATATTTTCAATAGTTTTTTTTGATAAACTTGGAACTCCAGATGCTTCATTATATCTATACCAATTAATTGTATTGAAAATGTAGTAGATAAATTTGGGTAACACCTTTCGAAACGAATGGGTAAAGAACAATGTATCAACAGTCCAGAATTTGCCTGTCAAAAAAATTGGTTTATCGATGGTTCCTTTTCTGCCAATCCCAACACTTTCTCCATCATAAATAAATTCATTCACCTTAGTCATTATTCCGCCTGAGCCAAATACTGGAATTGCACCATCACCAAGATGCTTGTAATCTCTACCACTGCCTATTTTCAAAACTTCTCCTAGGTGTTTTGATTGCCATTCCGGATAATCCTTCCCGTCATCATCTTTAAATCTTATTTCCTGACTAAAAAACTGCTGCATCACCCCCTTTTTATATTGTTCCACCAATGCCTTCTTTTTGATGAGTTGAGTTATTTTGTCATCTACTGCGGATAGAAAGGAGGCGATTTTTTGTTGCTCTGGAAGTTTTGGGCAGGCAAATTTTAAGGTTTTGATATCTTTTGCCGTGAAGCCTTGGATAGATGTACCTTGACTTAATCTTCTAAACCGATTTGATCTTGCTTTAAAATAATAAGCAATAAAATAAGAATTTTCGGTACAATCAAGATTTGTAAAATCTTGACTGGTGCACAAATCTTCATCAGCTACTGCGAATTTGCCTATTCCCACTCTTGAAACAATTAAAACACTTCCTTTGGGAATAATTTTTGTGGCGGATTCCTTAATAGCTTTCTCAGAGATGAATCGAGTTTTTTTTATTAAATGAATTGATTCTTCAAGAATATCTGAACTAGAAATCCAAGGTACTTCTCCATTCCAGAAATCCTTATTATTAGTAATTGGAGTTCCTCCACCGAGAAATACTCCTAAAGAATTTATTTTTCTTTGTTCCCAATTATTTTGAAACTCAGGAAATCTTAATTTAGGTTTTAGCAGTTTTCCCATATTAAAAAGGTGTTTCAATATTCAACTCATTACAAAAATCGGCTATCTCAGTATCGGTCTGTTGTATATAAGTGTCCAAGAGCTGTAGCTCCTTTGCCACGGCGGTAATGTCAATGGGGTCTTCCACCTCAAAGGTGTCCACATAACGAGGTATGTTCAAATTGTAATCATTATTGGCAATCTCTTGTAATGTAGCTCTATAACTATATTTTTCTATGACCTCTCGGTTGGTATATGTATCGACAATATTATCGATATGTGCCGGTAAAAGTTTATTGTCCTTGCCTTGTTTTTCAAATTCATTACTGGCATCGATAAATAATACGTCCTCATTTTCTTCCCTACATTTTTTAATTACCAAAATGCAAGTAGGGATACTTGTACCAAAAAATATATTTGCCGGTAGCCCAATAACCGCATCGATGTAATTTCTGTCCTCAATCAAGTACCTGCGTATATGGGCTTCAGCGCCCCCCCTAAACAGAACACCATGAGGTAGAACCGTTGCCATGATGCCGTTCTCATCCAGATGATGAATCATGTGTTGCACAAAGGCAAAGTCAGCTTTGCTTTTGGGGGCTAGCCTTCCGTACTGGCTGAAGCGATCGTCGGTATTAAAGATGTTTTTGGCACTCCATTTGGCCGAAAAAGGTGGGTTGGCAACAATGGCTTCGGCACTTAACTCCATATCCATATGCTGCGGCTCTTCCAAAGTATCTTCCTGTTTAATATCGAACTTTGAATAATGCACATCGTGCAAAATCATGTTCATACGTGCTAGATTATAGGTTGTACGGTTTAATTCCTGTCCGTAAAAAAAACCCACATCATCTACTTCCCGTGCAACCCGCAACAGTAAGGAACCGCTACCACAAGTGGGGTCGTAAACCGACTTTATACGCTTTTTTCTAGTGGTGACAATGCGGGCCAAAATAGTGGATACTTCTTGAGGGGTATAAAATTCCCCAGCCTTTTTACCCGCCCTTGAAGCGAATTCCCCAATAAGATATTCATAGGCATCCCCCAACACATCACTTTCCGTATCTTCCAGATGAAAATCGATTGCATCCAACTTGGTGAGAATCTTCGCAATAACCTCGTTCTTGGCTTTTAATGAGTTTCCCAGTTTGGAAGATGTTAGGTCCAAATCTTCAAAAAGACTTATAAAATCATCTTCCGATTCCGTTCCCATGGTACTCTGTTCAATATTGATTAGAATACGTTCTAGGTCTTCAATAATGAAATATTGTGTGGCCTCATCATTGTCATTCGTTTCTACATTGGTAAGGTTGCTTCCTTTTTTGGCAATAGAAGTGAATAATTCTGACGGTTTAAGAAAGTAGCCCAATTCTTTGACACACGATTTCTGGACGGCTTCAAGGTATTTCTTCCCTTCTTCCGTCTCTTCATCGATTTCGACAAAATTATAGGGATCATTTTCCAGAATTCGGTTGGCATAAATATGTAGTTTTTCAGACAGGTATTTAAAAAAGATGAACCCCAAGATGTAGTTTCTATAGTCATCTGCATCCATTTTGCCCCTTAGAAGGTTGGCTATGGCCCATAATTGTTTTTGAAGCTGTTTTTTCTGTTCTTCCGACATTCGTAGTTCTATACTTTTGAGATTAGTTGGTCTTTGATGATTTCGTAAGCGTTTCTTTGATCGTATTCAATGCCAGGTCTTAACAGCGCATAGATGTCCCCGCCGAAATCAGAATCTTCTACTTTTTCATCCATATTCAACAAGAACTGTTTTTGTGTTGGTGATTGCCCTCTTGAGAAATCCATATAGTGTTTGTATATAAATATTAATTTATCTGTGTCAACATCCAGTAGGCTTGTAGCATGGTACAAGTCAAACAGATCCCGTCCTTTTCTACGTTGATACAATGCCCGCAGTTTCGTGGCCAACAACTCCTCAATAGAAAAGGAATTCATGGCACAATTTCCGGAAAACCATCCGTTCTCCATACTATGTTCCAACTCGGTATAGCCCATGACTGTAAAATGTTCACGAGTGTTGATTTCAATCTTCAACCGCATGTTGACAACTGGGGGGATTTCAGATTCAAAGCGATAGGTTGCCGTATTCATGTTGACATTCTGCTTAATGTTTCTTTTGGTTCCCAAAAAGTCAAGCTGCTTTCCAATAGCTTGTAAAATTGGCTTAATTGGGCCGTCTTTTATCTGTACTAAATCAATATCCTCGGAATAACGGGCCTGGGGTTTCAAATAGATTTTATGTAAGGCCGTACCACCACGAAACGCTACATGCTCCTTTAAAAAAGGGTCCGAAAACAAAGCTACCAAAGCGCGTTCTATGACTAAGTCCTGTTCCACTTGTGCATCTGTTGGCCATGGGGCATTTGCTTTCCATTCCGTAATATATCTCCTTGGTATCATGAAAAATCCATTTCAGTATTAATGATCAAGTTCCATTTATCATCCGTAAAACCACTTTTGTTCTTGTGGGATAATGATAATGGAGCCGTATTGGTTTTATTTGCCCTCAAAAAAGTGGACAGATTATCTACAAGTTTAGTTTCTGACAACTGCTCCAATAGATAGCCCAATCGCTGTATGGTGGGTAGGGATGATTCCTTGGCAATAGCTAAAATTCTTGACGACTTAAAATTCTCGCTTAGTTCTTCTAGAACCGGAATCACTCTGTTTAACCCTCCTATTTGCTTATGATAATGCACTAAATCAACAGCAGTCAATTCAGGGGTTGAGACTAAGACGTATCCGGCATCGGTTTTCTTTTGCTCCAACCAATCACTCTTCCAAGAACCTTTGGTAAAAAATTCTAGATGTTGATTTTTGGCTTTTATGTCCCTTAGGGCGGGTTTTTTAATTATAATCTGCGATTGCATCGGCTGTTGGTGTCCTGCGCCATGAAGTGCAGCAGCGGAGTATAAACCAAGATAGTATTCCCTATTTAGGAAATTCATCATATCATCCAAATAATAAGTAGTGGGCAATATTCCCTGATGGGAATATTGAGGAGGGACGATTACATAAAATTCTTTACGAATCTGGGCAAGTTCGTTCTCCTTTTTTAAACGATGTAGTTTTTGGGCAATCGCCTTTTCGTTGGGACCAAAGCGTTCCCTAAGTTCTTGCAGACTAACAGCATACCTGCCTTGAGCTTGGATTTCATATAAATAGTCTGAAATATCGTGGCCTATCACCTCAAATCTGTTTGCGTAAATTTATGATAAATGTAGTTAATTGCAAACAAATATATGCTAAGTCTATTCAGAATTAGAGTTTCAGCTTAGATAAAACCCAAATCTTACCTCCAACTTCAGCGCATGGATCCTGTCCTATTTTTGTAGCGTTCGGGAAGAAAAGCGTTTATCAAAAATAGGATAGGGCGCTGTCCTACTTTTTGCCTTTTTCTTCCAACCATTTTTGGTAGAGTTCCTTTGCCTGTGGGCTCCCATCAAGGAATGCATTATAATGTCCCAGCGCACTGTCCCGCCCTTTGATATATGCAGCCTCTTCTTTCTTTGATATCCTTGATACCTGATAGATTGAAAACCCTAGCACCAAAAGGATACACACCAACAAACCCCAGGACAGTTTTATGGCCCAACTTGGCAATTGAATTGATTTCTCCACCTTGTGAAGGATCCTTTGCATCAGTCTTTGCTGTTCCTCAATGGTCTTCTTTTGATCGTTACTGTATTCTTTTAGAAGTGCGCTGATCTCAGTGGTGTCAGGCCTTAACGGAAGGTTCTGTAAATTTTCACGTACCCTTTCCAAACGGCCGATGCTCTTCTCAAACCCGTTGATCTCCTCGGTCAACAGTTCCGCTATTTCATCCAGTTTTGCCATGATGTTCTGTTTAGATTCCTATTCCAGTGTCCCTGACCACTTTTATGGCCAGCTTGATGGTTTTCTTTATGATGGTCTTGGTGAAACTCATTGGGACATTCACTGTCCTACCCAAAAGTTCCATGCTCTTGTCCTTGGCAATTCTTTGTGCCCTTTCTTTCTCAAAGTTCATTTGGCCCGCTATCCTTCCCATGGACATGGAACGGTGGACCTCACTTCCCTTGAGGTTGGTTCCCTTGTACTCAAAACGGAAGCCCTGCAATTGGTTCTGTCTGTTGATGCTCGGGATGACCTTTACGCGGTTCTGTTCCATGGATTTGATGTACTGGTCAAAATCCCTTGGCCGTTCCTGGGCCATGACCTTTTCATGGATCCGCTGTATTTCAGATCGGAGCTCCTGCATCCGGTACAGTTTTTCCTGCTGTGCCTCCCTTACCGTGGTAAGTTCCATCTGTCTGGCCACCCGCTCGGCTATCTGTTGGCTTCGCTTTCCGATGAAACTGTCATTGTAGGCCTTTCCCTCAAAGCTTATACGGTTCGCATACAGGTGGACGTGCACATGTTCCTTGTCCCTATGGACAAATGCCACGGCCTGATGCTCCCTCAGCCTCATTTCCTTAAGGAACCGTTCGGTCATTTCCTTAAGTTGCTCTTTTTCCAATTTTTTGCCGTCCTCAATGGTAGGGCTCAGCACAAAACTGAGTGTATTCTTCCTGCACAGTTCGTTCTGCTCTTGGATGATCCTGAACTCCTCGGTAATCTCCCTTGGGGTCTCCCCGGCTAGATATTGGCTGTGGATGATTTCGGCTTCTTTCTCCTGGTTCATCCCATAGCTCATGGAGGCTGCCGTATGCGATATGGATTTTCCCATGCCTATCATTTCTTGAAGTTTAAAAGGTGTTGTCGTATTTCTTTGGCCAATTGGGCCGTTTCCTCTGCCAACTTGGGGTTCCGCTTACGGAACATGTTGGTAATCAGTCTGAAGTTCCGTTGGTATTTGACCAAAAGCTTATAGGCCTCTATCTGTTCGTCCGTCATCCGCTCCACGATACGGTCTTCGAAGGCCGCACGTCGGCAGTACTCACTGATGGAAAGTCCGCTCTTCCGGGCCTTGACCCTCAGCAGTTTTTTCTCGTAGACCGAGCACCGGAACTGGACGAACTCTTTCTTCATTTTCACATCATCTTTTGCGACCTTCGGGAGCAAAAGCAAGATTTGTCATGACAATGACACATCTTGAATTCGTTGCCGAATTTCATCCTTAGCGCTTTTTACCATCCATTCGTTCATATCCTTGAAACCTTCATAGAGGAAGGACAAATCCCTACTGTTCGTACACTTTTCCAATAAAAGTTCTGTCATCCCAAGTCCCGTTTTGTCCCTATCAAGAAACAGCTCCACACTATCATATCCCCCTATTTCAGTGATCATCCTTTTTACAAAGGCCGTGGTGTTCAATATCAAAAGGTCATGGCTGTTTCTGATTTCTGGCCTCAGTTCCATTAGGGTAAGCATATCGAACATCCCCTCGACCAAAGCCAACTTTTTGGAAGCATTCTGCATAAATGAAACATCCTTTGGCGAAGTGGAGCCTTTCCAATATCTGTTCCGCAGTTCCCAGCCCCCGGACCTGTTTTGGAGCCCGATGGCAAAATATTTCCGACCACTTATTTTATAGTGGATTTCCTTGCAGAATTTCTTTACAGTTCCGGCCGATATCTTTCTGGACCGCAGATAGTTTTGCAGCGCCCTGTGTTCGATCTCCATTTCCTGGATGATTTGAATCGGGTTGCCTCTATGTTCCGTTTCGGTTGGATTCGGCTGCTGATGAAAAGAATAATGGTCCATAGGACCCGATAATCTTTCCAATGCCTCCTTTACGGAACAGTTCTCCATTTTCATGACCAGGTCTATGGTGCTGCCCCCCTCGAAGGTCCCGAAGTCTATCCAGTAATTCTTCTTCAACGACACCTTGAAAGAGGCTTGGGTCTCGATCCGGAACGGGCTGAGGAACCAAGCTTCTTTTTCCGTTTTCCGGACTGGAAAGTGCCCCGACTTGGCCAGCGTGGAAACGAGGTCAATGTTGCGGGCTTTTTCGCAGTCCAATCTCTTTTCTTTCATGGTTCAGTTTTTAATCGATTTTTGATGATTTGATGACAGACCTTTGGAAGGTCCTATAAATACTGGTGGTTGCCCCGTCATCATCTTGTCATCGTTTCATCACTTTTGTTTTTTTCTTCAATGTCCCTGTCATCATTTTTTATTTTGATGACAGAATGATGACAAAGTGATGACAGCCTGAACCCTTATAAACACTGGGCTTCTATCAATCTGTCATCAAATCATCAAAATTTTTGACCAAAAAATTCTTTTTTATGGTAAAGTACCTGCCCTTGGCGTCCTCGGTGTTGATCTCACCGTTGTTCCAGATGGTAATCTTTTGGTACTTGTTGGAATTGGGCTGGTTCTCCAGTTTCCAATCGTTTTTCAGCAACCGCCTCAGTTGGGTCAGGTCGGTCTTGACCCGTGTTCGGTTGAGCATGTGAAGCGCATCGATGGGACAAAGGTCCACCGAGTCCATCTCGAACTTTTCCATGGCGCTGAGCAGTAGACTGGCCAGTTCCTTCTCCACCCGGTTCCGGTTGTTGTTCACCAACTTCTTTAATGCAGGTGTGTAAACCTGTTTAGCTGTGAACCACATTCGAGTTCTTTGATTTGAATTGTATTCCTTTTTTGAAAGGAAATGCAAAAAAGCGGGCACTTCCTGGGCCAACTGGTCCAAGAAATCGGTGTCCTCTTTTTTAAGGGATGGGATTTTCCGCACCCAGAACCTGGTCTCATGGGCATCGATCTTGATAAAACTGTCCTCGTTGTTACTACAAAGGATGAACTTGCCGAAAAACTCCACTTCCCGTTTGTCCTTGCCCTTTGCCTCCAGTTTGTTCCGGTTGGTGGTACTCAGATATTTGATGCGCTCAGTGAGCTCCTCCTTGTTGAACAGTACCTCGTCAATGCATATCAGCAGTTTGTTGGCCCAGTCTGCATTGAACTGGCTTGCAAAGCTGTCATTGGTCAGGTAGGTCAGGTTGTTTCCGAAGATTTCCTTGAGCCATTTGAGAAATGTGCTTTTCCCAGTGTTCCTTTCGGTGGAAACCAGACAAAGGATGGGGAGCACCTGCACTGGTCTTTGGTAAAGAAGCTTCAAATAGTCCAGTCCCAATTCCAGCTGGTTTCCGAAGATATGCTTCAAAAAGGTCTGTGTCCTTTTAATACTTCCCTCTTTCGGTTTGTGCGTTAAAGGGGAATAGGTATTGTAGAAACCATGGTGCTCCTTTTTGAAGTCAACATGACAGGGAATACAGGCGAACCCGTCATATTTTGAGACCTTTCCCAAATAGTCCTTGCCATGGTCCTGCTTGATGATGTGCTCGTTCCATGGCACCAACTGCTCGTTGAAATGTCCGGATATGGTGGGATACTTCACGATTTTATAGAAAGACGTGCCAATGCGGACATATGGAATATTTTTCGACATATCACTCTCATTTTGTTGATACACGACGGAACTTTCCATTTTTTCTCGCGCATTCCAATAGTTCCTTTTTGGAATAGAAAATTGAATTCCCAATTTGGTAATAGGGAATCAAATTCTTTTTCTTCCATTTGATAAGGCACTGTTCAGATCGCCCCAAGAATTTAGCAGCTTCCTTTTGGGTTAGACGGTCCTCCTCTGAATGGATCACCGATTCATTGGCGAGGTTTGTTCTTTGGAGCCTTTTGATTACCAATTCGATGGTGTTTTCAAGGTCTTTTTTTGTAAAGCCGTATAGAATGGGATTTGACATAGTTTAGAAGATTTTAATGAAACAATCAATTCATCGGCTAAACTAGGTGTAACATTAGGCTAAATCAGATTGCCTGATGAACTGGGTAAGCGGTTTTTGTGTATTGAAAATCAGCCATATAAGTTTTGATTTACGTTTGTAGGGGAGAGTGGGGACTATTGATGGAAGAGTTGACCACTATTTGAACATTTTTGGGTAATGTTCTTTTAAATTGACGCCCTACCGTAAAAATTACCTCCTGGTTTCCTGAGAAAATCCATTAGCTTCGGTGAAAATTTCCAAATATTCTTGTCAATTTGGACTGAACCATACTGTGGAGATTTTGACGGTCATTTTCATCATGATACATTGATTATTTGAAGGGCTAGGGAGCTTTAATTGGCATAACGCAACAAAATTATTTTATACCTTAATTGATTGATAGACAAATGGAAGTTCCAAGGGTGGAAAAAATACTGAATCAAATACTGGCCGAGGCAGATATAGCTATAAACAAGGGAGATTTGGAAACCTACTTGTTTAATATACGCTTACTTTTTAAGAAAATATCTTGTGACTGTTTTATAGAAGGACACCAGGAAACTCTAGAAAAACATCTAAAAATAATTAATTCTCTATTTTTTGACGGGAATAGTTTCGAATACAATCTTGCTTGTGGATTTTTAAAATTGTATTCGGACATATATGAACCTGCTCCAAAGATTGTTTTGTTTAGAGCGAACGAGGATAAAACTTCAGCTATTTATCATTTAAAAAAGGCAATAGATTTAAAGGATAATGATGATTTGTGTTATTCTTTAGCATCTAAAGCAGAGTTCAAAAGCAAATCTAAATTGAACAAGCACTCTTGTTTAGAGTACGCTCATAAGGCAGTGAATATGAACCCAAGCGCTAATAATTATTTTGCTTTGGGGCAAGCACAAGGCAATTGCAATAAATTTAATGAGGCAATTCATAGCTTTTTAGCAGCAATTGATTTAAACAATAATTTTCCCCATGCCTATAGGTACATTTATAGAACATATTTATGGACCAGGGAGTATGAACGAGCAAAAGAATATGCCCAACTTGCGATTTCAAGATTTAATGATAAGTGGTCATATTATTATTATTCTAAAATACTGATAGGTCTCCAGGATTATAAAGCAGCCTTAAAATACTCAAAAAAAGGGTTAAATCTCTTTCCTTCAGAAAGGTTGTTTAATCTTTTGATAGCTGAAATCCTAGAGCATATGGGAGAAATTAAAGAATCGATACACATGTATGAAATTGTTTCTTCTTCTAAGATTGAGGAGTCAGAATATGCCAGAAATCAAATAAAAAGAATAAATAAAATAGAAATAGCGAGAAAACTCCAAAAGGCCAGCGATTTTTATGATTTAAAGGATTATAAAAAATCAATAGAATGGTATGAACAAGTGATTTCTGAAATTGAGAAATCTCATATCAGAAAATACCTGTCTGCTAAAGTTAAATTAAAGCATGGAGAAATTCAGATTGACACAATACATCCTATTTATAAGAGATTAGAGGAGCTTATGGAATTGGCGTCATCTACTAAATACGACCCTAAACTTTCTTTTTACACCCAAGAATATAGAAGTGTAAAAAATATTAAAGAGTACTATGAAGATGATTTAATAAAATTCGGGAAATATAAAGGAGAAATATTAGAGGAAATAATATACAAGGATGCTGAATATATCCTCTGGTGTATTATCAATTTGGACCATTTTTTCCTGTATAATAAAACCTTGATACGATTGTTTGCAAGCATTAATGAAAACAATCCTTTACTCGAAGAAGCAGTTTTGAACAATTTATTAAAGTCCCAGTTTTACTATAATCGGAAACCTGATAATTATTGGGAGGAACACAATGTTGACCATGACGGTGATTTTAACATTAACAACACAAGTGATTTCTACAATGATTCTTTAGACATGGATCAACAATCACCAGAATTTTGGGACAGAGTCTAGTTTTATTAAGAGGTGGGGGTTGACCGTTTTATCAAGCATCAGGCGTTGAATGATGCTGAAATTAAAACTGAAAACATCACACAAGTTTTTATTTAACTTTTTAAGGGAGGGAGGAGCCTATTGATGGAAGAGTTGACCTCAATTTGCACATTTTTGGGCAATGTTCTTTTAAATTGATACTCTTCCGAAAAGTTCTTTCTCCATGTTTGCCGGGAAAATCCATTACTTTCAGTGAATATTTCCAAGATTCTAGTCAATTTGTGGTGTGAATTCTCTGTTGTAGAACTTATGATAACGCCTTTGATAATCAAGTACCTTAGTAAGGCAATGAAGGTTAAAACTTCATCTTGGGACAATTCGGTATAGTAAGGATGAAAGATATTCCTCAAATTATATTTGTCAGGGGCGTAATCTGAAAATCCAGTGTAACAGGCCGTAAATTTTTTGGCGTTTAAATTTAGTAAGTATCTTTTACAATAAGAATCAAGAACAAGGGCAAACTGCTTTTGGGTGATTCTACCGTTCAGGATAATCCTATTTTCCAGATTAACAGAAGTGACATTTTGATTTATATCGATTAACATTGCCTTCAAACCTTTGGCATCCAAGATTACACCATTGCTGCCAATATTGATGTTTATTGCCAACGCTTTGTGTATCTCATTCATGGAATTTAGAACCGAAGCATCGCTCGCATTCTCCATCGTTATGGCCAATGCTCTTTCCACGGCAATCTTATAACTGAAAAATGAACGGATCCATTGTGATTTATTTTTTTGATTTTTGATTTCACTGTTTAGTCTTTCAAAAGTGAGTTCCGATAACAACCGGATTTTGAACTTTTTGGAGGAAAGATTTTGGATGAGTGTTCTTGTGATTTTTGGGTAAGTTTCAAATGCGCACATATAGCTATCAAAGCCCATATCGTTCTCCCTTATGGATTTGATCAGGTATTTGTGAAACATCCTTTTTTCTGTTTCGTCCAAAGCTTGATAAAGGGACATTGAACAATTGGAGTATTTGACGACATTAAAATCTTTTGGAGCTTTAAGGATACCGCTGAAATAAATAAAAAGAACCCAACCAAAGCTTATGAAAAGGAAGGCCACTATGAATTTTTCCAGATTGGCCCCGGGGAAAGTTACCAATTCCCAGAGTGAAATGCCCAAATAGAGCAATAGGGCTATAAAAACTATCGGCAGGGTCAAGAACAAGGTATACTTGTTCTTGGCAAGTATTTTATGGGCAATATAGTCATAGGAAGATGTCATATCATTTAATGTTTTCTTATTGCACAAGATTCCAGGTGTTGTCCATTTCCTTCTGTTTAAAGTCTTCGGCTATATCGACATAGCGTTTAAAGGAAGCTTCATCCTTGTGTCCAGTAATGTTTCTGACCACCATTTCCTTCATGCCAAGGACCAAACTATTGGTAACAAATGTCTTTCTGGCCGTGTGGCTGGTAATCAGGTCATGTTTGGCCATGGTTTTATCGATTCGTTTCTGCCCTATGTATCTAGTAATAGTGATTTGGGTATTTATTTTGGCTTTTGAACAACACTCTTTTATATACTCATTGAATTTCTGATTTGAAATAGTGGGAAGAGGCTCATATATTGTTCCCTTGTAGCGTTCCAAAATTTCTAAGGCATATTTGTTCAAGGGGATTTTTTGGTCAATGGTCTTCGTTTTTACAATAGTGATTTTCAAATGATCTGAAAAGACATTTGAAGATTTAAGGTTCATGATGTCACTAAAGCGTAAGCCTGTAAAGCACCCAAAGCAATATATGTCCCTTATCTGGGAATATCTTTTGGATTTAAAATCGAATCGGTACAAAGCCATCAATTCATCCATCGTCAGATAGATTACCTCAATGTTGTCCTCAGTTCTTCGGAATTTTTTAAATTCCAGATTATCGTGATATCCTCGCTCATATGCCCAGTTCATAAAGGTTTTAAGTATAGACACCAGTTTTCCGAAGTAATTGTTCAAGGTTTTACGATCCTTGAAACAATAGTCCCTGAATTTCTCATAGAAGTCCATATTTATATTATCGAAGCGTAATTGGTAGGAAACTTCGTTTTGAAAATCCTTTAAGAATCCTGTCACGGTGTTGTATTTTTTTATGGTGCCATGAGCTTTTATGGTTCGGCTGGTTTCAATGAACTCATCGAAGCTTTCAAAAAATTTTGGAGCCAGTGAATTTGACCCGAATGACCCATCATCCAGTTTCTCTTCTACCAATTCGGCACTAAAAGGGATATTGTTCAAATGGAGGTACCGAAATACGGTAAACACTTTTTCCCTAAACTCATCGAGTTTTTGGTTGAATTCGATATGGTTGTTATAGTCTTCTTTTTGTGTATTGGATTTTATCCGTTGGTTTTTCCAATGTCTAGGCAATACTTTTACTCCTGCAATATTTTTTCTGATTCTTATCCCTTTAAAGGTGATTGTTGCCCTGACGGGTAAGGTTCCATCTTTGTTTCGCTTATCGTTTCGTGTGGAGAAGGTTAATTGCATTTAATGGAGATTAGTGTTGTTTGTATTTGCATGGATTAAATTGATTAAAAAGGGGGGCAAAACAGGGGGCAAACAAGCACAAATAAAATGCTAAATTTGATTCACCTTCATTCTTCTCAGCCCTTATATAGCATAAGATACGGAATGTTAGGCGATTATAAAACGGGGAAGAAAAAAAATACTCCAGGTGGGACCACATAAAAACCCTTTCAGGTCATTGATTTGGAAGGGTTTTTTAATAGGCATGTTTTTGAATATAGTCATCCAAATTTGAATGTTCGGGACCGCGATAATGGAAAGCTTCGGCATATTCGCAATTAAATTGACTGCCCAATTCTTTGTCCGAAGGGGTTCCCCTCAGTCGTTTGGAGTCAATATCCAGCACAAAATGTTTGATGTAGTTTCGGTTGGCTGTTTCCGCATCATTTCCAAGAATATCCAGCTTCTTTCCTTCCTTGAGAAGGCGCTCCCTTAATCTTGAACCGTTTTCCCCGGCGGGCCCTTGTGTAATGTTTACCCTATTGGCGTCCACCTTGGTATCTATATGATCGGAAATATCCACAATCCGGTTTACGAGTTGGGGACCGCGGGCAAAATAATAGAGTTCCTTGACCAAATGCGGTTGGATTCCCGCATCCAAGTGTTCGGGATAATCCCTTCCCCCTCCTGCCATCCACCTCGCGGCCTCGACAGCCCTGGCCGTAACATAATGGTCCGGGTTTTCTTCATAGTGGCCCCATGGGTCATAGGTGATGATGGTATCAATTTTCAACATTCTGATCAAAAAAACCAACCTTGCCCTGAGTTCAACGGGGCTAATATTATCCATTCTATGGTTGCGATAATGAAGATCATACGTTTTTTTCAGGCCCAAAGCCTTGGCAACGGCCTCATTATCGCGTTCATTATTGCCAATAAGCTCGCCAAAAGTATCTCCCTTTCCCGCATGATCATCATTTGTGGTTCGGATGAGATAACCCGTATAGCCTTCATTGATGAGTTTTGCCACTGTGCCTCCGGCAAACAAAGGAACGTCATCGGAATGGGGTTGGATTGCGGCCAGTACCTTGCCCTCATGGGGGCGTCCTTTTTGGGACTTTTCAATGACCATGGTCTCTTCGTCCACAAAAGTCCTACCGCCTAAGCCCACATGAAGAAAGGGTAAGGCCATGCTACTGTTAAGAAAAGATCTTCGTTTCATAATTTTGGTTTGGTTATTACCTAAAAATAAGGAAATAACCAGTTCAGGCCAATACACGCCTCACGCAATTTGTAACGTTATTGGCTTTGCTGGAAACAAAGAAATTATAACCAACCTTTTCTAAGTCATAGGCTTTTTAAACCTATGGGAGAATATTTGAATTCCATGGGATGATTTCCTTTTTATGTAAAGCATCCAATCCCATTTGGACGCATATGGCTGCTTTGGCTCCACTGATTACATTTGATTTTGGTATTGTGTTGTCCAAAATATTGTTTTTGAAATCCAACAATGCCTGTTTGCTGGGGTCCAAATGTTCCACTTCAATGGGAATGCCCTTGCTTTGATCCCATTTGATAGTGGCCCCGGAAACCCCATCAACTTCCCCAACTTCTCGGTATTGCTCCTTTTTTTCAGGATAAAACCAAGCTTTGGTGTAGTCAATGGTGATGGTGCCTTTATCACCCATTACTTTGATGAGGTAATCGTCCTTGGAGTTGCTGGTAAGGCATGTATACTTGGCCCGGACTCCATTGGGGTAGGTGTAGATCATATGGACATTGTCATAAGTCTCACGACCATCTTTCCAGTAGTCTATACCCCCATCTCCCATAACCTTTATGGGTTCGGCCTCGAGTAACCAGTTGGCAAAATCGAGTTGATGGGAACACAATTCGGCCAATAATCCTCCAGAGAACTCTTGGTACATGCGCCAATTTATGGCTCTTTCGTACTCAGGTCTTGGCACGGGTCTTCGCCAATTGCCATTTCGATTCCATTGGCATTCAATGGCGGCAATTTTCCCAATTTTCCCGTTTTTTATCAAGTCCACCACATGGGTATATAGCCGGGAGCTGTGGTATTGGTGACCGGTCTGAAAAACCGTCCTTGATTCCGATGCTTTTTTGACCACATTTTGTATGGCGGTATATCCTTTTACCATGGTCTTTTCACAATACACGTGTTTTCCTGCATCAAGTGCATCAATGGCAATATGGGCATGTTCACTCAAGGGGGTAGCGATCAAGACGGCATCAATGGCAGAATTGTCCAAAAGGGCCCTGTAGTCGGAATATGGGGTTGCTTTGCCTTCAACTTTGGCCAATCCCTTTTCCAGTCTAAAGGGCAACACATCGCAACACGCCGCCACTTCAAGGCCTTGAATACTGTTGATATGGGGAATAAGGCCTCCACCCCTAGAGCCCGTTCCAATAACACCAATACGGACCACATCATTTTTTGAAGTATATAAGGGAGACGCTTGTATTGCGGATATTCCCGCTACGGCCATTCCCGTCTTTGCAACAAAATCTCTTCGTTTCATAGGTTACAATTTAGGTTCCCATCCTTTTGCGTATTCCCGTTTCCAGCTTTTCTCCATAATAGCATTGTCATTGAGCACTTTTCCGGTTTTGATGTCGACCTCCAAGGTATGCCCTGCATCTTGCGCCATATTGCCTAAATGGCAAAGCATCGTGGAGACACTGGCATCATTGATGTCAGAGTTCAATGATTCATCTTTTCTGATGGCATTGAAAAAATTGGCCACATGATCTACATCCAATCCCCCAATCCCCTGAGTATTGGTGGTGGCACTTTGTGAACGCTCGTACTCAAGTTTTACGGGATTTCCTGCCAAATCGAACAGCTTATAGAAATTTCTGTCGAGTTGGATGGTTCCCTTGCTTCCATAAATGGTGGCGCCTCTCCCCGGGCGTTCCGGTTTCATAATGCCTCGACTGTGTCCTGTCCAAGTGATGAACTTATCTCCGGGAAATGCATAGGTCACTTGTTGGTTGTCCACAAACTCCCAATCATCATCATAGGTATATTTTCCTCCAAAAGAGGTTACGGTCGAGGGTAGATCCACTCCCAAAGCCCAGCGGCAAATATCAATTTCATGGGTGCCATTGTTGTGTATTTCACCCGTTCCCCAAGTCCTGAACCAGTGCCAATTGTATGGATGTACATTGTCCCGGTAGTCCTCTTTTGGGGCTGGCCCCTGCCACAGTCCCCAATCCAACGTATTGGGAACGCTTATTTTGTTTCCTTTTCCAATGGAACCCCTATTGTTGGAATAATAGGCTTCTCCTTTATAGACCTCTCCAATGACCCCATTGCGGATATCGGTAATTGCTGATGCCGAAGTTTTGGCAGAACGCTGCTGGTTGCCCATCTGCACTTTCTTCCCGTACTTTTTCTGGGCAGCCACCAAAAGGTCGTTTTCGTAAGGATTGTGGCTACAGGGTTTTTCCACATAAACGTGTTTTCCAGCTTGTAGGGCCATGATGGCCATAGGGGCATGCCAGTGTTCCGGCGTGGCAATGAACACGGCATCCACATCCTTGTCCTCCAATATTTTTCTGAAATCCTTTTCCACTTTGGGGATATAGCCGATATTCTTCTGGCACCACGCATTGTGCTCCTCGATAATAGTGTCGTCCACATCACAGTTGTACAGAATCCTTGCATTGGCATCTTGGTGGATGGCAATGACATGGGCCTTGGCTCTACTGCGAACCCCGATTACAGCTACGCCCAAGCGATCATTCGCGCCTAGAATACTGGAAAATCCCATGTTGGGCATCAAAACCCCTGCAAAGGCCAAACCTGTTGTGCCTGCTGTTGTTTTTTTGATAAAATTTCTTCTCGTTCCCATACTGTTATGTTTAGAGTTGTTTGATTTTTATGTTTCTGAACGAGACCCGGTCCCCATGGTCTTGCAGTAAGATATTTCCTTTGTCTGCCTCCCCAAATTGAGGCCAAGTAACATATTTGCTTTCCGAGACCAATTTTCTATAGGCATCGCTTTTGCGCTCATACTCCAAAACCTTCATTCCGTTGAGCCAATGCTCCACATGGTTGTTATTGGATTTGATATGCGCCGTGTTCCACTCCCCAATGGGTTTTACATATTTGTTGGGGTCGGCTTGGATCAGATCATATAGTGAGGCCAAGGTTCTGCTGCCTTCGTGGTTTCCAAGTTTGGCATCGGGATGGCGGGCATCGTCCAAAATTTGGAATTCCAATCCAATGGAGGAACCTTCTCCCTTGTTCAAGTCCGTGTTCACATAATATTTGATGCCGCTATTGGCTCCTTCAGTTATCTTGAATTCCAGTTTTAGCTCAAAATTGTCATACTGTTTATCTGTGACGATGTCCCCACCGGCTTCGGATTCACCACCGCCTGTGGAAAGCACGGTCAACTCACCGTTTTCAATGACCCATCCCTTCTCGGGAAAATGATCCAATTTGGCTCCACGCCATCCATTCGTGGTCTCTCCGTCCCAAAGCATTTCCCAATTGCTTTTCTTGTCCTCTGCAATAAGTTGATTTTTGGTAGTGATGGGCGGTATGGGCGATTCCGTTGCGTATTTTTCAGGGTTTTCGGTTACGATCCGGATGTTTTTCCATTGAATCTCCGTGCCCGCTTTTTGGTTTTCACCAATACTGTGTACTTGAAGGGCAATAAATCCTGTAGCGGTGGCATCATCAACAAGATGGGCTGCAGGAACCCCATTGATCCATGTTTTTATGGTATCACCTATGGCTTCAATACGATAGTGGTTCCATTCATTCTGTTTGAAAGCTTTCTGTGCAGCCTCGTTTTCCGTAAGGGGGTTTAACCATCCTCTTCGGCCCTCATCATAGATGCCTGCGCTCCAAGCTCGGTCCGAAGGATCAATCTCAATTTGATAGCCATGGACACGTCCGTTCTGATACTCTGGAATGCTGTTACTGCGTATCTGGATGCCAGAGTTCATGGTAGAATCCACCAAATAGTCCAACTCCAAGATAAAGTCACCATATAAGGCATCCGTGGTGAGGAAGGTGTTTGGTGTGTTGTGTTTGGTCGTGCCCACAACGGCACCATTTTCCACCGAATACTCGGCAGTTCCTCCCTTTACGGTCCACCCTTCGAGGTTTTCTCCATCAAACAGGGGTACCCAAGGGGTATCATCCTTGGGTTTTTGGTCGCAACTGGCTATTAAAGCCAAGGTCAGCAGTACGGTTATCCTACTCAGGATTTTTTGGTTATTCTTCACTTTTCTAGAGTTTAAATGATTCATTTTTTCTTTTTTATACATCGAATAGGCTAGGTAACCACAAAGTCAGTTGAGAGACATAGGTAATCAACAACAATGCAGCGATCATGGCCAAAAACAAGGGTAAAAGGGGCTTTATGACTTTTTGTATCGAGGTTTTGGCCACACCTACGCCCACAAAGAGGACGGAACCTACGGGCGGAGTGCACAGACCAATACATAGATTGAATATCATGATGATACCAAAATGGATGGGATCAATGCCCAATTTGGTGACAACAGGCAAGAAGATAGGGGTGAAAATGAGGACGGCCGGGGTAATATCCATAAAGATGCCCACAAACAATAAAATGGCATTGATGATCAGCAGGACCACGATCACATTGTCACTGATTCCCAAGAGGACATCACTAGTGGCCTGGGGGATATTTTCATAGGAAATGGCCCATGACATGCCAATGGAAGCCGCTATCAACAACAACACCATAGCCGTGGTCACGGATGAATCCAATAAAATATTGGGTAGGGTTTTAAAGGAGATTTCCTTGTAAACAAACCCTAGAATCAAAGAGTAGAGCACCGCAATGGCTGACGCTTCCGTAGCGGTGAATATGCCTGCCACAATACCTCCGATAACGATGACCAATAACAATAGACTTGGGAAAGCGTCCACAAAGGTCTTTACGATTGCCAGAATACCAGAATCGCCTTTTTTGGCGTGTCCGGTATATCCTTTCTTTTTGGCCCATATCATGGCCACGATCATCAAAAACACTCCGGCGAGAATGCCGGGGATATAGCCTGCCAAAAACAAGGCAGCAATGGAAACGCCTCCACTGGCCAGGGAATACACAATCAGGATATTACTGGGGGGGATGATCAGGCCCGTAGTGGCCGAAGTAATGTTCACTGCGGCTCCAAATTCCTTGGAGTAGCCCTCTTTTTCCATCTCAGGACCCAAAATACTGCCCATGGCAGAGGCTGATGCCATGGCCGAACCTGCTATGGCTCCCATAAGCATGGCGGCCGTTATATTGATCAAGGCAAGTCCGCCGGGAAGCGCACCCACCAAGGTCTTGGCAAAAGCAATCAAACGATGGGCCATACCCCCTTTGTTCATTAAGTTTCCGGCAAGGATAAAGAAAGGAATGGCCAAAAGGGCAAAACTATCCAAGCCCACGCCCATACGTTGGGCCAAGGTGGTCGTTGCCGGTAAAAAAGGAATGCTGACCAACATAGTCAATAAAGCGGAAATGGAAATGCTCCAAGCCACAGGAACGCCTATGGCCAAAAGACCAATAAAGCTAATCAGCAACACCAAAACGGGGAAATATTCCATTATTCGCTTTTATTTAAAATGTCCGTAATTTTATAGTAGACGATGAGTAGTCCGCTTATGGGGATGACCAAATACACATAGGCCAATGGTATTTGAAGGGCGGGCGACAACTGTTCCAATACAAAAGTTATGTAGACCAAACGGATACCTCCAATGACCATAACCGATATCGCAAAAAGGATTACTGCAATTTTAACTGCGGCCGATAGTCTTTTTTGGGTGGCTTTATTGAACCTTTGGGGCAGTACGTCAATGGCAACATGCATATCTTTCCCAGCCACATAGGCCGCTCCCAATATTCCGGCCCAGATCATGAGGTATCGGGCCAATTCATCCGTAAACGAGCTTGGGGTTCCCATCACAAAACGGGTAAAAACTTGCCAAAGCACATTGAGGACCATGGCAGACATGATGATGACCAATGCACCGCCCAATACGTTATCTATGGTCTTTTTGGAACCCATATCATTCAACTGCTTTTATTTGTTGTATCAATTTAGATAGTGTTTCGTCTGCCTTATATTTTTCATATACCCTTTCTGTCTCCTTTGAAAAGAGGGACTTGTCTGGTCTACTGATTTTTACCCCTGCCTTTTGAACAGCTTCCAAGGATTCTGCTTCTGCCTTGGCCCATAGTTGTCTTTGATATACTACGGATGCATCCACAGCCTGTTGCAGCCAGCTTTGTTCCTCTTCCGAAAGCTTATCCCAGAAATGGGTGGCCACCAAAATGATATCTGGGGAAAAGGTGTGTTCATTCAAGGAGTAGTATTTGCATATTTCGTAGTGCTTGGAGAGGTAAAAACTAGGCGGATTGTTTTCCGCTCCGTCTACAACGCCCTGCTGCAAGGAGGTGTACAATTCTCCCCAAGAAATAGGAGTGGGCGAGCCCCCAAATCCACGGACCATCTCCATGGCAGTGACACTGGGCATTACCCTGATTTTTTGCCCTTTTAGGTCACCGGGACTTTCAATTGCTTTTTCCTTGGTGTAGAAACTACGACTGCCTGCATCGTAAAACCCAAGGCCCTTTAACCAGTATTTTTTGCCATCGTTCAGTAATTCCTCGCCAATGGGGCCGTCAAACACTTTAAAAGAATGCTCCCGATCTCTAAAGAGATAGGGTAGTCCCAAAACCCGGGTCTTTGGAGCAAAGTTTTCTAGCGTGGCGGCAGAGACCTTGGTCATATCCAAACTTCCAATCTGCAATAATTCAACAATTTGACGCTCCGTGCCCAATTGCTGGTTGGGATAGATTTCAACCGTCATTTTACCCTTGGAAATCTCTTCAAGGTCCTCTCCCATCTTTACCAAGGCTTTGTGAACGGAATGGTTGACATCCAAGCCATGGGCGAGCTTTATGGTCTTGACCTCATTGTCTGCCTGACACCCCATCAGAAAGAGTATAAGACCAGCCCAAAGTACTATGGAAGTATACGATTTCATTATTTTTTCAATCCTTTTATATGGTATCAAAGTTGAAATAGTCCTTGGCGTTGTTATAACAGATATCCTGCACGATACTGCCCAAATGTGGTAGGTCTGCAGGCAATAATCCTTTTTGGATGTCATTCCCCAAAATATTGCAGAGCAACCGCCTAAAATATTCATGTCTTGGGAAGGACAGCAAGCTTCGCGAATCGGTGAGCATACCTATAAAGGTACTGAGGACCCCTAAATTGGATAGGGTGTTGATTTGTTTTTCCATCCCATCCAATTGGTCCAAATACCACCAACCTGAACCGTACTGAATCTTTCCCTTGATTCCACCCCTGTTGAAGTTTCCAGCCATGGTGGCAAAAACCTCATTCTGTGATGGATTTAAGTTATATAAAATAGTCTTTGCCAGTTGATCTGTGCTCTCCAAAAGGTTCAAAAACTTACCTAAGGGATACGCCTGTTCCTTATCGCCAATGGAATCAAAGCCCGTGTCCGGGCCCAATTTGTCCAGCATGCTTTGGTTGACATTGCGCAAAGGGCCCAAATGAAACTGTTGTGCCCAGCCCAGGGACTGATATTCCCTACACAGAAAAACCAAAGTTTGAAACTTATAATAATGGATTTCTCCTGTTTCCAAGCGTTGCCCTGAATCCATTTTTTTGAAAATGGCCTCAATATCATACGTTCCTTCCTCAAAGAAATACAACTGCTCCAAACCATGGTCTGCCAATCGGCATCCGTTTTCATGGAAGTAGTCAATCCGATTTTTTAGGGCCTCCAGCACATCGGAATAAGAAGATATGGTAATGCCGGAAGCATCTGATAGTTGCTCCAAATAGCTTTTATACGCGGTAAGGTTCTCAATGGCATAAGCCTTATCCGGACGAAAGGCTGGCAACATTTTTGGGTGATGACCTGCTTTTCTGGATTTTTGGTGAAATCGCAAATCATCTATGGGGTCATCGGTGGTACAGACCACCTCAACATTCATTTGTTGTAGCATTCCCAATGCTGAACACGTCTTCTCCTGTAGCTTGGCAGAAGTGGCTTGATAGATTTCAAGGGCGTTGTCCTTGGACAGTAGATCTGTGATTCCAAAAAAGCGTTGCAGCTCCAAATGGGTCCAATGGTAGAGAGGGTTCCGAACCAAATAGGGTACGGCCTCGGCCCATTTTAAAAACTTGTCTTGATCGGATGCATTGCCGGTGATGTATTTCTCATCGATTCCCAAGGCACGCATGGCTCGCCATTTGTAATGATCTCCGTCCAACCACGCCCGGGCCATATTATTATAGTGTCCATCATTGGCCAACAACTCCGGGGTCAGATGGTTGTGATAATCAATAATGGGCATGTTTTTGGCATAGCCGTGATACAGCTCTTCGGCATATGGGGTCTGTAGCAGAAAGTTTTCTTGGATAAAACTCATATTCCCGATTTTTCAATGCCCAACATTAACCCCCGTAATTCTGCCAATCCCCGTAAACGACCTATGGCAGAATACCCAGGATTGGTTTTTTTGCCCAAATCGTCCAACATCTGGTGCCCATGATCGGGCCGCATGGGCATACGCCGGTCGGGTCGGTTGGTCTGTGTTCTTTTGCCCTGTTCCGACAAGAGTTCCTTAAGCACACCGTACATGTCCACGTCACCATCCAAATGGTCTGCTTCGTAAAAATTGCCTTGGTCATCCCGTTTGGTGCTTCTTAGGTGGATAAAGTTGATTCGATCAGCCAATTGGTTGGCCATATCAACCAAATCATTGTCTTCACGAACCCCGAACGAACCCGTGCAGAAGCAAATCCCATTGTGCGGACTGTTGTGGGCGTTGATGAGGTCCTTGGCATCTTGTAAAGTACTCATGACCCTTGGCAGTCCCAAAATCGGGAAAGGAGGATCATCGGGATGAATGGTCAAGAATACCCCGGCCTCTTCAGCAGTTGGGGCTATGGCTTTGACAAAAGCGTGCAGGTTTTCCCGTAATTGTTTTGGTCCGATGTCCTTGTAGGCGTCCAACACATTTTGAAATTGCTCCAATGTATAGCCCTCTTCCGCACCGGGCAGTCCGGCAATGATATTACGGATGAGTTTCTCCTTGGAGGCTCCGTCCATTTTTCTGTAGGCTTCTTGTGCCAGTTTAATTTCCTCTTGGGTATAGTCTTCTTCGGCACCTGGTCTTTTAAGCAGAAATAGTTCAAATGCGGCAAAAGCAGCTTTGTCAAACCGAAGGGCCAATGATCCATCAGGCATTTCATGGGCCAGGTCGGTACGGGTCCAGTCCAGTACGGGCATAAAATTGTAACAAACGGTGTCCACTCCACATTGCCCCAGATTTTTGATGCTCTCTTTATAATTTTCAATGTAGTGTTCAAAGTTTCCGGTGTGCTTTTTAATATCCTCGTGTACAGGGATGCTTTCCACCACGGACCACGTAAACCCATGCGCTTGGAGCTGCTTCTTGCGTTCCTCTATTTCTGAAACGGGCCACACCTCCCCATTGGGAATATGGTGCAATGCCGTGACAATTCCTGTGGCACCTGCCATTTTTATATCTGCGAGGGCAACCGGGTCATTGGGCCCGTACCACCTCCATGTCTGTTCCAATCCCATATCTTATACGCCGCTATATGCACTGAAGCCCCCATCAATAGGTACTACAATTCCTGTTACAAATTTTGATCCATTGCCCATCAACCAAAGTACGGTTCCCACAAGATCGTCGGGTTCCCCAAACCGGTTCATGGGAGTATGTTCCAAGATGGTGTTTCCACGAGGGGTAAGCGACCCATCTTTTTGGGTCAGTAAACTCCTATTTTGATCGGTTAAAAAGAAACCGGGGGCTATGGCGTTTACCCGCACTCCAACGGGAGCCAAATGCACGGCCAACCACTGGGTGAAATTGCTGACGGCGGCTTTGGCCGCACTGTAGGCCGGTATCTTGGTCAAGGGCCTAAAGGCATTCATGGAAGAGATGTTCAAAACCACTGTGTCTTCTTTTCCAACCATATCCTCTGCGAACACCTGAGTAGGCAAAAGGGTCCCAATAAAGTTAAGGTCAAATACAAACTGGATGCCTTTGGGATCCAAGGTAAAGAAGGTGGTCAAATCTTCAGGTGGATTTAGATCCTCCTCGAAAAATTGGGTTTTTGTGGTAGTGCCCTTGGGGTGGTTGCCACCTGCACCATTAATGAGGATATCACAACTCCCCCATTGCTCTTTTATGATGTTCCTTGCTTTGATGAGGGATTCCTTTTCGAGCACATTGGCACCAACACCGATTGCCGAACCGCCATTGGCGTTTATTTTTTTTGCGATTTCCTGAGCAGCCTCTTCCTTTAGGTCAAGGATGGCCACCTTGGTTCCCTGATTTGCAATGGATAGGGCCAAAGCACTGCCGAGGACACCTCCTCCTCCAGTGATGACCACCACTTTGTCTTTTAATTCGTTATAATGAGGTTGATTCATAGGCCTTTTCTGTATTTTTAGGGCTTGATTGAAAGATACGATTTTTCTGTGTCCCTGATACACAGTTACGAAGTTAAATTTTTTTCTGGAATAAAAAAATGAAAAGGGATTTACCTAAAAACCAACCCAATAGTCTAAACGATTATCAAGTTAAAGAAGATTCCTATGAGTGTTCCATTACCACAGACATTGCAGTTTTTGGTTATGTGGACAACCAATTGAAAATTTTGTTGACTAAAAGGACGGTAGGTAATTTCACGGATCATTGGATGTTACCCGGTGGTGCTCTTCAGGCAGAAGAAACGCTAAAAGATTGCGCCCAAAAGATATTGTTTGCCCTTACAGGATTTGAAAGCATTCATTTTGAACAGGTAAAAGCCTATTCCGAAGTGGACCGGCATCCTACAAAACGGGTGATCACCATATCGTTTTACGCCTTGGTAAAACCCGAGAACCATCCCTTGACCTTAAAGAGCGGTGTGGAACAAATTGATTGGTTTGATCTGGACAATATTCCCACCAATCTTGGGTTTGATCACAACCGAATTATCCGGGATGCACATCAATTTTTTAAAAAGAATCTAAAGGATACCCTTGTAGTTGGTGAATTGCTTCCACAGAAATTTACGCTGCCCGAACTACAGAATCTTTATGAGAACATTTTGGGCCTGGAATTGGACAAACGCAATTTTAGAAAGCGAATCTTCCAAATGGATATTCTAAAGAATACAGGCGAAAAAAAACCTGGAGTAAAGGGGGGACCCATGTTGTATTCGTATAAAGATGAAGCGTAAGACCATTTCTTGCCCAATTCAATAACAAAATCAACATTATATGTGATTTTCCATCGAATTGAAAAAATGACAAAAATTCGAAGATGGGGAGGAAAAAGTACGGTTATGGATGCTGTCAGTATCCGTATCTTTAGACGAAATTGTAATGTTTCAATTCAATTAATACACTAAAACCCATGAGAAAACTAAAATCTTCGGTCCGTTGGGCCAGTCTTTTTACAATGACCGTTCTATTTAGTATGTGTAGCCTTGCACAAAAAAGCCCATACAAAAGCGTTGAGGGAAAAGCAGCCAATGCATCTATCGAGATTACCTATAACAGTCCTTCCATGCGGGGACGTGAAATTTTTGGAGGCCTAGTTGCCTATGATAAGGTTTGGAGAGCAGGAGCCAATATGGCCACAACCTTTACCACTGACAAGGATATTACTGTTGGCGGGGAAAAACTTTCTGCAGGCACCTATGCCTTGTTCTTTGTGCCCAGCAAAGGAGATTGGATCGTAATTTTTAATTCTAATCATGGACGCAGCGGCTCTTCTGTTGAAGGACTGACTTTGACCGAATATGATAAGGAAAACAAGTCGACTGACGTGCTTAGGGTTAAAGCATCGCCAAAAAAAGCTTCCCAAGCCAAGGAGCAGTTGACCTATACCGTTACCAATGATGGATTTACAATGGAGTGGGCCAATGTGGTACTTCCCGTTGCCATTGACTAGGCATAGTAAAACTTTAAAATTGAAGACCCATTTTCTTGAATTGGAAGATGGGTTTTTTGTTGGAATTTACCGGAACAGAAGTAGAAGAGCACCTAAGGCGGTAAGCACAAGAATCATTTTCCTGAAAAACCCCTCGCGAATAATTTTTACCAGTCGGATACCCACATAAATCCCTGCTAAAATGGCTGGTATCAGTTTTATATCCACCCATAAAGTCTCTAGTGTAACGGTCTTCCACACAAAAATGTGAAAGGGAAGCTTAAAAAGGTTGGTAATGAAAAAGAGCCATGCCGCGGTTCCCACAAATTGGTTTTTGGGTAATCTCATCGCTAGAAAGAAAATGTTGGTAAACGCCCCTGCCAAGTTTCCGATCATGGTGCATATTCCGGCCATAATCCCCATGGAACCAGCAAACAGCCAATGGGTGGGAACATGGGTGGATTTTCTTCGGTCCCACCAATACAGTAGGCCCAAGCTGATAAAAATAACGGTGACCATACCCCATTTGAACTCCACTTCCGGCAAGTCTTTTCCAACAAGAACACCAATAAGGATACCCAACACCATCCACGGAATAAACTTGAGAATATACTTCCACTGCGTATGTCTGTTATAATAGATGACGGCGATAATGTCCCCTACAATCAACAGAGGCATAAAAATTCCTGTAGATGCCTTGGAACCAAAGGCCAAGGCCATGAGGGTAACATTCAATATAGACATGCCCTTGAGGCCAGCTTTGGAGGCTCCCATTAAAAAAACTGCCGTGGCGGCCATGGCCCATGCCATTATAGAGATTTCGGAGGGAAGGGAAAGAAACATCCAAAACATTTGGTGGAGTACAAAAGTAACCTAAAAAAACTATCTTTGGTTCTTACCAAAACCAAACCAATGGATATACAAACCTTAGATTATGCCATAATCTTTACATTTTTCGCTATTGTCCTTTTCATAGGAATTTATGTTTCCAAGAAATCAGGAAAAAGCTCATCAGAATACTTTTTATCGGGAAGGACCATGCCATGGTGGTTGTTGGGACTTTCCATGGTGGCAACGACATTTTCCACGGATACGCCCAATTTGGTGACCGATTTGGTTCGTTCCAATGGTGTTTCCGGAAACTGGGGATGGTGGTGTTTCCTATTGACGGGAATGCTCACGGTTTTTGTATATGCCAAGTTATGGCGGAAATCCAACGTAAATACGGATTTGGAGTTTTATGAAATTAGGTATGGTGGTAAGGCTGCAAGCTTTTTAAGGAAGTTCCGGGCCATTTACTTAGGGGTGTTTTTCAATGTGATCACCATGGCCTCGGTTACCTTGGCCGCCATTAAGATAGGTGGTGTTATGTTGGGGTTGGACCCTTGGGTAACTGTAGTCAGTGCCGGCCTTATAACGGTTATTTTTAGCGCCCTTGGAGGATTTAAGGGAGTGGTTTACAGTGATTTTCTTCTCTTTTTTGTGGCCATGGGCGGTGCTATAGGGGCTGCGGTCTATCTGGTCAATCTTCCTGAGGTTGGTGGAATTCAGTCCATTTTGGAAAATGAAAATGTACAAGGAAAGCTAAGTATCCTTCCCGATTTTAGTGATAAGAAAGCGTTGATAACGGCCTTGATCATTCCATTGGCTGTACAATGGTGGAGTTCGTGGTACCCCGGAGGGGAACCCGGTGGTGGTGGCTATATCGCACAACGGATGTTGGCGGCAAAAGATGAGAACCATGCCATTGGAGCCACATTCTTCTTCAATATCATGCACTATGCCTTGCGTCCTTGGCCATGGATTTTGGTAGCACTGGCCTCTTTGGTGGTATATCCGGATATTGCCAGTATCCATGAAGCTTTTCCTAATGTAACAGAAGATAAATTGGGACACGATTTGGCTTATTCTGCCATGATGACCAAATTGCCCACGGGTCTTTTGGGAATTGTTTTGGCGTCTTTGGTAGCAGCGTATATGAGTACCATCTCAACACAATTGAACTGGGGCTCTTCCTATATTGTATATGACTTTTACAAACAACAGATAAATCCAAATGCCACTGAAAAGCAGATGGTGAATGTGGGAAGACTGTCCACTGTAGTATTGATGGTCTTAAGTGCATTTTTGGCTTTGGCGCTACAAGATGCCATGGGTGTGTTCAACCTATTGCTGTCTTTTGGAGCGGGAACGGGACTTATCTTTATTCTACGTTGGTTTTGGTGGCGTATCAATGCTTGGAGTGAAATCACGGCGATGTTTTCCTCAGGGATCTTGGCCGTTCTTTTGGAGACCACTTCATTAAGGGAAATCCTTTTTGCTCCTGAAACCGGGGTGTTCCCAGAATGGGCAGACTTACCATTTATTATGGTGGTCACATCAATCATTTGGTTAACGGCTACGTTTGTGACACAACCGGAAAGCAAAGAAGTTTTGCGTAGTTTCTACCTCAAGATTCAGCCGGGAGGACCAGGTTGGAAAAAGATTGTGGATGAAGCAGACGCAGAGAATGTAGAAATTGTCAAAAGCAATGAAAAATGGAGTGTTCCTGCGGGCATCACGGCCATGTTGTTGGGTGTGGTATTGATTTACTCCATCATGTTTGCAACGGGCTATTGGATCTATCAAGAAACCCAATTGGCTCTCATTTTGACCGGTGTTGCCCTTGTTTCAGGATTTTTCCTGATCAAGGCTTGGGGTAGGATCAAGGATAACATCTTATAACAGCACCATGAAAAATAGAGTTTTATCCGTAGATATTTTTAGGGGGATGACCATTGTATTGATGATACTGGTGAACACCCCGGGTACTTGGGGCCATGTGTATGCTCCGTTATTGCACGCACAATGGCATGGGTACACACCAACAGACTTGGTGTTTCCATTTTTCCTTTTTATTGTGGGGACTTCCATTGCGCTGGCCTATCAAAATAAAAAGACAGATTCTAGCACTTACAAGAAAATCACGATTCGAAGCTTAAAATTGATCGGGCTGGGTATATTCTTGGGGGCCTTCACCCTAAGCTTTCCTTTCTTCAAGGATTTTGAAAACATAAGGTTCCCCGGGGTTTTGCAACGGATTGGGGTAGTGTTTTTCTTTGCCTCCATCCTGTTTATCAATTTGGACTGGAAAAAGCTTATTGCCATTTCAGGTATTTTATTGATTGGGTATTGGTTGCTCATGGTATTTGTGCCCGTTGAAGGAGTGGCTTCCACTTTGGAAAGAGCACCGAACAACTTGGCAAACTATCTTGATGTAAAGGTGTTTGGCACACATAATTATAGACCTGATTATGACCCCGAAGGACTTTTAAGCACCATTCCGGCCATAGTAAGTTCATTGCTGGGCATTTTCACTGGACTGATATTGACGTCAAAACAAGAGAAGAAGACCACAATTTTGTTCGGCTTGGGAGGTGCGTTTTTGATTTTGGGCCACGTTTGGGATGTGGTATTTCCTATCAACAAGGCATTATGGACCAGTAGCTTCGTTTTGGTAACAGCGGGATGGGCCAATATTGTATTGGCGATTATTTATCACCTCACCGACGTTAAAGGAATAAAATTCGGCAGTATCTTTAAATACGCCGGTGCCAATGCCATTGTGGTGTATTTCTTATCCAGTTTCATCAGTAAACTGTTCGGGTTGATCAAGGTGGATGGTGAAAACTCCTTGCACGGATGGTTGTTCCAGACCATTTATGTGCACGATTTTATGCCCATGAAACTCTCATCCCTGCTGTATGGTTTAACGGTAGTGTCATTTTACTGCCTTTTGGCCTACGTATTGTACAAGCGGAAGATTTTTATAAAAGTATAAGGCGAAGATTTTTCAACATTATTGTCGAAGGCCCATTAAACGGGCCACATATTTTCCAACCACATCGAACTCTAGGTTCACCGATGTACCCATTATATAGGTATTGAAACGGGTATGTTCAAAAGTATATGGAATGATGGCTACGCTAAAGCTGTCTTTTTTGGAATCAACCACGGTCAAACTTACACCGTCCACGGTTATGGAACCTTTTTCAATGGTTACATTGTTCAAGCTGGAATCGTATTGAAAACGAAAAACCCAACTACCATCTTTTTGTTCCATGGAAATGCATTGGGCGGTTTGGTCCACATGTCCCTGCACAATATGACCATCCAACCGAGCACCCAAGACCATGGCGCGTTCCAAATTCACCACATCACCAGTCTTTAAGTCGCCTATATTGCTCTTGATCAAGGTCTCTTCAATAGCGGTCACGGTGTATAAGTCATCTTTTATGGCCACCACGGTAAGGCATACCCCATTGTGCGAAACACTTTGGTCTATCTTCAGTTCCGATGTAATATTGGATGATAGGGTAATGTGCAAATTACCTCCCTCTTTTTCAAGCTTTTCAACTTTCCCTAAAGTCTCTATGATACCTGTGAACATGTGTCTTATTAATTGACTAGTTTTGTAATGCAAAAGTAGCCATAACGGCAGTCATTATATGAAGGAAAATCAAAAAATAAACCTGGGGATTTCCATTGGGGACCTAAATGGAATTGGGTGTGAAGTTGCCCTAAAAACATTTGAAGACCCACGGATGTTGGACTTCTGTACCCCAATTATTTTTGCATCAAACAAAACGGTTTCCCACCAAAAGTCGGATTTGGGAATCGAGATGACGTTCAATGGGGTAAGGGATGCGTCCCAAGCTGTTGAAGGAAAGATCAATATTGTAAATGTTTGGAAAGAAGTCCCAAAGATTGAATATGGGCAGGCCACACAAGAAGGAGGGTCTTATGCCATTAAATCGCTTCGGGCCGCGGTTTCCGCTTTAAAGGATGGAAGTATTGACGTTCTGGTAACAGCACCCATCAACAAGAACAACATACAATCGGAAGATTTTAAATTTCCCGGCCATACCGATTATCTGGCCCAGGAGTTGAACGGGGAAAGCCTAATGTTTATGGTGGCCGACACCCTTCGGGTGGGGTTGCTCACAGACCACATTGCCGTTAAGGATGTGGCCCAGGCCATAACCCCCAGTTTGGTGAGGCATAAGATAGCCACCATGGAAAAATCCTTGAAAATGGATTTTGGCATCCGCAGACCCAGAATAGCATTATTGGGCATAAATCCGCATAGTGGTGATAACGGTACCATTGGGGAAGAAGACGATAAAATTTTGAAGCCGATAATCACAGAATTGTTCCATAAGGGAACGTTGGTGTACGGGCCATATTCGGCAGACAGTTTTTTTGGCTCGGACAACCACAAGAATTTTGATGCCATTTTAGCGGCCTATCACGATCAGGGTCTTATTCCCTTTAAAACCCTTTCCTTTGGAAAAGGGGTAAACTATACCGCTGGACTTGATAAGGTTAGGACATCACCGGACCATGGCACGGCCTATGAAATTGCCGGAAAAGGACAAGCGGACAACAGTTCTTTTAAAGAAGCGGTTTTTATGGCCATTGAAGTATTTAAGAACCGTACGGAGTATATGGAATTGAGCAAAAACCCACTGAAAAAACAAAAGACCAAGCGTGCGAGCTAAAAAAGTTCCACAAAGATGGATATTTGTTGGTGTTGGAATTGCAGTTTTGTAAATAAGTAGTATCTTTGCACCCGCCTTTAGAGGCTGGTACACAAACCTTAAGTGTAGAAACAATGAAGCTGAAGGAGTTTTTTATCCCATTTTCAGGCTTGAAGTTGGGAAAACACGAATTTGTGTACGAGATTGACAATGCGTTCTTTGAATCTTTTGAATACCAAGAATTTAACGGAGCTTCCGTAAAGGTGACCGCCATATTGGAAAAGATGAGCAATATGATGGAATTGGAAATCGAGGCCGAGGGAACGGTGAATGTGGATTGCGACATGACCGGCGAACCTTTTGACCAACCCATCCATTCAGATTTGCACTTGGTCATCAAGTTTGGGGAAGAGTACAATGATGAAGATGATGAAATTTTGATCATTCCCCATGGCGAGTACCAAATCAACATTGCACAGTACATCTATGAGATGTTGGTGCTGGCCGTCCCTCAAAAAAGAGTACACCCCGGTGTATTGGACGGAACGTTGAAATCGGAAATCTTGGACAAGCTGGAAGAATTGCAGCCAAAAGAAGAAAAGAAACCATCAGAAAAAACAGATCCCAGATGGGATGATTTAAAAAAGTTACTAACGGACAAATAGGTTTATAATGGCACATCCTAAAAGAAAGACATCAAAGACCAGAAGGGACAAAAGAAGAACCCACTACAAAGCGGTAGCCCCTACAATTGCCAAGGATTCCGTAACAGGAGAAATGCACTTGTACCACAGAGCACACTGGCATGAAGGTAAATTGTACTACAGAGGTCAAGTATTGATAGACAAAACAGAGGAAGAAACTGCTGCCTAATGGCAAATCCCTCAAAATAAACCAACTCCCGTTCCAAACTAGCGGGAGTTTTTTTATGGACTGAAGTTAATTTCAAAAACGGCCCCGTTTTGATAAAAAAGTCATATAAAATGACTAATTTTCACCTCTTCTGGGTCAAATTTCAATGTTTTTGACAAAAAGAGACGCTAAAATGAATAAAACAACAGCAGCGATAACAGCTGTGGGAGGATATGTTCCCGATTTCGTACTATCCAACAAAGTGTTGGAAACCATGGTAGATACCAATGATGAATGGATAACCTCGAGGACCGGAATCAAAGAGCGGAGAATATTAAAGGAAGAGAACGCCGGAACTTCGTATATGGCCATAAGGGCGGCCCAAGATCTTATTAAAAAAGGAAATGTAGACCCTTCGGAAATTGATTTTGTATTGGTGGCCACGGCCACTCCAGATCTTCCCGTTGCGTCGACTGCGGCATATGTGGCTTCAGAAATAGGGGCCGTAAATGCCTTTGCGTATGACCTACAGGCTGCATGCTCCAGTTTTTTGTACGGAATGTCTACCGCGGCCAGTTATATTGAATCAGGAAAATACAAGAAAGTTTTGGTAATCGGGGCCGATAAGATGTCATCGATCATTGATTATACGGATCGTACTACTTGCATTATCTTTGGTGATGGTGCCGGGGCCGTACTCTTTGAACCCAATGAAGAAGGGCTTGGGGTACAGGACGAGTATTTGAGATCGGATGGAATTGGACGCCAGTTTTTGAAAATTGATGCTGGAGGTTCTATCTTGCCTGCGTCTGAAGAAACGGTGAAGAACAAACAACATTATGTATATCAAGATGGGAAATCCGTTTTTAAATTTGCGGTTTCCAACATGGCGGAGGTATCCGCGCTGATTATGGAGCGGAACAACCTTACCCATGAAGACGTGCAATGGTTGGTACCCCATCAGGCCAATAAACGTATCATAGATGCCACGGCCAATAGAATGGGAGTGGATTCCGAAAAGGTGATGATCAATATCCACCGCTACGGAAACACAACATCGGCAACCTTGCCATTGTTGTTGTTCGATTATGAAAAACAATTGAAAAAAGGAGACAATTTAATTTTTGCCGCCTTTGGAGGAGGCTTCACATGGGGCTCCATTTATTTAAAATGGGCCTATAATTCTTAAATAGCACAACTAACAAAATCATATTCCATGGACATTAAGGAAATTCAAAGTTTAATCAAGTTTGTGGCCAAATCGGGTGCCAGCGAGGTGAAGTTGGAGATGGAAGACATTAAGATCACCATCCGAACCGGTAGTACAAGCTCAAGTATCCCCGAGACAACCATTGTACAGCAAATTCCAATGACCCAAGCACCTGCCGGACCTGTGGCTGCGGTTCCAGCTACTCAAGAAACCGCAGCACCTGCAGCGGAACCCGCCTCAAAATCCGATGACTCCAAATACATCACCATTAAATCACCTATCATAGGAACGTTCTATAGAAAACCTTCTCCTGACAAACCCGCTTTTGTTGAGGTGGGTAGCACCATTAGCCAAGGTGATGTGCTTTGTGTGATCGAAGCCATGAAATTGTTCAACGATATAGAATCCGAAGTTTCCGGAAAAATCGTCAAGGTATTGGTTGATGACTCTTCTCCAGTGGAATTTGATCAGCCATTGTTCTTGGTAGATCCATCGTAGTGAATTTTAAATGATAAATTTTAAGCAGCGATTCGTGTTGTTTAAAACCATTTAAGATTTAGAATTCAGAATTTAAGATTGTGTTCTATGTTTAAAAAAATACTGATTGCAAATAGGGGAGAAATTGCACTGCGAATTATTCGTACCTGCAAGGAAATGGGGATAAAGACCGTTGCCGTATACTCCAAGGCGGACGAGGAAAGTCTCCATGTGCGTTTTGCAGATGAAGCCGTTTGTATTGGTCCGGCCCCCAGCCACGAATCCTATTTAAAGATTCCGAACATCATTGCTGCTGCGGAGATTACCAATGCCGATGCCATTCACCCAGGATATGGGTTTCTTTCCGAAAACGCCAAGTTCTCGAAAATCTGTGCTGAGCACGATATTAAGTTCATTGGTGCTTCCGGGGAACAGATTGAAAAAATGGGGGACAAGGCTACGGCCAAGGAAACCATGAAAAAAGCTGGGGTTCCCACAGTTCCGGGATCAGATGGGCTACTGAAGGATGTGGACCATGCTAGAAAGGAAGCCAAAAAAATGGGGTATCCCGTTATGATCAAAGCTACTGCCGGTGGTGGAGGAAAGGGAATGCGCGCCATTTGGTCCGAGGACGAAATGGAAAAGAATTTCGAAAGCGCCGTGAAAGAAGCCACAGCTGCTTTTGGCAATGGCGGAATGTACATGGAAAAGCTCATTGAGGAGCCACGACATATTGAAATTCAAGTTGTGGGCGACCAATATGGAAAGGCATGTCACCTTTCAGAAAGGGATTGTTCGGTACAACGTAGACACCAAAAACTGACCGAGGAGACGCCGTCACCTTTTATGACGGATTCCCTAAGGGAAGATATGGGTAAAGCTGCAGTGAAAGCTGCTGAATATATTAAATACGAAGGAGCGGGAACTGTGGAGTTTTTGGTGGACAAGCACCGAAACTTCTACTTCATGGAAATGAACACCCGTATCCAGGTGGAGCACCCCATCACAGAACAGGTGGTGGATTATGATTTGATTCGGGAGCAGATTTTGGTTGCCGGAGGTGTACCCATCTCAGGGAAGAACTATTACCCAAAGTTGCATTCCATTGAATGTAGGATCAATGCGGAAGATCCGTACAATGATTTTAGACCTTCCCCAGGAAAAATCACAACCCTTCATACGCCCGGTGGGCATGGGGTCCGATTAGACACCCATGTATACAGTGGTTACATGATTCCACCCAACTACGACTCCATGATTGCCAAGTTGATTACCACGGCCCAGACCCGGGAAGAGGCCATCAACAAAATGCGCAGGGCGTTGGATGAGTTTGTGATCGAAGGTGTAAAAACCACGATTCCGTTCCACAGACAATTGATGGATCACCCAGATTATTTGGCCGGGAACTATACCACTAAATTCATGGAGGGGTTCAAAATGGATTCCAAATATCAAGACTAAATACAGCCCCGATTTTTATCGGGGTTTTTGTTTTATGGAGCTAAGCTATTGGGAATATAAGACCTGGTTGTCCCATGTGGATTTTACCATCATTGGTAGCGGTATTGTAGGGCTTAACTGTGCACTCCGATTAAGGGAAAAATATCCCAGCAGCAGGATTTTGGTCTTGGAAAGGGGCAGTCTCCCTCAAGGGGCCAGCACCAAGAATGCCGGCTTTGCCTGTTTTGGGAGCGTTTCAGAAATTTTGGCTGATGCAAAGGCACATACCGAGGAAGAAGTGGTGCAGTTGGTCCAAAAACGATATAATGGCATTCAGGTATTGCGCACGCTTTTGGGGGATAAGGCCATCGGGTTTGAACAGCATGGTGGCCATGAACTTTTTTTAGAGGATAATTCAGAACTGTTTGGATCC
This sequence comes from Flagellimonas alvinocaridis, assembly GCF_004916895.1. Lineage (GTDB taxonomy): Bacteria > Bacteroidota > Bacteroidia > Flavobacteriales > Flavobacteriaceae > Flagellimonas > Flagellimonas alvinocaridis. The sequence goes on from NZ_SNTZ01000001.1 coordinate 702,151, forward strand.
TGTTCGGATAGCATGGAACATCTGAATAAACTACTTCTCCCTGTTTTTGGAGCCCCACCTTTTGCAAAGACCAAGAACAAATTCGGGTTTTCCGGGATTTATGACACCTACATTACCCATCAATTTGAAGGTCAATTGGATACCGGAAAAATGATGCAGGCCCTACTTCAAAAATGCCATGACAACCAAATTCCCATTTTAAATGGGATAGAGGTCACGGACATGGAAGATTCTGGCAGCAAAGTGACCATCCACGCGGAAGGTTTTGGATTTGATTCCAAAAAGGTGTTTGTGGCGACCAACGGTTTTGCCTCAAAACTGTTACAGTCCGAAATGGTAAAGTCTGCTAGGGCACAGGTACTGATCACAAAGCCCATCAAAAACCTAAAAATAAAGGGAACGTTCCATCTGGATGAGGGCTACTACTATTTTCGGAACATAGATAACCGAATCCTGCTTGGAGGTGGCCGCAATCTTGATTTTCAAACCGAAGAGACCATGGAATTTGGGGAGACCCTGACCATTCAGAATGCCTTGGAAAAATTACTCAAGAACGTAATCCTTCCCGACCAAGACTTCGAAATTGACCAAAGATGGAGCGGGATTATGGGTGTGGGTACCCAAAAAACCCCCATCGTAAAACAAATTTCCAATTCCGTTTACTGTGGTGTGCGACTTGGCGGAATGGGCGTTGCCTTGGGCAGTTTGGTGGGAACGGAGCTTGCGGATTTGATTTAGAAAGCTCAAGTGCAAGCTCAAATACCAATGACCACTATGGTATTGGTTTCTTGAATACTTTTTTGCACTTGATGCTTGGACTTAATCAAATCATTCGTCCATCCAAAAGGTTGATGATTCGGGAACCATAAGCTGCATTTTTCTCCGAGTGTGTCACTTGGATAATGGTAACCCCTTCGTCATTCAACTGCTTAAAAAGTTGCATGATTTCCTCCCCTTGCTTGGAGTTGAGGTTTCCCGTGGGCTCATCGGCCAAAATCAGTTTTGGATTTGAGATTAAGGCTCTGGCGATGCCCACCAATTGCTGTTGCCCACCGCTGAGTTGGGCCGGGAAAAGGTCTTTTTTGCCCACAATATTGAATCGGTCCAGCATATCGGCCACCATAGCCTTGCGTTCGGCGCCTTTATATTTTTTATAGAGCAGGGGCATTTCCAGATTTTCCTTTACCGTGAGCTCGTCCAGCAAATGATAGGATTGGAACACAAAACCAATGTATTCCTTATATAGATTGGCCCGGTGTTTTTCTTTGATGGAGTGTACAGGTTCGTCCAAAAATTGGTATTCCCCTTCATCAAACCCGTCCAACATTCCAATAACGTTCAGCAGGGTGGATTTTCCGGAACCCGAAGGCCCCATAATGGAAATAAACTCACCTTCCCGTACTTCAAAATTGATGTCCTTTAATAAAAAAATACGCTGGCCTCCAGAGTTGACCCATTTAAAAATGTTGTGTAATTGTAAAAGCATAGTGTTGATTTATTCCGTTCGTAAACTTTTTACGGGATTGGCCGATGCAGCCCTTATGGTTCTTGCCCCCACAGTCAAGAATGCGATCAGCATAGCTAAAAAACCGGCCATGGCAAAATACAAAGGGCTCAAGGTGATTCGAAAGGGGTAAGACTCCAGCCAATTGTTCAAAAAATACCAAGCCAAGGGTGCGGCTATTAGAAAAGCGAAGCCTACCAATTTTAGGAAATCCTTGGTTAATAATAGGGTAATGGAAGATACGCTTGCCCCAATTACCTTTCTAACGCCAATTTCCTTAGTACGTTGGGTCACTACTAGCATGGACATGGCAAACAATCCAATACAGCTCAAGAGAATCCCTAAGACGCTGCCACTTGTGATAATGGTGGCCATTGTTTTTTCGCGTCTAAACGTACGGTCAACATTTTCATCCAAAAAAGAACCCAAAAATTCGGCTTGGGGCTCTACTTTTCCCCAAGCGGCGTTGATGGCATCATAAGATTTGGCTATGGCCGCGGGACTCACTTTTACGTAAGCATAGTAGAGGTCCCAATCTGTATTCATGAAAAGGGTCAGCGGTTCAATTTCCCTGTTTATATTCTGAAAATGATAATCTTTCAATACTCCAATGATGGTATAAGTGGCTTCGTCTTCCTGGATTTTAACGGATAGGGGGTCTTTCTCATTCAATTCCTTTGCCATGGTCTCATTGATTACTATACTAAGACTGTCTGCACCGTATTCTTTGCTGAAAGACCTACCCGAAACCAAGGGAATGTCCAAGGTTTTTAAATAATCATGGTCAACAGTAAGTACATTGGTGCCTATACTACGTTCTTTATAATCAAACCGCCATTTACTTGTGGACAAACTGCCGTCCCTTCCCCGTCCCAAATTATTATCGGCACCGCTCACACTAAGGATGTTTGGGTTATTTTTAAGTTCTTCCCGTAGGAGTTGTACCACCCGGTAACTATCCATTTTGCCATTGAGTGGAATGGAAACCACTTGTTCCTTGTTATAGCCCAAGTCCTTATTTCTCATATACTGGATTTGTCCATGAAGAACTATGGTTCCGCTTATGAGAACAATGGCAATGACAAATTGAAGCACTATAAGACCGTTTCGCAATCGGTTCTTGCCCATTTCCCACTTTCCTTTAAGAGCCCTAATCGCATTGAGTTTACTCAATATGAGGGCCGGATATCCACCAGCAATTAGTGTAATCAACAATAGGGAAAGAAAAAAACCTACCAATATGACTGGCTTGGATAGGTTGGAAAGGGTTGCCTGTGTGTTAAAAAGTGTTTTGAAAGGGTCCAATAGCAAATGAGCTGCTATCAATCCCAACACAATGGAGACCACAAAAATTAAGATACTCTCCAACCAAAATTGTCCGAAAAGTTGCCGTTTGACCGCTCCAAGGGTTTTTCGCATGCCTATTTCCTTAAGCCGTTTTTCTCCCAAAGCAATGTTCATATTGATAAAATTGGCACAAGCAATGAAAATGATGAGCAAGGCAATCCCTAAAATTAAATAGGGAAAGGTACGGTTGACTATAGCGATACCGGTTGCGTAGGAGACAAAGGCAACATCGGAATAAGGTAGAAGATGAAATTGTTTGTATTGTCCGTTGGTATCAGGCAATGCTCCATCTCGGACCATACTTTCAATCTGATTTTCATAGTGTTGGTTGGTGAAAGAGCGGGTATTTTTTTCAAACTGGGATAGGGAAACGCCCTCTTCCAACTCTAGGTAAACCAAGTGGTTGTAAGAATCCCATATGTCGATGTTGGGAAGATACTCCCTGTGGCTCTCGAACGGAATTACAATATCAAAATCCACACTAGTGTTCACTGGAGTGTCTTTTAGTATAGAGGCAACAGTGAATGGAACTTGTTCTCTTCCTTGTTGTAGAAAGATGGTTTCTCCAATGGCATTCCCATCTCCAAATATCTTTTTGGCAGTACTTTCACTAAGGGCAATGGAATTTTTGTTCGGAATAGGTTCTTGGGTATTGCCAATGATCACAGGATAACTGAAAAGAGTGAAAAAATCGTTGTCTACATATTCGGCATCCAAGTCAAAGTCTTTGTTTTGGTATGTGATCAAAGCATCTTGGCTAAGAGATCGGGCGATATGTTTTATTCCGGGAACCTCCTCTTTTAAAGCTGGGGCCAATGGAATAGGATTTACAACACTGATAGTTGTTCCCTTTGGAGTTTGATTGGACAGATACAGTTGATAAACCGTATCCTTTTTTTTGTGGAATTGGTCAAAAGATAAATCAAACATGGCTGTCATACCCAAAAGAATTGCTATTGCAAAAGCAGTGGACAATCCAATTAAATTGGCCGTTGTGAAGACTTTGTTTTTGAGAAGGTTTCTCCAGGCTATTTTAAGATAGTTCTTGAACATGGCTTTACTGGATTACTGATGAATTACTCTGTCCGCAAACTTTTTACGGGATTTGCCTTTGCAGCCCTAATGGCTTGGAAGCTTACGGTGACCACGGTCACGAACAGGGCCCCAAGCATCGCCAAGGCAAAGATCCACCACTTAAGGATTACGCGATATGGATATTCCTGCAACCATCCGTTCATAACGTAATAGGCTATGGGCACAGCTATAAAACAGGAAATGATGACCAGTTTTAAAAAGTCTTTGGACAACATGTTCCAGACATTGAAAACCGTGGCTCCCAACACTTTGCGGACCCCAATTTCCTTGGTACGCTGTTCTGCAACAAAGGAAGTCAACCCAAAGAGGCCTAAACAGCTGATAAGGATGGCCAAGGCAGTAAAGATTCCTGATAAACGACCTATTCGCTCCTCGGCGGCAAATTTTTCGCCGTATTCCTCATCTACAAAGTCGTACTGGAACGGAATATTGGGAAAATGCTCCTTGAAGACCCGCTCAATAACAGCCAGATTTTGTCCGGCACTTTGTTTGGGGTTCAACCGTAGGTTGTAGAAGGAAGCATTGCCATATTTATCAAAGGTGTACATACCTTGTTTTACAGGTTCATATGGGGATTGGGCAATCATATCCTGAACCACGCCAATAATTTTTAGAGGTTCACTCGGATTTTCAGTGTCCTCATCCTTTAAAAGTTTACCAACAGGGTCTTTAAGTCCCATATATTTTACAGCAGTTTCGTTGAGTAGAACAGCATTGGAATCCGAAGGAAATTCCCTTGAAAAATCCCTTCCAGCCACAATCTTAAGGTTGAGCGATTTGGCATATTCGGGGGAAACTTCCGTATAGGCCAAATCTTCCTGAAATCCTTCTGGCTTACCTTCCCAAGTCCATCCACTTCGGTTGGACCAAATGTTGGTGGTTGGGCTACTGGAGGATGACATTTCAACAACCGCCCCGGAAGCAATGAATTCATTGCGCATTAATTCGTACTTCCCAGTAAAGTCTTGGCTCATGACCGGAATTTGTACCAAGCCTTCGCGATCGTACCCAATAGGTCGGTTTTTAGCGTGGTTGATTTGTTGCATTACGATAACAGTTCCGATGATGAAGGCAACTGAAACGGTAAATTGGAGCACAACCAAAATTTTTCTAGGCAAACCGGAATGCTTTCCTGCCTTGAAGGTGCCCTTGAGCACATCAACAGGTCTGAAGGAGGAAAGGTATAGGGCTGGATAGCTTCCCGCGAGCAAGGCAGTAGCTATAATAAAAAGGATGGAGATTGACCAAAAGCTTGGAAGTGTCCAAGGGAAATCTATTTCCTTTCTGGCCAGTTCATTAAATCCGCCCAAGGATATCACTACAATAAGAACGGCAATGAGAAAGGCAAACAGGACCACTAAAAAGGATTCTCCCAAGAACTGGTTGATCAATTGCCCACGTTGGGATCCAATGGACTTTCGTATACCAACTTCCTTGGCTCTTTTTTCGGAACGGGCGGTACTAAGGTTCATAAAGTTGATACAGGCTAAAAGCAACACGAATACCCCAATGATGCCAAACAACCAAACGTATTTGATACGTCCGCCCACTTGCTTCCCATTTTCAAAAAAATTACGGAGGTGCCAGTCGTCCATAGGCAGCAACATCAGTTGCGGGTTAAACTGTGCGGTATCTTCGTTTAAATCTTTTTTTACATCTTTAATGACCGATGTAACCCTTTCCATTGTAGTATTATCGGCTATTTGAACAAACATCTGGAAGGAATTGTTCCCCCATTGGTCCTCGGCATTTTTGAGCCATTCAGCCGTGGTCAGATATTTATCCCAAGGCATGAGATAGTGCATGTCATTAAAAGAGGCATTAAAAGGTATGTCTTCATAGATTGCAGTGACCATCATATCATACTGACTGTTGACCTTGATGACTTTTCCAATGGGCTCCTCATTGCCAAAAAGGGCATTGGCCGTGGAAGCGGAGAGCATAATGGAATTGATTTCCCTAAGACCATCTTTTTCACCTTTTATGATGTTTAGGTCGAGCATTTCAGGAGCTTCCCGTTGCATAAAGTTTCCGGTCCTTGAAATACTGGTCTCCTTGTACTTCAGATATTGGGAATTGTTCCATGAGGCCATTACTAAGTGCTCGAAGTTGTCCATATACCCATCTCGGAATGCTTTTTCCAAGGGACGGGGAATGGCAGGACCTGTACCGGTTTCCCCATTAAAGGTCTGCGATTGGAATATCTGGGCGATAGTATCTTTATTGGAGAAGTAATCGTTGTGGGTGAGCTCATCCTGCATCCAAAGGCCAATGATAAGTGCAACCGCCATACCCAAGGCCAATCCACCCACATTTATGATGGTATACGCCTTGTGCTTGGTTAGGTTTCTCCAGGCAATTTTTAAATAGTTTTTTAACATGATGGTTTTGTTTTTTGATGTGATTTATTCGGCGCGCAAACTTTTTGCCGGGTTGACCAAACCTGCTTTAATGGCTTGGTAGCTGACCGTTAAAAATGCTACTGCCAATGCCAAAAGACCAGATAAGACAAAGACCCACCAAGAAATATTGATCCTGTAGGCGAAATCTTCCAACCACCGGTTCATTAAGTACCAGCCAATAGGGGTTGCAATGAGTATTGATATTAATATCAGCTTTACAAAATCAAAAGTGAGTAATTGATAGATGCTTTTGAAAGGAGCCCCAAGAACCATACGGATGCTAATTTCCTTTTTACGCTGTTCCACCAAAAAAGCGGAAAGGGCAAATAGACCCAAACAAGCGACAAGGATGGCAAATAGGGCAAAGCTGTTGAATATCTTTCCCATGCGTTGTACGTCGTCATGCATTTGCGCAAACTCTTGATCCAAAAAAGTATACTCAAATGCTTGTTGAGGCACATAGTCTTGCCAAATGGCTTCTATGGCATGGATTGCCCTTGTGGTTTCCCCTTTATTCAGTTTTACCGATACCATGCTTGGGCTATTACCAATGACCAATGAGACCGGGGCAATTTCTTCTTTGAGATTCTTATAGTGAAAATCCTCAAGAACTCCAATTATGGTCCAATCTTCCCCATTATTGATGCGCTTTCCTATGGGATCATCAAATCCTAGTTCCTTGGCCATGGACGAATTGATGACTATGGCAGATGAATCACTGGCAAATTCCTTGGAAAATGACCTTCCGTTTTTAAGCTGAAGCCCAAGGGTTTGTATATAATCATAATCTACTCGCCAAATTTGTGCAGGGACCGAGATTTCTTGTCTTCCATCACGTAGTAGACCAAATGTGTTTCCATTCCGCTTTGTGCCTTCAATGGGAAGGTAATCACTTATGGTAGCTGTTTTTACATTGGATAACCCAAGAAGCCGTTCTTTAAAGGACTCCGTGTTGTTTCTTAGTAAATTGGTTCCCTTGATGACCAATACTTGCTCCTTGTTGAACCCCAGTTTCTTGTCCAAAATAAAATTCATTTGCTTATAGATAATCAAAGTGCCAATGATTAAAACCACTGAAGTGGTAAACTGAAAAACAACGAGTCCACTGCGGAGTTTTCCACTTTTGCTTCCCGTACTCAGGGACCCCTTGAGCACGTTAACTGGTTTAAAAGCGGATAGATAAAATGCAGGGTATAGGCCTGCAATAATCCCTATGATTAAGGCCGCTATTCCTATTATGGGAAGGAACCACCATGTTTCCCAAGGCATACCTATGTTTTTGGCCGCAATGGAATTGAAAGTAGGGAGCAGTCCCCAGGCCAATAAGACCCCAATAACAAAGGAAATTATGCTAAAAAGGATGGACTCGGTTAAAAATTGGCTTACCAAATCGCCCCGAAAAGCTCCCACCGTCTTTTTTAATCCAACCTCTTTGGCCCTATTGGCAGACTTGGCGGTGGACAAGTTGATGAAGTTTATTACCGCCAACAACAAAACAAACCCGGCAATGGCAGCGAACAGCCAGACAAATCGAATATCGCCATGGTTTAACCCATCACCCATCTTTAAATCTGATTTTAAGTGGATGTCGCCAATAGGCTGCAATTTATACTCCAATGTTTTTAAAACCTCCATGAACTTCTCTCCCCTCATCCTTTCGCGGTAGGCAGGAATGACAAAATTTTCTAGAATTGAGCCCATCTTTTTCTCCAAAGAGGCAACATCAACATTGTCATCAAGCAATACATAGGTAAAGTAATTGTTGTTGGACCAACTCATGTTGGTGTCCTCGATGGCCAAAAGAAAGTCAAAATCCATATGCGATTTTTCCGAAAGATCTTCCTTAATGATTCCTGTTATCGTATAGGGTCTAGTGGAATTATCGTCAAGAAAAACCGTTTTTCCCACAGCATTGCCATCGGGGAAATATTTGGCCGCCTTTGAGGCCGTCATTACAACACTACCTGGATTTACAAGTAGATTTTCAGGATTGCCCTGTTCCAACTCCCATTCCAATAGGTCAAAAACGGATTGGTCTGCATATACGAAGCCCTCTTCAAAGTTGTTTTGGGTTGTTCCTTCAGGACGTAACGCCCTTCTTCCGGCACCAAAAAGTTCACTTGTATTTATTTTGCCTGCTTTTTGGATTTCTGGAAAAGTGGAGGCCAATGTTTCTGCAAAAGGAAGTTGAAAATGAACGCTTTTAAGTTGCTCCCCATCCATCATACCTTGCATGACCACACGGTAGATTCGATCTTTGTTCTTGTAATGGGTATCATAGCCTAGTTCATTTTTTATGAAAAGGGCTATCAAAAGACAAGCAGCAATGCCCATGGCAAATCCGCCGATCTTAATGCCAGTGAATAATTTATCTTTTTTAATGTTGCGCCAGGCAATCTTTATATAGTTTTTGAACATGGCTTTTCGTTTTTGATGATGGTTATTCTGTTCTAAGGCTTTTTATGGGATTCACTACGGCAGCCTTTATACTCTGATAGCCTACGGTGAGTACGGCCACCCCTATGGCCAAAAGTGCTGCTAGGGCAAATACCCACCATCCTATTTCTATGCGATAGGAAAAATCTTCAAGCCATTTGTTCATGGCAAACCAACCAATAGGCAGGGAGATAAGGATGGAGATTCCGACCATTTTTAGGAAGTCGGTGGTCAATCGATAGGTAATCTGCTGGACGCTGGCCCCCAAAACCTTGCGGATTCCAATTTCTTTGGTACGCTTTTGGGCATTGAAAGCAGCAAGTCCGAACAAGCCTAAGCAGGCAATCAAAATGGAAAGGACCGTAAAGACCATGAATATTTTGCCCAAACGTTGCTCCGCATCGTAGGTGGTATTGAAAGAATCGTCCATAAAGCGATAGCTAAAAGGTTGCCCGGGCGCAAACCTGTTCCAGATTCCCTCGATTTTGGCAATGGTAGAGGAAAAGTCTCCCGCATTCAATCTTACCGCCAGTATCCCAGAAGGTTGTCTGTCCAAGAAGAGACCCAAGGCCCCAATATTTTCCCGCAACGATTCATAATGGAAATTTTTAACTACGCCGATGATTGTGCTAAATTGGAGTTCTTCCACTCCGAGGTCGTCCGTCATTTTTAGACCCAACGCCTCTTCTGGGCCAACACCAAGAATTTTTAGAGTGGCTTCATTGACGATTACAGCGGTGGAGTCGGTGCTGAATTCCTTACTGAAATTACGCCCGGCAATGAGCTCCATGTCCATCGTACCTATATAATCGTGATCAACAGTCCAAGTTTGCATTTGGATGGCATTTTCTTGGTCCACTGATCCTTCTTTAAAAAAGGAGCCGTTGGAGCGGGAAGATGGTGTTGGAAAATAAAAACTCAAGGTGGCATTTTTGGTCTGACTCAATTTGAGGACTTCTTCTTTCAAGGCCCCAACTTGAGACCCGGCGGAGAAAACATCATCGATCAGAACCACTTGATCTTTGGTAAAACCCAAATCTTTGCTTTGTATGAACCTTAGCTGTTGAAAAACAACGATGGTGCTAACGATCAAGAAGACCGAAATGGCAAACTGGAACACAACCAACGCGTTTCGGACATTACCTCCGCCCACATCACTTTGCCCTCCACCCTTGAGTGTTTTCACGGGCATAAACCGTGACATGAAGAAGGCCGGGTAGCTTCCTGAGAAAATCCCTAGGACAACAGTGGCGAATAGCACTATTCCCCAAAAAATAGGATTTGAAAAGGGAATGGCAATTGCCTTTCCTGCAAGGTCATTGAAAAAGGGCAGTATTATTATGGCAATAATCAACGCTACCAAAAGTGAAATGAAGGAGATAAGCCCCGATTCGATCAAGAACTGCCGTACCAAATCTATTTTGTTGGACCCCAATGTTCTTCTAATACCTACCTCTTTGGCCCTTTTCAGGGAATACGCCGTAGAGAGGTTCATGAAGTTCACACAGGCGAGAACAATCAGAAACAAGCTTATAAAGGAAAGAATGTATACATTTTGCATGGTACTGTTTGGGCTCATTTCAGACTGCCGGCTCGAGTGAAGATGGATATCGGTCAAAGGCATTGTATGATAGTTGACATAATTGCCTGAAGCGAGAAAGGATTCCTTGGTTATCCCCGGGAAAAAATTTTGTGCCCAGGGCAACAGATAGGTGTCGAAGAGGGTGTTCAAAGGAGCTTGAAAATCTGCGACATTGGCCGAGGGAATCAGTTTTATGAACGTAAAGTAATTGTGACTGCCCCAATCGGGGGATTGCGAATCGGCAAAACCGCTCATGGCCATAAAAACAGAATGGTCCCTTAAAAACGAATTTCTGGGGAGGTCATCTATGACCCCTGTAACCGTATAGGTGTCCGTATTGTTCAGTAATAAACGTTGTCCCAAGGCGTCCTTGACACCAAAATGCTTTTCGGCAGCGGTTTTGGTCAAGACCAAAGTGTTGGGTTGGGTCAGGGCCGTTTTGGAATCACCCACCAGTAGATTTATTCCAAAGAAATCGAAGAAGGTGGAATCGACAAAAGTGACCTGGAGTTCTTTTGTGTTGGTTTCAGTGCCACTTTTACGCAATAATAGACTTCCCCTGTCCCGGAAGCGAATAGCAGATTCTACCTGCGGAAAATCTCTTTGCAAAGCCTCCGCCATTGGAGCTGCAGCTTCAGAGGCTTTTATTTCGGCCCCGCCAAATTTAATATCGCTGTCAACCCGATAGATGCGTTCGGCATCAACAAACATCTTGTCATAACTTAATTCGTCATAGATGAAGAGGCAGATAAGCAATGCACCAGCCATTCCAATGGCAAGGCCAAAAGTGTTGAGAAACGTGAAAAAGGGTTGCTTTTTGAGATTCCTCCATGCAATTTTTATGTTGTTCTTAAACATGACGTGTCGTTTTGAAAATTAGTTTATTCGGTTCGCAGGCTTTTAACAGGGCTGGCCAAGGCCACTTTTAGGGTCTGATAGCTTATGGTAATCAATGTGATGACCATGATGGATACAATGGCCAGGGCAAAAACCCACCAGTGTATTTGGGTTCTATAGGCGTAACCTTGAAGCCACTGTTCCATGAGATACCAAGCAATGGGGGTAGCCAAAACGCCGGCTATGAGGATGAGCTTAAAGAAATCCATGGAAAAAAGCGTCAAGATGTTGGTGACATTGCTGCCCAACACTTTTCTAATGCCAATTTCCTTGGTTCTTTGGCCCACAAAAAAGAGAATAAGACCGTAGAGGCCAAGGCAGCCAATCAATATGGCCAAGCCTGAGAAAACTTTGGAAAGGGATAAATACCGTTGTTCCGCTTCGTATTGCTCTGCAACACGTTCATCCATAAAATGCGGTTCAAAAATATAGCCTTCAAATGTATTGGACCATTTTTCCCCGATTTGATCTAAAATGGATTTAGTGTTTTGGGCGCTTATTTTTATTGCTATTTGACTGAACCAGTGGGGTTTGTACGCTATAAAAACTGGACTAATGTCTTCCGTAAAATCGCTGTCGTGAAAATTGGCAATAACTCCAACAATGGTTGTTCTTTCACTATTTACTTCGATTTTCTTGCCCAACAGGTCATTGGATGAGGCCAACCCCAATTTTTCTCCCAGTTTTTCATTGACAAGGACTTCAGTGATAGAGTCGTGCTCAAAAAAGTTTCTTCCAGCCACTAATGGAATGTCAAAAGTTTTTAGATAGTCTTTATCGGCAAGCTTGGCTTGAATGCTGAATTCCTCATCTTCTGGCCTATTGTGGAACTTTATGCTGGTTCCCCAATTACTGTGCGAAGCTCCAGGACTATCCAAGCATGCGGAAACCTCATTGACTCCCCCAATTTGGGACAATTGATCTTTAAGGGATTTTAGCTTTACGGGTTCAATGTCCGTGGGGATGTCCACCATGACAATGGATTCCCTATCAAAACCTAAATTGGTGTTTACGGCATAATCTATCTGTCTGGAAATAATCAGTGTTGCTGCTATTAGGACAATCGATATGGCAAACTGTGCTACGACCAAAACTTTCCGAGTTGTAGAGCCTCCCGTGTCGTTATGGTTCAATTTGCCCTTTAGGGCAAGCACAGGAACAATACGGGACATTAAAATGCCAGGGTAGCTACCAGATAGGAACGATACCAAGACCAGCACAGCACTTAAAAAAGCAAAAAACTGCACATTCCACAGATTGTTCATGGAGAGCTCCAGTTCAAACAAATTGTTGAACGAAGGGAGAAACAAAACAGCTAAAAGAATGCCCAATCCAATGGCAAAAAGGCTAATTACAAAAGTTTCGGACAAAAATTGCCAGAACAGATGATGCCTAAAGCTCCCCAATACTTTTCTGACCCCAATTTCTTTGGACCTGTAGAAGGCCTGAGCTGTTGAAATGTTGATGAAATTGATACAGGCAATGAGTATCAAAAAAAGTCCAATGACACCAAAAACCCACATTAAAGCAGGGTCTACACCACCATATTTTGAATTAAAATGAATATCAGCCAGTGGTTGTAGCTTGTAAACGTGTTTGTTTTTGCTTTTGGGGCGATGCTTTTTAGGAAGTTCCAATAGCATATTTTCTATGTCGGCTATGTTCTGGTTGGGGTGCAATAGGGCAAAGCATTGTAAATCTGACGAAATGCCGCCCCACGTTTCCTCTGAAACAAATTCATTGAATTTTTCCAAGGTCTTGAACGAGATGAACAGCCCTTCAGTTACCAAAGAAGTTTTGGGAACATTTTGAAGAATTCCAATAACTTCAATGGTTTCTTTGTTGTCATAAAGAAAGGTTTTCCCAAGAGCATTGACTGTTCCGAATAATTTCACGGCCATTTTTTCGGTGATATATGCCGTATTGGGTTCTTCCAAAGACCTATTGCCGGCAGCGTCCATTAGAGGAAAGGTCATGATGTCAAAAAAATCCGGCTCAACAAAGGCAACGCCTAGTTTATAGGGTTGGTTTTGTCCTTGGGCTTCCACCTTAACGAGCACCTCATCCCAATTGACCATTTTGGCGACTTTTTCGGCGTAATGGTATTCTTCACGGAACACTTTTGCAAAGGCAGGGGGCACCGAGGCATTGTAACCTATCTGATCTTGATGACTTTCGGTGACCATTCTATAGATTCTGTCCGAATTCTCATGAAACTTATCAAAGGACAAATGGTGTGTCAAAAACAGATATATCAAAATACTGCTGCCAAAGCCTATGGCCAAGCCTAGGATGTTTATAGTGGTGAACACCTTTCTTTTGATAAGGTTCCTCCAAGCGATTCGGATATAGTTTTTGAACATGATGGTTGTTTTTGATGATGATTGATGAATAAACTCTTATACCATTGCTCCCATGGGTTTATTTTGACTTTCAGTGACAATTTGCCCATCGAACAGGTTGATGACCCTGTGCGCATAATGCGAATCACGGTCGGAGTGGGTCACCATGACAATAGTGGTGCCTTCTTGGTTCAATTCGGTCAACAGGTTCATGACCTCTATACCATTTTTGGAATCCAAGTTACCCGTAGGCTCATCCGCCAAAATCAGTTTGGGGTTGGTAACCACGGCACGGGCAATGGCCACCCTTTGCTGCTGACCACCGGATAATTGCTGTGGAAAGTGTTTTTCCCGATGCGCAATTTTCATACGCTCCAAGACCGTCTTTACCTTTTCACGGCGTTCAGATTTGTTCATTTTTAGGTAAATGAGAGGCAGCTCCACATTTTCAAAAACGGTAAGCTCATCAATAAGGTTAAAACTTTGGAATACAAAACCAAGATTCCCTTTGCGCAATTGGGTACGTTGGCTTTCCTTAAGTCCCCCTACTTGGTGGCCGGCAAACTCATAGCCTCCCTCAGTAGGGTTGTCCAGCATGCCAATAATATTGAGGAGGGTGGATTTTCCGCATCCGGAAGGGCCCATGATGGCCACAAATTCTCCTTCGGCAACCTTTAGGTTTACCCCGTTCAGGGCCAAGGTTTCCACTTCTTCGGTTCTGAAGCTTTTTTTAAGATTCTGTATCTGTATCATTTTTATGGTTGTTTCGCTGTTAGTATATAGACTTCTTTAAATCAATAGGTGTTACAGGTTGCATGGTTATTTTAACACAATCCGTTCTGCGGTCCCAAAACTGTCATAGTTGCTGGTAATCACTTCTTCTCCAGGTTGTAGGCCCTCAAGGACCTCGTAGTACCTTGAATTCTGTTTACCCAGACGGACATTGCGTTTTAGGGCCTCGCCGCCATCAGGGTTCACCACAAATACCCATTGGCCCCCGGTACTTTGGAAGAACCCGCCTTTGGGCAACAAAAGGGCTTCGTTGGATTCGCCCAACTGTAGGCGAATGTTATAGCTCTGCCCTGCACGAATGGTCTCGGGCTTTTCATCGGTAAATACCAAATCTACCTTAAAGCGACCGTTCCGTACTTCGGGGTACACCTTGCGCAGTCGTAGACCGTATTCCTTTTCATTGCGCTCCAAGGTTGCGGACAGGTCCCGTTTTACCCGATCAATGTAGTGCTCGTCAATTTCGGCCTCAATCTTAAAATCGGTGAGTACGTTGATTTGACCGATACGTTCCCCTTGGGCAATGTTCTGTCCAATCTCGGCATCCAAAAAGCCAAGCTGGCCATCTGCAGGGGCGCGGACATTGAGGTGGTCCAAACGCTCATAGACCATGGATAGGGTCTTGTGCATCCGGGCCAAATCGGCATCCAAGCCGGTCAAGGAAGTTTCCCTCAACTCATCATCCTGCTCGGTTTGCAGTTTTACAATGTCATGTTGTTTTTTGGCGAGCTCGTAATTCTCCTTGGAAAGAAGGTAGGTTTCTTTGGAAATCAGTTCGTCCTTGAACAACTCTTCATTCTGCTCGTAGTTTCGCTTTAGGCGTTGAAGGTCATATTCGGCCGTGGCCAAGTTTCGTCTTCCCTCCACCTGTCTTGAATCGAAGGTAAGTTTGGTAGACCGTAGGTCGTTCTGTTTGAGGGCCAAGTTACTCTCGCTCGCCAAGATCTGTTCGTAGAGACCCATGTTTTCGAGCTTGAGAATGATATCTCCCTTTTTTACCATGGACCCTTCCTCAATCAATTTTTCCGAGACCCGCCCACCTTCATAGGCATCCATATAGATGGTGGCTATCGGGGCCACAGTACCGTTGATGGTAATATAGTCATCAAACTTGCCGGCGGTGACCTGTGCTATGGAAAGGCGTTCCTTTTCGGTCCTGAAGGTGGAAACGGAACTAGCAAAAAGCAGCTTCCATCCCACGAACAATAAAAGTACGCCCAAGGCTATATAGCCGTAATGTTTGGGTTTAAGTCCTTTCTTTTTCTCTAATTGTATATCCATGGTTCTGATTAGTTGATATTAAAAATGGGTAGGCCACTATAAAAATCTATGGTGCTCTTGTTCACTCTCAAACGGAGACCTACCTGTAAGTTTTCATTTTGTGCCACGCCGTACAAATTCTTGGCCTGAAAAAGGTCCAAAGCGTTGATGAGCCCTTTTTCGTAGCGTTTTTGGGCAATGGTGAATGCCAATTGTTGGGCCTCCACCTTTTGGTTGCTCTGTTCGTATTCGGCAATCAATGCCTGATTGGTCTGTACGAGCTGTTGCAATAACTGAAAAAGTTCCTGCTCTTGGATCTTAAGATTGTTCTGTGCCTGCAAATAGGCAATTTTTTGCTGTTTCACCCGTGAATGGTTGGACCAACCGTTGCTAATGGGAATGCTCAGTTCGGCCCCTACAAACTTGGAGGTGTTGTCGTTGAACTGGGTCTTAAAGGGAATGATGTTCCCGTTTTCATCCACATTCGTCTCAAAATAACTGGTACCGTACCCGGCGACCAAGGAAAGGGAAGGATAAAGTGTACCCCTTGCGGCTTGAAGTTGTTTTTTGGCAGCACTTACCCGGTATTCCTGCGATTTTACCAAGGGCACAAATCCTCGGGCAGTTTCATATAAGGAGTCCAAGGGAGCGCTTTCAATTTCATTGGGAAGGGGTTCCAAAGTTTCTTGTAGTGTAATATCCGTTACTTCGTTGAGATTCATTTCTTGAAGCAAAACCAACTTGGCATTGGTAAGCAGGTTTCTGTTCTGGGTCACCAATAATTTATCGCCCAACAGATTGGATTCGGCCTCGTAGAGGTCGGCCCCCGCCATGATGCCCAACTCCACCTGCTTTGCAACCAAGTCGTAATTGGCTTGGGAGATTTCCTGTTGCTCTAATGAATTGGCCACAAGCCCTTCATAAAATTTAATATCGTAAAAAGCGCTCATCACCCTAAAGGCCAAGAGGAATTTCTCTTGCAACACATCTTCCTGTGTCGCTTTCAAAATGAATTTTGAGGCTTTTATCGAGTTCAATTTTTGAAACCCTTGAAATAGCCCCATGTTGGCACTTAGAGAGTAGTTGTTGCTAAAGAACTCCGTGTTCACATAATCGTTGGTGTTCGGGTCGGCCGATCTACCGTAGCGAATCCTATAATCGGTATAACCGCCCACGGAGGGCAACAAATCACGGATGGACTGGCGATAGGTCTCTTTGCTCGAGTCGCGATTATAGTTGGTGTTCTTTACTTGAAGGTTGTGCTCAATGGCGTAGGCCACACATTCATCCAAGGTCCAGGTCTCTTGCGAAAACCCGGAGATTGCAACGAAAAATAAAAGGCCGGTAATGTATGTTCTAAGGTTCATAATGTATTCCTGTGCCAAAACTATGTCCATTCTTATGCCAAAAACATAATCAACTAATTATCAGAATATTAAAATATTTTTTAAAAGGAAAGTTAAACATAGGTGTAAAATATTTATACAAAAAATGTCAAATTATTTTACACATCGATGGCTTGCATTGTGCCAATTCGTAGCTTTAGAATTGAAAAGGAATTATAGGAGTTATGACCGATGCCAAGATTTTAGTGGTAGATGACAATAAGAGTGTATTGAGCGCTTTGGAGATTTTACTCCAGTTTGAATACAAAAGCGTTCAGACCTTGTTCAATCCCAACCAGATTTCTTCCTTTCCCAATATGGAGGAAATGGACATTGTGTTGTTGGACATGAACTTTTCCGCTGGGGTGAACACAGGGAACGAAGGACTGTTTTGGCTCAACGAGATCAAAAAGAAATCCCCCAACACCTCTGTCATCATGATGACGGCCTACGGTGCGGTGGATTTGGCAGTGAAGGCCTTGAAGCAGGGCGCATCGGATTTTGTCCTGAAACCTTGGAACAATGAACGGCTCATGACCACGGTGCGATCGGCCTATGAGTTGCGGAAATCCAAACAAGAGATCCACAACCTGAAGAAAAAGGAAAGCAACCTAAAACAGGTCATCAATGAGGACAAAAACTTTATCATTGGTCAGTCCAAGGCACTCTCCTCGGTTTTGAACTTGGTCGCCAAGGTGGCCAAGACCGATGTCAATGTGCTCATCACCGGCGAAAATGGAACAGGGAAAGAACTCATCGCCCGGGAGCTGCACCGATTATCCGCGAGAAAAAATGAGGTGTTCATTGGGGTGGATATGGGTTCCATTGCAGAGAACCTTTTTGAAAGTGAACTGTTTGGGCATGTAAAAGGATCCTTCACCGATGCCAAGGAAGATCGGGCGGGAAAATTCGAGGCTGCCCACCAAGGCACTTTGTTTCTGGACGAAATCGGGAACCTTTCTTTGCAGATGCAGGCCAAATTGCTCTCTTCCATCCAAAATAGGGCGGTGGTCCGGGTAGGGTCCAACACCTCCTCTCAGGTTGATATTCGTTTGGTTTGTGCCACCAATTGCAATCTGGAACAAATGGTAGCGGATGGACTGTTTCGGGAAGATTTGCTCTACCGCATCAACACCATCCATATTGAAGTGCCTCCCTTGCGCGAGCGTGAAGGCGATGTTTTGGTGCTGGCCGACTTTTTCTTGAAAAAATTTGCCCATAAATATGATAAACCCGGGCTACGCATCAACAATGTGGCCCAAGAAAAATTAATGGAATACCAATGGCCGGGCAATGTTAGGGAATTGCAGCACACCATGGAGCGGGCCGTGATCCTTTCGGACGGAAATGTGCTCAAACCCACCGATTTTCTATTGCACGCCAAGCCCATGCAGTCTTTGGACCATCAGCCATTGACGCTGAACGAGATGGAAAAACAAATGATCTTACGGGCCTTGGACCAACACGATGGCAATTACAGCGCGGCGGCGGAACAATTGGGCATTTCCAGACAGACCCTCTACAATAAATTGAAGAAAAAGCACGAATAATGGCCAGTCGACATTTTTATATCCAGTTGATTGTTCGGGTGATCTTGATCACGCTCACGGCCTTGGCCCTCGCTTTTGCAATCTCTAAAACGTGGTATTTCACCTTGGCATTTTCGGTGATTTTTTTGGTGTCCCAAGTGTATGCATTGATCATATTCATCAACAGGACCAACCGCAAGATTGCCTATTTTTTCGATGCCATCCGCAATGAGGATTTTACCCTACGCTTTCCCGAACGGGTGGCCATCAAATCCTTCAAGGAACTCAACCAAAGCCTGAACCGGGTCAATGGGCTGATCCAGGAAGTACATCTACAACTGCAGATCAGGGAACAGTACTATCAGGAAATCCTGAAACAGGCCAGTATAGGTATCATGACCTATAACGAGAAGGGCCATATCCTGTTTTCCAACCCCACTATGGAAAAGTTGTTGGACTATTCCCCGCTGAACCACATTAAACAATTGGCCCAAGTGGATGAAAACCTGTTCAAGATCTTTGAAACCTTTGAGCCCTTTGAGCGCAAACAGTTTCAATTGACCAATGAGCGGGAACAGATCCATCTGGCCATTAAATCCACCCCTTTCACCTTGGACGGGAAATCGCTCTTGTTGGTGGTGATACAGGACATCCACAAGGAATTGGACGAAAAGGAGACCGAATCCTGGGTGCGCCTTATCCGGGTGTTGACGCATGAGATTATGAACACCATCACCCCCATCGCCTCCATTTCAGATTCCATCATCAAGTACTATCGGAACAACGGAAAGATCACTCCTATGGAGGAGTTGGAGGAACATCAGATCAAGAACACCCTGAAAGGGTTGGAGGTGATCAAGGAACAGGGGGGCAACCTCATGGACTTTGTACAATCTTACCGAAGCCTTTTGCACGTACCCGAACCCAACAGGACCATTGTACAGGGGAAGGCCCTTTTGGGCAAGATCGATGTGCTCATGTCCGCGCGGCTGCATGAAGGCGAAACTGATTTTCAGGTGCTGTGCGACCCGGAGGATTTGGAGCTGTTCATAGATGAAAAACAGATTGTTCAGGTATTGATCAATCTGGGCAAGAATGCACTCCAGTCCGTGGGGGACACCAAAAACGGGAAGGTGCAGATGGTGGCCGGGATGGACCGCAACGGGAAAAAATATATCGAGGTAAGGGACAACGGCCCGGGCATTCAACCCGAAGTGCTGGAAGAGATCTTTGTGCCCTTCTTCACCACCAAGAGCGAGGGAACGGGGATTGGCCTGAGCCTGAGCAAACGGGTGATGCAACTGCACGGCGGGGGTATTCAAGTACACTCCGTACCCGACCAAGAGACCGTTTTTAGATTGACGTTTGCCTAAACCACGAGTGAAAATGCAGAAGAAAGAACAGCTATTAAAGTTCTGTTGGGACTATGTGGACACCCGAACGGAACGCCTGAAAAAAAGTGCCGCGGCACTACAGGAATCCTTGAATTCCGAAACCAAGAGCAGCGCCGGGGACAAGCACGAAACGGGACGGGCCATGGTGCAACTGGAGCAGGAAAAACTGGCCCAGCAATTGGTGGAACTGGACCGACTCAAGGAAGTGTTACGAAAGATCAATGTTGAAAACGCACAGGGCAAAATACGTTTGGGAAGTTGGGTAAAGACCGGCACGGCCCAGTATTTTTTGGCCATTTCCTGCGGGGCCGCCCCATGGGAGGGCCAGACGGTCTACTGCATATCGGCGGGATCGCCCATTGCGCAATTGCTCATGGGAAAAGAGGCGGGCCAGACCTTTGACTTTAATGGAAACACCCATACCATTTTGGAGGTGGGCTAAACTGTTCCAGACCCAATTTTAGTTGGATTTCTTTTTAGCTTGATAACGCCGGTATAACCAAACAGCAATTAAGGCTATTGCAGTTAAAGCGGCACTGGTAATTACTGAGATTGTTTCTTTTTCGGCTTCCATGACTAGGGATTATATCCTCTAATTTACGGTTTTATCGCTATCAATCTGAATCAGTGCGGATTATCGTCCGCGCTTTTCTCATTTATATTCTTTTCCTTTGGTTAAATGAACTCAAATCTTTAACCATGGAAAACAACCAGACCGCCTTTTTAAAGGGCGTTAAAATTTTGGCCGAGGAACATTTTAGGTCGTTACGGCCCTACAGATCGGGTTTTGAGGTGGAGCACTTGTATATAAAGGGCTATCAGGACCTGTTGTTCCATCTGGAGTCTTTGATCAATGTCTGCATCTTGGCGCTTGACAATCCCCATGTGGGAGAGCATACGCAGATCAGGGAACCGCAGGTGCACATCCAGAAAGTTTTGGAGCTCACCGCCCAACTTATCCCGTTTGAGGAAGCCGGGTTTTTGGACCAGATGCGGGAACTCATTTCTACTTTGGAAAAGGAAGACTAGCTACCCAACCCCGGTTTTTTGCGTTGGGACTTCTTTTCCGCCGCCTGTTTTTTGGATTTTAACCGTTTTTCCACGGAAGATCGAGTGGGTTTGGTGGGTTTCCGTTTTTTGGGAACGGTCAAGGCATTTTTCAGCAGGTCAAAAAAGCGCTTCACCACTAGGTCACGGTTCTTGTGCTGGCTTCGGGACTCGTCGCAGTTCAATTGTAAGACCCCATCCTTGGTGAGTCTGGATTTCAACTTAAGCAGTAAGCGTTCCTTTTCCACCGTGGACAATCCTTGGGATGCGGCCACATCAAAGGCCAGTTCCACTTTAGTGGAAACCTTGTTCACATGCTGCCCGCCCGCGCCGCTACTTCGGACGGCTTTAAACTGTAGTTCGCTATGGATTTGTTTTTTGTCCACCTTGGAGACGCCTGTTTATGGTCCCCAAAGATACATTAAGGAAAACGGTATCGCCCACCTTCAGTTTTTTGGGCGTGTTGAAATAGAGCATGGGCCCATCTTCCACCTGCCCCTCGTTGAGGTAATGACTTCCTTTAAAAAAGGAATGGGTCACCTCCACCTTCAATCCCGAAGTGGTGGACACCTTGAACTCATCGGGGTATACCAACACCGATTTATCGATTTGCGAGTACGATTTCAGCAATTTTATGGGCAGCTCGTTCACCTCGCCAAAAAGGCTGGCCGTATAGTAGTTGGGCGGGTTCCGGTACAGTTTTTTGGTCTTTTGGTTGGCAATGATGCGCCCTTTTTCCAAAATCAGGGTCCGCTCTGCAAACGGAAGTACATCACTGGGGTCGTGGCTGGCGGTGAGTACGGTTATTCCCTTTTTCTTGAGATGGGCAAAAAGGTTCCTGCGAAGGGAGTTCCGTTTAAAGTTGTCTATGTGCCCAAAAGGTTCGTCCAACAAGAGGATTTCGGGCTCTTGGGCCAGTACCCGGGCCAGGGCCACCCGTTGTTGTTGTCCGCCACTCAGGTTTTTCACCTTGGTCTTGGCATAGGCCTCCAGTTCTATCAAGGCCAACAGTTCCGCGATGCGCTCTTGGTGGGTTTCCCGCTCAAAGACCGAAAGATATTGCCCAATGTTCTCTTCCACCGTGGTGAAGGGCATCAGGTCGAAATCTTGGGAGAGGTATTTCATGTACGGTTCGCCCGGCACCAGATTAAAATTGGGCCCCAAGGCCTGCCTGTCGCCCCAAAAAATGGAGCCGTCCTCTACATGCAAAAACCCATAAATGATTTTTAGGAGGGTGCTTTTTCCCGAACCACTTTCGCCCATCAGGGCCACGTGTTCGCCGGGGTGAACTTCAAAGGCCACATCTTCCAAAATGACCTTGGATTTGTATTGAAATGATGGAATCTGAACGTTGAGCATATAAAATTTTAGAATCTACAGCGATTCCTTAGTCCTTAAACTCCTTGAGCACCGCTTGGTTGGGAAGCTGGTCGTATCCCATGTTGTAAAAGGTGAACCCAAAGATGTCCGCATATTGTTCTATGGTCTTGCTTACCGGGGTGCCGGCCCCGTGCCCTGCATTGGTCTCAATGCGTATCAGGGTCGGGTTGGTCCCGATCTGTTTTTCCTGCAATTCTGCCGCAAACTTGAAACTATGGGCAGGCACCACACGGTCGTCATGATCTCCCGTGGTGATCAAGGTGGCCGGATATTCGGTGCCTTCCTTTACGTTGTGCACGGGCGAATACCCTTTTAGGTAATTGAACATTTCTTCATTGTCCTCCGAAGTGCCATAATCGTAGGCCCAGCCCGCGCCGGCGGTAAAGGTGTGGTAGCGGAGCATGTCCAAGACCCCAACGGCCGGAAGCGCCACTTGCATCAAATCGGGTCTCTGGGTCATGGTGGCCCCTACCAAAAGTCCGCCATTGGACCCCCCACGAACGGCCAAATATTCCTTGGAGGTATATTGGTTGTCGATGAGGTATTCGGCTGCGGCGATAAAATCGTCAAACACATTCTGCTTTTGGAGCTTGGTGCCCGCAATGTGCCATTCCTTGCCATATTCGCCACCCCCTCTGAGGTTGGGCACGGCATATATGCCACCTTGTTCCATCCAAACAGCATTTACAATGCTGAAAGCGGGTGTCAGGCTAATGTTGAACCCTCCATACCCATACAGGATGGTGGGGTTTTTACCGTTGCGCTCCAATCCTTTTTTATAGGTGATGATCATGGGAACCTTGGTGCCGTCCTTGGAGGTATAGAACACTTGCTCGGATTCGTAGTCTTCCGGGTTGAAATCGATTTGTGGTTTCCAATACTGCTCGTATTCCCCGGTTTCCACGTTGAATTTATAAGATGAGCCGGGCGTGTTGTAGTTGGTGAAGGAAAAATAGAACTCTTTTTCCTCCTTTTTACCCCCAAAGCCACTGGCGCTTCCCACACCAGGAAGGTTCACCTCCCTGATTAGTTTGCCTTGATAATCGTACTGGAATACTTTGGAAATGGCATCCACCATATATTCGGCAAAAAAGTAACCGCCTCCGGTGCCTACCGTGAGTACGTTTTCCGTTTCTGGGATCAAATCCGTCCAATGTTCCGGAGTGGGGTTGGAGGCATCGGCCACCACCACTTTTTTATTGGGGGCGTTCCGGTTGGTGACCAAAAATAGTTTGGAACCTTCGTTGTCGATGACAGAGGTATCGGAATCGGTATCGTCCAGAATGGTGACCAATTTTGCATTGGGGTCCGTGAGGTCCAAAAGGAACAATTTGTTCCCCGATGTGGAAACGGCTGCGGAGATAAACAGGTATTTTTCGTCTTCGGAAACATACCCGCCCACATAGCGATGTTTTTCCTCAGCAGTGCCACCAAAGATAATCTTGTCCTCGGATTGGGGCGTGCCCAATGCATGGTAGTATAGTTTGTGCTGATCGGTCTTTGCCGAAAGCTCGCTACCATCTGGCTTGTCGTAGCTGGAATAGAAGAAACCTTCGTTCCCCTTCCATGAAAGGCCACTGAACTTGATATCGACCAAGGTGTCTTCCACGACCTCGCGCGATTCGGCATCAATGACAATGCCCTTGCGCCAATCGCTGCCCCCTTCGGAAATAAGATAGGCAGCTTTGGAGCCATCCTTGGTGAAGCTCAGCCCCATCAAGGAGGTAGTTCCATCTTCCGAAAAGGTATTGGGGTCCAGGAACACTTCCTCTGGGCCATCACCCTTTTTTCTGTAGACCACATATTGGTTTTGCAGTCCGTTGTTTTTATAGAAATAGGTATATACCCCTTCTTTGAAGGGGGAGCCCACTTTTTCGTAGTTCCAGAGTTTTTCCAGACGTTTTTTAAGGTCTTTGCGGAACGGAATCTTGTCCAAATATCCAAAAGTGGAGGCATTTTGTTGTTTTACCCAAGCCTCGGTTTCTGGGCTTCGGTCGTCCTCCAACCAGCGGTAAGGGTCTTTGACCTCGGTTCCGAAATACGTATCTACGGTATCGACTTTTTGAGTGGTGGGGTAGTTCACAGCGATGGGTTCTTTTTTGGGAGTGGTCTGGCAGGCAGCGCATAAAACCACAACAGCTAGGAGATTTTGGTTTCGCATTTTTTCAGATTGATGCTGATAAAAATACAATGAATATTAACTATTTTCAGCTCATAAAAGACACTTAACACTTTTTAATCACAATGAAGTTCGAAGAGAGGTATGGAAATTTTACAAATAAACAAATAAAGAAAACTTTGTTGTTCGCTATGATACTTATAATCGGTTTTATGATTTTGGTCTTAATGGAAGTGCTGGGGCGGAAAGACATGATGCTAAAATATGACCAAGAAGTTGACTTATTGGTAACAAAAGTGAAAAGAGATAAAGGGGTGTTGACTCTTCAAGACAGTATTGCAATTTCTGGAGCAACTCCTTTAATCAGCCCAATTAAGAAAATGAAAGCCTTTGCGAATTACAAAGATAATTTCCCACAAAAATATTTTCTAGATCAAATAGTTCCAAAATATCGAATCATCAGAAAAGCAAACAGTGACACCATAACAATATATCATTATGGTGACACATTGCTTTTTAAACTACTTTCGGACTAAAGTGCTCTACAACATATTCGGCAATCTGAACAGCATTGGTGGCCGCTCCTTTACGAAGGTTGTCCGCCACAATCCACATGTTCAAGGTGTTGGGTTGGGTCTCGTCCCTACGGATACGCCCCACGAAGACATCGTCCTTGCCATGGGCAAACATGGGCATGGGGTAGGTGTTGGTGTCCGTGTTGTCCTGTACCACAACACCGGGAGTCTCGCTCAATAGTTGTCGCACTTCGGCAAGCTCAAAATCGTTTAGGAACTCAATGTTCACCGATTCTGAATGCCCACCAGCGGTTGGGATACGCACTGCGGTGGCCGTAACCGAAAAAGTACGGTCGTCCAATATTTTTTGGGGCTCACGGGCCAATTTCATTTCTTCCTTGGTGTAGCCGTTTTCCAAGAACACATCGCAATGGGGCAATGCATTTCGGTTGATGGGGTAGGGATATGCCATGTCACCCTCTATGCCGGCAGCTTCGTTCTCCATCTGCTGAACGGCTTTTAACCCGGTCCCGGAAACGGATTGGTAGGTAGAGACCACCACACGTTTCATCCCATATTTTTTATGTAGCGGGTCCAACACCATCACTAATTGAATGGTGGAACAGTTAGGATTGGCTATGATTTTATCTTCTGCGGTTAAAGTATCGGCATTGATTTCAGGCACCACCAATTTTTTGGTGGGGTCCATTCGCCAAGCGGAAGAGTTATCAATGACGGTGGTACCAACTTCGGCAAATTTGGGAGCCCACTCCAAAGAAGTGTCCCCACCTGCGGAGAAGATGGCAATATCGGGTTGGGCGGCAACGGCATCGGCAAGCCCGATAACGGTATGCTCCTCCCCCTTATACGTCAACGTTTTGCCTACGGAGCGCTCCGAGGCCACCAACAACAATTCTGAAATGGGGAAATCGCGTTCCGCCAAAACTTGCAACATCACTTCGCCAACCATTCCTGTGGCACCTACAACTGCTACTTTCATGCTTACTTAAATTTGAACCGCAAAGGTACGCCAGTTAGCGATCTAAACAAGTATCCCAAAGAAGAATAATCAAAAAATAACAAAAAGTTATAAATAAAACAACCATCAACCTGCTTGCGGGGCAAATTGATGGTTTTTAAAGGGTTAATTGTGATGTAGCGGGGATGCTGAAAAATTCAGCACCAACGATGTTTGTTTTCTAATTGTCCGTAATCAATCATACAAATAAAAAAATTGTCAGGTCGAGCGCAGTCGAGACCTTATCTTAAGACAATGTACCCGTTAACTTCTCGACTGCGCTCGAGGTGACATTGCCTTACAATTGATAACGGATATTCAATTATTTCTTCAACAAATCCCGGATTTCGGCCAACAACTCTTCTTGGGTCGGGCCTTTTGGAGCTTCTGGTGCAGGCTCTTTTTTCTTTTTCATCTTGTTCACACCCTTCACGATCATGAACATTACGAAGGCAACAATCAAGAAGTCGATGACGTTGGTGAGGAATGCACCGTATAGGACCGCAATTTCCCCTACGGTTTCCCCTGCGTCGTTGACAGTTCCTTCTGTAATCACGTATTTCAAATCGTTGAAATCTGAATTGAACAATAGCCCGATCAATGGTGAAACAATGCCCCCGGTAAAGGAGGATACTACTTTGTTGAACGCTGCGCCCATTACGAAACCTACGGCAATATCCACTAGGTTTCCTTTCATGGCGAAGTCCTTAAACTCTTTTAAAAATCCCATGTTATAGTTAAGTATTGGTTAATCAAGAAACAAAATAATCAAAAAACAGGTAGATTCGGCAAATATTCGGAAAAATCAATCTTCCACGATTAACCGTTTTACCCGTTGCGATAGGGCCGTTAAGATTTCGTAGGAGATGGTCTTGGCCCCAGAGGCAAATTCCTCTGCCGATTTTTGTGGTCCAAAAACCAGAACTTCATCGCCTTCCCTACAATCTATATCCGTAACATCTACCATAATCATATCCATACACACATTGCCGATAATCGGTGCCTTTTTTCCATGAATCAGAACGTGGGCCTTTCCATTGCCATAGGGACGACCGATACCATCTGCATGGCCCAAGGGGAGTGTGGCGGTTTTTCGGTAACCATCGGATTTAAATGCCCGGTTGTAGCCCACCGTTTCGTTGGGTTCTATCTGATGTATTTGTGAAATGATGGTCTTTAAGGTGGCCACCGGTCTTAATTGGGCATCAACCTCCTTATGGTTTCCATAGCCATACAGACCGATACCGCTGCGGACCATTTCAAATTGGGCGTCGGGATAATTTAGGATGCCCGAAGTATTGAGCATATGTCTTATGGGCCTATATCCCAATTTTTGGCTGAGTGCTTCAGCAATTTTTTTGAAGGTGTTGACTTGGTTCTCACTAAAACCTCTTTCGTTTGGGTCTTCCGAAGCGGCCAAATGTGAAAACAGGGAGATTATTTTTACCTCTGGCACATCTACCACTTGTTCAAAAATAAAATCAACATCATTTTCCCAAAAACCCAAGCGGTTGAGTCCCGTATTGAACTTGAGGTGTATGGGGTATTTAACTTGTCCTTTTTTTTTGGCAGTCTCTATAAACGCTTTGAGGATTTTTGGAGAGTATATATTGGGCTCCAGATGGTGGTCAATAATTTCCTCAAAATTTATGGGAAGAGGATGCAGCACCAAAATGGGTTTGGTGATTCCGGCTTCCCTCAGCAAGATGCCTTCACGGGCATAGGCTACGGCAAAGTAATCAGCGCCAAGGCTCTGCATTTTTTGCGCAATGGCAACCATGTCGCTACCATAGGCAAAGGCTTTTACCACCGCCAGAAATTTGGTGGAAGGAGCTATTTTTGAGCGGAGAAACCTGTAGTTGTGCGCTAAGGCAGACAGGTTTATTTCCAGAGTGGTTTCCCCGATCTTATTCATTGCCATTTTTCTTTTTTGCATCAATCTCTTCAGCCTCCACATCCATTTGATTGATTTTTTCCCTAAGCATGGCTTTATAAAAAGCAGCACGGCTAAGCGGCTCATATTCTTCGGTCTCGCCCAAAAGCACCAATTTATCATTGCTGGATTTCCGAAAACTATAATTGGCCAAATTTCCTGTACGTGTACAAACCGCATGTACTTTGGTCACATATTCTGCAGTGGCCATCAATGCGGGCATGGGGCCAAAGGGATTGCCCTTAAAGTCCATGTCCAATCCAGCAACAACGACGCGAACCCCCCGGTTGGCCAAATCGTTACAGACCGTAACAATTTCATCATCAAAGAATTGGGCTTCATCAATTCCTACAACATCACAACCATCTGCAAGAATGCGGATATTGGCCGCAGCAGGAACAGGAGTGGAACGGATTTCGTTGGCATCATGTGACACCACCATATCTTCGTGATAACGGGTGTCCACAATAGGCTTAAAGATTTCTACTTTTTGCTTGGCAAATTGGGCCCGTTTCAATCGGCGGATGAGTTCTTCGGTCTTTCCAGAAAACATGGAACCGCAGATGACCTCTATCCATCCGAACTGTTCTTTTGGGTTTACCGTGTTTTCAAGAAACATTAGCGTATTTTTGAACGAAATTGTGTCCTTTTTCCGTTGTATTGGGACGAAGCACAAAGCTACTAAAAAAATGTGCCGCAGGCCCCAGGTTAAAATTTAACCTTTTGTTCGTAACGGAAAAGATAAAATGATTATATTTTTATAGTAAAGAATATGGCTATGATACGGAAACTAAGGGAAGAACTGATAAAATTATCCACCGAGATCATCACTACGAGGGAAGATCAGGATTTGGTGGTTTTGTATGAAAAGGCAAGGAGTATCTATGAAAGATTGGCGGTGCTCAAGTTTATTGACGAAAAATTGAGCGATGTTGAAGTTGATGTGTCCAAAAATGTGGTTGCTTCACGATTTGAAAAAGTAGCCAATGCGGTGCTCAGCGGAAATATTGCAGTGCCCGAGAGCAATCCACATGAAGAGGATATTATGACCCCCGGGATGGAAACCATAAAGGACATGGTATCCGAAATGCCTACGGAAACAGCTCTGGAACAAGTTTTTGCTGAATTTGTTGCCACCCCGGAGTTCATAAAAAATGACCAGGAGAATGTAACTCCAACTGATAAAAAGATAAAAGCTGATCAAGAGACCAAATCCAAATCTTTAAACGATACATTGGGCAAGGATATGCAGGTGGGGCTCAATGACAGATTGGCCTTTGTAAAACACCTGTTCAACAATAGCATGGAAGACTACACAAGGGTGCTCTCCCAATTGAACACCATTGACAGTGAAGAACGTTCCATTGCTTTTATCAACAACATGGTAAAACCCGAATACAACAATTGGCAAGGCAAGGAAGAATATGAAACCCGTTTGATGGCCCTTATCGAACGTAGGTTTGCCTAGTACAGATCTTTTCGTTTACTTTTCCAAACAAGACCGTAACTTTGGATATGGGAAAATTGTATTTGGTTCCGACCCCAATAGGGAATCTTGAAGACATCACCCTTAGGGCTATCAAGGTGCTTAAAGAGGTAGATATAATATTGGCTGAGGATACCCGTACCAGCGGAAAACTGCTCAAGCATTTTGAAATCCACACGCAGCTTCAGAGTCATCATATGCACAATGAACACAAACAGCTCGATGCCTTGGTGAACAAATTGAAGGGCGAAACTACCATTGCCCTTATTTCGGATGCGGGGACCCCAGCTATTTCGGATCCTGGGTTTTTGCTAACCCGTGCTTGCGTGGAAAACCATATTGAAGTGGAATGTCTGCCCGGGGCAACAGCTTTTGTGCCAGCCTTGGTAAACAGCGGTCTTCCCAACGACCGTTTTGTGTTTGAAGGATTTTTGCCCATCAAAAAGGGGCGCCAGACCCGAATGCAGCAATTGGCCGAAGAATCTCGCACAATGGTTTTTTATGAATCTCCCCATAAATTAATAAAGACCTTAACGCAGTTTGTGGAGTATTTTGGAGAGGATAGGCCTGTTTCTGTGTCCAGGGAACTCACCAAACTCTATGAGGAAACTGTTCGGGGAACCCTAAACGAAGTACTTTCTCATTTTACGGATAAACCACCAAAAGGAGAATTTGTAGTTGTGGTTGGCGGTAAGAAATAAAGACTATATTTATTTCTCAAATTCCAAAGGCAATGAAAATCAAGTTTTTATTGGGAATCCTTCTTATAGCTCCAATTTTTGGCAGGGGTCAGTTTGAATCGATTCCTACATTGGATAGTTTGGTGTTATCAAGTTTTGAGGAGGGAAAAATTCATAAAGTATGGCTTGCATTAGGAAATGATGGCTTTGGTCAGCCCATACAAGTTCCCGTTTTGATAGCGAAGGGAAATGATACCGGCAAAGTACTTGGATTAACTGCTGCCATCCATGGAAATGAGCTTAACGGGATTGCAATTATCCATAGGGTTTTTTCTTCCTTGGATGTAACCCAAATGAAAGGCACAATTATTGCCATTCCGGGCTTGAACCCCTTGGCCATTGCCAATCAACAACGCGAATTTGTGGACCAACAGGATTTGAACCGGTTGTTTCCGGGCAAGGAAAAAGGCAACCGTTCACAACAAATGGCTTTTCAAATAGGAGAAAAAATCATTCCGTTCTTCGATTATCATATTGATCTGCACACGGCCAGTTTCGGACGCGAAAACACCCTCTATGGACGTGGTGATATGCAAGATGATACATTATCTGGCATGCTTCGAATCTTAGAGCCAGATATTATTGTTTCAAACAAGGGCGAAGCCAGTTTTGGCGAGGCCAGCGGACTTACTTTAAGGGCTTTTGCCATGAAGAAGGGCATCAAGAGCATTACCATGGAATACGGAAATCCGCAGGTGTTCCAGAAAGAAATGATAGACCGGGGGGTCATAGGAATTGTAAATGTTTTGAAGTGGTTGGATTTTACCAAAGGCGAAACAAAAATGCCACCGGCCAAGAATGTTTGTTCAAAATCCTATTGGATTTTTACCAAAAAAGGAGGCTATTTAGAGGTGCATGTGACGTTGAACCAAAAAGTTGAAAAAGGGGAGCATATTGGAACACTCCGTAACCCATTTGGCGAAGTGATTGAGAAATATTTTTCCCCGGAACCGGGCATTGTCATCGGGAAGAGTACTAACCCTGTAAGTATTTCGGGGGGAAGGATTCTCCATTTAGGGATTTTAGAGAACTTGCCATGAGCTGGGTTCCGTGGGGAATAACGCTGTTTACCGTAATTGCGGTCTATTTTTTGGATCGCTGGGAACATAAAACGGTAAAGTCGATTTTTGATTGGGTCCCTGCCATTCTTTTGTCTTACATTATCCCTGCATTGATATCCTATGCATTCGGGTTGGATTTTTCCCAAGATAGTATACATGACCTCAGTAAGACCTTTTTTATTCCATTGACCATTGTGGCTGTAATGGCAAGTCTTTCCTTGGGACAGTTGAAAGCCATCGGATATAAACCCATTCTTCTTTTTGTGTCGGGCTCTTTTTTTATTGCGTTGTTTCCTGTCGCGTTTGTAACGGTATTTCCGCATACCGATTTGGTTACCGAAACCTTTTCCAACAAGGGTTTTTGGAAAGGGGTGCCTCCCATTGTGGGAAGTTGGATCGGAGGAAGTACCAGTCAATTAGTGCTCAAGGAATTGGTGGAGTGTCCCGAGGGAATTTTTCTCTCAGTCTTGGTCATGGACAATATTTTGGTCAACATTTGGACCATTCTGATGTTCCAGACCATCAAAAAGAGCAAAGGACTAAATTCATTTTTAGGAATTAAGGACAAAATACTTCCCGAAGGAATAAGGGAAGAAGGATCAAAACGATTGTCGGGGTGGATCACACTTCTCATTTTGATAATGGTGGTCCTTCTTTTGAATGTGATAATGGAGTCTTTTGTTGGGAAAGTGGTTACGCTTTCGATACTGGGATTGGTTATGGGCAATTTTTTACGTGGATGGAATTTTAAGTTTTCCCTGAAATTGGGAGGAATCCTGATTCTTACTGTCATGTCCATATTGGGGTTGAAGCTTCGTTTTGATCTATTTGGGTTTGATATGTACTTTTTCTGGTTCCTTTTGGTTTGGCTTTTGGGACACTTTCTGTTTATGGTCCTCATTGCGAAACTCCTCAATGTGAACATGGCCTGGGTGCCCATAGCCAGTATGGCAAATGTTGGGGGTATTGCCACGGCCCCTGCGGTAACCGCTGCCTATAAAAAAGAATGGATGCCCCATGCCATTATCTTGGCGATTTTAAGTATGGCCACAGGCACATTTTGGGGCATGATCACCATTTATCTGCTACAACAATTCATGGGTTAAAAGTGTTAGCAAACCCAAGAGTTTTCGACCTAAGAAAAACAAACCGGGTAAAATGGTCCGAAAATTCAGCCCAGAGATCAATAAGGTTTACTTCATTAACCAATACACCCTTTTCCATATCCTTTCGGGTTCGGGAAGTATTCAGGTCGATTTTAAAAATTACACCGATTGGATGGATAAGGCCATTTATTTGGAAAAAGGGCAATACATAAAATTTCTTTCGGAAGATTTTGAGGTAAGAACCATTGAATTTCCCAATAAGGATGTTTTTGATAATAAGGAGGTTCGGGTGCTGTTCAAACATCTCATCTCCTTGGGCTACATCAATTTTAAAGAGTGTGTGGATTGCGAAAAATACCTTTCACAGAGCTTATTCGAAGGGAATACCCGTCAGATTATGGATGTTTCTTTAAAACAATGGTTTTGGCAGAACCCCTTCAATGCCAGTAAGAGTGAGTATCAAATCATTTTTGATATCAAGGATGTAATCGACAAAGAATACCCAAATCACCTGTCCAACAAAGAATTGGAAGCCCTATTTCGAGAAAACGGATATCAGGCCCATGCCTTGGTAAAGGAAAAATTGGGGGTTACGGTAAAATCCATGTTCAACGAGAAACGTTTAGTGGAAAGTAAAAAAGATGTGGCCTTCACCGATAAGAGTATTCAAGAAGTTTCTTATGATATGGGGTTCAAGGACCCTGCCTATTTCAATAGGGTGTTTAAAAAACGTACAGGCTACAGTCCCACCCAGTTCCGTGAAAACTTTGATTTTGAAAGAAAGGACCCTTTTGTGGAAGATTTGGTTTTTCTGCTACGGGAGCATCACATGCAAGAACGATCCTTGGCCTTTTATGCCGATAAAATGAACCTTTCCGTAAAGGCCCTAGCCAAAAAGACTAGGGATAAGATGAACGATTCTTTGGGTCGGCTTATCAGGAATGAACTCATCAATACCTCTAAAAAATTACTCGACTCAGATGCCTCCGTAAAGGAAATATCCATTGCACTGGGGTTTGAGGAACCTAATCATTTTTCTTCTTTCTTTAAACAGTATACGGGGAGCAACCCATCAAAATTTAAACTGGAAAAAGTACAAGGAAATGCTCCTTTTTTGTAGCCTTTAAGCAACGTTACCGCCGCAAATTTGCCATGTAATTACAACAAAGATTGTTTAACCGTAAAAACATAGCAAATGGATATTAAAACGTTAGCTAAAGAAATGGACAGCATTGTTGCACAAGGTGCAATTGTTGAAGCTGTGGAGAAGTTTTTTGCTGAGGATGCAAACACTTCGGACTACAACCAAGTAACCACCTCCGGAAAAGCACAAATGGTGGAAAAAATGAGAGGTTTTGCAGATGCCATAGCAAAAGTAAATGGGATAGAACTGCACAGAACCTTGGTGGATGGTAATGCATCTGCATCGGAATTTACCTTCGATTTTTTGATGAAGGACAACAGCAGAGTGTACTGGCATGAAATTATTAGACGCCTTTGGAACAGTGAGGGCAAAGTAATTCATGAGGAATACTTTAACGCTTAATCCAACATCATGAACCTTAGATTTATTACACCGACCCTCCATGGGGTTGCAGACTATACCGCTGGTATTGGATTGATCATTGCGCCATTTTTATTAGGTCTTGGCCAGTCCTCGCATATAGCAGTTTGGTTTTCGGTAGTTACGGGATTGGCAGTGTTTGTGGCCAGCTTGCTAACCGATTACAAATATAGTTTGGCACGTGTTATCCCGTTTCAAGGACATTTGGCCATAGATCTTTTGGTGGCCGTAACCTTTATGATCGTACCGTTTGTGTTTGCACTAACAGGAATAGATGCCATCTACTATTGGTTCAATGCAACGGTGGTCTTTTTAGTAGTCTCGCTAAGCGCGAGCAAATAATTATTCATTTTAAAAAAACAAGAACAATGAAGACAATTAAGAACATTTCAATTTTACTGCTAACCGCAGTTTTCATGAACACGGCTTTTGCCCAAGACAAGAAGTCCCACAACATAGACAATAGCAATATTGCATTGCAGGGGTACAGTCCTGTTTCCTACTTGGATTTGGGAATTGCCCAAAAAGGGATAAAGGAACACAAGTCTGAGCACGACAAAGTGGTCTACTACTTTACCGATGCGGAGCAAAAGAAGAAGTTCGACAAAAACCCATCTAAATACTTGCCTCAATATGGCGGATACTGTGCTTTTGGAGTTTATGCGGGAGCCAAATTTAGGCCAGACCCCAACAAGTTTATTGTAAAGGACGGAAAGTACTTTTTGTACCTGTACAATTTGGAGCTTGATGCACAGCAATTGTGGTTGGCCGAAAACAACCATTCCAAATTGGTAAGCAAGGCCAATGAGAATTGGAGCAATCTAAAGAACACCTATAACTAGTTTTTTTCAGGTGGTTGTGTGTTGAAAATACCTCAGCATTCTTATGTTGGGGTGTTTTCTCTTTTATGTAAATTTCCTTTATGGATGTAGAAATGAATCAATTACTTTCCGAAATCAAGAATTGTTCCGTTTGCAAAGAGCACCTCCCCTTTGGTCCTAGACCAATAGTCTCTGCCCATTTAAAGTCTAAAATCGCTATCATTGGACAGGCGCCGGGCACCAAAGTGCACCAAACCGGAGTGCCTTGGGACGATCCTAGTGGAAAGCAGCTCAGAAAATGGTTGAACGTTACAGATGAGCAGTTTTATGATGAGCGTTTGCTCGCACTCATCCCAATGGGTTTCTGTTATCCCGGCAAAGGAAAATCGGGCGACTTGCCACCAAGAACCGAATGCGCCCCCCTATGGCATCAACCATTGTTGGATCAAATGCAAGAGCTAAAACTAACGATACTCATTGGTCAATATGCGCAAGCCCATTATTTGGGGAATGCCAGAAAAAATACACTGACAGAAACGGTAAGGAACCATCGAGCCTATTGGCCAGATTTTTTTGTGTTGCCCCATCCATCACCGAGGAACCGTTTTTGGTTGAGCAAAAATCCTTGGTTTGAAGAGGAAGTAATCCCTCAACTTCAAAAAGCAGTTTCCAGTATCCTAAAAAATCAATAGGAAACCGAGGCACGTAATCGGCTGAAAGTTTCAGGTTTCATGTTGAGGTAGGAGGCCAAATATTTCTGGGGGATTACTTTTAACTCATCTGGGCAGCGCTGCATAAAGGCAACATACCGCTGTTCGGCAGTAAGGGTCAATAGTTCCACCTCACGGGAGAGGCGACCAAATAAGATGTCCTGAAAAAAATGATGCCCCCAAGTATAAAAACGAGGGTGTTTTTTGAATATGGAATCATAGTCGCTCCTTGATATGGCCAATAACTTTGAAGGTTTCAAGGCTTCCAAAAATGTTTTTGAGGGAGTTTGCTGGATAAAGGAATCAAACGCACCGGACGGACTCCCCGAATAAGAAAACCCCAACACTACTTTTTCTCCTCTCTCATTTAAAAGGTAAATGGCCTGAACACCATCAAGCACGATGTAAAAACAGCGTTCAATCTTGCCCGCTTCGGTGATCAAATCATATTGATCAAATGTTTTAATGGACCATAGCGACTTAAAATACCGCTCCTCTTCTTTGGTAAAATCGATATTTGGAAAGAATCCTTTTAGGATACGGGATGCTTCATCGTCCATAACAGGAATGACTTAATTGCCTTAAAAATAAGGATTATGTTGCAGCTAGAGCGAAGGTTGTTAGGGAGAAACCAAGGAATCTTGTTGCTGAAGGATCTCATCTATCTGTACCATATGCCGTTCTAAATGGCAAATAAGAAACTCAAAGGCTTCCGGAAGATAAAAAAGGACTATAGGGCCAATGGCCGAAGGAATTTTTAGCTGGGACACCTCTTTTTTCCTGCAGAGCAAGACGGCTTCTTTGAGATGGTTGTGCAACTCAAAAAAAGTTTTGAAGATTTCTTCCGCTTTTTCGTGATTTAATTGGTTGTGGTCCAAAAGAGGTTCAAACTTTTTTAAGGTCTTCATTTTCCATTTGCGAACACCTTCTTTTGGCCTTTGGCTATCAACCACCAATTTTTGCCATCTTCTAATTCTAAAACCCTCATTTTCAGATTTATTGTCTGGTAATTTGGGAATGTGTTGATTGAATTTTTGTTGATAATGGCCATATGCTATATTGAGATGCACCAAGACTTCTAAAATGTTCCATGATTTGCTATTCGGAGGAGTTGTCAACGAAGGCAACCCCAGATTTTGAAGTTGGTCAACCTTATTAAGAATGGCGTTTAATCGCTGGATGTGGTTTTCAGGGGTAAGGAGCAATTGGGCCATAATAGTTCGTTTTTTGATTTCTACAAAGGTTAAACATCATGGAAACATAAATATTGATGCAGGTCAAGAAATCTATGGTCATCGCGAATGAGCCATAAAAACGGGTTAAATAAATATAATCTAACAGCGAAGCGGTCTAACATCTAATATCTTGATCCATCATGCTTCCCCTTTTCCCAACCATGTTTGCCCAAATATTGGTCGGCACTTTCCACGGCTCCATCCTCAATGGAGGTGCCCATGGAATCGTTCCATCGGTTGAGATACCCAAATAAGGAAATCACTCCCAGCATTTCCACAATTTCCCCTTCGTTCCAATGTTGGTACAAGCGTCCCTTGATTTCGGCATTAACAGCGTTGGGTACCTGCGAAGCGGCCAAGGAAAAATCCAAAGCAGCCCGTTCTGCTTCGGAAAAAGCAGGATGGGTTCGATATTCCCAAATATTGTCCAACTGTTCCTGTTCGGCCCCATAGCGTTCCGCAGCACGTATGGCGTGGGCTTGGCAATATCTACACCCGGTGGCATTGCTGCTCACCCAGGCAA
Source organism: Flagellimonas alvinocaridis (assembly GCF_004916895.1). Lineage (GTDB taxonomy): Bacteria > Bacteroidota > Bacteroidia > Flavobacteriales > Flavobacteriaceae > Flagellimonas > Flagellimonas alvinocaridis. The sequence goes on from NZ_SNTZ01000001.1 coordinate 739,371, forward strand.
TCATACGTTTCAGTGCCGAGGTTACCCCTCCCTCATTCGCCATCACCGCTTTGTTGAGGTTGATAAACGCCTTGGAAATGGCAGGACGGTGCTGCATGGTCAATACCGAATTGGGACAAAATCCCAGAGTTTCATTAAAGAACTCGGCAAGCTGTTTGGTTTCTTGGTCGTGATTGGGGTCTAGAGGGTTCACTAGGGCCATGGATGCGATTTTAAATTGTATTTTTGACATCTACAAGAAACAAAATTTTTTGACTCCATGACAAATCACATCACTACCAAATGGTTGGGCGGAATGGCCTTTGAGAGCAACAACCCTTCAGGACACAATTTAAGAATAGATGCAGGACCGGATGATGGTGGGGAAGGCTCAGGCTTGCGTCCCAAGGCACTTATGTTGTCGGGTTTGGCCGGTTGTTCTGGATTGGATGTGGCTTCATTGATCAAAAAAATGAAACTTGAGGTGGACGATTTTACCATTGAGACCATTGCCAACCTTACCGATGAACACCCTAAATATTACGATTCCGTAGTCATTGAATACCATTTTTATGGGTCCAACCTAAAAGAGGACAAACTCCAAAGAGCGGTGGACCTTTCCGTGGAGAAATACTGCGGGGTCATGGAAATGTTCAGACGGTTTGCGCAATTGGAGATTAAGACGATTTTTCATAAGAAGTAAGCAGCGTCACTTCGAGTGGTTCTGGCAAAGCCGGAATTGTATCGAGAAGTGTCAATCACATGAAATTATCGTATGTCTATATTCTAAAATGTTCCGATGGAACATATTATACAGGCGTAACCTCCGATCTTGAGAAAAGAATAGAAGAACACATTGTCGGGAAGCGTTCAACAAGTTATACTTTTTCAAGAAGACCCGTAGAATTGGTTTTTTATGCTAAGTTTACACAAATTGAATTGGCCATTCAAAAGGAAAAACAGATAAAAAAGTGGTCAAAAGCCAAAAAGGAAGCCCTCATAAACGGTCAGTATGATGCGTTGCCCAATCTTGCCAAAAAGAAGTTTCAATAATCGGTTCTCGATACATTTCGAGCCAAGCTCGAAACACTCGAACTGACGACACCTAAAAACCAAGATGATGCGTTGGACCCTAAAACCTAAACCCACTGAAGAAAACATACAACAGCTTTCCCAAGAGCTGAACGTTGACCCTCTGGTTTCCCATTTGCTGATTCAAAGGGGAATTACCAATTACGAAGAGGCCAAACACTTTTTTCGTCCGAAATTGTCCCATTTGCACGACCCTTTTTTGATGAAGGATATGGACAGGGCAGTGGCCCGTATTGAGTTGGCCATGGCCAACCAGGAGAATATTTTGGTGTATGGGGACTACGATGTGGACGGAACAACCGCCGTGGCTTTGATGAGCTCGTTCCTGTTGGAAAGCTACCCCAATGTGGCTACCTATATCCCTGATCGGTATTTGGAAGGATATGGTGTGTCCTTGCAGGGAATCGATTTTGCCGAAGACAATGACATTTCATTGATAATAGCCTTGGATTGTGGCGTGAAAGCCATTGAACAGGTGCAGTACGCCAAGGAAAAGGGCATCGATTTTATCATCTGTGATCACCACAGACCCGGAAATTCACTTCCCGATGCCATAGCCATTCTGGATCCAAAACAGGACAATTGCAACTATCCTTACAAAGAACTTTGCGGATGCGGCGTGGGCTTTAAACTCATTCAGGCTTTGAGTTCCCGGCAAGGGAAAACTACCAAAGACCTGTTGCCTTATTTGGACTTGGTGGCCACTGCCATAGCAGCAGACATAGTTCAGATTACGGGGGAAAACAGGGTGTTGGCGTATTTTGGTTTACAAGTGATTAACTCCAACCCAAGAATGGGGTTCATGGCCATCATTGATCAAGTAAAGAAAAAAGCCTTGACCATTACCGATGTGGTGTTCATCATAGCACCGAGGATCAACGCCGCAGGTCGGATGAAACATGGGCAGCATGCGGTGGAGTTATTGACTGAAACCAATCTTGTACAAGCGAAACAATTTGCTTCCGAAATAGAGTTGTTCAATACTGAGCGGCGTAGCTTAGATCAGGAGATTACCCAAGAAGCGCTGATGCAAATTCAGGAAAACAAGGAGGAGGACAAGTTCACTTCTGTGGTCTATAATGAGAACTGGCACAAGGGTGTGATAGGTATTGTGGCATCCAGACTTACCGAAACCTATTACCGCCCCACATTGGTCTTTACCAAGAGTGGGGAGAAATTGGCGGCTTCCGCCCGATCCGTGAAAGGGTTTGACATTTACAACGCCTTAGAAGGTTGTTCCGATTGTTTGGAGCAATTTGGAGGACATATGTACGCAGCTGGACTTACCCTTTCGGAAGAGCAATACGACACCTTCAAAAAGCAGTTTGAGAAAGTAGTTTCAGAAACCATCGACCCTAAGCTAATGCAGCCTGAAATTTCTATAGATGCCAAAATTTCAATACATCAAATCACGCCAAAACTGATGCGAATCTTAAAACAATTTGCCCCTTTTGGCCCAGGGAACATGACACCCATTTTTATGGCCGAAGGTTTGCAGGATAGTGGTTATGCAAGAGGGGTGGGCGAAGATGAAAAACATTTGAAAGCTTCTTTGACCCAAAACGACTCACCTCCCATTGGAGCCATAGGCTTCAACCTTGGAAATAAATTGAATCAAATCAAGGATAAAAAACCTTTTGATGCCGTATTTTCGCTGGATGAAAATGAATGGAACGGAACGGTGAGCATTCAATTGAAACTAAGAGACATTCGCTAGACATTTATGGATCCCTACGCTGCGCTTCGTTATAAGGAGTTCAACATATTTTTGCTGGTCAGATTTGCCATGGTCTTTGCTTGGTCCATGCAGTTTATCGTTATTGAATGGCAAGTGTATTCCTTGACCAAAGACCCCCTTTCTTTGGGGATTATTGGGTTGATGGAAGTGATACCCGCCGTGGGCATGGCCTTGTTTGCGGGTCATGTGGTGGATCAGCGGGAAAAGCGAAACCTTTTAGTGACCTGCATCATCGGTTTTTCCGTAATCAGTCTGGGCCTGTTTCTATTGAGTTGGCCCGGTCTTGAGGATTCTTGGTCGTCCAAGCAGATTCTTTATTCCATTTATGCTTTGGTGTTTATGGGTGGATTGGTACGGTCGTTTTTGGGCCCCACTATTTTTTCGTTGATAGCTTTGATTGTTCCAAAGAAAATCTATCCTAATGCTGCTACCTGGAGTAGTTCCACTTGGCAGTTGGCCTCTGTTTTAGGTCCAGCCTTGGCCGGATTTTCTATCAGTTGGATTGGGGTGCATTGGTCCATGTGTGTCATCTTTGGGTTTTCGCTCATGGCGCTCTTTTTCCTGTTTCAAATCCCAAAGAAACCCATCCTCAACCCAAAAATTGGAGAGCCTGTGATGCAGAGCTTAAAGGACGGACTCAAATTTGTCTTTGGGAATAAGGCCATTTTTGGGGCCTTGACCTTGGATATGATTGCAGTATTGTTTGGTGGGGCTGTTGCCCTATTGCCCATCTATGCCCAGGATATCTTGCACGTAGGTTCCGAAGGCTTTGGAATCTTGCGAGCCGCTCCAGCGGTGGGTGCATCCTTGACCATGTTGGGGTCCACACGTTTTCCGTTACATAGACAGGCAGGAAAAAAACTTTTGTGGGCCGTTTTTGCTTTTGGGGTCTGTATCATTGTGTTTGGTGTGTCGGAACTCTTCTGGTTGTCCGTGGTGGCGCTGTTCTTGAGCGGTGCTGTGGACGGAGTTTCCATGATCATACGCCAGACCATCCTACAATTGAAGACTCCGGACAATATGCGGGGCAGGGTGGCTTCGGTGAATTCCATTTTTGTGGGATCGTCCAATGAGCTGGGAGCTTTTGAAAGTGGCTTGGCCGCCAAATTGTTGGGTACCGTGACCGCGGTAGTGTTTGGAGGTTGCATGACCTTATTGACGGCAGGAACCACGGCCATAGTTTCCCCTACTTTTAGAAGACTGGACCTTCAAAAAGACATTGATGAGCATGAAAAGGACTAGCCTTCCAACTTTTCCAAGGTGAGTTTTTCCCCATCAAAAACAGCATAAGTAAAATACGAAATCCAATCCCCTAGATTGGTGTAAGTCGATTTTTCATTAAGCTTGATTTCCATGGGAAGGTGCCTATGTCCAAAAATGAAATGATCATAGTGTTGCTGTTCCAATTTCCGTTTGGCATACAGAATGAGCCATTCCTTGTCCTCACCCAAAAAAGTGGCATCGGCATCACCGGAAATCACCTTGTTGTTCACGGAAAGGTGCTGCCCCAAACGAACGCCCAAATCAGGGTGCAACCATTTGAAGAACCATTTGGCAATCGGATTGGTAAACACTTTTTTCATCCGTTTGAACCCTTTGTCATGAGGGCCAAGACCATCCCCATGGCCAATAAAGAATGAAGTGTTATTAATGAGGTATTGTTGTGGTTTGTGATAGACAGGAATATTGAGTTCTTCCTCAAAATAGCCATTCATCCAAAGATCATGGTTGCCTACAAAATAGGTGATTTGGATGCCCATGTCGGAGAGTTCGGCGAGTTTCCCAAGCGTTCGGGTAAACCCTTTGGGAACAACGGTTTTATACTCAAACCAAAAGTCAAAAAGGTCACCCATTAAAAAAATAGCCGCCGCATCGTCCTTTATGGAATCCAACCAAGCCACAAACTTTTTTTCCCGGGGCAGGCTGTCCTTTCGGGTGGGTGCCCCAAGATGATTGTCGCTGGCGAAATAGATTTTTTTGCCTTTGGCAAGGGTAATATCCTTCATTTATTTTTTAAAACGTCGGTTGCTTCTTATTCTGTTGACTACATATACCACAATCACAAAAAGGGCAAGTAGGGGGAAAACCAAATCATTCATATCATTTTATTTTTTAAATTTTTCCAAAGCTGTTTTGGTATCTGGGGAAAGGGCCAATTTTCCTGAAATTTCGGCACGTTTAGCCAATAAGTCGTCCCAATGTCCGGTTCCTTCCCAAAGGATGCGTTTCATTTCGGCCAAGGCGCTGGGATTATAGGTCGCCAATTTCTGGACATGGAAGTCCAACTCTTTATCCATTTCCGAAATGGAGTCGAACACCTTGGCAAAGAGTCCTTTTTCCTTGGCCCAATAGGCGTTTTTCCATTCGGTGGGGTTAAAACTGAGTTCGGCCAGGGCTGCCTTTCCCATTTTTCGTTCCACGGCCGGGGCAATCACAAAGGGCCCGATACCGATGGAAATCTCCGATAATTTAATGGCGGCATCGACCGTGGCATACACATAGTCGCAGGCTGCGGCCAATCCTACTCCCCCGCCAACTGTTTTTCCTTGCACCCTTCCGATGATGGGTTTGGGACATTTGCGCATGGCATTGATCACGTTGGCAAAGCCACTGAAAAAAGCCTTCCCTTCTTCCAAATTGGAAATGGCCACCAGTTCGTCAAAAGAAGCACCGGCACAGAAAGCGCGGTCCCCTTCCGATTTAAGGACAATCAACGAAACCGAATCATTCCCGGAAAGCTTGTCAAACTCATTGGTCAATCGCTCTAAAAGTTCAGAAACAAAGGAGTTGCTGGCAGGATGGCCAAATTCGACCGTTGCAACACCGTTGTCAATCTTGGTATATAGGCTTCCGTTGGGTCTGTCTGTGGGCATTATCTTAGTTATGAGTTATGAGTTATGAGTTCTTGGTTCTTGGTTCTTGGTTCTTGGTTCTTGGTTCTTGAACTTTTCAATCACTAAATTAAACGTTTTGCACCAAGGGCCTGAACTTTTGCCTGAATTTCCAGACCAAAGCAAATCCTCTGATCATCATCCAAACCACAAAGGCAATCCAAATGGCATGGAATCCCCACCCGAGGTATTTTCCAAGATATAGCGCCGGAATAAAGCCCAAAAAGGTGGCCGAGAGCAGCACGTTCCGCAAATATTTCATTTCACCCAGACCTTTAAAAAGTCCATCAAAAACAAAGGCCAAGGTATTCATGGGCAACCCTAGAATAACGATGTAAAAAATACCATAAAAGGTTTCTAAGACCACGGTCTCGTTGGAAAAAAGGTGCCCAATAGGCCTGTAGAACACAAAGCCTATCAGCATAAGGACTACACTTACCGTCAATCCATAGAAAATAATTTTCTTGGCGAGTTGCCACAAACCATTGTAGTTCTTGGCTCCCAACAATTTTCCGCCCATGCTGTTTCCGGCGGCGCCATATCCATCAATAAAAAAGGCAGCGAAGAGCCACAGGTTTATCGCAATGGTATGTGCTCCAATGTATTTGTCGCCAAGAGCGGTTGCCTCCCTAACCGCAATGATCAATGCGGCATTCAGTGCCAAGGCCCGCACAAAAAGGTTCAGGCTCATGAACACCAATCGGGTGAGTTCCTTGTTCAATGGGAGCACCAGCCGTAGGCTGATGTCGGTCTTTTTCAGCAAAAGGACAAACGCAATCAGGGCCATAATGGCCTGTGATATCAAACTGGCCCAAGCGGCCCCATCCAGATAAAGGGCGGGAATGTAACCCTCCACCCCATAGACCAACAAAAAATCGAGACCAATGTTGAGCACGGCACCGATCAAGGCGATCACCATGGGGTAAAAAGTGTTCTGCAACCCCCTAAAAATGCCAAAAATGGCAAAGGTGAACAGGGTGAGCGGAAAGCCCCAGACCCTAATGGAATAGTAAGAAATGCAATACTGCAATATTTTCCCCGTGGCATTGAAAAGCCTAAAAATATCCTCAATGATAAAGACGGTCGATAACAGCACCACGATGCTCAACAAAATGTTGAAAAAGATGGCCTGTGCGGGCAGATGTTTCACCTCGTCCAACTTGCCGGCACCCAGATATTGGGAGATAATCGCGGAAATGGAGCTTCGGGTTTGGCCCAACACCCAGATGAGCATGGACAAAAACGACCCCACAATCCCGGCCGCAGCCAAGGATTCTATACCATCCACGGGAATATTGCCCACAATGGCCGTGTCCGTTATGGAAAGAATGGGTTCCGCAATGCCCGAAATGGTGGCGGGAACCGCCAGTTGGTTAATGCTTTTAAAATTGATATGCGTGCTCAAGACGCTGCAAGTTACAGCACTAATTCATAACAATGAAAAGGATGCCCACTTTGTTTGGGAAAGAAGATATCGCCCAACTTTTGGTACCCCCGTTGCTCATAAAAACGCTGGTTCCGTTTGTTTTGTGAAAACGTATCCAACCGCACCGATACAAATCCCTTTGATTTGGAATATTCCTCCGCAAAATCCATGAGCTCTTGGGCAAAGCCTTTACCCTGACAGGCCGGGTCTACGCAAAGTCTGTGGATATAAGTACTGTTGCCATTGGGGGTGAGCCATTCAATGGGCACATACTCCTCATCCATGAAGGTAGAAACCACAATGGCCCCCACAACGGAGCCTTCGTGCTCCTTTACGTAGAGTTCGTTTCGGTCAAGGTCATTGACAAATGCGTCCTTGTTGGGATAGTGCTCGTTCCATTGAAAAATACCGTTGGACTGCATTTTTAGGGCACAGGCCTTGGTAATGGTAAGGATATGGTCAATTTCAGATATCTTTGCGTGCCGTATCATGGATTCATTTCAATTTAATTGTAAATTTAGGGTTAAATCATAACAGCCAAATAATGAACAACATTCTTGTACCCATTGGAACATCACCGGATTCTTCACAAACTTTGCAGTATGCCGTAGACTTTGCATCGAACTTTGGTGCCAAGATCTTTGTCATGGATGTGTTCCATGTGGCCACTGGAATAGGGAGCTTGGCCAATGTAGAAGAGAAGGTTTCAAAAAGTGGTAAGGAGCATTTAAAGCTCATCATCGAAAAAGTGGACACCAAAGGTGTGGAGATTAAAATAGCCACTTATAATGGTGATATTGTTGATGGTCTGAACAGCATAAACAAGGAATTGGGCATAGACCTGATCATTATAGCACCACGGAGCAACGACATTATGGAGGAGCTTTATCTGGGGAACACATCGGGAAGAATCATTAAACAGACCAACATTCCCACTTTAATCGTTCCCAAGGGAACCGAGTTTAAGCCCATCAAGAAGGTTTTAACGGCCTTTGGATCGGGAATCTTGAAGCGGAGCAGCATTTTGAGCCCGTTGGTGACCATAAAGAACAAATTCAGGGCAGAGGTGAGCCTATTGTTGGTAAAACGCCCCGGGTATTCCGAGGACGACCTTAAGGTGAACACCGCCCTTATGGACCTGAGCAAGCAGTTGACCATTACCGAAAACGCCACCACCTATCTGGGGGTGATGGAACATTTTAGGAACGAACACCCGGACATGCTTTGCGTGTTCCGAAGAAAACGCGGTTTCTTTAAAAAACTGTGGGAAAAGAACACCATTAGAAAGTCCGAGTTCTTTGTACCCATCCCCGTATTGGTACTCAGCGTTAAAAAAGACTAAGCAGGCGCACTATTTTTGATAGTTTCGGAAAAAAGTATTTCCTTTGCGCTCTCTTTGGGGGATTAGCTCAGTTGGCTAGAGCGCTTGCCTGGCAGGCAAGAGGTCACCGGTTCGAATCCGGTATTCTCCACAAAAAACAAAAGCACCTCAATTGAGGTGCTTTTTTTATGGCTTTTTGCGAACTGTTGGAAAGCATTGGCTAGAGCGTTCCGAAGGCTTTCGGAAAGGTCACGGGGGTATTTCAATGGTCAGAGCCTAAAATAAAGGCATTTTTCATGGAGTATTTCGTGTACATCATATATAGTGAATCGGTTGACCGATATTATATTGGGCATTGCCAAGATTTGGAAGATAGGATAAGCCGGCACAATGGCGGGAGGTCTAAATACACAAAGATAGCGTTGGATTGGGAGGTAAAGTATACCGAGAGTTTTTCAACAAGAGGTGATGCTATGATCAGGGAGAGGGAAATCAAGAAAAAGAAGAGTAGGAAGTATATTGAATTTCTCATTTCCGAACGAGAGGGCTAGAGCGTTCCGAAGGCTTTCGGAAAGGTCACCGGTTCTCCCGATGACTATCGGGACGGTATTCTCCACGAAAACAAAAGCACCTCAATTGAGGTGCTTTTTTATTTTCCACTTGTTTTCTTTTGGTCTTAAAAGGTTACAACATTAGACCATTTTAAAACATACATTACCAAGACCGTACTGGCTATGCTGGTAAAGAGTACACTTTGCCAGAAGTATACTTTGTTGCCCCACACCTTTAACCATTTTTGGCCGAATGCATTTCTAACATACGCCCCAAGACCTTTATAAAGGAGAAAACCCAATATTAAAAATAGTGCCGATGCTGTAGTTATTGTCCAAACGTTTTCCATTCATTCAATTTTTAATGTCGTACTTGTATAGTGTTACCCATACAGGACTGTACATAATGAAACCCCAAGGCGTTTCATTGAGGTAAAAGATACATAAATTTTTTTAAGGATTTTTATGGGTTGTTTGCCACAAGATGGAATCTTGCGGCAGCGGAGGTGCTTTTTTTATTTGTAATAATAGTACCAATTGCTTTCATAGTTTTTGTCAAAGTTTTCCTTGCTATCCAAAGAGATAGAAAAGAACTCTCTCTTAAAATACCCAAATGGATCATATTTCTTTAGTAATTCATAGTACTCGTCTGTCCATTTTTTATGCTCTTCCGAGTTCTCATATTTTTTTAACTGTTCGTCTGAGTACAAGAAAAAAGTGGTGTATGAAAAAGCCCGTGATATTTCCCAAATGTGCGGATTGTTAAGTCCTTTTTTGAGTTTTTTGACTTTTTCTTCTGGAATGCTTTCGTTAGCCTCGATTCTGGCGATGGATTCAAAATCCCCGTAAATCACCCAAATGTTTTCTGTCTTGTATTCAGAAGATGCTAATTTTTTAGAAAACCTGGAAAATCCATTTTTTCTAATTAGTCCTTGTTCATTTAACGTTTCCTGAAATTTTTTGCCAATAGCTTTCTGTTTGGCCGAATCAAAACTGAATCCATTTGGGGCGTCAAATTTTGCCCTCTCTTGTGGATGCTCAAAGCAAATTTCCAACCTTGGATGTGTTCCTTTGTCAATCGTATCGTAGAAAATATTGATTGTCTTGACGCCGTAAGCTTTATCAATCCATTCGGCAAGTGTTTTAAATTCAGGTTTCATTACCTTTTTTCCTAGCATGATTTGCTTGGTTTCTTTGTAGACCTTGTCAGAAGGCATAATCATAATAGGTGCTTTATTTTTTCAAGGCAAATGTCCTCGGTCAGTTGTTGTAGCTCCGCCACGCGGGCCGACAGATACTCCAGATCACCTTTGGTGATGTGGTACTCCTCCATTTTATAACGGGCATCTATATAGGCACGCTTTAAGAGTTCAAAGAGGCGTTTTTCTTCCTCGGTTTGGGTGGGGAACACCGCAAAACGCTTGTCGCACATTTCCACTTTAATGCCCAAGGTCTCCAGATTGTGATCCTTGGGGCGGTAGTCCGTGAACACCAACAATATGGTGGTGTAGTAACGCTCCGTGGCTTGGTGGAGCTCAAAGGCAGCTTTATGAAATTTTTCTCTATCAAAGTCAAACTTATAAGTAACAAAAAAATCATTGGCACTATCAAACCATTGGTCGTAATAGTCCTGTGCCTTTTGTTGGCTTTCTTGGGGGGTGAGCAGTTTGGGCGTGGCCAGTTTGCATTTTTCCGAGTCGTACAGCACAATGCCCTCTTTTTTAATGTCCTTAAAAAAGTAATTGCCCAGTCGCAGGGCCTGGTTCAGGTGTTTTATACCGTGGAAGATGAGGTTCACGGGAGTGCGCACCTTTCCGGTGACGGTAAGCTCGGCCTTTACCTTGTCCTCTATCCGGAATTTTTGTTGCAGGTCCTCATGGGTGAGCACTACGAGCAGGTCATAATCGCTCCGATATTCATAGGTGATGCCCTTTTCCACATAGGTGTCCTCTACCCAGTTGCCGCGGGCGTAGCTGCCAAAGAGCAGTACCATTTCCACCTCTTTAAAGGCGGAGAGCAGGGTGGTGAGCCGGCCCAGTTCCTCTTGCTTGGTTTTAGGTAGATGGTTTAAAGATTTGTTCACCTACGCAAAGTAAGAAATTATTTGGTGTGGGGGTTGGGGGTGGGTGTTTGCCACAAGATACAATCTTGCGGGAATAGGGGTCAATACAATGTTGTCAACTTAATTTTATCTTCATTTAATTCCAAGACTTTAAATCTATAACCATATACAAAGTGCTTCCTGTCATTTTTATTTTCTCCGTTTATGTACAAAATCAAATTTTCGTTTTCAATGTCAAATTCAAAATCATATCTGGTTTTGGAATTCTTCAAACAGTAATGGTCCACAAGCTTTTGGTCTTTCTTGAATTTTAAAAAGCAGGTTTCTTTGGATGTATTTTTCAATCTGGTCAGAGTGTATATTTTACCTTTTACAATTTTATGAATGGTAGAATCGTACTTCCAGTTTCCAATTAAAACTCTATTGTTCTCAACATTCAAAAGCATCCTTTTTTCCTCCAACCTATTCAAATAATCACCAAAAATTTGTTTTTTCAACTCCAAAAAAGTTGAGTTACCCCAATTACAAAACTTATAAATCTTGATTCGTTTTTCATCAATATCAATAGTATAATACTGCACATAGGTACTGCTCCAATTCTCCACGCAATCATCTTTAAATTCGTGTGCTTTGGTCAGAAATCGGTTAATTGATGAAATATCGTTTGCATTCAATTCTGTTTCTGAATTTTCAAGTAGTTTGTTATCAGGGATAGTTATTGTACCAATGATTTTATCTTCTCTTCTAACAAATTTCATTTCCTCTACGGTATAGTACTCATCTCCATATTGATATCGAATGATAAGCTCTTTAAATCCATTTTTCAGCCCCAAGGAATCAGCAGTTGATTCATAGGCCAAAATTGAATTCAAAGAGATTGTAAGGAACAATGTGAATACTACCTTTTTCAATGATTCAGTTTTAGGATTATATGAATTTTCCATAAACCCTGATTCATATATCCATAAATGTACCACTTTATTATGGTCGGGCATGGGTTGGTGGAGAAGGTAGACCATGTGCCCTAAAATTTACCATCCTTTTAGGATGGTTTTTTTGTTTTTCCCCATTTCCTTTTTGAACTTTAGGGGATAAAAAAATCAACATGGATTTAGAAGGAAAAGTAGCCTACATCACAGGGGGCACCAAAGGAATAGGATTGGGCATTGCCAAGAGCCTTTTGCAACAGGGCATGAAAGTGGCCATAAGTGGACGGAACCGGGAAGGTGTCAACGAAGCCGTAAACCAACTTAATGCAGGCACAAATGTTTTGGGCGTGGTTTCGGACGTGGTTGAATTACAGGATGAAATAGATGCTGTTGAACATATTCTAAAAACGTGGAAGCGATTGGATGTAGTCATGGCCAACGCCGGGGTTGGCCATTTTGCACCCATAGACGAAATGAACCCCAAAGATTGGAACCAAATGATCAATACCAACCTGAACGGGGTTTTCCATACGCTAAAGGCTTCGGTAGAGGCCCTAAAACTTACCGAAGGCTATTACATGACCTTGGCCAGCTTGGCCGGGACCAACTTTTTTGCCACCGCAGCGGGCTATAATGCCACCAAATTTGGTGTAGTGGGCTTTACGCAGGCGGCCATGCTCGATTTAAGGCAATACAATATCAAGGTCACCACGATCATGCCGGGGTCGGTGGCTTCCCATTTTAACAGCAACGAACCTTCAGAAAAGGACGCTTGGAAGATACAACCGGAAGATATTGGGAAGTTGGTGGTGGATTTACTCACCATGCACCCTAGGACACTGCCCAGTAAGATCGAGGTGCGGCCTACCCGCCCCGATCTGAAGTAATTAGACGGGCTTTTCGGTCAGCGGGATTTGCGTGGAGCAGATTTCCTTGATGAGCTGTTCCAGATAGCTGGTAAATGTTTCCAACACCTTGGTATCGATCAAGGGGTTTTTGTCCTCGGAAAAGGGGAAAAATCCCTGTCCTAGGTTTTTAAAGGAATAGATACCTGCGTGCAAGGGTTGTTCCCCGTGTTTTTTGGTGTACAGCAGGGCGTAGCAGAGCAATTGGAACGCCTTGCTCTTGTCGTAAGTGGTGATGAGTTCCTCCCAATCCGTGATCTTTACATTTTTGGGTTCCACCTTTCCAGTCTTGTAGTCCACCACCCGGATAATGCCGTCTACTTGGTCCACACGGTCCAGGGTCCCTTTCAATTTTATGGGGAAGTCCAGACCGGACACTTGCAGTTGGCACTCGTACCGTTCTTCCAGGGCGAGGAGTTTTACTTCATGTCTTTGGAGTTGTTTCAGTTCCAAACCGATGAAGTTTTCCAGATATTTTACAATGACGTTGTAGACCAGAAGATATTTTCCTTTGGAAACATCGACACCTGATAGATTTTTATTGAAATGTCGCTGCACCGTTTGGGCAATATGCGGTTTTACGGCAGAAACATTTTCCTTGGTGAGCACTTGTCCCAATAAAGGTTGGTATAAGTCCTCCAGACTGTCATGCACAATGGTCCCAAAAGTATTGGCGGCGATGTTTTCCTCGACTTCCTCCACATCGTTGATCTTTAAAATATTGCGGGTGTAAAAATCGATGGGATTTCTAATGTAATTGGTCAGTGAGGTGGGGGAAAAACCGTTTTCGGCAAGAGCCATAATGTCCATGTGCAGTTGTTCGCCCTTGGTGATCTGCAAGAGGGTTTCTGCCATGATCTGGGTCTGTGGCGTGCTTATGGTATGGGTAATAAAAGGAGCAACGTCCTTGTCGGTAAGCAGTTGCGAGACCAGTCTGCTTTTTTCACCACCTTCCAAGACATCGGGTTCTGTGTTGTAGATGATGAAGACGTTTTTGGCGCGTTGGATGAGTCGGTAGAAGTGATAGGTGTAGATGGCGTCCTTCTCCTTGTAGGTAGGAAGGCCGTAGTCGCGTTTTACATCGAAGGGAACAAAGGAGTTGTTGGATTTTCCAGAAGGTAGAATTCCCTCATTGACGGAGGTGATGATGACCGTTTCATAATCCAGGTTTCGGCTTTCCAGCATCCCCATAATCTGTAGGCCGGTCAACGGTTCACCCACAAAATCCAGATTTTCCATGTTAGCCAACTGTCTGAACAGACTTTTGATGGATCGGAGTTCCTTAATATGCCCCAATTTGTCCAAGTGCTGCTTCAATTGGTTGAAGAGGGTATAAAAGCGGTAGAGTTGCTCCAGTTCCAATGCATTCCCCTCATTTTGGAACAGCGCTTTTAAGCGGAGGGTGAGCAAAAGACAGCAATCTACCCACTGGGAAGGGGAAATGCTTGTGCCGGGGAAAATAATCTTTAGGATTTCGGATGCATCGGCGTAGTTGGATAAGGTGGTTGAATCCAAGTACAGCCAATTGTTCTGTTTGATGTCGTTGGAGATTACCTTGGCAAAATCCAATGGTTGGTCTTTGGACAATACCGAGGTGTAGGGATTGGAGAGGAATTCCAAAACATTCTTGTAGAGCCATCCCCGTTCAGAAGCATTACTATTGAGCTCCAAAAAACTCAGGTAAAAGGAGTGGAGCACAGTTTTGTCCAAGGGAAGTCCCATGGTAATGTTGGTACTTGGAATAGAGGCAGGAACGGCCTTGAGCATGGGTGTGAGCAAAGTCTCATCGGCCAGAACCACTGCGGTTTTTGCGAGATCAATTTCCTTGCTGTCGTTTAAATTTTGCAACAACTGTCCCACATATTTGGTCTGTGAGATACTTTTTGGAACCCCGGTTATTTCGATTCTTTTTGAAGCGAGAAAATGGTCTTGGGGCTCTATGGTGCCTTTATTTTTGTAATAGGGCCATTCCCGTTGGTATTTTCTGATGAACAGTCCGGCATCATGGATGGAATCGTTCAAGAAATGGGTGTCAATATCCCAAAAAATGAGTCCATTTCCCTGTTCCAGGAAATATTGGACAATGGTGGATTCTGCATTGTTCAGGGCATTGAAGCCCACAAAGACTGTAGGATGGTTTTTGTGCGCTGTACCGTAATCTTCCAATTTATCCACTGCAATTCGGGACATGAGTCCTTGGTAGCCTCGTTGCTGTTCTAACAAGGTTTTGGTGAAGCCATTGTAAAGAGACTCCAAATTACTCCACAGTTGCAGGTAGTTTTTAACGAGCTCGGTTTTCTCTTTCTGTAGGGACCAATGGTTGAGTTCCTTGATGGCGGATAGATAGTTAAGGATATCTTTAGGAGGGATGAGGTAGCCATCTATTTCATCAAAATCTTGTAAGAGCACCTGCCCCCATTTCATAAAGGTTGGAAAGTCATCGTGTTCTTCTAGGTTCGATTTTTGGTAGGTCTCAAATAGAGTCAGCAGCAGTTCCAAGTTTGAGGCCTTGTCCATCCCAGAAATGTCCCCGATAAAATCTTGAATAGAGTAAATTTTCGGTGCGAAGGTGTTTTGTTGCAGCCTTTGTGAAATGAACTTTTTCAAAAAAGTCCCCGATCGTTTACTTGGGAGTACAAAGGTACATTGGGAAGGATTGATGCCCTTCTCTTGCAAACGGTCCAATACGTGTTCCAGAAAACTTTGTTGCATGGACTAAAAATAAAAAAGGCCCCCGAATTATCGGGAGCCTTTTTGAAAAGAAAACTAAGTTTCTATTTCATTATTTTACCAAGTTGATTTCAACTCGTCTGTTTTGCGCTCTACCAGCTCTTGTGTTGTTAGTGGCGATAGGCTTAGCCTCACCGTAACCGATAGCAGTCAATCTTGAAGAAGAGATTCCTTTGTCGATCAAGAAGTCACGTACAGAGTTAGCTCTTTTCTCAGAAAGCTCTTGGTTCAATTTCTCGCTACCAACACTGTCAGTATGTCCTTCAACAGTAAATTTAGCAGTTGGGTACTCGTTCAAGATTTGGATGATGTCAACCATTACAGTAGTAGATTCTGCTTTGATGGAAGCCTTACCAGTATCGAACAAGATAGTTCTAGCGTAGTCGTTCAATTGTTTCTGAACTTCTTCAGTTACTTCAGGGCAACCGTTGTTAGCAACAGTACCTGCAACATCTGGGCATTGATCATCTTTGTCAAGAACACCGTCACCGTCAGTATCAGGCCATGGGCATCCTTTGTTTTCAGCAGGACCAGCTTCGTTAGGACAAGCATCGTCTTTATCGGCAACACCGTCACCGTCAGCATCAGGACATCCAGCTAGAGCAGGAAGACCAGCAGTGTTAGGACAAGCGTCATCTTTATCGGCAACTCCATCACCATCAGCATCAGGACAACCGTTCATTTCTTTGGAACCAGCTTCGTTAGGGCAGCTATCTTTAGAATCTTCGATGCCATCACCATCAGAATCAGGACAACCGTTGAAAGCTTCCAAACCAGCAACTTCTGGACAAGCATCGTCTTTGTCGTAGATACCATCACCGTCAGTGTCAGTACCACCAAATTTAATGCTAATACCAGCCAAGTGTTGGAAATGCTTAACCAAGTAATCTTCGAAAGCATGCTTGTACTGGGTCTGTAGTGTAAGACCGATGTTTTCAGAGAACCATATGTTGATACCAACACCACCGTTAACGGTACCAGCTCCGATTTCATCAACCCAAGTATAACCACCACCAATCTCAGCAAAAGGATCAATTGTAGTGTTTTTTAGGAAGTTGTACTTAATGGTACCATCTACAGCATAGTGAGAAAGGTCATCCACAGAGGTGTCACCAATTTTCTCGATTCTGTTCAAGGAACCACGTACACCTAGAGAGAAACCATCACCAATGTACTTGGAAACTCCAACATAAGAAACGGAAGGCAAAATGTTCCAATGGTCTGAAACATTAAAGTACTCATCAAACAAAGTAGTACTTGAAAATGGGTTATTCTCGTCATTGGTTGGATAAGCGTCTATAGCATTCACTCCAAAACTGATCTGCCATGGATTATTCTCGTCTTGCGCTTGTATGTTGTTGATCCCTACAAACACAAGGGCAACAACCAATAATTTGCTAAGATGTTTCATGCTCAAAATTTTAAGTTTAAGTGTTTATCAGCTGCAAATGTAAGTTGTTAAGAACTATTAACAAAATCAATTTTTCTTTTTTTTTAACGTATTACGTAGAACTTTTTATACAGTTAAACGATTTTTAGTGCCTTTCCCACTTTGGCAAATGCATTTATGGCACGATCTAAATGATGTTTTTCATGGGCTGCGGAGAGTTGTACCCTGATTCTTGCCTTGCCTTTGGGAACAACCGGATAGAAAAATCCGATGACATAAATACCTTCTTCGAGGAGCATATCTGCCATCTGTTGGGAAAGTTTGGCATCGTAGAGCATTACGGGCACAATGGCAGAATCCCCATCTATAATATCAAAACCGGCATCTTTCATTCCCTTTTTAAAGTATTCTGTATTGGTCTGGAGCTTATCCCTGAGGGAAGTGTCCTTATCCAGCATTTCAAATACTTTAATGGAAGCCCCCACTATGGCCGGCGCCAAGGAGTTGGAAAAAAGATAGGGTCTAGACCGTTGTCTCAGCATTTCAATGATTTCTTTTTTGCCCGTGGTGTAGCCGCCCATGGCACCACCCAATGCTTTGCCAAGGGTTCCTGTGATAATGTCTATTCGGTCCAGTACACCTTTTTCCTCCAACGTACCCCTTCCGGTCTGCCCAATAAAACCTGCAGCATGGCATTCATCTATCATTACGAGGGCATCATATTTATCGGCCAAATCACAAATCTTGTCCAAAGGTGCCAAAAGGCCATCCATGGAAAAGACTCCATCAGTGACAATGATTTTGAACCGGGCATTATCTGCAATGCTTTGCTTTAACTGTTGTTCCAAATCGGCCATATCGTTGTTGGCATACCTATAACGTTTGGCTTTGCACAAACGAACACCATCTATGATGGAGGCATGGTTCAACGAATCGGAGATTATGGCATCCTCAGCGGTCAGCAAAGGTTCAAACACACCTCCGTTGGCATCAAAGGCAGCGGCATATAATATGGTGTCTTCCGTGCCGTAAAAATTTGCAATTTTCTGTTCCAAAGTTTTGTGGATATCCTGTGTGCCGCAGATAAACCGAACAGACGACATTCCAAAACCATGGGTATCCATGGCATCCTTTGCAGCTTGGATCACATCGGGATGGGAAGAAAGCCCCAAATAATTATTGGCGCAAAAGTTTATGACCTCCTGTCCTGTTGAAATGGTAATGGCTGCCCCTTGAGGAGAGGTGATTATACGCTCTTTTTTAAACAGACCCGCTTCCTGTATGTTTTCCAGTTCTTGGGCCAAATGTTCTTTGATTTTTCCGTACATGATTGTTGATTAAATGAATATGGGGTTTATTTCGTGGTCTATATATACAATAATATTATGGTCTACTTTATAGCCCATTGCACTCAGGGCATCTCCATATTGTACTATTTGTTCCTTATGTGATGGTGAAGGCTTTCCTGTCTTGTAATCAATCACCGTGGCTTGATCACCTAAAATTGCGATACGGTCTGGGCGCAATGATAGGCCATTGACGGTCAGGATTTCCTGTTCGTTCCAAATCTCATATGGGGCGGAAAAGTACGCCTTTAGATTTGGATGCCCTACAACCTGCATTAGTTTTTGTTGAATTTCGCCCGCGGCATCTTTTTGAAAGTGTCCTGCCAGTTGAAGCTTTTCAACCACCGGCAGAATATCTTCTCGAGTCTTTATCTGACTCAGTGCATAATGTATAAGGTTTCCAGCCTCAATGGCCTCTAAACGGCCATCGTCCCACAACCTGCCGGAAGCAGTTGAAATACTGAAGCCAGTATCTCCCTTGGGCCTGGTAACGTAGGGGATAAAATCTGTTTCTTCTTTTGCGACATAGGTGCTTTGGTTCTCTTGGAACTCCCCAAAAGAATACAACTCCTTTTCATTTTGGTAAACTCCCAGTTCTTTCAAATGCCATTGGAATAGGTCTGCATAGCTCGAAACATTTTCCATGGAGTTCCTATCTTTTCCTTTTTCGGTGAACACATAAAGCCCTTTTATGGGTCTGGTAAGAGCTACATAAAGTACATTCATGGCGTCCAAAATAGACTTCTGTTCTTCAGCTGCGTAGATTTCGGAAGCACCCAAATTGTACTCGAGCATATCTCTGTTGGTGTTGATAAGGAATTCACTTAAACCCAAATCATTTTCTGCTTGGGTGGCCGGCACCCAAGATTTTTTACCCATTTTGTTTATTCTGGAATTGGCAAAGGGAAAGATCACAAAAGGGAATTCCAGCCCCTTGGACTTGTGTACGGTCATGATCGTAACAGCATTTACGTTATCCGGTGCCGCAATGGAAAGAGAATCTTTTTTTTGCTCCCAATACTTTAAAAAAGAATAAATACTGGCTCCCATTCTTTTTTCAACCAGTAAGGCTTCGTCCATTAAAAAGGTAAGATATGCCGTGGAGTCACTAGAGAGTTCAAACTGTACAATGGCACTTTCCAAAATGGTGGATACGGACTGCCCTTTTAGTTTTTGCATGTTGAAAGCATGTTCTTCAAAAAGATAGGCTTCAACATGGTCTAAGTTTTTAGAAATGACACCATGCTTGTGCGTTTCATGCTTCGTCAAGAACAAAAGCACGTGGTATGCCGCTTCGCGATCCGCGGGATTCTCCATAATGCGCAACAAAGCCATTAAAAAGATTACAGTTTTGTTATTGTTGAGCAGGAGTGCGTCCGACGAAATAATAGGAATATGGTTTTGGGCAAGAAAGTCTGCCAAGAGCATTCCATTTTTATTGTCACGGACCAAGATGCAGATATCCGAACAGGGATATCCTTGGGAGGTAAGGTGCTGGAGAGTCTCCAAGGTTTTTAAACAGTAGGTTTCTTCTTTGTCTTCGACGCCATTTTCCAAAAAGCACAGTTGTACAAATCCGCCAGACCTATTATTGGTTTTTTGATGGCTGTCCTGTAAAAAGAGATTTTTGTACGCTTCATTTTGGAGTATGGGTGCCACCGAAGTAAAAAAGCGATTGTTGAATTGAACGATTTCGTCACAGCTCCGCCAGTTGGTTTCCAATGAACGGATGCTAGGCTCCACTACAAAGGGCGTTGATTGTCCATTTAACAGGTCCAAAAGTTGTTCGGCCCGTCCTCCCCGCCAACGATAAATGGCCTGCTTTACATCACCCACCAAGAAAAGAGAACCACGCTGGTGTTTTTCATCCTCACTTTCCAGGGCGTTCCCAATAAGTGGAATCAGATTTTCCCATTGCATTTGGGAGGTATCCTGAAATTCATCAATAAAATAATGACGGTATTTTTCACCCATCCGCTCATAGATAAAGGGAACGGGTTGGTCTTTGATTTCTTTGGAAAGAATAGCATTGAGGGACGAAATGGGGATGATGTCCCGATCCAGCTCGATATTTTTGATTTCCTTGGCAATCTCATTGAGCAAGGTCAAGGGAACCATGTTGCCATAAATGTTCTTGAGGTAAGCTCTATGATAGATGTGTTGTTTTATGGATAAAAAAGCATTAAGAAGTGTCATGGACAGTTCGGCAACATCCCTTTTGTCGGCGGCTTTTAAAATTTTACCTTCAACCAGATTGGGTTCCAGTGTTTTGCTGGTATAGATTTTTTTTGGGTCGAATTCTCCCTCCACCATTTTTTTAAAATGGTTGGGCAAGGTCTGTCTTGGAAAATCAGAAGCATCAAAGCCATGGTGGTCAATTTCCTGAAGCGCTTTTTGGGCCATCCCAACAATTTTGGCCTCTAAAAGAATCACACTTTCCGAAAGCTTTTTTTGAATTTCCTTAAAATCAGCAATAGACTTGGAACGCAAAGAATCTATATGTGCAGCATGGTTTTCTTGAAAAAGCAATTTTCCAATTTCCAAAAGATCATAGGCAATGTTCCAGCTTTTGTCGTCATCAATTTTTTCAAGGGAAAAAGCAATCAGCACTTCGGTAAGTTCAGTGTCGCTGCCGGCACGTTCCAACAAACGGCCAACGGCTTCTTCCAAGAGCAGATCAACATCCAGCTCCACCTCAAAATTTTGGGACAGGTGAAGATCTCGTGCAAAGGTCTTTATAATCTTGTGGTTGAACTTGTCAATGGTGGAAATCTCAAAAAACGAATAATTGTGCAGGATTCGCTTTAAAGCCCTTTGCGAGCGTTGTTGCAATTCCGTATCGTCTACTGAAAGTTCATGGCACAACTCATTAAAAAGAGATGATTGTTTTTGGGGAATGGGACTTTTGCCAAAAGCAAAGAGGTTGTCCAAGATTCGGGTTTTCATCTCATCCACAGCCTTATTGGTAAAGGTAATGGCCAAAATCTGCCTGAACTTGGAAGGAGAATCGTTGGCCAACAACAGTTTTAAGTATTCCTTGGTCAAGGCATAGGTCTTGCCGGAACCAGCTGAAGCACTGTATATTTTAAAGTTGTTGTTACCCAAGAAAACTTTTATTGCAAAATAAGAATTATCGATCTGAACTTAACACGGATTTAGATGAATATGTTTGTTAAAACCCGTATTTTTACATGAATTAGTAATAACACAAAAACAAAGAATTATGGCTTTTGAATTACCAAAATTACCGTATGCATACGATGCATTGGAACCACATATAGATGCTAGGACCATGGAAATTCACCATACCAAGCACCACAACGGTTATACCAATAATCTAAATAACGCTATTGCGGGAACAGATTTGGAAGGAAAGGACATTGAAACTATTTTGTCCAATTTGGATATGAGCAATGGTGCAGTTCGAAATAATGGTGGGGGCTTTTACAACCACTCTCTTTTCTGGGAAGTAATGTCTCCCAACGGGGGAGGGACCCCAAGTGGCGAATTGGCCAAGGCCATTGATGCTGCTTTCGGTTCTTTTGATGGATTCAAGGAAAAGTTCGCAGCGGCAGCGGCAACACGTTTTGGTTCAGGATGGGCTTGGTTGTGCGTACACAAGGGAGGTAAACTGGAAGTTTGCTCTACTCCTAACCAAGACAACCCCATTATGCCCGGAACAGGTTGTGACGGACAGCCTATTTTAGGATTGGATGTATGGGAGCATGCATACTATTTAAACTATCAAAACAGAAGACCCGATTATATCTCTGCTTTTTTCAATGTGATCAATTGGGATAAGGTTTCCGAAAACTACGAAGCAGGAAAATAAGACTGAATTCATTATATATATTGAAAAGCCGCGCATTTTGCGTGGCTTTTTTTATTGAATGAACAGGATGATTAGTGTAAATAGAAAAGGGCAGGAAAGCTCCTGCCCTTTTCGTCCCAAATCTTACCATAAACTTAACCTACTTATGCTATGGCGAGACTAAAATACTGGTATTGTGTAAAATAACAAAGGGTTTTGGAGAAATTTTTGCTTTTTCAACAAAAAAGAAAACGTGCAGTTCGTCGATTTTTTGGATAAATCCTTGGTTGTCAAACATAAAGAAGGCGGAGCATGCTCCGCCTTCTTTCCCCAAATCTTACCATGAACTTAACCTACTTATGCTATGGTCCTCCAAATGTACGCCAAGGGGTCTTTTGCCCAGCAAGCTTTTAGATGAAACCCACGTTAATTGGTTGAACTGCCCAACTTGTGGTTTGTACGGGCTGTTAGTAAGGAAAAGGATTACGAAACAGTGGAATCGGAAAGTATACAAAATAAAAAAGGTGGAATAGCTTCCACCTTTTTTGCCCCAAATCTTACCATGAACTTAACCTACTTATGCTATGGCAACACTAAAGTAGGTTTGACGCTTGCCCATCGTATAAAAACACGCCAATCTGCTTATTTCATCGATGAAATGCATACATGGCTTTGGTTCTGGATTGGCTTGATCAATAGGCTCGTTCGTTCTTTCCTTCGAAGAAGTTGATGAATGCCCTATTTACCACGCGATTTCCTCCTGGTGTGGGGTAATCACCGGTAAAGTACCAATCACCTAGGTTTTTTGGACATGCTTCATGCAGGTTATCAACCGTCTGGTAAATAATGTCCACTTCAGCTTGTATGCCATCCGGGCTTAAGATTTCAGCAATTTTTTTGGAAATCTGCTCATCTGTAAACGGAGCATAAAATTCCTTCACATAGTTAACCACGTCCTTGTCCTTGGAAGATGTTTGCTTTAAACACTTCTCGTAAATTTCCTTAATCTTGTTCGTGGTTCCGTGGTCTTCGTGCAGAGCCTGTGCAGCTTTAAACGCAACAAAATCTTCCAATTTGGCCATATCTATCCCATAGCAATCGGGATAGCGTATCTGCGGGGCAGAAGAAACCACAATGATTTTCTTAGGGGAAAGCCGATCCAATATTTTTAGGATGCTTCGCTTTAAGGTGGTACCCCTTACTATACTATCGTCAATAATCACAAGATTGTCATCCTCCTTTACCGAACCATAGGAAATATCATAAACGTGGGCCACAAGGTCATCCCTACTTGTATCTTGGGTAATGAATGTCCGCAGTTTGGCATCTTTAATGGCCACTTTTTCAATTCGTGGTCGCACATCCAAAATTTCATGAAGCTCTTCTCCTGTTATATTGGGTCCCAAAGCCAGAATCTGCTGTTCCTTTTTCTTGTTGAGATAACTCTGTGCCTCTTTGACCATTCCAAAGAAAGAGGTTTCGGCGGTATTGGGAATATACGAGAAGACCGTATTGGTCAAATCGTCATCAATGGATTTAAGGATTTGCGGAAATACCAATTTCCCCAACATCTTTCGTTCTTGGTAGATTTCCTTATCACTCCCCCTTGAAAAATAGATGCGCTCAAAAGAGCAGGCCTTACGTTCTGTGGGTTCCAAGATTTCCTTAACGTCGACCGCACCTCCTTTTTTCACAATGACGGCATGCCCAGGATCTAGTTCCTTTACATCACCATATTGCACGTTGAAGACCGTTTGGATCACAGGGCGTTCGGATGCCACCACAACAATCTCATCATCCTTATAATAGTAAGCAGGGCGAATGCCAGCGGGATCACGAACTACAAAAGCGTCGCCGTGTCCCAACAAACCACCCATGGTATATCCACCATCCCAGTTTTTGGATGCTTTTCTTAAAATTTTCGCAACGTTCAATCGCTCAGCAATCAAAGGCGAAGCTTCTCTTTTGTTGTAACCCTCCTTCTTGATTTGCTTGTAGAGTTTAGCCACGGCATCGTCCAGAAAGTGGCCAATTTTTTCCATAACCGTGACCGTGTCCGCCATTTCCTTGGGATGCTGCCCGAGCTCCACCAAGTTGCCAAAGAGTTCGTCAACGTTGGTAAGGTTAAAGTTACCGGCCACAATTAGGTTTCGGTGCATCCAGTTGTTCTGCCGTAGAAAAGGGTGTACGCTCTCTATGCTATTTTTTCCGAAAGTACCGTATCGTACATGCCCCATCAACAACTCTCCTATGTAGGGAATGTGCTGTTTTTGAAGCTGTACATCGTTTTCGTATTCGGGATGTTCGGCAAATGCGGTATTGATTCTTGTATTGATTTGATCAAAGATGTCCTGAATGGGCTGTTGCTGTGCAGACCGTACCCGGCTCATGTAACGCTCCCCGGCCTTCATGTCCAGCTTTATGCTCGCAAAACCGGCACCATCTTGTCCGCGGTTATGTTGCTTCTCCATCATCAGGTACATTTTGTTGACTCCGTAAAAAGCTGTACCGTACTTTTCCTTGTAGTACTCCAGAGGTTTAAGCAAGCGGATCAGTGATATTCCGCATTCGTGCTTAATGGCATCACTCATAACAAACCAAATAAAAAAAGCCCCGAAAAATTCAGGGCGCGTATTTATGTTAATTCAATATTGAACTGTGTCAATTCCTTAAACTGCATCAAACGTGCATCCACTTCGTGTTTTTCCAACTTAACCATTCGTTCGGTCCCAAAGCGTTCCACACAAAATGAAGCGAGATTTGATCCTTGTATTATCGCATTTTTCATATTTCCAAAGGAAATGTTCCCGGTTTCGGCCAAATAGCCTGAAAAACCACCGGCAAAAGTATCGCCGGCCCCGGTAGGATCAAAAACCTCTTCCAATGGAAGGGCAGGGGCAAAGAAAATGTTCTCTTTATGGAACAACAAAGCACCGTGCTCCCCTTTTTTAATGACCACATATTTAGGACCCATTTCCTGAATTTTGGCAGCCGCCTTCACCAGAGAGTACTCTTTGGTCATCTGCCTTGCCTCTTCATCATTAATGGTGATCACATCAATCTGCTCTATAACTTCCATGAGCTCATCCCAAGTATTGTCCATCCAAAAATTCATGGTGTCCAAGACGATTAACTTTGGTCGTTCTTCCATCTGATTAATTACACTCATTTGTGTGTTGGGATGTAGATTTCCCAACATGACCACATCGGCATTCTTAAAATTTTCAGGGACAACTGGGCTAAATGTGCCCAAGGTATTGAGTTCAGTGACCAGCGTGTCCCGGGAATTCAGGTCGTTGTGATAACGACCCTCCCAATAGAAGGTCTTGCCGCCTTTAACCACTTCAATTCCTGAAATGTCAATGTTTCGGTCGGTCAACAAATCCAAATATTCTTGCGGAAAATCGTCTCCTACAACGGATACAATGGCCGATTTAACTTTAAACTGAGAAGCAGCCAATCCTATGAATGGCGCAGCTCCCCCCAAAATCTTACCTGTTTTTCCAAACGGAGTCTCAATAGCATCAAAGGCCACACTTCCAACAATCAGCAATTTGCCCATTCAGTGAATTTTGGTGCAAATATACGCTTTGATATTCCATATTGGAATCATTGGCAAAGGATTTAAGAAAAAGAAGGGATACGCGCAGGATTAAGCTCAAGTTCAGGCTTCAAGAGCAAGCCCAAGTGCAAGTTTAAAAGAGAGAGTTCTAATATCTAACATCTCAGGGCTAATATCTGTCAAGACTTTATTTCCGACCAAAATCTGCAGGTATTTCTCCCCAAGCCTTGGTTTCCCATTTCACGATGGGCGTAGCATAACGGTTTTTTTTGAGCCAGTCCTCTGCCCGCTCAATAAGTTCAAAAAGAGTGGCGTTTTTGGAACTTTTCTTGAGTTTGGTGCCGCATTTTTTCTTTCGTACCCAGCCAATGGCAATACGGGAATCGGAATATAGAATACGGTCGCTGTTCTGTTTTTTAAGGAAGGCAAGACCGTGAACAAGTGCTAAAAACTCACCCACATTACTGGTGCCTTCAGCAAAGGGTCCTTGGTGGAACAACACTCTTTTGCTTTTGGTGTCCACTCCGCGATATTCCATTTTTCCGGGATTTCCGCTTGAAGCGGCATCTACAGCTATCGAATTGTAGTTGGGGTCGCCAATTTTTAGAAGCTCTTCTGAGGAAAGTTCGACTTTCCCTTTGGATTTCCCTTTATACTCCAAATAATTTCCATTAAAGGCCTTTTTTGCTTCGGCAAAGGTTGTGAATGATTTGTATTGAGCGCCCTTGAAACCTTCAATTTGGGCTTTGCAATCATCCCAAGACTCAAAAATACCCGGACGTTTTCCTTTCCAAACTACATAGAACTTTGCCTTTTTTGCCATTATGTAAGGAGTTTTTCTATAACCTTCGGAAAGTGTTCATATTCCAACCGATGTACTTTTTGGGCTATTACATCTACGTTGTCTTCAGGACTGATGGCGGTTTTGGCTTGAAAAATAATGGCACCCTCATCATAATGTTCGTTCACATAATGGATGGTTATGCCAGTTTCGGTCTCTAAATTCTTTTTAACGGCTTCGTGCACCTTTGCACCATACATACCCTTTCCACCATATTTGGGCAACAAGGCTGGGTGTATATTTATGACTTTATTTGGGAAGGCATCAATAATATTGGATGGGATTTTCCATAAAAACCCGGCAAGAACGACTAAATCGGCCTGTAATCCTTCAAGAAATTGTACTACGGTTTGAGAGCCTGTAAATGCTGCCCTGTTAAAGTAGAATCCGGGGATGTTCAGCCTATCGCACCGCTCCAGTACTTTAGCTGTGCTTTTATTGGTAAGCACCGCGGAAACCTCTACACTTGGGCTTTCCTTGAAGTATTTTATTATGTTTTCTGCATTTGACCCGCTGCCGGATGCCAATATAACTATTCGCTTCATTGGTAAGGAATGGAAGGGATTTTCGATTAACTTTACAGGGCTAAAGTAGTGTACTGATATTAAAGATGCTTAATTTCGGTTACATTTTATCGACAAATGGTGTATTTAAACCAAAGTTTTTTATTTTTGCCAACGATTAAATTTTTAAAACCACTATAATTATGTCAGACATTGCATCAAGAGTAAAGGCTATCATCGTTGATAAACTGGGTGTAGATGAGAATGAAGTTGTAGCTGAAGCTAGCTTTACCAACGATTTAGGAGCGGATTCCTTGGACACTGTTGAGCTTATCATGGAGTTTGAGAAAGAATTTGATATTCAAATCCCTGACGATCAAGCAGAAAACATTGCAACTGTTGGTCAAGCCATTAGCTACATAGAAGAAGCGAAGTAATTACATGATATATTACTAAAGAGTATAAATTATCCATGTGGTGGTCATCGCATGGATAATTTTTTTATAATTTAGGTTCTAAAGGGTAAAAAATAGTTCAATGCAGTTAAAGCGAGTAGTGGTTACCGGAATGGGGGCGTTGACCCCCATAGGCAACAATTTGGAAGCTTATTGGGAAGGACTACGAACCGGTAAGAGCGGTTCTGCCCCCATAACATATTTCGATACTGAGAAGTTCAAGACAAGTTTTGCCTGTGAGCTCAAAGGGTACAATCCAGAGGATTTCTTTGATAGAAAGGAAGCCCGAAAATTGGATAGGTTTGCCCAATATGCCCTTGTCTCTTCAGATGAGGCCATAGCTGATTCAGGGATAGATTTGGACAATGTGGACAAATTTAGGGTCGGTGTTGTATGGGGAGCCGGAATTGGCGGTTTGGAAACCTTCCAGAATGAAGTGATTGGCTATGCCAATGGCGATGGAACGCCAAGATTCAATCCTTTCTTTATTCCTAAGATGATCGCGGACATTGCGCCGGGAAACATTTCCATAAAGCATGGATTCATGGGGCCTAACTATACCACGGTATCCGCATGTGCTTCTTCGGCCAATGCCATGATCGATGCGCTCAATTATATTAGATTGGGCCATTGCGATGTCATTGTAACCGGAGGAAGCGAAGCAGCGGTGACCATTGCCGGTATGGGAGGATTTAACGCCATGCACGCTTTGTCAACAAGAAATGATAGCCCCGAGACAGCATCAAGACCATTTGATGCCACCCGTGACGGATTTGTACTTGGTGAAGGCGCTGGGGCCCTTATTTTGGAAGAGTACGAGCATGCCAAGGCCAGAGGAGCAAAAATCTATGCAGAGGTATTGGGTGGTGGACTCTCCAGTGATGCCTATCACATGACGGCACCACACCCTGAAGGAATCGGCGTGGTAAAGGTGATGGAAAATTGTTTGCAGAATGCCGGCCTAAAACCGGAAGATGTGGATGCCATCAACACGCACGGAACTTCTACTCCTTTGGGAGATGTAGCAGAGCTGAAGGCAATATCCAAAGTATTTGGAGACCATGCAACCAAGATAAACATTAACTCCACCAAGTCCATGACAGGGCATTTGTTGGGGGCGGCAGGGGCCATTGAGGCCATTGCGTCTATCTTGGCCATGGAACACAGCTTGGTTCCGCCAACAATCAACCATAATGTTGTAGACGAACAAATCGACCCATCGCTCAATCTGACCTTGAACAAGGCACAGAAGAGAGAGGTTAATGTGGCCATGAGCAACACTTTCGGGTTTGGTGGTCACAATGCATGTGTTTTGTTTAAAAAATTAGGGTAGTTTCCAGATGAAATTCACCTCCAAAATATTTAATTCCCATCCAGACTCGGATGGGGATTTTTTTTTGGGGATTAAAAAAATCCTCGGATTTAAGCCCAAGGACATAGAGATTTATAAAAAGGCGTTCCTCCACAGATCTATGAACAAAAAAGATGCGGATGGAAACCCCATGAATTATGAACGTCTGGAGTTTTTAGGGGATGCCATGTTGGGAACCATCATTTCAAAGCATTTGTTCAATGAGGTTCCGGAAGGGGATGAAGGCTATCTTACCAAAATGCGATCTAAAGTGGTAAGTAGAAAGCACTTGAACGAATTGGGAAAGGATTTGGAACTTTTGCAGTTTGTGGAAAGCAGGATTCCCAAGTCCCATTTTGGAGAAAACATACACGGGAATGTCTTCGAGGCGCTGGTTGGAGCCATATATCTAGACCGGGGATATTCATATTGCGAAAAGTTCATCAATGAACGGGTTATTGATCCCTATGTGGATATTGATCAATTGGAAGGAAAGGTAATCAGTTATAAGAGCTTGGTCATTGAATGGTGCCAAAAACAAAAAAAGCCGTTCCACTATAATGTATATGAGGACACGGGAAATGACGAGTTGAAACACTTTGCCGTAAAACTTACCATTGGCGATAGAATTTTGGCAAAAGCAAGGGCCACTTCCAAAAAAAAGGCTGAAGAAAAGGCATCCAAAAGAGCCTATTTTGCACTTCAGAACAAAATTGAAAATCAACAAGATTAAATAAAAGTAAACTCAAACGTTTTCGTTTGGTTTATAAACGTATTGTGCCGTTTCAGCTAGGCAATCAAAGGGATTAAGAGTATATTTACATTTCGTGTTAAAGGCATGTTGACAACACACAGGATATCGGCAGACTTTTTTGATGACAGTTTTGGGCTAATAGCCATACACAGTAATTTAGAAGATTACGCCATGGCTTATGGCATAAATTCCAATTGTTCGCTGTATCTGAAAAGAATGGGAAACGACCTCCATTTGGACGAAAGTTTCTTTTTTTCCGTATTTGATTGGGAGGATGAAATCAACGATGTATACTGGACGTTGATATCCAATTCATGTACCATAGTGGAAGCGGTTCAATCAAATGGGTTATTTGGAAACGATTCTTCCTATAGAACCAACCATTTGGTGAAGGAACGCAAAGAAGTTGACTATTTTCTTAAGGTCGATGGCGCAGATGAAACCGCTTTGGAACAAAAGGTCAAGGCCATCAATAAAATAGCAAAGGTAGTTACAGCTTATCCAGTGGAAGCACATACCTTAAAATCAAAAAGAAATCTAATCTTTTAAAAATGCCAAGTAGAAAGAAGACTAAAATTGTAGCAACGTTAGGCCCAGCAACCAGCAAGAAAGAAACCCTTAAGGCAATGATAGAGGCTGGCGTGGACGTTTTCAGGATAAATTTTTCGCATGCTTCCTATGACGATGTTACGGAACGTATCAATATGATACGCGAGTTGAATGAGGAATTGGAGGTAAATACATCCATACTTGCAGATTTGCAAGGTCCAAAACTTAGGGTTGGGGTCATGGGAGGCGAGGCCGTAGTTGTGCCTGGCGACGAAGTCACCTTTGCCACTGGAGAGCCTTTCGAGGGCACTGCCCAAAGGGTATACATGAACTACCAAAATTTCCCACAGGATGTAAAGCCTGGCGAACGCATTCTTTTGGATGATGGAAAATTGATTTTTGAGGTCAAATCAACCAACGGAAAGGACGAAGTCAAAGCTACGGTAATTCAGGGAGGACCCTTAAAATCGAAAAAAGGAGTCAACCTTCCCAATACCAGCATTTCGTTGCCGGCCCTTACCAAGAAGGACATTAAAGATGCCATATATGCCATAGAGCACCAAGTAGATTGGATTGCCCTTTCTTTTGTTAGGCATAGTCAAGACCTTATTGACCTGCAAGAATTGGTGAATAAACACTCGGACCACAAAATTCCCATTGTGGCCAAGATTGAAAAGCCAGAGGCCGTTGATAATATTGATAAGATTGTGGCGTATTGCGATGGTCTTATGGTCGCTCGGGGCGATTTGGGAGTTGAGGTGCCAGCCCAAGAAGTTCCATTAATTCAAAAGAAGTTGGTGCTCCAGGCCAAAAAGGCCAGAATCCCCGTGATTATTGCCACGCAGATGATGGAAACCATGATCACCAGCCTTACACCAACCCGTGCTGAGGTAAACGATGTGGCCAATTCTGTAATGGATGGAGCTGATGCCGTAATGTTGTCTGGAGAGACTTCGGTAGGGAACTATCCCGTTCAAGTAATTGAAAAAATGGCCAGTATCTTGACCAGTGTAGAAAATTCAAGCTTGATCAAGGTTCCTCAGAACCCACCTCATATCCGCACCAAAAGATACATTACCAAGTCGGTTTGTTATCATGCGGCGCTAATGGCAAATGAGATTCAGGCCAAGGCCATTTCAACTTTGACAAATAGTGGGTATACGGCTTTTCAGATTTCGGCTTGGAGGCCAAGTGCCCATATTTTGGTGTTTACTTCCAATAAAAGAATACTCACCCAATTGAATCTATTGTGGGGTGTTAAGGCATTTTATTACGATCGATTTGTTTCCACGGATGAAACCATTGAGGATGTAAACCGAATTGCCTGCAAAAAAGGATTTTTGGATGTTGGGGACATGCTAATTAGCTTGGCCGCCATGCCCATTAAGGACAAGGGAATGGTGAACACCCTTCGGGTGAGCGAGATAGAAACTTGCTCGTTTTAATACAAGTATCCCGACACAGAAATATAAATTATTGAAAAATCCCAGATGCCATGAAGCCCATGGTTTCTGGGATTTTTGTTTTATAGTATGTAAGTATGGTTCAGAACAGTAGACTAAACAAACATAACCTCATTTTAGTTCCAATTTACAAATGGTCTACGAATTCAAGGATGCAAAATTAGGAGCCATGCTCAGGCTTGTGGAAGATATCAAAAACGATTGTCCAAAGCATTCCCCAATACCCAACAACATTAAATTTTTATGGAACAGGAATGAGGCTCCCCTTACCATTGAGGTAGATGGGATGGCATTGGAACTACTACCCAACCAAATGGTAACGGTCACCTACCTACAGCATGTTTCCTATGTCAAAACGGAATTGCCCCTCTCCGCTATTTTTTTCAATAGGGAATTCTATTGTGTCTTTGATCATGACAGTGAGGTTTCTTGTAATGGGATTTTGTTTTTTGGCACCCAGGATTTGCCTATTGTAACCATCCAGAATGAAGAGCTGCGCAAATTCAATCTCTTATACGACATGTTTGTTGAAGAGTTTTCAACTCCAGACAATATTCAGGGAGAAATGCTACAGATGCTCTTAAAACGGCTGATCATTATGACCACCCGCTTGGCCAAGGAGCAACTGATTGTAAAAACTTTGGGCAACGACCAAATAGATATCATCCGAAGGTTCAATTATCTGGTGGACCTAAATTTTAAGACCAAAAGAAAGGTTAGTGAATATGCCGAAATGTTGTACAAGTCTCCCAAAACACTTTCCAACCTTTTTTCCATCTATAACCAAAAATCGCCCCAACAAATCATCTTGGACCGTATTGTCTTGGAGGCCAAGCGCCTCATAAACTATACGGATAAACAAAACCAAGAGATTGCCTATGATCTTGGATTCAATGACCCCGCCCATTTTAGCCGATTCTTCAAGAAAATGACCCAAATGACCCCTTCCGAGTATAGGGAAAACCAGCTGGTCCCGGCTTAAGGGAAAAATGGGCAAGTCCTCGGGAAATTGTTCCTAACACCTACCTGTCTTTTCGCAACATCTTTGCACTGTAATTTAAAACAAACCAAGGATGAAGTATTCAGGTAATACCCTTTTCAATCTAATCGAAATTTTCAGGACACCACAAAAAAGAGTGGTTCAGACAGTAATTGCCAACAACCATTGTGAGCAAAATCACCATCACGATTTCTATTGTGATACGGAAAGACCCTTTGTACAAAATAGATAATCAAATAATAATTCATTTAAAATTTTTTTAGATCATGAGCACATTTAATGTACCCAAAAGAGAAGAAGTAAGCGGAGCCAATCAGGCCATTTTTGACAACTTGGAAAAGGCTTTAGGCTTTGTTCCAAATCTATATGCTACCTATGCCCATTCCGAAAATGCACTGGGCAATTATTTAACCTTTGCCAATGGCAAGACCTCTTTGAAGGCCAAAGAAAAAGAAGTGGTAAACTTGGCTGTTAGCGAAGTGAACAACTGTCTATATTGTCTATCGGCCCATACCGCCATTGGAAAAATGAACGGTTTTACGGAAGATCAAATTCTGGAGTTGAGAGCGGGGAAGGCCTCTTTTGATGCCAAGTTGGATGCCTTGGCAAAATTGGCCAAAAACATTACGGAGAATAAAGGCGCTACCGATGCCAGTGTTTTAGATAACTTCTTTGCTGCCGGATGGACCAAGGAGAACCTAATCGATACAATTTTGTTGGTGGGAGATAAGACTATTTCCAACTATATCAACAACACCATGGATGCTCCTATTGATTTTCCTGTAGCACAGCCATTGTCGGAGGTGGAAGCCTAAGATGCTGTAATTAGTTTAAGTGTAAAAGCCCTTTCAAGTTTTTGGAAGGGCTTTTTTAGTCCACATCAATACCTGCATAAAGGGAGGGTGCGATGCTTTTGGCCATAAAAATAGGCCAGTCATTTTTAAAAAGGTGGCTTTCGGTAATAGCGCTGTCATATAAAAGATAAAGCCCACTGGATATTCTTTCGATTTCCGCCTTGGAGAGATTGGGAATGTTACCGCCCACCACTTCACCTAGGAAAAGCAACAGTTCCTTTTTTTGTTTTTGGATCACTTCAAGTACTTTTTTCTCTTTTGGTGAAAGCTCTCCTAAAGTCTTGAGTCCCCAGCACCCATAAAATTGATCTTCCCGGTATAAATCTTGGAGGAAATCAAAAATGGCCAAGAGCTGGTTCTTTCCTTTTTTTCTTCGACCTACAAACTCTTTGAGGGATTCTATAAAGGCATCATGTCTAAACTTCAAATAGGCGATGCAGATATCTTCCTTGGATTTAAAATGGCTATAGAGCGTAGCCTTGGCAATGCCACTTTTGGCAATGATTTCATTAACCCCAGTAGAATGGTACCCATTGATATAGAATAGATTACTTGCTGTTTCAATGATTTTGTTGTGTATACTTTCCATCATTACATAAATATAGACAAAAGACCGGTCTGTCTAGTGTTTTTTAATCATTTTTTAGCATAGTGCTATGCAAGACAATACATTTTCATCACTAGTTTTGCTTTTTTAAAGAAATTGCGTGATTCTAGACTTATTAATTGCCATGTTTTGGAGCTTGTCTCCTTTTGGTGAATCGAAAGTAGGGATACCTTATGGTATTGGAAGGGGAGTGAACAGCTATGTGGTATTTGTGGCCTGTTTTCTATCCAATCTTTTGGTGTTTCCCATAATGATGTTCTTTTTGGAAAACATCAATCGGCATTTGGTCAAATGGAGACCCTATAAAAAATCTGCACTATTTGTAGCCCGAAGGGCAAAGACCGGTACAGCGGACAAAGTCCAAAAATATGGTTTCTTTGGGTTGGTTCTTTTTGTCATGATTCCGTTGCCAGGAACTGGGGTATATGCCGGAAGTATTGCTTCTTACTTACTAAAGATTGAAAAAAAGCAGGCTTTTTTAGCCAATGCCCTTGGCATATTTCTGTCATCACTCATCATTTATGGGGTTACCGTACTATCTGTGAAGTAGGCTTAGAAATCAAATTTTAACTGAACAGATACGACTTCTTTTTCTGGAACCTTCTTTTGTTTTTCAGTATTGAGATTGGCCAATGAAATGCCCAATAAACGCACTGAATTCTCCAGAGAGGATTGATACAGGAGTTCTTTGGCTGTTTCTAGAATAAGTTCTTTGCTTGCAATATAATAGGGGAGGGTCTTGCTTCTGGTTTGGAGGGTAAAGTCACTGTATTTGATTTTCAGGGTCACGGTTTTTCCGGCGATTTTGGATTTTTGAAGTCTTCTTTCCAACTCTGCAGCAATGTTCTCCAATTTTTCCAGCATAAAGATTTCACTGCTCAAGTTTTCAAAAAAGGTACGCTCTGCTCCTACAGATTTTGGAATCCGATGGGGTTTCACGGCACTGTGGTGTATGCCACGGACCACATAATAGTAGTACTTGCCGCTTTTCCCAAATGTCTCATCCAAAAATTCCAATGATTTTTGCTTTAGGTCTTTCCCGGTAAAAATGCCCAAGCGGTACATTTTTTCTGCGGTTACCTTACCCACTCCATAGAATTTGCGAATATCCAGATCTTCCAAAAACTGGATGACCTCTTCGGGGTTCACCGTTTTTTGACCATTGGGTTTGTTGTAGTCACTGGCCACTTTGGCAATGAATTTATTTATGGAAATTCCGGCCGATGCCGTAAGCCCGGTTTTCTCAAGGATTTTTTGACGGATTTCCTTGGCAATCAACGTGGCGGATGGATTTCCTTTTTTGTTTTCGGTCACATCCAAATAAGCTTCGTCCAAGGAAAGGGGTTCCACGAGGTCCGTATATTCATAAAAAATACTCCGAATTTGATAGGAAACCTCTTTGTAGCGGTCAAACCGGGGTTTTACAAAGATTAAATCCGGACAATTCCTTTGGGCAATATATCCGGCCATGGCACTCCGAACCCCAAATTTACGGGCTTCATAGCTGGCAGCGGAAACAACACCCCGCTTTGAGCCACCGCCCACGGCAATGGGTTTTCCCTTCAGCTCGGGGTTATCGTGCTGTTCCACTGAGGCATAGAACGCATCCATGTCCACATGAATGATTTTTCTTAAGGGAAAATCAAAATCCATACTCAAATTTAGGGTATATTTAGTTTGATGGAACACTTGGAAATAGAGCGAAAGTTTTTGGTGACCTCCGACGCATATCAACAAGAGGCAACATCGAGCACCCGCATAGCACAAGGCTTTTTGAGTACGGACCCCCAAAGAACAGTTAGGGTGCGAATCATGGGAAACCAAGGTTTTTTGACCGTCAAAGGAGCAAGTAATGCGTCCGGCACCTCACGATTTGAATGGGAAACCGAAATCACTGTGGCCGAGGCGACCAATCTTATAGATTTGTGTGAGGATGTGATTTTGGAAAAAGTACGTTATACGGTGCCTTTGGGCAACCATGTATTCGAGGTGGATGAATTTTTGGGAGAAAATAAGGGGCTGGTAGTTGCTGAGGTAGAACTACAGCATGAAGATGAGTTTTTTAAAAGACCTAGCTGGTTGGGGGAAGAAGTCACTGGACTTAAAGAATATTATAATTCGCAACTAAGTCAAAAACCATTTTCAGAATGGTAGACCATAAAAGACAAAAAACAATTAATCTGGTGAGCTTGGTGCTGGCCTTGGCGGCCATTTTCAGTGAGTATTTCGGATATAGGACGCTCTATGTATTCTTAAAACCGCTGACCACCATTTCCATATTGGCGCTCTTGTTTTTTATTCCAAAGGGAGGGTTGACGAAGTTTACCAAGCTTATCCTTGTGGCCTTGATTTTTTGTTTGATAGGTGATGTGCTTTTGCTCAATCAAGCGTATTTTGTTTTCGGATTGGTGGCGTTTTTACTGGCACATATTCTCTTTATTGTGGCATTTATCAAACACAAGGGTTTTTGGTTCCATTGGGTTTCGTTTGTGATTCTTTTCTTGATAGGAGGAGCTATTTTCTTTTGGTTAAAACCAGATTTAGGGGACTTTATGGTACCTGTTCTGTTCTATGTTTTGGTGATAACTTCAATGGCATGGCAAGGATTAGGCTTATATCTAAGGAACAAGGCAAAGACATACGCATGGATAGCGTGGGCTGTGCTATTTTTCATGCTTTCGGATACCTTGCTGGCCATTAATAAATTCAAAGCACCTTTTGACTATGCCAGTGTTCTTATTTTGGTAACATACTGGCTTAGTATTGCTTTGATTGCCAATGCTGCTTATAACATTGGTTTGGGAGAAAAGTCATAGTTTAATTCAATATTCACACCAGAATCAGGTGAAAAGTGGTTCAATAGTTTTCGCAGGGGCAGTTTTGAAGATATTCCAGGGTAAGGATTCCCCGTAAGTGGTTAACAATAATGTGGTCCAGTAATTCTTGGGCACTGTATTCCTCAAAAAGATTGGCTTTTGAATAGACAGTATCCTCCAGTCTCAACAGAAAAAGTTTGCACATCAATTCCACATTAACATCTGACCTAACTTGCTCCAATTTTTGGGCCTTGACCAACAACGGATGTACCACGTTCCAAACAATATCCTTTCTAAATTCAGAATAAACCCTAGCGGCCTTGGTGTAGTACTTGTTGATACCGTAAAAGAAAGCAGGGCTTATACCTTGCAGGTGGCTAAGCCCTAACTTGTATATGTAAATGATTGTAAGCAAGGGCTGGTCTTCATTTGGATTCTTCTGCATATGGTCGTCAATGGAGCTCCTTACTTTTTGTAAAAAGCATTGTAGACTTTCCATGACCAGCTCTTCCTTACTTTGAAAGTACTTGTATATGGTTTTTTTTGAAATGCCCAGGTCGTGGGCCAACTCGTCCATGGAAAAGCGTTTACTCCCAAATTTTGAAAAATTGGAAAATGCACATTCCAGCAACTCTTTTTTGTTGTCCATGGCCTGATCTTTACTGCCAGCCTCCTCCCAAGGCTCTATACAATTCCACTATGGCATTCAATTGTCCGTATTGGGAATCCACAAAGCTCAATTCTGAGTTCAGTGCATTTTGTCTGGCGGTAAGGACTTCAAGATAGTTGGCCAAACCATTGTTCAGTAATTCTTCCGAATAGTCTTCGGCAACGGAATAGGCTTCCAGTTCCTTGGCACGGGCCTCCAGTTTTTGGGCTTCGGCATCATAGCTGTAGAGTGCGTCCGAAACTTCTTTACCTGCCGTCAACAAGGTTTTCTTGTAAGACAATAAAGCCTGTTCCTGTTGTACTTTAGCGACTTCCATTTGGGTCCTTAGCCTACGCCCGTTGAAAATAGGCTGTGTTAACGAACCTACCATTTGGGAAAACAGGGAGCTGGCGTCAATCCAGTTTTCAAATTCCAAACTTTGGAACCCTCCTGATGCGGTAAGGCTCAAGGAAGGATACATGCTACTACGGGCCACATTGGTCAATTCAAAAGCATTGATAAGGCCGAACTCGGCTTGCTTTACATCGGGACGATTGGCCAACAATAAATAAGGCACCCCAGTTTCCAGATCACTTTCAATGGATTGTTCATCCAAACGGGACCGTTCCACTTCATGGGGAGGCTCACCCAATAAAATACAGAAGGTATTTTCCAGTAGTTTAATGTTGTTCTCCAAGTCGATAAGAATAATTTCCGTGGTATGGACTTGGGCTTCGGTCTGTTTTACGGCCACTTCGGTCAGTTGCCCTGCATCCTTCAGGGCCATGGTAGTTTCCAAACTTCCTTTTCGGGCAGCCAAGGTCTGTTCCGCAATGTTGTATTGCTTGTCCAATGCCATTAACTGGTAATAGGTGTTGGCTATGGCAGCCACCAAATTGGTCTTTACCGCTTGATGTGCGGCCACACTCTGTAGATATGAGGCTCCTGCAGCCCTTTTATTGCTTCGAATCTTCCCCCACACATCTGCTTCCCAAGAAAGGGAGCCAGAAAGTTCATATTGTTCCAAAGGTCTTGTGAAAAAGCTTCCAAACTGACTGTTTCCAGAGTTTTTGGTCCGGGTAAAACTAGCTTTGCCTGTAAGAGTTGGGAAATATCCCGCCTTACCTTGCTTAACATAGGCTTCGGCAGCAGCAACATTTTCCAGGGCAATACGTATATCCAGATTGTTTTCCAGACCTTTTTCAATATAAGATTTCAACTGCTCGTCATTGAACAGGTCCTTCCATGAGATGGTTGCCATGGAGGTACTATCTGTGGGAAGGTTATCGGTCCTGTACAAACTTTCCGTTTCAATTTCTGGTCGGGAATAGTTTTTGGCGACAAAGCAGGATTGCAGCAATAAGGTCGCCGAAAACAGCAGGGTGATTTTATATATGGATTTTATTTTCATGGGTAATATGCTTTGTTCGGTCATTGAATGTTTAGGCATGGCTTGCTTCATTGAGTTGTTCCGGCTTTCCTGAAATTCGCTCTTGAAGTGCTTGGAAAATGACAAATAGCACAGGAACCACGAACACTCCAAATATGGTCCCTATGAGCATTCCCCCAACGGCACTCAATCCTATGGATTGATTTCCAATAGCACCGATTCCTGTGGAGAGCGCCAAAGGCAACAGCCCAAATATGAAGGCAAAGGAGGTCATCAAAATAGGACGTAGCCTGGCCCGTGCCCCATCAATGGCAGCATTGAACAATGTGAACCCTGCCTTTCTTCGTTGTAAGGCGAACTCCACGATCAAAATGGCGTTTTTGGCTAAAAGACCAATCAACATGATCAAGGCAATCTGGAAGTAGATGTTGTTTTCCAATCCACCCAAATTCACAAAGAGTATAGCCCCAGCCAAACCAATAGGCAAGGACAACAATACGGAAAGCGGTACAATGTAACTTTCATACTGGGCACTTAGCAGGAAGTACACAAAAATCAAACTCAAGATAAAAATGAGTACGGTCTGCGAACTGGCATTGCTTTCTTCCCGGGTAAGTCCAGAATAGTCATAAGTGTATGAAGTTGGCAGCACTTGTGCAGCCACTTCCTCAATGGCATTGATGGCGTCTCCCGTACTGTAACCGGGATTGGGTACACCGCTTACTTTCACGGAACTTAATAGGTTAAATCGCTCTACTACTTCTGGACCGTAAATCTTTTTAAGGGTAACAAACTGACTTACCGCTACGGATTCCCCAGTACTGTTGCGGACAAAGATTTGGTTCAATGAATTTTCATTGGCACGATCTTGGGGTTTTGCTTGGATCATGACGCGGTATTGCTTTCCAAACTTGTTGAAATCCGTTGCATAGATTCCCCCATAATACCCTTGGAGCGCATTGAATACATCTGTGGTGGAGAATCCTGCCATTTTTAGTTTTTCCACATCGATTTCCAAATCGTATTGTGGGAAACCGGGATCAAATTGTGAAATCGCATATTGAATTTCCGGTCTGGCGTTCATCGCCGCCAAGAATTGATTTTTCACCTCATTTATGGCCAACCAGTCGTCCGTTCCCTTGTTCTGAAGCTGCACCTCAAAACCAGAGTTGGTACCAAAACCTTGTATGCTGGGAGGGGTAAAGTATATGATCTGCGCATCTTTAAATTGAGCCGAAGTGGCATTCAAATGTTGCATGGTGGCACTTACGGAAAGGGAATCTTCCTTTCTTTCGTTCCAATGCTTCAGTTTCATGATGGAGAAGGCATACGACCCCGCACTTACCCGGTTCAATAGGCTGAATCCGGCTACACTCATCCGGGCTTCAACCACATCCATGGATTCATAAATGGAATCCAGTTTCATGATGGTTTCCTCGGTTTTCTCCAATGTGGTTCCTGGAGGCATGCTCACATTGGCAAAGATGATACCTCGATCCTCATCGGGCACAAATCCAGATGGTGTGGATTGGAACAGGTAAAGTGCCAGCGCACTGAAACCTAAGAGTAGGGCCACAGTAATCCACTTACGTTTGACCAAGTTGCCTACAGCGCCGGTATATTTATTGGTAATGGCCATAAAACCAACATTGAAGGCCTTGAAAAAACGGGTCATTAATCCTGATTTATGCTCTTTATCCGGATTGTGGGGTTTTAGGAAGAGCGCGGCCAATGCAGGGCTGAGGGTCAATGCGTTGATGGCCGATATCAAAATGGCTACAGCTAAGGTAATTCCAAATTGTTGGTAGAAAACTCCCGAAGACCCTTGGATAAAGGAAACCGGAATAAATACGGCGGACATTACCAAGGTAATGGAGATAATAGCCCCGGAAATTTCTCCCATGGCCTTTTTGGTCGCGGTCTTTGCCGAATCTGCCCCTTCTTC
This sequence comes from Flagellimonas alvinocaridis, assembly GCF_004916895.1. Taxonomy (GTDB): domain Bacteria; phylum Bacteroidota; class Bacteroidia; order Flavobacteriales; family Flavobacteriaceae; genus Flagellimonas; species Flagellimonas alvinocaridis. Next base: position 780,281 of record NZ_SNTZ01000001.1, read on the forward strand.
CAATTTGGCATGGACAGCTTCGACCACCACAATGGCGTCATCCACCACAATACCAATGGCCAAGATCATGGCAAAAAGGGTCAACATGTTGATGGAATAGCCAAACAACTGCAGGAAGAAAAAGGTTCCTACAATGGCCACAGGCACGGCTATGGCTGGAATCAAAGTAGACCTAAAGTCCTGCAGGAATAGGAATACCACAATGAAAACCAAGATAAAGGCCTCGATCAAGGTCTTGACCACATGGTCAATGGAAGCATCCAAAAAGTCTTTGGTGTTGAACGGAATCACATAATCCAGTCCTTTGGGGAATTCCGATTTGCTTTCCACCAAAATTTGTTCAATCTCATCAATAATATCCTTGGCGTTAGACCCTGAGGTTTGATATACCCCAACAGCCACACCTGGATTTCCCATACCGTAGTTTTTTCGGGCATAGTTGAAAGCACCCAATTCTATCTCGGCAACATCCTTTAGGCGCAAAAAACCACCATCGTCAGTAGTTTTTAGGATGATATTTTCGTATTCGGCCACTTCGGAAAGTCGACCCTTGTATTTCATGACATACTCAAAGATACCTTCTGAATTTTCACCGATTTTCCCTGTTGCCGCTTCCCGGTTTTGTTCTCGTAAAGCTGCTTGAATATCGGCAGGCACTAAATTGTAGGCTGCCATTTTATCTGGAGAGATCCATATCCGCATGGAATAATCCTTGGCTCCGAACACATTCACATTACCTACCCCTTTAATACGTTGTAACCGAGGCACCAAGTTGATTTTGGCATAATTTTCCACAAAGGTGGCGTCGTAATTCTCATTTTTGGAAAAGATGGAGAAGAAAAGCAACGCACTGTTTTGAGCCTTCCGAGTGGTTACCCCGGTCTGGATTACTTCTTGGGGCAATAGACTGTTGGCCCGCGCTACCCTATTCTGTACGTTTACCGCGGCAATGTCCGGGTCTACACCAAGCTCAAAGAATACACTGATGTTGGCAGCACCATCGTTACTTGCTGATGAGGTCATGTAGGTCATGCCTTCCACACCATTGATTTGCTCTTCTAGCGGTACTACAACACTTTTTAATACCGTTTCGGCATTGGCTCCTGTGTAGTTTGCAGAAACTTGAACCGTGGGAGGGGCAATCTCGGGATATTGTTCAACCGGTAAGGTGGCGAGTCCCAAAATTCCCAGAATCACAATAATTATGGAAATCACGGTAGAAAGTACGGGACGTTCTATAAATTTTTGAAACATATTTTTCTTCTAAAAAATGTTGACAATATGATTTTACTTGACAGGATTTATGGTCTGTCCGTCCCTAAGCTTAGACACTCCTTCGGCAACGATGGTAGTACCTTCATCAAAGCCTTCGGAAACAATGAAATCCGTATCTGTTTGTGCTACAATTTTAAGAGGCTTGGTAGAAACGGTATCGCCATCATGGAGGATATAGACCATTTTGTTGCCTTGTAGATCAACTGTGGCAAACTGTGGAATCACCCATACATTTTGATAGGTTGAAGGAACTCTTATTTGTCCTGTACTTCCGGAGCTGAGCAATTGATCGGGGTTGTTGAAATCGGCTCTCAACGTTACACTTCCTGTTGTTCCGTTGATGATATTGTTGACCATGGCTATTTTTCCTTTTTGCGGATAGATTTCACCATTGATCATGACCAATTCCACCTCTGGGGCAGTATCGGTGGTAAGCGGGTTTCCATTGGAAGCCATGCGTTGCTTCATGTCCAACAGCTCTTTTTCATTCATTGAAAAATACGCTCGAACACTACTAATATCGGACACCACTGTCAAGGGTTGCGTCATGGCATTGCTTACCAAAGCACCTTCTTTATAGGGAATTGCCCCAATGAAACCATCAACAGGACTATTGATGTTGGAATAGCCTATATTGGCGGAAATACTTTGATAGGTACTTTTGGCCTGAGCCAGTCTTGCCTTTGCCGTTTCCAATTGTACATTACTGATGATGTCTTTTTCCACCAAGGGCACAAGCTTGTCCACTTCCACTTGGGCCACATTCACGGCAGCTTTGGCGGCATTGGCATCTTGGGTAAGGGTCTGGGTCTCCAATTTAAAGAGCAATTGGCCTTTTTTTACTTTTTGACCCTCTTCCACATATATTTTTTGGACAAAACCTGAAACCTTTGGCCAGATTTCCACATTTTGCTTTCCTTCCATGGACGTAGCATAGACTTTATAAATGGTAATGTCTTGTTTTTTTAGATTGCTCACTTTTAGGGTAGGGGGAGGTGGTGCGGTTCGTTGCTGGGCTTTTTCCCCACAAGAGGAGAAGATCAAAGCAGTCACTAGGGTTAAGGCTATATGGGCTGTTTTCATGACTTTGTTAGTGGTGTTAAGGTTTATGAATAGTTGGGTAAACATTATTTTTTCAGTCTATATTTTTTTCAAGTTTTTCAATGGACTCTCTTAGAAGCTTTTCATTTTTATTCACATAGTCCAAGTAGATATGGGTTCTTTCTTGTCCCTCCTTGAGTTTTTTTGGGCTACTTTTTTTGTGATGTTCCAAGACCAAGGTGATGATTTCCTTTTCCTTTTCTAACCGTTTAAGATTTTCCTGGAGTTTAGAAAGGAAAAAGGTCTTTTGTTTGGCAACAGAAAAATATCGCCTTCTATCACCCGGTTTTGTAAAGTAGGTGATGATTCCCATGTTAAGAAGAAGGTTCAAAGAGGTTGAGGTTGAGCTTTTACTGGCCCCTCTTTTTTCCAGACAGTCCTCAAAAGTGAGGCCGTCCTCATCGGTTAAAATAAGGATGGCGTAGATTCTTGCGGCCAAAGGCGGCAAATTGTACTCTCCTTCAAGGTGAATCCCTAATGTTTCTATAAGTTGTTGATTTGCAGTTACCATGAAATGGATTTAACGCCGCAAAATTACATTTGGTTCTGAACGTACCAAACTAAACGAACTTAAACTTGTGTTAAAAAATCATCTGGAGGTCGGATTCTAATCTAACACAATGAAAATAAGGGAATTATAAGGCACTTTTGAACTGCTCCAAGAACCGGACATCATTCTCGCTTAACAGTCGAATGTCCGAGATTTGATGCAATAAAAGGGCAATACGGTCTATTCCCATACCAAAGGCAAATCCGGAATATACTTCGGGATCTATACCACAATTGCGTAGTACATTGGGGTCTACCATTCCGCATCCCATGATTTCCAACCAGCCGGTACCCTTGGTCATCCGGTAATCAGTTTCGGTTTCAAGTCCCCAGTATACATCCACCTCGGCGCTGGGTTCTGTGAATGGGAAATAGGAAGGTCTTAGTCGGATTTTGGATTTTCCGAACATTTCCGAAGTAAAATATTGAAGTGTTTGTTTCAAATCTGCAAAGGATACGTTCTTGTCCACATACAAACCTTCCACTTGATGGAAAAAACAATGCGAACGGGCAGAAATGGCCTCATTTCGATACACCCTGCCGGGAGAAATGGTCCGAATGGGTGGTTTGTTGCTTTCCATATACCTCACCTGTACGGATGAGGTATGGGTACGCAATAGGATATCGGGGTCTGTTTGGATAAAGAAAGTATCCTGCATGTCCCTAGCTGGATGGTATTCCGGCAGGTTCAGCGCTGTAAAGTTGTGCCAATCATCCTCAATTTCCGGACCTTCGGATACGTTGAAGCCAATTCTTGAGAAGATGTCAATGATTTGATTCTTAACAATGGAAATGGGATGCCTTGCCCCAATTTCTATGGGTTCCCCGGGACGGGTCAAATCCCCGAACTTGCCAGCGGTTTCTGCTTGGTTCTCAAGAGCGGCCTTTAGGTCATTGACTTTTTCCGTTGCTGAATTTTTCAATTGATTGATGACCTGCCCAAACTCTTTCTTTTCTTCATTGGGAACATTTTTGAACTCGGCGAAGAAACTGTTCAAAAGGCCTTTTTTTCCCAAATACTTGATTCGGAAATTCTCTATCTCTTCTGTTGAGGTTGAAGTGAATTTTTCTACTTCAGCCAAGTGTTCCTTTATAGTCTCAATCATTTTTACTGGCAGTATTGGCCGACAAATTTAGCAAATTGTCCTTGAATATGTAGGCAATAAGATAATGTACGGCCACTCCACCAAAAAAATGCCATAACCAATGGGTGCCCATAGAAAGAAAAGTTTGGTTTTTGTCTATGCTCCGAAACATTACGGCCACTGCAAAAATTGCAAAAGAGAGGATTATCAGCGAAACATTTTTTCCTTTAGTTTTAATAAGGTACCACACCAAAGGCAACAGAATTGTAATTGCGGTGATCACATATCCCAAAGAAATCCGCCATCCTGTTGGCATAGGTATGATGCGAAGCATATAAGAGGCACCTAATAGCAAAACCACAAGTAGCAGACGTTGCCACCACGGTTTGACCACCTTAAAAATAAAATAAATGACCAGGGCAGCGCAAAGGAACATAATGGGCATCCAGTCCAGCCTAAGCCAGAATTCATGACTTCTTGTGGCATGGTAAATAGTGCCGCCAACATAGCTAACGGCAATTACCGGGAGAACCCAAGCTAAAAAAAGATGTTCTTTAGTGTTCTTATACACTTTTAAACCCCAATAAACAATAATGAACAAAAAGATAAGATTGCTTAGGGTGTTATAAGGCTCCACAGGAAATCTTCCATCCAGGGTTTCTAAATAAATAGGTCCTGAATCATTTGGAAATTTTAGGAAAAGCATGGGTTTATCTGTAGTATGGAATTAGGGTTTAACACTCTCAGAACCATTGCCAATCCAATTCATGCAGGACTTAAAAGTGTCAAAAATATGCTCCTGAGGAACTAAGCCTGGGATAATATCAATACGTTCCATCATGTATTTGGGTTGGTCCAGGATACTCACCAAGAGTACCCTAATGTTTTTCCTGTTCAAATCCTGTAGCACATCTTCCATGGCGTAAAGACCAGACTGGTCCATGTATTGCATGCGTCCCATTCGGATTATGACTGTGGACGCGGTATTTGGAATTTGGGATGCCAGTTGCTGAAAATCGCTGGTGGAACCAAAAAACAAGGGTCCCTTAATGTGCTTAATGAAAACATCTTCCTTAATTTTTTGCGAGAGATTCTTCTCATCGGACCATGCTTCTTCTTTCAGGGGTTTTACATCAGATCTTTTTGCAGTAAGGTCTCCAATTTTTTTCATGAACATCAATGATGCAATTACCAACCCTATACCTACAGCATATACCAAGTTCCATATGGAAGATAGAACCAACACCACCAACATGATGATTACTTCTGAGCTCAACTTCATCGGACCTAACTTAATATCCTTTGGAAGGTGTGGAATTGCCTTCAACCCTCTATAGTCCATTACTCCTATACCCACGGTGACCAATATACCTGCTAAAACCGCAGCGGGAATTTGAGAGGCCACAGGGCCAAGGGCGAGAAGAATAACGAGCAATAAAATACCGGCGACCATTCCTGAAAGCCTGGTTTTGCCACCAGAATTAATGTTGACAACAGTTCTAATGGTGGCCCCAGCCCCGGGAATACCCCCAAAAACAGCTGCAATACTGTTGCCAATACCCTGTCCAACCAATTCTTTGTTCGGTTTGTGCTTGGTTTGGGTCATGTTATCTGCCACTACCGAGGTGAGCAACGAGTCTATTGCCCCAAGCAGGGCAAGTGTAAGTGCAGTAAAAATATGCGGGGCAATGGAGTTCAGGTTAAATCCTGAAAATATCTCCAAGTTCGGGATGGGCAATCCGCTGGGAATTTGTTCGATGGGACGATAATCCAATCCAAAACCAAAAGCCACTCCAGAAACTACCAACAGGGCTACCAAGGTACTGGGAACGGCAGTTGTGATTCTTTTGAAACCATAGATGATAAAAATGGTGGCCAAGGCGAGGGCCAGTTCCAACCAATTTATGTTCAGTAATGCACGGGGAAGAACCTTTATGGTTCCCAAAACACCTGAAGCATCTTTGGCGGCCAAGGTACTGGCCTCCTTGTTCATATCGGCTTCTGTTATGGTGCTTGCACGCTTTATGGTTTCTTCAAAGTTTTCCAACACCAGAATGCCTTCGCCTGCTTCTTCCCTTAGAATATTTTCCAAGATTTTCTCCTCGGCTTCGGGCATATATTGATTTACAAATTCCAAATCTTCCTTGGGGTAATATCCTACAGCTGGTAATATCTGTGTAACCAAAATAATTACACCAATGGCTGTCATAAAACCAGAAACTACAGGATAGGGAATGTATTTTATATATTTTCCCAACCCAACCAATCCTAACCCTATCTGCATTAGACCTGCCAAAAGAAAAATAGTTAAAATAGCAGGGAGGGCCTTGGTTACATCACCGTCGTTAACGGCAACAATACTGGCAATAACCACCATACTCACCGCCGTCATAGGGGCGGTAGGTCCAGATATCTGGGTGTTGGTGCCACCAAAGAGGGCTGCAAAAAAGCTAATGAAAATGGCACCATATAATCCGGCGCTGGGTCCTAGACCAGAGCTGACACCAAACGCAAGTGCCAGAGGAAGTGCCACGATTCCTGCGGTTATTCCTCCAAAAAGGTCTCCTCTTACGTGTTTGAACATATGCCAGTATTAAATTTATACCGTATGAAGATACTAATTTTAGGACATAAAAAGGCCGATGATTACGTAATCATCGGCCTTTAAGATCATAGAGTTTGTGGCTTACATGAAAGTAACTTTACCATCAGATATGTCATACATACCTCCTACAATGGCTATTTCTCCTTGTTGTTCCATTTCCTTTAAGATGGGACTCTGATTTCTGATGTTATCCAAGGTCAGTTCTACATTTTTAACCGCAACGGAATCTACAAAATCAAGGTTCTTGGAATTTCTCAAGGACTCGTCTCTTGGCTCGGTAACCGCATCAACAGCAGGTTCAATTTTGTTGATAAGCTTTGTTAAGTTGCCAAGGCGGGCATGATCACAGGCCCCTTTTACGGCTCCACAACTAGTGTGGCCAAGGACAACCAATAATTTGGTTCCTGCCAGCTTACAGGCAAACTCCATACTTCCAAGGATGTCTTCATTGACAAAGTTTCCGGCTATTCTAACACTAAATATGTCCCCTAAACCCTGGTCAAATACTAGTTCTGCAGAAACTCTGGAGTCGATACAACTTAGGATGGTGGCAAAAGGAAATTGCCCATCTTTGGTGTCGTTTACTTGTTCCAATAAGTTTCTATTGGCTTTTAGGTTCTGTTGAAAACGCTCATTGCCTTCCTTTAAAAAAACAATGGCTTTTTCTGGGGTCATGGTGGCTTGTGTTTCTTTTGTGTGTGCTTTCATATCACTATAGTTATGCCGATTTTTTCGGTCTTAGATTAAAGAATTCAATGTAACTTTTTGGGTTTTCCGCAATGCCTCGTTCGGAAATAATGGTAATGTCAATATTTCTATTTTTGGCTTTGGCCGAAAAGTCTTCCAAAATTTCAATAATGTCATTGTCCAAGAACCTTGTCTTTCTAACATCAAGTTCAAGGTATGAATTTTCAGGAAGCCTGTCCAACTCTTTTAGAATAGCTCCTTTGTTGATAAAGGTAACTTCTTCTGCCAAAGTCATTTTAATTTTATGTACACCATTGCTATTATCCTCAATATGAAGGAAATGCGAATTTTGGTAGCTTTTTATAAGGATTACCACAATCCCTACGCCCAAACCTAATCCTATACCTACCAGAAGATCGGTAAACACGATTCCAATCACAGTCACAACAAAAGGAACAAACTGTTTCCAACCAGAATTATACATGGTCTTGAACAAACTTGGCTTAGCCAACTTATAACCAACAACGAAGAGGATGGCCGCCAAGACGGATAGAGGAATCATATTTAGTAGCGTTGGGATTAAAACTACCGAAGCCAATAAAAAGAATCCATGAATAATAGCTGAAGCTTTGGTTCTACCTCCAGATTGTATATTGGCAGAACTACGAACAATTACTTGGGTTATGGGCAATCCGCCAACCAAACCGGATAAACTGTTTCCGACACCTTGTGCCAATAGCTCCCTGTTGGTAGGGGTTACACGTTTATGTGGGTCCAACTTATCAGTTGCTTCAACACAAAGTAAAGTCTCCAAACTGGCCACGAGCGCAATGGTAAAGGCAGTAATCCAAATCTCGGAATTGGTTATGACCGAAAAATTTGGGAAACTGAACAACCCGGCAAACGACTCTAAACTGTCAGGAACAGGAACACTTACCAAATGCTCGTCAGAAATACCCCAAGTGCCATCACCAGAGGTAAAGGCAAAATAAACAATTCCCAAAACCACGGCAACCAAAGGTCCTTGGATCAACTGAAAAATCTTTGATTTTTTGCTCAATACCCTATCCCAAAGAATAAGAATGGACAAAGCCACAACGGCAATCACAGTTGCCCCCGGACTAATGGAATTAATGGCAGATATAATTCCGCTGAACGTATTTTCACCATCAACTTGGAAGAATGCAAAATCTCCTTCTGGGTCGGCATCGTATCCAAAGAAATGTGGAATTTGCTTTAAGATTATAATAATCCCAATACCGGTAAGCATTCCTTTGATTACTGATGACGGAAAATAGTAGGCAATAACCCCAGCTTTTAATAAGCCAAAAACAATTTGGATGATTCCACCCAAGACCACGGCCACAAGAAAGTTTTCATAACCTCCCAAAGTGCCTATGGCAGTTAATACAATTGCAGCAAGCCCCGCAGCGGGCCCACTAACACCTATTTGAGATCCACTTAGTGAACCCACAACGATCCCTCCTATGATTCCTGCGATAAGACCCGAAAAAAGAGGGGCGCCACTGGCCAGGGCAATTCCCAAACAGAGGGGTAGCGCCACAAAAAAGACCACAATACTGGCTGGCAAGTCATTTTTTATATACTTGAACATAATTAATATAGTAATGGTGTCTTCAGGGATTTATAATTTACTGAAGACTGTTAGAAATTGATTTTTGATGTGTTTAAAAAAGAAAAAAATTAAATCAATCTCTTGGGAGGTGGGTCAAGAATCTCAATGGTGCAATCCAAAACTCTAAAAATATAGGTTAGAGCATCAAAATCTTTTTCTTGGTTTAGTGTAGAATCTACAGGGAAAAAATTGCGAAGTAGAAAAAACTTACTCTCAAAGTTCTTGCTACCAGTTGTTTCCTTGCTGTTGTTTTCCTCTTCAGAGGAACCAAGAATTATTGCGGTACAGTACTCCTTGCCCAGAAGGGGAACAAAGGGTGAGGCCATTAAAATTGTGACCAGTATCACCGAGACAAAAGGAAGAGCCAAAAGTCTTAGCACTATACAGTTTTTTTGCAAAAATAAAAGGAAGCACAAAAAAGTTTGTTAAATAATATTTAAAAGTCTTTCAACAACTTAATATTATCGGTCAACAACCATCCAGTTTGGCCATCCGCCAATTTAATTTTCCTCCAATCGTCAAGTTGATCCAACACATTTACTTTTGTTCCTTCGTGAAGGGTAAAGACAATTTCACTGTTATTGTTGGGTTCAGACGACACCTGTACCTGTTTACTGAAAACTATGGCAGGATTGTCTTTTTTAAACTCTTGATTTTGCAGATAAGCCATTAAAATGGACACAACACTCAAGGAAAGCGAAAAAATGCTCACGATAAAAGCTATCCGTTTTTGATTGGCAAATCGAAGAAAAAAATAGGCCAGATAACCCAGAACAAACAAAAAGGCAAAACCTATGGCCACATAAGCCCATTGATCAAAGAAAAAGAGGTTCACAATTTTTCCATAGATTTGGGCAATCTCGGTTTTAGGGATGCTTTCTATGGCGTCTAGCCTCATGTTTTGGGCATAACCTAGATTGTTCCTGATTTCCGCATCATTGGGGTCTAACAACAAGGCTTTTTCATAATAATAAATACTGGGCCCAATGGCATTTAGCTTATAATGGCAGTTACCCATGTTAAAATACAATTGTGCGGAATGTTCCCCAGTATCAAGAATTTTTTTGTAATTATCTATGGCTTTACCGTATTCCCCTTTGTTGTAATATTCTGTAGCCTGATCAAACAGGACGTTGCTTTGGCAGAAACCAAGGGAAGCCGAAAAGAGGGCAATTAAAAGCACTATTTTTTTTATACTCATAACTGTTTGTCCAAATTTGAAATTACCCCGCTGGCCTTATCATAGTCATTTTGCATTTGCACATCTGAAAATGGGCTATATCTGGCCATTTCACAACTTTTCAATAGCTCAATAAACCCTTCCACATCTGTGTCCTCCACTTTTTTGTCCAAAAGGATGGAGGTTATTTTTTCTTTGCTGAATTCTGAGGTCTCGATTTTCAGCTTGGCTTTTAGATAGTTGTGAAGTCCTTTCTCCAAAGCCACATAGAAGGCTTCTTTGTTACCTAATTCTTTTTTGGCAGTGGATAGATATTTTCTGGCCAGTTTGTTGGCCTTTTTGATTTTGTTGCCCACAACATCCTGTGCAATTGCTTCCCTTTTCTTGAATGAAAAAATTGCAATCGGAATTAGAAGAAGGGGACCAAGAAGCCATAGATAAAATGCTCTGGAACCAAAAAAGTAGTTTACACCAATTGGACTTAGGTTAGGGTTTAGTTTAATAAAATGAAACTGCTTTCCTGTTGGAACAACCAATTGTTTATTGGTCGCTGTGCCCACCGCATTGTTGCTTGCAGAATTTGTTGGTCCCTCCAACACCTCTATATTGATTTCATCGGAGTTAAGAGTGATGTATTTTTCCGTCTTGGGATTAAAATAACTAAAGGAAATACTGGGAATGGGGTATTTTCCCCTAAATGAAGGCACAATGGTGTAGTTGTTGGAAACTTTACCTTCCATTCCCGAGCTATAAGTTTGTATGTTTTCTTCATACTCCGGATCATAAACCTCCAAAGCACTTGGAAGTTCGGGTTCAGGGAGCTGAAAAAGTTTCAGGTTGCCCTTTCCGGAAACCTCTACAATGGCTTGTAGGGATTCTGATGCGTTCAACTGTTTTTTGGAGGCAGAAACAGAAAATTCGAAATCCCCTACGGCTCCACCAAAATTTGCAGGCTTTCCATTTTCTGGAAGTGGTTTCACGTTTATGGTCCTTTTCCCGGCAGATACCGTTTTACTGGTCTGGGTGTAAATGCGTCCACCGAAAAAATCCCTTCGGTTGGTAGGAACATCAACAAAAACCTCCAAGGAAAGAGGTTCAATATCAAGTTGTCCCGCTTTTTGTGGATAGAGAACAACTCTTTTCAAGACTACATAACGGTATGGTTTTCCTTGATAGGTGCCATTTTCGGCGGTACGTCTGGTAACGGGAATGTCTTGGCTCCAAAAATTGTTGTACGTTGGATTGTCCAGTTCCCTGTAGTTGGTAACACTAATATTTGGGCTTACATAAAGCTTATAGATGACGGTAACGGCCTCATTGAGATAAGAATTTCCCTTGGAAACTTCTGCTACCAAATGTAGGTTCTCATCGGCCACATCATCCACAGTTTTTTGATCGCTGGGTTTGTCCACTGCCGCAGTTACTTCAACCGTTTTAGAAAGTGTTTTGTAAGTTTCGCCGGCAATTTCTATGGTGGCTTGTTTTATAGTGAAGGAACCTCTTGCCGTGGGCACCAAAATATAGGAATATGTTTTTGAAAAGCTCCTTTTTCCGTTGATCCATGAAGAGCTTATGGATTGGGAAGGCCCCATGACCACCTTAAAACCCTCAAAAGGGGGAGGGCTAAAATTATCTCCATCCTTGTTCATGGTAAACTCCACACGAAGGCGTTCGTTAATGCCCAATTTTTCCTTGCTGAGGTTCATTTCAAAAGTAACCTCTTCTTCTTGGGCTTGGCTGGAAGCCCCCGTCAAGAAGAATATGATTGTAAAAAGTAATATGTTGCCCCTCAACCTATACATTACCAGTCTTTTTCGTTTCTGACTTTTTTGCCTCTCACTTTTCTTGCCTCCATTTTTTCCTGAACCTTTTTTTCTTCGTTCTGCATGGCTTCTAGGAGGTTCTGAATTTGTTGTTCAGAGAGCTGATTGGGTCTTGGCTGTTGTTTTTGGTCATCAGGTTGATCGCCCTGATTTGGTTTTTTCTCCTGCTCCTTCTTTTTGTCACCATCCCCTTCTTTATTTTCTTCGGGCTTGTCCTCTCCGTTTTCTCCCTGATCTCCTTGGTCTTTGTTTTCGTCCTCGTTTTGTTTCCCTTCGTCCTGTTTGTCGTTATCCCCCTCGTTGTTCTGATCTTGGTTTTGATCCTGATTTTGGTCTTGTTGGTCCTGCTTGTCTTGGTTATCCTGATTTTGATCGTTCTGTTGCTCGTCTTGCTGTTTTTCAAGCATCTTTTTTGCTAGGGCCAAGTTGTAACGGGTCTCGTCATCATTGGGATTGCTGCGCAAGGCTTCCTTGTAGGCTTCAACGGCCTTTTCGTATTCCTTGTTCTTCATGAACACATTGCCCATATTGTGAAAGGCCTTGTGTTTTTCGGGCTTGTTTTCTGCTTTTTCCCCAGCTTGTTTGTAGCGACCAAAGGCTTCTCCAAAACTCTCACGGTTGTAGTAGGCATTTCCTAAATTGAATGGTGCCACCACGTTTTTTTCACTCTTGGAAATGGCTTTTCTATAATTGGCCTCTGCCGCAATAAAATCATTGGAACTTAGCTCTCCATTGGCCTCATAAGTAAGGTTAGTGGAGGCCTTAAGCGCCTTTTCGGCGCTTTTGTCCGCTATTTCTTCCTGCGCCATGGCATAGCTTGTGCATAGCACGAGAACAAACATCAATCTCATCTTAGTCATCATCATGTTCATTGAAAAGATTTAGTTTTTTTAACCATTGTGTTTTTCTGTCCAGAAGGAAAATGTCCAAAAATAGAAATAAAAGTGCTGCTCCCAGAAACCATTGAAATTGGTCTTGATATTCAGCAAATTGCTTGGCTTCAAATTCTGTTTTATCCATCTGGTTCAGTAGTTCTTTGATATGTTCCACGGCATTTTCCGTATTGGAACCGTCTATATATTCGCCATTTCCGCGATCGGCAACTTCGGTCAGTATGGCCTCATTGAGTTTGGTTATGACCACTTCGCCTTGGGTGTCTTTCTTCAAACTTTCAACAATGCCATTCCTTTTTATTGGGATGGGTGCACCCTTAGGTTTTCCTACCCCAATGGTAAAGACACGAATACCATTTTCTACGGCGCCTTCAACGGCGTTTGCCGTGTTTCCTTCGGAGTGGTCCTCCCCATCAGAAACTATGAAGAGGACCCGATTGGTCTGTTCGGTATCATCGTAATAGGTAGTGGCCAAATCTATGGCTGCATCAATGGCAGTTCCTTGTGATGACAACATATCGGTGTTCATACTCTGCAAGAACATCTTGGCCGCACCATAATCAGTAGTAATTGGCAATTGCGGATAGGCCTGTCCAGCATAGGCAATGATACCGATACGGTCACTTGCCAATTGATTGATGATTTCCGATACCAAACGTTTTGCCTTTTCCAATCGGTTTGGGGCAATGTCCTCCGCCAACATACTTTTGGATACGTCCACCGCAAAGACGATATCTACGCCTTCTCTTTTGACGGTTTCCAGTTTTGTGCCAATTTTAGGGTTTACCAATCCCATAATAAGTGATGATAGCCCAGCCAGCAGAAACACCAGTTTTATAACCGACTTGAAACTGGATTTGTTGGGCGCCAATCTTTTGAGCAGTTTGGGGTTGGCAAAATGGCGCTGGGTCCTTTTTTTCCAGATTTGAAGAAAAAAGAAGGCCAAGACCATTACCGGAATAATGCCCAAGAGATAGAAATATGTTTTTTCATCAAACTGTATCATATGCTAGATAAAGCTTTTAAATATAGAATTGCGCAGGGCCCATTCCAATAAGAGCAATACTCCTGCCAAAAAAATCAGCGGTCGGAACTTTTCTTCGTATTTATAATATTTAAACTCTTCTATTTCTGTTTTTTCCAATTTATTGATCTCATCATAGATCTCTTCCAATTTATCATTGTCCGTAGCCCTAAAATATTGTCCGCCAGTGACTTTTGCTATTTCCTTGAGCAATTCCTCATCAATTTCCACTTGGTGCATACCATATCGGAAGCTTCCATCTGGATTGTAACCAATGGGGGAAAGGGCATTCCCGTTGGTGCCCAGACCAATGGTGTAGGTCTTTATTCCAAATTCCACAGCCAGATCTGCCGCGGTTTGGGGTTCAATAAAACCAGAATTGTTCACCCCATCGGTCAGTAGGATAATGACCTTACTGATGGCTTTGCTCTCCTTCAACCGATTGACAGAAGTGGCCAATCCCATTCCAATCGCAGTACCATCCTCCAATTCGCCGTAGGTAATTTCCCTGAGTGCGTTCAGTACAATAGCTTTATCACTGGTTATGGGGGTTTTGGTATAACTCTCACCTGCATAGCCCACCAAGCCAATACGATCGTTGGGCCGCTGTTTTATAAAATCGGCTGCTACTTCTTTGAGGGCCGAAAGTCTGTTTGGCTTTAGATCCCGAGCCAACATACTTGAAGACACGTCTATGGCCATAACAATATCTATACCCTTGGTGGTTTTGGTCCGGGTTGAGATATCTTCGGTTTGTGGCCTTGCCAGGGCAGTAATGATGGCCGCTAGGGCCAAAAGCCGCATAATGAATAGGACAGGCCTTAGTTTAGAAGCCCAACTGGTCACCGTAAAACCCTTTACACTGGATATTTTAAGAGCTGCAGTTTGATTCTTGTGTTTGAAAACATACCATAGCAAAGCCAGTGGCAGCAATACGAGCAACCAGAAAAACTGCGGATTTGCAAATTCTATATTTTCAAACATTTATGCCTGTGTTTTAACGTCCAATGTGTTCAATATTCTTTCAACAATCTGTTCTGCATAGGTATCGCCATCTTCCCAAGTGATCACAACCTGTTGCATAAAGCCTTTTCCTCCAAAGGAAAGTATATTGTATTTGGCTTTTTTTGGTTGACTGTTCCCCGGCCCATCAATGGTACCGGTGCCGTAAGTCTTTAAACCTTGCACACCAGATTTTGTAGTGAACTCCTCTTGTTTAGTGATGATGTTTTTTAGCCCAAGACCCTCAAATGTGGCCAAGGTGGCACCCACGGCTGCTGAAAAGTCGGGGTCTTTTTCTTCTTTATAGATGGCGGAACTGGCGGAGACGGAGAAGATACCGGCATAACTTCCATAGGAAAAGGATTGGAGTTCCTTAATCAATTCTTCGGCCTCTGGCGGCAACTTCACCTCTTGGCGAATAAGTACATCCGGGGTTTCCAGTTCAACAGGGGGAAACCCGTATGAGCTCGCTACCCATTCGCCTTCCAAAAGGTCTTTGGTCGGATATCCAAAAACGGTGTCCCTTACCTGTTTAAAACCATAATAGGCTACCGATACTCCTGCGCCTACAAAAACTAGCCCCGCAAAAATGGCTGCCGCCCAGTAGATGCGTTTGCGCTGTTTTCTCTTGGCGAGTTCTTCCAGATATTCTTCATTCAGCAATAATTCTTCCTCTGTGGGCTCGGGGAGGGCATCGTGGGTTTTTACCACTATTTGCTCCACAAGCTTTCGGTCTTGTTCGGCTACTGAACTGGCAGGCTTGGATTTGGCAAATTTCACCAAGTCTGCGGTCTGCAATATTTTCTGAAATTGTTTTAGGGTTTCATCGTCCAACTTTAGCTCCCCGGCATCTTTTAGCAGCTCCAACTTGGTGATCAGCTGTTCCGTGGTGCTTTCCATGGCAGAAACATGCACTTCGTCCTCAAGGTACAAGCGAACAATGTCCGTAAGCTCAGAATAGTATTTTTTGTACTCATCTTGAATGAGGTATCTGGAGTTTTCCAACTTTTTCAACTCCATTAAAGCTCTGTCATAAGGAGGTAGCAAAGCCACCTTTTCCTCTTCTGTCAGGGGCTTTTTTCTTAGGAAGAACCAGTAAACCAATCCACCCACTATAAGAAGCCCCAGGAGAATCCATAACAAAGTTTTCCAAAGTTCGGCATTACTGCGATCTACCTGTATGAGTGGTTTTATGTCGAACATTCTCTGCTTGGTGGTGTCCACGGCCACATCTCCCACTTTTATATTAAAGGAGTCTGTAAAAAAAGGCCGTTCATTAATGGCGATACGCTGCGGAGGGATAGTGTATGCGCCGCTATCAAACTGAGTGAGGGCATAAATGCGTTGCAAGACAACCTTATCATTATTCTTAATGGTATCTCCTATGATGGCTTCCACCGTTTCTAAAGGAGAAAAAGTCTGCCCTTCTGGAAAGTGGACCACATTGGTGGAATCGGTTTCCACGGTAATGGTATATTTTATCTGCTCCCCAATTTTTATGGAAAGGGTATCCACATCAGTGGAAATTTTGGAATCGGTTTGTGACCATCCCGTAAAGGGCAATACAAAAAGGCATAGCAGTGTCATCAACACAAACGGTGTCGGGACATTTTGAATTTTCAATTTTGAATTTTCAACTTGCATTATCCCCTTCGTTTAAAATAGCCCAACAATTTTCTTACATAACTCTCGTCTACCCTGCAATTGATGACACCGCAGCCACTTTTGGTAAACGAATCCATGAAATAGCCTACTTTGTCTTTGTGGAACTGACCATAAGCAGAGCGAACTTTTTTGGATTGGGTGTTCACCAACTGCATGGTTCCGGTCTCCGCATCCATCATTTGTACCATACCCAGATTGGGAATGGATTCTTCCCGTTCGTCAAAAACACGAATGCCGGTAACATCGTGTTTGTTTCCTACTATACGAAGGGTATTGTTATAATCATCGGCAATAAAATCCGATAGCACAAAAACGATGGCCTTTTTCTTCATCACATTGGTAAGGAACTTTAAGGCTTCGGCAATATTGGTCTCACTGCTTTGTGGGGTAAACTCCAAAAGCTCTCGGATAATACGGAGCACATGACTTTTCCCTTTTTTGGGAGGAATAAAGAGCTCTACTTCATCGGAGAATAAAATTATCCCCACCTTGTCGTTGTTCTGTAATGCTGAAAAGGCCAGTGTTGCCGAAATTTCGGTAATGACTTCTTTTTTAAACTGATTGGATGTTCCAAAAAGTTCGGAGCCGCTCACATCCACCATCAGCATCATGGTGAGTTCCCTTTCTTCCTCAAAGACTTTAACGTAGGGTTCATTGTACCGAGCTGTAACGTTCCAGTCAATGGACCGCACGTCATCCCCAAATTGGTACTGCCTCACTTCACTGAAGGTCATGCCCCTACCTTTAAAGGTAGAGTGGTACTCCCCACCAAAAATATGGTCGGAAAGACGGCGGGTCTTTATCTCAATTTTACGTACCTTCTTAAGTAGTTCCTTTGTATCCATTGGGTTCAAAAAATGGGTTTTCGGGTTGGTTTAAAGCATTGCTACTTTGACCGAGAAACATTGAACCGTTACGGTACTTCTACCTCGTTTACGATCTTGTTTATGATTTCTTCCGAGGTGATGTTTTCTGCTTCTGCCTCATAGGTTATCCCGATACGGTGCCTTAAGACATCATGCACAACGGCCCTAACATCTTCGGGGATCACGTACCCACGCCTTTTGATGAAGGCATAGCACTTGGAAGCATTGGCCAAGTTGATGCTTCCCCTTGGGGAGGCACCAAAACTTATTAGTGGCTTTAGGTTTTCAAGGTTATATTTTTCAGGATATCGGGTGGCGAACACCAAATCCAGAATGTATTTTTCAATTTTTTCATCCATATACACCTCCCGCACTGCCTGTTGAGCATTTAGAATTTGCTTAATGCTTACCACAGGTTTTACTTCCTCATAGGAGCCCTTAAGGTTTTGGCGGATAATCAGTTGTTCTTCGTTGAGCTTGGGATAATCTATTACCGTTTTCAACATAAAACGGTCCACTTGAGCTTCAGGAAGTGGGTAGGTTCCTTCTTGCTCCACGGGGTTTTGGGTGGCCATTACCAAAAATGGAGCATCCAGTTTAAAGGTTTCATCCCCAATGGTCACTTGTTTTTCCTGCATGGCCTCGAGCAAAGCGGATTGCACTTTGGCCGGCGCCCTGTTAATCTCATCTGCTAGCACGAAGTTGGCAAAAATGGGACCCTTTTTGATGGAAAAATCATTTTCCTTGATATTGTAAATGAGTGTCCCGATCACATCCGCAGGCAAAAGATCGGGAGTAAATTGGATTCGGCTAAAACTACCTTTTACAGCCTTGGCCAAGGTATTGATGGCCAAAGTCTTGGCGAGCCCGGGAACTCCTTCCAAAAGAATGTGGCCCTGGCCCAAAAGGCCAATGAGCAACCGCTCTACCATATGTTTTTGGCCCACAATGGCCTTGTTCATTTCACCGGTAAGCAGGTCAATAAAAGCACTTTCTTGGGCAATTTTCTCATTCACAGCACTAATATCTATAGTAGTGTTTTCTTCCATATGAACCGTTATTGTTATGTGTTTAAGTCAGTCTGAATGCTAAGAGGTGCAAAATGAAAATTTATTTAAAATTGACCTGTTAATTAATGGTTAAAAAAAACGGTAAACCCCTAGTTTTATGAAGGATTTAAGGGTTTAATTTTATACTTTCAACCCATATGAAAGAGAGAGATACGTATTCCAGGATTATTGCTGGAACCATGACATGGGGAAGTTGGGGCAAAAAACTTTCCAAAAACGAAATGATTGATTTGATGCAGCATTGCATTGAATTGGGGCTTACCACTTTTGATCATGCCGATATTTACGGGAGCTATTCCACCGAGGCTGATTTTGGCCAGGCCTATGCCGAAAGTGGGATCAAGCGGGAGGATATCCAATTGATTTCAAAGTGTGGCATACAGATAACCAGAGGCAGGGACAATCGCATCAACCATTACGAGTACAGTAAGGATTACATTATTTGGTCTGCCGAGCAATCCCTTAAAAAGTTGAATACAGAATATTTGGATTTGCTCTTGTTGCATCGTCCCAGTCCGTTGATGGAACCCCATGAAATAGCGGAAGCCATTTATGCTTTATTGAAAAGTGGCAAGATCAAACAGTTTGGGGTTTCCAACTTTACCCCGTCCCAAGTGGCCATGTTGGAGAAGACCATTCCTGTTTCGGGAAACCAGGTAGAATTTTCACTGACATATGATTCTCCCATGTACGATGGAACGTTTGATGATTGCATCGCAAATAATAGAATGGCTATGGCGTGGAGCCCTTTGGGAAGTTTGTTCCGGGAAGAAACGGAACAGACCCAACGAATCAAAAAGACCTTGGTTCCCATGATGGAAAAATATGGAGCTGATGAAAGTCAATTGCTTTTGGCATGGCTGCTAAAACATCCTGCCATAGTGTTTCCCGTTATAGGTACCACAAACAAAGACAGAATAAACATGGCCAAAAAGGCCTTAAACATAGATTTGGAATTACAGGATTGGTTTGTTCTTTTAGAGGCAAGCCAAGGCCATGGCGTTCCGTAAGAATATATATAATGAAGAAAACAGCATTGATCACTGGAGCAACCAGTGGTATTGGAAAGGCAACGGCAGAGATTTTTGCAAAGCAAGGATTTAATTTAGTCTTGTGTGGACGTAGACAGGATCGTTTGGATGACCTCAAGAAGCAGCTAGAGGGAAGTGTTGAAATCCATACATTGAACTTTGATGTGAGGGACAGGGATGCTGTTTTTGCCGCTGTTGAAAGTTTACCCAAAGCTTTTACCAAAATTGATATTTTGGTCAATAATGCTGGAAATGCACATGGGTTGGACCCCATTGACAAGGGAAGTATTGATGATTGGGAAGCTATGTTGGATATCAACGTAAAGGGCCTATTGTACATGTCCAAGGCGATATTGCCCCAAATGGTGGAACGAAAGGCCGGACATATCATCAATATTGGGTCAACGGCAGGAAAAGAAGTGTATCCCAACGGGAATGTGTATTGTGCCAGCAAGCATGCAGTGGATGCCATTAACCAAGGAATGCGGATAGACCTCAATGCCTATGGTATTCGGGTTGGAGCGGTCAATCCTGGTTTGGTACAAACAGAATTCAGCGATGTGCGATTTAAGGGAGATGCAGATAGGGCCTCTAAAGTCTACCAAGGGTTTCAACCCTTAAAGCCTGAAGATATTGCGGATATTATTCTTTTTGTGGTCACCCGCCCCTATCACGTCAACATTGCAGATTTGGTGGTCATGCCCACAGCCCAAGCGAGTAGCACCATCGTGAAAAAGGAGCTATGATCAATAAACGCCTACTGGTAAAAAATCTTTTAGCGCATAACGACGAAAACAGTTTTTACGACAAGAAGCGTTTTATATCCATAGGTGAAAAAGAAGGCAAGGCCAAATTTTTAAAGCATGTCTGTGCTTTGGCCAATAGCAACCCCAAGAACAATTCCTTTATAGTGGTTGGTGTGGAGGATGCCGACAATGAGATTGTGGGGGTCGATTTTTTCGACGACAGCAAGATCCAGAACTTGGTGAATGCCTATCTGGACAATCCGCCCATCATATCCTATGAGAACATTCCATTTCCCCATTTGCCTGAAGGAAAGGTAGTGGGGTTGGTCACCATTCGATCTAATGGGAAGGTCTGTGCCCTTCGGAAGAATATTTGGAAGTATTACGGTGGCGCAGTTTTCTTCAGGGAAGGGAGCATTAGTTTGCCAAAGGCTTTTGATATTGAGTTGAAGGATATTAATTCTGAGGTTGTGGCCACCATAGAGCAGCATGCCCGCAACAATATTGAGCTGACTCTGGATGCCGTAATCAATTTTATGAACACGAGGCATCCCGATCTAACCAGTGATTACAAAGTTTTCAAGGAACAGTTTGTAGTCTGTTGGGCAGGCAACAAGAAGAAAGTAAAAAACAAGACGTATTATTCCCGAGTAGATATTGAGTTGATCAATGAACAGGTAAAACTGTTCTATTCAGCTTTGGACGAGATTACCATTGCTTATGATGATGATTCATTCAGTACTCTGGAGTTTGTGCAATTGGGATTGGGTGCTCAGCAAAAATATTATCCCCTGGAAGAGATGGTAATCACCTTTTCGGAAAATGGCAAGTACACCATCAATAGCAAGCTGGTTTTTGAACCGCCACAATATGACAAAAAAACCCTGTTCCATGTATATAATGCCAACAATGCACTACTACAAAAACTGGAAAGGAAAATAGCCCTGACGAGTGCTGAGCAAATTGATTTAACCCATTTGCCGGCTACCTACCTTATTTGCTACTTGAATGGTTTTGAAGAGGCCAAAGAACAAATGGACCAGGCCAGACCCTTGCTGAAAACCCATGATCAAAGTATATACCTCTCGCTGAAAGAATCCCAGCGAATCCTTAGAAAGGTGAGGTACAACTAACTCCTTTTCAACCAAATAATTTGGTAGGGCATTATCTCCAATAAACCGCTGTTGATTTTAATTTTTGTATCGGAAATTAGATCTGTAGGTTCTCCTTGGGCAAAATACCCCAATTTTTTAACCCAACTGGTCTCCATAACCTGTGGGTTTTCATCAAAATTGCTGATAACAAGAAGACCTTCATTTTGGCAACTTCGCTCAAAAACAAGAATGTGTTCATTTCCAGTATGGTATAGCTCTATGTCATTATGGTCAGCAAAAATTGGATTCTCCGTTCGGATGGAAATAAGATGTTGGAGTCTTCGGAAAATTTGGGAAGAGGGTAAACTATCATGATCCAATTTAGAAACGACTTGCCAATCCTGCATCGGCCGATTTACCCATCGGCTATCCTCTTTTTTAGAGGGGTCGTTTCTAAAGGAATAGTCGTTGAGCGTAGCGATTTCGTCTCCAGCATAAATCAAGGGGATTCCTCCAAACGCCATGATGATGGCATGCATCATGATGATTTTGGAAACAGACTGATCGATCAAAGCCTTATTTTCTTTGGCAAGCCCTTCTTCCAAACCCAATAATGATGCGGCACTTCCTGTGATTCGGCCATCACCGGTCTTTGGGTTGTACATGAAGAGCAGCCCTTTTGCAGGGGACCAGTCGAGCCTTTGGCAATAATAATCCAACAAAAATTTTCGGTGCTGGGCCGGATTCCAGCCCAATTCTTCGATCAACCGATTTTCATATCCCAAACCAATATCATCATGACAACGGATGTAATTGATCCAGGTACAGTCCTTTGGTTTTGGAGGAACATGGGCCAAACTTTTATAGAGCAAAGAAGTTTTTTTGGTGGCAATGGAGTTCCATAAAAGAGCCATTAAGGAGGCATTATAGGCCACCTCACATTCATTCCCTTTTGTAGGCCCTTGCCCAAAATATTTTATAATGTCCGTTGGGGCCACAATGGCTTCGGCCAAGAGAATGGTGCCTGGTGCAACAACTTGCAAACACATCCTAAAAAGTGAAATAAGGCTATGTGCTTCAGGGAGATTTTGGGAGATGGTCCCAATCTTTTTCCAAAGGAAAGCAAGGGCATCAAACCGAACCACATCCACTCCCATATCGGCCAGTTTCACCAGGTTGGTGAGCATTTCCAAGAAGACCTCGGGATTGGTATAGTTGAGGTCCCATTGGTAGCTGTTGAACACGGTCATTACCCATTTTTCCATTTCGGGAACATAGGTAAAGCTCCCAGGTGATGTTTCGGGGAACACTTCGGGCAAGTTTTTTTCAAACTCCAATGGAATGGTGTCATCCTCGAAAGTATAATAATAGCCTTGATACTTTTTGTTGCCTTGCATAGCCTTTTTGGCCCACGAGAACTCATTTGAGGTATGGTTAACCACAAAATCCAACATTAAGAATATCCCTTGCTTTCTAAATTCGGTGGTCAAAGCCAATAGGTCTTTTTTGGTGCCATACCTTTTGTCCACCTTATGGTAGCTGTTTACGGCATACCCGCCATCGTTTTCACCTTTGGGCCTCGTGGTAATGGGCATCATGTGCAAGAAATTAATACCCAATTCTTTGAGATAGGGGATCTTTTTTTGAAGCCCTTTCAGGTCTTTATTGAAATGCTCCGCATAGAGTTGCATACCAACCATTTTCTCGGACTGATACCAATTTCCTGCTTTTAATCGTTGCAAGTCCTGTTTTTTAAGTTCGTTGGGTCTCAAAGCAAACAGTTTGGGAAGCAGTTTCAACAATTTTTGAAAATGGTGCTGGCGAATTTCTTCAGGATACAGGGAAAAGAAGAGCTGTTGAATCAAGCTAGCATTGGTGGCCAATCTAAGTTCAAACAAAGCCTTGGGGTCATTCTCTTTGGATTGGGAACTTAAAAGCTGATGTAACTGGGCTTGGGTCATTTTATTTTTCCAACTGTTCTTTGGTAGGTAATGCCGCAATGGCCCCATATTGGGTTGTGGTCAACGCACCGGCCCGGTTGGCCATTTCAACCATTTTTTCCAGGAGGTCAAATTGTTCAAAAACAGGATCAAAATTCCCCAAATCCGAAATTTGGTGGAGGAGGCAACCCATGAATGCATCTCCAGCTCCAGTGGTGTCTACTGGGTCTACTGGAATGCTGGGAATAATTTTTTTAACGCCATTGGCACTGAGTAAAGTACCCTCTGCCCCTAAGGTTATGGTAATGATCTTGCTGCCCACTTCATGAAGAAATTCACATGCTTGCATGGGATCGGCTTTACCGGATATTAGTTGTGCTTCTTCCAAACTGAATTTGCACAAATGGGACTTTTCCACAAACGGCATACATTTTTTCACAAAAGTTTCCTCATCTTCTTTCCAAAGATCACCCCTAAAATTGGGGTCAAAGCTTATAAACATTTCCTTGGTAAGCGCATCAAAGAGGTATTTGCTGTAGGTCTTTTCCAAAGGTCCGCCTAAAAGAGCGGTTGCAGCACCCAAATGCAGGATATTGTCCTTAAAGGTTTTTCGCAATAGGGGATCATATCCTAACTCACGATCGGCACCCCTGCTAAATACAAAATCGCGTTCACCATTCTCGGCCAATGAAACAAAGGCAAGGGTAGTAAAGGTTTCAGAGCGTTGGACCAGCGAAGTATCCACATTTTCAGCTTTTAGGACATCAAGCAAAAAGTTCCCAAAAGGATCTTCCCCCACGCAACCAATAAAAACACCCCGGCCACCAAGCTTGGATATGGCACAAGCTACGTTGGCGGGTGCTCCACCCGCTTTTTTGGTAAACTTTATGGCCTTTGAAAGGTCGTTGCCTTGGTTTTCAGCAACAAAATCTATCAATACTTCACCTATGCAGAATACTTTTTTCATTTTTTCCTTGTACTATCCCAATGTACATATAAAAAAGACTCTCATCCAAAAAACGCCATCCTTTTGTTTGGGAACAGGGTCTTATCCAATGGAAAACTTTACCTTAATTTAGTATGCATCGCGCCTTTTGTCCGTAATATTGTCAAAAATTTTGATATGCGAACATTGGTTGTGGGGGATATCCATTCAGGATTGCGAGCTTTGGAACAACTTCTTCAAAGAGCAAAGATCACCTCAACAGACCATCTGATATTTTTGGGAGATTATGTGGATGGTTGGAGTACTGCTGTAGAAACGGTTGACTTTCTTTTGGATTTGAACAGAGAATTTAATTGCACATTCATTAGAGGCAATCATGATGAACTGTGCAGGGAATGGTTGTTGACCAAAAAAGAGAATCCGCAGTGGCTGGCCCATGGCGGAACCGCAACAAGGGATTCTTATCTGAACGATGGTCGCAATGATTGGAGCGCACACCTTGAGTTTTACGCTGGATTAAAGAACTACCATTTAACAGAAGATAACAGGCTTTACCTACATGCCGGGTATACCAACCTTAAAGGGGTAGATTTTGAATATTTTGAACAATCATTTTATTGGGATCGTACCTTATGGGAACTTGCCATGGCAGTAGACCCCAAACTGACCCCAACAGATTCCAATTTTCCTAAAAGATTACATCAATATAAAGAAGTCTTTATAGGCCATACGCCTATCTCTAAAACCGAAGAGGTTATCCCTAAAAATGGGGCCAATGTATGGAATGTGGATACCGGGGCCGCGTTTATGGGAGCGTTGACCATAATGGATGTGGAAACCAAGGAGTTTTGGCAAAGTGATGCCGTTCATACATTTTATCCTGGGGAAAGAGGAAGAAATTAGAACTATTCCATCCATTTTCAGAATTTAATGGAGACCTTTGCAAAAAACTAGTTTATGCCAGAAAAGAATATTCGGTTGGAGGTAATGCAAACCATTGAACCGAAAGTGGAAGGATTTATGAAGGAGTTTCTCATTCCTACTGAAGAAATATGGCAACCCACGGACTTCTTGCCAGATTCCCAAAGTGATAAATTTTTTGATGAAGTGGAACAGATTCGTGGTGAGGCCAAAGAACTGGGCTATGATTTTTGGGTAACCTTGGTGGCAGATACCATTACCGAGGAAGCATTACCAACTTATGAGTCTTGGTTGATGGATGTTGAGGGAATTGATCAACACAACGGTAAGGAAAATGGATGGAGCAAATGGGTAAGGGCATGGACCGCGGAAGAAAACAGGCACGGAGACGTGTTGAACAAGTACCTTTACCTATCTGGAAGGGTAAACATGCGGGAAGTGGAAATTACTACCCAACATTTAATTTCGGATGGGTTTGATATCGGTACCGATAGAGACCCCTACAAGAATTTTGTCTATACCTCTTTTCAGGAATTGGCCACGAACATTTCCCACAAAAGAGTGGGCAAGTTGGCTCGGCAAAAAGGGAATAAATCTTTGGCCAAAATGTGCAACATCATTGCTGGCGACGAAATGCGTCACCATTTGGCCTACAGGGAGTTTGTGAAGATTATTTTAGAACACGACCCCAACAATATGGTAGAGGCTTTTGCCGACATGATGAAACGAAAAATTGTAATGCCGGCACACTTTTTACGTGAATCGGGCGGAAGTATGGGGTTTGCATTTGAACAATTTTCGGATTGTGCACAGCGATTGGGCGTATACACGGCCCAAGACTATATTGAAATTCTACAAAAGTTGAATGATTATTGGCAGTTGGGAAGTCTACAGGCGCTTTCAGATACGGCAGAAAAGGCCCGTGATTATCTGATGAGATTGCCAGAGCGACTACAACGGATTGCTGAGCGGATGAAATTTTCAGAGGAGCAGTATACTTTCAAGTGGGTCACTGCAAACGGAATGATTTAAGGGAGTTTTGCTGGTAATCTAAAACTTTCCGGCCCTATGTTTTTCTTGCCATTCAGACAATTGTTCCCAATGTCCTTCATAGGCCATTTTGGCTTGCATGGGCCATGAGGCAGGATCATGGATTCTAAATCTTTTACCCCCCGAATCCAATACTTCTTGGCATGTATCGGCCGAGGTTTCCGATAGGGCCTTCCAAGTTTTGATGTCGAAATTATGGAAGAGCGTCTCTATTTTGGGCCCTATACCTTCAACAATTTTCAGGTCGTCCAATTTCACCTTTTTGCCCAATGCGGTCCGGGCGGCATCTGCATTAAACTGTGGTGTGGGTGAATGGGCAATTTTATTGGATACTTTGGGACTTACTTTGGAAGTGTTGGTTGCGGACAATCGTTTTTTGCAAATTTCCAAATCGGCCCGTAGTTTGGCATTTTCTATATCCAGCTTGCTCAATTCACTGAAATTATCGGGTGCCGAGGGAACATCGGATTTTCCAAATAAATAGCCCAAAACACCTGCAACTATACCGGTAAGCGCCAAGATAATCCAATACCAAGTATTTGAGTCTTGAAAATCCATTGGTCGAGGTTGAAAAGGTTTATGAATACCACATCCAAAATATTAAAAAAATCTTAAAATCGTTGATTTAATGTTAAGAAATTGAGCTTTTTAGGTGCTTATCGTATACAGATTACAAGGTATGGAAACTGAAAACAGGGTTAAAAGGGCAAATCATACATTTTTTACTACCACTGATACGAATGCCTTTAGAAGATTCCTCAAATAGTATGAAATTCGTGGCAAATATTAGGTAAGAAACCCTATTTCTCCCGACTAGGTTCCGGCATTGAAGTAGGGTTTAATCAAACTAAGTTTGAGTTAGTTAAGTTGGTTTTTTAAGATCGCCCGTTTAGTGTTCATCCTAAATGGGCGACTTTGTTTATACATCTTGTCAGAAGGGCCTTTCCATTCATTAAAAAAATGTTAACTAAATGTTAATGATATGTTAAACACATCTGATTTTTAGTACATTACAAGGTTAACCTAAAAAACTAAACAAGATGAGAAGAACACTATTAACATGCATTGCATTGGTTGTTGCAATCTGTTCTTACGGACAAGTGGCCTATTTTCAGTATAGGGTTGTTCCTCAGGACAGGGAGGCTGATTTTGTTGAAAAAGAAACGAAGTATTGGGCAAAAGTGGCCCAAGCTGCGGTAGATAAGGGTAAAATGGCCAGTTGGTCACTTTGGAGAAAAGTGGGGGTAACCGAGGAAGGTGCTCCCAATTATGTTTTTGTAAACATATATGACAGTTTTGAGGCGGCCGACCCGAGCCAAGTATGGACCAGTGAAAATGTAAAGGCGATGGGTGTGGCACCAGGTATGGTAGAGACCAATTCATTTACCAAGATTCCCTTTGATTATTGGTTACAAATGGAGGATATGATTCCGGGAGACTACAAGTATGCTTTGGTAAACTATGCCATGCCCAAAAGTAGAAATGCTTTTATACAAGAGAACAAAGAACTCTGGAAGCCACTTCATCAGAAGAACATTAAAAGTGGAAATTTGGGCATGAAATCTTGGGGCATGATGTCTGTAGTCTACCCTAGTGGAAAGCTTTCCAGATTTTCTGTCCTGACTTGGGATGGATTTGACAAAATCTCTGATGCCATGAACTATCTGCGCTACAATCCCAGTGGAATGGATGCTGATTTCCAAGAAGTGGTTTCCAAATCCAAAATGGGGGAAATAATGCCGGAAGGAGGCTTTGAGTACAGTATCCTATATGAATTGGTCCATAGGATTGCACCAAAGGAATGATGAATTCATAAAAAAGAAAAGCCCGGATATTTCTCCGGGCTTTTTTATGGGTTTAACTACCAACACATTATAAGTCAAATTTAATGCCTTGTGCCAAGGGCAATTCTGTAGTGTAATTTATAGTGTTCGTTTGGCGTCGCATGTAAACTTTCCAAGCATCAGAACCACTTTCGCGACCTCCACCAGTCTCTTTTTCCCCTCCGAAAGCACCTCCTATTTCTGCGCCTGAAGTTCCAATATTCACATTGGCGATACCACAATCGCTACCTGAAGCTGATAAAAATCGCTCGGCCTCTCTAAGGTTGTTGGTCATAATGGCCGATGAAAGACCTTGTACAACACCGTTTTGCTGTTCAATGGCGTTTTCAACCTCTCCGGAATATTTTAATAAGTATAAGATTGGGGCAAAGGTTTCTTCCTGAACAATTTTGAAGGAGTTTTCGGCTTCAACTATGGCCGGTTTTACGTAACAGCCACTTTCATATTCCAACCCTTCGAGTACCCCTCCCTCTACAAGTATTTTGCCGCCTTCTTTCTCAGCTTTTTCAAGAGCGTTGAGGTACATTTTAACGGCATCAACATCAATCAGGGGACCAACGTGGTTGTTTTCATCCAAAGGATTACCAATTCTAAGTTGTTGGTAGGCATCGGTAACCGCATTTTTTACTTGATCGTAAATAGATTCGTGAATAATTAATCTACGGGTTGAGGTACAACGTTGTCCTGCCGTTCCGACAGCACCAAATACGGCACCGATTACGGTCATTTTAATATCAGCGTCGGGAGTTACAATAATGGCATTGTTACCTCCTAGCTCCAATAGCGATTTTCCCAGTCTTGCCGCTACGGCTTGGGCCACAATTTTACCCATTCTGATGGAACCTGTGGCTGATACCAGTGGAATACGTTTGTCATTTGTCATGAGCTCGCCCACTTTGTAATCGCCATTGATCAAACATGAAATTCCTTCTGGTAGATGGTTCTTTTGAAGTACTTCGGCTATGATGTTTTGGCATGCAACACCACAGAGAGGTGTTTTCTCCGATGGTTTCCAGACGCACACATCACCACAGACCCATGCCAATGCGGTGTTCCAAGCCCAAACAGCAACCGGGAAATTAAAAGCAGAGATAATTCCCACCACACCAAGTGGATGGTATTGCTCGTACATTCTATGCCCAGGGCGCTCCGAATGCATCGTCAATCCGTGCAGTTGTCTGGAAAGGCCAACGGCAAAATCACAGATGTCTATCATCTCTTGGACTTCACCCAACCCTTCTTGGTAGCTTTTTCCCATTTCATAGGAAACCAATTTGCCTAAAGGTTCTTTGAGTTCACGCAGTTTATCCCCGAACTGTCTTACAATTTCACCTCTTTGGGGTGCAGGGATGGATCGCCATTTTTTAAAAGCAGCGGTGGCTGCATCCATAACCATTTTGTAATCTTCAGGAGAAGTGGTTGTTACTTTCCCGATGAGTGCACCATCGACAGGTGAATAGGAAGCGATGGTATCACCCGAACCAAAATGCTCCGAACCTGTAGAAGTTCCATTGTTTATTTCTTTGAGTCCAAGCTTTTTTAAAGCTTCTTCCATTCCAATAGCAGTCGCTGTGTTTGACATTTATAACTTTTTAATCGTGAATTGTTATATTTTTTCAAAATTACAAATAATCTAGGAGGGAAAAAGAAGGTTTTCAAAAGAAAAGATACAAGAGAAACAGAACTATACCCAACAAAGCGGGTAACCCTTGTACCACAAATATTTTTTTGGAAGCGGTAAGGGCACCATAAATACCGGCAATGGCTACACAACCTAAAAAGAACAGGGCTACGTTTACCTGCCAAATAGGGTCTTGGATGATTAATGACCATAGGAGTCCTGCTGCCAAAAAACCATTGTAGAGCCCTTGGTTGGCGGCAAGGGTTTTGGTGGGTTCGAACAAATTTTCAGGGAATTGACGAAATACTTTTTTTGCCTTTGTGGTCCATGCGAACATTTCCAACCATAAAAAATATAGGTGGAGCAAAGCCACAATAATTACTACAATTTTAGCTAAGAGGAGTATCATTCTTCTTGGGCAATAAAGCGTTCATCAATAGGCATGACCGTTCCACATTGGTCACAGGTACGCAGTTCCTCGGAACTGTAAAAGTGCTTAAAATGGGCCAAAAAATCTTTCTCAATATCGTTTAGGGTAAAGTAGACCTCATAAAGTTTGTTGTTGCAGTGATCACAGAACCAAAGTAGTCCGTCATCGACTTTCATGTCTTTCCTTTTGCGTTCCACCACCAGCCCAATGGACCCTTCATGGCGCACTGGTGAATGGGGAACTTTGGCAGGATGCAGATACATGTCGCCTGGGCCGAGCTTCATGGTCTTTTTTTGGCCATCTTCTTGAATATGAACTTCAATCTGACCTTCCAATTGATAGAAAAGCTCTTCGGTTTCGTTATAATGGTAATCCTTTCGGGCATTGGGCCCGGCAACGATCATCACAATATAATCATCAGCTTCTTTGTAAAGATTCCTATTGCCTACAGGAGGCTTTAATGTATCCCTATTTTCCTCGACCCATTTGTTTAGGTTAAAAGGAGCTTGTATGGCCATATCTCAAGATTTTAGGAAAGGTAAAAAAAACCTGAGTGGGAACATAGTGTTTCACAAAAAAGACCTGCTTGGCAAACAGGTCTTCAACGCTAATATAAATGTACGTGGTTGTTATTCCACTTTAATAAAAATCTGTGTGTAATAGGGTCTGCCCTCTTTATCCAACTGGACGCTCAAGGTTGTATGGGTATAATCTCCTTCCAAGGCTTTTTTATGGGAATCACTCACTAACCAAGCTTCCATTGTTTTTTCTGCTGAAATATAATACCGAGCTACATTTTCCGAAATCCCAACTGCGTCAGTTTCCTCGGCTATCTTATTGGCCCTAGACTCGAAATTGTCATGGCTCAGTTTGTTTTTTGCAATCATATAGTCGTTGTGTTCCTCGGCATATTTGTAGGAGGACGGACTGTCTTGGAGGGTGTTCATTCCTATGGAAACCCTGTGGTCGTTCACCATATCCATGAGTTTATCCTCAATACCGTTGGGGTCTATAGAAATTTTTTCATTCCCAAGGGTCGCCTCGGTGTATTCAATCTCATCCTCAATTGAAGTGGAGTTGCACATGGTAAACAAGGCAACAGTTGCAATGAGCAGCATTGCGCTACATAATTTTTTCATTATCGGGGTACTTTCAGGGATAGGTTCTAATATCCCAGTGTTCTGAATGCTAATCTAATGGAGGAAACTACTTTTCCCATAAATTTTCCATAGATGGCAAATTCTTACGTTGAATTGCAAAAATGTAAGTACAAATGAAGGTGTGGACAGTTAAATGGTCTCTCCGTTGAATTCTAGTTCTTCTTGGGCTTTCTCATCCTGAAGCACAAGATCAAATATAAAAGCACCAATATCCTTTATGGGGGTATAAAAAACTGACTCTTTTTTGGTCTCTTCATTAATTAAGTTCAAAGGCGTGGCAAGGCGTTCAAAAAAGATAAGCATGGCGCCCAAGATAACAGCGACCTTCAGTGCCCCAAAAATACCGCCTGCAAGCTTGTTCAAAAGGCCGAGCATAGCAAAATCAGCAATTTTGGTCAAGAACCTTCCAGCAAAGTTGACCAATAGGATAATGGCAAAAAAAGTGATCAAAAACGCTGCAATGTTCATGTACTGCTCGCTCCAGTTCATGTGCTGGGCCAAATAACCCCCAGTAATGTATGAGAAATGGATGGCGCCATAGATTCCAGCAATCAATGCCACCAAAGAGGCAATCTCCACAAAGAGACCATTTTTAAGGCCCTTGTAGAGGCCCCAAACCAATAAAATCCCAATAATAATATCCAAAAAGCTCATATGCGGGTTTTAACAAATATAGAATATTGATTTGTACCTTTGGAATTCATGCAAATGATATGTCAAGAGACGAGAAATTAAAGGAACGATGGGAGCTTTTGGTGGAAAGATTATCTCGGCAATTTTCCGATGGTGACCCTTTGGAAATTGACGGGATGATCTATTTGGTAGGAGTGCAGGAGCTGGGCAGTTTTCACCGAAGCTTCAAAAAAGATGAGAAGATCAATCTTATGCATATTGCTATTTGTAGATTGTTGGAACCCTATGGCTACTATGATTTTGATTTTTTTGATGATGATGGATGGCCCCACTATAAGGTCAAGGAACAACTACCTCCCTTAAAATCGGGAGAACAGGCTATTTTAATGAAAGAGGCTTTGGTGAACTATTTTTTGGAGAAGGAATATATTGATTGATCCCCGATATGGAACTACAGAAACCTTACTATGCAGTTATCTTCACAAGCTTGCGTACCGATGGCGACAACGGTTATGGAGAAATGGCCGGGGCCATGGAGGAATTGGCCCGAAAGCAATCCGGTTTTTTGGACTTTGAAAGTGCCCGTGACGGGTTGGGCGTGACCATCAGTTATTGGGAGAGTTTGGAGGCCATTGCCCATTGGAAGGCCCAAATGGAACATCGCGAAGCACAAAGGAAAGGAATCAGAACTTGGTATTCTTGGTACAAAGTCCGGATTTGTAAAGTGGAGCGAGAATATGAATTCACCAAATAAGATATGGAGGGAAGCATTGCTTTTTCAAATCTGGACCGGGATAAGATTTTAAAGAAATTGGCCAAAGAGCCTTATGATCTCGTGGTAATCGGGGGAGGAATCACCGGAGCGGGAATAGCTTTGGACGCTTCTTCCCGCGGATTAAAGACGGTTTTGTTGGAAAAGAGGGATTTTGCATCGGGTACCAGCAGCAAATCCACCAAGTTGATCCATGGGGGACTTCGCTACTTAAAGCAATTCGATTTTTGGTTGGTGAAGGAAGTAGGTTCCGAAAGGGCCATTGTCCATAAATTGGCCCCCCATCTGGTCATACCCGAAAAGATGTTGCTACCCCTGATCGAGGGCGGTTCCTATGGAAAATGGTTGACCTCCATCGGGCTAAAAGTATACGATATATTGGCCCAGGTGACTGGGGATGACAAACGACAAATGCTGGAAAAGAAGGAAGCCTTAAAGTTGGAACCCCTATTGCCCAAAAAGATATTGAACGGAGCTGGCTATTATGCCGAGTACCGTACCGATGATGCCAGACTCACTTTGGAGAACATCAAGACCAGTCTTCATTATGGGACACAGGTGCTCAACTATGCTGGGGTTACGGATTTCATCTATGAAAACGAAAAAGTGGCCGGGGTAACCCTTAAAGATGAAGTCACTGGAAAGGAAATCAGCATAAAATCCAAATATGTAATCAACGCTGCGGGACCTTGGGTAGATGAGTTGAGAAGCATGAACCACTCCAAAAAAGGAAAAAGACTGCATTTGACTAAAGGCGTCCATTTGGTTTTTCCCAAAGAAAAACTTCCGGTAAGGCAATCCGTGTATTTTGATATCCCGGACGGACGGATGATGTTTGCGATTCCAAGAGGCAAGGTAACATATATTGGGACTACGGACACCAATTACAATGCAGACAAAGACCATGTGACCACGGATATTGCCGATGCCATTTATTTAATTTCTGCCGTAAACCATATGTTCCCGGACATCAATCTTGAGTTGGACGATATCATTTCGTCGTGGGCAGGACTGCGGCCTTTGATTCATGAAGAAGGCAAATCGGCCTCGGAGCTTTCCCGAAAGGATGAGATCTTTACCTCGGATACCGGGTTGGTGAGCATTGCTGGAGGCAAGCTCACTGGGTATCGGAAAATGGCGGAACGCACCGTGAACCGTATCGCCAAGCAAATGGAAGAGGACCATGAGATTTTGTTAGACCCCTGCATTACAGATAAAATACCACTTTGCGGGAGCGATTTTAAAAAGTTCAAGCACGTAAAAAAATACATCAAGTTGATTTTTGACCGTATCCAGGATAGTGGTTTTTCCGAATACGATGCATGGTATCTGGTAACCACCTATGGCAAACAGACCGAGACCGTTCTAGAGCACTATGCGGCCCTAACTAATCCTGATGTGCATGAGCGCATGATCAGGGCAGAAGCACAATTTGCCATTGCCCATGAAATGGTCCTTAACCCCATGGATTTTTTCATTAGACGAACCGGACGGTTGTATTTTGACATCGATAGTGTTCGCCAATACAAGGACGCAGTATTGGATGAGTTTCAAAAGGCTTTTGGGTATACGGATGAGCAAATAGTGGCATTCCATAAAACCTTGGAAGAAGAGTTGGAAGAACATTCCAACTTTTCGTTGGATAGGGATTAGTCCAATTTATCGGTTAACTTTTCAAAAACCTTTTTAGGGCTTTTTTCTTTGTATAGCACTTGGTACACAGCATTGATGATGGGTGTTTTGGACTTTTTCTCCAACTTGTCCATGAGCAAGTGTGCACTTTTGGTGGCATAATATCCTTCGGCAACCATATTCATTTCCATCATGGCACTTTTAACCGTATAGCCTTTCCCGATCATATTGCCGAACAGGCGATTTCGACTGAAAGTGGAATATCCGGTCACCAACAAATCACCTAAATAGGCCGAGTTGTTAATGTTCCGTTTCATTTTGTACACCCGATCAATGAACCGTTTCATTTCCCGGACGGCATTGCTCATCAGAACACTCTGGAAATTATCGCCGTAGCCCAATCCGTGCGCAATACCGGCGGCAATGGCATAAATATTTTTGAGCATGGCGGCGTATTCCGTTCCAATGATGTCATCGGATATCTTGGTACGGATATAATCACTTTTCAATCCCTGTGCCACCAGTTTGGCATTGTTGGCGTCGGCACAGGCAATGGTAAGGTATGAAAGGCGTTCCAAGGCCACCTCTTCGGCATGACAAGGCCCAGTGATTACCCCAATGTTCTCGAACGGAATGTCGTATTGATTATGAAAATGCTCTCCGACAATAAGACCGCTTTCTGGTACAATCCCCTTTATGGCTGAAAAGATGATTTTGTCCTTTAGATTAACATGGAGGTTTTTGAGTTCTCCATCCAAAAAAGCAGAAGGAATGGCAAAGATGAGCACATCGGATGCTTCCACAATTTGGTCGATATTATGACTAAGATTGAGTTGATCCACGTCAAATTCCACAGAACTTAAATAATTGGGGTTATGGCCTTCTTTAAGGATATGCCTTATGGCAGAGTCGTTCCGCATATACCATCCCACCTTGTTCTGGTTTTCCGATAGCATCTTAACCAAAGCGGTTCCCCAGCTTCCTCCACCAAAAACCCCAAATCTCAATTTATTTTCCATGGATACCATTTACGGGGCAAAGCTAAAAAATATATCAGAGCATACATTATCATCTGATTATCAAAACATTATAATTTTTGGCACAATGCTTGGTCTAGATTTGTTGAATCTTAAAACCTCGACTATGAAAATTGGAAAACTACTTTTTGGAATATTATTGATAGGCCTTTTGGCCAGTTCTTGCTACACCGAGGTTATTCTGGAAGACGATTATATTACAGAATCACCCATAAATACCGCCTTGGTTTTAGAGAGTTACGATTTATGGTATGTAGATATTAATGCTACCAAGGGTAGCGGAGAAGTCCCCTTTTTGCAACGTGCTTTTACCATTTCTTTTGATAGAGGAGTCGTTTATGCCAACAATAACTTGGTAGGAATTGGAAAAACTGGAAATGGATTAGGGATAGATGTGGGCAACTATGCGACCTTGTCCGGAGCCGTTGAGGTAGACCATGATGTTGATGGACTTTGGCTAATGGAAGTGTATGCATTGAACAGCAACACTTTGGAACTGTACAACCCTTATTCCGACACCTCATATGTACTAAGGGGATACCAAAGCAGAAATTTTGATTATGATCAGGTCTTTTATGACAATATCCAATATTTTCTGCAGGAATACCAAGTTTGGGAAAAGACCTATACCAGTGAAGTGGGCGCCATTAATGAATTTGATGAGGAAAACTATCTGCAATTTCCTGTAAGCAATGATGGGTCTTTTAGGTCCTCCATTGATGCCCCTGGAATTCCATTGAGCAATTTGCAATGGGATTACCAAGGAATCTACCAAGTTTATGATGTGCAGAACGATGCTACACTTAAGACCTTAACATTGGATTACGACTATTTGGGCGATGATTACTTTGAACTTTATGTTATGGATGATAGCACCATTGAGTTGTACCACGTTTCCAGCGGAACTATTTATGAGTTTACAGGAAGAGGGTATATGCAATACTTAAAATCAGGTATTGACACTGGAAAAAAACGCGTGAAAGTTAAAAATGCGTTAATGAACGTGGTTCGCCAACGTAAAATGTAAGGAAAAAATAAAGTGTTCGACTATACAAATAAGTTTTTTGGTTGGTTATTTAGTTAAGAATCGCCTTGAGCAACTTTGCTTAAGGCGGTTTTTTTATACATGAGCATTCCTATAGCTCGAAGGGTTTTCGCCGCTTACCTTTTTGAAGGTCCTGTTGAAATAAGATAAACTTTCAAAACCACATTCATAACAAGCCTCGCTAACATTTTTTCCAGTAAGTAAAAGCCGCTTGGCCTGGGTTATTCGGTACTGGTTCAAGAAATGCGTAAAAGTACTTCCTGTATTCCTTTTAAAGTACCTGCAAAAAGCCTCCTTACCCAGATTTACCGATTCCGCAACATCATCCAATGCAATTTTTTTGGAATAATGCTCATCAATATAAGAGTACACCCTTTGCAAACGCTGTTGCTGTTTGTTGGCTTTATCATTTATGATGGGATTGGAATGCAGCAACTCAAATTCCTTGCTTTGAGCCAAAATTTTGAGCAACTGTAAAATTTTAAGGAACTGTCCAAACCGGTCCATGGCTTGCAATTGCTTCATGATGTTTCCAATAGTCTCCTTGGTTTCCCCAAAGAAGGCAATACCGTGCTGCGATTTTTCCAATAGTTCATAGACATCCTCAAGCTCTTCGATTTCGGCAAACACCTTTTCCTTAAAGGATGCACTAATATGCAAGACCTCTTTATGGTACGTTGTTTTAATACCGTAATCAAAATTCAAATGGGGAATGTTGGAACCGATCAGCACCAAATCGCTGCCCTTAAAGTTGGAGGTGTGTTGACCAACATGTCGTTTGCCATTGGCACCTTCAATATAAACCAGCTCGAACTCAGGATGAAAATGCCAAAAAAAGAGATCGTTCAATTTGGGATTGTGCAATAAATGAAAGGAACTCTTATCATTGGGCTGTATGTTTTCAAGTTGAATTTTCATTGTATTGCTCAAATATTTTTAAAAATAATCAATAAAAATCAAAATAGTACAAATTATGGTCAATCCCACGGTGGAAACCATTTTGATTCACCCATAGCTTTGGCATCTAGAGTATTGAATCAAAAGAACATACAATGCAACAGCAACAGAACATGGAAATGGCCAACAAGGCCCACGAAGAAATACCGGGTAATCCATCCACAGCGACCAGTAGTAAAATTAAATTGAACGATAGGTCCAATGGGGAACCTTTACGTGTTTTATCCGAGGAGGATTGGGAATTCTGGTTAAAGAACGGGTACATTGTCATTAAAAATGCTGTTCCGAAGGAGCAGGCCAAGGCCACTGCCGATTTTTTATGGGAGTTTGATGAAAAGGATCCAAACGATCCAGACACCTGGTACGCTCCTGCCCGGGCAGAAATGAAAATGAAAGAACTTACGGGAACCGGAATGGTAGAGGTCTATAACCATCAACATTTATGGAACAATCGGCAAACCCAAAAAGTATACGATGCCTTTGTGGACATTTGGGGAACTGAAAAGCTATGGGTGACCATTGATCGTGCCAACTTGAACATGCCCCAACGGCCCGGGGAAAACAAAAAAGGGTTTATCCACTGGGATTATGACCCAGAAACCAAACCACAAAATGTACAGGGCGTTCTTGCATTGGCAGACCAAACGGATGAAAATATGGGAGGATTCCAGTGTATTCCTTGGCTTTACAGAAACTACGATACATGGAAACTGACACAACCCGAAGACCGCGACCATTTTCAACCCGATGTTACGGGCTTGGAAGACAAAATCGTGAAGGTGAAATTGGAAGCTGGTGACTTATTGATTTTCAATAGTACCCAACCCCACGGGATTCGTCCAAATAAATCAGGGAATAAGGTTAGGATTGCACAATACATTTCCATGATGCCCGCTGAAGAAGACAATGAAGAAATGCGAAATTGGCGTATCAATTCTTGGAAAAATAGAATTGCCCCTGAAGGGTATGCCTTTCCCGGAGACCCCAGAAAATGGGAACAGACCAAATACGAAACCGCAAAATTAAGCGCGTTGGGTGAAAAGGTATTGGGATTGACCAACTGGTAGATCATCAAATCCTTAAAAATAAGGAGCTTATTAGGGTCTTGTATTTAATAGTGCTACTTTTGCCCGCTTCAAGAAAGAAGCCATGAAAAAATATCTCAACCTTTTTGATTTTTCCCAAAAAGTAAACTATCGCACAGAAATTTTATCGGGCTTGACTGTTGCACTTGCCCTGGTGCCAGAAGCTATTGCATTTGCCTTTATTGCAGGTTTGTCTCCCCTAACCGGACTATACGCTGCGTTTGTAATGGGGTTGGTCACTTCCATATTGGGAGGTAGACCGGGAATGATTTCTGGTGCTACTGGAGCCGTGGCTGTGGTCATTGTGAGTTTGGCAAAGCAATATGGAGTTGAGTATGTTTTTGCAACGGTGGTTCTTGCAGGAATTTTGCAGATGACTGCCGGATTGCTTCGCTTGGGGAAGTTGATGCGCTTGGTGCCCCACCCTGTAATCTTTGGGTTTGTGAACGGGTTGGCCGTCATTATTTTTATGTCGCAAATGAGCCAATTTAAAACTGCGGATGGTGAATGGTTGACCGGGAGCACTTTGTTCATCTTTCTTGGATTGGTACTGCTGACCATGGTCGTTATTTGGGGACTTCCCAAATTGACCAAGGCAATTCCAGCGTCTTTGGCCGCAATTCTTTTGGTGTTCGGTCTTGTATTTTTCTTGGGACTGGATACCCGGACCATTGGCGATATCGCTTCCATTGAAGGAACTTTTCCTCCCTTTCATATCCCTGATCTGCCCTTTACTTTGGAAACTCTACAGATTATATTTCCCTATGCGGCTATCGTGGCAGGCGTAGGTTTGATCGAGAGTTTGCTCACCTTGAATATTGTTGATGAAATTACCGAGACCCGTGGTAGGGGAAACAAGGAGGCCGTGGCTCAAGGTACGGCTAACATCCTTTCAGGGTTCTTTTCCGGAATGGGTGGTTGTGCCATGATCGGGCAGAGTTTGATCAATACTTCCAATGGTGCCAGGGCACGACTGTCTGGAATTTTTGCTGCGTTAATGTTGTTGGTGTTCATCATGTTTGGGTCTAGCCTTATTGAAAAAGTGCCTATGGCCGCATTGACAGGGCTAATGATCATGGTGGCATTGGGAACTTTTGAATGGGCGAGCTTAAAGACCTTCCGCCGTATGCCTAAATCTGATGTATTGGTCATGGTGCTGGTAACTTTGGTGACGATATTCCTTCATAACCTAGCTTTGGCGGTCTTGGTGGGAGTCATTATTTCTGCCTTGGTGTTTGCATGGGACAATGCAAAACGCATCCGTGCGAGAAAACATATCGATGATGAAGGGGTGAAGCATTACGAAATTTATGGTCCTCTTTTCTTTGGCAGCACTACCTTGTTTGCCGAAAAGTTTGATGTACTCAATGACCCCGATGAGGTTGTTATCGATTTTGCAGAAAGCAGATTGGTGGATATGTCTGCCATTGAAGCCGTGAACAAGATTACCGAACGCTACAACAAGGTAGGAAAGAAACTTCACCTAAAACACCTGAGCAGGGATTGTAGAAGGTTGTTGGCCAATGCCGATGATATTATCGAAGTGAACGTACTGGAAGATCCAACCTATAAGGTTGTGGTGGACAAATAGACTATTCCCTGGTTTTCCCAAGAAACACATTCACATTTGGGTTTTGGGGATTGCCACTGGCCCTTCGCATCAGTACAATTTGGCCGGTATGGTAAATACAATCGGAAAGCATTCCGTTGATCATGTTCCAATATGGGAATTCGGACTGTTTATCACCTTGTTTAAAAATTACTTTAAAACCTTCCATTTCTTTGGAGCTTTTTCTCAGAACTTTCTGGCTGGCCGCTAGTAGGTTTGTAAGAGTCAGTTCACGAAGTTCTTCGTAGGAATAGTTAAGAGGGGCCTTGGGCCTTTCATAAGGCTTTGCATCTGGAGCCAATACAATATTGTTGGACATGGTGTAGATGTGTTCCATGGTCTCGAAAAGGCTGCGTCCATCCGCAGAAGGTTTGTATTGCAGGTCTTTTTCGGTCAAACCCTCTGTTGCCCAATAATAGCGATAGCCCAAACCATCGATCATTCGTGACACAATATTGCCGGCACTGTATGTTTCGGCATGATCGGGAATTTGATGGTACGGTAATTCCATATTTTGGGCTTGTAGTTTCATTGCGAAAATAAAAAAGAAGGCACAACCAATTAACTTGGAAAAAGAAAGGTTAGTCATAATTAAAAAAGCATTAATCCATAATGGATTTTTTGGCCAAGGTAAGGCCAATTTGGTTTACTGCCATAAGAGCGGCCGAACCATACCATTCTTTGAGTTCCATGGTTAAGCTGCCTGCCTGGATGGCAGGGTCGGTCTCGGTAAGTGTTTTGGCTTCTTCCAACGAATCCACATTAAAAATATAAATGCCCCGTAAGTCATCATTTCCAAAAAATGGTCCAGCAAGGACCAACTTGCCTTCTTGGGCCAATTTTCCAATATTCTCTAAATGGGCCATCTGCAATGCGTCCGCTTCTTCTTTGGGAAGGGAGCGATTGGGGCCTCGTTTTAAGAATGCAAAAACGTATTTTTTCATTCCATAGTCATCCGCCCCGTATTTTTCCGCTTTTTCGGCATCAAAAAGAACCCCGCCTTTTTTGGGAAGTGTTTTTTCTGAGTTTACAATTCGGAAGATTTGGCCCCCTGGGGCATGAAAATAGTAAAAGTGGGCATGATCTTGATATTTTTCAACTTCTGGGAGCATTGGAGGAGCGCCATAATTTTTGATAATGGATTGAACAGCTTCATATTCCGTTGAGGGTACCAAAAGTCCCAATTGCATGGATTTGATAAATTCAGACGAGTCCAATACCATGTTTTCATCGGAATGGTAGGCAAATTTCACAAAGCCACCTCCGTCAAAATATACCCAATCAGAATCAGTTTTGGGCTCTATTCTTCTGCCCAAAGCGACCCCAAAAAATGAATTTATGTTTTGTCGCTGATTCTCATGTAGATTGACCTTTGCCTGCGACGTGAAGACTATGGTGTAATCTGATGGGGATTGTGCAGTGAGGGCAAAACTACATAGTAGGACAAGCAGGGGAAAGACTTTTGTTTTCATCAAACAGAAATTAAGAGTATCCCATAAAATTAACCGATTATTGATTAAGAGAGGCTTGCTTTTTTGCCAAAAAGCAGGTGTAAATCGGTAAAAAAGGACAAATAAACCCCATTGATTACTCCAGACATCCCTTGTAAAAGGGATAAAAAGGATGCACTTCAACTGTGAAAAGTTCATTTTGGATTGCGACATCTTGGTTTAGCAATGTTTTGGCAGATTGCAGGTCGGTTGCTTTCAGGACTATCATCCCAGTATCGCCATATCGCGCTCCCATAATGATGGTCTGCTCTTTTCTAAGCTTAGACAAAAAAGCTGAATGTTCCTTAAAATAAGGTTGATTCTGGGGTTCTACGTCTTTGTCCCAAAGATTTCCAACAGTATACAGGGCCACAAACTGTGATTTGTTTTCTGCATTATCTTGTGCGGAGATAAGAAAGGGAAACAGCAATAGTAATATTAATTTTCTCATGTCATAATACCTTTGTATGGGGGTTTTTAGGGTTCTGTATCGCATTCTGTTTTACTCAAAGGCATTGAAGAACTAAAACTAAGAACGGAAAGGTCCTTGAAGGCCGTTCCGGTGCTGTCCAGTTCCCCAAATCCCTCTATGAGTTGGCCGTTCTCAACCAAAAAGGCCACTTCACGGGTGCTTTCTTTTCCTTCTGACACAAAGGAATACTTACCCAAAAGGATATTGTCGTTCATAACACCGGCAAAAGTTCCTTTATTGCCATCCTTTTCCTTTAAGGCGTAGCTGAGGTTTCCAAGTATGGTTTTGGATACATCGGTAATTTCAAAAACAATCCGGTTTCCATTGGCATTGTAAACATAACAACCTTCTTCCAGAGAAGGAGCCTGTTTTGATTTAACAATTGAGGGGGTATCTGCGTGGGAATCGGTATTTTCTTTCTCCGTTTTGGTTTTGCAGCTAACAATCAAAAGAGCCGCAAGAAATAGATAGGTTATTTTTTTCATGCTCAGTCGATTTTTTTGAAAATGAGAAGGTTTTCCTCACTGCCATTGGACAGATACAATCGATTATTTTCAATCTTGTAGGTTGTGCTACTTTGAAGTTTTTTCATGAATTTGTCTTCAGCGGAAAGATTGGGACAGGCCATTTTGGTGGAGGCCGCATTGGTAAATCGGAGTACATCTTTTTCAAAGAAAAGCCCCCCGGTCATTCTATTGCAACCCGCAAATCCTACAAATCGATTGGTTTTAATATCAATTTCCATATTAGGGACGTCACTTCCGTTAAAGTCATCTTTGGAGACCTTTTTGCCATCCATTTCTTCGAGTACCCAAATATCATGGAGACGATAGTCCGTTATGTAGGTGCCACATCCTTCCAAGGCATGGGTTTCTTCCTCGCCGGTATATTTATAGGCAATGGTCACGGTATACGGCGACTTTTCCCCAGACATGGCATTGGTGCATTCCTTGTGTGCTATGATCACATCCAAAGAAACTGCTTCAGTCTGTATACGGTACATACTAATATTGGCATCTTGGACTTTGATAGGGGTTGAATGTGGCGTGACAATGGTATCTTCCATCATGTTCAACTCCACTCGGTTGTCTTTTACCTTTAGTCCCCAAAAAGGTTCCGTGCCATTGGCCTTAAAATAACTATCGTCAATTTTTGAGGCAAGGGGCTCAACCGTCTTGATTTGTATGGTATCTTTCTGTGTTGCTTCTTCCTCATTTGTGCTTTCTTCTTTTTTCTTCTCCACGCAACTGGAAAATAGTATGACAAAGCAGAGTAGTGGTATTAACTTTTTCATGGTTCAACTTTTTTGAAACGCATCATGGGAACATCACCAATAAGTAAATTGAGCTTACCTTCTTCCATGGCATATCCGTCTATTTTTTGCATCATGTTCAGGAATTGTCTTTCGCCACCGCCACAGAACATCATGGTGGTAGGACCGGGTTCTCCAAAAGAAATAGAATTTCCGTCCATGGTGTAATCTGCCGAATAGCCATTACAACTATCATTACCCATGACTTTCCCGGATTCTTGGTCAAACATTATTTGGGGTTTTTTGTTCGGGAAAAGGCCTTCAAAGGCAATTCGGGGGCCAGATATATATTCCAACTCCCATGTCATATCGAACAATATGGAAGAATCATCAGATTTTGGATTGCATGAACCCGTCAATAGCAAAACTATGCAAAAAAGAAAGGTAGAGACTTTCATTTGTGGGAAATTAATGGTTAATGGAAGTAAAAAGTACTAAAAAATAATGTAATGGGCTTTAGTACAATAGGTTAATTAATTGATAAGAAGTGATTTCACCCTTTTCGAATACTCCAAACCTCATAGATGGGCTGACCCTTACTGCTAAATCCAGAGTGGTGCCAATCACCGTCCTTAAGTTCGAAATTGAACTCCAGACTTGCCCCTACTCTTGAATCGTCCCTAGAGAAAAACCCGATATGTTCAGTGTATTTGCCATTTGCGGTGGTATAAGTGCCTCCACCAGTTCCCATGAACGCTTTGGTTTCGATATTGTAGGCGATCCATTGAAATCGAGTTCCGGAAAGGATTTTCATGGTCTTTCTGGGACCTGAGATATCCCGCTTGATCACTTCTCCATCCTGCTTACGGCCCGAAATCAGCCATGCTCCCTGTAGATCACCGGGGGTGCCGTCATCCACACGGCTCCAGATTTTTTCCCCAACATGAAGCTTTCCATCTTTAAAACTGTAAGGGAAAGAATTTGTTGAGCCGACCATATCAGAATCAAAGGAGGCAAATTCCAGTGTATAAGTGAGCATTCCATTGTCCGAAGAAAAAGAACCTCCTTTGGTACCGATGAATTTTCCGTTTTCTTTTTCAAAGAAAGCTTCAGAGAAAAAACCATCGGAAACAATAGTGACATATTGTACCGCCACTCCTTCATCATTGTTTAGTGTGGCTTCCCACGCACCATTAAGATCCTGGGCATTGGACATGGATAAAGTGACGGAAACTAGAATCAGTGTTAGGATATATTTTTTCATGATCAAT
Source organism: Flagellimonas alvinocaridis (assembly GCF_004916895.1). GTDB lineage: Bacteria > Bacteroidota > Bacteroidia > Flavobacteriales > Flavobacteriaceae > Flagellimonas > Flagellimonas alvinocaridis. Next base: position 824,780 of record NZ_SNTZ01000001.1, read on the forward strand.
ACATTTTATTGGTGTGGGCAGATTTTTTTGGGATTTGTTGGATGGCATCCCAATGTTCGCATATTTTACCTTTTTCATCAAAACGGAAAAAATCCATGGTGACATACTCATCATTATCTGGCCAGATTTGATGGGTGTGAAGGGCAACCAAATTTCCTTCTGAAATACATCGTACAAATTCGATGGATTTTTTTGGGTATTCCTTTTGCATTCTCTCAAAATAAGAAATAAAGCCTTCTGTGCCATCGGCCACATCTGGGTTATGTTGAATATAGGTGTCTCCCACGTACTTTTCGACAGCTGCTTTGGGGTTTCCCTCATACGCCATTTTATAAAAGGCGATTGCATTGTTCTTATTTGATGCTGAATCCATAGTTGATATAAAAACAAAAATGCTGTTGCTTTCAAGGAAGACAACAGCATTTCAAAGATGTATTATTCTAGTAAGTTATAGTGTTCTAAGGTACTCTGCCACATCTCTGGCTTCCTCTTCCGTTAGGTTTTGGTTCAGCATAATGGCGTTGTTGTATTCTTTAAGCAATGCCTTGGCGATAGGGTCTTCCTTTAACATTCCATCTGGGTTCAGAATCATGTTCATGACCCACTCAGGGCTTCTTCGTTCGTACACACCCTTCATAGCTGGTCCGATCATACGTTGGTCTACCATATGGCAGGCCACACAAATGGATTCAAACGTAGCTTTTCCACGCGCCGCCATCTCTTCGTTGACCTCATCAGCAAAATCAACATTTTTTATGGGCCCCACTCCTTTGTTGTCCAAATCTACAGGCACACCTTCACTGGCCTGAGCTTTTTTCTCTTCGGTTTTGGTCCTACTCACCTCAAAACCATCCTTTTTTTCTTCCTTTTTACCGCCACAGCTTGCCACAAAGGCACCCAATGCCAAGAGTACTAGTATTTTTTTCATTCTGAATGTAATTGTAGTTTGTGTAATTGTAGCCACTAAGATAGGTATTTAAGGTCGAATTTTTTAGGGTTTTTGCGGGATGGGGCACAATCTTTCTTGAGAATGTGATTTATTTATTGGGAATCAAAGAAATCCAAGCTTCTCTTTTCTGTATAGGTTTGATTGTTTTTACCCCAAAAGCCCACATGGCCTCCATATTTTGGAACTTCTAGATAGAGGTTAGGGTTGGTGTCCGCTTCGTGAAAAGGATAGCATTCTGGTCCAAGAAACGAATCATTTTTTGCGTTGATGACGAGACTGGGAACTTTGATGTTAGGAAGAAACTGGAGCGAGCTGCATTGGGTATAATAATCCAACGCATCCTTAAAGTGATGCGCCCTACTCGTGTAGATATCGTCAAAATCCTTGAGGGTTTTGATGTTTTTGATATCGGAACCTGTGATACGTTCCGGGAAAAGATGTTGTTTCTGTCTTAGTTTGGCAATCAAATGCCTTTTGAATCGCTGGGCGTATAGTATGTTCTTTAGAGTAAGCAATTGTTGGCAGGAACTGTGTAGGCTACAGGGTACCGATATGGCCACGGCTCCTTTGATTTCTTTGGGGACAGCGCTTCTTTCACCCAAATATTTGAGCAAAAGGTTACCGCCCAAGCTAAATCCATTCAGATAGATTTCCGAGTAGGGATAACTGCTGAGGATATGGGCAATCACTTCCTCGAGATCTTCGGTAACCCCCGAATGATAGGAACGGTATAGTGTATTGGGCTCACCGCTGCATCCCCTGTAGTTTAGGGCACAGGCATCAAACCCATTTTGGTTGAACAGCTTCGCACTTCCGGTTATGTAGGGTCGTTGGCCATCACCTTCCAAACCATGCAACAACAGAACTAATTTTCTTGTTGGAGTGATGGAATTGCTCCAATCCAGGTCCAAAAAATCCCCGTCCGATAAATACAAACGTTCCCTTTTTTGAATCAGACCGTTTACCCTACGGGCAAGGCCACAATATATGGTTGACAAATGTCCGTTTTTGAAAAATGCAGGAGGGGTATAACTGGAAGGAACCAAGGGCATTAGTACAAAATATTTTGTTGGGGTTGTACCTTCTCTGGAAGGTTTTGTTCATCCAACATGTCCCTGAGGTCTATTTCTATGGTACGGCATAGCGCGGTCATGGGAACATCGTTGATGCGGCCCTCAAAGGGGTCTTCACTATTGCTGCCCACCTTTTCCATTGTGGTGAACATCCAAGAAATCAATACTGAAAAGAAGACCATGAGTCCTAGATACCACCAATTAAGAGCTGTGTCCATACTCAGGAGTTGAGTCTCAAAAACGTTGAGGAGTCCAAAAGGCAATAGAAGAATGAAAATCCAAGTGAAAACCGTACTAAAATAGGCATATTGTCTGGGGAACGGTGTGTTTTTGATACGCTCGCACATTCCTTGGAGGTTGTACATTTCCTCCAGATCATGATGAAAGATTTGCTTATCGAACTCCGTTATTTTTCCCTCTTTTAAAAGCTGATTTAATTGTTTTCCTTGATTTTTGATGAGGTGAGTGGCCACATTCTTTCGGTTTTCCAAATCGTTCACTTCTTCTGTGGACAAAAACTGTTCCGCTGCATCGCAAGCCGGGTTCCTTTCCCCGTGTCTGTCAAAAATGCGTTCAAGAGCCCTGTTTTCCTTTATGGAAAAACTATTGGGCTGTCGTAACTGGATACGCAGCGCATTGATCCAAGCAATATGTCTATAAATCAGGGTAACCTGCGCTTTCCGGTCATTCTCCACCAAGCTCAGTACATTGTTGGCCCATGTACGGGAGTAATTTACAATGCCTCCCCAAATTTTCCTGCCTTCCCAGAAGCGATCATAACTTTGGCTGTTCTTAAATCCAATATAGAAAGCAACGGCAATACCGATTACCGAGAGGGGTTGAAAAGGAATATCGATATGGGTCCAACCCAGAGCATGGTATAGATAAAAAATAATACCAGCATAAAGGATAAAGAAAATAAGATTTTTCCAGGCATAAAGTAAAATAATATGCCAGCTGATGTTTCTCTTGATGTACATGGTAGTGCTATTGTTGGTTATACCTCATCAAAATACAAAAGAAAAATTATTGGGGTCATTCCTTTGGAAAGGTATCCAATAACTTGTATTGAGATTTAATCGATTCCTTGAATTCCTGCTTTAAATTCTTTACTAGTTGTGAAACGGGCAGTATATCATCAACGGAAGTAACTCCTTGTCCTGCAGACCATATGGTCTTCCAGGCCTTGGCCTCGGTGTTCAGTTCCTTGCCAAAGTCTATTTTGCGGTCTTTTTTCAAATCTTCTTCGGAAATCCCGGCAGCCTTTAGGCTGGCAGCCAAAAAATTGGCATGTACACCAGAAATGGCGGCGGTGTAGACAACATCGCTGGCCCCGGCCTCAATGATCATGTTCCGATATTCTTCGGGAGCTTTGCTTTCCTCAGTATTGATAAAACGGGTACCCATGTAAGCCAAATCGGCCCCCATTTGCATGGCAGTAGCAATATCCTGTCCCGTACTGATACACCCTGAAAGAATGATGGTTTTGTGGAAGATTTTTTTCACTTCGTGCACCAAGCTCATGGGGTTGATATTCCCCGCATGTCCACCTGCTCCAGCAGAAACTAGGATAAGCCCATCCACACCGGCCTCGGCCGCTTTTTCTGCATGTCGTTTTTTAATGATATCATGGAACACCAGACCACCGTAACTATGAATGGCATTGACCACTTGGCTCACGGCACCTAAAGAAGTGATGACCAGGGGCACTTTGTGTTTTATGCAGAGTTTTACATCGGCTTCCAATCTTGGGTTGGTGGGATGCACAATAAGGTTCACCCCAAAAGGGGCCGGCTTTTTGCCCGTTTCTTCCTCAAATTGTTTGAGTTCCGATTTTATTTGGATGAGCCATTCCTCAAAACCTTCACTGGTGCGTTGGTTTAGGGCAGGGAATGTGCCTACAATGCCATTTTTACAACACTCCACCACCAATTTGGGACCAGAGATAAGAAACATGGGGGCAGCTATGACAGGCAGGGAAAGATCTTTGATAAATTCGGCTTTTTCACTCATGGGCTTTGTGTTAAACTATGTTTAAAAATAGGATTTATAATCGCACTTTATGGGACTCAGTTCTGAAAACTATGGTAATTTTACAATTATTATGCATGCATAACAAAATAACCCGCTATGTTTTTTAAGGAATTTGATATTAGATGGAGCGATTTGGATGCCAATCGCCATTTGGCCAATTCGGCTTACATTAATTTTATGAGCCATACCCGGATGGCCTACTTGGGCCAATTGGGATTTGACCAAAAAGGGATGGCCGAGCACAATATTGGCCCTGTGGTCTTTTACGAGCACATGTACTATTTCAAGGAAGTATTTGCTGGAAAACCTGTAAAGGTCTCATTGGGATTTGAAGGGATGAGCGAAGATGGTATGTTCTTTGAGTTCCATCACGATTTTTATGACAGCAAGGGAAGAAACTTTGCCCGATGCCAGATGATGGGCGCATGGATAGATCTTAAAGAACGAAGATTGATAGGGTTGCCCCAACATTTCTTGGATGCATTCAACGAAATGGAAAAATCCGAAGGGTTCAAGACCTTGACCAAAGAAGACACCCGTAAATTTGTTCAAAAACCTATGGACTTGGCTTAGGCCGCATGCTGGCCAGATACACCCCTGCCAATACCAATGCCGTGGCGAGGATTTTTATCAATGACAAATGATCTTTTCCCAGCGTTAAAGCAAACAATATCCCAATCAGGGGCTGCACATAAATGAAGGCCCCAACGGTGGATGCCTTGAGCTGAGTCAATGCAAATACATTGAACAGATAGGTAAGGAAAGTGGTGCCTACCACCACAAATGCTATGGAACCATAGGCCCAAAGGGGCATGGAAGACCATCCAATTTCCAAAAATTCTGGTAAAGTAATGGGAATATTGATGATCAAGGCCAAAGAAAAGAGCCACTTCATCAAGGTAAAGGGATGGTATTTTTCAATAAGGGTCTTTACCACGATAAGATACGTTCCATAAAATGTGGCATTGACGATAAAAAGAAAATTCCCAAGAGGAATGTTTGGCGCATCCTGACGTATTTCGGCACCGAAAAGAATCAATCCGACGGCACCGATAAAACCCATGAGAATACCCAAACTTTTATTGAGGGTAATTTTTTCCTTCAAAAAGAACGATGAAAGCACCACCACAATAATTGGTGTGATCGTAATCAATACGGCACTGTTGATAGGTGTGGAGAGTTGAAGCCCCTTAAAAAAGGAGAGCATGTTCACGGACATTCCACAAATGGCACAGATCAAGAGTCGTCCCCAATCTTTTTTTTCAATTTTCTCCTTGGGACCAAAAAAGGAGATGGCCCAAAACAGGATGGCCGCTCCACCAACACGCAACATAATAAACCCGAAGGGTTTTACGTGGGTGGGCATCACCCCTTTTGCCAAGGTGTGGTTAATGCCATAGATGGCAGTTGCCCCAAGGGCGGCTAAAATGGCCAATGTTCTTTTACTCATTAATGCAGGGCCTCTTTTGCGGCCTGGACCACTTTCTTGGAGTTACCAACAAAGATTTGTCCATCAACTAGGACAACAGGTCTTTTTAAAAAGGTATAATGTTCAAGGATGAGATTTTTGTAATCGTCTTCGGAAAGCTCCTTTTCATGCAAGCCCTTTTCACGGTAGAGCATGGCCCTTTTGCTGAAAAGGGACTCATAACTTCCCGATAAGGCCGCCATTTCCTTCACTTGCTCAGGGGTCATGGGCTCTGATTTTATTTCTTGGAGCTGTACGTCCTCCAAAGGTTCCAATTCCTTTAAAATACGTATACAGGTTGAGCAGCTGCCCAAATGGTAAATTTTTTTCATGCTATAGGTCTCTATGGGTACAAAGGAACCGATTTTTGATTAAACCGATATTAAGCCAATGCAAATTCAATGGCTTTTTGGACATGGATCTTGGCGGTATCGAATGTGGGTATGGAAGCTTCGGCCTCCGGTACAAGTATAGGTAATTCGGTACAACCCAAAATGGCACCTTCGGCATCCTGTGATTCCATTTTTTTGATAATGTCCAGACAAATGGCCTTGGAGGCATCGGTAAAAATTCCTTTGACCAGCTCATTGTAGATCATGGATTGTAGAAGTTCCCTATCCGCTTCATTGGGAATCAAAACCTCAAGACCGTAATCTTCCCGTAACTTTTTGGTGTAAAAATCCTTTTCCATGGTGAATTTTGTGCCCAATAGCGCCACTTTTTTCATTCCTTTCTCGCGGATGGCCTCTCCCGTAGCATCAGCAATATGCAAAAAGGGCACGTCAATGCCTTGGGTAATGGCATGGCTCACCAAATGGATGGTATTGGTGCAAAGTAGCACGATATCGGACCCGGCAGTTTCCAATTTTTTGGCATGAAGGGCCATGATATTACCAATTTTGTCCCAGTCGTCCGAAAAGGAATACCGTTCAATTTCCTCAAAATCCACCGAAGAAAGTATGGTTTTGGCAGAGTGCGAGCCTCCCAACTTTTCACGAACGATTTCATTTACGAATTGATAGTACATTTTTGAGGATTCCCAGCTCATTCCCCCGATCATTCCAATAGTTTTCATGTATCTGTTATTTAATTTTTGACATATCCTCGGCTCCTTCCACTCGAATAGAGGTAAACCATTTCCGGATTCTTTTGACAATTATTTGTGATAGACCAACTGAAACACGAGTTTCTGGACAGCAATTGTAGTTGATGCAGTTTTCCATAATATTTACATTTCGCTAAATCTCAATATGTATTCCAAAAAAATTACAATTCATTTTTCAAGGCTTCAATATAGGTCTGGATCACCGCTTCGTTCCTTTTGTAATAGGTCCATTTTCCATGACGGGTAGGGATGACCAAATCGGCATTTTGCATGCTGTTCAAATAGGTTGAAACGGTGGATTGTGACAATCCTGTCTTGTCTTGAATGTACCCTACGCATACCCCATCATCAAAATGGTCGATATCTTGGTGGGGCGGAAAATTTACCTCGGGATTTTTCAGCCATTTCAAAATATTAACCCTAGTTTTATTGGATAAAACCTTGCTGATTTCAATCACATCCATACAGCAAATATAAATAAAACATCTACATATCTAAAAAAATAGATATGTTTACTCTAATTATAACTAAATTCGGGAATGGAAAAGCTATTCGACCTAATTTTAAAGAACAGAAGTATACTTCACAACCATTTGCAGAACACCCCAAAGGAAAAATTGTTCGAAATACCTAAAGGTTTCAACAATAACATTTGGTGGAACATTGCCCATATTGTCGTTTCCGAGCAGCTGTTGATCTATGGCCTCAGTGGCCAACCGTTGGTGGCTCCCCAAGACTTGGTGGAAAAATATAGGAAGGGCACCAAACCTAATGGTGTTCCAAGCGATGCTGAAATCGAATTGGTTTCCGAATTGATGTTCTCACTGCCCAAAAAGACTGCGGAAGATTACAAAGCGGGTGTTTTTGATTCGTTTAAACCCTATGCGACATCACTCAAGATTGAACTCAATTCGGTGGAAGATGCCATCGCCTATGATTTGCTTCATGAAGGAATCCATTTGGGTACCATCACGGCATTGAAAAAGGTATTGGAAAGAAATTCCTAGGACTTCACTTTTTGTTTGAGATAGAGATTGATCTCGTTGTATGGCAACACCAATACAATGGGGCCGTCGGCATAGGAGGCCACTTCATATTGGTTGTAGATCAGTTGAAGACCATCCTTGGTGTATCCCATGTTGTTTGATAAGTGGAAGACATCACCATCGAACATAAACCCTGTGGCATTGATATTTTCATCTTGTGGGATATCCTCTTGTATCCTAAACTTGGTCTCTGCAAACTTTTCAAATCCTTCCAAATCTTCAAAAAGTTCCCAGTTTTCGAGCTCAGCACCACTCTGTTTGTCAAAATTCAGATAAGATGTTGAGCCGTAACCATGTGCTCCCCCGGTATAGGTATACGATTCAACCTGTATGGTGATCATTTGGGGATCTTCGTACACAATGGTTCCATTGATTTTGGCCTCCCAGCTTGGGGTTTCATCGGGAAACCGCTCGTTCAGCTCCTTGAAGCTATCCGTAAAGGAAGTCATGGCCGATTGGATTCCGGTAATCTCCTCCTCTCCATCACCAAAAGAGAGCAGGGAAATCATTTCCTCTTCCAAGGATCGATTTATGGTTTTGGCCACAGCCGTATCATCCAGAGCCTTGGGAACATTGATTTCAATATTGGGGCAATCCTTGCAGTTTTCGCCCTGTAGTTCCATGGGTTCAAAAGTAAGGTTGCTTCCATTTTCGCAACCAAAGGCTATAATAAGTAGGAATATCAGGTATGGGGTCTTCTTCATAAAAGGGGTGTTATGCTTTGTCAAAAATAAGACTTCATTGACTACTCCAAAAGATAACGATACATTTGTGTATAGATATTAACAAAATGAGCAAGAAAGATTTACGATTCAATAGCAAGACCATTCACGGGGGACAGTTTCCCGATAAGGCCTATGGGGCTGTAATGCCACCTATTTATCAAACCTCCACCTATGCCCAGACCACTCCCGGGGGGCATAAGGGTTTTGAGTATTCCCGAAGTGCCAACCCCACCCGGACCGCTTTGGAAAATTCCTTGGCCAGTATAGAAAATGGGAACTACGGTCTGGCCTTTGCCAGTGGTCTTTCGGCCATCGATGCGGTGATTAAGCTGCTTTCCCCAGGGGATGAAGTGGTATCCACCAATGATCTGTATGGCGGAAGCTATAGGCTTTTCAAACAAATTTTTGAAAAATATGGAATCACTTTTCATTTTGTGGGGATGCAGGGGGCAGGTGCCATTGAGGAGCACATCAATGACAAGACCAAGTTGGTCTGGGTGGAGACCCCTACCAATCCCATGATGAACATTATTGATATAAAAGAAGTATCGGCATTGGCCAAAAAACACGGACTGCTATTGGCCGTGGACAATACTTTTGCCACTCCTTACCTACAGCGCCCGTTGGATTTGGGTGCGGATATTGTGATGCATTCCGCCACCAAATATCTGGGAGGCCATAGCGATGTGGTGGTCGGAGCCTTGGTAGTCAAGGACAAGGAATTGGCGGATAAGCTATACTTCATCCAAAATGCGAGCGGGGCAGTATGTGGTCCCATGGACAGTTTCCTGACGCTTCGTGGGATAAAAACATTGCATGTACGTATGCAACGGCATTGCGAGAACGGGAAGGCCATTGCGGAATATTTGGCCAACCACCCCAAGATTGAAAAGGTATATTGGCCTGGATTTGAGACCCATCCCAACCACGGGGTGGCCAAGGCCCAAATGGATGATTTTGGCGGAATGATCTCATTTGTTCCCAAGGGAGCCAGCTATGCTGATGCGATTCAAATTGTGGAAAAACTTGAAGTCTTCACCTTGGCCGAATCGCTGGGAGGTGTAGAAAGTTTAGCTGGACACCCGGCCAGTATGACCCACGCCAGTATTCCGAAAGAGGAACGGGAGAAAAGTGGGGTGGTGGATGCCTTGGTCCGTTTGAGTGTGGGTATAGAGGATGTGAACGACCTTATAGCCGACTTGGAGCAGGCCATCGATTGATCAATAATTGAAAAATTTTTAAAAAAACGTATTTCAAATTATTGAAAAACAATAATTTTGCCTTCAAATTACAAAATCAATAAAATACAACCCTAAGACGATTCTAAGGGACAACAAATTTTAATCCGTTATATGGAAGCAAAAATTAAAGCATTTATGGATGAGGTCATTGCCAGAAATGGTCATGAGCCTGAATTTATCCAAGCGGTTCAAGAAGTTGCCGAAACGGTAATTCCCTACATTGCCAAACATGATATTTATAATGGAAAGAACATTCTATTGCGGATGGTAGAGCCAGAGCGATTGATTTCTTTTCGTGTAGCTTGGGTGGATGATGAGGGAGAAATCCATGTGAACCGTGGATACCGAATCCAGATGAATTCTGCCATTGGACCTTATAAAGGAGGGCTGCGTTTTCACCCCACCGTTAATGCCAGTGTATTGAAGTTCTTGGCTTTTGAGCAGGTGTTCAAGAACAGTTTGACCACTTTACCCATGGGGGGTGGAAAAGGAGGCTCGGATTTTGACCCCAAAGGAAAGTCAGATGATGAGGTCATGCGTTTTTGCCACGCATTCATGACCGAACTTTGTAGACACATTGGTCCCAATACAGATGTTCCCGCCGGTGATATTGGAGTGGGATCTCGTGAGATAGGGTTCCTTTTTGGAATGTATAAAAAGATACGTAACGAGTTTACCGGTGTGCTTACCGGAAAAGGACGTTCTTGGGGAGGTTCCCTCATCCGTCCCGAGGCTACCGGATATGGTACCGTGTATTTTGCCGATAGCATGCTCAAAACCCGTAATGAATCTTTTGAAGGCAAGGATGTGGTAATCTCAGGTTCAGGAAATGTGGCGCAATTTGCAGCTGAGAAAGTATTGCAATTGGGTGGTAAGGTGCTTACCCTTTCCGACTCAGGCGGATTTATTTATGACAAGGACGGTATTGATAATGAAAAGTTGGCCTTTGTCATGGATTTGAAAAACAACAAGAGAGGTCGAATTTCCGAATATGTGGACAAATACCCATCAGCGGAGTTCCATAAAGGAGAAACCCCATGGAAAGTAAAATGTGATGTGGCCCTTCCGTGTGCCACCCAAAACGAGCTGGATGGGGATGATGCGGTAGCGCTTATCAAAAATGGATGTATTGCCGTGGCAGAAGGAGCTAATATGCCTTCTACACCCGAAGCCATCCATGCATTCCATGATGCGCAGATTTTATTTGCTCCAGGAAAGGCTTCCAATGCAGGAGGTGTGGCCACTTCAGGATTGGAAATGTCACAAAACTCTTTGCGCATCAGCTGGACCCGTGAGGAAGTTGATGAGAGGCTCAAGGGAATCATGGAAGATATCCACAATGCCTGTATAGAATATGGAAAAGAGGAAAATGGGTATTGTAATTATGTAAAAGGCGCCAATATTGCTGGTTTTGTAAAAGTGGCAGACGCCATGTTGGCCCAAGGTGTGATATAGTCTGTACAATCGACTATAGTTTTTGGTTGGCAGTTACCGGAGTGAGTACTTATTTTTATACTTTCGGTAACTGCCTCTTTTTTATAGCCCATGCAAGTGACCACCAAGGCCATAGTTCTTTCATCCCTAAAATATGGGGATACCAGTCTTATTGTACGGGCGTTTACCGAATCCGATGGACTAAAATCCTATTTGTTGAAAGGGGTGTTGTCCTCCAAAAAAGGAAAACTGAAGCCAGCCTATTTTCAGCCGTTGATGCCTTTGGAAATGGTGGCTTACCATAAGAACAAGGGAACCCTGGAAAGCATCAGGGAGGTAAAGGTGGCCGTGCCCTATAAAACTTTACACACGGATATTTTGAAGAATAGTGTGGTACTTTTTCTAGCTGAAATGTTGGGAAACAGTATTCAGGAACAGGAAAAAGACCAAGCTCTTTTCAATTATTTGGAATACAGTCTTCATTGGCTTGATGAACATCCGCTTTCCCCCAATTTCCACATTCTGTTTTTAATCAACCTTACTAAATATTTAGGCTTTTACCCAGACACATCGTATAGAAACGAACCGTATTTTGATCTTTTGGAAGGGAGTTTCTGTATAACACCATCTGTTAATCCGTTGATTCAGAATGAAATACTAATTGATTTTAAGAAATTTTTAGGCACGAATTTTGATGCACTACAGGGAATACAACTAACTAAGTTTAACAGGCGGGAACTCTTAAAAAATATGGTGCTCTATTTTCGTTTGCATGTGCATGGATTTAGGGAACCAAGGTCTCTTGCCGTATTAAATGCCGTGTTTCAATAATATGCACAAACCAACCCTGATCCTATTTTTTTTATTGTTTTCCGTTATACTTTTCGCCCAAGATGTTACTGTATGGGATGCTGATTCAGGAACACCTATAGACAATATTGCCGTTTTTAATAAAGACAGGACCAAGACTACGGTAACCGATTCCAATGGAAAATGCGATTTGAGGTTTTTTTCGATGACAGAGAAAATTACGTTCCAGCATATTAGTTACGAGACATATACAATTACCAAGTCGCAGATAGAAAAAAAGGGAAACCGGATATATCTGCATCTTAAATCAGAAGAATTGCAGGAAGTGATTCTTTCAGTCTCGAAATGGGAACAACAAAAGAAGAAGATACCGCAAAAAATTGAAACTCTGGATGCACGCAGCATAGCATTCACCAGTCCGCAGACTTCGGCAGACTTGCTGCAGAACAGCGGAAAAGTATTTGTACAGAAAAGTCAATTAGGCGGAGGTAGCCCCATGATTAGAGGTTTTGCAACCAATAGATTGCTGCTTTCAGTGGATGGGGTTCGCATGAACAATGCCATTTTTAGGGGAGGCAACCTACAAAATGTGATTTCCATTGACCCATTTACGATAAAAAAGACCGAAGTTATTTTTGGCCCGGGATCCGTTATTTATGGGAGTGACGCAATGGGGGGAGTAATGAACTTCTATACCCAGAACCCTCATTTTTCATATACGGATAGTTTGGTATTTTCTGGAAGTGCCCAGTATAGATTTGCTTCCGCCAATAATGAAAGTACAACTCATGTGGACTTTAATTTGGGACAGCAAAATTGGGCGTCCTACACGAGCATTACCTACAATGATTTTGATGATCTGAAAATGGGTAAGCATGGCCCAGATTCGTATCTGCGGAACAACTATGTGGTGCGTCGCAATAATACGGACGTTTTGGTGGCAAATGACGACCCCAAGAAACAGATTGTATCAGGATATGATCAAATCAACATATTGCAAAAATTCACCTATAAGCCCAGCAATAGTTGGAACTACGACTTGGGACTATACTATTCGGAAACTTCGGATTATTCGCGTTACGATAGGTTGATTCGTCCTGCCGGAGATGGACTGGGGCTACGCTCCGCGGAATGGTATTACGGGCCACAGAAATGGTTCATGGGAAATTTTCAGGTCACCAAAAAGGGGAACAATAAGTTTTACGACGGAGTAAAGCTCACCACCGCCTACCAATTTTTTGAAGAGAGCAGGCACGACAGAGGTTTTGGTGATGTAGAGTTGTTTTCAACCAAGGAGAAAGTGGATGCCCTTTCGATGAATTTGGATTTTGAGAATAAAAAATTGGGCAAACTGCACCTATATTATGGAGGGGAATATGTGTTCAACAAGGTAAATTCCACAGGGAGTCAGAGGAATATCGAGACCAATGTTGTTGACCGGACGGCCTCCCGATATCCAGATGGGGCCACATGGCAAACCTTGGCAGGGTACATCAACGGAGAGTATGATCTAAAACCCAATTTTACCATATTGTCAGGCATTCGATACAGTCAGGTTTGGGTAGATGCGGTATTTGAGAAGACCTTTTATCCCTTTCCTTTTGATCAGGCCGATTTGATAACGGGGGCACTGACCGGAAGCTTGGGGGTCAGTTGGTTTCCCAAAGCGGATTTGCAGGTGACCCTAAATGGCTCAACAGGGTTTAGGGCCCCGAACATTGATGATATTGGAAAGATATTTGACTCCGAACCGGGCTCCGTGGTGGTGCCTAACCCCGATTTGGAACCCGAATATGCCTATAATGGGGAGATAGGCATCCGGAAAAATTTTCAGGATAAACTGGTCTTGAAAGGTGCCGCTTTTTATACCTATTTGGTAGATGCTTTGGTCCGAAGGGATTTTACCTTCAATGGGCAAACAGAAATTGAATACAATGGGGAACCGAGTAATGTACAGGCTATCCAAAATGCCGCAAAGGCTTATGTGTATGGTTTTGAATTTGGTGTTGAAGCTTATTTGGATGACCATTGGTCCCTGATATCCAACCTTACCCTAACCGAAGGAACAGAAGAGGACGACGATGGTACTGATAGCCCGGCCCGACATGCGGCACCCACTTTTGGAGATGTGCATTTAATTTGGCAAAATCAAAAACTTAAAGCCGATGTCTTTGTAAATTATAATGGAGAAATCAGCAATGAAGATTTGGCAATTTCTGAGCAGGGTAAGACCTATATTTATGCCAGTGATGCCAATGGGAACCCATACGCTCCCTCATGGTACACGCTAAACTTTAAATCCCAATACCAGATATCCAATGCTATAAAGGCAACCTTGGGACTGGAAAACATGACGAACCAGCGATACCGTACATACTCTTCGGGTATTGTGGCCCCGGGGACCAATCTTATTTTGGGCTTGGGGTATGTTTTCTAAAATAAAAAAGGCACGGAATTCCGTGCCTTTTTCCATATGTATCGCTCTTGACTAGATTTTCACACTATCAATGGCTTTTTTGGCCGCTTCTTTAGTCTTGTCCATGGCTTCCTCTCCAGCTTTTTTAAGGCTATCCAAAGCTTTTTCACCCATTTCTTGTGCTTCTTTTCCGGCTTCTTTGATGGCATCGCCCGCATCTTTTGCGGCATCCTCAAGGCTTTCACCAGCATCCTCAAGGGCTTCAGTAGCTTCCTCGGAAGCTTCTTTTGCTTTGTCAGATGCCTCCTTACAGGACGTCAGCACAGACATGGATAAGGACAGGGCCATAACAGTAATAAAAACTTTTTTCATGTTTACATGGTTTAGTGTTAATCCTGTTAAGATATATAATTTAAGATAAATGGAAGATTTTGATTATATCATATTTAGGTTAAGGATATTAAGTGAATACTAATGCCTTTTCAGGAGGTGTAATTCCATCTAAATTTATAATTTTGCAAACTTGGAATTCTAGAAGAAGTAGCAGTAGATATGAAGTTTGCGGAATATAAGGGATTGGATTTACCAAAGGTATCGGAAGAAGTTCTGGACTTTTGGAAGAAGAACCAGATTTTTGAAAAAAGTGTTTCCACAAGGGAGGGCAAGGAAAGTTATGTGTTTTATGAAGGGCCGCCTTCCGCAAACGGTATGCCGGGCATTCACCACGTAATGGCCCGTACCATTAAGGATATTTTCCCTCGGTACAAGACCATGAAAGGTTTTCAGGTAAAGCGTAAAGCCGGTTGGGACACCCATGGCCTACCCATTGAGATTGGGGTGGAAAAAGAACTTGGGATTACCAAGGAAGACATTGGAAAGAAAATCTCAGTTGAAGAATATAATGCTGCTTGTAAAAAGGCGGTAATGCGTTATACGGATGTCTGGAACGAGATGACCGAGAAAATTGGGTATTGGGTAGATATGGATGACCCCTACATCACCTACAAGCCCAAATATATGGAGTCCGTTTGGTGGTTGTTGAAGCAAATCTATGACAAGGGACTGTTGTACAAAGGCTACACCATTCAGCCCTATTCACCAAAGGCGGGTACCGGATTGAGTTCCCATGAACTCAACCAACCAGGGACCTACCAAGATGTGACGGATACCACAGTTACGGCCCAGTTTAAAGCGAAGAAAGAAACACTTCCCGATTTTCTGAAAGGAATCGAGGGCGATTTGTATTTTTTGGCATGGACGACCACACCTTGGACACTACCTTCCAATACGGCACTCACTGTTGGCCCAAAAATTGAATATGTTACCGTAAAGACATTCAACCAGTATACCTTTGAACCCATAACCGTTGTGTTGGCCAAAGGTTTGGTGGGAAAACAATTTGCCGGGAAGTTCACCCTAGTGGAAACTGAAGCGGAATTGGTCGAATTCAACGAAGGCGACAAAAAGATTCCTTATTGGATTGGAGAAAGCTTTGTGGGCAAGGATTTGGTCGGTATCCAATACGAACAACTATTGCCGTATGCACTTCCTTACCAAAATCCTGAAAATGCATTCCGTGTAATTTCTGGCGATTTTGTGACCACGGAAGACGGTACAGGAATTGTGCACACCGCGCCCACCTTTGGTGCGGATGATGCCTTGGTAGCCAAACAGGCGGAACCGGAAGTACCTCCCATGCTCGTCTTGGATGAAAATAACAATCCCGTTCCCTTGGTGGATCTACAAGGAAGGTTCAGACCTGAGATGAAGGAGTTGGGCGGCAAGTACGTAAAAAATGAATATTACGAAGATGGTGAGGCTCCGGATAAATCGGTTGATGTTGAGATTGCTATCAAACTAAAGGAAGAGAACAAAGCCTTCAAGGTGGAAAAATACGTTCACAGTTACCCCAACTGCTGGCGTACCGATAAGCCTATTTTATATTATCCTTTGAATTCTTGGTTTATCAAGGTCACCGATGTTAAGGATCGCATGTTCGAGTTGAACCAGACCATCAACTGGAAGCCAAAGGCAACCGGCGAAGGACGTTTTGGTAATTGGTTGGCCAATGCCAACGACTGGAACTTGTCCCGCTCTAGATATTGGGGCATTCCGTTGCCGATCTGGAGAACCGAGGATGGCAAGGAAGAACTCATCATAGGCTCTGTAGAAGAGCTCAAGGCCGAAATGGCCAAAGCCGTTGAAGCTGGGGTGCTGGGCAAAGATGTTTTTGCTGATTTTGTTGTGGGCGATATGAGTGAGGCCAACTATGACAAGATCGACCTGCATAAAAACATTGTGGACGGGATAACCTTGGTGTCTCCGTCAGGGCAACCCATGAAACGGGAATCGGACCTTATCGATGTTTGGTTTGATAGTGGTTCCATGCCCTATGCCCAATGGCACTACCCTTTTGAAAACAAGGAATTGATTGATGATGGCGTGGCGTTCCCGGCCAATTTTATTGCAGAAGGCGTAGATCAGACCCGTGGATGGTTCTATACCCTGCATGCCATTGCCACAATGGTTTTTGATACAGTCTCCTACAAGAATGTGGTTTCCAACGGATTGGTTCTGGACAAGGAGGGCAAGAAAATGTCCAAACGTTTGGGCAATGCCGTGGATCCCTTTGAAGTGTTACCGGAACATGGCCCTGATGCTACGCGCTGGTACATGATTTCCAATGCCAACCCGTGGGATAATCTAAAATTTGATATTGATGGAATTGTTGAGGTGAAGCGAAAGTTCTTCGGAACGCTTTACAACACCTATTCCTTTATGGCGCTTTACGCCAATATTGATGAGTTCACGTATACCGAAGCAGATGTTCCTTTGAAGGAAAGACCTGAAATAGATCAGTGGATCTTGTCCGAACTGCATACCTTGATCAAAGGTGTGGATGAGGCCTATGCTGATTATGAGGCGACTAGGGCAACCCGGATGATTTCGGACTTTGTACAGGAAAACTTGAGCAATTGGTATGTGCGTTTAAGCAGAAGGCGGTTTTGGAAGGGAGATTATCAACAAGATAAGATCTCAGCCTATCAGACCTTATACACTTGTTTGAACACAGTGTCCAAACTATCGGCTCCAGTAGCTCCATTTTTTATGGAACAGTTGTACAAGGATTTAAACAAGGCCTCATCAAAAGAAAATTTTGAAAGCGTGCATTTGGCAGAGTTTCCGGTATTTGATTCCACCATGGTGAACAAAAAATTGGAGCGTAAGATGCAATTGGCACAGAAAGTATCCTCATTGGTGCTTTCCATTAGACAGAAGGAAAAGATAAAGGTTCGCCAACCGCTTCAAAAAATAATGATTCCTATTTTGGACAGCACCCAAAAGGAAGATATAGAGGCGGTTTCAACCTTGATCAAATCCGAGGTGAACGTCAAAGAGATAGAACTGCTCGATGATGCTTCAGGTATCCTTGTAAAACAAATAAAACCTAATTTTAAGGTTTTAGGGCCTAAATTTGGTAAGGATATGAAGGCCATTGCTACAGCAGTGGGCCAACTGGGTCAAGAGGATATCCAGAAAATGGAAAGTGAAGGCGAATTATTGCTTGAATTGGATAATAAAAGCGTTAATTTACAGTTGACAGATGTAGAAATAACCTCACAAGATATTGAAGGTTGGTTGGTGGCAAGTTCCGGACCGCTTACTGTAGCCTTGGATATTACCATAGACGAGGCCCTTAGAAAAGAGGGAATTGCAAGGGAATTGGTCAACAGAATCCAAAACATCCGAAAAGAATCTGGATTTGAAGTGACAGATAAGATTGACATTAAAATACTGAAGGACGGTTTTGTGGAAAATGCGGTTTCCAGTAACGAGGATTACATAAAAACGGAAACCTTGACGGCAGAACTGAATTTTGAAGAAAAACTAGATGAAGGCATTGCAATTGCCTTTGATGAAGTGAATACAAAATTGTTTATTCAAAAGCATTAGAACATGGCCGAAGAACTTAAAGTACGATACTCGGATAAGGACCTTGAAGAATTCAGGGCCTTGATAGAAGAAAAAATAGAAAAGGCTAAAAGCCATTTGGAACTTTTGAAGAGTTCTTATATGAACGATGGCAACAACGGAACGGACGATACTTCGCCCACCTTCAAAGCATTTGAAGAAGGTTCGGAGACCATGAGCAAGGAGGCCAATACCCAACTTGCCATTCGTCAGGAAAAATTTATCCGGGACCTTAAGAGTGCTCTTTTACGAATTGAGAACAAGACGTATGGAATTTGCAGGGTTACAGGAAAACTCATCAATAAGGAAAGGTTGAAACTTGTTCCGCATGCCACGTTGAGCATAGAGGCGAAGAACATGCAGAAATAATAAACGCCTTAGGGCGTTTTTTGTTTATGAGGGCAACGGTATTTTTGTTGGGCTTCTTTTTCCTTGCGCAGCTTCAAGGACAGAAATTGGTAAAGAAAGCCTTTGTTGGTCCTAGAACGGAGTTTGTTCAAATTGACGCCCAAAATTGTTATACCATTAAACTAAGTACTACCACCGCGAACGAAATCAGTGTTGCTGCCAGCATAGAGGGGGAATATGCCAAAGACTTGTTGGTTTCCATTGAAGAAGAAGGATCAACCCTACGAATTAGTGCCGATTTTCAACCAAATTTTACCAACCCCAATGATAAATTAAGTGCACACAAAGTAATTTCCGTTGCATTGCAGATTACAGTCCCGTACTATAAAAATGTGTCCGTTTTTGGAACTAAAAGCGAAGTGCAGGTTGAAGGGAATTACAAAAACTTGAACATTAAGCTTTCTGAAGGCCGATGCGTTCTTGAGAATGTCTCAGAAAAAGTGGAGGTGACCACGCAAAGTGGGGATATTTGGTTAACGACCAGCGATGGACATATATTGGCGGAGAGCTCTTATGGCAATGTGGAACGTAACCCAATTCCTAAAGGGAACAACCAATATGTGTTGAAGAGTATCGAGGGGAACATCCATCTTAGGAAAACAAAATAATATCTATATTTTTGCAACTTCGTTAAAAGATATGAGTTTAAAAAAATCCTTGTTCATCATTGTTTTGATCCTGCTTGTGGATCAGATAAGCAAAATCTATATCAAGACCAGTTTTGTCTTGGGAGAATCAGTGGATGTGTTAGGGTGGTTCAAAATACTTTTTATTGAAAATGAAGGAGCGGCATGGGGTACCAAGTTGAGTGATCTTTTACCTATTTCTGAACCTGTTGGAAAGTTGATACTGACTGTTTTCCGAATTTTTGCCGTTTTTGGAATTGGTTATTGGCTGTGGGATATCACCAAAAAGAAATCACCAAGGACCCTTATCTTGGCGGTGTCGTTGATTTTTGCTGGAGCTTTGGGCAATATTATCGACTCCGTTTTCTATGGGATACTATTTGACCATAGTAGCGGACAGGTGGCCACATTGTTTACTGATGAGCCTTACGGGAGTTTACTACACGGCAAGGTGGTGGATATGCTCTACTTCCCCATGATAGATACGACATGGCCCGATTGGGTTCCGTCCATTGGAGGCAATAGATTCCGTTTTTTTGAGCCGGTTTTCAACATTGCGGATACGGCGATAAGTACAGGGGTCGGAATTTTAATTGTCTTCAATAAAAAGGCATTTCCAAAACAGGAAGAAGCAGCGGATTAAAATTTGTATACCTTCTTTGGGGTAACGCAGTAATCCAGCTTCACATCGCTTTGGTGGGTGTCCGTAATCATGGATTCTTCCACCTCAAAAAAAGAAAGCCCAATTTTAACGGTTTCTGTTCTGCATTTACTTAGTAAAGTGTCATAGAATCCTTTACCGTACCCCACACGGTTACCGTTGCAATCAAAGGCCAAAAGGGGCAAAAAGACTACATCTATTTTACCTTCGGGAATTAAAATACCGTCTACGGGTTCGGGAATATGCCACTTATTTTTCTTGAATCGGGTACTGTCGGTCAATAAATAGTTCTCCAAGGAGTGGTCGCCAACTACTTTAGGAACCACTACGTTTTTGTCTTTACCTTGAAGCAAGGTGATTAAAGGCAATGTGTCTACTTCCATGTGTTCCTCTATGGTCAGAAAAATATGGAAATAAAAAAAATCCCAAATTGGGATTTGAAGTACATGATTTGTAAGGAGTATACTTAAATCCGAGGTAGAGGAGGCATCAAGCTCGGCCCTTAGATTTTTGTATTTTTTTCTTAGTTCATGTTTCAACATCTAGTGCTGAAATTTGGGGTAGTGTTTTGGGGCATACATTTCTATTCTCCTCTGGTGGAAACCGAGAAGAAGATTTTGAAGAAAAGCATCAAAATCAAGTACATTCCCAAAACGATCACATAGTTTTCCATAGGATTGTATTTATACCGTTAAATGTAGGTAAAAGAATTGATAAGTTCACCATGAAATGCATCTTTTATCGATGAAATGCACCTTTTTTTGCAACAGTTTAACATTTTTAAAGGACCCTTAACTTGCGTATTGCAGGTTTTCCATTGTTTTTTTAAGGGAAATCCACAGTTTTATACCATTCAAATCAAATCGGCCCAAATTCTTTGTAATTGGAGTCCGTTGGTTGAAAGGAGCCAACGATCAATGCAGAACGGGAAAGTATCAAGTTTAACAAAAATCCCAATAATTTACATTTAACTTTGTTAGCAGTACCGCTGTAGGGCCAATTTTGTAATATTCTATGTCCAACCCATCCATCAATGTACAAATAAGTGTACTGCCCAATAACCCGGGAGTGTACCAATTTTATGATAAGGAAGGAAAAATCCTGTATGTGGGAAAGGCCAAGGATTTGAAAAAAAGGGTGTCTTCATATTTTAACAAGAAACAAGAATATGGGAAAACCCGTGTCCTTGTAAAAAAAATACACTCTATAAAACATATTGTGGTGGCTACAGAATCAGATGCCCTGCTTTTGGAGAACAATCTGATCAAAAAATTGCTCCCCAGATACAATGTGCTGCTCAAGGACGATAAATCTTATCCATGGATCTGTATTAAGAACGAACGTTTTCCCAGAGTGTTCCCAACCCGTAAATTGATCAAGGATGGCTCTGAATATTATGGTCCCTACACCAGTATGAAGACGGTACGCACCCTGCTTGACATGATCAAAGGCCTTTATCCTTTACGAACTTGTAATTATGATTTGTCTGCCGATAAAGTCGATGCCGGAAAATACAAGGTATGCCTGGAATATCATCTGGGAAATTGCTTGGGCCCATGCGAAGGCCTCCAAACAGAAGAGGAATATCATGGACAGATAGAGGATATAAGGCACATTATAAAAGGAAATTTTAAAAGTTCACTCCAGTCCTTCAAGCAGCAGATGAAAGATTTTGCAGAGAAAATGGAGTTTGAAAAAGCGCAAAGGGTCAAGGACAAAATAGACATCTTGGAAAATTACCAAGCCAAATCAACAGTGGTCAATCCCAAGATCAACAATGTGGATGTGTTCTCCATCATTTCCGATGAGACCTATGCCTACGTTAATTTCCTACAACTTTCCCATGGTTCCATAATTCGATCGCACACCTTGGAAATCAAAAAGAAATTGGACGAGACCGATGAGGAACTGCTGCAATTGGCCATTACCGAGATCCGCCAACGATTTAAATCAACCTCAAAAGAAATATATCTCCCATTTCCAGTAAGTGTGGAAGAAAACCTTAAGGTTACTTTACCCAAGTTGGGAGATAAACGGAGGATTTTGGAACTTTCGGAACGCAATGCACGGTTTTTTAGGCAAGACAAGCTAAAGCAGATCAAGATTACCGACCCCGATCGGCATACCAAACGAATCATGGCCCAGATGAAATCCGATTTGCGGTTAACCGTTGAGCCGGTGCATATTGAGTGTTTTGATAATTCCAACATTCAAGGAAGCAACCCTGTTGCAGCTTGTGTTGTCTTTAAGGATGGAAAACCATCCAAAAAAGATTATAGGCATTTCAACATTAAAACGGTTGAAGGTCCGGATGACTTTGCCAGCATGGAGGAAGTGGTATATAGAAGATATAAGCGATTACTCAATGAAGAAGAACCGCTTCCACAGCTCATTGTTATTGATGGAGGTAAGGGACAATTGTCATCGGCCCTAAAAAGTTTGGATGCTTTGGACCTTAGGGGGAAGATTGCAATCATTGGCATAGCCAAACGGTTGGAAGAAATTTATTTTCCAGAGGATCCCGTACCCCTGTATTTGGATAAACGGTCTGAAACTTTAAAGATCATACAACAACTGAGGAATGAGGCCCACAGATTTGGAATTACCCATCATAGGAACAAAAGGAGCAAAGGCGCCATTGGTTCCGAACTGGAGAACATAGAGGGCATCGGCAAAAAAACGACAGAGCAATTGTTGAAAAGCTTCAAATCGGTAAAACGAATTAAGGAGGCGTCTATAGAAAGTTTGGCAGAATCTGTTGGAGAGGCAAAGGCACAGAAAATATATAAATCCTTTCACCAGTGAAAAAGGAAATGAGACACATAGCAGTTACAATGGCGTTTGTTTTGATCGGGGTTTTGGGTTGGGCCCAGACCGCAGATAGTGAAGCTCCTCCCAAAGTTGGTCTCGTGCTTAGTGGGGGAGGTGCAAAGGGACTGGCCCATATTGGAGCCCTTAAGGTGATAGAGGAAGCAGGAGTCAAGGTAGATTATATAGGAGGAACAAGTATGGGGGCCATAGTGGGGGCATTGTATGCATCGGGGTATTCGGCCAAAGAATTGGACTCCATTTTTAGGGTAACGGATTTTACCAAGCTCATTCAGGACAATGTGCCCAGAGGGGCCAAGACCTTCTATGAAAAAGAAGACTCGGAAAGATATGCCCTAGGTCTTCCGTTCACCAATTTCAATGTAACCTTTCCGCAAGCAATTTCCGGTGGCCAAAACATTTATAATGAATTGGTGCGATTACTTTTTCACGTAAAGGATGTGCAGGACTTTAGCAAATTGCCCATTCCCTTTTTGTGTATTGGCACCAATGTGGAGACCGGCGAAGAGGTATTACTGGATCATGGTTATCTTCCTGAGGCCATTATGGCAAGCGGAACTTTTCCCTCCTTGTTTGAACCTTCGGAAATAGATGGGGATATTTTGATAGATGGTGGCGTGGTGAACAACTATCCGATTGATAAAATAAAGGCCCTTGGGGCAGATATGGTCATTGGGGTCGATGTACAGCACAATCTATCCACACGGGAATCCTTGTCGTCCGCCACTGAAATATTGCTCCAGATCAACAATTATAGAACGGTAAATGATATGAAAAAGAAATCCGAGGAAACGGATATCTACATTAGACCGGATATTGATGAGTTTTCAGTCATTGATTTTGGACGGAGCAAGGAAATCGTGGCCAGTGGAGAAGCAGCGGCAAGGACCAAAATAGAAGCTTTACAAACTTTGGCCTCTGAACAAAATTATGCGCCCGAGCCAAAGAAGGAGAGGATTTATGCCATGGACAGTCTTATCATCAATAGATTGATCATACGGGGTAATGATAGGTACACAAGAGGGTATATCAAAGGGAAGCTCAGATTCAATCTGGCCGAGAAAATAGCTTTTGACCAATTAAAACAAGGCATAAACAACCTTTCGGCAACCGGCAACTTTAAGGCCATCCGATATGAACTGGTCTCCAATGGGCTCGGCACGGACCTAATCCTTAAGTTGAAGGAAAACCCTACCAAGATGTTTCTAAAACTGTCCGCCCATTACGATGACCTTTACAAAAGTGCGGCACTGATCAATCTCACCAAAAAGAATTTCTTGATGAGGGATGATGTGGCATCCTTTGATTTTATTCTGGGAGATCATATCCGATACAATATGCAATATTATTTGGACAAAGGATATTACTGGAGTTTTGGGATCAACTCCAAGTTCACCGATTTTGATGAGGATATCAACTTTGCGTTGATCCGTTCAAATTTTGATGTCCCCAATGCCTCGAACATTCGTGAAATTAGTCTGGATGTTACAGATTTGACCAACCAAATCTATCTTCAAACGGTGTTGCGTGAAGAATTTGCCGGGACATTGGGCTTGGAGCATCGTTTTTTGCGTTTCAGTACCCGTACCCTAAATCAGCTGGATCCAGATGCCCCCGATGACTCGATGGAGTCTTCGGAGAGGACCTTTTTTGAAAACTCGAACTATTTCAGCACATTCGGGAAAATAACCTTGGATACGTATGACGATAAGTACTTCCCAACCAAAGGACTTTTGTTTGATAGTGATTTCCATTTTTATATACTCTCTTCTGATTTCAACAATAATTTTGAGGAATTTTCTGTGGGAAAGGCCAGATTGGGGACCGTAATCCCATTGGCCCATAACCTGAGCTTTAATGTTGAGGCAGAAGGAGGGCTGAAATTTGGAACATCGGCAGTTACATCCTTTGATTTTGTACTGGGCGGCTTTGGAAATGATTTCGTGAATAATTTCATTCCCTTTTTTGGGTATGATTTCCTGAGTGTTATCGGGAATAGCTTTGTAAAGGCATATGGAAGGTTGGATTACCGGTTTGCACCGAAAAACCACCTTCTTTTTTCCGCAAATTTTGCCAATGTGGAAGACGATCTTTTTAGAACTGGAAACTGGT
This sequence comes from Flagellimonas alvinocaridis, assembly GCF_004916895.1. Classification (GTDB taxonomy): domain Bacteria; phylum Bacteroidota; class Bacteroidia; order Flavobacteriales; family Flavobacteriaceae; genus Flagellimonas; species Flagellimonas alvinocaridis. Next base: position 849,689 of record NZ_SNTZ01000001.1, read on the forward strand.
TTACAGAACCGAGTTTTACGGGATATGGAATAGGGTATGGATTTGAGTCTTTTTTAGGCCCTATTCAAGTTTATTATTCTTGGACACCGGAGATAAACAATGACAGTATTTTCTTTAGTGTGGGATATTGGTTCTGATGAGGGAAGATGCATGAAAACCTGCATTTTTCTTAAGAATTTGCAAAAAAAACTGCGTCAGGACACCATTATCGTGCAAGTATAGTTAAAGTCCGTTAAAAACTCATTTTCCTACAAAACCTTGATGTATCTTTACATCAAATAAGGGGTGGTTCCCTTATAACTTTAAGTATTGGTTTTTCATAATTTAAAGTTTGGTTGGTTATTTAGGAAAAGCCCAGTTTTAAGACTGGGCTTTTTTTGTACATACTATTTTGGAACAAGTTTTGTTTAAGTAATTGTAAAGATATTAGCCCCGATGACGATTTTAGTAATTTTATAGCGAACTAACTGCTTATGAAAAAGATACTTATTACATTTTTATTGCTCTGTAGCCTGTCGGGCTTTTCCCAAGAAAAAGTGCCAGCATTCAAAGCGGGTGAATGGCTAAAATTCCGTATTCATTACGGATTTCTCAACGCCAGTTATGCCACATTGCACCTGAGTTCCAAAAATTTGGACGGGGTTCCAGTATACCACGTGGTGGGCGAAGGGAAGACCACTGGATTTGCCAGCATATTTTTTAAGGTAGACGACACTTATGAAAGTTACTTTGGAAGACATGATGGAAAGCCATATAGGTTTATCCGTAAAATTGATGAGGGTGGATATACCAAGGATATCGAAATTGATTTTAATTATGAAAAGGATACGGCTGTCCTAAAAGACAATAAAAATGGCACGCAAATGGACATTCCTGTGCATGATCGCATCCAAGATTTATTGTCGGCTTCCTATTTTTTAAGGAACACTTATGGTCTTGACCAATTTGAGATAGGCCAATCCATTGACTTGGATATGTTGTTCGATGACGACGGCGTTTTCAAGTTCAAGCTAAAATATTTGGGAAAAGAAACCCTCCGAACCAAGTTTGGAAAAGTGGAATGTCTTAAATTTAGGCCGATGGTTCAATCTGGAAGGGTTTTTAAGGAAAAAGAAAGTCTTACCCTTTGGGTTTCCAATGACCTGAACAAGATTCCCATCCGAATCAAGGCAGATTTGGCGGTAGGTTCACTAAAAGCCGATTTGGACGGGTACAACGGACTCAGAAATCAGTTTAGAATAATAATGAAATAGCATTGATGAAGAATGATGCGCTAATTCAATCCCAAATAAACAAACTTGAGGAAAAGTATAAAAACTCGGGACAAGACCTAAGTTCGTACTTGGATGGATTGCTTTACCAAAGATACCTTACCTATTGGGATTACATTCACCTAGATACGCTTTTGAGCATTCAGGTGCCCCGAACCCATTTCCCGGATGAGGAGATTTTTATCATGTATCATCAGATCACGGAACTCTACTTTAAACTCATTCTTCATGAACAAAAGCAAATAACCGAAGATAAATCCCAAGACCTTCGTTACTTCATAGAAAAGGTCAATAGGATGAACAACTATTTCAAGGCTCTAATATCATCCTTTAGCATAATGATCAAGGGGATGGAGCGGGAACAGTTTCTAAGATATCGAATGGCATTGCTCCCTGCAAGCGGGTTTCAGTCGGCCCAGTACAGGATGATAGAGATTTATGCCACCCCATTGGAAAATCTGGTGTACCATACCGAGCGGGATTCATTTTCTTCCCAAAACAAAATAGAAGAGCTTTTTGAACATATTTATTGGAAAAAAGGAGCAACGGATAAAGCCACAGGGGAAAAGACACTTACCCTAAAACAGTTTGAGATACGGTATACCCCAAGATTGCTCAGAATTGCCAACCAAGTAAAGGAGAGTACCATTTACCACAAATACCTTCAACTACCCGAATCTTCCAGAAAGAATAAAGACCTGATCAAGGCGTTAAAAGATTTGGATATCAATGCCAATGTTAACTGGCCCCTGATGCATATGGGCTCAGCATACCGATATTTGGCCAAGGAAAACCAAGAAGTGGATGCCACTGGAGGCACCAATTGGAAGCAGTTTTTACCACCAAGTTTTCAAAAAATAATATTTTTCCCAACTTTGTATTCAGAAAATGAGCTGGATGAGTGGGGAAAACAATGGGTGGATCACATTTTTAATCCCGCAAACAAAGAATACAAGGAAACATAAGCATGCATAAATTTTTTGGGGCAACTTTGGCATTGATAACGATATTGGTGTCATGTAAACAGGACAAGGTTTTGGTGGATGAATTGGTGAAAGTTGAAACCATAGAGAAACCGCCAGTAACACATTTTGGATTCAATCTTGAGGAATTCAATGTGGTCCATGATACAGTAAGAAGAGGGGATAGTTTTGGGGAGCTAATGCTCAGAAACAAAGTGGACTATCCAAAAATTGCGACTATTTCAGAAAATTTCAGGGATACTTTCGATGTACGGAAAATTAAAGTGGGTAAACCCTATACCATTCTTAAATCCAAGGACACTTCAGAAGTAGCAGAGATTTTTATCTATCAAAATGATAAAATAAACTATACCGTAGTGGATCTAAGGGATAGTGTAACGGCATACAAGAGCAAGAAAAAAGTAAAATTGAGAGAGCGTGAAGTTGGGGGTGTCATCACCAACAACCTTTCCGAAACCTTGGATAACTTGGGAGTTGACTACAATGTTACCATAGACCTTTCTGAAATTTACGCATGGACCATTGACTTCTTTAGATTGGAAAAAGGAGACAAGTTTAAAGTCATTTATGACGAGCGATACATTAACGATAGTATTTATGCAGGCCGTGGCCCCATAAAAGCAGCCTTGTTTGAGCATAAAGGGAGAACCATTTATGCATTTCCTTATGTGACCGATTCATTGAAGAACATCTTGGATTATTACGATCAAGAGGCCAATAACCTGAGAAGTACGTTTTTAAGGGCCCCCATTAAATTCGGATATAGATTGTCTTCCAGATATAATCTAAAACGAAGGATTGCTTATTACGGCTATAAGGTAAGACCACACAAGGGGACCGATTACGCAGCGCCTATTGGAACTCCGATCATTGCCACGGCAGATGGTACCGTAACCGAATCTACCCGAAGGGGAGGTAACGGAAAATATGTGAAGATCAAGCACAATAGTGTTTATAGCACCCAATACCTTCACATGAAAAGTCAAAAGGTGAAAAGAGGAGACTTTGTGCGCCAAGGCGATGTAATTGGATGGGTAGGAATGACAGGCAATACAGGTGGCCCCCACGTATGTTATCGTTTTTGGAAGAATGGTAGACAAGTGGATCCCTTGCGGGAGAAGTTGCCTACGGCCGAGCCTATTGCAGATTCGCTTCGAACACAATATATGGCACACATAGAGCCCATCAAGGACCAATTGGATTGCATAGAATTTGTAAACCCTAACCCAGAACCTGAAGAAACCTTAATATCATACAACCAGTAATGGCATTTCCCAAAATCGACCCAACTACAACCCAATCCTGGAAAAAACTATTAGCACACTATCAAGAGAACAAGGATACCCATCTCAGAGAACTTTTTGCCCTAGATGCTGATCGTGGCAAGAAGTTTTCCCTTTTGTGGAATGATTTTTTGGTGGACTTTTCCAAAAATCGAATTACTGGGGAAACGCTTGACCTTTTATTGGACTTGACTGATGATGTAAAGCTGAATGAAGCCATATCTGCATATTTTCAAGGAGATCTGATCAACCAAACTGAAGGACGGGCGGTGCTGCATACTGCACTAAGGGCTAAAAAAGGAGATAAGGTCTTGGTGGACGGGGAAAACATCGTTGATGAAATTTATGAGGTAAAGGAAAAGATGAAATCGTTTTCCGAGTCTGTTATTTCAGGGAATAGAAAGGGATATACCGGTAAGGCATTTACAGATGTGGTCAATATAGGCATTGGTGGGTCGGATTTGGGACCGGTTATGGTCGCCGAAGCCCTAAAATTCTATAAAAATCATCTAAAAACACATTTTGTAAGTAATGTAGATGGGGACCATGTGCACGAAATACTTAAGGAACTCGATCCCGAGACCACACTTTTCGTAATCGTATCCAAAACATTCACTACACAGGAAACGTTGAGCAATGCCCTTACTATTAAAAAGTGGTTTTTAAAGAAAGCTTCGGAAAAAGATATTGCGCAACATTTTGTGGCCGTATCTACCAATCTTGAAAGAATCAAGGAATTTGGTATTGCAGATGAGAATGTATTTCCTATGTGGGACTGGGTTGGGGGAAGATTTTCCTTATGGAGTGCCGTAGGGTTGTCCATTGCCCTTTCGGTGGGCTATAAAAACTTTGATGAGCTTTTGGCAGGGGCCCATGATATGGACATGCATTTTAAAGAAGCCCCATTTTCTGAAAATATACCAGTTGTCTTGGCCCTCTTGAGCGTTTGGTACAACAACTTCTTTGGTGCCGAGACCGAGGCCATTATTCCTTACACCCAGTATTTGAGTCGTTTTCCTGCTTATCTCCAACAAGGAATCATGGAAAGCAACGGCAAAAGTATGGATCGTGCGGGGAGCAAGGTAGACTATGAGACCGGAACCATTATTTGGGGAGAACCAGGTACCAATTCGCAACATGCTTTCTTCCAGTTGATTCATCAAGGCACCAAACTTATCCCAACAGATTTCATAGGCTTCAAACAATCATTGTATGGAGATGCAGACCATCACAACAAACTTATGGCCAATTTTTTTGCCCAGACGGAAGCCCTTATGAATGGTAAGACCGAGGTTGAGGTGAAGAAAGAATTACAAGCCCAAGGACTGCCCGAAGACCAACTTAAATTGTTGCTACCCTACAAAGTTTTTGAAGGCAACAAACCCACCAACACTATTTTGATACAAAAACTAACTCCCAAGAGCTTAGGCTCATTGATCGCCCTCTACGAGCATAAGATTTTTGTGCAAGGGGTAATATGGAACATCTTCAGTTATGATCAGTGGGGCGTGGAATTGGGGAAACAGTTGGCCAAAAATATTCTAGGCGACATAGAAAATTCTGAAATTGGCAAACACGATAGCTCCACACTAAATCTTTTGCAGTTTTTTAAGGGATAAATTAGAGGGTTCTTATTAATTGGAAATTCCGGTAACCAATTGCTTATCAACAGATTTTGCTTGTTAAATTTGTGTTAACTATATTAGCTTCATTTAACCTTGACTTAATCATGATGTTTTAAAAATACATCACTTTTGCAGGGCAAATTAAACACTAAAACACTGAAAAATGAGAAAAATCTACTTCGCTTTTGTGGCGCTTTTTGTTTCCGCAATGGCATTTTCACAAGGAACTATTACTGGTACCGTAGTGGATGGTGAGCTTGGAGGCCCACTTCCAGGAGCCAGCGTTATGGTAAGGGGAACTTCTGTAGGTACCTCTACGGATTTTGATGGAAATTTTACCTTGGAAGTCAACCAGGCCTCTGGTACCTTGGTGGTTTCCTATATTGGATTTGTTACCAAAAATATTGCATTTAGTGCAGCGGGTAGCGTAGGAACCATAACTCTTCAACCAGATGCTGAGGAATTGGAAGGAGTTGTAGTTGTAGGTACTGGTATTATTGACCTTGCTGCCGACAGAAAAACGCCAATCGCCGTTTCTTCGATTCCCGTAAAGATTATCCAAGAAAAAATAGGGACCCAAGACGTTACCATGACCTTGGTGAATACACCTTCTGTATATGTGTCAGGCCAAGCCGGAGGTTTTGGGGATACCAATATGAGGGTGCGTGGTTTTGATCAGGATAACACTGCCTTTCTTTTGAATGGTCAGCCTATCAACGGAATGGAAGATGGTTTGATGTACTGGTCAAACTGGTCTGGTCTTAACGATATTGCTTCTGGAGTTCAGATTCAGAGGGGTCTAGGTTCTTCCAAATTGGCCATTTCCTCTGTTGGGGGTACAGTAAACTTTGTGACCAAGGCCACAGAAATGGATCCAGGTGGATTTGGATACGCCACGGTAGCTAACAACAACTACATCAAAACTTCTGCAGGATACAATACTGGAATTTCCGATAAAGGATGGGGTTTGAGCGTTATGCTTTCCCACTGGCAAGGAGATGGCTACAATGAGGGAATGTTTGGTGAAGGACAGACTTATTTTATTTCTGTAGGGTATCGCCCAAACACAAACCATAACTTCAACTTTTTGATTACTGGTGCCCCTCAGTTCCACGATCAAAACTTCACCAAGCCCATTGAAGATTACTTGGAGTATGGTATGCACTATAATAACAACTGGGGTCTATACAACGGTGTTTACAAGACCGAAAGGAGAAACTTTTATCACAAACCTGTGGCCAACCTAAACTGGGACTGGACCATTGATGACACTTCTAGTTTGTCTACCGTTTTGTACGCCTCTTGGGGTAACGGTGGAGGTACAGGTGACCGTGGTAGCCGTATAAGAACAGATGAAGGACGTATAGATTATGATGCCATCTATGCCTTTAACAATAGCGTGCCCAATGGAGCGGGAGGTTACTTTGCTGCTGGTGGCGGTTATGTTACCCGTGCTTCCATGAACTTGCACAACTGGTATGGATTGATTTCAAACTTTGAAAAGCAACTTTCAGACAACCTTAGCTGGAACGTAGGTTTTGACCTAAGGACCTATTACGGAAAACACTTTAGGGTAGTATCCGATTTTCATGGACTTAACACTTGGCAAGAAAACATTCGCCTAAGAGATCAAAACAATAATCATGAAACCTACGGCACTTTTGGAACTTATAAAAGAGTAATTGCTACTGAATCCTTTAGACCTTCTGGATGGGCAGCAGCCTTTAACAGTTATCCTGAAGACCAAAAAATTGCCTACAGCAATGATGAGCGAATCTCTTATGGTGGATTGTTCACCCAATTGGAATATGCTACCGACCAATTCTCGGCATTCTTCCAAGGATCCGTTTCAAACCAATATCACCAAAGGTTTGATCCTTACCAATATGCAGATCAATCTTTGATCAATGGCACTTCTTCACAAGGAACAGACGAACCTATACCTGCTGGAATAACCGACGGTGTTGACTCTGAGAAAGTGAATAACTTTGGGTATAATGCCAAGGCTGGTTTCAGCTACAACCCTACTGCCGAGCATAGTTTCTACTTTAACACGGGATATTATAACCGTCAACCATACCACGATAACATTTACTTGAACTTTACCAACCAAGTAAATCCATTGACCGAAAATGAAAAAATCTTTGGTCTTGAGGCGGGATATGGGTACTCCAGCTCTATATTCTCTGGAAATATCAACTTGTACAGAACTTCATGGAAAGACCGCGTTGTTACCAGTTCCGATGTTGTGGACGATGTTGTGACCTATACCTCTAACTTTGGTACGGAGCAATTGCATACTGGAGTTGAGTTGGATGTTAAGGTTAGACCCGCCAGAGGACTTTCTTTCAATGGGTTTGCTTCTATTGGAGATTGGCAGTACAAAGGAGAGGCTGTTACCCAAGTTACTGATGAAGACCGAAATGTATTGAGTACAGAGAATGTTGATATCGATGGTGGAAAAGTAGGTGGTGCCGCCCAGCTTTCTGGTGGACTTGGATTTGCTTACAGAATTACAGATATGATTTCCGTGGATTCCGATTTCAGATACTATGACAATCTGTATTCAGATGTTGGTGCTATCAAGGAAAACTTGGAATTGCCATCCTTTAGCCTATTGGATGCAGGGGTTACCTTTAACCTGCCTGTAGGTATAGACAAAACCAGAAACTTGAAGATCAGGGCCAACATGAACAACGTTCTGGACAAGGAGTACATTTCTAGATTGACTACTGCCAACTTTGCCGAGGCAGGAGACGAAACCTATGAAGGTATTGCCGTTTCCAACCAAGGTTATTTTGGTTTGGGAAGAACCTGGAACGTTACCCTTCGCTACGATTTTTAATCAAAGCTGAAAAATAGATAGAAGACCCTGCCCATTGGCAGGGTTTTTTAATATATAAATTCCGTATTTTTAAGCTCACAAACTATACCTATGGAAATCATCAAAAACCTACATTCTTATTTGGCCTACGTGGTTTTGGCCGTTTTGGTAATCGCTGTAATCAACGCCATAGCCGGCTGGTTGGGCAAAAAAGACTTTACCATGCACAAGGATCTCCGTATAAGCCTTTTTGCCTTGATTTTGAGCCATATTCAGTTGTTGGTGGGGCTTGTACTGTATTTTATTTCGGGCAATGGCCTAAAGGCCATCCAGACCTTGGGAATGGGAGGACTAAACTCAGCTGCACGCCTCTTGGCTGTGGAGCACCCCTTTACCAACATTATAGCCATAGTTCTGATTACTATGGGTTGGTCCCGTCACAAAAAGTTCATGGAAAGCGAAAAGAAGTTCAAGAGCATTGCCATTTTTTATGGCATTGGACTTTTGCTCATCTTAAGCCGCATTCCTTGGGGGCAGTGGTTTAACTAGTTCATTCCCGTGTAGGCGGGAATCTCACTCTTTCTCTAAATAAGAATACTTTTTCTCAAATGGTCACGTAGTTCAACTCCGTGATGATAATGTGGTCCAGCACCTCAATTTCCAAGAGGGCTGCGGCAAGTTTCATTTTTTCGGTGAATTCAAGGTCTGCTTCGCTGGGCTCCAATTTTCCGGAAGGGTGGTTGTGGCAAAGTATGATTTTTGTGCATTTTTTGGACACGGGTAAGCTTAGGACCTCCACGGGTTTTATAATATTTCGGTTACTCGTGCCAATGGTCACCAGTTCAATATATTCAATATCATTACCTGTGTTCAGACCTATGGTCCAGAAATATTCTTTTTTTCGATGAAGCCTGTTCTGCCGCCACAATATCTTTTGCATGATTCGGGCAATATCGGCCGTGCCTGAAATATGTTCTTCCCTGTTTTCGGATACATCTAGATTCATGAGACTTTGATTTACTGGGGATTAGACTGTTTTATCAGAAAAATATAGGACGGAAAATGATCACTGTAACCACCGGTATAGCTCCCCCCGGAATAGGTCCGTATAGGATAGCCTTTGTATTTACCCTTTTGGGTTCGTAAAAAAGAAGGGGAATAAATACCGGCCTTCCAAAAAGTCAATTCCGTTTTATCAGCATTGATAAGGTTTGAGGTCATAAAGAACTGGTCAAAAAGGTTCCATTTGTCCCTATAGGCCAGCGAGCCAATGCCTTTCCGATACAATTTTTCCATCGGGTTGAATAGGTCTAAGCTGTCCAACTGTTGGGGTTTTCCCTTGGTCTTCAAGATTTTTGTCAAGCTTTTATCAGTTGGGTCATCGTTTAAATCCCCCATGGAAATGACCTTAGCCATCCAATTGATGGTTCTGATTGAATCTATGATGCGTTTGTTCAGCAAAGCTGCCCTGACCCTTTTCGGACTACTGGCTGCGGTTCCACCTCTTCGCGAAGGCCAATGGTTAACAATAAAATAGACCTCTTCCTGATCCATTGTGCCGCCAACCACCAGTTGGTCCCGGGTGTAAACCCGTTCTCCCATATCATCAAATAGCAAAAGCCTGTGGCTTTTAAAGGATGTTGGCAGAAAAGACTCCTTTTTAAAGAGTAAGGCAACATCAATCCCGCGGCCATCTGGCGAGTCAAAATGTACAATACCATAATCTTTCTCCAAAAGGTTGGGGTGTTGGACAAGGTCTTCGACTACTTTCCTGTTCTCTACTTCGCACAGACCAATGACGTCGGGTGAGGTTTTTGATGTTTCCTCCCCAATCTTGGATAGCACTTTGGAAATTTGGGACACCTTTACATTGTACCGCTCTTCGGTCCAGTGATAACTTCCTTCGGGGGTACGGTCATCATCAAATGTGAGCGAATCATTGACGGTATCAAAAAGATTTTCAACATTATAGAATGCAATGGTTCTTATGGTGTATGTGCTGGACTTTTGTCCGTGGAGTGAGGTCGATATTAATACAAGTAGGCATATTAATAATCGCATTATGTTTTGATTTTGCCGTTAAAATAGGTAAAATTGTGTAATTGCCTTACAAAGCTGAACGAAGCATAGCCCAAATTTTGTTTAATTAACCTACCAATAGCTATGAGAACAGCTTTGCTCTTGGCTGTGTTCTGTTGTACAAATGTTCATTTTGGGCAACAGGGAACAGTCATTTTGGGTAGCGTGCAAGAAATGGGAAGAAATTTACCCGTGCCCAATGCTACCATTACCATTGAAAATACGTCACGTAATTTTTTTACCGATGCCAACGGAAATTTCGATGTTCAAGTTCACCAAGTCGGCGAATACGTTTTAAAGATTTCGGCACCTGATTTTGTTCCAAAAAGGTTTTCCCTATACTTTGAAGGCAAACCCATAGACCTTGGACCTGTTTTTTTGGAGAAGGACATTTTTCAGGAAAGATCGGACAATTTAATTACTCTCACTGAAGGAGACCTTTTGGATGACGGGGAAGCCGTATCCGGGGCTCTGGGCCTGTTGCAATCTACCAAGGATGTTTTTTTAAACCGGGCCGCTTTTGATTTTGGACAGGCTTTTTTTAAGGTGCGGGGCTACGATTCCCGTAATGGTACGGTCTTGATCAATGGCATTCCCATGAACAAATTCTTTGACGGTAGGCCTCAATGGAACAATTGGGGTGGACTCAATGATGTAGTACGGAATCAAGAGTATGATCATGCGCTAGACATAAATTCCTATGGTTTTGGGGGCATTTTGGGGAATACCCAAATCAATGTCCGTCCTTCGGGGATGCGGCCCGGTATTCGCTTGTCCAGTTCCGCATCCAATAGAACTTATAGGGGAAGGCTAATGGCAACCTACAATTCCGGACCCTCCCAAAAAGGATGGGCCTATTCATTTTCAGCTTCGCGCAGGTGGGCCAAAGAAGGATATGTAGAGGGAACATTGTACGATGCCTATTCCTTTTTTGGAGCATTGGAATACCTGCCCAATTCAAAAAGCAGCCTGTCCCTGACCGCAATTTTGGCCCGTAACCGAAGAGGACGTTCCGCGGCACTTACCGAAGAGGTATTTGAACTAAAAGGAAACCAATACAACCCCTATTGGGGAAATCAGGATGGAGAACTACGAAATTCCCGGGGACGTGAAATTTTTGAACCTATTTTCTTGTTGAATTACAAACTCCAAAGAGAAAAATTTAGTTGGAACGTGGGCGTAGCCCATCAATTTGGAACTAATACCAGAAGCCGTTTAGGGTACTTTAATGCACCCAATCCAGATCCTACCTACTACAGGTATTTGCCCAGCTATTTTATCAACAGTTCCATTGGTGCCGATTTTATAAATGCCAATTTGGCCCGCGAAGGTTTTCTGAAGCACCCACAACTTTCATGGGAGCAGCTGTACACAGCAAATACAAATGCGAATAATCAAGGCAGGGCGGCTTATGTGCTTTATAACGACGTTGCCGATGACACCCAGACAACCATGGCAACCAATATGGAATACAACATCAGTGAAAACATAAACCTGGGTTTTGGAGGGAACTTTAAAACACTTTCCTCAGAGAACTATGCTGAAATTCAAGATTTGTTGGGGGCGGAATTTCATGAAGACATGGATTCCTTCTCCAATACCTTGAATGATGCCAATGGAAAACTGGAGAAGACAACAGGCGATAAATTCAATTACAACTACACCTTGGATACATCACAATTTGAAGCCTTTGGCCAGCTTTCCACCACACTGAAAAAGTGGAGCGGTTTTGTCTCTGCATCCATTTCAGGATATAAAGCCCAGCGAAATGGTTTGTTTGTCAATGAACGTTTTTTGGAAAACTCAATCGGGGAAAGTCCAAAAGTCAGCTTCTCCAATATGTCATTTAAGGGTGGGCTCACCTATTTTCTTTCGGGACGCCATTGGTTTACGGCCAATGCGGCAAAGGTGGAACGGTCGCCAACACTTCAGAACATTTTTATAAACCCAAGGGAGAACAATGAAGTCGTTCCCGAGATTCAAAAAGAGACCATCACCACGACAGATGTAAGCTATTTTGTACGGTTACCCAACTTGACTGGGCGTTTGACAGCCTTTTATACAAGGTTCATGAATACTACGGACATTAACTTCTTTTTTGTGGACTCGGGGCTTGGTTCGGATTTTGTTCAAGAAGTCATTACGGGCTTGGATAGATTGCACAAAGGGCTGGAACTGGGCTTGGAATATGAGGCCTCCTCCAGTGTAAAGCTGACTTTGGTTGGGAATCTGGGGGATTATGTGTATGCCAGTGACCCTTCGGTGCAAATCAATTTTGATACCGCAGGCGCCGATGAGGACCTTATCGACCCGGAAGGGGACATAGATTTGGGTATTGCCAAGGTAAAGGGTCTAAAACTGGCCCAAGGTCCACAAACGGCCCTTGCCTTGGGCGTGGAGTACCGCAATCCCAACTATTGGTGGTTTGGGGCAACGGCCAACTACCTTACCCATAACTATATCAACATCTCTACCATTTCCCGTACCTCCAGTTTTTTGTTGGACCCAGAAACCGGGGAACGTTTTCCAGATGCCACCGATGAAAATGTGGCCAAAATTTTAAGGCAAAAAAAATTGGAAGACATCTATTTGCTCAACCTCATTGGTGGAAAATCTTGGCTGGTCAACAAAAAATACATCAGTTTGTTTGCCAGTGTCAGTAATCTTTTTGATGGTGTTTTCAGAACCGGGGGATACGAACAAAGCCGAAATGGCAATTTTGGCCAATTGCAGCAAGATAATCTAAGCGGCGCCCCATCCTTTGGACCCAAATATTGGTACAGCTACGGGAGAACTTATTTTTTAAATCTTGCCATAAGCTTTTAAATCAAAAAACATGAAAAATTCAAACAAGATAAGTGGGCTATTGCTATTGATTATGGTTGTGGCCTGCGTAAAGAACACAGAATTTAACCAACTAAAAACAGTATGTAATTCAGAGCTCAAGGCAAATATCAACTTTTCCGAACTTGAAGGGTTATTGGGAGATGGAGCTGTGCAAATCCAAGAAGATTTGGTGTTGGAGGGGTATGTGATCTCATCGGATAAATCAGGAAACTTTTTTGGGGTCCTACGTATACAAGATGCTCCGGTAAATCCCGTTCACGGGCTTGTCATTGAGATGGATTTTAGGGAATCCCATTTATTTTTTCATAAAGGAACAAAAGTCATGGTAAAGTTGAAGGGGCTCTACTTGGGAAAAAGTGGGGAGACCTTAAAATTGGGGGGCACGTTTACCTCTTTCGGAAATGTTTCTGTAGGGAGATTGCCCGGTTTGAAAGTGATGGAGCATGTTTTTCTTTCATGTGATGGTTTGACCGAGATACAGCCTACAAAAATTATCATCTCCGAGATTGAAAATGCTACCGTGAACACCTTGGTCCAATTGGAAGAGGTTGAATTTTTGGAAGAAGAATTGGGACAGTCTTTTGCGCTTCCGGAAGAAGAGACCATACGGACTTTGAAGGATTGTGCTGAAAATGAACTTACATTGCTCAATAGTGGGTATGCCGATTTTCAGGCAGAAATCTTGCCCGAAGGCAAAGGTTCCATTACAGGCATTCTTGTGAAAGATGGAAAACAGTTGCAGTTGGTCATCCGGGATTTGGAGGATATTAATTTTACCCAAGAGCGTTGTCCAGAGATTATCACGGAATTCACATCAACCCAAATCTTTATTTCAGAATTGGCAGACCCGGACAACAACGCTGGAGCACGCTTTGTGGAACTCTATAATTCCGCATCGGAACCCTTGGATTTAAATCTGTGGACCCTACGTCGCTATACCAACGACAATACCGAAGTAAGTTCAACTATAGATTTGTCTGGGCTGGTCATTGGTGCAGGAGGTACTTTGGTCATATCGCCAAACGCCGCGGAGTTTGAGTTGGTGTATGTATTTACTCCCGACCTAGGGGTTTCCACCAATAGTCCGGCAGATTCCAACGGTGATGACAATTTGGAGTTGGTAGACCCCTTTGGAACGGTCATAGATGTTTTTGGCGTAATTGGTGAGGACGGTTCGGGTACTAATCATGAGTTTGAGGATGGTAGGGCTTTGCGTAACCTGGACATTTTGGAAGGGAATCCCAGTTACACCTTTGGTGAGTGGACCATTTTTAATGATACCGGAAATTCAGGAACCACCGATTTACCCCAAAACGCCCCAGAGGATTTTACACCTGGGACAAGGGATTGACTTACAATCATACACAGAATTTTCTACACATCAATTGAGAAGGGGTATCAACCAATCCAAATGGGTCACCCATCAATTGGGACACGATGTGCACATCCTATTATAGTACCTTATCCAAGATAGAGCCGCATGCCCCAATACCATTTAAATCTTCTTATTATGGACCAAAGAAAAATGTATTGGGCTATTGTTAAAATGGCCATTTTATTGCTTGTATTGGCTTCCTGTGAAAAGGAAGTTGTACAGACCAATGACCCCCAACCCATTGCCAAGGAGCAACCGGACACGCTTAGGATGATTAAGCTGGGCAAAAAACTGGAAAACCCCTATTCCGTAAAGAATATGAGGAAGGCTTGGCAAATCTTGGAAGAAAAATCCAAGGTTTCAAAAGAAGGAGAAATCGAGACGACACATTGGTATGTAAAGTTCAAACCTAAAACGGAAGAGGAGCTTTCAATACTTAAGGCAGATTCTACTTTGACACTCTATAATACCCCATTGGATTTTGAAATTGATGAATCTGGGGATTTTTATCATGACCCTGAAGTATCCATTGATCAACCTACATATCAATACGCTTCTGTTCGTTTTGGCTATTCCCTTCCAAAAGATATTGAATATGAACTTTTGGAAGAACTTTTTATACCTGATGAAGAGGTTGATTTAGAAGGTGGAATGAAGACAAATTTTGCTTCTAAACAGGTAATCTATCAACTTGTTGATGAATCGCTGCGATTGACAGGTAATTTGGATGATGAGGAAATTGAGAACCCATTGGCTTCAAAAAGCAGGTGGAGGCCTTCGGGAACCATAAGGGTATATGATCATGTGGTAAATGATTATGTAGGGGTTTCCGGGGTAAAGGTTCGGGCACGTAGATGGTTTACCACCTACAGAGGATTTACAAATAGAAAAGGAAAGTATACCTGTAATGGAAGGTTTAGAAGAAAAGCCAATTACAGTATCAAATGGGATAGATATGAGTTCAGTATACGGTCAGGGACTTATGGACAAGCTATGCTAAATGGACCAAAGAAGCGAGGTGATTGGAACGTAAATTTGGGAAGGTCATCAAGCAAGGTGGTAAATGATAGACAGCAGTACTATGCTTTGATCCATCAAGGTGCCATGGACTACTACTATGGGAGCAGGTTTGGCCTAACTTCCCCACCCCGCAACAGCTTTTTTAAAAGACAATTGAAGATTGCTGCCCAACTGAAGAATAATAGATCATCTTATGTTAAGGCCCGAAGGATTTGGTTTGGAAATGATATTTCCTTAATGGAATGGGGCTCTGGTTCAGACAAGGTTTATGGGACCGTTGTCCACGAGCTCGCCCATGCAGCGCATAGGGAAGTGGATAAAAATGCATATAACACTGTGGTTTGGAACGCTTGGTCAGGGCCCTGTACTTCTTTCAACGGTTGCTCAAATCCTGGGCCAACGGGCAAGAACCGGCGCCGACTGTTGGAGACATGGGCCTCGACTGTAGAGATTGCCTTCGTACTATATAGATATAGAAGCTATTTCAATAGACCAAACTATAATTATGATAGCGAAATAAACCTGCAATTTCAAAGGACCTTGGACAAACCTTATTATACCTCAGCTGGCTATGACATGATTGATAATGTCAACCAGAGAAGTATTTATGGTTCACTTTATCCTATTGACAGAGTTCAAGGATATTCCATAAAACAACTGGAAAGAGCCTTAGTGGGGGCCAAGTCCTGGAACCAATGGCGGGACAATATTAAGAACAGATACAACAATGCGACTGAAAAATACTTGGATGAACTTTTTAACAATTGGAAGGATTAAATCTAAAAAGATGAAAAATATAAGTTTACTATTGGCCCTTTTGCTTTATGCATGTGGCGAAAATTTTGGCGAGGTGGATGTCTATCACTATTCCATGGAAAACAAAAGTGGCAGATCTATGGTGATCAAAAGCTACAGATCTGATTTTCCAGAAGTAACACCCGAAATCACTAGTCTGGCTATCGATGAGAAACTGGAAAAAATGTTCAAGGACGGATTGCCACCTAGTGGGTATGATTTCAAGGTTTTTCTGGCCGGGAGTAGCTTGTATGACTCACTGATAATCATTTACGCGAATGAGAGAATGACCATCTTCAAAGCGGAATGCAACCAAAACCAAAGGAACCCTATTGATTATTGTATTCATTCGGATGATTTTGATGAGGATTTTGTATTCACCGAAGAGGATTACAACATTGCCACGGAGTGTGATGGCCCATGTGACTAATGTATGCTTGGTACAGCCATTTTAGAGGCTGTTTTTTTAATTGTTTAATAGTGATGAAAAGATTGATATCGCATTTTCCAATTATTCTGATTGGCCTTAGTTTGCTGGGTTGTGACCCTCAGGAATCATTCTATGTAGATTTCTATCAGAGAGTTTTCGAAAACACATCTAATGTTGAAGTGAGTATTGTATATCACAGCATTGGGTCAACAAACGAAAAGTCGGATACACTTATACTAAAAGCTGATACGAAAAGGGTTGCCAACTTTTCATCATCTGTTTCTTCAGATGGAGTAAGGGAAAGTAATTTGAAGCTGATCGTTGAGAGAAATGTAGACGTTTTTTATGATAACCTAAATGATTATGGAAAATTTGAATTGTTTGTTGGAAACGAAATGAAAAAAGAATGGTTGGGTCCTCCAGATTATTTGGGGATTGGCATTAATAACCCCTATAATTATGACTCTTGGAGCATTGTTAAATATGATCAACCTATAAGGGATGGTGATTATATTAAACATGGAGAAATCATATTTTCTATTTCAAATGATGATGTTGGGTTATAGATCTTTTAACTAATTAACGAATGAAAAGATTTATACCGCATTTTCCAATTATTCTGATTGGCCTTAGTTTATTAATTTGTTTTGGGTGCGTTTTGACAGAAATAGACCCACCTGAAAAACACTATTTGGAAAAATATCTAAACTCTTCTAATGAGACAATTACGATTAAAATGTTAGATGTTTCTGAAATGATAGTTGTGAAAAGCTTTTTATTGCCATCTGGTGATGAAAGAAGCGGATTATACCAAGATCTATATTTTAATGGAGGAGATAACCCAGTTAAAAATTACATTGATGATTTATCCAGAAGTAATATAAAAAGGATTGAAATATATCTTGGAGATATAATGGTTAAAGAATGGATATTAGAGCCATCAGGGAATTATGGTATGGGAGAAAATAATCCTTTTAATTATGATTCATGGGTGTTTGAAAAGATTGAGCCAACAGGGAATAATATAGTTGGTAAAATTATTTTCACAATTACTAATGACGACATTGGGAATTAATCCGTAATAATATATTAAAAGTCAGCCCCTTTAAGGGGCTTTGAGTTTTATGGCAAAAGCACTTAAAATGGCTTATAGCCAAATTTTTGTCCACCTACCGAGGCATCGGCCATAAGACCAGCTTTGGGGAGGGCAAATACGGCCACGCCATCTTTGTATTTGGCGTTGAAGGCAATTCCCGATTTTAGGGCCACCGCTGAGGTTTCTGCCGCAAATTGAAATTTCCCTTCCTTAAAACGGTCCAAATCTGTGTCCGTCTCAAAAAAGATAACCTCAATTATGGCCTGTCCACCTGCTTGTAGACCTATGTTTAACTTTTTAAGGTCAGCCATTCCGATAGGATTGCCATTTTCATAGACCACTCCATTACCGGAAGCCCCACCAATGATAAAGCCCCCTTTTCCCACATTGGGAAATATCACATAACCCGCCGAATTGTCAAAAAAGCCGTCAAGATTTGGGGCAGCTTCCAAAAGGGCGGTTTTTGCCTTCTTGGCATCGGCCATGATTTTCTGGTCCTTATTATTCTGTGCAAGTAAACTGGTGCCAATCATTAAAAAAGCGACCAGTACAATAGATTTTAAAGTCTTCATAGTGTTCATTTTGTAGTGTTTCCTCAAAGTTAAAAAACAAACCCTCTCCATTTTGGAAAGGGTTTGCCAATTAGTGTTAAGGAAAACCTATTGTTTTTCCCTATTTTGGAAACTTGGTGTGTGCCATAACTTCCTCCATTTGCAATACGTGGCGTTCGGTGTGGCCAGCGGCAAAGATGATCAATTGTACCCCATCCACAGGGCCAAACGGAAGATCCTCGCTATACCGGTTTCTAAGATCGTCCTCGGTGGTTTTTACATATTCAATATGGGCGTTCCTTTTTTCCAAAAAGGCCTGTAGGGTATTTTCAAAAGACTCAAACTGTCCACTAGGTTCAAAGGCTTCCGATGTTTTTACCTTATTGCTCCGATCACTGATATTGGCCATTATGTCCTCATCCTTAAATACCAGCGAATCCTTAAGGACTGGATTTGGGCCAGCTCCAACTGTTTTTTGGATCAATCCCCCAAAGCCATTTTCAGTAACGGCCAAGTGTTCAACACATTCGGCAATGGACCAGGAGTTTTCATCAGGTTTAAAATTTAGTTGGGAATTGGTTAGACCTTCCAAAACCTGGGTCATGTGGTTACGGGTCTCGGTAAGATGCTTCAACATCCACTCACGATCTTGCTCATTGAGCTTTGTGGTATCAGCACTAAAACTAAAAAGTATCAATGCTGCAAAAGGTAAAATCAACTTTTTCATAATCTATAGGGTTAAAGGTGTTGTCATGATGTTTTTATGGTATGTGGCTATGGAGCACAAAAGCTGCCATAGTATAAAGATAAGGTATGATAACACCCCTTAAAGGGGGTGAATATGCCAAATCAAGGGGTTATTTCTGTAAAAAGAAGCGGCAAGATCAGAATGGCTATAAATAGATAATGTTTATGTTTTAATAGTATTTTAATATCAATTATCTATATCGATGGAGGTCATTTTCGTAAATTTATAAAGGATAAAAAATAACTTAAACAACATACTATCATGAGTAAAGAAATGGCAAACGGGGCAGATTCAAGTCAGTGCCCTTTTTTGAGTGAAGTTGCCGGTGGAGGTACACAAAATGAAGATTGGTGGCCCAATCGACTTAAGTTGGAACTGTTGAGCCAGCATTCGGAAAAATCAAATCCGCTTGGAGAAGTTTTTAACTATGCCGAAGAATTCAAAAAACTGGATTATTCAGCACTGAAGAAGGATCTTTTGGATGTAATGACCGATTCACAGGATTGGTGGCCTGCCGATTTTGGCAGTTATGCCGGATTGTTCATCCGGATGGCTTGGCACAGCGCAGGAACTTATCGTGTACAAGATGGCCGTGGAGGTGGTGGAAGAGGGCAACAACGTTTTGCACCTCTAAATTCTTGGCCAGATAATGTGAGTTTGGATAAGGCTCGTCGCTTGTTGTGGCCCATCAAACAAAAATATGGTCAGAAGATATCTTGGGCAGATCTTATGATTTTGGCCGGAAACGTTGCCTTGGAATCAACGGGCTTCCGCACCTTTGGTTTTGCAGGTGGTCGTGAAGATGTTTGGGAACCAGACCAAGATGTATATTGGGGTAACGAAACCGAATGGTTGGCTACGAGTGATACGCCCAATAGCCGATACTCACATAATAAAGAAGAGCGAGATCTTGAGAATCCGTTGGCAGCAGTGCAAATGGGATTGATCTACGTAAACCCGGAAGGTCCGGATGGTAACCCTGACCCAGTAGCCGCAGCGCATGATATCCGAGATACCTTTGAGCGTATGGCGATGAACGATGAGGAAACTGTTGCATTGATTGCAGGAGGACACACCATTGGTAAAACACACGGTAATGGCGATGGCGCAAAAGTTGAAATGGATGCAGATCCAGAAGCAGCAGATTTGGCAACGCAAGGCTTTGGCTGGGAGAATAAAAATGGTTCAGGAAAAGGCCCGGATGCCTTTACTTCTGGATTGGAAGTAATTTGGACCTCTACCCCTGTACAATGGAGCAATGACTTCTTTAAGTTCTTGTTTGAATATGAATGGGAATTGACCAAATCTCCAGCGGGAGCACACCAATGGGTAGCTTCAAATGCAGAGGCCATTATTCCAGACCCTTTTGGCGGGCCTAACAGAAAGCCAACCATGTTGACAACCGATCTATCCTTGCGTTTTGATCCCGTTTACGAAAAAATATCCCGTAAATTCTACAACGATCCACAGGCCTTCGCCGAAGCGTATGCCCGAGCTTGGTTCAAATTGACACACCGTGATATGGGACCTGTTTCCAGATATCTAGGTCCAGAAGTGCCGAAAGAAGAGTTGATTTGGCAAGACCCCATTCCAGCAGTGGATTATACCTTGGTGGATGCTTCTGACATAAAAGCTTTGAAAGTTAAAGTATTGGATTCCGGGGTTTCCGTTTCTGATTTGGTGTATACAGCATGGTCATCTGCCGCTACTTTCCGTGGTGGGGATAAGCGTGGTGGTGCCAACGGTGCCCGTATCAACTTGGAGCCCATGAAAAGCTGGGAAGTAAATAAAGGCACCTATAAAACCATAAAAGTACTGGAAGGCATCAAAGATGATTTCAACAGTAATGCTGGTGGTGGGAAGAAAATTTCCTTGGCCGATATGATTGTATTGGCCGGTAGTGCCGCCGTCGAAAAAGCAGCTAAAGATGCCGGTGTTGCCACTGAGGTACCCTTTGCCCCGGGGCGAAATGATGCCCGTCAAGACCAAACTGAAGTTGATTCTGTGGACTATTTGAACACGCCTTATGATGGATTCAGAAACTATGTGGTAAAAGGAGTAAAAGTTCCTGCAGAACATTTGCTGGTGGATAAGGCCCAATTACTTACGCTCACTACACCTGAAATGACTGCCCTTGTAGGCGGTTTGCGTGTGTTGGGCGCCAACTTTGATGGCTCAAGGCATGGGGTGCTTACCGATAATATAGGTGTGTTGAGCAACGACTTCTTTGTAAACTTACTCGATATGTCCACCGAATGGAAGGCAGCCAATGAAGAGAAATCACTATATGAAGGTCTTGACCGGAAGACCGGCGATTTTAAATGGAGCGGCACTCGCGTAGACTTGGTGTTTGGCTCCAATTCCATCTTGCGAGCATTGGCTGAAGTCTATGCTTCTGAAGATGGGAAAGTCAAATTTGTAAAAGATTTTGTGGCAGCATGGACCAAAGTGATGAATTTAGATCGCTTTGACCTGGCGTAACAAAAATTAGTAAGAAAAAGAAGATTAATTTTCAAAGCTGCCATGACCTATCACGGTTGTGGCAGTTTTTTTATAAATTTCATTCACGTATGGATCAAGTGGAATCTTTTTTTAACCAGATTAGAAGTGGAAATACTGAAGCCGTTGCGCAACTTCTTATGTCCAGCCCCAAATTATTGGAAATAAAAGACCAAAGAGGCTCTACCCCATTATTGCTCGCCACCTATTATGGTCATGGGGATTTGGCAAAGTTTTTATTGGAAAAAGGCGCTCAGGTAGATGCCAAAGACGGTTCGGGCAATACAGCCTTGATGGGAGTATGTTTCAAAGGATATGTGGATATCGCCAAACAATTGATCAATGCTGGGGCCAATGTCAACCAAAAAAATGCCATGGGAGCCACCTGCCTTATTTATGCCGTTACCTTCAACAGGCAAGAGATAGCAGAGCTACTTGTGGAGCACGGCGCTGATATTACTGTGAAAGATGCCAGGGGAAATACGGCCTTGGATCATGCCAAAGAGCAAGGGATTCAATCTTTGGTTGAGCTATTTCAAAAACAAAGGGATTAAAATGAATATCAAAGAGCAGCTCAATCTGGTTAAGCGGATAAAGGCAATTTCGGAAACGGGATTGATATATGCCCAAGATCCCTATGATCAAGAGAGGTATGAAGAATTAAAGGCCATAAGCCTACAATTGATGGGTCAGTTGGGAAATGTGCCCATGAAAGCCTTGGAGGATTTTTTTATGCCCCAAGAAGATTACCCGACCCCCAAAGTGGATGTGCGCGCTTTTGTGCTAAATGAAAAGGATGAAATTTTGATGGCTAGGGAGAGTATTGATGGGAAATGGACCATTCCCGGAGGTTGGGCGGATATTGGAAGTACACCATCAGAAACGGCAATAAAGGAAGTAAAAGAGGAAACCGGGATTGAGGTTGAGGCAATAAGTCTACTGGCCGTTTATGACAAGCGGGAACACCCACACCCGCCGGCTCCCCTTTATGTGTACAAATTGATTTTTCTGTGCCAAATGACAGGAGGAGAACTCCAAGCGGGGTTTGACATGCTGGACGCTGGCTTTTTTCCTTTGGATAATCTTCCAGAACTTTCAGAAGAACGGATTTTGGAAGAGCAGATACACGCAATGTTTAAAAATGCAAAGTCCGCGGAATCCAAAGTGTATTTTGATTAAAAACAGACCTAATGCCACAACATCTTAACATTGCATTGATCCAATCCCATTTGTATTGGGAGGCACCACAAGAGAACCGAACTATGTTCGAGGAAAAAATAGATTCCATTTCCAATGAGGTGGATGTAATTGTGCTGCCTGAGATGTTTACTTCTGGATTTACCATGAATCCAGAGCATTTGGATGCTTCGGAAGGCATCAAAACAGTGGAGTGGATGCAAGGTCAGGCAAAAAAGAAGGATGCGGCAATAGTGGGCAGTATGGTATTTCAAGAAGACGACAAGTTTTTCAATCGGTTGTGGTTTGTCCAACCTGATGGAGGTCTTTCAACCTATGATAAAAGACACACTTTTACCCTTGCGGGAGAGGATAAAGTTTATGAGAAAGGCGAAAAAAAAATAATTGAATATTTCAGAGGATTTAGTTTTTATCCGTTAATATGCTATGATCTACGCTTCCCTGTTTGGTCTAGGAATGCCGAAAATTATGATGTTTTGATGTATGTGGCCAATTGGCCGAAACCTCGAATTGAAGCATGGAACACCCTGCTAAAAGCCAGAGCCATAGAGAACATGGCCTACACTATTGGGGTGAACAGGATTGGACATGATAATCTCGGGCACGAATACCCAGGACATTCTGCGGTTTATGATACGTTGGGAAACCCTATTGCATATTCAGAAAAAGAGGAAATCATTTATACTACTTTGGATAAAGCGCATATACAATCCACAAGGGAAAAGCTTAAATTTTTAGCGGACAGGGATGACTTTACTCTGAAATAATAAAATTCTGCTCCAATTCCCAATTGGCCCTAACCTCAATCACATCGGGGTAATAGCTGATACGTTCGGGTTGGAGTTTCTTAAGATAACTGCCGGTGTCCCATTTCCCGTTCCCATTGTCATCAAAAATAACACGAACCACATAATTGCCAGGCTCTAGGTTGCTGAACTCAAATATTTTGGATTCAGGAGCAATAATTTCACGTTGCAGTTCACCCTTCTCATTGGTTAATTGCAGTATCAGCGGGTATTTAACAGCGCCTCCAAGAGTCATCCTAAGGTTGCCATAATCAGCATAGCCACTGGTTGAAATGACATAGTCCAGAGAATCGTTCTGTATTCCAAAGAAATCAGAAACTGCCCCGGGAAGTAGAGAAAAACGGTATCGTTGGTTGGGTTCAATGTCAAAATCAAAATCGATTTTGTTTTCCACAGTATCCAAAACATAACTGTAGGGAGCCAACAGGGAATCGCTTACCACCAGCCCAATTTTTGAGGTATCCACGGCAACAATGGGCGTGTTTGCCAGTAAGCTGAACGTATCTTCAAAATTAAATTTCCCCCTAACACCAGAAGATAGAGTAAGGGAATCCAAGGCCAATTTTCTGGTTTTTACGGTAAAGGTGTCTATCAACTCCAGTTTGGTATTGGCAATGGTAAAAATGATGGAATCTATATCGGTTGGGGTAATCCAATAGTTTAAGGTATCCTTTTCACGATCTTTCAGTATTTTGGTTTGTACTGAATCTGGCAATTGGGTCAACGTTTCGATTTGGATATCCTCCCCATCTCCTTGATAGCCAAAAATAATGCGGTTTTTGGCCACATAACTGGGCACGGAAACGCTATAGTCAGGTTCCTCCAAGAACAAGTTAAGCAAGTAGGTGGAATCTGTTGGGATGGTTATGGTATCTTCCAAAAACCCAATTTTGTCCTGTTTTTGGTTAAATAGATGGTTTTTATTTACATCTTTTAGGGCGACGAGGGCATATTTCCCTGCCCTAAGGTTATTTAGTTGAAAAAGAGGCAGGCTATCCCCGGTACTGGCAATATAATTGGGGGGATTTCTGTAAATGGTGGAATCTGTATAGGTGCTGTCCATTTCATACAACATAACGCTGATGAACTGATCCGCTTTTTTGTTGAAAGCGTCCTTTACGGCCCCAGAGAGTGTTAAAGAATCTATATAGGTCCCGGTAGAGAACACATAGGTAAGAAAACTGTTGGGGTTTCCTTCATTATTATCTACAATGCTCTGCCCAAAATTGAAGGTGTACGTGGTATTTTCACGTAAGGTGTCCTTTATGATGACCTCAATGTATTTACGGGGACCGCCTTGCGGGGTAATTTCTGGGGCGTTTTTTAAAGGAGGGGAAACCACAAGCTGGTTTTGCACATCCTCAAGCTTTATAAGTTCATCAAAATAAAGTCGAAATTTTTCGGCCTTGAAATTAATGGTAAAATTTTCTGGTTCCATGCGTACGAGCTTTGGTGGGGCAACATCTTTGGGTCCGCCTGTAGGTGTGCCCCTTCTGGCACATTGCCATAATGCGAGGCCCATGAGGACAAAAAATAATAAACCCAACAATTTTCTTACGTATACCATGCAAAAAACCATGTGGGACAAAGAAACAACTAATTTAAAAATTGACGGTAGGCATTAATAAAATTTAACCCTAAGGGACCACTGCTATGCTTAGTACGAAAATATCATTGGGCTCTGTTTTTAGTAGTACTTTGGCACATGATTCTATGGTGGCACCTGTGGTTATCACATCATCAACGAGTAATACTTGCCCCAAGCCCAGTTTGGCCAAAGGATTTATTTCAAAAGCCTCTTTGGAGTTTTCCCAACGCAACTGTCTATCTTTCTTCGTCTGGGTTTTTGTGTTTAAGGTTTTAAGAAGTACATCATCCCTATATTCGGCATCAATGGCCTCGGCTATTTTTTGTGCAAAGAGCGCCACTTGGTTATACCCTCTTTTTTTTAGTTTCTTGGGATGGAGAGGAACTGGAATAACAACATCAATATTACCCAGGTTTTTATCCTGCTTTAAATGCGAGCTGCACCAATCACCAAAAAAACCTCCTATTTCCTCTTGATTTTTGTATTTTAAGGAGTGTAAAAGATTTTTTACAATTCCGTTTTTGGAGAAAAAAACGAAGGAAGCTGACTTTTTTATGGCAATTCGACCATAAAAAATACGGTCCACCGTGTTTTCTTCCAAGAAGTTATGATCGGTGAGTGGCATCTCATGTCGACAAACGGCACACAAAATGCTTTCTCCTCTGAATAATTGGGCATTACATCCAAAACATACCCTTGGCAATAGTATGTTGTTAATCTCGTTTATTATCTTAGCCAACCTTTTTGGTATCAAATCTTATTACGCGTTAGAGTAGTCTGTCAACCCATGAACCCCCAAGATAATAATTTCAACTACAAGATCATCTTTGCTGCGCTAGTTGCGGTCATTGTGGGTATTCTTATTGCTTTCTACTATAGTTACGCCCAATCTAGGAACCAAATGTCGTTCTTGGAGCAGGAAAAATCACTTTTGGTGAAGGACCTTACTCTGATGAAGGCCGAAGTGGACAGACTTTCGGGACTTAACGAAGTGAACGATATTGAACTTCAAACTTCAAGGTTCAGGGTGCAGCAACTCTTGGATTCTGTGGGAAGGTTGAATTTCAGCATTACCAAACTCAAGGAAACCCGAAAAGAGCTTCGCAAATTGGAAGTCAGGTTTGACAGCCTTAAACTAAAAAACAACTTTCTTAGGTATAACAACAGCCTTTTGGCCAGTAGATACGAAGAAACCCGAAAGCAGTTGGAAGATTTAAGGGGAAGGGCCAGCTCCATGGAGCAGACTGAATCGCTTCTCAGGGAAACCAACAGGGAGCTTACCAGGGAATTGCGTATTAAAAGCTATTTAAAATTGCAGGATGCCGAGGGTAGTGGGTTCCGATTGCGAGCCGGAAGACCCATAAAGACCAACAAGGCCTCCACTATTGAAAAATTAAGGGGATGTGTTACCATTTTGAGCGACCCCAACGAACGTGGCGATGTAAAAGTGGTATACCTACAGTTTTTGGATCCCAACATGGCCGTGATAGAAGACAATGCCAATACCATATCGGTCAGTGGTAACATCTACAGCAAAAAAGTGGAGATTGTTTATACGGGCAAGGAAATCAGTATTTGTGATGCCATTACCGTACCCGAAGGCTCCTTGGCCGAAGGAATTTACACCCTTAATGTTTTTGAGGACGAAAGATTGCTCGCTTCCACAGAATTTCAGTTGAAATAACACACTTCTTTTTGGGTAAAATTCTATTTTTGCCCAATGGCAAATCAGGAAGACATTTTTAAGAAGGTTATCTCCCACGCAAAGGAATACGGCTATGTATTTCAATCCAGTGAGATATATGACGGACTCAGTGCTGTTTATGATTATGGACAGAATGGAGCAGAGTTGAAGAAAAACATTCGCGAATATTGGTGGAAAGCCATGGTGCAGCTCAATGAGAATATTGTGGGCATAGATGCCGCCATATTTATGCACCCCACCACATGGAAGGCTTCCGGCCACGTGGATGCCTTTAACGACCCGTTGATCGATAACAAGGATTCCAAAAAAAGATATCGGGCCGATGTTTTGATCGAAGATCATGTCGCCAAGATAGAAGCCAAAATAGATAAGGAAGTCGCCAAGGCTGCCAAACGTTTTGGGGATAGTTTTGACAAGGAGCAGTTCTTGTCCACCAACCAACGTGTAGTGGATTATCAGGCCAAGGCCGATGAAATCCTAAAACGAATGGCAAAATCTTTGGAGAACGAGGATTTGGCCGATGTTAAGGCCCTTATTGAGGAGTTGGAGATTGTTTGTCCGCTTTCGGGTTCAAAAAACTGGACGGATGTAAAGCAGTTTAACCTCATGTTCGGCACCAAGTTGGGTGCTTCGGCAGATAGTGCCATGGACCTATACCTTCGTCCCGAGACCGCACAAGGGATTTTTGTCAACTTTTTGAACGTACAAAAAACCGGAAGGATGAAGATTCCGTTTGGGATTGCCCAAACGGGTAAAGCCTTCCGTAACGAGATCGTGGCCCGCCAGTTCATTTTCCGTATGCGGGAGTTTGAACAGATGGAAATGCAATACTTCATTAAGCCGGGAACCCAAAAGGAGTGGTACGAGGCTTGGAAAGAAAAACGAATGAAGTGGCACCTTTCCTTGGGAATGGGAGCCGATAACTACCGTTTCCATGACCATGAGAAATTGGCCCACTACGCCGATGCGGCCGCCGATATCGAATTCAAGTTCCCATTCGGGTTCAAGGAATTGGAAGGAATCCACTCCAGAACCGATTTTGACTTGGGCAACCACGAAAAATATTCAGGCAAGAAACTACAATATTTCGACCCGGAAGAGAACAAGAGCTATGTGCCCTATGTGCTGGAAACCTCCATCGGCTTGGACCGTATGTTCTTGGCCGTATTCTCCAACTCACTGCAGGAGGAAGAGCTTGAAAATGGCTCTACCAGAACCGTTTTGAAGATTCCAGCGGTATTGGCCCCCAATAAAGTAGCTGTTTTGCCATTGCTCAAACGGGATGGACTGCCCGAGGTAGCCCAAAAATTGGTCGATGACCTAAAGTGGGACTTCAATGTGGATTATGACGAAAAAGACGCCGTAGGGCGTCGTTACCGTCGTCAAGATGCTGCGGGGACACCATTCTGTGTCACTGTGGACCATCAAACTTTGGAAGACGATACTGTGACCATTCGCCATAGGGACACTATGGAACAGAAGCGGGTAAAACTTTCCGAAGTGAAAGACATTATTTCCAAGGAAGTTGATATGCGCTATTGGTTGCAGAAAATCCAGTAATCTTTATTCAACCCGGATACCTTTGGTGGTAAAGGAAAGGCCCTGTTGCCCAGATGTAGAAATCATTACGCCCTCAAAATAGGGTTCATGGGATGTGGGTTTTATGCTCCAGTGGAATAAAAAGTTGGCGCCGGTACCCCCGGATTGGTCCTTCTCGTCTATAACGATTTCCACGGTCTCCATGGGTTTTATAAAAATGGGCTTATCAAAATAAGTCCTTATGGAATTTCCATGGGTATCAAAATACTCTGCTTTTCGGATGAAAATGGAATCCTTCAAGTTGGTGTTACGCATGCTGATGGTTCCCGTAAGGTTATGGGTTCGGTGTTCCGTTTCGCTGTAAATCTGCGAGTAGACCGAAAGATAACTACTACCGTTTGCCAAAGAATCTTTTGGAGATAGCACTACAGTACGGTTGTTCCAATTTATTGGATTTACGGAGCTGACTTCCTTCTGTGCCTTTTTGTCACAGGAAAAAATCAACAGTGTTAAAAAAAATAAGGCAAGGTTCCTCATAAGGGATGTGTGTGTTGACCAAGATACATATTTACCCAGCCATTTTCGGTGTTCCCAAGAAATTGTGAAGTCCGCATTAAGGTGCACTTTCCAGAAACTGTACCATTTGGGCCACTTGCTCAGGGTTGTCGAACTCCAGATCATGCTTCTTTAAGTATGTTTTGGTCTCATCTTTTTTGGCGCTGTACAATTTTTTCAGCTGGTTCAGGTTTTTGGCCTTTTCCAGTTTCCCGTCCTTTTTTAACCAATAGGTAATGTGGGTCTTTATCTTATAGTCCGAGGGTAATTCCAAGTCATAGACCCTACCTCCCAACTCCAGCCAAGTGTAGGATTCATTGGATGAGGTCTGGGAAGTCTGTCCAAATGCCGTAGGCTTGCCAGGGTTTTGGGCAGTACATTGGTATTCCGCATAAAGTTCTACGGAAGATTTGTGCAACAATTCATAAAAGGTGCCATCCATCCTAAAAAACTTGCGGTTCTTGATGTAAACGGTGTCTATTCTTTCCAACTGGGCATCAACAATGGCTTTTTTGCCCTCACCGTCTTGAAAGACCATCTCTTCCGAAAGCGAATTGTAATTGAGCAATGCTTTGTTCTGTTCCCCATTCTTCATGAGCACGGTGCCCGGAGCAAACTCAGGAAGCACATAATGGGATAGTTTAAACGTCTTGGTCTGGGCAGACAATGCTACTGAAAAACACAAGAAGAAGGCGAATAGAGCAGGTTTCATGTTGAGCGTAATTTTTTGATTGTAAGATACTAAGTTAGGCAAAAATCAACTTCTTAAGGAAGGAAATCTGACCAAGATGGTAATAGCAATGTTCAATAACCCCTTCTAAATTTCGGAGGTAGGTACCATATTTTTCGTCAACAAAAGGCATGTCCAGTTTGTGGTCCGGTAGTTTGGAGACTTCAAGAACAAATGCTTCGGAGTTCGTCAAAAACTCATCTACCAGATTGTCCCAATCTTCTTTTGAACAAATTGGGGGCAAATCAAAGCTGTATCGGTCACGGATTTCCAACTCCCCACCACGGAACACGTTCAAGATTCCAGCCAAATAATAGTTTACATGATAGGTAAGGGCTGCAATAGTGTTCAGTGACCCCACTTTTTTTATGGCCTGCTCCCAAGTAATATCCTCCAGTTGATGTTTGTAGTTGGTGTTGGCAATCCAACGTCCGTTTAAAAGAACTTCCTGTAACCGATTTGCCAGGGATTCAGTGCGTGTCATGCTTTGCGGATTTAAAGTGCATTTTAATCAAAACCCTCACTGAAAAATTCCTCTAGGGTCATGTCAAAAGCTTGGGCAATTTTAAGAAGGCTGGTGTATTGCATATCCGTACCCGTTTCATAACGACCATATTGGGCACGATGAATGCCATTGTCGTAGGCAAAACTTTCATAGCTTGAATATCCTTTTTGAAGTCGTAAGGATTTGATACGCTTGGCAAGCTTCTTAATCTCTTTGGATTTGTCCATAAAGTAAAGAAATCAAGTGTGCTATTAATGAGTAACTGCTAATTAGTAGTTATTTTAAAATCTTTTTTATATTTGAACATAACCAAGTTGTCCCAAATATGAACCCAATACAAATGGCCCAGCTCAATGCATGGATCACCGACACCTACGGCAGCCCGGCGATCTTGGCCCACTATCTGGACCTGGCCGTGGAAATGTTGTTTTATCTGGAAAAGGATTCGTTTGAACAAATAGAGCTACAGAACGTGGTCACCGCATTAAAGGGAGTTGAACGGGTAATGCGCAAAGTTCCTGGCTAGTGTGGCAAGCCTTTGCCATGGTCGCGGGAGGTCATTTTTCCCAAATTTGAAAGTGCCCATCCCTAACCACCAGTTTAAAATTGAGCTCACTTAAGAGGTCCTCACATTCTTTGGCTTCCTGCTCTGTCAAGATTCCAGCAAACGGATGTACCTCCAAAAAAATAGTTTTAAAGCTGGATAGGCTCTCCTTAAAATCCCGAAAAAGGTTCAGTTCGCCTCCTTCAATATCCATGATCAGCGTATCAAAGTCCAACTTGTATCTTTCTTTCAATTCATCTATGGTCCATCCCCTAACGGTAACTTTTTTGGGTGTTTTCCTTACCGTGCTACCGCCAACAATCAGTTTATGGATGTAGAAGGTGTTTTCCTTGTCATGGGAAACAATGGCATTTTCCAGAGAAAAACCACCATGGTTGGTTTGCTTATTTTTCTTGATCCATTGGATAAGGTTCGGATTTGCCTCCAAAGCAACATGGGCGTTTTTGTTTAGCAATATAGAGTTGATCATGCACGAAGTATACCCTAGGCAGGAACCCAATTCCAAAACTTTGGCATGGGGGGACAAATGTTTTTTTAGGTGTTTGGTCTCTTCCACCTCATAAAGGTTCAAGGGAAACCTGCCCCGGAATTTCAAATCCGTTAAATGAAAGGGTACGTGGAGCGTTATGCCATCCTTTTTGTAGGTCTTTAAAAAGAGGGTAAAATAGATTCCGGCAAGTTGCAGTTTGATTACGTAAAGGGCCTTGGCTATTTTTTTGGGCAGCAAAACAAGCCGGCTTACAAACGGTGTTCCCATACGATGCTCTGCTGTGTTCATGAAGTCGCTTTTTTGCGTAAAATAGAGGAGGGGCATCATCTATCTCGCTTAAATATAGCAGTTAAGCACGACTTATGGCAAGGTAATACCAGTAAGTTTCAATATTCATTGCCGTGTTACTTCTCCTGCAACGCCTCAAACAATTCCTGTATCTGTGTGGTAGAGGGTTCCTGTTTCATCCAAGGGACCCGTTCTTCTTGGGAAGGCATCCAACGGTACAGCCACGAAACACCCCATTTTTTATAATATTCGTCCTTTTGGGCATACACGGTATCTTGAAGGGCCTCGCCAAGACCAACCATGGTATATCCCCTTTTCTTTAGGGCTGCCACCAGTTTGGGAAGGTAGTCCGCGTTCAACGGGTTGTCGTGGCAGAGGTAAATTTGCTGTATGGGACGTTGGTACTTCGTTTGGGCCATCCGTTCAAAAAAGTCAAAATAGGCCAGTGTGGTGGCCAGGTAGGCTTCGCCAATCTCCTTTGCCTTGGCAAAATCCTTTTGGTCCAGATAATGCTCGTATACACTGCTGAACATCCAATCCGAACTTTCCACGGTATGTGGGGTAAGCACATAGCCCTTATCTTTTAAATACTGCCTTACCTGCACATGTTGAAGGGAATCTTGCCCAATATCGTTAAAGGGAAACCGAAAGTAATCCAACGACTTGTTGTTCTTTTTGGCCAGCTCACGGGTTATGGCCTCTCCTTTTACAATTTCGTCCGCAAAGGCTTTGATGCCCATTTCGGAATACCTTGGATGGCTGAACGAGTGGTTGCCCAAGGTGATGTAGTTCCGTTGCGCCCATTGCCGCAAAAGTTCAAAGTTTTTGGTGATGGAATCTGTTCTGTATAGGAGTCCCTCGTTGATAAAAATGGCTATGGGAATTTCAAGGGAATCCAAACGGGCCATCAGTTTAGAGGAATATCCATGTTTTTGGTAAAGGCGGGTGTTGGGGACATCATCTATGGTAATGGCCACCGTTTTTTGCGCGTTACCCATCTGGATGACGGTGCAACTTACAATGAAAAGGAGATGTTTCAGTGTCATTAAAAATGGGTTAGTGCTTTAAATGAATGGTTTTTCCCTTTTTGGCACTTTGGCGGGCGGCATCCAAGATTTCCATGACCACCATGTTGTTCTCCAATGCCGTAAGATCGGAGGGCTGCAAGCTTATCTTGCCCCTCACCACAGCAGCAAGCATAGAAAAGGGGTCGTTGTAGGGCGCAGGGCGCTCCTCTAAGGTCATCTTTTCTTCTTGGTAGCCATCGTAACCCTCGGCCATACGAATGCGGAAGTCGTTTCGGTTATCGGCATAAATGGCTCCGGTAAGGCCGTAGAGTTCCATGTCTTTTCGGCCAATGGGCCAGTTCCACGAAGGCTCCAAAATGGCTTGGCAGTCATCATACGTAAGGATGATGGTGGCATCATCGTCCACCTTGGGGTTGTTCCCCGGCTGAAACTGTTGGGTCACGGCCGTAACCGTATTGGGCTTTGCTCCTTTTTTGAGCCACGTCATAAGGTTGGCTCCATAACAACCAAAATCCGTGATGGCACCTCCACCATTCAGGATGGGGTCCTGCAACCAATCCAAAAACTCTTTGTTGACGCCGATTTTTACGGGGCCGCGGTGGCCATCGCGCACGATTACTTTCCGTAGGTCGCCGATTTTTCCCTCTTCCAAAAGTTCTTTGGCCCTATGGTTGGTGGGGTACCAAGTGGTCTCGTAATTGGTAAGCAGATGTATATTGTGCTTTTGGGCCAAGGCTTTCATTTTTTGGGCATGTTCCAAGCTTACGGCCAAGGGTTTTTCCACCATCACATGGATGCCTTTGGGCGCGCAGGTCTCAACTACACTCAGATGGTCAAAAATGGTCCCAAATGCGGTCACGGCCTCTGGTTGGGTAGTCGCAATCATTTCTTCCAGGGAGTTATAGACCAAATCCATGGAAAAGCCATGTTGGTCCGCATAGCGTTGGGCGAGTTCCCGATTGGGTTCGGTAATGCCCACAAGTTCAATATCTCCCAAATCCTCACGACCCAAAATCCAATGTACATGAGTGTGGGTGAGTCCGGCAACACCAACTTTTAGGGGTTTTTCTTGGGCCAAGCAAGGCGTAGAGTTCAAAACAAGGCATAATAATACGAGAAATCCTGTACGTAACATATGGCGGTGAAAAATGGTTCGGCCCTAAAATAAGAACTAATCCGCTAGCTTTTCCAATAAAGTGGCCGTATTGATTACTTCACGCAATCTTCATCATATTAAATTGTCAAATGAGTTGACAATGGAAAAACCATATATTTTTTAAGGTTTTCCTGCAACTGATCCTGAGATCAAATCTTTATTTTGCCAATCCCCATAACTATATATCGTTTTAACCATTTTAAACACTTAACCATGAGAAAGTACTCTTTCAAAGGCATTTTGCTATCCTTTTTTCTTTTACTATTCCTATTCTCCTGCGAAACGGAAGAGGTATTGGTCTTTGAGACCGCCCAAGAGCAAAAACAACCTGAAGTTCTTAAAGGGAATACAGTGGATGTATTGAGTGCAGATGACATACCACAGGTTATTGACAGGATTACCTCAATAACAAAGGCCAACAAAACTACATTGGGAAACAAAGTAAATGAAGAAGGTTATTTTCTAGATACAAATAGAATTCTTGGAGTGACCGATTTTGTGGGCAACAAGACCTATGCCCTAAAGCTATATCTCAAGAACGGTCGTGAAAATGCATTCTACAATTTGATCGCTACGGAACGTTCCTATGGTCAGGATATACCTGTGGCCATATTGGAATATATAATGGAGCCTGATTACTTTATCGACCGTTCCCAAGGCATCAAGCGAGCTGGTGGTTACGAAAGGACCATAAATTATTATAGCTTCAGGGATTTCTCTTATATATCACTGGCATCAACAGGTGAATATCATACCCTGCCCGACCCCTGTGGAGAGTTCAGTATGGATGGTGATGGTGATGGAAGTTCAGGTACATCTTCAGGTAGTGGCGGAGGTGGAAGTGGCGGAGGTCCAGGAAGTTCATCTGGAACCGGAGGAACCTCATATACGGGAGGCACTGGCCCTATAGGGGTGAGTTCTGGAGGTAGTACGGGAGGCGGCGCAACCCCAGATGTTGAAGTTGGGGAAGGCTGTTTTTGCGATTCTTTTGAGCCGAGCGGGGGCGATGCCGAGAAATTGGGGGGACTCCTGACAGGAAAGGACGATGATTGCCCAGAAGGTGAGATTTTATTGCCGGTTAATGAAGAGGAGGAGGAAGATGTACTTCTTATTCCAAGTTGTGGAAGTTTTGATTTTTATAAGGTTGGAACAACAGGTGTGCAGGTTGCGGCAGTTAATGGTATTTGGGATATAGTTACTAAATTCGATAGATGTCCTGGAATTGGAGTGGCGGCTTCTTATCAAACATATTATTTTCACTTGCCAGGACACCTAAATTCTGCTTATGCATCAGAAATGGCCGCAAATGCTTTGGGGGGAGCATTTTATGACCTCCAAAAATGGTTTCAAAAGCAGCCGTGTTCACAAATGAGTACAGGTGTGTTAGCTATTAAAATGGATGAATTCATTAAAGAAAACTTTACGGAAATAGGAGGGCAAGCAACAAGAAATGCTCCGCTAGGTTGGAGTGGAACCGCTAGGGTATATAAGGAGGACTGGACCGGAACAGATAATTGTTACTAAATTTACAAATGAAGTTTTCAACTTTGATAATAACTTTAAGCTTTTTGATTGCTCAGGATATGGCCATTGATGAAAAAATTCTAAGTACATCATTTTCAGATTTAGTTAATGAATCTATGTATATTGAATTGGAGCAGTCAGGTTCCAAAGAATATGGTCTTGTCTTATATGATTATTGTACAGTAGATGCTATGAAAGGATATTATTCTTTTCTGGGGCTTAGTATAGATAAATTAGCCATTAAAGTTGATGATGATAAAAGGCTAAAGGAGGTTTTGTTGATTCTTAAAGTTTGGGATGCCAAAGAATTTTACAATCGAATGGAGAAAAAATATGGAATGCCAAATACAACAAGTCTTTCCAAGTTTTACTTAGAAAAGTATGGGTACAAAACACCTCCAGAGATAGGTAAAGATGAGCTACAGGGTTACTATGAAAGCCTGCCTCAACCAACAACTATAGATTTGCCAGAACTTAGAAGTATGGCTTGGTATGATTTAAATGATACCGCAAAGAATTTAGTGCCAACCGATATCTTGGTTAGAAACAAATCAAATCCATCAGACAAGTTTGAACAAAAAGAAATATGGGTTTCTATTAAGCGTTCTAAATAAAAGTTCCAGGCAATAGCCAACTCAGCCATACTGGATTTTCTTTGGTAAAAGAAAGAACGGTGTTCAAAACAAGATACAATAATACGAGAAATCCTGTACGTAACATACGGCAGTAAAAAAGGGTTCGGCCTTAGGAATAAGAACTAATCCGCTAGCTTTTCCAATAAAGTGCCCGTATTGATTACTTGGGCAAATTCATCCTAAAGAACAGCTAGGTTGTTCTGGTGAATGGTTTCAGGAAAACCCAAAAGTTAGTGTATATTCATTAGGATTAGAGTGGGATAAAAATATTAGAGATGCAATGAGAGCAATTGGAGGTGATCATAGTAAGACTGCCCCCTTTCCAATTAAAAACCTAGCACCGTATGCAGAGGATTGGGTGTGGGCTAAAACAGATTGTACTAAATGATAATTAGACTATTTTATTTTTTTTTATTGATGACCGTACAAAACAATGAAATTGACTCTTTCTTAGGGAGACATATTGAAGATATTCCATATGAGGTGAATTTATTGGATAGTATTGGATTTGGTAATGAAAAGATATATTCAATATTAAATATAAATGGTGAAAAGTTTTATTCAAAACCTCTCAAGAATGTAATTATTTACGTGGATGAAACCAATATTATAAAAAAAGTATATACTGATTTTAAAGGGTCATTCGATAGTAAATTCTACAATTCTATAGTAGATAAGTATGGTTTGCCAACCTCTATTTCTAGGAGAGTAAATGAAAAACAACTAGAGTCAGAAGAAATTGAGGGTACTATTCTGACAGAAACAACAGGGACTCTTGTTGAATGTGAGCTTAAAGACAACCCCGATTTGATTATTTGGGATAGCCTAAATATAAAACTAACATTTATTATTATTGACGAGTTGGATAAGATAGAATTGGTTATGGAAATTAATAAATAAATTCCCGCATGGATTTTCTTGGGCCAAGCAAGGCGTAGAGTTCAAAACAAGACATAATAATACGAGAAATCCTGTACGTAACATACGGCAGTAAAAAATGGTTCGGCCCTAAAATAAGAACTAATCCGCTAGCTTTTCCAATAAAGTGGCCGTATTGATTACTTGGGCAAATTCATCCTTGAGAACAGCTAGGTTGGTCTGGTGAATGGTTTCGGCGGAATACCATTTTCCATCGGCACCTGTTTTATCAAAAGCTGCAGTGGCATCGGAAATCAAGGTAACGGAAAACCCCAAATTGGCGGCCATCCGTACCGAAGTGGACACACAATGCTCCGTGGTGAGCCCTACAATCACCAAATCTGAAATGTTTTGGTTCTTGAGTCGGGATTCCAAATCGGTGCCAATAAAGGCACTGTTCACATTTTTTTGGATGATGGGTTCCCCATTAATGGGCGCTACCAGCGGATGGAGGGCATGCCCTTTTTTGGATGGGTGCAAGGGAGAATCCAGGTTTGTGGAACTATGCTGTACGTGGAAGATGGGCCAATTTTTCCTTCGGAAGGCATCCAGGATTTTTTGGGCATTCGTTTCTGCCTCGGAATTGTTGCGTTCGGTGCCGTAAAATTCAATTTCCTGGAGTCCCGTTTGTATATCGATCAAGAGCAAGGCCGTCATACCCAAAAGTTTTAGGGTGAAATTACGGATAAGAAGATTATTGGTCAATTCTTTTCATCAATGGAGATATTGATAAATTCAATTTTAAGGAGCCAAAGACATTGGCTATTTTTAAGCAAAATTTAGAGATGAAGATAGTTTCGTACAACGTGAACGGCATTAGGGCAGCCATGAACAAGGGTTTTGTGGATTGGCTAAAAGCCGTAAACCCGGATGTAGTGTGCCTACAGGAGACCAAGGCCATGGAAGAACAGGTTGATACAGCACTCTTGGAGGAAGCCGGATACCCTTTTCACTATTGGTTCAGTGCCCAAAAGAAAGGATATAGTGGAGTAGCCTTGCTTTGCAAGAAGGAGCCGGACCATGTAGAGTACGGAACGGGAATCGACTATATGGATCATGAGGGCCGCAACCTTAGGGCCGATTATGGTGATGTTTCGATCATGAGCATGTATTTGCCTTCAGGAACCAACTTGGATCGCTTGGATCACAAGTTGATGTATATGGCCGATTTTCAAAAATATGCTGACCAACTCCGAAAAGAACGCCCAAATTTGATTGTTTGTGGGGATTATAATATCTGTCATGAGGCCATCGACATCCATGATCCGGTACGAAACAAGAACGTTTCGGGATTCTTGCCCGTAGAACGCGAATGGATCGGCAATTTTATCAAGAGTGGCTTTATAGACAGTTTCCGACATTTCAACAAGGAACCTGACAATTATACCTGGTGGAGTTACCGCGCCAATGCGAGGGCCAATAACAAAGGCTGGCGTTTGGATTATGGTATGGTGAACGAATCACTGGAAGATCGCTTAAAACGTTCGGTGATTTTGGCCGATGCAAAGCATAGCGATCATTGCCCTATTTTATTGGAAATAGAAAAATAACAATGTCTTAAAGATTAAAAATTAAGGTTGATTACCTTAGTTCTCCGAAAAATTAGTTTGATGAAGTACACAAGAATTCCGCATACCGATATCAGGATCAGTAAAATCTGTTTGGGCACCATGACTTGGGGGAGGCAGAACAATGAGGACGATGCCCATGAACAAATGGATTATGCCTTGGATCAAGGGGTCAATTTTTTTGACACGGCCGAGATGTATCCTGTTCCACCCAAAAAAGAGCTTTATGCCGTAACTGAAGAACTTATTGGAAATTGGTTCAAAAAATCTGGGAATAGGGATAGAGTGGTATTGGCCACTAAAATTGCCGGAAGGGGGTATGCCGCTAAAGAGATTAGGGATACAGGCTTTAGTAAGGAGAGTTTGATTGGTGCGGTTGAGGGAAGTTTGAGACGTTTGCAAACCGATTATATTGATCTTTACCAATTGCATTGGCCGGAGCGGAACACCAATTTTTTCGGTCAGCGTGGGTTTAATGCCCATGCGATTGATGGTTGGGAGGACAATATTCATCAGGTGCTGGAAACTCTTCGGGATTTAAAAGCAGAAGGGAAAATAAGACAGGTTGGCATTTCCAACGAAACCCCTTGGGGTACCATGCGGTATTTGGAAGAAAGCAAAGTACACCAAAGCTTGCCCCGTATGCTCACCATACAGAATCCGTACAGTTTGCTGAATCGATTGTTCGAGGTGGGTCTTTCCGAGATTTCCATGCGGGAACAAATTGGGCTTTTGGCCTATTCACCCATGGCATTTGGAGTGTTGAGCGGAAAATATTTGACAGACATTCCACCCAGAAAGGCCAGGGTGACCTTATTCCCTCAATACGACAGATATAGCAGCCCTGCTGCGGTCGAGGCTACAAAAAAATATGCCGAGTTGGCCAAGGAGCACAATTTGAGCATGGCCCAGATGGCCTTGGCGTTTGTGAATTCAAGACCTTTTGTTACAAGTAACATCATAGGGGCCACAACCATGGAGCAACTCAAGGAAAATATTGAAAGTATAGAGGTAAATCTTTCGGATGAGGTGTTAAAAGGGATTGATGAAATCCATAATGCAATTCCCAATCCGTCACCCTAAAATTTATTCCAAAGCATAGGCGCGGTACTCATCTCCAGAGGCGGTTCCCATTTTGCCTCCTCCACAGGATATGACCACATATTGTTTACCTTCCACTTGATAGGTAGCCGGTGTGGCATATCCCCCTGCAGGAAGTTGGTCTTCCCATAGCTGTTTCCCAGTTTTCATGTCGAGGGCCCTAATTTTTTCATCTTTGGTGGCGGCAATAAAGAGAATGCCTCCGGCAGTGATCACAGGACCTCCGTAATTTTCCAGACCGGAAACGGGAACATTCGGATCATCTAAACTTTCTTCATGACCCAAAGGGATCTTCCAAAGATATTCCCCCGTATTTAGGTCGATGGCATTCAAAGTACCCCAAGGAGGTTTCACTACTGGGTAACCGCGTTCATCCTTAAAACGGGCAAAACTGGCCACAGAGTAGGGAATGTCAATTTCAACTTTCTCGACCCTATGGTCTTTGACCTGTTCCATACCTGCCAGGAACTGGACAATCTCAGAAATTTCGCCATTTGAAAGGTTGGGCAGGCCTGGCATGGCCCCTTTGCCTTTTTGTATGATATGCCAAATGGAATCTGGGGTAAATCGCAACTTTGCATTTTGGAGCTCTGGGATTCCTGCTAAACCCTGAAGATTGCCCCCGTGGCAACGCGCGCAATGAATTTGTGCAAGGGATTGGCCCGCATCTGCTTTTCCATCTCCCTGTTCAATAGCTTTCATTTTTATGATCCAAGCCATTTCATTGGAGTTGACATACATGATTCCACTACGGGGGTCAAGTGCGGCACCTCCCCACTCAGCGCCACCGTCTGCTCCAGGGAAAAGTATTACACCTGTAGTGTCCATGGGGATAAATTGTCCAAGGGAAGTAATGGATTTGAATTTTTCCAGCACGGTAGGAGCAGCATCACTTTTATTGCCTTTGACCAAATCATCCACAAAGGCTTTTTGGTTTGGGGCATATAAATCGGATTCGGTTAAAATTTGACGCGCGAAAGGTTTCGGTTTTATGGGCAGAGGCTGAGTTTTAAAAGCCTTTTCCCCTTTTAGTGTTGAAGCTGGGTATTCTTTTTCCTCAATGGGAAACAAAGCTTCGCCAGTTACCCGATCAAAAACAAAGACATGTCCGCTCTTGGTGACTTGGGCTACAGCGGGTATGGTTTTTCCGTTTTGTTTTATGTTCAATAAATTTGGAGGGGCGGGCAAATCCCTGTCCCAAATATCATGGTGCACCATCTGAAAGTGCCAAATCAACTCCCCTGTTCCGGCATTCAAAGCCAATAGGGTATTGGCGAACAGATTGGCCCCTTCCCGATCACCTCCATACCAGTCGAAAGCAGCTGAACCAGTTGGAATATAGACAATACCTCTGTCTTCATCCAATGCCATTCCGGCCCAACTGTTTACACCACCCACACTTTTATAAGCTTCTGCGGGCCAAGTCTCATAACCAAATTCACTGGGCTGCGGAATGGTATGAAAGGTCCATACAGTTTCCCCGGTCTGTACATTATATGCTCTTATGTGACCTGGAGAGGAGCCAGGGCCTTCCCCCACACGTGTTCCTTGGATCAATAGATTGTTAAAAATGACCCCTGGGGTGTTGGATACAACGGAAAGCTTACTTGGATCTCTGCCAAGGCCATCCCTAAGATCAATACTACCATTATTTCCAAAGGAGACAATAGGCTCTCCTCTTTTGGCATCTATAGCATACAATTTAGGTCCAGAAGAGAAAAAAATACGACCGGGATGAGTTCCATTAGACGACCAAAAACTTAGGCCACGGTTTATCCCCAATCCTGAATTGTCTTTGGTAGCTGGATTAAATTTCCATAATTCTTCTCCCGTAGCAGCATTGATGGCAAAAAGCTCTAAGGCTGCATTTACTCCATAGAGCACATTGTCCACAATAAGCGGACTGGTTTGTATTTGGGTAGTCCGGCCTTCTTCAAGGCCGCCACTTTTGTAGGACCAAGCCAAGGAAAGTTGGCTTACGTTTGTTGTGTCAATTTGATCTAGGGTTGAAAAATGGGAGCGTTCGGGGTCGCCCAAATAGTGCTGCCAAGTCGTGAAATATTCCTTATCCATGGATTGGGAACCCTCATTGGAGCAAGCCAACAATAAAATAAAAATCGGAAATAGAAGATACCGAGACATATTGACGAAGAAGCTTTCTTAAATATAGAAAGAAACCTTTAAAAAGAACAAGTTACCCAAACAATGTGGCTACCACATCCTCGATCTTGGATACTTTATGTATTTGGATTGAGGTATTTTTTAACCCTATTTTATTGCTTTTGGAAACAAAAATGGAAGAAAACCCCAATTTTTCAGCTTCAAGTATGCGCTGGTCCACTCTCTGAACAGGTCTAATTTCTCCCGCCAGCCCCACTTCTGCGGCAAAGCAAATGCCTTTTTCAACAGGGATATCGGCATTGCTTGACAAAATGGCGGCCAATACGGCCAAGTCAATAGCGGGGTCATCCACAGAAATACCTCCGGTGATATTCAGAAACACATCTTTGGCGGCCAATTTAAACCCAGCACGTTTTTCCAATACGGCCAAGAGCATGTTCAGGCGTTTGGCATTAAATCCCGTAGCGGAACGTTGAGGTGTTCCATAAACTGCCGTACTCACCAAGGCCTGGATTTCAATAAGCAAAGGGCGCATGCCTTCTACCGTGGCGGCAATGGCCGTTCCACTGAGGTCTTCCTCGTTTTTGGAAATCAACACTTCCGAAGGGTTGTTCACTTCACGTAAACCACGGCCCTGCATTTCATAAATGCCAAGCTCTGCGGTAGAACCAAAACGGTTCTTAAGAGAGCGGAGGATTCGGTATACGTAATTTCGGTCACCTTCAAATTGAAGGACCGTGTCTACCATGTGTTCCAATATTTTTGGTCCTGCAATAGTTCCATCCTTGGTAATGTGCCCCACCAAAATAACAGGAGTGTGGCTTTCCTTGGCAAATTTGATCAACTCCGCCGCACATTCACGAATTTGGGAGATACTTCCCGCGGCAGACTCAATATAGTCTGTATGTAATGTCTGGATGGAGTCAATGATGACAAGATCAGGT
Organism: Flagellimonas alvinocaridis; assembly: GCF_004916895.1. Classification (GTDB taxonomy): domain Bacteria; phylum Bacteroidota; class Bacteroidia; order Flavobacteriales; family Flavobacteriaceae; genus Flagellimonas; species Flagellimonas alvinocaridis. The sequence continues at coordinate 892,078 of NZ_SNTZ01000001.1, forward strand.
TCAACTTGGGCAATCTGTTGAAATATATTTTGGGTCTTGGTTTCCGTGAGGATATAGCAATTTTCGCTATTGGGTTGAATGCGATCTGCCCGCATTTTAATCTGCCGTTGACTTTCCTCCCCTGAAACATAGAGGGTTTTGTACGCTAATTTTAAGGCAATCTGGAGCAAAAGTGTGCTCTTTCCGATACCAGGTTCACCTCCCAATAAGGTTAAGGAGCCGGGAACAAGTCCGCCACCCAGTACTCGATTGAATTCTTGGTCTTGGGTATCCAATCGGAGCTCACTCTCATGGGTGATTTCAGAAACACGAAGAGGTTTGTTGGCTTTTTTATCGGAGACATTGCTGGTCTTCCAGCTTCTTTTGTCCTCCTTTTGGACCACCTCTTCCACAATGGTGTTCCATTCCTTGCAGGCAGAACATTGCCCTACCCATTTGGCATATTGGGTTCCACAGTTTTGGCAAAAAAAAGCTGTTTTGGTCTTGGCCATTCCAAATTTATGAAGGGCCTAAAGATATGGATTTTGATTGTTGGATTTATGGATACTTAGATAGTTGGATGTTTAGATTTAGCAATCCAATGATCCAACTGTATAACAATCCAATTGGCTAATATCCAAAGTCTGCCTTAAGGGCATCGATTTTTTCTAGGGCCATATCCTTGGTCAGAAAATCAATTTCTTCCATCTGGAATGCTTTTTCAAAGGTCTTGAAGGCTTTTTTGGGCTCACCGAGTTCTTCATAATACTCCCCTTCAAAATAGAAGCCCATCATGGTTTCCGGGAATTGCTTTTTGCAGAGTTCCGCCAAGGGTTTCAAGGATTCAAAATCGTCTTTTTTTCTACAGGCGGCATAAATGGCCATAATGTCGTTGAGTTCCACGGGCTTTTCAAAACCGAAGAGTTGCTCAATCATATTGTACCTGTTCTCAAGATAATTGAAGGCCGGGTCATTGGAAGTAAGGATTTCTGTCTTGTATTCGGCAGGGCTGATAGGCCTGAATATCTTAAAAACATTGTCAAATGCCTTGCCAATTCCATATGGGATAATGGAAACGTGGTCTGCATTTTCGTATTCATCAAAGAAATAATGCAGGTTTTCTTTGGTAATGGAATTAATGCTGTGATTCATTTGGAGGATACGTTGTCTATCGTCCGATGCTTCTTTTTCCACAATGACATTGTAAAAAATCACTTGATCCAAAGCCAATAGTCTTTCTGGAACGCGATTCTCCATTTCGGTGGCCAAAACGGGTGAAATGCTTATGTAGGAATTAAAAAGCGACCGATCCTTGAAGAGGTAATAGTTTCCAAAATTGGCGGTGATATCGTAACCAATGAACATTTTAAACGGAGCAATGTTGTAGGTAGTCCCAAGGTAAGGTAAGATTTCGGTGCCCAAGAACTCGTAGAACATTTTTCCTTTTTCGGTAGGGAGTCCAGAAGCTTCGTCGTAATCACAATCATCCCAACGGATATCATTCTCCCCTTGACCAATACCCACTACAATGGCTTGGGGCATACGTCCCAAACGACTTTGGAACTTGACGTTGGCCACGACCAAATCAAACAAGTACTCTGCGTCCAGAACCACCAACAAAGGGTATTTTTTGTCATCGGTATAATCTTCAGGAAAATAATAGGAAACATTCCTTCTTTCCTGTAGTTTAAAAGATTCAAAAATCTCATGTTTTACCTGTGCTCCAAGATTCAGGCAAACTAAGCCTATCAACAGAAATAATAGACGGTTTTTCATGGGTAAAATGATTAGGTGGCTGGGGTCTACCGATTCCTATTCAATAACGGTAATACAATAAAGGATATTGTACCAAAGACAACAACCATAAGGGTCTGTGCGATCCACATGATCCATCCAAACGCATCGCCGGAAACGGAGCTAATGCCAAATATGCCCAAGGCAGCACTGACAGCTATGGGATACAGGCCTATTCCGCCATTAGTGGTAGACATGGCAAAGGCACCTCCCACAAAGGCCACCAGTAGTTCACTCAGGGAGAGTGAAGCAGTTTCGGCCACTGTATGTTTTATAACCCAGAACATGCCCACATAAGCTGCCCAAATAAAAAGCGTATGTAGGATGAAAGGCCATTTTCTTTTCATTTTGAATACACTGAGGACACCATCCAAGAGTCCGTTTAAAAAGGCTTTTAGTTTTTGCGCCAAGGCCGATTTGGATTTTTTGATGATGGACGTAGCCAAAAAAAGACCTACAATACCAACAAAAAGAATACCAAACGCACCCACCAAATTGATGCCCTTTTCTTCTAAAAATGCCAGAATGATATCTGTTTGAAGCATTAATGTGACCATAATGATCAGTAGGAGCATCAAAAGATCCAGAACCCTTTCGGTAACGATAGTGCCAAACCCTTTTTCAAAGGGAACATTTTCATAGGTGGTCAGCGCCGTGGCCCTTAAAATTTCACCGGAACGTGGAATGCCCAAGTTGGCAAAATAGGAAATGAGTACAATAAAAATATTGTTGATTATTTTGGGCCGATATCCCATGGGTTCCAAGAGGTAGTTCCAGCGGATGGCCCTAGACACATGGCTAAGAATACCAAGAACTATGGAAACAGTCACCCAAAACGGACTAGCATTAGAGATGTAATGAATAATTTGCCTTCGTTCTTCTGGGGAGGTAGCATTGTAGGAATACCAAACCAAGAAAAGCCCAAAGGCTATGGGAACAAAAATCTTCAGGAATTTTTTAAGGGATTTGCCCAAAATTAGTTGAGTAGATTGGTGGCTTCATTGGGGAAGACCAATGCCGGATTGAAGGATTTAGCCTCTTCAATGTCCATCCAGGCATAAGTGATCAGTATCAGTACGTCGCCCACAGCCACTTTTCGGGCTGCGGCCCCGTTAAGGGTAAGCTCACCTGAACCCCTTGGCCCAGGAATGGCATAGGTTTCCAATCGCTCACCATTGTTGTTGTTCACGATCTGCACTTTTTCGCCCCTAATAATATTTGCGGCATCCATAAGATCTTCATCAATGGTGATACTGCCAATATAGTTAAGGTCGGCCCCGGTTACTTTTACCCTGTGAACTTTAGATTTTACAACTTCTACTTGCATGGTGCAAAGGTATCAATTCAATCTTAGATTATCTATGAGGCGGACACCGTCAGCATAAACGGCAATGAACGCCCTATATTTTTTGTTATCCTGTTTTTTTAATACAGGTGTTAGTGTGTCCTCATCTGCAATTTGGAAATACTCCAGTTCAAACAGCGCGTTCTTTTCGAACACATTTTTCACCCAATCCATGATTTCTTGTGCACTTTCCGTGCCAAATTTATTTTTGGCAGAAAGCAGGGTTTGATAAATCAACCCAGCCTGGTTTCTAGTCGCTTTTGTCAGTCGTTCATTACGGGAACTCATGGCCAAACCATGTGGTTCGCGTTCTATGGGGCATCCAATGATTTGATAGGGCAAATTTCTTTGCTCTACCATTTTCCGGATAATTTGGAGCTGCTGAAAATCTTTTTCACCAAAATATGCCTTATCTGGGGAGACTGTTCTCAAAAACATTTCCACAATGGTGCCCACGCCATTGAAGTGGCCTTCCCTGAATTCACCTTCCATGACTTTGTCCAGACCATCGAACTCATAGCTTTTGGATTCAACGTTTGCACCATAGATTTCATCTACGGATGGTACAAAAACAATGATTTTATCTGAAACACTGCCCAAAATATCCAAATCGCGCTGAAGATTCCTCGGGTATTTTTCAAGATCATCCTTTTTATCAAATTGAGTTGGGTTCACAAAAATACTGACGACCACCAAGTCATTTTCCAAAAGCGCTTTTTTTACCAAGGATATATGCCCTTGGTGAAGAGCGCCCATAGTAGGCACTAGGCCAATGTTATGGTTTTTACTTCGCTCCCCATGTAGAAAGGAAATGAGTTCTTTTTTTAGGTCGAATAGGTGCATTGTACGGTTCAAAAGCGTGCAAAAATACTATAAATACTGGTAATCAGCATAATTTTTGTACTTTTGCAGCTACGTTTTTCGGATAAACAAAAGAAAGTGTTTATGAATGGCAAAAAGATATTGTTCGTATCTTCTGAATTAGTTCCCTACCTCCCAGAGAATCCAGTTTCCTCAATGTCGTACGAAGCGCCCCGCATGGTCAATAGCAATGGCGGGCAGATACGCATTTTTATGCCCAGATATGGAAATATTAATGAGAGAAGGCATCAATTGCACGAGGTAATTCGATTGTCGGGAATGAATTTGGTGATCAATGACATGGATATGCCCTTGATCATTAAGGTGGCTTCCATACCAAGGGAACGTATCCAGGTTTATTTTATAGACAATGAGGAATACTTTAAGAGAAAAGCAACTTTTGCAGATTCTGAAGGCAACTTGTTTCCAGACAATGATGAGCGCGCTATTTTCTTTGCCAAAGGTGTGGTTGAAACAGTGAAAAAATTAAACTGGTCGCCGGACATCATCCATGTTCACGGTTGGATGGCATCCATGGTTCCGTTGTACCTTAGGGAATATTACGCGGATGAACCCCTGTTCGCAGACAGTAAAATAATAACTTCCATATATAATAAAGGATTCGAAGGTGAACTGGACAATGAAATGATCAACAAAGTTGCCTTTGATGGTATAGATAAAGATACGGTTTCCGCACTGGCCAACCCCGACTATAATAATTTGTTAAAGGTTGCCGTAGATCATTCCGATGCCATTATTTTAGCCGCGGAAGAGGTGTCAGAGGAAATAAAAAACCACATTGCCAATCTTTCCAAACCAGTATTGCCCTACGTTTCACTTCAAGAAGCAGAGGAAGCATACACAAATTTCTATAAAACAGAGGTTTTAAAATAAATTGCATGAGATTTTCCAAGATTGTAAAGGTTTCAGCTTTGGTTGGAACTTTATTTCTGCTAATAGCTTCTTGTGAGGACGAACTGGACACCATTGGAGAAGGTGTTGTGGGTGGAGAGCCCTTTACCACAGGGAAAATTACCTATGACGTTTTTGCGTTCAATAAAGGAATTATGGCGGTACAGACCAATAGATTACCCCTTTACCAGTTAGGAACCTTTAATGACCCTGTATACGGTAAAAGAAGTGCCAGTATTTTGTCGCAACTTTCTTTGCCTAGCCGACAAGGGAACCCTGTATTTGGGGACTCGTCCCAAGCAACTGAAGACAATGCAGATTCTGATAGCAGCGCATCTACCATACCAGAGAACGAAACCGTAAAAGAAGTATTTCTGTACATACCTTTTCAAGTTCCTCCTTCGGCTACAAAAGACTCAGATTCCGATGGTGTGGACAATGAATTGGATATTGACCCATACGACTCGGCTTCGGATACCGATGGAGATACTGTTACCGATATACAAGAAACCAACATTGGATCAAACCCACTTGATGCCAGTGAAGATGGTACGGCTGATGATTTTGTACCTAATATATTCAGAAGAACATTTGATTTGGACAGTATTTATGGCGATAGGGATGAAAGTTTTGAAATTACGGTATCCCGATCTAATTATTTTTTGAGAGACTTGGATCCGAACACCAATTTTGAGGAAGCTCAAGAATATTTTTCAAATCAGGATTTTTCTGGTTTTATTGGGGAGGAACTCACTATATCTGATAACAAAACCGTAATCATTGATAATCAGGAAGAGCTTACTTTTGCTGATGATGACCCAGATACGGATGACGTGAATGAAGCCGAGACCGTAGTGGAATCCCGTAGGGCTCCGGGTATACGAGTGCCTTTGCGAAACGACTTTTTCCAGCAGAACATTCTGGATAAAGAAGGCCAGTCTGAGTTGTTGAGCCAAGCCAATTTCAACGATTTTTTAAGGGGAATCCATATTTCTGGAACAGGGATGGATAAACTTATGTTTCTTTTGGACCTTACCCAAGCCAATATTACCATCACATACCAATATCAGGATTATGATACCGAAGAGGAAGAGGTAATTACTTCGGAAAAGGATTTTGTTTTAAACCTTTTGGTGAACAACAACGGTGTAGTTTTTGGTAATGCTGTTAATGTTTTTCAGGATGATGTACTTCCGCCCGACATTGCCGGAGCGCTGGACAATGATGAAAATGCATCACGTATTTATGTGAAGGGGGCAAAAACGTTGACAGAAGTTCGTCTTTTTGAAGAAGCGAAGAACGGAGGCGCGAATATCATCAATGAAATCAGGTCGAAGAATTGGATTATCAATGAAGCAAATCTGGTCTTTTATGTAGATCGAGGGACATTGGACGCTGCTCCAAGTGAAGATTCTGTCTTGGACGAACCTCCCAGACTGTATCTGTATAATGCAGAGACCAATCAGCCTATATTTGATGCCTCAACAGAACAGAATGCTGGAAATGTAGTAGATGCCAATAGTGCTCCTTTGGGATTGTTCCTTAATTATAATGGAATTATCCAGAAAGAAAACAAAAAAGGAATAAAGTATACCATCAGGATTACAGAGCACCTTAACGATATTATTGTTAGGGACTCCACAAATGCCGCTTTGGCATTAACAACCACCTCCAACATATTTTTTCCTGGAGTGCAGGAAGGAATGGGAGAAGGAGGACAAGCTATAGATGTCCCGATCAGGGCAAGTGTTAGTCCGTTGGGAACAGTTCTTTATGGTAGTGATTTGGAAGTGCCAGCCGATAAGCGGTTAAAATTGGAGATTTTCTACACAGAAGCGAATTAAAAAATAACTCCTTGTGGCTTATTTTGGGTCGTTCATCGGTTTGACGATGTCGTTTTGTCTATTTTTGCCGAATAGATTTTAATTTTAGGGGTCTAAACCCAAAATGATCATTAATCCAAAAATAAGCTTATGTGTGGAATAGTCGGGTACATTGGCCACAGAGACGCCTACCCCATATTGATAAAAGGTTTGCAAAGACTAGAGTATAGAGGCTACGACAGTGCCGGTATAGCTCTTTTCGATGGCGAGAACCTTAGTCTCTCCAAAACCAAAGGAAAGGTTGAGGACCTGAAAAATAGGGCGGAAACAACCATTTCAACAAACGGAAAGCTGGGCTTGGGCCACACAAGATGGGCCACACACGGTGTTCCGAACGATACCAATTCACACCCCCACTATTCCAATTCCGGAGATTTGGTGATTATCCATAATGGTATTATAGAGAATTACGGATCCATCAAAACAGCACTTGCTAAAAGAGGGTACACCTTTACATCGGATACAGATACCGAAGTGTTGGTGAACTTAATTGAGGAAGTTAAGAAAAAGGAAGGCGTTAAATTAGGGAAAGCTGTTCAAATAGCTCTAAACCAAGTAGTTGGAGCTTATGCGATAGCGGTATTTGACCGCACCAAACCGGATGAAATTGTAGTGGCGAAATTGGGAAGCCCCTTGGCCATAGGCATAGGGGAAAATGAATATTTCATTGCATCTGATGCTTCCCCTTTTATAGAATTTACCAACAATGCCGTTTACTTGGAAGATGAAGAAATGGCCATTGTCAGGATTGGAAAGGAAATCAAGATGCGCAAGATAAAGGACGATGCCATAGCCTATCCCAATATTCTAGAGCTGCAGTTAAACCTCGAGGAAATAGAAAAAGGAGGGTACGAGCATTTCATGCTCAAGGAAATCTACGAACAGCCTAGGGCTATAATGGACACCTACAGAGGAAGACTTTTGGCCGACCAGGGGATAATAAAGATGGCGGGAATAGACCAGAATCTGGAAAAATTCCTAAATGCCAATAGAATTATCATTGTTGCATGCGGAACTTCATGGCATGCCGGCCTTGTAGCTGAATATATCTTTGAAGACATGGCACGGATTCCTGTAGAAGTGGAATACGCTTCGGAATTCAGATATAGAAACCCCGTAATCACGGACAAAGACGTACTTATAGCAATCTCCCAATCTGGGGAAACCGCAGATACATTGGCCGCCATTAAATTGGCCAAGGAAAAAGGAGCGTTCGTATTTGGGGTTTGCAATGTTGTGGGATCCTCCATTGCCAGGGAAACCGATGCCGGTGCATATACCCATGCAGGACCCGAGATTGGGGTGGCCTCAACAAAAGCATTTACCACACAGATAACCGTCCTTACCTTATTGGCTATGAGATTGGCTCAAGAAAAGGGAACATTTTCACAATCCAAGTTTCATGAGCATCTTACAGAGTTGGAATCAATTCCAGCCAAAGTTGAGAAAACGTTGAAATCCAATCCTTTGGTGAAGGAGATTTCAGAAATTTATAAAGACTCTACAAACTGTTTGTATTTAGGTAGGGGTTATAATTTTCCGGTGGCCTTGGAAGGAGCATTGAAACTAAAAGAAATTAGTTATATCCATGCCGAAGGATATCCAGCGGCGGAAATGAAGCACGGCCCCATTGCTTTGATTGATGAACAAATGCCGGTTGTGGTGATTGCTACCAAAAAGGGGCATTACGAAAAGGTTGTGAGCAATATCCAAGAAATCAAATCGAGAAAAGGAAGGATTATTGCCATTGTTACCGAGGGAGACAAATCTGTAAAGGAATTGGCAGACCATGTCATAGAGATACCTGAGACTTCAGAAAGCCTTTCTCCATTATTGACCACCATACCATTGCAATTACTATCATACCATATCGCAGTGATGCGTGGATGTAATGTGGATCAGCCCAGGAACTTGGCAAAATCAGTTACCGTGGAGTAACTTTCCAAATTCATAAATTAATACATAATGGCGCTGATTTCAGCGCCATTTTTATTAAATGCTTAGCCAATCAGGGATTTTTTTGACAAATAAGTATTATGCATGCATAATTTTTTTCATATTTGTGTAATGCAAATGAAAAAAAATGTATATTCCACATACATAATTAACATGCAATTAAAACGTATCTAACTCTAATTCAGAACCAATGAGAAGACTTTTCAGTATTTCCCTCATGCTCTTTGGAATTGTGTCCTATGCGCAGACCACTGTACAAGGAACAGTGGTTGATGAAAAAAACGAACCCATTCCAGGAGCCAATGTGGTCTTGGTGGGAAAAGCGGAAGGAACCACTACCGATTTTGATGGAAACTTTACCTTCAATACATCAGAAGAACCCCCATTCAGACTTAGGGTCAGTAGTATTGGGTTTACAGAATTTGTGGTCAATGTAACCGCTAATAACCAGACGCTTTCCGTTGTATTGAGAGAGGCATCAACTCTTTTGGACGAAATTGTGGTCTCTGCTTCCCGTACTCCTGAACGGATTTTTGAATCCCCCGTGTCCGTGGAACGCTTCGGCCTAAAAGAAATTAAGAATACTACTGCAGAATCTTTCTATGGAGGATTGCAGAACTTAAAAGGAGTGGATATAAACACCAATAGTTTAACATTTCAATCCATTAACACCAGAGGTTTTGCCACTTTTGCCAATAATAGATTCTTGCAACTTGTAGATGGAATGGACAATACGGCCCCTGGACTCAACTTTGTTTTGGGTAACCTAGTGGGTATGTCAGAACTGGATGTGCAAAGTGTTGAGATTCTACCTGGAGCATCTTCTGCCTTGTATGGAGCGGGTGCTTTCAATGGTATTTTGTTCATGACCAGCAAAAATCCATTTGATTTTCAGGGAATTAGCGCATATGCTAAAGGTGGGGTTACCATTCAGGATGCCGCTGGAAGCAATTTTTATAAAGATTTTGGAGTAAGGGCGGCACATGCCTTTAGTGATAAGGTGGCTTTAAAGGCAAACCTTTCCATATTAAGCGGTGAGGATTGGCATGCCAACAGTGTATTGGACTTGAATAATCCTGGAGCGGACCGAACCAATCCAGCTTATGATGGACTGAATATATACGGTGATGAGGTTTCCACTACCTTGAATTTTGATGCCGCCGCTGGGTTGCCAACAGGGACCGTTGGTTCTGCAGTTATTTCAAGAACAGGTTACAATGAAACTGATTTGGCAGACTATAATGCAGAAAGTGTAAAAGCCGATTTCGCGTTGCACTATAGGCCTTTTGCGAATGATCTTGAAGTCATCGTAAACAGTAGGATTGGACGAGGAACCACGATTTATCAAGGTGCCAACCGATATGCAGTAAGTGGATTTACTATGCAGCAGCATAAGCTGGAAATAAAAAATGATAATTTCTTTCTTAGGGGATATATCGTTTCAGAAAACTCCGGTGATGCTTATGATACCCGCTTTGCGGCCATCAACATCAACAGGGCATGGAAATCGGATACACAATGGTTCACGGAATATGCCCAAACCTATATCCCTACTTACTTAGGAGGTATTCAGATGGGCGGCCTTACCCCGGAACAGTCCTCAGTTCAGGCGCATGCAGCTGCAAGACAGGCAGCCGATACGGGAAGACTCATCCCTGGAACTCCAGGCTTCCAGAGTGCCTTTAACTCGGTTACCAGCAATGGCGATCTTACTACCGGGGCCAAATTCATAGACAATACCAAATTCCGCCATATCAATGGAAACTATAATCTAGCCCATTTGATTGATGATTGGGCCGACCTTCAGATTGGAGGCTCGTTCCGTGAATACGTGTTGAATTCAAGTGGCACCATTTTTACCGATAATGATGGCCCCATATCCTATAATGAATATGGAGCTTACCTTCAATTGCAGAAGAAGTTTTTGGATGATCGTTTGAAATTTACAGGCTCTGCCCGTTATGATAAGAATGAGTTCTTTGATGGCTTTGTTTCTCCAAGAATTTCTTTGGCCTATACCGCTGGAGAAAATAGAAATCATAATGTAAGGGTATCTGTTCAGCAAGGTTTTAGAAACCCGACCACACAAGATTTGTTCATTGGGTTGAATGCAGGTAGAGCTATTTTGGTTGGTTCTGCCCCCGCCAATTTGGACAGGGACGTAAGGACCTTTAGTGTTAGTCAAAGTGGTCAGGCGCTGGTTGGACAATCGTCAGTGGATATTGTGGGACGCGCAGCTTATGAAAATGCATATTCCTTAAGCTCGGTACAGAGCGGTGCTCCAGAAGCAGTGAACACCCCTGTAATCAAACCAGAAGAGATTACAGCTTATGAAGCTGGTTATAGGGCACAAATAGGGAAGTTCACGATAGATTTAAGTGGGTACTATAACAGTTACTCCAACTTTATTGCCAATGTTACCACAGTAGTTCCTTTCTACGGCCAAGCTGGCGATGGAGGGTTATCCTTGCTGGCACTACAGAATGGCGACTTTCAAGCATATCAAACCTACACCAATTCTGAAGTCGATATAAATTCTTATGGAGGAACGGTTGGGGTTGACACCAAGATTGGAAATTTTGATTTAGGGGTCAATTATACCTATGCTGAGCTGGATTTTGATGAAGGACGATTCCCGGATTTCCGGACCAATTTCAATACACCAAAGCATAAGGTCAAGGCTTCCTTTGGTAATCCTGAACTTTTCACAAACTTTGGATTTAATGTGAACTACCGGTGGAGCGACAGCTATTTTTGGGAAGCATCTTTTGCTGATGGGGATATTCCGGCCTTTACGGTGTTGGATGCCCAGTTCAACTACTCCGTTCCAAGTATGAAATCGGTTTTCAAGGTTGGAGGATCCAACATTCTGGGAGATGAGTATTTTACAGCGGTTGGTACTGGAAGCATAGGGTCAATATATTATGTTTCATGGACCATTAACCCATAATCAAAGCTCAAAAACAATTCAAGGGCACTGATTTTTTCAGTGCCTTTTTTATTGCTAAAAAAAGAAGGTTTTTAGTTTCTGATTACAAAGGGAAAAGTATATCTTTGCAGCCGGAAAAAAAACGGTTTTTTCCTCGTAGTCAATTAAAAATAAACACAGTAATGTCTAAAGTTACAGGTAAGGTTGCCCAAATTATAGGCCCGGTCATTGATGTTGAGTTTGAATCGGGAACAGAGATTCCAAAGATTTATGATTCCCTTGAAATCGCCAAAAAGGATGGTTCCAAATTGGTATTGGAGGTACAATCCCACATTGGTGAGAATACCGTAAGGACCATTTCCATGGACTCCACCGATGGTTTGAGCAGAGGTGTTGAAGTGGTTGCCACAGGCGCACCAATTCAAATGCCGATCGGAGAGGATGTGTATGGTCGTCTGTTCAATGTGATCGGTGATGCTATCGACGGTATGGAAAACCTTCTTAAAGCTGGAGACAATGGACTTCCGATCCACAGGGAAGCTCCAAAATTTGAGGACCTTTCCACTTCAACAGAAGTACTTTTTACAGGGATTAAGGTAATCGACCTTATCGAGCCTTATGCAAAAGGTGGTAAAATTGGATTGTTCGGTGGTGCTGGTGTAGGGAAAACCGTATTGATTCAGGAATTGATCAACAACATTGCAAAAGGTCACGGTGGACTTTCCGTGTTTGCTGGTGTTGGTGAGCGTACCCGTGAAGGAAACGACTTGCTTCGTGAGATGTTGGAGTCTGGAATTATAAAATATGGTGATGCTTTCTTGCATTCTATGGAAGAAGGAGGATGGGATTTGTCCAAAGTGGACAAAAAGGCCATGAAGGAATCCAAAGCGACTTTCGTTTTCGGTCAGATGAACGAGCCTCCTGGCGCCCGTGCCCGTGTGGCCCTATCTGGATTGACCATTGCTGAATATTTCCGTGATGGTGCCGGTGACGGACAAGGAAAAGACGTACTTTTCTTCGTAGACAATATTTTCCGTTTTACTCAGGCTGGTTCTGAGGTATCTGCACTTTTGGGTCGTATGCCTTCTGCGGTAGGTTATCAACCAACATTGGCCACAGAGATGGGAGCCATGCAGGAAAGGATTACTTCAACCAAAAGAGGTTCCATTACTTCGGTACAGGCAGTTTATGTACCTGCGGATGACTTGACGGATCCTGCGCCTGCTACGACATTTGCCCACTTGGATGCAACTACGGTACTTTCCCGTAAGATTGCGGAATTGGGTATCTATCCTGCGGTGGATCCTTTGGATTCTACTTCTAGGATTTTGACTCCGGACATTTTAGGTAAAGAACATTACGCATGCGCGCAACGTGTAAAAGAGTTGTTGCAACGATATAAAGAGCTTCAGGATATCATTGCCATCTTGGGTATGGAAGAGCTTTCTGAAGAAGATAAATTAGCTGTTGGTAGAGCAAGACGTGTACAACGTTTCTTGTCTCAACCATTCCACGTAGCCGAGCAGTTTACTGGTATTCCTGGGGTTTTGGTAGATATTAAGGATACCATCAAAGGATTTAACATGATTATGGATGGTGAATTGGATCACTTGCCAGAATCTGCCTTCAACCTTAAAGGAACCATTGAGGAAGCTATTGAGGCTGGAGAGAAAATGTTGGCGGAAGCTTAAAACAAAATTGAGATTCTAGTATTGAGTAGTTAGATATATCTCAATACTCCTATCTCACATCTCAATACTAATAAATATGTATTTAGAAATAGTATCACCAGAAGCCACCTTGTTTGCCGGAGAAGTAACTGCAGTTACAGTACCTGGGGTGAATGGAGAATTTCAGATGTTGGAAAACCACGCCCCTATTGTGTCTTTGTTACAAGAAGGAAAAGTTAAGGTAAAGGGGGACATCAAAATAGATGAGGCTTTCCAAAATAAGTTTTCCAAAGGGAATGACGGGGAGACTGTACTTTCCATAACCAGTGGAACTGTTGAAATGAAGAATAACAAAGTCATTGTTCTTGCGGATTAAAAACAAGAATGAATACAATAAAAAAGCCGTCCAATTGGACGGCTTTTTTATTTCTGACTATTCTGAATCCTCTTTTTTATAGGCGAGTAAGTACCGACCCATAATAATTCATTTCCGTCAATTCAAAAGGGGCATCCGTCAATTGACTTTAAATTCTTACCATTGGTGGCATATATTGGTTTTTAAACATGGATGATTCTTCCCACAATCCATTGCAAAGAAACTACTTATATGAGTCCACTATCCTACATTGTCAAAAGATGTAAGCTTCACTTTATCTTTTGTTTCCTCCATTTCACTGCCATTACCGCTCAAATCTACCCGGTACAGGTCACCCCGCAGATCATCCCTCCCTATAGTTTTCAACTGTCCGATTACGTTACTACCACACAGGAAAAGCTCTTCGTGAACCTTTTGCTCACTGATGCGCAGGAATTTGGCAGGCAGGTACGGTTGAAATTGTTCGTGGAAGGCCCGGGCATCAATTTCCAGTCCACGGACTTTGTCTCGGGCACATTGCCCATAGTTCTGGACGGAGGGATCAACAACAGGTTGACCAATCTGGACCTACAGGCCTATTTTAACTATAACAATTTGGTGGGCATCTCCCCGCAGCAGTATGGCCAACAGTTACCCGAAGGGCAGTACCGTTTCTGTTTTGAGGTGTACGACCAGTTTTCGGGCCAGCGCATAAGCAACCGTAGTTGTGCCAACATCTATCTGGTGCTCAACGACCCGCCCCTGCTCAATGTTCCCTTCCGAGGGGACCTGGTCACGGCCCAGAACCCCCAGAACATCATTTTCAACTGGACGCCACGACACATCAACGCCGGGGCGGTACAGTACGAGTTCACCCTAAAAGAACTATGGGATACGGCTATGGACCCACAGGCCTCCTTTTTGGCCAGTCCACCGCTGTACCAGACCACCACCTTTGCCAATACCCTGCATTATGGTCCGGCACAGACACCTCTTTTGGAGGGCAAGACCTATGGCTGGCAGGTAAGGGCCTTTGTGAGTGACGGCTTTACGGAGACCTCCCTGTTCCGCAACAACGGGATGAGCGAGATCTACCACTTTACCTACAAGGCTGATTGCCCAGTGCCCCATTTTGTGCTCTCCGAGGCCGAGAATTCCCAGACCGTAAACATCACATGGCAAATGGGCGAACACCTGCGCTATCGGGTGCAGTATCGTAAAAACGGCTATGGCGAAGATGACTGGTTCGGGTTGTGGTCGCAGACCAATGGGACTACCATTCGCAATTTGGAAGCGGGTACCACCTACGAATTTCGAGTGGGAGGTGAGTGTACCCCCAACGGCGGTCTGGTCTATTCCCCGATACACGAGTTCACTACGCCCACCGATGATGAGATGGCCTACTACAACTGCGGCATCCCGCCCGAGATTGAAATTGCCAACCAAGACCCATTGTTGAACCTTGGGGTGAACGAGGTTTTCTTGGCAGGGGATTTTCCGGTGACCGTGGTTGAGGTACAGGGAAGCAACGGCAGGTTTTCGGGACAAGGTTTTATCACCGTGCCTTACTTGGCGGACACCAAAATTGCGGTTAGCTTCAAGGACATCACCGTAAACACCGATTACCAGCTCATTGAAGGGATGGTGGAGACAAGTTACGACCCCACTTGGGGAAATATTGGGGACTTAGATCAATTTATTAGTGATTTAGGAAAGTTGGTGAGTTTGTTAGGGGATGCGATTGATGAACTGCAAGAATTAATTAGAAGAAAAGAAGAAGGAAACATAACCCAAGATGAATTTGAGGAAGGATGGAGCACACAGACCAAAATACTTGAAGAAAGTGCAGCGCTCATGGATGCTAACCCAAAAATACCGGAGGCAATGCGGAAGGAAGCTAATCGTATTGTGGGGAATAAGTTTTTGGCATCTACCAATAATGAAATTCCAGAAACTCCAAGCGATTTGGACAATACAAAAAAGGATTTGGACAAACTTGAAGAAATCAACGAGATTTTAGAAAAAATTAAAAACTCCAAAAAATTGATTGTGACCATATATGAAGTTGACATTGCAACAGGTGGGCATGACAAAAAACATACGGAGGAACATTACGACCATATTTTTGAACACGAAGATGCCAGCAAGGTAAATGCTGCAACCTACATCTACAGAAAGAAGGCTGATTATGGGGATCCTTATTTTGAATTTAAGAAAGTGGGAAGGGTACGGGAAATTTTGAAAAGTGACTTACCAAGTAATTATCTGGAAGATAGCAACACCTACGTACATGAGTTTGATTTTAGGGGACAACGATACAATGCCATAAACCACAAAAACTACTACCAGTCGGGTACGGCAATTATGAAAGTACTTGCCGAGAACCCTACCGAAGCCGCCATTTGGAAGATGTTACGAGATATTGAAGCTGAAAAACAACAGCGTATCTTGGGCAACGTGGTACAGATTACGGGAGGAGTGATAGCCATTGTGGCGGCAGTGCCTAGCGGTGGTGGTTCAATATCTTATTTTACAATGTTAGAGATAAGTGCTGGCACTGCGGCCAGTGTTTCTGGGGGATTAAAGTTATACTACAATGCCGGGGGCAACTTTGAGCAAGCCGACAATATTCCGAGTGGATTGGGGGGCTCTCTCGGAAAATTGATTGGCTACTCTATGGGACATGAAGAAGAGGGCGAACAGATGGGGGAGTTTATAGAAGCAATTGTTTTTGGTTATAAATCATATGACGATACAAAAGCCTTATGGAAAAATTTTAGAGAAAGTAAAAATTGGACTTTGGGCAAAAAAGAAACTTTAAGAATGATAGATAATTTTATTGATTTGTACCAGCTTGTAAATGAAAGCCTTGATCTTCGTGAATTAAGAAAGGAAGTTGAAGAAGAATGAAAAGTTTTAAAACTAAATACAAAATAAGATCCTTCAAAAGGAGGATATCAAAAGAAATTAGATGGAATATTCTATTTGTTTCCTCATTTACTTTAATCATCTTTTTTGCTTTCTTATATCAAGACGGCATGGAAATCTTCGAAGACTTTGGTTTTATCTTACTCATTTTATTGGGAAATTTTTTACTATTTCTAATATCAGCAATGTTATTTAGCTATAAGTCGAATAGATACTTGATTCGAAAACTGTCTTTTGATGATACACATTTATTTGTTGAGTATGATGAATATATGGAAACCAAACGGTTGAAGTATCCCTTGAATGAGGTTAGGATTAAACTGGTACAATGGTATCATACAAATAGTATATACTTAAAAATCAGTAATGATGAAATTACTATGAAGCAGTATGCGGGCGTGGGCTGGTCTCCGGAAAATTTAAGGGAAGTTTTCAAGGCTCTAAAGGAAGCACAGAAGAATTTGGAGGTCGAACCAGAATAAAAATCCAACGGTCTGGGGGGCTCTCTCGGAAAATTGATTGGCTACTCTATGGGACATGAAGAAGAGGGGGAACAGATGGGGGAGTTTGTGGTGAAAAACAAGAACGACTTTATCATTTTTCTTGAAGAGGGAAATTCTAATGCAGGTCTTCAACATATAATTGAGAGACATTGGAACGACAAGGAGTTGATGAAATATTTTGTGAGCCAAAATGATATGATAGACAAACTTTTTAAAACAATTAAGGATAAATCATATTTAACCAAAAATATTGTACCAATGAATGGTAAAAATAATCTAGAATTTACTTTAGAAATAATCTTAAGTGATGGAAAGAATAAGAATTTTTTGCTTGCCACTGGTGATAACGGATACATCGTAACTTTTCATCCAATTAAATAATGAGTGAAATATTTATTTTAAAAGTTGAAGACGGCGCATCCTATAATGGTGACGTTTATGATTACTGGATAACATGTAAGTTGAAAAATAATCAAGAAATAATACTTTTTGATTACAAAAGGATTGGACTAAATGAATTTGTTAATAAATGGGTTGATGCTCAAATTCAAGCGCTGTTCGTTCAATTGAGTAAGAATAAAGATTTATTGTCCCTTGAAGGAAAAATCACGTTTAAAAACGATAAATATTATTTTTTAAACGAAGCTATCAGTATTGAGGTTTCAAATGAAGATGTAGAATCCCAAGAATTAAAACTTAATACACAATCGGTGTTTTATTTTGGAAGGCTAGATATAATCGGATTTAATCAAGTTAAGTGCTAATACTTTTTCATTGGACATATTGTTTCATTTATATCAAATTGGCAATGATGGTTTTATTTATTCCCAAATAATGATCACAAAAGTTTTAATAAAGAAAGTTGAAAAAGGTGCTGTTTACAATGATTTAGTATATGATTACTGGGTGACCTGTTGTTTGCTTGATAATTCTGAAATAGTATTATTTGATCCCAAACCTCATGACTTAACAGACCTATTGAACCAATGGGTTGAAATTAATATAAAGGCACTTTTTTTTGAGCAAAGCGCCAATGCAGATTTACGTTCTTTTCAGGGAAAAATTGTAAGAAGGGACAATGGTTATTTTTTTGTTTCTAATTATATAAATATTGAGGTAAAAAGGGAAGATGTGATAAATAATAAAACAGAATTAGAATTTGAAAATAGATTTTACTTTGGAAGATTGGATATTGTCAATGTTTTACTTAGATAGGTCAATTATCTAGACAAATACAAAGGCTTTGAGGACACCAGACAGGCCGTGGAGGACTTTTTTGATTTTATTACGGATTGGGAAGAGATAAAAGACCTTTGCGACCAAATATCCGAGAAGCTGAGGGAAACCTTGGAAGTTTATAGCTACTACTCCTTTGTAAATGAGGAACGTTATGAGCGGGCAGTGCTGGACGTGCAGCTACTCTCCGTGGCCACGGGCATAGGAGCCGTTACCAAGATCAAGAAGGTAAAGGATATTTTAATTGGCCTGCGTAATTTTACCAAAGCGCAGTGGGACGATCTTGGAAGGAGATTTGGGGATGATTTGACCGGGTAGGTTAGCTAGAGAAAATTGGAATGGATACTCCAATATCTTTGTAGCTAGTATTGACGAAATTGCGGAAGCAACAACGATTATAAAAAATTATAGAGTTACAAACAATTTAAAAGGAAAAAACTGTGGTTATCTTGAAGGTAATTTAAATGGCAATACTGTTGATAACAAAATGTGGTTGAGTGGTGAGGCTAAGCCTGATGTCGAACCACAAATATTCACAGCCATTAAAGTTGATGGTGGTGGCGGTCGTTCTTGGTTAAGAAATACAGATAGTGAATATAAAATGCTTAACAAATTGGCAAATGATTTAGGAGGAAGTCCTGGTGCGGTGATGCCAAAAGTTACTGGAGAGCTAAAAATTGTTTCAGAATTGGAATATTGCAGTTCTTGTCAAGGTGTAATACAGCAATTCAATGAAATGTTTCCAAACATAAAATTAATTTTAGTCGATGGAGCGAAATAAAGAATTAATATTTGAGGTTATATGTGATGATGAAAATATCATGATAAAAGCAATTGAATTATATAACAAAACCTATAAAACAAATTTTAAACTGTTGGAATATATTTTGGATGAAGTCAATTTTGCGAGAATTTCTGGAAATGTTCGATTGTCAGATATCTTTCAACTAGGTACTATTTATAGTAGACTATCAGCTGTATTGTAGGTGCGAATCCAATTTCATTTTAAAACATGAGAAAGTTAAAGTATAGTTTTGAATATTGTTGTTCACCAATTTGGATTGAAGAAACTGGTATTGACAAGCCAATTTTGGAAAACGTAAGTATAGATTCATTAAATGTAGATAAATTTTTAAAAAATGAAATTGAGGAACTCCAACGAATTTATCAGTCAACTTATAATGAAAGGGATGGGAGGGAATCTGGTTTTGAGGATTTGTATCAGTATTCCATATTCATTAACCGTGTCATATTTTCCGCCCAATTATTAAAAATGAATTTAGGCAATGAATACAAAATCGTTTTTGACCTAGAAAGTTGGGAAAAATTACTTCTTAGTGCAAATAAGAAATTGGGGGGAATTTGAATATTCAAAGTTGCAGGTTCAAATAAGAATTACTCTCCGTGGCCACAGGCATAGGGGCCGTTACCAAGATCAAGAAGGTAAAGGATATTTTAACTGGCCTACGTAATTTTACCAAAGACCAGTGGGACGGTCTTGGAAGGGGAGGTGTAGACACCCCAAAATTTAACACAGGTGCTTATTCCAAAATAATAAGGTGCCATTCTTTACCCCCGGAGGTATAAATTTTTAGTGTTTCAAAACCAACGGTAGCATGTGCTGTCAAAGACCGTTTGTTTTTACCATCCACTTCAGTAATGATGGTGTCAAAACCTTCGGGCAGTTTGTTTTTCATGGTCAAGTATAGGTTTCTAAAAATACCTTTGCCCCTATGGCTTTTGGAAACACAGATTTGTCCCATGACCATATAATTGGTTTTGCCGGCCACTGCTTTATTGATTTCAGCAAACATGGGTTTTAAAACTTCAATGGAATCGGCAAATTTGGGGTGCATGCAAAGCGCATAACCAATAACTTTACCGTCTTCCAAAGCAATGATATGTCCACATTCATCATTCATGGCCTGTAGGATTTCCATGGAATGTTCCACAGTGAGAAAGCCTTCGTTTTCCAACTCCTCCGTAGCTAGGCTTTTGGCCAAGTTTTTTTGTTGAAGAGAAAGAATCTGCTCCAATTCTTTTTGGGAACTTGCCTGTTTATAGTAGATCATTTAGTCGTGTTTAAGCCAACTTTTTCTTTGTTGGAGCATTGAATTTGATGGAATTTGCTCCCCATCTTCCATAAGGTTGATGGTATAATCAGGATTGGCGCTTAAAGTCAGTGAGGTCATTTTTTGCACCCCATAACGGGCATAGGTCACTTTTAGGGAATCTCCTATATTAAATTGTCTAAGATAATCTATGAAATCTTGGTCTTCAGAAAAAGAAATGCCATTGATGTTGAGAATTACATCGCCATTGTCCAAGCCAGCGAGATAGGCAGGGCTACCTATTATGGGGTTTCTCAATATTTTATATCCTGAATTATCTGGACTCATGGAAGTATAGGCTCCAAAATAAGGTTCGGTCTTGGGTTGCTGCACTTGCACACCAACAGTATTGAACAAAGAAACATAATCGGGCATGGCACTATTATGGATGAAATTATTGAAAAAATCATCCCCAAAAGTTTTGCCGGCAAATTCGTTTAGGGCATCATGAAGATTTGCGATGGTATAGGGTATTTCGGGTTTTCCATACTTGTTCCAAACCGACTTCATAAAATCATCCAAGGTAAGACCATTTTCACGTAAAGAAAGGTCCAATGCCAAACCTAGGACGCTGCCATAAGAATAATAAGAAATAAAAGTGTTTTCCCTGTTTACGGGATCAACGGAAGTGGCGGCATCAACGAAAGGAGCTTGATAACTCATTTCTACAGGATTAAAAAATTGTCGGGCAGGCGAGTTCCATACATAATTAAAGGTACCGGTAATGCCTTCCACATATTCTTTTGGTGATATGAGGCCGGCCCGGCACAAGATGAGATTGGTATAGTAGCTTGTAAAGCCTTCGGCGAACCAAAGCGCACCACTCATATCGGCCGCCTCAAAATCAAAAGGCTCCAAAGATTTGGGTCGTATCCGTTCCACGTTCCACGCATGGAAAAACTCATGGGACACCGTACCAATATTGCGCTCCATTCCTCCATTGGCCAAACTGCGTGTACTGGTTAAAATGGTAGAATTTCGATGCTCCATACCATCGCCGGATGCATTGGGGATGTAACAAGCCAAAAAGGTATAGGTTCCATAATCAAAAGAGGGAAGCCCATCAAAAACATCTTTTTCCGCTAAGACTACTTTTTTCACTTTTTCAAAATAGGTGTCGGCCTCATTTTCTGTGCCATTATGGTGCAACGCTAATTGTATGGTCTGTCCATCAACCTGAAACGATTTTAAGGTAAAATCACTGATTTCGGTAGGACTGTCCATAAAGTAGTAAAGGTTTGGCGCCGTGTAGGTGGTGCCGGAAACCAAGGGTAATTGGGTGGCCACTTTCCAGTTTAGATCTTCACGGACATTAAATGTTACCTCTATTTTACGGTCACTCAAAGATGGAGCGTACATAAAAGTCGCCGGGATGTTTAAATGGGCATGGGTTTCATCAATTTGTGCATAAGTCCCATCACCGCGGTTGGCAAACAAAGTATACTTGACCTGAACCAAACCATCGTGCCCACTTATTTGCCATTCGTATGGATTGGGACGATGTACGGCCAATTCCCTACCCTTGCTATCAAAAGCTTTAAACCCATAAACGTTCTTGGCAAATTCATGCAAAGCATACCTTCCCGGAGATGTACGGCTCATCCGAAAGGAAATCGTGTCCATCTTCAAATTGGGAAAAGTGGCCTTTACAGATGCCTCATGATGCACGGCATTCTCAAACGAAATGGAATAGGTGTTGGTCTGTGCCATCATGGACAACCAACCAAAAATTGCGGCAAAAAGGGAAAGAACAAATTTCATTTTCAAAAGGTTTAGTGAAAACGAATATACTGTTTAAAAACAGTAAGTACTACATTTGTGCTATGGGGAGATTACCGAGAAAACTACAATCCAAACTTGCCGAGCGGGTAGGTGATAATTCCTTACGGGAATTGCCATTGTGTAATGGTCTGGTCGATTTTTCCTCGAACAATTACCTTGGTCTGGCTCAAAGTCCGGAGTTGTCGCAAATGACTTCAGAAATTATGGAAAGTACACCTCGCAGAAATGGGGCAACAGGCTCCAGACTGCTGACGGGGAACCATCAACTCTATAAGGATTTGGAGGATTTTCTAGGCAAACATCATCGGTCGGAGGCGGCTTTGGTGTTCAACTCTGGGTACGATGCCAATATTGGTTTTTTCTCCTCTGTTCCCCAACGTGGCGATTTTGTTTTGTATGACGAATTGATTCATGCCAGTATCCGTGATGGTATTCAAATGGGGCATGCAAAAAGCTACAGGTTCTCGCATAATGACCTTAGTAGTTTGAGGGAGAAACTAAGCACGATTAGAACACCGTTGGGCACCGAGAATACCGTTTATGTTGTAACTGAATCGGTGTTTTCCATGGATGGAGATTCACCCAATTTAAAGGCGTTGGCCAAGTTTTGTATTGAGGAAAACTGTTTTTTGGTGGTTGATGAAGCCCATGCCACGGGAATATTTGGTGGGGGAAGAGATTTGGTTTGTCAACTAGGACTTGAGGAACTCGTTTTCGCCCGAATCATCACTTTTGGGAAGGCCATGGGATGTCATGGAGCGGCCATATTGGGTTCTATGGATCTTAAGAAATATCTGGTCAATTTTTCTCGGAGCTTTATTTATACCACTGCACTACCACCACACTCTGTGGCCACTATTTTGGCTTCATACCAATATTTAGGGAGTAAGGGGAGCGAACTTTTGAAGAGATTGTTCAAGAATATCCAATGCTTTAAAGAGCAGATACGCCTGTTGGGCTTAACGGACAGTTTTATTGAGAGCGATTCTGCCATCCAATGTGCCTTGGTGAAGGGAAATGAAAAGGTGAAAGCATTGGCGACCAAGTTACAGGAAGAAGGCTTTGATGTAAAACCCATTCTTTCCCCAACGGTAAAGGAGGGGAGTGAACGATTGCGGTTTTGCTTACATACCTACAACACAAAAGAAGAAATTTCCCGAGTTTTGCATTTGGTACAATTTATAACCCAGTGAAAAAGGAATTTTACACACTTGACTTGTTTTTTCTGGAGTCAGATGCCCAAATTGCCAAAGCAAAACTTGAATCTGAGGGGATTCCTGCTTTTATATGGGAGGAGAATCTAAATTATCACACGGCCACGAGCTACTCCCGCATTCGTTTGCAGGTGTACAAATCGCAAAAAGATGAGGCCTTGAAGATTTATGAAGAGATCAAAAGTTATGCAAGGGATAAAGAAGGAAATTTGATTGTATGTCCCAACTGTAAGGCCACCAAGTCTGAGAAATATTATTCCCGAAAAGGGCTATTTCTTAAGCTTTTTCCATTTTTTGAGTCGGCCAAGTACAGATGCATGCAGTGTAACTTTATCACAAGACCCGAAAAATGATGAAACTATTTATAACAGGAATTTCAACAGAAGTGGGAAAAACGGTGGTTTCCGCCATAGTTACCGAAGCTTTGAAAGCAGACTATTGGAAACCTGTTCAAGCGGGTGATTTGGAGTATTCGGATAGCCATAAAGTGGAGGGTTTTATATCGAATAAGAAAACCGTTATTCACCCAAACAGTTATGCCCTGCAAACGCCCATGAGCCCGCATGCGGCTGCTAATATTGATGGCATCACCATTGATGTGAGCAAAATTGAAGAGCCAAAAACCAATAACCATTTGGTAATTGAAGGAGCTGGAGGATTGTTGGTGCCATTGAACGACTCAGATACCATTTTTGATTTGATAATGCCTGACTATAAGGTTATTGTGGTCTCCAGACACTATTTGGGAAGCATTAACCATACCCTTTTGACTGTGGAAAAACTTCAAGAAAAAGGCGTGAAGATTGGGATTATCTTTAGCGGGGATGAGCACCCAACCACGGAAGAAATCATTCTAAAGAAATCTGGGATTACTTTCTTGGGAAGAATTAATGAGGAGCAAAAGTTTGACAAAGTGACTGTGAAAAAATATGCAGGCCAATTAAGACCGGCTTTGAAATCATTCTAGGCGCTGATATATAAGACCACGGTCCACGGTAGCAAGCAAAGTGTAGTTTTTTGCCAAATAGGCATCAATATAGGTGTTGTACCTAACCAACTTTTTGTCGAATATTTTTTTGCCTTTCCGAGCAACCAGCGTTTTGGGTTTTAACACTTCCATGATGTATTGTAGTTCCTCAATGCCAGTTTTTCTAGGATTTTCCATGTAAGGATACAACACGTCACGGGTAATGTTGCTTGGGTGGGTGGCAGCCGTGGTAGGGGGATCAACTCCCAAAACCCAGTACCCAATATGGTACTCAGTAAAAAAGATATTCTTGATCTCTAAGCTATTGGCTTCAATATAGGATGGAACATCAATACCCTCGCCATTAAAAAAAGAGCCTTTTTCTATCTTGTTCTTTGCAATATTTACATATTCAAGATAAGCTTCCATCGGAATAAGCAACAGTAGTACGGCGACCAACGGTTTAAATACTTTCTTATGGGGCACAAATTTACTTATGGCAATTCCAAATAGAACCAATATAAAGGGATAAACTTGTATTAGATAATGCCCATTGACTTTACCCGCTTGAACGAAGGACAGCATGACACCCGAAAAAATTATCAACAAGATTTGAATGGGCTTGCTCTTGAAGTTTACCAGTTCTTTCCTGTAGGCAAAGTAAAAGAACAGTGTTGAAGCCAATATAAAGGGCAAAGATTTGAGGGGAGAGTGGAATTGGGAATCTGAATACGCTAGGGGTGCCTCAAAAATGGATTGCCACCAAATCTGGGTCTTCCCTTCAAAATAGTATGGAAGAGCGGTAAGGGCAATGGTGCCGATCACACCCAATCCCATTAAAGTTAAATTTTTAAGGTTGGCCTTTAATCGTTTATGGGTAAATCCCTCCCACAAAAAATAAATCCCTAGCCCTAGAACTGGATAGGCCATGTTTAATTTTGACATTATGGAAAGTCCAAAAAAGAGTCCTGTCAAAAAATACCATTTTCCGTGGTCCTTGGTCAGTAAGAGATATGCCCCGACTGTAAAGAAAAAGGTACAGATATGTTCGGACATTACCCCTTGTAGGCTTCCAAACAGGCTTTGGAAGAATACGCAGAACAAAGCGACCCAAAAAGCCACTTTTTTTGATGCTATTTTGGTGGTCATTCCATAAGTGAACAAAGCAGTAAGTGCCACTAGTAAGGTTCCGAACAATCGAATTGCAATAAAGCTTTTGCCAAATATTTTGATGATGACCGCAAAGAACAAAAACGTAATAGGAGGTTTTAAATCCCATAATTTGGTATAGGGCAAATGACCATTTACCCAAGACTGGGCCATAATAATAAATGTGCTTTCATCCCGGTCTACGTAGTCCCGGAAAAAAAAAGGAAACCGAATAAAAAAGGCCACGAGGAACAAAATAAGAAGAACCGTTTTCCAATCCAGGTTTTTGTAATTGGAAGAAGAAAGGGAGATAAGTTTTTTAAGCACGGCCCCGATTAAGTTTTTTGGCTATTAATTGTCATCTTTGCAAGATAGATAAATTGAAACGTTTGAGTAAGGTAGAAGTAGTGGAAAAATTATCGCAAAGAGATAAAAAGCATCTATGGCATCCCTTGACCCAGCATAAGATGCACCCCAACATGTTGGCCATTGCCAGGGCAGAGGGCGCATTCCTTTATGATGAGGATGGGAAAGAGTATATAGACGGTATATCGTCTTGGTATACCTGTATGTATGGGCATTGCCATCCCTATATTTTGGGAAAGGTCATGGACCAGATGCAGCGTTTGGACCAAGTGGTCTTTAGTGGGTTCACCCATGAACCCGCGGTTCGATTGTCCGAAGAGCTCATCAAAATACTTCCTGGGAATCAAGAGAAAATGTTTTTTTCAGACAATGGTTCCACGGCCACGGAGATAGGTATAAAAATGGCCTTGCAATATCACTTTAACCGTGGAGAAAAGCGCAACGTACTTCTGGCTTTTGAAGAAGGCTTCCACGGGGACACCTTTGGCGCCATGTCTGTTTCGGGCTTATCGGTATACAATGGCCCGTTCGAGGAATTTTTCATTGAAGTGGAACGCATTCCCGTACCTACTTCAGAGAATATAGATGGAATAGTAGAGCAGCTCAAAAAACGGTTGAAGAACAATGATTTGGCCGGATTTATCTATGAACCTTTGGTTCAAGGGGCCGCCGCCATGAAAATGCATGATGCTGATGGATTAGAACAAATCTTGGCCTTATTGAAAGAGCACCAAGTGCTAACCATTGCCGATGAGGTGATGACAGGTTTTGGGAAAACCGGAAAGTTCTTCGCATCGGACTACCTCAGTACCAAACCCGATATCATGTGCCTGTCCAAGGCACTTACGGCAGGTTTGGTTCCCATGGGGCTCACCACATGCACCGAGGAAGTGTATGGGGCATTTTATAGCGATGATATAGCAAAAGGACTTTTCCATGGGCATACCTATACAGCAAATCCACTGGCCTGTACCGCAGCTCTATCAGCTTTGGAACTGCTTCAAACAGATCAGGTACAGGAGAATATTTCAAACATTGTTCGTTGGCACCAAGAGTTCAATGAAGAAGTAAAAAACCATCCCAAAGTGGCTGGTACACGCCAATTGGGTGTGATTTATGCCTTGGACCTCAATGTTAAGATGGAACGCTATGGCAACCTGAGGGACCGACTTTTCAAGCACTTTATGGATAGCGGAGTCTTTTTACGTCCGTTGGGGAACACCATTTATATTTTGGCGCCGTTCATTATTTCAAAGGAGCAAATGGAAAAGATATATGATGCTATCAGGTCAGCTATTGAATCGATTTAAGGATTACTTATGTTGAAAGAACCCATTTCCATTACGGCACTATCTTCCATTTCTGCACTCGGTAGCACATTGGATGAAGTATGGAATGCTTACCTAAAGGAAGACCATTATTTATCTGAAGTAGGGATAGGGGGTAAAACAATATGGGCTTCCCATATGCCCAAAAGCATTAATGAAGAAATTCAACAGTTGCGCCAATCGGATATCAAATATAAGCCGCTGGACGATACAGTTCTTTTTGCCATTTATGCCGCGCGAAAGGCCGTAAAGGATGCAGGCTGGAAGAATGAATCCAAGTTTGGTATCAATATAGGGTCATCAAGAGGTGCGACTACCCTTTTTGAAAAATACCATGAAGATTTTTTAAAAGAAGGAAATGCCGCTACCCTGAGTTCGCCCACCACGACATTGGGAAATATATCATCTTGGGTGGCCCATGACCTAAAATCCAAAGGCCCGGAGATTTCACACTCCATAACGTGCTCTACTGCTCTTCATGCGGTATTGAATGGAGTGGCCTGGATTCAAAGCGGACTTACAGATAAGTTTTTGGTGGGAGGAAGTGAGGCGCCATTGACGCCATTCACAATTGCCCAAATGCAGGCACTTAAAGTGTATTCAATAGTGTCATCTCGAGCGCAGTCGAGAGATGATTTTCCTTGCAAAGCCATGGATTTAAATAAAACCAAAAATACTATGGTTCTGGGAGAGGCAGCCGCTTTGGCTTGCTTGGAAAAAGGAGTGGACTCCAATGCCCTGGCCTTAATTGAAGGTATTGGATATGCTACGGAACCCTTGGAACACAGTGTATCCATTTCCACCGATGCCAAATGCTTTCAAGATTCCATGAAAATGGCCTTGGGTGAAAGCGAACCGCGCGATGTTGATGCGATAGTGCTTCACGCGCCCGGAACAATAAAGGGAGACCAGTCGGAGTATCTGGCCATTAAAAAGATCTTTGGAGAAAATCACCCTTACTTAACTACCAATAAATGGAAGGTTGGCCATACGTTTGGTGCTTCTGGACTGTTGAGTTTGGAAATGGCTGTTTTAATGCTTTTAAAACAACAGTGCATTCCCGGACCCTTCTTCAAGAACCAAGAACAGAACAATTCCCTAAAGAGAATTATGGTGAATGCCGTGGGCTTTGGAGGAAACGCAGTAAGCGTATTGCTGCATAGACCAGGGACCTAATAAAAGGAGTCTGCCATTATTGTAGGCTTGATGTCCTTAATAAGTTAGAATGCCTTATTTTTGAACAAGATTTCTGAGTAATATGACTGCTACTAAACACGATTGGACCAAGGAAGAAATCCTTGAAATCTACAACAAACCTTTAATGGAACTGCTTTATGAAGCAGCTACTATACATCGTGAATACCACGACCCTAATACAGTTCAAGTATCAACCTTGCTTTCCATTAAGACTGGAGGCTGCCCGGAAGATTGCGGGTATTGTCCACAGGCAGCTAGGTACCATACCAATGTAGAGGGCAACGATTTGATGTCCGTTCAACAAGTAAAGGCGCAGGCGCTTCGTGCAAAATCTTCGGGAAGCTCCCGGGTTTGCATGGGAGCTGCTTGGCGAAATGTTAAGGACGGACCAGAGTTTGACCAAGTGTTGGAAATGGTCCGTACCATAAACAAATTGGACATGGAGGTATGTTGTACCTTGGGGATGGTGACCGAAAATCAAGCCAAGCGTTTGGCCGAAGCAGGACTCTATGCCTATAACCATAACTTGGACACCTCTGAGGAATATTACAAGGAGGTAATTTCTACCCGAGGGTATGAAGATCGCCTTCAGACCATAGAAAATGTTCGCAAGACCAATGTTACCGTTTGTAGTGGCGGTATTATTGGGATGGGGGAATCCGTTGAGGACCGCGCCGGTATGTTGGTGGCGCTATCAACATTGAACCCACAGCCCGAGTCCGTACCGATCAATGCTTTGGTTGCTGTAGATGGAACCCCCATGGAAGATCAAAAACCAGTAGAAATTTGGGAGATGATTCGTATGGTGGCCACCTCCAGAATTGTAATGCCCAAGACGCAAGTGAGACTTTCAGCTGGAAGGACCGAAATGAGTAGGGAAGGACAGGCCATGTGCTTTTTTGCCGGGGCCAACTCTATTTTTGCCGGGGATAAACTATTGACCACACCCAATCCAGATGTAAATGAGGATATGGAAATGTTCAAGCAATTGGGGCTAAATCCACAGAAAGCGTTTGTAAAAGCTCCTCAGCCCAAAACAGTGGAGGCCAATGAAAGTACTCACCAATCTTTGGGTGAAAAACCCAAGTGGACCAGACCCGGACATACCATTGAACGCAATGAAACAGCCAAGCAAAAAGCCAGCTTGTTGCCCAAGGAATAAGGTTTAAACCACATTAAAACCTTTTTACTAATTTAGTCGTTTCAAACTCATTGAAATTTTGAAGCTGCACCTTGAACAGATTCCCAGGGAGGAGACCCTTTCCAAGAAAGAGTTTATCCGTAAATACTTCAAGCCCCAAAAACCAGTGGTTATTGAGCGCTTTATTGAGGATTGGCCCGCGTATTCCAAATGGAATCTAGAGTACATGAAAGAGGTGGCAGGTGATAAAACCGTTCCCTTGTATGATGATCGTCCGGTAAAACATGACGAAGGATTCAACGAGCCGCATGCAAAAATGAAAATGCGGGACTACGTGGATCTTTTAAAAAAGGGTCCAACAAAGTATCGTATTTTCCTTTGGAATGTATTGAAGGAAGTTCCCCAATTACAAAAAGATTTTACCTATCCCGATTTTGGATTGAGATTGATGAAAGGACTTCCCATGTTGTTCTTTGGGGGCAGTAACTCCCATACCTTTATGCATTATGATATAGATCTGGCGAACATCTTCCACTTTCATTTTGAAGGGAAAAAGCAATGCATTCTATATTCGCAATCCGAAACCAAGTTTTTGTACAAAATTCCCCACTCCTTGATTACCCGGGAGGATATAGATTTTGCAGACCCGGATATGGAAAAATGGCCAGCCCTGCAACATGCCAAAGGGCACATAGCCCAATTGGAGCATGGTAACGTACTTTACATTCCTGAAGGATATTGGCATCATATGAAATATGTTACCCCGGGATTTTCCATGAGTTTGCGCGCCATTGCCAGAAAGCCCAAGAATTTTAGCAAGGCGGTTTACAACATTTTCTTTATGAGGCATTTTGATAATCTTATGCGTAGGCTCAAAGGGCAAAAATGGATAGATTGGAAGAATGAGGAAGCTGTTGTCCGTACTGAAAAAATATTGACGGAAAATAGAATGGGTTAGATCAATTCATTGATTTTCTCGTAGACCAAGTGGGTCTCCCAACCCCTGTAGAATAAATAATCGGCCAATTTCTTCTTTCTTTTTTGGCTATTGGTCTCCTTAATTTGTCTCAACCGTTTTTTTGCAAGCTCATCCAATGTGGCAAGGTACTCACCTTCATCAATTTCTGCTAGGGCACTTTTTATATTGTAGGCGGAGATTTGACGTTGTTTCAATTCCAGGACAATGCGGTTTTTACCCCATTTTTTTATGTTGAACTTGCCCTGGGCATAACTTTTGGCAAAGCGCTCCTCATTTAGATAATTCTCTCGGATCAAATGGGTAATAATGTGGTCAATGGCCTCGGGAATCATATGCATGCCCCTTAATTTTTCCACTACTTCTTTATGGCTCCTCTCCTGATACGCACAGAATCCTTCCAGTTTTTTAGTGGCTTCGTCCACGGTATAATGTTTATTTTGAAAGGCTTGTTTGTTCATGGTTTCATATTAGGTTTGGAAACCACCAAGCTAGTGGTATTGGTAGCGGTGAAGACGGTTTTTCCATCAACCATATTTAATTTTGCTCCTCCTTCAGCAGTTAAATTATGGTCTTGTGGTAAAATAAGTTTGATGGTCCAATCAGGTTGGGTTTGCTCAATCTTAATTTTGAAATGATCGTTGTTGTTTTCATACCAAATGGAAATGTGATTATTGCTTACGGAAACATTTTCCAAAGAGGCCTTGTCCCATTTTGAAGGCATTTGGGGTTTAATAATCACAGTATTTCGATTTGCCTCTGGATTTATACCAAAAAATTGTTCCACAATAGGAATTGCAAAGGCATAAATGTTCCATGCTTGTACAATCATCCCATAGTCTGGGGAAACCTCGTACATGCTACCGGGAAGGGCGTAGCTAAAGGTTCGGGTCATTCTGGTTAGATAATCCAAGGCGTTATCGGGTCTACCATAATTGTTCTCGGCGATGGCTTGCACTCCAGTGGGCAAGGTCATCACGGCACCTGTATATGAAAAGACTTTACTCCCCTTAAACGATCCAATGTCTTTTCCTGCAGACTCATCTCTATCTATTCCCGTAACAAACATGCCAAATGGATTGGTATATTTCTCTGCGGTATTTAAGGCGGTTATGGCTTTTGTACTGTCGGCTATGCCCATTTCCATTGGGGTGTTCACCACCCAATTATGGTGTAGCACAAAAGGTTTCAAGGAAGTGGATTGTTGACCCAAAATTGCCTTCTTGGTAGCCTGGAGTTCTTCAATGGCCCACGGCTTGTTCAGGGTGTCTGCCCTAACCACGGCGTCGTCTATTAAATGCAATGCTTGTTGGTCCGTGCCCAGAAAGTCTGCATAAGAACCGAATGGTTCGGACCAAAAATCTGTATTGATTTTGGTTCGAAGTGTATCTGCCAATGCCTGATATTCTTTTGCCAAATTGTACTTTTCCAGTTCGGTCGCCATCTTTGAAGCATCTTCAAAAGCCTTTTGGGTATACGCAGCAACATCGATCATCTCGCTGTCCAGACCATGGATTTCCATCATCCCAAAACCATCTGGGAATAGGTTATTGTTGCTATCATTTTCATCCATAAGCCACTGTAACCCTTTTTGAACTGTTGGGAAGTATTTTTTTAGAAACTCCAAATCACCGTTCCACTTATAAATATGATAGATCAAAGACGCAAACTGAGGGGTTTCGTTGATATTCCCAGGGTTGAATACGGTGCCGTTTGTAGACATTTCATGAAGGATCTTGCCGTTGCCATTTACCGCAAGAGAAACACTATCCAATAGCATAATTGTTTTTTCTACAATATCCTTTTGGCCAATCGCCATGTACCCTTTTAATGCATATTCACTATCCACACCAAACCACCATGGGTAATCGGGGATGCCAGCTCCTATGCCCGTACCTATTTCTGGAACGGACCGTACCAACCAGTCGCAATTGTATTTGAGCCATTCAAACGCCTGCTGCATATTTTTGTCGGGAATGGTAAGCTTGGATTGATGGGCTAGTTGGGCGTAACGCTCTTTTTTCTGCTGCGCCATTTTAAAGAAACCATTGTGTATGTCAAGATATGTGGCCAAAGCCTCTTCTTGGGATTTGTACGAACCGGAAATCACAAAATTGAGAATATATTCAGATTTACTGGGCACCGTAA
This sequence comes from Flagellimonas alvinocaridis, assembly GCF_004916895.1. Taxonomy (GTDB): domain Bacteria; phylum Bacteroidota; class Bacteroidia; order Flavobacteriales; family Flavobacteriaceae; genus Flagellimonas; species Flagellimonas alvinocaridis. Next base: position 924,808 of record NZ_SNTZ01000001.1, read on the forward strand.
AGGCATACACAAGAGAGCCGGATTTACCGTTTTCGCCATTTATTTTCTCTGGGGAAGAGCTAGATGAAGGGTTCTGGTCAGACCCAAAAACTGTGAACCATGGGTTGTCTTCGTCTTTTCCAACCCATTTGCTGCCATCAAATTTTATGTTGTCCACAGCATCATGCATTTGGGTTCGTTCGCCTAGCCATGTTGGCCTTAGGTCTGTATGTCCAGTAAACGTAAACTTCATGGATTTTTCCGTGGCACCCTTGTTATGTATCACAAACTGAACAAATACACCCTGAGTTGTGTCTGGAACAAATTGTATGCGGTCTACGGAAATGTTTTTGGAAGGAAAATCAAAGATGTGTTGATTGGCAAAAGGATAGTTGATAAAGTCAGTGGCATTGTTCAGCTGTAAAGTATCGTTTTCCAACTGAATTTCTGCATCAAACCCATCCAAAAGTTTTATAGGATGGTTCCATATACCGCCCATTTCGCCTTTTATATGCCATCCCAAAGGCGGGAACTGTCCGTTTTGATGACCGACCATATAAACCCGGTCACCCGCAGTTACATATGGAGAATCTTTGTAGCGATCATTTCCCTTAATGGATTCTGAGGTTTGTAATAATGTTGACAATGGCTGTTGGGATTCAGAAGAGCATCCCACAAAGGCAATTATTAAAACTAAACATAATAGAATCCTCATTTCAATGAATATTGGTGGATCATAAAAGTAGCACTTTGTATCTAAATCCCTTAAAACAAAAAAGCGGCTCCAATTTTGGAGCCGCTTCTTATATATGTATTGTTTTGCCGTCTTTATTCTTAAAGCGGTATTCAAGGTATTTGTATGCATCCCTTGGTTGTATTTTCACCCATTTTTTGTGATCCATAAACCATTTGGATCGTATGGATGGAAATCCTTTGGTCAGATATGCAGCAATAAACGGATGGGTATTTAATATGATGCCATTGTTTACTTGCTTGCTTTTCAAAATTCGCTCAAGGTCCGCTTGTATTTTGTCTATCAAGACTATTGGAGCTTCCACTTCGGCACCGTTGCCGTTTGGATTTTCCTCACTGGTCTTAATGTTCATTTCGGGGCGCACCCTTTGCCTTGTAATCTGTACCAGGCCAAATTTACTTGGAGGCAAAATTTTGTGTTTTGCCCTGTCGTCCTTCATTTCTTCCCTTAGGTGATCAAATAACTTTCTTCTGTGTTCACCTTTGGTCATATCTATGAAGTCCACTACAATGATTCCACCCATATCTCGCAGTCGTAATTGTCTTGCAATTTCGGATGCGGCCAAAAGGTTAACTTCCAGAGCGGTATCCTCTTGGTTCTTGGCCTTGTTGGAACGGTTGCCACTGTTCACGTCTATAACGTGGAGCGCTTCAGTATGTTCTATGACAAGATAAGCCCCACGGCTCATGGAAGCCGTTTTTCCAAAAGAGGTCTTGATTTGCCGTTCGATCCCGAATTTTTCAAAAATGGGAGCGGAACCTGAATACTGCTTTACTATGGCTTCTTTTTCGGGTGCGATTTCGTGCAAATAATCCTTGATTTGATTATAGAGCGTTTCATCATCAACATGGATTCCTGAAAAGGAATCGTTGAAAACATCCCTTAAAATGGATGAAGCTCTATTGACTTCTACCAAAACTTTTGAGGGGTGCGGAGCTCTTTGCAATTTCTTGCACATTGCTATCCATTTGGATAGCAAGTTCTGAAGATCTTTGTCCAGTTCTGCAACTTTTTTGCCTTCTGCAACGGTACGTATAATAACACCAAATCCTTTGGGCTTAATGCTCTTTACCAAACGGATAAGTCTGTCCTTTTCTTCCTTGCTCGCTATCTTTTGGGATACCGAGACCCGATCGGAAAATGGGACCATGACCAAATAGCGCCCAGCTATGGATAGCTCGGAACTAATTCTGGGCCCTTTGGTGGATATGGGTTCTTTTACAATTTGTACCAATAATGACTGATTGGCTTTGATTACATCATTGATGCTGCCATTCTTGTCGATGTCTTTTTCAAATGGAAAATCTTTCAGGGTGTAATCCTTTAAACGCCCTGTCCTAACTTTTTTGATGAATTTCAGCATGGAAGACAATTGCGGGCCCAGGTCATGATAATGCAGGAATGCATCTTTTTCGTAACCTACATTGACAAATGCTGCGTTAAGGCCTGTAACGGGTTTTCTGATCTTGGCCAGAAAAATATCCCCTACGGAAAAGTTGTTGTTGTCTTCTTCTTTGTGTAATTCTATAAGTTTTCCATCCTTGAGTAAGGCAAAATCGACTGCTTCGGGACTAGATCGAACAATTAATTCTCTATTCACCTGAATCGATTTTAAATTTATCCCGGAATAGGTTATGGGATAAATGATTAAACAATATATGGTATCGGTTCTATTTCAAACCGATTGAAATTCGTTTCTTGAATCTCTATGTCAAAGAACGTGTTTGTGTAAAATGAAAAAGTAGTTGCAACAACTACTTTTTCTTGTGTCGGTTAGCTCTTCTGCGCTTTTTGCGCTTGTGCGTAGCTACCTTGTGTCTTTTTCTTTTTTTACCACTCGGCATAGGGCTCTTGCTTTAGTGTTAGTTATATTATTTTACTTGTACGTTGCTTTTTACGCCTTCAACAAACACCTTGGCGGGTTTGAAGGCAGGAATATTGTGTGCGGGGATTTTAATGGTAGTGTTCTTTGAAATGTTTCTACCTGTTTTTTCCGCTCTCGTCTTAATGATAAAGCTTCCAAAACCTCTTAAATAAACATTATCTCCATTCTCCAAGGACGATTTTACCTCCTCCATAAATGATTCAACTGTTGCTTGAACGTCTCCTTTCTCAATACCTAACTTCTCTGAGATTCTAGTTACAATATCTGCTTTCGTCATTTCTCTTGATTATTTTTCTTATTTTTTTGGCTTGCAAATATAAACATTAAAATTAATCTTTCGTTTAAAGCCTTTAATTTTAAGTATATAAACTGACACACACCGACAATAGTATTTTTCTGCATGTCTTTTTCCCAAGAAATTTTACAATGGTACCATAAGAACAAACGAGAGTTGCCATGGAGGAACACCATAGAACCTTATAATATTTGGCTGTCTGAAATTATCCTTCAGCAGACCCGGGTTGTTCAAGGAATACCCTATTACCTTAAGTTTTTGGATGCTTTTCCTACTGTTCGTCATTTGGCAAAGGCCCCAGAAGAAAAAATTTTAAAGCTTTGGCAAGGGCTAGGCTACTATTCAAGGGCCAGAAATTTGCATGCGACCGCCAAAATGGTGGTGAACGAGCACAACGGCACATTTCCGAATACCTATGTTGGGTTAAAATCCTTGAAAGGAGTTGGGGACTATACGGCTAGTGCCATTGCATCTATCTGTTTTAATATTCCGGAGCCTGTTGTTGATGGTAATGTATACAGGGTGTTGGCAAGGTATTTTGGCGTGGGTATACCCATAAATAGTTCTGAAGGAATCAAACATTTCAAGGAATTGGCAAGAAAGGTTATGAATGAGGAACAAATTCGGGACTACAATCAGGGTATCATGGAGTTTGGGGCCATTCAATGTGCGCCAAAAAAGCCATATTGCATGCTATGTCCGTTACAAGAGAGCTGTGTGGCCCTGAAAGATAATAAAGTGGATGTTCTGCCCATAAAACTGAACAAGACCAAGACCCGAAGACGATATTTTAATTATCTGGTTTTTTTGGATGGTCAAAAGAATACCTTATTGGAACAGCGAAAAGGAAAGGGCATATGGCAAAATCTATATCAGTTTCCCTTGCTGGAATCCGAAAAGGAATTACAAGTTGAAGAATTTGAACAAATTCTAATGGAAGAAAATAGACTTCCACGATACCGTTCTTTTTCCATGTATAATGAGACACCTATTGTCCACAAACTATCCCATCAGCATTTGTATACCAGATTCTGGATCGTTGAAACCAAGAAGCTTTTACCAGATGGGATTTCATGGGAACAAATAATGGAATTTCCCGTACCAGTTTTAATCGCGGATTTCATCCAAACATTTAAAATTTAGTACTTTTGACTAATTAAAGAGTTATGAGCGGAACATTGAACAAAGTAATGCTGATCGGGCATTTGGGAGACGAAGTGAAAATCCACTATTTTGAAGGTGGGAATTGCATTGCCCGCTTCCCTTTGGCCACCAATGAAACCTATACCAATAGACAAACTGGAGAAAAGGTCACCAATACGGATTGGCATAATGTTGTGGTACGGAACAAGGCTGCCGAAATCTGTGAAAAATATTTGAGCAAAGGCGATAAGGTATATGTTGAGGGTAGACTCAAAAACAGACAATGGCAAGGAGAAGATGGAAATACCAGATATACTACCGAGGTACATGTGCAGGATTTTACCTTCCTGACCACAAAGAAAGAGAGCATGGCCAATGTACAGCAGATGCAGGAAACTTCTCCAAGTCAGGAGGCATCTAAAGTTTCTGGCCCTGTGGCACCCATGGATGAGACCGAGGAAGAGGATGACCTGCCATTCTAAACATATAAGTTAAAGCAATTCAATTTGGATCCCGAACCCCCTTGTTTGGTATTTTTCTTCACTGCCTTTAATGGTATTTTTACCATAAAAGTTATTGTGCTTTTTTTCCTGTTGGGCGGATCTGCCATGATTTCGGCTGCTGAGGTGGCTCTTTTTGGCCTGTCCCAGACCGATGTAAACGAAATGCAGGAAAAAGACAGTTCCAGAGGTAACATGATCGTACAATTGTTGGACAGACCCAAGAAACTTTTGGCTACTATTTTGATTGCCAATAACGCCATAAACATTGGCATAGTTTTACTGTTCAGTTCAATTGGGGAAACCATTTTTTCTGGAATAGACGGTACCTTGCGATTCTTGTTGGAAGTGGTGGTGGCGACCTTTCTTATCTTAATGTTCGGGGAAATCTTGCCAAAAATCTATGCCAATCGCAATAGGGTTCAGTTCTCATACTTTATGGCTGTTCCCTTAAAAATTTTAAGTGTTCTGTTTACTCCTTTAAGTGCGCCAATGCGATCAAGCACCCTATTTCTTGAGGAAAAATTGGGGAAGCAAAAATCCAACCTCAGTATTAACCATTTGTCACAAGCATTGGAGTTGGCTTCAGAAGGGGATACCACCAAAGAGGAGCAGAAAATATTGGAAGGCATTGTAACTTTTGGTAACACAGACACAAAGCAGGTCATGCGTCCCCGAATCGATATTTTTGCCCTGAACGAGAAAATGAAGTTTCCTGAAGTTATCGAGGAAATCAAAAAGAACGGTTACTCAAGGGTGCCGGTGTTCTCTGAAAATATGGACAATGTACTGGGTGTTCTGTATGTGAAGGACCTTTTGCCCTATATCGACCGAAAAAGTTTTAGTTGGATGTCCTTGATCCGTGAACCTTATTTTGTGCCCGAGAATAAAAAACTGGACGACCTATTGTTGGAGTTCCAAGAAAAAAAGAACCACTTGGCGGTTGTGGTCGACGAATATGGGGGTACTTCCGGGATTGTTACCCTAGAAGACATTATCGAGGAAATAGTTGGGGATATTAGTGACGAGTTTGATGATGAAGACCTTATTTTTTCTAAACTGGATGAACGCAATTATGTATTTGATGGGAAAACCGCACTTAAGGACTTCTACCGTGTAACCAAGATTGGGGACGAAGAGGAATTTGAGGCCAAGAAAGGGGAGTCCGAGACCATAGCTGGGTTTGTTCTGGAAATTTCAGGAGGCTTCCCCAAAAGAGGCGAGAAAATATTCTTCAAAGACTATCAATTTATTGTAGAGAGTTTGGACAAAAAAAGATTGAAACGCATTAAAGTTACCCTGCCCCATGAAGCTTAGCCATTTTATATTTTTTTGTGTTGGACTTGTATTTATGGGCTGTAAGGAAGATGTTTTGCCCAGACCCAAAGCCATGCTTCGGTTGGAGTATCCCCAGGGAAGTTATAAGCTGTCAGACTCCGATTGCATTTATACCTTTGACCAAAACACACTTTCCATCATAAAAGAGAATAAAGATTGCTCCTTGGTTTTGGATTATCCAATGATGAAGGGGTCCATCTATCTTACCTATAAACCAGTGGACGGTAACATTCGGGAACTGCTCATAGATGCCCAAAAATTAACCTATGAGCATGTTGTCAAGGCAGATAACATTGCACCCAAGGAATATATAAATGCTGAGGCAAAAGTTTACGGGATGTTCTATGAAGTAAGTGGGAATGCTGCATCCCAATCCCAGTTTTATGTGACCGATAGCACAAATCATTTTATAACAGGGTCATTGTACTTTTATGCCAAGCCCAATTATGATTCCATTTTGCCTGCGGCCATGTATCTACAGAACGACATCCGTAGAATCATGGAGAGCCTTAAGTGGAAAGAATGATCATTCTTTGGATAAAAGCGCTTCGGCTCTTTCTATACTCCCGTTAATTTGCTCCTTCAGGGCGTTTACTTTTTCCTCCTCTTCGTTGAGCCATTGTTGTTTTTGCTCTGAAAGCTCCTTCCCATACAAGATTTCGTCGGAATCAAATCGGTCTCCGAAATTTTTCATCCAGTTCATCATAGCTCTATTGGCCTTTTGAAGATCTTTCATGGCTTTTTCATATTGTTGGCCTACTTCAGTGGTGTCCACTTTTTCTTTGAGCTCACCAACCAACTTGCCCAAGGTGCCCATTTTGGGCATTACTTCATCATGAACTGCCATAACCTGTTCCATTTGGGTTGGTCCTTCGGGAGCTTTTTTCTCTTCTTTGCAGGAAATGGTAAGGATAGCTAGGCATATTATTAAAAGGAATGTTCTCATAGTAGAATATTTTGCATGCTAAAATAACCAAAAAAGGAGCTATTAAAGCTCCTTTTTTTTATCTGTTTGTGATGGGGTTATTTAAAATCTGAAGCTTCTACACCTTCATTTACCTTGATTTCCTTCACTATGAATTCAATGTTCTGTGGCCCCATTTCTTGGGTCAATTTAAATGGAAATTTGATTCCAGATACTTCCTGATAGTTGTCATATCCTAAAGTGTTCTGCATTTCTTGACCTTGTACTTCCTCTACGGTCACTTCTTGAATCTTAAGGCCGGACGCCACATCATAAAAGGCTGCTTTTTTGTTGGTCACCTTTAATTTGTAGGCTTTTTTGTCTCCTATGGTTTCAATGCCTTCCAAGGTGATATTACCTGCAGCGAGATAATTCAGTTCTGGAAATGCGGCAGATTCTTCCTTTATTTTCTCAATTTCCTCTGAAGAAAGGTCTTTTCGCTGGCCTTGGGCCACCATGTAGCCCTTATTACCATCCAAAACTTGTTTCTGCATGGAATTGCCCATTACCTTTACATCTTGCATAAATTGATCCTTGGAGGTTTTCTTCATTTCCAGTTCCAGCTTCATTCCTTGCATTTCTGCCTCGGCCATCATAGCATACGATTCCACATTTTCCAACTTGGTCTTTCCACCAACGGCTTCGATATATTTTTCCAAGATCGATTTAGCGGTTACGCCATCTGGAATAGCGACATTGTAATTGGGCTTTTCAGTTTTGTTGGCATATTTGTCATAGTACAGTACGGGTATGTTCTTGCCTTTGAAAGAGACTTTTTCCAAATTTTCCAAGACATCACTTCCCTTTCCTGTGACCACAATACGGGCATTGGAGGTAGAAAAATGTTTTTTTGCTGCATTCTGGATGTCGGAAATGGTAACGGCCTCAATGCGTTCCAAATAAGTTTTGTAAAAATCGGAGGGTAGGTCTTCCGTTTCTATGTTGAGGGCATAGTTGGCAATGGTTGCCGGATTTTCGAGCGCCATGACAAAATTTCCGGCATAAAGAGCCTTTGTGTTGGTCAGTTCCTCTTCAGTCACCGGACTGTTGATCATTTTATCAATCTCTTCCAGAATCTGGACCACAGAACTATCAGTCACTGCATTACGGACTTGGGCATAAGCATCAAAACGCATTGGGCTATATTTATTGTCCCTGATACCGGAGTAAGATCCGTAGGTGTACCCTTTATCTTCCCGTAAATTTTGGTACAATCTGGCCTGGGACCCTCCGCCTAGGATTCTATTGGTCAAAAGGGAGGCCAAATAATCATCATCCTTCATTTTCAAATGGGTGATGTTTTCCACGGCCACCTCGGATTGAACGGCGTTGGGGGCATCTACAAAATTGATTTGGGTGTATTGGGCATCAGTGGGTTCCGCATAACTGAACGATGGCGGAACAGCCTTGGACCAAGGCGTAAAATATTGGGTCACTAATTCCTTTACATTGTTGAAATCAACATCGCCAATGACCACCAAATAAGCATTGGCAGGCACAAAATAATTCCGGTAAAATTGCTCAACATCCACCAAGGACACATTATTTACGGTCTCTTCACTGGTTATCTCTCCAAAAGGGTGGTTTTTACCATAGGCAAGGGCCAATTGAACCCGTGTAGCTATGGCTGAAACATCTTTTTCTTCAGATTTAAGTCCGGTTATAATGCGATCTTTTTCCTTGTCAAATTCCTCTTGGGTAAAGTTGGGGTTCAAGGAAGCATCGGCCATGAGCTCCAAAATCCTTGGGAAATATTTGGAAAGGCAACTCGCTGAAGCACTTTGACTGTTAATATCAATCGAGGCGCCTAAAAAGTCGACCTCCTCATAAAAATCATCTTTGGAGATGGACTTAGATCCTTTTCCCAATAGGCTAGAGGTCAAATCGGCAACCCCTGCCTTGTCACCCTCCAAAATAGGAGGATTATCTATGGTCAAATGAATGGATACCCTTGGTAATTTATGATTTTCTACCACTAAAACCTTGAGGCCGTTCATGAGTTCAAAACGAGCAGGTTCCTCCAAATTTATTTCAGGGGCAGGTCCTCTTTGAGGTTGTTTGGTGCGATCTATCTGTGCGTGGGATACTGCCATAAAGAGCGACAGTATCGTTAATACGATATACTTTTTCATCTTAATTGGCGTCTTTTTGTTCTGGTAAATATTCAAGTTCCACCCTTTGGTTTACTTTCAGGTATTTTTTGGCAACTTCCCTAATTTCTTCCCGGGTAATGGATCGGTAAATATCAATTTCTGTATTGATGAGGTCGGTGTTGTCCCTTAGCATGTAATTTTCGGCCAAGGAATTGGCAATCCCTTGAACACTGCTATTGGCGCTCACAAAATTGTTCTCGAACTTGTTCTGGAGTTTTTGATAGTCTTTTTCTGAAATCAAATCGGTTTGGATTTTCAAGATTTCGGCATCAATCCCATCCTTGATGTCCTGTATGGTATTGTCCCCAACAGGTAAGCCACCCACAAGGTAGGCGCCGTAATCTTCGGCATCAATGGGAAAAGAAAAAATTTGAAGGGCTTTTTTCTCTTCATCTACCAATTTTTTGTAGAGTTTGGAGCTCTCCCCATCACTAAGGTAGGTCGATATCATATTGATGACATATGCATCCCTTTTAGCCTGTCCCGGAGTCCGGTACGCCAAAAAGATGGCAGGAATCTGAATATTGGGATCATGATAGGTGGCCTGAATGGTATTGGTGATGGGAGTGTCCTCAATGTTTTTTCTTTGGACATCGGCCCCTCTTGGGATGGGACCAAAATAATCAGCAACCAATTTTTTGGTTTTGTTGATGTCGATATCCCCGGCAACCACCAGTACGGCATTGTTGGGTACATAAAAAGTTTTGTTGAAGTTTTTGAAATCATCCAAAGTGGCACTGGCCAAGTGATCTAAGGAACCAATTACACCCCAACGATACGGATGTTTTGTGTATAGATTTTTCAGCATTTGTTCAAAAAATGCCCCATAAGGAGAGTTGTCCACACGAAGACGTCTTTCTTCCTGAACCACTTCTTTTTGGGTATCTACCCCTACTTGTCCAATAATGGGATGCATCATCCGTTCAGACTCCAACCATAAGCCAATCTCCAAACTGTTAGATGGGAAGGTCTCGTAATAATAGGTGCGATCCAGAAAGGTGTTGGCGTTTCCGCGACCACCGTTGCTAGTCACAATTTTGTCCCATTCACCCTTGGGAATGTTTTGGGTACCCTCAAACAAAAGATGCTCAAAAAAATGGGCAAACCCAGTTTTTTGTGGGTCCTCGTCCTTGGATCCCACATGGTACATGACCGAAGTGGTCACCACAGGGGCTGTGTTATCTTGGTGTAGAATAACATGAAGCCCGTTGTTTAGATCATACTCTTCATAAGCGACTTCTTGCGCAGCAAGAAAATGGCCCATGGCAAGTATGAAAAGTGCAGAAAGCAGAATTCTTTTCATAATGCTCTATTTTATGTTGCTAAAATCCAATGAGGTTAGTATGGATTTTTTGATTGATGTTACGCTAAATATAGGATAAAATTTGAAAGTCAGATAAATATGACACAAGTCTTTGAAGGCAACTGTGGCATATGTCGTAAACATTCAGTAAATTAATCATCATATCCAAAAATATAATGAGATGAAAAATCTAACCCTACCTATTCGTTTTGGAATTGTCACCAGTGCGATTCTCATTGCATATTTTTTGATACTCTCCCTCATGGGAAAACACACCAATGTGTTTTATAGCCTATTTAATGGTGTTATCACTGGGTTTGGTATTTATGAGACCATAAAGTATACAAGACTACGGCAAGGTAAGGGTTTTAGTTATGGTAGTGGTTTTACCGCAGGGATTACCACCGGTTTTATAGCTTCACTACTGTTCACATTTTTCTTTGCACTTTACTCCACCGAGCTCAACAGTCATTTTTTGGACGACCTTTCCAAGGTTTGGGCCAAGGACTATAAAAATTTTCAAGGAATAGTTTTCTTTACGGTTGCCATAATGGGGTTTGCCACTACCTTGGTTTTAACACTTTCCTTTATGCAACTCTTTAAATCTTCCAACAATCCCAAAAAATAATGGGTCAAAAGGTTGTAATTATACTTGTGGATTAAGGATTTAGCAGTATATTTGCACCCGCTAATTTGGCGAATAGACCATTAAATAATTATAACTAACGTATTATGTACGCAATTGTAGAGATGGCAGGGCAGCAATTTAAAGTTGCAAAAGACCAGAAAGTGTACGTTCACCGTTTGCAGGAAGAAGAAGGGAACAAAGTCGTTTTTGACAAAGTTCTTCTTTTGGAAGATGGAGGGAACGTTACTATTGGCGCCCCAGTCATAGAAGGTGCGGCTGTTGAGGCCAAAGTTGTAAAACACCTTAAGGGTGATAAAGTTATCGTCTTCAAAAAGAAAAGACGTAAAGGATACCAAAAGAAAAACGGACACAGACAATATTTGACTGAGATCGTTGTTGAAGGTATCGTGGCCAAAGGAGCTAAGAAAGCTGCTCCGGCAAAGGCTAAAGCTGAGGAAAAGCCAGTATCTGAACCCAAAAAGGCAGAAGCAAAAAAAGCTGCTCCAAAAAAGGAAGCTCCAAAGGCGGCCGAGGATTTAAGCTCCAAAACGGTAGCTGAATTGAAAGATATGGCAAAAGCTAAGGACATTACCGGATATTCTTCCATGAAGAAAGCCGAATTGATTGAAGCGTTAAGCAAATAAAAGAATAGAACTAAAATTTAGATATCATGGCTCACAAGAAAGGTGTAGGTAGTTCAAAAAACGGTAGAGAATCAGAATCGAAACGCTTAGGGGTTAAGATTTTTGGTGGTCAGGCCGCTGTAGCCGGTAACATCATTGTAAGACAACGTGGTACCAAGCACAACCCTGGTGACAATGTTTATGCCGGAAAAGACCATACCTTGCATGCCAAGGTAGACGGCATCGTGAAGTTTGAAAAGAAAACTGGAGGAAAATCTTTTGTTTCCATCGAGCCTTTTCAAGCATAAGAATACACCGTTTTAAACGATTAAAATAAGGCCCCGCGAAGCGGGGCCTTATTTTTTGCCCTTCCTTCAACTCATTTTTTAATGGTTTAATAACCTAATGATGATATGTGACCGACGGTAATTGATTTTATTGTCACTTCTTAATTTGGGTCACGTTCCATGAAAACAAGTTTTGGTGTCTTTTGTATAATGGTTTTGGTGGTAGTTCTTATCCATACCCCAGTTCTGGGTCAAAAGTTACAACCCGATTATATTTCAATACAGACCTCTGACGCTACTTTTCTGGAACTTCAAAAAAGGTTGGAAGCTTCCAAACAACATCCCGATCAACCTCGGGAAATTGTCCAGAATCACATAAAATTGGGCGAATATCATCATATGCTGGGATTGTATTCTGAGGCAATGGACCAATACAATGGTGCTTTGGAACAAATGGGAACCGATCTTTCGGATACGCTTTATATCAAATTGAACAACAACATTGGAAGAGTGTATCTTTCCCTAAACAATTTTGAACTGGCCGAGCAACATTTTACGGATACCATGAACCGTTCCTTAGAGCTCAACTATAGCTTTGGCCAGGCCAATTCCATGTCCCTATTAGGGGCTTGCTATGAAAAACAGGGAGAATATGAAAAGGCGCTGGCCTATCAAAAAGAGAGCCTGTTGTTGTTTGAACACCTAGGAGATAAACATGGTGTGGCCATCACCAATGAGAATATTGGGAGCATTTATGAGGATTTAGGGCAATTTGACCTTGCTTATCAATACTTCAACAAATCATACGGGTACGTAAAGGATTCTGAAACCATAGAAGAGGTAAACGTACTCAATAATCTGGGAGATTCCTTTCGGAAAACTGGGGACTATGATTCGGCATTGACACATACCAAAAAGGCGTTGGAGATTGCTCAAAAACTCAACGACCTACATCAGTTGGAAGGTGCCCATAAAGACCTTTCCAAGACCTATGCCCTCATGGGAAATTTTGAAAAGGCCCATGCGGAACTGATACAATCAGAAAGGTTCAACAGTGCTATGCTCACGGCCCAGAATACCAATCAGCTCAATGTGTTGCAGACCATTTACGAGACCAATAAAAAAGAAGCCGAAATACAGTTGTTAAAGGAACAGAACAAGGTAAATGCCGCCAATCAAAACTTACTTTGGGTGGCGCTGTTCGCCATAGCCGCTATCCTAACCATTTTGTATAATTATTTGGGAAGAAAGCGAAAGGCCAAGATCAAGATACAGGAATACAAACAGCGCATGCTCAAGGCGGAACTGGACAAAAAAGCCATTGAGGAAAAGAACCTTCAAAATGAGGTGCAGCTCAAAACAGCTTCACTATCCCGATACAGCCTCCATCTTTCCCAGAAAAATAAAATCTTGCTCGATTTGTCCAATACCCTTCGAAACATTGCATCTCGAAGAAATATGGACACTTCGGAAAAAATAAAAAGCTTGGTCAAAGAAATCGATTTTAATCTGCAGCAGGAGCACGAGTGGGATGAGTTCATGAATTTTTTTAAGGAAATTCACCCAGAGTTTATCAAGAAACTCTCCACTATGTCCGAAGACAACCTTTCGCCAGCGGAGCTACGGCTGGGGATGTTGTTGAGGTTAAACCTGACCTCCAAGGAAATTGCATCCATCTTACGGGTTACCCCCGATAGTGTTCGAGTGGCTCGCCATCGTCTTCGGAAGAAACTCCCCATAGACCAAAAAGAAGAACTGGTAAACTTTATGATAGAGCTTTGACCACTTTTTTTCGCCACTTTTTAGAAAAGGTTAGCCCCATGTAAAAAAAATGTAATTGTTGCCTTCTTGTTTCCGCAGTTTTAGGGATTTGTTTCCTTTTTGTTTCCCTTTAATTTAAATCTTAATGGGTTGATATACATAGTTTTGGAATGCATACTAACGTAAACCAAAATGAAATCAATGAACTTGAAAAAACTACTTTTTGTAACGCTTTTTTTGATGCTTGGTCTCCTAAACGCCCAAGCACAAACAGGCAATATACAAGGAACCATTACCGATGAGAACGGCATTTACGTTCCTGGGGCGAATGTATATATTGAATCCCTGTCCAAGGGAGCTATCACCGACTTTGACGGAAGATTTACCTTGGTGGGAATCGCAGCGGGGACCTATACCCTGAATATTTCTTACTTGGGCTATGCCGATGTGGAGCAGGAAGTTACTGTTTCCAACGGACAAACTACCGCGGTGAGTATTGTCCTCAATCCTTCCAATGTGAAATTGGATGAAGTTCAGGTAAGTGCCTATGGACTTAGTGGGCAGGCGAAAGCCCTGAATACCCAAAAAACCAATTTAAACATAACCAATGTGGTCTCCACGGACCAAATTGGAAAATTCCCAGATGCCAATATTGGAGATGCCGTTAAACGGATTCCTGGAATCACCATGCAGGTGGACCAAGGGGAGGCCCGTAACATTATTGTTCGAGGTCTGTCGCCCCAACTAAACTCCGTGACCTTGAATGGTAGCCGGATTCCTTCCGCGGAAGCAGATAACCGAAACATTCAAATGGACTTGATCCCTTCGGATATGATTCAGACTATTGAGGTGAACAAGGCCGTTACCCCAGATATGGATGCCGATGCCTTGGGAAGTTCCGTGAACTTGGTTACCCGTACTGCACCCCAAGGATTTCGGGTTTCGGCCACGGCGGGATCGGGAGTCAACTTTATTACCGATAAAAGAATTTGGAACGGGTCTATCTTGGTGGGAGACCGTACCAACAACGGAAAATTCGGGTACATGTTTTCTGCCACCATCAACGACAATGATTTTGGTTCAGATGACATTGAAGCTGAATGGACGGATGAGTTTGAATACAACACCGGGGAAGAAGATGAAGAAGGAGAGCCCATTTTGGAGGAAGTGGATGTAGATCCCTACACCAATGTAACCGAGCAGCGCACTTATTTGGTACAACGGGTGAGAAGGAGTTTTGCTGCCAATTTTGATTTTCAAATCAACTCAGGAAACAATATTTTCTTGAAAACTATGTACAACTGGAGGGATGATCGTGAGAACCGTTTCCGATTGGAGCAGGAAATCTTGGATGGAGAGGATATTGAAGTTGGGGATTTCACGGTTTCCAGTGGAAGGCTTACCCGTTTCCCTGCAGAAATCAAAAGACAGACCAAAGGTGGTGTTGCCGGTGGGCGTAACAAGAACAGACGTTTGGAGGATCAGCGGATGCAAAATTATACCCTTGGAGGTAACCATTTGTTGGGATCTTTGAAGATGGATTGGATGGGGTCTTATGCCAAGGCTTCAGAAGAACGTTTGAACGAGCGTTACGCGGAGTACGAATCCGAATATATCGTGAACAACGATAACAGCAACCCTAGATATCCTATCATGACTGCTGCCAATGCTTCCGATTTTAACGATTTGGGCAACTTTGAGTTTGGTGAGATCACCAACGAAAATCAATATACCGAAGAAGAAGACATGAACTTCTTTGTCAATTTTGAATTGCCCGCCAATATTTTTGGCCAAGGGGATGGATCTATGAAGTTTGGTGCAAGGGGTAGGTTCAAGACCAAGGAAAGAAACAATGATTTCTTTGAATACGATTTGGAGGACGACTTTCCAACCTTGTTGGATGTCCCCACTAAAGATTATACCGATCCAGAGTATTTGGCAGGTGAAAAATACCAGGCAGGTAACTTTGCCAGTGCGGAATGGATAGGCTCTTTAAACCTGAACAGTTCCAATGGTGAAGCCGTTCCCGATGAATTTTTGCCGGGCAATTTTAAAGTGAAGGAAAATGTGTTTGGGGCCTATGCCATGATGAACCAAAGACTTTCCGATAAATTGAGCGTGTTGGCCGGTGTTAGGGTAGAGAGTACCAAATTGGAATCTGATGGTAACCGGGTCATCTACATTGAGGAAGATGAGGATGCCGGTATTGAAGAGGGCATTGAAGTGGAAAAGGTTTCGGATGAAAACACCTATACCAATGTGTTACCGGGCGTTCATTTTAAATATGATGTAACCAATAATACCATTCTAAGGTTTGCATGGACCAATACCTTGGCTAGACCCAACTATGTTGATTTGATCCCAAGGGCCGAAATTGTGAACGAAGATGCAGAAGTCATTGTTGGAAATCCAGAGTTGGATCCCACAACGTCTATGAACTTTGATTTGAATGCCGAGCATTATTTTCAGAGCGTTGGAATTATTTCGGGCGGGCTTTTTTATAAAAGGATAAATGACTTTATATACACTTTCATTACGGAATCTGAGGATGATACCTTTGGTGCTGGAACCACAGGGTACGATATTTTCCAACCCTTGAACGGGGATTCTGCATCCATTTTTGGAGCTGAGGTATC
This sequence comes from Flagellimonas alvinocaridis, assembly GCF_004916895.1. Classification (GTDB taxonomy): domain Bacteria; phylum Bacteroidota; class Bacteroidia; order Flavobacteriales; family Flavobacteriaceae; genus Flagellimonas; species Flagellimonas alvinocaridis. Next base: position 941,057 of record NZ_SNTZ01000001.1, read on the forward strand.
TTTCCAGAGACAATTGGATTTCTTGCCCGGGTTTGCACGTAATTTCAGCATTTATTTAAACTATACCTACTTGACCTCAAGTGCTGATGGTATCCGTAACGAAGATGGGGACGAACGTACCGATTTGGATTTACCCAACACCGCTCCGAACATGTTCAACGGTTCATTAGGGTATGCCGATAAACGTTTTAGCGCCAGATTGTCCGCTAATTTTTCGGATTCGTATGTGGATGAAATTGGGGGAAATGCTTTTGAGGACAGGTATTATGATACCCAGTTTTTCTTGGATTTCAATGCCAGCTATGCCATCAATAAAAACCTAAGGATCTATACCGATGTAAACAACATCACCAATCAACCCCTGCGTTATTTCCAAAGTGTAAAGGACCGTACGCAGCAAGCGGAGTTCTATGATATCCGTTTCACTTTCGGGTTGAAGTACGATTTGTTCAAAAAGTAATTCAGCAGCTAGTATTTTGAACAATGTCATGCCGAGTGCCTGCCCTATTTGGGCAGGTACTCCAACTGACGAACCCTTTTTAAAACTATTTTTATGAAAAAAATCTATATCCCTTTTATATTGGTGCTAGGCATGGTCTCCTGTAAAAAAGGGAGTAAGCTTCCAGCCATAGCACCGGACATTATTACTGAAAAGACACCAAATGACACGGATGATCCTGCCATTTGGATCAATCCGGAAGATGCCTCAAAAAGTATTGTTTTCGGAACCGATAAGGAGACCAATGGAGGCGTTTATGCCTTTGACCTCAATGGAAAGATCATTGAGGAAAAGTCCATCAAAAATATCCAAAGACCCAACAATGTGGATGTGGAATATGGCTTTCAATTGAATGATTCCGTTGCCGTGGACATAATTGCTTTCACAGAAAGAGAAAAACAACAAATAAGATTGTTTTCCGTACCGGATATGAAGCCGCTGGATGGTGGTGGGTTTCCCGTTTTTGAAGATGAGACTGAGGTGGAACAACGTTTGGCCATGGGCATCAGTTTGTACAAATCACCAAAAGATTCATCCGTATATGCCATTGTCGGCAGAAAGATAGGACCAAGCGGTTCGTATTTGTACCAATATAAATTGGAATCGGATAGCTCAGGAGTTTCAGCCCATTTGGTGCGCAAGTTCGGAAGCTTTACGGGAGGAAAGGAAATTGAGGCCATTGCCGTGGACAACGAAATGGGTTATGTATATTATTCCGATGAAGGTGAATGCATTAAAAAATATTACGCAGAACCTAGTATGGGCAATGAGGAATTGGCCTGCTTTGGTGGAGAACACTTTTTGGAAGATATCGAGGGAATTGCCATTGCAAGGTACCCCAACGGGGAAGTGTATATTATTGTATCTGACCAGCAACGCGGACAATTCAATATCTTTTCCCGGGAAGACAACTCCTTCATCAAAGCGGTAAACTTGTCAACCACTGAAACTGATGGCTGCGATGTGGTCACAGTTCCCTTGAACGATACTTTCCCCAATGGTCTTTTTGCTGCAATGAACGATCAAAAGGACTTCTATTTTTACGATTTGAACAAAGCTTTGGACTTGGAATAAAATTCAAATGGTAAGTTTTCGTTTTCGAGCGGTAATCTCCCAAGTGTCAATTTTTTCGTTGTTTTCAATCACGGAAACTTCATCGTGGAGGTTGATCGTAGGACAAATGTGGTAGGGGATGCCGTAAAGTACATCACCGATGTTTAGGGCATCCCAATCCGCTACCTTGATCACACCGTGCTCCTCACTTTGTGAAAGCAGTTCGTAATCCTCAAGATTGAGGAATTGTATCCGCTTGTCTATGGGGTTTTCCGCGGCAACGGATTTATGCCCCATATCCACGGTAACAATACCTTCGGTGGGTTTGGAGATAACACGGGTCACCACGAGGGCCGCGTGCTTAAAGTTTTGCTCCGTTAATTTTTCACCATATCCCCAATCCCACAATACGCAGGTGCCGGGACTGGTGATTCTGTATTCTTGCATGCGGTGCGAAGTAAAGGAGGGAGTTCCCCCGCAAATCATTCTTAGATTTGGATGTGAATTCTTTAAGGTATCGAAGTAGTCGGTTACAGACTCCAGCCCCTGTTCAATTTTTTGATTCCTTTCGGAAAACTCAGGGTCGCGAAGATGCCCGTCGTACACATGGAACCCTTCAAAGTGTAGGCATTTGCATTCATCCAAAAAGGCTATCAAGGTATCGAGCTCTTCTCCTATTTTGATTCCGGAGCGATTCATCCCATTATTGATGTCAATATAAACGGGAATGCTCAAACCTTTGACCTTCGCCTTTTCATTCAACAATTTGGCCGTAGGCACAGCATCAATCAGCGTGGCAAAACGGGTAGTAGGAAAATGGGAGGTCAATTCAAGAAAACGGGCCACTTTGGGCCCTACCAATTGATGGGCGATCAGCACAAAATCGGCACCCGCCTCTGCGGCAATTTCCGCTTCCGCAATGGTAGAACCTTTAAAATTGGAAATGCCGGCATCCAATAAACGCTTCATGACCTTGGGCATTTTATTGGTCTTGATGTGGGGCATCAAACGGGTAGCATCCCCACCGACCAAGGAAAGCATTTCTTTGATGTTGTATTCCAGATGATCTACATACAAGGCAATAGATGGGGAATCAACCGTATCCACATTTTTAATCTCATACCAATTTTGGGCCATGTTCCGTTCAGTTTGAATTGGGAAACAAGGTACTCATTTATGAGTGAAGGAAAATTGAATTCCCCCTAGAATTGAAATTTGTATCCAAAGTCTGGAAAGAACCCAATTTGGTCCACGCGGTCTATATTATTGGTTAATCGATTGTAGCGTTCCACAAAAATGTTCTCATTGGCGGTCACGTTTTGCAAGTCTACATAAAATTGGTGCGAACGTTTTTTGTTCCTACTGTTTATTTTGAGGCCAAATTTCACATCCCATCTAAAATAAGCATCGTACTGTTGGCTATAGGCCAAGTCTTCCCGTAGAATTTCAAAACCAGCTTGTTGCGAAGCCTCCAAGTCGACAGGGGTGTAGTATCTGCCCCCTGAGGTGGTAAGTCGTGTATCCACAAACCAGATATTCTTACCAGATGGGCCTGCCTTAAATTCTTTTCCTGCCAGAAGGTTGACCACATGCCCATTGTTGAAAGGGGTGTTTCGTTCAACACCATCACTTCCTTTGTATTTGCTTTCAAAGAAAGAACCCGTCAACAAACCATAATATCCCCTACTGAAAAATTTCTCCAAAGTAAGCTCAACCCCTTGGTTATGACCTGTACCTTCGTTGACCAAGGAAACCCTATCGTTGTCAAAACCAAAATCGGCTCCTTCGGTAAGCGTAGAATAACTGGAAGGAAAAGGTTCTACCCCTGCCTTGTCAATATCTTGATAATAAATTTCCACCTTAGCTCTCCAACTGTCGGCCAAACGTGCATCATATCCCAATACATAATGGTTACTTTGGACAAAATCAAGGCTTTTATTGGTCTGTAGCATTTCTCCGTTCACATTTTCGTTCAGGAACAGAAGCGGTAGCGAAACGGATTGATGGTGTAGCCCATATCCCAAGTTGAAGATATGGTTGTGAAAGGGGGAATAGTTGATGGCGGCTCGTGGTTCCCATACCCATTGACTGTTGAGGGAACTGTATTGGGCATGTAGACCGGCATTGAAGGTAAGCTTTTCAGTGACTCTAAACTGTCCTTGAACATAAGGTTGCCAAAGGGCTATATTTTCATCAATGTCCCTAAAGGTAACCAAATCTGGATCTCCATCAGCATTGTTGTCTGCCTGTTCGGTGCGATCTAGGAGCAGACTCTGTACATTGAACGCCTCAACAAGAAGGCCGGTCCTAAAGGTAAGCCTATTGTTGAGTTTGGTATTGAACAATGATGACATGGTAAAACGGGTTTCCGAATCATCTACGTCGGTATAGCGTATCAATCGCTCTTGGGGAGTGCCCATTTCGATGAAACGGTCTGCCGTGAACTCATTTCCCGAATAGGACACCGATGCAATGGTTCGTAAAAAAGAGTTTTGACTTAGGCTGAGATTGTACTTTAAACCCAAAACACCAAATCTTGAGTCCACATAGGAGTTTTCATCTTCTGCGGCGAAAAGATCATCTGGGTCTATATCGTTTCCCAAAAACTCAATATCTGAGGTTCCGAAGATGCCAAAGGCTGAAAGAGTACCGGAATTTACGCGGCCAAAATCAATGTTAAAGGAAACATCATTATAATTGGGAGTGGCTGAGGTTCCCCCGGCGCCAATCCCCAAAAGACTTACCAATGAGTATCGTGCAGCAATCAGGAACGACCCTTTATTTTTGCCCAAGGGGCCTTCTGCCATGGCCTCCACCCCAGTGAAGATTCCGGTTTGGAGGGTGTATTCATAATCATCGGCATTCCCTTTTCTGAACCCAAGGTCGAACACCCCACCAATTGCATTCCCATATTCAGCAGGAAAAGCCGAAGTGATGAAATCGGAGTTTTTAAGGAGATTGGGGTTTAAAGCCGATACAGGCCCTCCGGTGGTCCCGCTGGTGGAATAGTGATTGGGGCTGGGAATGGGCACTCCCTCCAAACGCCAGAGCAACCCTGTGGGCGAGTTCCCCCGGATAACAATGTCGTTCCTGCTATCATCGGGTGCGGAAACGCCGGCAAAGTTGGCGGCCAATCGCCCTACGTCGCTTCGCCCACCGGAAAATCGGGTGACCTCCTCCACCCCAAATTGTCTGGCGGAAACCGTGGCCAATTTGTTCACGGATTTGTTTTTGGCATCGGTATTGGTCAGGACCACTTCTTCCAATTGGTTAAAAGATTCCAGTAATGTAACGGTAATAAAAACATCTTTTCCTGTGGTTACTTCCACATTGGAAACCGTGGTGCTTTCAAAACCGATATAGCTTATCCGTAAGGTTTGGCGACCCACAGGCACATTTTCCAAAGAAAATCGACCATCAAGGTCAGTGATGGTCCCGGTGGCCATTTGCATCTGCAACAATTCAATCGTAGCTCCTTCCATGGGATTTTCAGATTGTTTGTCCAAAACGATGCCTTTGATGGTCCCTGTTTGGGAAAACATTGAAAATCCATACAAAAAGAATAGGGCGAGAATGATTTTTTTCATGACTGGCGTTATTTGATTTTCACCGAAGATGCCTCAAGGTGTTGAAATCAAGAATTCGAGGAATGGTGAACCGTACTTTAGGCCGTTGTACCGTTCATCAAAGATTCTGGGATGCCAAAGCCGCTTTTTTTGTGATGAATTTCAGATAAGAAGGGATTGCCTACGGTTCAATCTGTTATTTGACAGTTGGGTTTTAAGGTTTGCAGTGATTGTTAAGACCTTGCGTATCTTTAACAAATGGTTTTTGGGATGCTCAAAAAGAAAGGGTTAAAAAAATTTCTGTTCCGTTGGATGGTGGTCAACGTGGTTTTCTTTACCATCAAAGTCACCATGGAGCATGAAGAGGGTGAGCTGCATACCTTTTTTACGTCCACGAGCCAGTTCTATTATTGGACCACCTTCCTATTTTTTATGATAACCTGGGAGTTCAATGATCGGTTGATCTATAAAGAACTGAGAAAAGGAGAACTCAATCTAAGGAATAGTATCGGTATCTATTTGAAGACCATGGCATTGTTGCTACCCTTGAGTGCCTTGATTTACTATTTGGCCCTTTTCCCCTTAAGAGAAGTGTTGGACATTCACTGTGAACAACCTTACATCATTGAATTTTGGGGCGACTTTTTTAGAGCTGGATTGATAGGATCTACCGTAGTGTTCATCAACCTTTTTTATTTTTCCATGAAGCAGAAGGAAGAAATGCAGGAACAGATGGAAAATCTGAAAAGAGAAATGATCGCTTCCAAGTATTCCTCCTTGCGAAGTCAAATTAGCCCCCATTTTTTGTTCAACAGTTTAAATACGTTGACGTCCTTGATGTATGAGGACCGGGATTTGGCCTCGGACTTTGTAACCCGGTTGGCCTCTAGTTACCGTTATATTTTGGATAACAAGGAAGAGGATTTGGTAAGTTTGCAAAAAGAGCTCAATTTTTTGGATGCCTATATCTTTATGATGGAGGTACGGCACAAGGATGCGATTTCGGTTAAAATGGACATCAAGGTTGCTCCGGAACTCTATCGGATTCCTACCTTGACCTTGCAAATGTTAATAGAAAATGCCCTGAAGCACAATTGGTATTCCAAGGAAAAACCCTTGCAGATTTCGCTGTCCACGATTGGGAACAGCGCTTTGGCCATCAAGAATACCCTTAGAAAGCGTGATACCAAAGAGGAAAATACCAAACTTGGTCTGGAAAACATCAAAAAGCGTTATTCGTACTATACCAACAAGGAAGTGTTGATACGTGAGGAGGATGGCCATTTTGAGGTCATTATTCCACTTCTGGATAAAAAAATAACGGAAATGAACCTAAAAGCCATATCCTAAAAATGAAGGCGGTCATTGTTGAGGACGAAGAATTTGCCCTAAAGCGTTTGGCGCAGATGGTTGGGGAATTGGCCCCAGAAATTGAGATTGTGGCCGGACTCAATTCTGTGGAGAGTGGTGCCGATTGGTTCCAGAAAAACCAACTTCCCGATTTGGTGTTTTTGGACATCCAACTCAATGATGGGTATGGTTTTGACATCTTGGATGCCATTGAGGACCATCCTCCCGTAATATTTACAACGGCCTATAATGAATTTGCCATTCGTGGATTTAAGTACAATGGGGTAGATTATCTGTTAAAACCGATAGTGAAGGGAGACTTGAAGACGGCGCTGGAAAAATTCAAGAAAAATGTTACCCGTAACGGACATACCACCACAGAAAATCTGGAGCATCTGAAACAACTTTTCCATAAGGAATACAAACATAGGTTCATGGTAAAGGTGGGGAACCAATTCCGTTCTTTCAACGTGGAGGACATCGCCTATTTTAAATCCCATGAAGGGTTGATATGCCTGTATACGCATTTGGGCCAATCTTATCCCATTGAATACACCATAGACCAATTGGAGAATATCCTAAACCCTATTCACTTTTTCAGGATCAACCGCAAGTTCATGGTCTCAGTAAAGGCCGTGGTGGAAATCCATAGCTATTTTAACAGCCGTTTGTTGTTGAAACTTCTTCCAAAGGAAGAAGAGCAGGTAATCGTTTCACGGGAGCGCACCACCAATTTTAAGAAATGGCTGGATATGTGATAATGTTCTGATGTTGAACACAGAACCCCAAGATGGGTTGAAATACTTTTTGTAGCTTTAAGTACATTAACTATAAACCCATTTATCATGAAAAAAGTCATTAGCTGTTTGTTATTGTCGTCTACCATCTTGTTTTCAAGCTGTTTGGGGTCGTTCAAGGCGTTCAATAATTTGAAGGACTGGAACCAAGGGGCAACCGACAGTAAATTTGTAGATAACTTGATTTTTTGGGGGTTGTGGATTGTTCCCGTGTATGAATTGTTCCTCCTCGGGGATGCTATAATCTTCAATGTGATCGAGTTTTGGTCCGGATCTAACCCTATTGCCATGAAGGAAGGGGAATCCGAGACCCAAATGGTGGAACATGATGGTAACACCTTTAAAATGGTGGCCACAAAGAACCGAGTGCAGGTGAGTGTGGTCGCAGGACCCAAACAAGGCAAGAAAATCGATTTGGTGTACAAGCCCGATGAAAAATCTTGGAACGCCGTTCGCCCAAATGGAGAGATTATAAAGTTATCCTCTTTCGAGGAAGGGTTCTATATTGTGTATATGCCCAATGGCGAACAAGTTAAAATCGACCCTATGAGCACAAGGCAAGAGGGGTTGGCCATTCTCCAGGAAAACAAGACCTGTTATTATTCCGAAAGTTTATTGGCAGATTAATTACAGTTGACCATTTAAAAAGCCATGGTTCTTTCCATGGCTTTTTTTTGCCAAAAACTTTCGGAATATTATAGAACTATTAGCCTTTGCTTGGTAAAGGATCTTTATATGTAACAAATCAACTATTTCCGTAACCTATTGTTGTTGGAAATATTTTAATCCTATATTAGTTGGCAATATCAAAAAACATTCAGTAAATCATGATAAAAAAGGTAACCTTACATGCATTGGTGCTTGCAACAGTTTTTTCTTGCGGTGTCAAAAATCAAGTCAATGATCTAGCTTCCGATAATCCTATAAGGGCTCAATTGGATTTGGTTAATATTCAAGATGATAAAGTAAATGTGGTCATAGATCCAGGGAGGTTTGTCCAAGATACGGTTATTTACAGATTGCCAAGAGTGGTTCAGGGAACCTATGCAGTATCTGATTTTGGGAAGTATGTAGAGAATATATCGGCTATTGATTATCAGGGAAATACGATGCAAATTACTCAGGTTGACACCAACACTTGGATGTTTGCCAATGCCAAGAATTTGGATAAAATAACGTATGCGGTAAACGATACTTTTGATCAGGAAGTGGATGGAGGAATTGGCGAGGAAGTTCCCTTTTCACCCTCAGGGACCAATATAGAGCCTAAGCAGGTGATGCTGAACCTCCACGGGTTTGTGGGGTATTTTGATTCCCTAAAACGGAATGCTTACCAAATTGACATCAAATCTCCTACAAAATTCAAGTACACCTCTCCTCTCACAGAAATACAATCGACCCAGAGCGAGGATGGTACCATCAAAAACTCAGTGTTCCTTGCCAATCGATATTTTGAGGTAACGGACAATCCCATGATGTATGGGGAGACCGAAGTTGAGGAGTTTATGGTTGGAAACATCAAGATTGTATTGAGTGTTTTTTCCCCCAATGGAGTACATAAGGCTTCCGAGATTAAAGAAATCATGGCAGAGATGATGCAAGCCCAAAAGAGATATCTCGGAGATTTGAACAGTACGCCCCGATATGACATCCTACTTTATTTGTCCGACACCAAAAAACCAGATTCCCCAAAAGGGTTTGGAGCTTTGGAACACCATACTTCCACTGTGGTGGTCTTGCCGGAACAAATGGATCCAGAAGCATTGGCAGAATCGATGATCGATGTAGTGGCCCACGAATTCTTTCATATTGTCACTCCACTTTCAGTACATTCAGAAGACGTACATTATTTTGACTACAATAACCCAACATTCAGTAAGCACCTATGGCTTTACGAAGGGGTCACCGAATATTTTGCGCAGCATTTCCAGGTCTATGAAGGCTTGATAGACCCGGCGGAGTATTACGCTAGGACCACTGAAAAGATAAATACCTCAAGGTCCAATTACGATGATGCCATGAGTTTTACCCAAATGAGTGAGAACATTTTGGAAAACCCATATAAGGACAACTATGCCAATGTGTATATGAAAGGAGCGTTGATTGGTATGTGCATGGATATTTTAATGAGGGAAAACAGTGATGGGCAACGTAGCCTGCGTTCGTTGTTAGGAGAGTTGTCCGTAAAATATGGTAAGGACAAACCTTTTGAAGATGATGCCCTTATTGCTGAAATTACCACAATGACCTATCCTGCGGTTGGTGAATTTTTAAACACCCATGTAGTTGGAAATACACCCATAGATTATGGTCAAATGTTGGATAAGGTAGGACTTTATTTCGCAGAGGCTGAAGTGGAGACCAATTACATTCAGAATGCCGGCGAACTAATCTTGTCCGCAGACCCAGAGAGGGGAGGGATTAAATTCAATGACCTTGTGGCAAACAACAGCTTTTGGAACGATAATGGGGTTAAACCCAATGATTTTATAAAATCCATTAATGGAACAGAAGTCACCTTGGCCAACGCCAATCAAATTTTAACAGAAGTGTATGCATGGAGTCCTGGCAAAGCCATTCAAGTAGAGTTGTTAAGGGGAGATGAGGAGGTCCTCATTGAGGCCACCACCACACCAACCTATACCAAAGCCGTTACGCTATTGGAAAACCCAGAGGCCACGGAAGCCCAAAAAGAATTACGGAAGGCTTGGCTAAAAGGCTAGGTCTAAGTTTTGCCAAATAAAAAAGGCCCCGATCATGATCGGGGCCTTTTTTTATAGGTTGTCCAGAAAATTAATATCTGTAATAATCAGGTTTAAAGGGGCCATCCACTTTTACACCGATATATTCTGCTTGATCTTCCTTCAATTCGGTCAATTCGGCGCCCAAGCGTGCCAAATGCAATTGTGCCACTTTCTCATCCAAATGTTTGGGAAGCATATATACTTCGTTTTCATATTTGTCACTATGGTTCCAAAGTTCTATTTGGGCCAAGGTTTGGTTAGTAAATGAATTGCTCATCACAAAACTAGGGTGGCCCGTGGCACAACCCAAATTCACTAATCTACCCTCTGCCAATATAATAAGGTCCTTACCATCAATGGTATACTTGTCCACTTGTGGTTTGATCTCGTCTTTGGTATTGCCATAGGCCCTGTTTAACCAAGCCATATCGATCTCATTGTCAAAATGGCCAATGTTACAGACAATGGCCTTGTCTTTTAAGGCACGAAAATGCTCTTCGCGGATGATGTCCTTGTTTCCGGTTGCGGTGATGACCACATCGGCATTGGGGACAACGCTTTCCAGTTTTTTCACCTCATAGCCATCCATACAGGCCTGAAGGGCACAGATAGGGTCAATCTCTGTCACGGTAACAATGGCCCCTGCACCACGGAAGGAGGCCGCTGTACCTTTTCCAACATCACCATATCCGGCAACAACCACTCGTTTTCCGGCCAACATGGTGTCTGTGGCCCTACGAATCGCATCCACGGCACTTTCACGACACCCGTATTTATTATCGAATTTGGATTTGGTCACGGAGTCGTTCACGTTAATGGCAGGCATGGGCAAGGTGCCTTTCTTCATACGCTCGTACAAACGGTGCACGCCAGTGGTGGTCTCTTCGGAAAGGCCTTTTACGCCTGAAGCCAGTTCAGGATATTTATCCAACACCATATTGGTAAGGTCACCACCATCGTCCAAAATCATGTTCAAGGGCTGTCTGTCCTCACCAAAGAACAAAGTCTGCTCAATGCACCAGTCGAACTCCTCCTCATTCATCCCTTTCCAGGCATAGACTGGGATTCCGGCAGCGGCAATGGCAGCAGCGGCATGGTCTTGGGTGGAAAAGATGTTACAGGAACTCCAGGTCACTTCGGCGCCAAGGGCCACCAAAGTTTCAATCAATACCGCAGTTTGAATGGTCATGTGCAAACAACCGGCAATACGGGCTCCCTTCAAGGGCTGTTCTTTTCCGTATTCCTCTCGTAATGCCATAAGTCCTGGCATTTCGGCCTCGGCAAGCTCAATCTCTTTTCTTCCCCAGTTGGCTAGGGAAATATCTTTCACCTTATAGGGTACATGGGGAATTGTCTTTGTGCTCATACGTATATAAATTTACTTTCGTAGCTTAGCTTTTATAGTGCAGCAAAGATACAAAAACACCTAACTATTAGTCGTGCCCATTTACAAAACCATAACAGTTTCACCAACCACCTCGGTCTACATATGGAAAGTCACCGAGGCTGAGAAGGAATTGTCCAAGGGAATAGAGCTTACTCCCCATTGCCAAGATAGGATGGATGGAATGAAATCCGAGGCGCATCGGAGGGCCTTTTTGAGCATCAGGCATTTAATGGCCAAAGCGGGTTATGAGGACAAAGACCTATACTATGACGATTTTGGGAAGCCCCATTTAAAGGATGGGAACCATATTTCCATTACCCATTCGCATAATTTTACGGGGGTCATCATCAGCGAAACGGACGAAGTAGGGATAGATATTGAGATGCAGCGCGACAAAATCCTAAGAATTGCACATAAATTCACTCCCATTGAAGAGTACAAGACCTTGGCCAATGTCGAGGCCATTATTAGAAAACTTACCATCGTTTGGGGTGCCAAGGAATCGCTTTATAAAATTTATGCGCAACAGGGCTTGAGTTTTTTACGCCATATTGATGTGATGGACTTTACCTTTCAAGATGCTAGGACGGTGGCCGAAATCTTGTACAAGGGCAAAAAATCCCATTATGAGATTGAGTTTTTGGAGTTTGAAGGATTCACTTGCGTATATGCCCTCAGAATGATGGGGGGATGACAGGTAGTTTTTACTAGATTTGCTTTTGGAAAATAAAAGTGCCCCCATGAAGATATCCGTTGAGCTTACCTTGACGCCGCTACAAGATGATTTTGAGCCCCCTATCATCGATTTCATTAAAAAGTTGAGGTCTTCTGGACTTACTGTTTTGGAGAATCCCTTAAGCACCCAAGTCTTTGGGGAATATGATAGGGTTATGGGGTTGTTGACGGATGAAATTAAAGTAGCCTTTGAAAATATTGATCATGTAGTATTGGGGATGAAGATTGTAAAATCCGATAGGAGCGACTATGAACCCCATTTTTGATTTTTTCCTTGGCCCGTACGAGGACCGCGAACTCTCCCTCATTATTCTTGAAGCCACTGCCTTTTTCTTTGGAATAGCCAGTGTGATCTACGCCAAGAGGGAAGATATTATGGTCTATCCAACTGGGTTGGTGGCTACCGCCATTACCACCTACATTTTTTTCGTGGATCGCTTGTTGGGCGATATGATGATGAACTTCTACTTTTCCATCATGAGCATTTATGGATGGTGGAATTGGGCCCGTAGAAAGCAAAATCGGGAATTTATAGTAAGGATTTCTCGCACCAATACTAGGGAAAAATGGATTGGGATTGCACTGTTCTCCGTTACGCTGTTGGTCACCTTTGGGGTATACAAGGCTTTTGGGGCTGAAATAAAGACGACCAACTATGTGGATATCGTCACCTCGGGCATTTTCTTTACGGCCATGTGGTATATGGCCAACAAAAAATTGGAAAGCTGGACTCTTTGGGTTTTGGGAGACTTAATAACTGTACCTTTGTACGCCTACCGGGGATGGGGCATGTTCTCATTGCAATACCTCATTTTTACCGTATTGGCCATTCAGGGATATGTAGCATGGAAGAAAGACTTGGGCAAGAGCCCTCAAACCTCATAAAAGTAGTTCTATTTGGGCCGGAATCTACTGGAAAGACCACCTTGGCCCAACAATTGGCCCAACACTACCAAACCGAGTGGGTGCCAGAATATGCCCGGGAATATCTTCAAGATAAATGGGACAGGGAACAAAAGACCTGCGAGCCTAAAGACCTTGTTCCCATCGCTTATGGACAGATGCGCTTGGAGAACCAATTGGCAAAAAAAGCGAACAAGATTTTGGTTTGTGACACAGACCTTTTGGAGACTAAAGTATATTCAGAAACCTATTACACAGGAAGTTGTGATCCAATTCTAGAAAAATATGCTATCCAAAACACTTATGATCTATACTTGTTAACCTATATTGACACCCCATGGGAGGCAGACGATCTAAGGGACAAACCCGAAGAACGTGAGGAAATGTTCCAGTATTTCAAGCAAGCTTTGGAAAAATATGACCGAAATTTTGTTATTTTAAAGGGGGACAAAGCGTTCCGGCTTTCAACGGCCATACAAGAAATCGATAAACTTTTTAAGGCGCATGATTGATTTAAGTTCAAAAGACTTGGAACAATTGGAAAACAAGGGGATTTCCAAAGAAAAGGTGGTAAATCAGATAGAAACTTTCAAAGCTGGGATACCCTTTGTGGATTTGGTGAAGGCAGCGGTAATTTCCAATGGTATCTTTAGATTTTCGGAAAAGGAGCAAGAAGAACTTGTACAATATTTTGAGCAGAACCGAAGCCATTTGGATTTATTGAAATTCGTTCCAGCTTCTGGGGCAGCATCCCGGATGTTCAAGGCCATGTTCAATTTTTTGGATGCCTTTGACCCCAAAAAGGAGACCCTTTCTGAATATTTGGACCGAACAGGCGATTCCGATGCAAAAAAGTTTACCGACCAAATGCATAAGCTGCCCTTTTATGGGTTCATTATGGATCGTATTAAGGATAATGTGTCCAATAAAGACGAAGAAGCCTATCTTTTTGTAAAGGAAATGCTAGGAGAAGAGAGATTAAACTACGGATTCTATCCCAAAGGACTATTGCCCTTTCATAAGTACGATTCAGGTAGCGCAACACCATTTGAGGAGCATTTGAGGGAAGCGGCATTGTATGCCAAAACAGATGGGAAGGCCCATTTACACTTTACCGTTTCTCCACAGCACGATGATATGTTTAAGGAAGAAGAATCCAAGGTGTCTCCAAAAATTTCGAAGGCTACAAGCACGCAGTTCCTAATTTCATATTCAAACCAAAAGCCATCCACCGATACCATTGCGGTGGACATGGAGAATAAGCCCTTTAAAAATGGTGATGGTTCAATACTGTTTCGCCCCGGTGGACATGGGGCCCTGATTGAAAACTTGAACGAACAGGACGCCGATATCATTTTTATCAAGAATATAGACAATGTGGTGGTCGACAAGAATTTGGAAAAAGTGGCCAACAGCAAAAAAATGTTGGCCGGAGTGCTAAAAAAAGTTCAGGTCAAGGCCTTTGAGTATGCTAGACTTTTGGATGACAATAAAGTGTCGCCAGAAAAATCCGATGAAATAAAATCCTTTTTGGAAAGAGAACTCAATGTTCGAATGCCCAAAGATTATGATAATATGGATGTTAACGAACAACTAGTCATTTTAAAGGATAAATTAAATCGTCCCATACGTATCTGTGGAATGGTAAAGAACGAAGGGGAACCAGGAGGCGGTCCTTTTTGGGTGAGGGATGCCGAAGGAAATATTTCACTTCAAATCATTGAGTCGGCTCAGATTGACCTATCCAATCAGGAACAGGAGTCCATTCTCAAAAATTCAACCCACTTTAATCCAGTGGATTTGGTATGCGGAGTAAGAAACTACAAGGGAGAAAAATACAATCTTTTGGATTTTGTGGACCCTAAGCAAGGATTTATTACGGGAAAGACACAAGAAGGCAAGGAGTTAAAGGCGTTGGAGCTTCCAGGACTGTGGAATGGAGCGATGGCCTTTTGGAACACTTTATTTGTCGAAGTCCCTTTGGTAACATTTAATCCTGTGAAGACCGTAAACGATCTTCTTAAGCCTACCCATCAAGCATAGACAAGAAAACATTTTGTAAAATCCGCTTCTTGGCAGAGAAGCGGATTTTTTTTTTGCTTTTATGTGACCCCCATAAAAAAGTAGTGTCAAAAAGATATAATGGAAACGGATACACTGTTAAAAGAATTTATAGTTTTTAATGTAACCGTAGAAGAGAGACAGTCTTAATGACTGTCTGGATTTTAGGTTGGTTGATTTGGTTGGAAGGCCGTACAAATTGTACGGCTTTCTTTTAAAAACTCTTTTTGACGGTATTTGCTTAAAGGAAACAAAAACAATGCTATTTGGAATAGTTCTGTTCTTTAATATAATCTCATTGGCCATGGCCATTTACCTTTTGGTGTCATATATAAAAAGTCGAAAGAAAATAGTACATAAAAAAAAAGCAGGATGATGCTAGCTAAACGCTAACCATGTATTATCCGTTGTTGCCAAGTGTGGTCATAATTTTTTTCCTTGGGATTATGATTTTGGCACTTTTGAAAGGCTGCTTCGGCGGCCTTTCTTCTTTTTCATCACAAAAGTTTAACCTGTTGTTATTGCAATGAATTAGTGGTGATTTTGCTATGAAAAAAGAACTCTACATAGTACATTTGCGGCCATCTCAAAGGGGTGCTTTGCATGGCAAGGCTGAGATTATACCCAATGAACCTGGGCGGGTAATGCTGCCAAGGGATTGCGCAAGGCGCATCTTGGAATTTCATCGTTTCTTTAAAGAAACAAAATCAAGTATTAACAAGAATAATGGCCCCTTTTATTCGTAACATTTTTACGAATGAAAACTTTATTCACAACATTGGCCGTTTCCGGGCTGGCGCTGAGTATGAGCGCACAACAGGAACCAACAGATTCTTTGGAAGGTAAAAAAGTGGTGTTGGACGAGGTCTTGGTCCAAGCTGTACGGGTGACCAAGGAATTTCCCATTACCTTTTCCAACTTGGACAAAGAGGAGCTTACCTCCCGAAACCTAGGGCAGGACGTTCCCATTTTAATGAACTTTTTACCGGCCGTGGTCACTACCTCAGATGCAGGTGCTGGGGTGGGATACACCAGTTTCCGTGTAAGGGGGACCGACTCAAGGGGGGTAAATGTCACCATTAATGGTGTGCCGTACAATGATGCGGAATCCCATGGGACATTTTGGGTGAACATGCCTGATTTTGCTTCTTCGACCCAGAGTTTGCAGTTGCAGCGCGGGGTGGGTACTTCTACCAATGGTGCAGGGGCATTTGGCGCAAGCCTAAATGTATTGACGGATGCATTTTCCGAAGAGGCGTATGCCAAGATTTCCTCTTCTGTGGGGAGTTTTAACACGCTGCGGAACAATGTAAAGTTCAGTACCGGGATGTTGAATGACCATTTTGAATTTTCGGGAAGGTTGTCGCGCATTACTTCTGATGGGTATGTGGACCGTGCCAGCTCCGAACTGGACAGCTATTTTATGCAAGGGACCTACCGTAGCGACAATACTTTGCTAAAGGCATTGTTTTTTGGAGGTCATGAGGTTACCTATCAAGCCTGGAACGGCATCACTGCTGAAGAATTGGAAGAAAATAGAACCTACAATTCCGCAGGAAGATATACCGATGAGAATGGGAATGTACAGTTTCATGACCGTGAAGAGGACAATTACAAGCAAAACCATGTGCAATTGCATTGGAACCGGACCCTAAGTCCGGAATGGAGTACCAATTTGGCCTTGCACTATACCCGCGGTAGGGGGTATTTTGAACAGTATAGGGAAGATGATGACTTTTCAGACTATGGCTTGGAACCCATTAGCTTGGGAGGGGAGACCATCAATACTACCGACTTGATCCGAAGAAGATGGTTGGACAACCACTTTTATGGCACCGTTTTTTCGGCCACGTATGATAAAGAAAGCCTGAAATTGATCTTGGGTGGAGGATACAATGAGTACAAGGGAGACCACTTTGGGGAAATCATCTGGGCACGTTATGCAAGTGGTAGTGAAATTAGGGATAGGTACTATGATGACAATTCCACTAAAACGGATTTCAATACCTATGCAAAGGCCAATTATCAGTTGGATGACCAATGGTCGGTTTTTGGGGATATGCAATACCGAAGGGTTGGCTATGAAGCCAATGGAGAAGATACGGGATTGGTGGATGATACCTTCAATTTTTTCAATCCAAAGGCAGGGATTACGTTCAATTTGAACCCCAACAACAATTTTTATCTGTCCTACGCCAGGGCCAATAGGGAACCCAATCGGAATGACTATGAAAACGGCAGCCCCAAACCTGAGCAATTGAACGATTATGAGTTAGGGTGGCGTTTTGTGTCCCCTGACATCCAGCTAAACACCAATGTGTACTACATGCGCTATAAAGATCAGTTGGTGCTCACTGGGGAACTCAATGATGTGGGAGCGCCACTAAGGGCCAATGTGGGGGATAGTTACCGCTTGGGATTGGAAGTGGATGCCAACATCCGATTGGGGCGCAAGTTTAGGATACAGCCCAATGTGGCCTTGAGCGATAATAGAAATGTTGATTTCTTCTTCCAACGCGATGGGGAACTCCAAAACTTGGGGAACACCAAAATTGCGTATTCACCACAAGTGATTGCTGGAAACATCCTTGCGTTTCAACCCAATACAAATTTTCAGGTATCGTTGCTTTCGAAATTTGTAGGCAAGCAGTACATGGGGAACATCGATTCCGAAAATTCAACTTTGGACAGTTATACCCAAACCGATTTCAATGTGCAATATGTCATCGAGGCCAATTCGTTTGTAAAAAGCATTGTGCTTTCCGGGTTGGTGAACAATATTTTTGATGCCGATATTGTTTCCAATGGGTATTTCTACACCTTTGATGACGACTATTCCAATCCTGGAACCGTTACCACCATTGAGGGAGCGGGATATTACCCCCAGGCAGGAATCAACTTTCTCATAGGGGCCACCGTTAATTTTTAATGACCAAATAGTAAATGGGATTCTGTACTTTTATACACCATGACAGAATCCCATTTTCATTTTTCTGAAGAAAAGCCCCTCCGATGGGGCATTATTGGTTGCGGTAGTGTGGCCGAAAAGAAAAGCGTTCCAGCATACCAACTCATCCCAGAGTTTAAAGTACACATGGTAATGCGTCGCGATGCAGAGAGAGTCCAAGATTATGCCCAAAGGCACCAAATAGCGCGTTGGACCACCAATGCGGATGAGGTAATCCAGAATCCGGAAATCGATGCCATTTACATCGCCACACCTCCGGATACCCATAAATTATATGCCCTTCAAGTGGCCGTTGCGGGAAAACCATGTTGTATTGAAAAGCCCATGTCGCCCAATTATCAGGACAGTTTGGTCATTTATGAAGCATTCAAGAGGAAGAACATACCCCTTTTCATTGCGTATTATCGTCGCTCTTTGCCCCGATTCCTTAAAGTGAAGCAATGGTTGGATGAGGGGTTGATAGGCAGGGTGAGGCATGTAAATTGGCAAAAATCCGCATCGCCCAATGAGGTCGATTTAAATGGCGGGTCCAATTGGCGGACGGAAGAGAAAGTGGCTCCCGGTGGTTATTTTGATGATTTGGCCAGTCACGGTCTGGATTTGTTCAACTTTCTTTTTGGGGATATCAAAACAGCAAACGGGGTGGCCTTGAACCAACAAGGTTTGTATACGGCCCATGATGCCATTGCGGGAAGTTGGTTGCACGAAAATGGGGTGACAGGAGCTGGATTTTGGAATTTTGGCACCCATCATCGGGTGGATAAGGTAGAGATTTTTGGTTCCGAAGGAAGCATACGCTTTGCAGTTCTGGACGAGGCCCCTGTTGAATTGGAGAATACCTCGGGACATGAAATTCTGGAAATTCCACATCCAGCGCATGTGCAACAATATCATGTGGAGAACATCAAAAATCATTTGTTGGGAAAATGTGAACACCCCTCAACAGGAAAAACAGGGTTGCATACCAGTTGGGTCATGGATGCTATCTTGGGCAATCTTTAATTGGAGATGACCACAGTGTTTCCGCTTTGCGTGGCTCTATAAAAAAGCAAATCGTAATATCTGCCTCCGTCATCAGGTCTGTCCAACTGCTGTCCCGTAAACAAATTATAGGTGTATCCCTCACAATCACAGACTACATTCTGTCCATCTATGGACATCGTGGAACAGGTATTGGGAGCATGGTTGGGACAACTGGCTTCCCACGCTACAAATTGGGCGCCACTCAATCCAGCACGCATTACAAAGACACCTCGGGTACCTACACCATCGTTGCCAACATAGACAGGATTACCAATATTGTTCAGCCCATTATAAAGAGGTAGGTTGAGGTTTAGATCAAACCTAAAATTAACTTCTTGAAGGTATGGATTTCGGTTGGTACTGTCTGAGCTACAAGAAATTAGAAAGATAAGAAGGATACAGCCCAAAAAGCGTCTCATAGTTTGAATTTCAAAACGTTACTGCTGCAAAGTTGAACAAAAATTACCTATATTTGCGTTAAATCCTCGCAAAAAAACCATGCAGGGGCATGGGTATCGTTGAGGATTTTTTGTATTTGTAGAGAAAGACCATTGGGGAAATTTTTTTATTTTCTTCGATGTTCTTTTGCATAAAAACGTGACGATATGAGTAAAGTATCTTATTACACAGCGGAGGGATTAAAAAAATTAAGGGATGAGTTGAATCACTTGAAAGATGTAGAACGCCCCAAGGCATCGCAGGCCATTGCCGAAGCTAGGGACAAAGGAGATTTGTCCGAAAATGCCGAATATGATGCTGCCAAAGAAGCTCAAGGCCTCTTGGAAATGAAGATTTCCAAAATGGAGGAAACCTTGGCCAATGCTAGGTTGATAGACGAATCGCAATTGGATACCTCAAAAATATTGGTGCTTTCCACAGTAAAACTAAAGAACCAAGCCAATGGCATGGAAATGAAATATACTTTGGTGGCAGAAAGCGAGGCAGACCTAAAATCGGGCAAAATATCCGTTACCTCACCCATTGGAAAAGGATTACTGGGAAAATCTGTCGGCGATGTGGCAGAGATCAAAGTGCCCAACGGAACGTTAAAGTTGGAGGTTTTGGAAATTACAAGGGAATAAAAAAACCTAAAATACCTATATTTAATCCCGTCGAGAGACGGGATTTTTTTAACCAAATCACCATGGCCAGTATTTTCACCAAAATCATCAATGGAGACATCCCATGCTACAAAATAGCAGAAGATGCCGATAATTTTGCCTTTTTGGACATAAATCCAAATGCTAAGGGGCATACGCTATGTGTACCCAAGAAAGAGGTGGATAAACTGCTGGACCTTGATGGGGAGGCGTACATGAAACTTATGGCCTTTTCAAGAAAAGTAGGTAAGGCCATTGAAGCGTCAGTTCCCTGCAAACGTGTCGGGATGACGGTTATTGGGCTGGAAGTGCCTCATGTGCACGTACACCTTATTCCATTGCATAGTATGAAAAATGCAACATTTCAGCATAAGGAGAGCCTAAGTGCAGAGGAGTTTGAAGCTGTGGCCCAAAAAATCCGTGAGGCCCTTAAATAAGACCCTCCAAATAGAAATACACGGTTGCGGCCACCACACAGAGTATCAGCACCAAAACAATAAAAAACAAAGTGGTGAAGCGTATGGATGACCTATCCGGTGTAACCAACTTATTGTAGTAATCAAAAACCCTTTCAATATCCGGGGTCCAACTTACTGGATAAATTACAGATTGACATTTTTTGCATTTTATCTCATGGGTCACCTCATTGGTGGTGATATGGAAAAATGCACCAAGCGTATGTTTTTGGTAAAAGGTGAGTATCAACTCTTGGTTATAGCACTCGGGGCAGTTATTGGTGATTTCGGCTTCCTTGAGAACAATTTTTTTTTCCTTTGCCATGACTCACGTTTCATTTGTTCTGAGGGAAATTTGCATGATTGTTCCCTCCTTACTTGACGAAAATACTTTAATTTTTCCTTTATGGT
The DNA here is from genome assembly GCF_004916895.1 of Flagellimonas alvinocaridis. Classification (GTDB taxonomy): domain Bacteria; phylum Bacteroidota; class Bacteroidia; order Flavobacteriales; family Flavobacteriaceae; genus Flagellimonas; species Flagellimonas alvinocaridis. Next base: position 962,109 of record NZ_SNTZ01000001.1, read on the forward strand.
ACTCCTCAACAATTCTTTTTACCAAGGAAAGGCCCAATCCCCAACCTCTTTTTTTAGTGGTTACCCCCGGGATAAAAATATTCTGAAAATCACTTTTTGGGATACCTTGTCCTGTATCGGAAACCAAAATGTGTACGTTTTGTCCTTTTTTTTCAATTTGTATACCAATGTTGCCCTTGCCTTTCATGGCATCTATGCCATTTTTTACCAAATTTTCAATACTCCAATTATATAATGGGGGATTCAATGGTACATAAAGTTGCTCAACGTTGGTACTAAAAGAAAAGTGGACCAACTTGGAACTGCGCTGAATTAAATATTGATAGGCTTTTTCGGTTTCGGCTACAATGTCATGGTTGCGCAGTTCAGGTACGGAACCTATTTTGGAGAACCGTTCCGTAATGGTGTGTAGTCTGTCAATGTCCTTGGCAATTTCTTTGGTAATATCCGGATTGATGTCTTCTGATTTCAACAATTCATTCCAACCCAGTAGTGAAGTCAAAGGTGTGCCAATTTGATGTGCTGTTTCCTTGGCCATCCCCGCCCACAGTTTGTTCTGTTCCGAAGCTTTGTTGGTCCGAAAGAAAAAGAATATCACCGTTCCGAACAGGAAAATTATCAACAATAGGGCAAGGGGGTAATATTTTAGCTTATTCAGGACTTCGGAGTTTCCATAGTAGAGCGTTTCAAGGAGCTCCCCATCCTGAATGATTTGTATAGGTTCATTCTCACTTGCAAATTGTCTGATTTTTTTTTGGATATAGACACTGTCCGCTATCTTCTCCTTAGGAATATTGTGCGTTTTAAACGAGCCTTCTTCGTTTACTAAGATCATGGGGGTAGAGGTATTGTTGCCCATGACCTTTAAGGTGAGGTTTCCCAATTCTTGGTCCACCGAGGATTGAATAAGTTCCAACTGTGCCGTAGCCCAAATTTCCATTTTTAGGCGCTCCTCCTCCTTGAATTTTCTAAAAAAGCTGTTGGTGTTCCAAAGGATAAGGCTAACTATGGCAAATGCCGAAATCAACAGAATTATGTTGGATGCTTTCCTTTTGGGACTGAAGTTCATTTTTTGGCTGAATTGTTATTAAAGATAGCTGAAAAAGAAAATATGTTGATAGTTAGTTGAAATAACGGGTTTCTAATGGGTTTCATTTTATGTACATTTGAATTTTATTGAAATTTAGCATACATGGAAGTTCAGGGAAGAATAAAAATGATTGATGAGACCAAGACATTTGGAAACAATGGGTTCCGAAAAAGAGAAATGGTCATAACAACCGAAGAGCAATATCCGCAGCATATATTGGTGGAGTTTATACAGGATAAATGCGATTTACTGAACAATTATTCCGTAGGTCAACCAGTTAAGGTTAGCATCAACCTTCGCGGTCGTGAGTGGACAAACCCCCAAGGTGAAACCAAATACTTCAACTCCATTCAAGGGTGGAGAATAGAGAATCTACAATCAGAGGCACAAGATGGCAACATGCCGCCCGTTCCACCCATGGAAGCCTTTGAACCAGCGGATGACCTGAATGAGGAAGATCATGACGATCTGCCATTCTAATATTTGTCTGCCTTCATACATTTTTTGGATAAAGACGCTTTTGCGACTTTAGTCTATTTCTTATCTTGGCAAAAAGACCATTTTGGAAAACAGCGGAAATAAATTTCCCATAACCTTCTTGGGAGACCGTTTGGAGTTTCCTTCTGTGGAAAGCGCAAATGAAGACGGTCTTTTGGCTGTTGGGGGCGATTTGTCCCTAGACCGACTTATGCTTGCCTACAAAAACGGGATTTTTCCTTGGTTTAACGACGATTCCCTTGTATTGTGGTGGAGCCCGGACCCACGCATGGTCCTTTTTCCCAACAAAGTTAAAGTATCCAAAAGCATGCGAAAGGTGTTACGTGATGGCACATTTAAATTAACGAAGGATACTTGCTTTTTAGAAGTTATGAAACAATGTGCCAACATGGAGCGAAAGGGACAAGAGGGCACTTGGATAACCCCCAAAATGAAAGCAGCCTATTTGGATTTACACAAACAGGGATGTGCAAAGTCCTATGAGGTATGGGAGGGCAATGAGCTTGTTGGCGGATTGTACGGAGTAGATTTGGGGCATGTGTTCTGTGGCGAAAGCATGTTCAGCTTAAAACCCAATGCCTCAAAGTTTGCCTTTATTGAAATGGCCCGCGAACTAAAGGAAAAAAACTATTTGCTTATAGATTGCCAAGTATACACCCCGCATTTGGAAAGCTTGGGGGCAGAATTGATGCCTAGGAAACAATTTGTGGAAATTTTGAAAATCGGATTGTAGGTCCAAAGGATTTTTGGTGAATCACACCTCATGATATCTAAAACAAGCAGTTTCATGATCATTTACCATCCCTGTGGCCTGCATATGGGCATAAATCACCGTGCTTCCCACAAATTTGAAGCCTCTCTTTTTAAGGTCTTTGCTGATGGTGTCCGATAAAGGTGTGGTAGCAGGGGCCATTTTATAATTTTCCAAGCTGTTTTTAATGGGGACCCCATCTACAAACCCCCAGATATAAGTGCTGAAACTGCCAAATTCTTCCTGAATGGCCATAAAGGCCTTGGCGTTGGAAACAGTGGCATGCACTTTCAGTTTGTTTCGGATGATACCCGGGTTATCCAAAAGCTCATCGATTTTATCCTGACCATACTCGGCAATTTTTTGATAGTCAAAGTCATCAAAGGCTTCCCTAAAATTATCTCGTTTCCGCAATACGGTGATCCAACTTAGACCGGCTTGGAAGGTTTCCAATATCAAAAATTCAAAAAGAGTGGCATCATCCTTAACGGGAACACCCCATTCCAAATCGTGGTAGGCTTCATATAAAGGGTCGCCTAGGCACCAACCGCATCGATGTTTGTCCATAGTGGAAAAGTTTTGGTCAAAGGTAAAGAACCTATCAAACATCCGGCAACGAAAACAGCAGGGTTCAATAATTAATTGAATATATGGGACAAATGTAAGGTTTTGATATGCGGGACAACCAATGACAAAAATCAGAAAACGTCCGGATTGTGGAACGTATTTTTGCTAAAAGTATTTAAGATGGAACTGCTGGAAAAAAAGATTGAAGAGGATAGGGTCACGCTGGTTAGACAAGGTATTTCAATGGGAATGGATTATGAAAAATACCGGGATTTGGTACATCATTTTGCCGAAACCAAGCAGACTTCAGGTTTATCCCGGTCTGAAGCCAATATAGAATACACCCAATTGAACGACCGAAGGATGAAACGTTGGGATAAAACCTTAAAGGTTTCTGGCGAGTTACAAGAGAAAATCTCAGGTTTGGAATCGAAAATGGTGTTTTTGGTCATAACTGAGAGTTGGTGTGGAGATGCCGCCCACAGTATGCCCATTATGAACAAAATTGCCGAGTTAAACTCAAATATAGGACTGAAAGTGGTGCTTCGGGATGAGAATATGGAGCTGATGGATGCGTTTTTAACAAGAGGCAGCCGTTCCATACCCAAGTTGGTGGTATTTGATATGGATAAGCAGGAAATTTTAGGGAAATGGGGTCCTAGGCCAGCCCAGGCCACAGAAATGGTAACGAATTATAAGGAGGAACACGGAAAGTTGACCCCAGAACTTAAGCAAGACCTTCAGGTTTGGTACAACAAGGATAAGGGTGAAAGTATTTTGGAGGAGATTGTAGCCCTACTTCCCTTGAAATAGGTAAGTAATGGTTCCAATTTGGTTGACTTTGGAATCAGGGCTAAAACGTGCCTTTAGGGCGTAAGCTATGGCGTTGTCCACAAGGCATCCATTGTTGGTGCCGGAGCTCTTGTCATTAAAACTTGCTTCGGTAACATAGCCATTGGCATCCACATTAATGTTAATGACCACCTTCCCTCCTTCAATACAGGTGTAAATAGGAGGTGGCAGATAATATGCGTTTCTTTCTACCAATGAAAATGAAATGGAGGTACGCCTGTCTTTAAGATAGTTGGTGAACTCTTCTTTTTGTGCATCCCTTTCACCCAACTTCTGCTTTTTCTCGTCACGTTTTGCGGCCAGTTCCTTTAGCTGATCGGCAAAAGCGGTGTCACTTTCCGAAAATTGACCTTCTTCACTGCTCATGGCCCTTTCTTCCAATAACTCTTCCAGCGTTTTTAAGGGTTCGGGATTCCCAATGGTGGGTTTTGCGGTTTCATTGAAGGCCATGTGGCTTTTGATGGGGTCGTTGTTGGCCAATTCCTCCATTCGTTCTTCCTCTTCCTTCAGCAATTCCTCGATATCCTCATCGGCCAAGCTCATTTCAATGACATACTCATCTTCTTGCATGCCCCCTAAGTGGATGTTGAACAACAACAAGACCACCAAGGCCATGGAGAAGAAGGTTATGATTAGGGATAACTGGCTTCTGTTCAAGTTCATGGTTCTAGTATAACCGCTTTTTTTATAAAATATTTTGCCTGATGACTGTTTCAAACCAATTATTTGCTCGGTTTTTAGGCCATTCTGCCTATAAATTTTCTTTGAAATCCATAGGTGTTGTAGCATTATTTACGTTGAAATCCCCTATTTTGGTTCTTCTTAAAGCAGAAAGGTGTGCTCCAGTTTTCAAAGATTTCCCAAAATCATGGGCCAAGGAGCGAATGTAGGTTCCTTTACTGCAAACTACTCTAAAATCCACTTCGGGCAGTTGAATTCGAGTGATTTCAAATTCTGTTATGGTAATTTTTCGGGATTTTATGTCCACTTCCTTTCCTTCACGAGCTAGTTCGTAAAGACGTTTTCCATCTTTTTTTAAAGCCGAGAATATGGGAGGAACCTGTTCAATCTCACCCAAAAATTCTTTGGTCGCTTCTTTTATGATGTTTTGCGTAAGGTGCTCCGTAGGGTAGGTTTGGTCTACTTCGGTTTCCAAATCATAGGAAGGAGTAGTGGCCCCAAGGGTGAATGTTCCCGTATATTCCTTGATTTGTCCTTGCAACTCTGGGATTTTTTTGGTGAACTTCCCTGTGCAGATAATCAAAAGGCCTGTGGCTAAAGGGTCAAGAGTGCCTGCGTGGCCTATTTTGATTTTCTTAAGGTCGAATTTTTTTCGGATGGCCCATTTAAGGGCATTCACCGCCTGAAAGGAACTCCACTCCAAAGGTTTATCGATCAAAAGAATTTGACCGTTTAAAAAATCTTCCTTGGTTTTCAAAGGTTTCGGGATTTGGATAAAGGTAACAATCTATCCCCAAATGCTCCAGGCAACGGCGATAAGCCCCACTATGAGACAATATATGGCAAAATACGTAAGCTTGCTCTGGCGCACGAGTTTGATCATCCAAGTACAGGCGGCAAGGCCGGCTATGAAGGCGGCAATAAACCCAGCGCCCATGGCAACGGCCTGATCACCGTGAAAATTGATTTCACCCCCCATAAGGTCTTTGGCCACTTTTCCCAAAATAAGGGGAACGACCATCAAGAACGAAAAACGAGCCGATTTTGCTTTGTCAACACCCAAAAGAACCGCTGCGGAAATGGTAGCCCCACTTCTGGAAATCCCTGGTAAAATGGCCACCGCCTGTGCCATACCGATGACAAAGGCGCTTCTGAACGAAACCCCCTTGTCCGTAGTCTTGGCCAAATCGGCCAAATAGAGTAGCACTGCGGTAATGATGAGCATGATGCCCACTATGATGATGGCCCCGTCAAAAAAAACTTCAATAAAATCATTCAAAAAGAGTCCGATCAAAGCCGCGGGAATCATGGAAATGACAATTTTTAGCGAAAATTGGGTCTCCTCGTTCCATTTGAACTGGAAAAGACCTTTCAAAATTTCAAAAACATCCTTCCTGAATACGACCAAGGTGCTCAATGCGGTGGCAAAATGTAAGATCACCGTGAAGAGTAGGCTTTCCTCGGGAAGGGCATGTGCGCCCAAAATGGCTTTCCCCAATTCCAAATGTCCGCTGGACGATACAGGTAAAAATTCGGTCAACCCTTGGATGATTCCAAGGATTATGGCATCAATAAGCTCCAATTATTCTTTGTTTTTGTTAGGGTTCAACAAAATAGCATAAATCTGTATACCCAAGCCGATCAGTACCAAAGTGGGCGCTAAACGGATTCTCCTAAAACTGTAGATATTTGGATTGAAGACCTCTGGGTCATCACTGCCACCGCCGGCCATCAAAATAAAGCCCAAAGCAATAAAAGCCAGACCTATGAAGAGGAACAGGTAGTTCTTCTTTTGAAAGATGAACTCCTTGGTGGGTTTTTGAACATTCTTGTTTTTCTTGCTCATGCCGCAAATTTAAGGAAAAGTTTCCCAGAATATTTTCTGAACCAACAATATGGGAAGATATGAGTCCCAAATCTATCAGCGTAGCGGTCCAATATCTAGAATCTAATAGTAAAGATCGTCTGTCCTCAGATTTAAAAAACGTTGGGTGGCGAAATGGGTGCTTGCCCACGAAATGACAACCCCTAGTCCAAAAACTCCGATAAATAAAAAGATCAATACCAAATAGTCCTGTAGCAGGTTCAGTTCGGGAAAATTTTTGTTGATGTAATAGATAAGGATGCTCAAGGAGGCCAAAGCCACGGCCGCGCCTATCATGCCCAGTTTTATGTTGGCCCAGATAAAGGGGCGTCTGATAAAGGTCTTGGTAGCGCCCACCATCTGCATGGTCTTGATGATAAACCGTTTGGAATAAATGGACAATCGGATGGAACTGTTGATGAGCAATACGGCTATGACGGTAAAAATGGCACTGGCCACTAGAATCCATAAACTGATCTTTCGGGCATTGTCGTTAAGCAAAGAGATCAAAGGTTTGTCATAGCTTACCTCGTCCACATAGGTTTTTGTGGCAAGGTCTTCGGCAATTTCCGCGATTTGCTCTGGAGAAACAAAATCGGCCTTTAGGTTCACATCAATGGAATTCTTTAACGGATTGTATCCCAAGAACTCCACAAAATTTTCACCAATGTCCTCGCTGTATTGTTCTGCAGCATCTTCCTTGGAAATGTACTCGGCAGATTTGGTGTATTCTGCCAAAACGAGGCTTTTTTGCAATTGGTCAATTTCAACCGGTTTGGCATTGTCCTTCAAAAAGACCGAAATGGTGATTTGTTCCTTGAAGTGGTCCGCCAGTTTTTTGGTATTCAAGACCAAAAGTCCCAAAACACCCAACAGGAAAAGCACCAAAGCGATGCTCAAAACCACGGAGAAGTAGGAGGAAATCAACTTTCTTCGCTGATATCGTTCAATATATTGGCTCATAGAATGGAATCAGTACGTAAAAATAGAAAAGTAAATTGTATTTAGGGGATTAAACCTATTTTTGCAACTCGAAAATGAAAGAGAGTACCATGAACTACGATTTCCGTGACATTGAAGCCAAATGGCAGAAGTACTGGGCAGAAAATGAAACCTTTAAGGCAATCAACGATTCTGACAAGCCCAAATTTTATGCCTTGTCCATGTTCCCCTATCCTTCTGGGGCAGGATTGCACGTAGGGCACCCATTGGGGTACATTGCCACGGACATCTATTCCCGTTATAAAAGGCATAAAGGGTTCAACGTGTTGCATCCCATGGGGTACGATTCCTTCGGGTTGCCCGCGGAGCAGTACGCCATTCAAACCGGACAACACCCTGCGATCACTACCGAAAACAATATTAAAAGGTATCGCGAGCAGTTGGACAGGTTGGGCTTTTCGTTCGATTGGAGCAGGGAAGTGCGCACTTCCAATCCGGGATATTACAAATGGACACAGTGGATCTTCATCCAATTGTTCAACTCATGGTACAATAAAAGTTCCGATAAAGCTGAAGCCATTGAGACTTTGGTCTCCCTTTTTGAAAAGGAAGGGAATACAGCGGTAGAAGCTGTTTGTGATGAGGATGCACCCAATTTTGGTGCAGCGGAATGGAACGCGTTTTCTGAAAAGGAAAAGCAAGAGATCCTTTTAAAATACAGACTCACGTATTTGGCTGATACCGAAGTGAACTGGTGTCCGGCCTTGGGCACGGTTTTGGCCAATGATGAGATCGTAAATGGCGTATCCGAGCGTGGAGGTCATCCCGTCATCCGAAAAAAAATGACGCAATGGAGCATGCGTATCACAGCTTATGCCCAACGCTTGCTAGATGGATTGAACAAGATTGATTGGCCACAGCCGCTAAAAGATTCCCAGACCAATTGGATCGGTCGTTCCGAAGGAGCTTCGGTGACTTTCAATGTCATTCCAAATGCAGATGTCACTTCGAGCGCAGTCGAGAAGCCGGACACGATTGAGGTCTTCACCACCCGCCCCGATACCATTTTTGGGGTAAGTTTTATGACCTTGGCCCCTGAGCATGATTTGGTGCCCAAAATCACCACTCCAGAACAAAAAGCTGAGGTGGAAGCCTATGTGGAGGCCACGGCAAAGCGTTCCGAGCGGGATCGTATGGCCGATGTAAAAACCATTTCAGGGGTGTTTACCGGAGCATATGCAGAGCATCCATTTACCAAGGAGCCTGTTCCCATTTGGATTGGCGACTATGTTTTGGCCAGCTACGGAACCGGAGCGGTGATGGCCGTGCCTTGTGGTGATCAACGGGATTACGATTTCGCCAAACATTATAATATAGCCATCCCCAATATTTTTGAAGGGGTGGATATTTCCGAAGAGGCTTTTGCCGATAAGGCGACAACCATTATTGCCAATTCCGACTTTTTGAATGGGCTTTCTTATAAAGAGGCCACTAAAAAAGTGATTGCAGAGTTGGAGAAAATTGGACATGGAGTGGGTAAGGTGAACTATCGCCTTCGTGATGCCGTCTTCAGCAGGCAACGCTATTGGGGAGAACCCTTCCCGGTGTATTATGTAGATGGGATGCCCCAGATGATTGATTTGGAACACTTGCCTTTGGAATTGCCCGAAGTGGAGAAATATCTTCCCACTGAAACTGGCGAACCGCCCTTGGGTAATGCTACAACCTGGGCTTGGGACCGCCTCAAGGCGGAAGTAGTCAGCAATGAGCTCATTGATCATGTTAACGTATTTCCTTTGGAGTTGAACACCATGCCGGGTTGGGCAGGAAGTTCCCAATACTTTAATCGATATATGGACCCGCGCAACGATGAGGCCATCTTCTCTCCGGAGGCCATTGGATATTGGCAGGATGTGGACCTATATATTGGAGGCAGCGAACATGCTACGGGCCACCTGTTGTATTCCCGTTTTTGGCAGAAGTTTATGTTTGACAGAGGTTATGTGCCCAAGGACGAGTATGTCCAAAAGTTGATCAACCAAGGGATGATTACGGGGACGAGTGCATTTGTCTACCGAACTAAAATCAATGGTAAGGTGACCTTTATTTCAAAAGGGAAGATTAAAACTTATGCAGATTATTTGATTGAGATTACCGATGGAGCCGATTTCGACTTGAAACCAGAACAGTTTGGCACAAGTGCTTTGCAAAAAATCCATGCGGATGTTTCTTTGGTGAATGCCTCCGATGAGTTGGATGTTGAAGCCTTCAAAAAATGGCAACCGGAATATAAGGATGCCGAGTTCATCTTGGAAGATGGAAAGTATATTGTAGGTCGCGAAGTTGAAAAAATGTCCAAATCCAAGTACAATGTCGTCAACCCCGATGCTATTTGTGAGGAGTATGGGGCAGATTCCCTTCGTTTGTATGAAATGTTCTTGGGTCCCTTGGAGCAATCCAAACCGTGGAACACTGCAGGAATTACAGGAGTGCATTCCTTCCTTAAAAAACTGTGGCGTCTTTTTGAGGTCATTGAGGATAAAGAACCCACGGCCGATAATTTGAAAACGCTGCACAAGACCATCAAGAAAGTGGAGGAGGATATCGAGAACTTCTCGTTCAATACTTCCGTGTCCACCTTTATGATTTGTGTGAACGAACTTACCGCTCAAAAATGTACCAGCAGGGCTATTTTTGAACAGTTGGCCATTTTGGTGTCACCCTACGCGCCCCATATTGCGGAGGAGCTTTGGGAGCGATTGGGCCATACCGAGTCCATTGCCGAAGCACCTTTCCCAAAGTTTGAGGAGAAATATCTAGTAGAGAGCAGCAAAGAATACCCCATTTCCTTTAATGGAAAAATGCGCTTTAAGTTGGAGTTGCCCTTGGATATGGGCAAAGACGAGATAGAAGCCGCGGTTCTGGCCCATGAAAAGACCCAGGAACAATTGCAGGGCCGTACTCCCAAAAAGGTGATTGTGGTACCCGGTAAGATTGTGAATATTGTAGGGTAAGCGAGGCTTCTCAAAAGACAGTAAATCTCTACGGATAATCTTTACGATGCGATGAGCAGTCATCCATAAAGTCCCTACATTTAGGGCAAATAACCAACCATGGACACTATTGAGATCATTGGCCTTGTTGCGGCCACCCTAACCACCAGTTCATTTATTCCGCAAGTTTATAAGGCGTGGCGGCACAAATCTACCCGGGATGTTTCCCTTACCATGTATTTGGCCTTTTTCATTGGAACCATGCTGTGGCTATACTACGGTTATGTGCATGAGAGCCTAGCCATAATATTGGCGAATGGTATAACTGGTATTTTGGTCATTGTAATGCTTGTTTTAAAAATAAAACACAAATAGTCCAATCTACCCCCCTTATTTTTTAGGGTACTTTACAATAATATATTATTAAATATAGATTGACCCCATAAAAAAATAGGGTATAATGTAAATTTTATGTGAAATTTATCTGGCAACCCCTACATTTTATCGATTTCATTTCTTTGATTCCAGTTTTTATAACAACTTTGGGTATAGTAACCATAAAACACAACAAGATGATTGTAGGGGTGCCTAAAGAAATCAAAAGCAGTGAAGGCCGAGTTGGTATGACACCAGCTGGGGTTTTTGAATTGGTGAAGAATTACCACACCGTTTATGTGCAATCTGGCGCAGGTGAGGGCAGTGGTTTTTTTGACAAAGATTACCAACAAGCCGGGGCGACTGTTCTGGATACCATTGAACAGGTGTATGCTAAGAGTGATATGATCGTGAAGGTCAAAGAACCTATTGCCGAGGAGTACGATTTGGTTCAAGAAGGGCAGATTGTTTTTACCTACTTTCATTTTGCTTCGAGTGAGGCCTTGACGCAGGCCATGATTAAAAGCAAGGGAATCTGTATTGCATATGAGACTGTTGAGGATGAGGAGGGTACACTGCCCTTGTTGACCCCTATGTCTGAAGTGGCCGGAAGAATGGCCATTCAACAAGGAGCCAAGTATTTGGAAAAACCCGTAAAGGGCCGTGGAGTGCTTTTGGGAGGAGTTCCAGGTGTTGCTCCAGGCCGTGTGTTGATCCTTGGGGCAGGAACCGTGGGCATTCAGGCTGCAAAAATGGCAGCAGGACTTGGTGCACACGTAACCATTTTGGATGTCAATATGAAACGGCTTCGCTATGTAAACGATATTATGCCAAGTCATGTGGTAACGGAGTTTTCAAATGAGTTCAACATCAGAAAGCATATACAATCCCATGACCTTATAATAGGGGGCGTGTTGTTGAAAGGGGCCAAGGCGCCCAATCTGATCACTAGGGATATGCTCAAAGACATGCGACCAGGAACGGTTATCGTGGATGTGGCGGTGGACCAAGGAGGATGCGTGGAGACTACCAAGCCAACCACACACGGCAACCCCGTATATATTATTGATGATGTGGTCCATTACTGCGTGGCCAATATGCCCGGAGCCGTGCCCTATACGTCAACCGTGGCCTTGACGAATGTAACTTTGCCCTATGTGCTGAAATTGGCCAATATGGGCTGGCGAAGTGCCTGCAATTTGGATAAGACCTTGGCCAAAGGGTTGAATATTGTTGAAGGAGAAGTGGTATACAAAGAAATTGTTGAGGCTTTTCATTGGGAATCTGCTTTGGCGTAAAAACATACATTTTGTCAGTAGAAGAACCCCGCCGAACCTTGGCGGGGTTTTTGTTGTAATATGGTATATTTATAAGACCAAAAATCGAATAGTTATGATGACATATTATATATTGATCGGTGGAATTGCACTGGTGAGTTGGTTGGTGAGCAACAAACTGAAAAGTAAGTTCAAGAAATACTCCCAAGTACATCTGAGAAATGGCATGAGTGGTGCAGAGATTGCACAAAAAATGCTTGATGACCATGGTATCCGTGATGTAAAGGTAATTTCTACCCCAGGAATGCTTACGGACCACTATAATCCAAAAAACAAGACCGTTAACCTTAGCGAAGGCGTTTACAGTCAACGTAATGCCGCCGCCGCCGCCGTGGCTGCCCATGAATGTGGACACGCGGTACAACATGCCCAAGCGTATGAATGGTTGACCATGCGATCCAAATTGGTTCCTGTGGTAAGCGTAACTTCGGGAATGTCTACTTGGGTCGTATTTGGAGGTATCGCCTTAATGGCGGCTACAGGTGTTGCGGGTGGAATTGGCTTCTATATTGCCGTGGCCGGTTTGGTGATGATGGGGATGGCTACACTATTCAGCTTTGTGACCTTGCCTGTTGAGTACGATGCCAGTAAGCGGGCCTTGGTGTGGTTGAAGCAAAAAAACATGGTGAGCCAGCAAGAATATGCAGGAGCCGAGGACGCCCTAAAATGGGCGGCACGAACCTATTTGGTAGCTGCGTTGGGCGCATTGGCCTCACTACTTTATTGGGCCTTACAAGTGTTTGGAAGTAGGGATTAACAATGTTTTTAAGAATAAATTATAAGCCTGCCCGGAGTCAATCCGAGCAGGTTTTTTTCTTGTCATAACCTCTTGCTATATTTTTTGTAGCTTTGCTATTAAAATTATAGCATTATGAAAATACCTGTTCCCGGTCAACCAGTTCGTGGCTCCAAAACGGGTCAGCCTATTATGGCTTTGCTCGATTTGTTGGGCAGAAGTTGGGCCATGGGGATTATATGGCACTTGTATTCTGGACCCAGTACTTTTCGGGATTTACAAGATTATTGTGAGTCCATTTCACCAAATACACTTAACACTAGGCTCAAAGAACTCCGGGAATGCCATTTGATTACCAGAACAATGGATGGTTACAGTCTCACCGAGCAAGGGGTGGAATTGTTTGAACTTTTAAAGCCAATGGGTTCATGGGCTCGACATAACTGGGCCAAAAGTTTTGAGAACGACAATCAAAAATAACTATGAGAAACATTAAAAAACCGCTTCAGGGAGAATACCCATCATATTCACATATTTATATGGATTTGATGGAAGATGATGGTAAGGTTTTGGAGCATCTCTGGCAAAATTTTCTTGAGATTAAGGATTGTATCCAATCCCTTCCAAAAGAGAAATTAACGTATCGTTATGCCGAGGATAAATGGACCATTAAAGAGATTTTGGTACACCTTATTGATGATGAACGGATTTTTGCTTATCGGGCGTTGCGTTATGCCCGAAACGATAGTACACCGCTTCATGGGTTTGACCAAGATGAATATGCCAAGTTTTCCGACGCCAATAGTAGAAGCTTGGAAAGTATATTTGAAGAGTATGAATGGGTAAGAAAATCTACCATTGCCCTATTTGAGTATTTGCCAGAAGAAAGTTTTACCCGAGGGGGAGAAGGTATTGATCATGATGGAAGTATTATCAACAAAAGAACGGTTCGGGGATTGGCTTATCATATTGCGGGGCATGAACTACGACATTTTAACATCATTAAAGAACGATACCTAAACTAAAAACGGGGCCAGAGGCCCCGTTTCATTGGTATTTATTTTTTTGAACCTATTCCATCCAATTGGCTACTTGATTGTCGATCATCTGAAGTCCTACACCTTCCGTGCCGGTCACCGCGATCATGTCCAAGATGTCACGTATGGTGTTCTCCTCTTCAACTTGCTCCAGAACAAACCAGTCCAAGAAGCGCTCAGTAGCTATATCTCCCAGTTCACGGGCTTTTTTTACAATGTTGTGAATGGACTTGGTAACGGCCACTTCATGCTCCAAGGTGCTTTCAAATACATCAACAATGGAAGAGTAGTCATGGTTGATTCCCGTAACTTCTGGAGATAGGGGATTTCCTCCTGTATCAATCAAAAATTCGAAAATCTTCATCATATGGCCACGCTCTTCCTCAGCTTGCTTGTAAAAGAATTTGGCACTGGTAAAAAACCCATTCTGCTCGCACCAAGACGCCATGGCCAAATAGGTGGCAGAAGCATGGGCTTCCATTTTTATCTGTCCGTTGAGCAAATCCATGGATTCTACTTTAATGCCCATACTTTGTCTTGCTATATCTTTCATTTATATTGGGTTTATCAAGTTATACTAACAAAAATACGGAATTTGATTCCGTTTTGGAAGTAACTCCTTTGTTTTAAGGCAGTTTTAGATTGAATAAAAATAGGTGGAAGAAAACAAATCTAAATGGAGGCGGTCTCACGTTCTTCAGAAAGGCCCAAAGCAACAAAGCTATGGTCGACCAATTGTTTTAAGTCCAAGACTTCTAAGGTATTAAGTACAAATAGATGCTCTTTGTTGCAAAGCATGAGTACCTCAAAGCCGTGTCTGTTCAAATCCCCGTCAAAATGATCTTCAATAGAGATGGACAATACCTTGTATCGGAGGGAAAGCAATTGGCAAAGTGACATTCGCACCATCTTTTGCCCAAAATCCACATAGAAACAACGTTCCTTCACGGATTGGTACAAAGTATAATATGTAGACTGATAAACTACATTCATGGGTACAAATGTAAACTTTATTTAGATTGAATACAAATATCAGATTTGAATTTGCCGATCTATTTGTTGGTCCAATGAAATGAAAGTTTCGGTTCGTGAAACGCCTTCAATTTGTTGGATTTTTTTATTGAGCACCTGCATAAGGTGTTCATTGTCGCGGCACAAGACTTTTATGAGTATGGACCAGTTTCCGGTGGTGTAATGGCATTCCAGAACCTCTGGGATTTTCTCAAGTTCCCTTACAGCCTGCGGATTGGCCATGGCTTTGTCTAAAAAGATGCCAATATATGCCATGGTAGTATAACCTAATACCTTGGGATTGATAACGAATTTTGACCCAGATAGGAGGCCAGAGCTTTCCAATTTTCGTAATCTTTGGTGAATGGCCGCCCCGGAAATACCAATGTTACGGGCAATTTCCAAAATGGGCCTCCGGGCATCTTCCATCAAAAATCTTAGGATTTTCTTGTCGATGCCATCAATTTTAACCGAACTGTTATGATTTTTCACAGAAAAGATTTAAAACTGAAGCTAAAGATATAGAAAATATGAATTCGGTTAACCTGCAACAGAATCTGGATTGTAGCCTAGATAGAGAACCTCGTACTCTTTAAAATGTATCCCATAGGATTTGAGTTCACTTAGTATGGGCTGATAAACCTCCATACTTATGGGTATCTGTACCCCAGGGGTTGTTATTTTTTTGTTCAATATCTGCAATGTGGCCATTGCCACGGGCAGACCTACCGTTTTGGACATGGCGGTATAGGTTCTGTTTTCACCAATGACCACCATGTTTGCATCAATCTGCTTTTTTTCACCGTCTATTTCGTACCCAAATTTGTGGTACATCACGATCATGTCTTTTTCATCTTCCCTGAGGGTCCAACTATCTTCCAAGATAAATTGTAGTATTTGTGCAGGGGTTGCATTCTTCAGCGGTATTTTTTTGGAGGGATCAAAAAGATTGAGTTCCAACAATTTACCCCAACGGATATCGTCTTGGTCTATTTTTAGATAGTGCCGCATTTTTAGCTCCACCGAATCAGTAGGGGAATAAGGAAGAAACAGGTTTACAAACTCTCTATAAGACATGCCTTCCGAGTTTTCTATGGTGTAACTATCATCGGTCATCCCCAAAATAACAAACATCTGCCATGCTTTGGAAAACCCTACCCTTCTCATGGTGCCCCTAAAAAGCGTAAGGGCGTCCTGAAGACCATAAGCTTCCCTATATTTTAAGGAATCACGGTTGGCATAGGCTTCAAACTTTCCATGTCCCTCTACATCCAAAAACTCCGTTCTTCTGAACAGTTTTTGGTAGGGGATGTATTTATAAGTTCCTTCCTGAATGAATTTTGCTGTCCCGCCCTGTCCCGCCAGAACAACATTTCTAGGATTCCAGGTAAACTTGTAATTCCAGAGGTTGGAATCGCTTTCTGGAGCTACCAACCCACCAGTAAAGGATTCAAACAGTAACATTTTACCACCTTTGGATCGGATACGATCTATCACTTCCATGGCACTCATGTGGTCAATTCCAGGGTCAAGTCCTATTTCATTCATAAAAATGAGACCGTTCTTTTTGACCTCTTCGTTAAGGGCTTCCATTTCTTTACTCACATAAGAAGCCGTCACCAAGTGTTTTTTATATTGGATGCAATCCTCTGCAATCTTAATGTGCAAATTGGCCGGAAGCATGGAAATAACGATTGATGCCAACGACACGGCCTTCTTGCGTTCTTCTTCGTTAAAGATGTCCAACGCAATAACCTCACAATTTGGATGAGAGGAAAATTGCTCAGGAATGTTCTTTGGTTGTAGGTCTCCAATGACCAAACGGAGATTTTCACTATCTGATTTTTTGAGGAGATAGTCTAGTAGATAGGAGGTTGATTTTCCTGCCCCAACAACTAAAATAGTGCGGACCATAGGTTTTGATTACTTTTGATTAAAACGGATACTAAGGTATCAAATTGTTATATTTCTAAAAAAATTAGTAAAAAAAGTTATGAACAGAACAATATTGTTGACGGGAATTCTACTTGGTTTGCTGGCTATAGTTTTAGGTGCCTTTGGCGCCCATGGCTTGGAAAAACTGGTGGATTATGAATCGGTTGAGGTCTTTGAGACTGGTGTGAGATACCAAATGTACCATGCTTTGTTCCTGCTTTTTTTGGCAATATTCGGCAGCCTTGGTGAAAAGCATAAAAAGAGGGTATACTTGATGATTTTGATAGGAGTTATCCTATTTTCTTTTTCAATTTATTTTTTGGCTCTCAACAGTCTTACCAACTTTGATTTTAAAGTCATTGGTTTTTTAACACCTATTGGTGGAGTTTTTCTGATTTTGGGATGGTTTCTTTTGGGATATTACATTTTAACCCACAAAGGGCTTAAATAAACCACAAAAGAGGGTTTAAAAGTTATATTTTTCTAGTTTTGCAGTATATAAAAAACTAACAAATGAAAGCTTCCACATCAGCTTCGAAAACGATTTCGCTAAAACCCTATGGAATTCAACACAAGAATGTCCATTATCAACTTTCTCCAGACGAATTGCACGACCTCACCTTGCAAATGGGCATGGGTAAAGAGTCATCTTCTGGTGCTTTGGCCGTAAATACGGGAGAGTTTACAGGAAGGTCTCCCAAAGACCGTTTTATTGTAAAGGACGACATTACAGAGGATAAGATTTGGTGGAGCAACATCAATATCCCTTTTGAGAGTGAAAAATTTGATCTACTGTACGATAAGGTCATTGATTACCTCAATGAAAAAGAGTTGTTCGTTAGGGATTCGTACGCTTGTGCCGATCCCAAATACAAAATGAACCTGAGGGTCATCAATGAATATCCTTGGTCCAATATGTTTGCCTACAACATGTTTTTGAGGCCCACAGAAGAGGAGTTGGAAGGTTTTGAACCGGAATGGACTGTGGTCAATGCCCCAGGCTTTATGGCAGACCCAGAAGTAGATGGAACGCGACAACACAACTTTGCTATCTTAAACTTTACCAGAAAGATTGCATTGATTGGTGGTACAGGCTATACCGGAGAAATTAAAAAAGGCATTTTCTCTGCCCTGAATTTTATTCTTCCCGTTTATAAAAACACACTTCCTATGCATTGCTCTGCCAATGTTGGTGAAGATGGGGATACAGCCATTTTCTTTGGATTGTCAGGAACTGGAAAGACCACCCTATCCACTGATCCGCACAGAAAGCTCATTGGTGATGATGAGCATGGGTGGACCGAGGCCAATACAGTTTTTAATTTTGAGGGAGGCTGCTATGCCAAGGTCATTGACCTTTCGGAGGAAAGTGAGCCTGAGATTTATGGAGCAATCAAAAAAGGAGCCATTTTAGAGAATGTGATTATGGATGATGACGGGGAGGTCGATTTTTCCAACACTTCCATAACGCAGAATACTCGGGTGAGTTACCCTATTTATCACATAGATAATATACAAGAACCTTCGATAGGGGAAAATGTAAAGAATATCTTTTTTCTCACTGCTGATGCTTTTGGGGTATTGCCCCCCATTTCAAAATTAACACCTGCCCAAGCGGCCTATCACTTTATTTCGGGATATACGGCCAAGGTAGCCGGTACTGAAGCAGGGGTTGTGGAGCCCCAACCTTCCTTTTCAGCATGTTTTGGCGCGCCATTTATGCCATTGCATCCCACCAAATATGCCGAAATGTTGAGCAAAAAAATGAAAGAATCCGGAGTAGATGTTTGGTTGATCAATACAGGTTGGACCGGTGGACCTTATGGTGTGGGTACCCGAATGAAGTTGAAGTATACCCGTGCCATGATCCATGCAGCATTGAGTGGAGAGCTTGGGTTGTATTGTTACGACAAGTATCATATCCATTCTGTTTTTGGGGTGGCCCAACCAAGGGAATGTCCCGGGGTTCCAACAGAAGTACTAAGCCCTAGAGCCACATGGAACAATGACGAAGCATATTATAAAACCGCATTTAAATTGAGCAACGCCTTCAGGGAAAACTTTAAAAAGTTTGAAGCCGATGCAAACGAAGAGATAAGGCGAGGTGGTCCGCAACGCTACGCCTTTTAGAATTGGAAGTAAAGGAAAAAAGCCCGGTAATGCCGGGCTTTTTTTATTGGGATACAAATAAAATTCTTACTTATTTACGCTGGTAATGTATTTCTGTAGTGCCATGGTCATGGACGGCGTCTCCGGTGTGGGAGCCTGAATGTCTATTCGAAGACCGGCGTCGGTGGCAGCTTTTACAGTGCTGTTGCCAAATACGGCAATGCGGGTGTTGTTCTGCTCAAAATCCGGGAAATTCTTCAAAAGCGATTCAATTCCTGATGGGCTAAAGAATACCAATACATCGTAATAAACGTTTCTAAGGTCTGAAAGGTCACTGATGACCGTCTTATAGAAGATACCGCGTTTCCAATCTATACCCAACTCATCCAAAGCCTGGGGCACTGCTGCCTTAAGCGCGTCGGAAGAAGGTAAAAGGAATTTCTCATCCTTATATTTTTTGATAAGCGGAACCAGTTCATTGAACGTACGCTTACCAACATAGATTTTACGCTTTCTATAGACCACATATTTTTGCAAGTAGTAGGCCACTGCCTCTGATTGACAAAAATACTTCATGGTGTCAGGAACCTTAAAACGCATCTCCTCGGCAATTCTGAAAAAATGGTCAACAGAGTTTCTGCTGGTCAGGATAATTGCCGTAAAGTTGTTCAGATCGATTTTTTGCTGCCTTACATTTTTGGCTTCAACTCCCTCTACATGGATAAAAGGCCTAAAGTCTACTTTAACCTTTTCTTTCTCGATCAACCGTGAGTAGGGAGAGTTTTCGATTTTGGGTTCTGGTTGGGAAACCAAAATTGTTTTTACTTTCATAAGCTTTTCAATCTTTTAGGTAGCTTCCAATTATCACCAAGGGCGCAATTTCGAGTGCGCAAAGGTACAAAATAAAATAGACAAAATACGGAAACATGGCTTTTTGATAGTTCTTCAGCAGCTTTGCGATTCCGATGCCATTTATAAGAAGAATTAAGATTATCGCAGCATAAATCACTATTTTGGAATCCTTTAGGATGTAAATCAAAATAATATTGGCAGCACAGAGCACAAGACTGCCATAGTTGAAATAGGAAGTCTTACTGAACACCAATTCCGACACAAGTTCTTGGGTATTGAACACATAGGCCTTTAAGAATTGAACAGAGAATTTAAGCAGTTGAAAAAGAGCCAGAAACCCCATCAGCATAAAAAAAACCATCAGGGAAGGACCTTCCGGTAAGGCGCCAAAAATCTTTAACGACAGAAAAACAAAAAGCGAAAGGTTGGCCAATTGGAACAGGGTAAGCCATATATGAAACCAGTTTAAGAGTTGCCCCTTTTTGTGTAGCAGCACATATTTGTCATTAAAAGGCAGGATTATAAAATTTACAAACCTGTTGTGGTACAAATATTTTCCCAGGGTAAGCAAGAAAAGGGCCATAAACAAGACAATGGTCATCCAATCCAAAGAATTGATGGTTTTCTCAATCGGTATCATTCTTGGATTTTTATTGGCGTTCCGTTCAAACCGGGGGGTAATCCGTTTTCCGATATACCAATCCTAAAATAAGTTGGATTGTCTATTTTCTTGGGTAATGGAAGTTCAAACTTATAATGGGCGGTGTCCTTGCTTTTTAAGTAGGCACTTTCCGGATATAGGCTGGTCACTTTTTGTGGCAGCATTTCCTTTACTTGCTTGTAGGGATTGGAATAGGAAATGGTATATTTTAAATTCTCAAGTAGAATATCAAAAGGATAGGGATTGTAAACTTTTAAGTCGTATCCACTACCTGTTTCCGTTTTGTTTACAATGCACTTTAATCTTCTGTAGGACTGAAAATCATCTATAAATATGCCATAAAAGACAGTGCTGTCCTGATCAATGTATTGTAGGTCCCCACTTTTTCTGTATTGGGTAATATAGACCACCTTTTTGCCTCTTACCCTTTCTTCCGAACCATCTATGGAGTATTGATTTTTTCGATACATATAATTGTTCAGCGAAAAAGTAGGTATTCCTGTATGGAACTCGTACATGGGGGAACGGCGATACGAATTTTCAAATACCACTGGAAAATCCTTTGCCTTTTCATGCAGATCATCTACCCATTCTTCGTTGCCATGGGTTTCATATATCTTAGGAAATAGGGGCTGATATATTAACCATGCCCTTGCATAGAAAAGAAGCAGTACACTTATAATTCCCAGGCGATACATCCATTTTCTGCTCTTGGAATTATCCATGAGATAGTTGAATGCCATAACCACCAAAGGAATGGAAATAACTATGGCCCATTGGGCCTGTACACGTCGATTAAAGCTGGAGATAAAGAAAAAAATCAGAATACCATACACTAAATACAACAGTGCTTTGGAAAAGGTGTCGGTAGCCTTGAACCGAAACAAGGAGGCATAGACCCAGTAAAATAGTAAGCCAATGATTACTATGAGATTTAAAAAATAGCCCAAGGTAAACCCTCCAAACGAATAGGCTTGGTTGGGCCTCTCATATAAGTGAAAGGTGATGGGTGCAAAATCGTTCTGGTAGAGCCAAATAAAATGGGGAATGTAACAAACCAAGGCCAAAATTACCGCCATCCAAGCTTTTTTATTGGCAATGAGCTTAACATTGGATAGGAACACAAACAAAATGACCAGAACCGCATGATACTTGCTGTACATTAAAGCAGCCATGACCAACCCCAGCAATACCGTAGTCAAAGTAGAAGGATTTTTCAGGAAGCATTTGTAGAGCCATAAAAAAAGCGCCGTAAAAAATAGAAGGGGCGTATCTGGAAGCGTCAAGAAACCATAGGCATTCATCAGTGTAAATGAAAACACCAACAGGAAAAAATGGATTATATAATCTTTCTTTCTGGGGTCATCCACAAGTAGCCAAAGCAACATATATGTTCCTGCCGATAGCACGCTGCCCATAAAACGAACCCCAAGCTCGTCGTTAAAAAAGAAACTGCTGATTTTTACCAAAAGGGCCACCATGGGCGGATGGTCAAAATAGCCCCACGCCATATCCTGGGCATAATACCAATAATAAACCTCATCATAAATAAGTTCCGTGAAAAAGCCTTGAACAAGATTTAGGACAAAAACTATGGCCAGTAGAACAAGGAAAAGCTTTGGAAACTTTTGGATCATTAAATGGATTTTTGATGGGCAAAGTTACAAATATTGATGGACAGACGGAGATGCCTAACACAGAACAACTTGTATAGGCAAGCAAGAAAACCGTATTTTTACCTCCTAATAGATTACCAATGGCGGACGGCTTGGTTATTATACCCACTTTCAACGAGATTGAGAACATTGAGGCCATCACAAGAACGGTTTTTGACCTTAAGAAAGATTTTCATGTTCTTGTGGTTGATGACAATTCCCCTGATGGTACGGCTGAAGCCGTACAGTCCCTACAATTGGAATTTCCGGATAAATTGTTCTTGGAGGTGCGCAAAGAGAAAGCAGGTTTGGGAACGGCCTATATACATGGATTTAAGTGGGCATTGGATCGTGGTTACGAGTATATTTTTGAGATGGATGCCGATTTTTCACACCGTCCCGCAGATTTGTCCCGGTTGCACCGTGCTTGCCTAAATGGTGCCGACGTGGCCATAGGCTCCCGTTACAAAAAAGGGGTGAATGTGGTAAATTGGCCGCTCTTTAGAATCCTGTTGTCCTATGGCGCATCCTTTTATGTCAAGTTCATAACCGGAATGAAAGTGCATGATCCAACAGCCGGTTTTATATGCTATAAGCGTAAAGTTTTGGAAGAAATAAAACTGGACAATGTGCGATTTATTGGGTATGCTTTTCAAATTGAAATGAAGTATAGGGCGTACCTCAAAAAATTCAAAATAGAGGAAGTCTCCATTATTTTTACCGATAGGATCAATGGAAAGTCCAAAATGAACTCGGCCATTATCCGGGAAGCCATTTTCGGGGTAATCGCCATGAAATTTAGAAGCATATTTTTCAGAAAGAACTTTTAGGATGCCAAGAATAATATTGAAAAACGCAAAGGTGGTCAACGAGAACTGCACATTTGAAACAGATGTGTTATTGGAGGGTGATTATATTGCACGAATGGATGCTGATATTTCAGATGCCAATGCCTCGGTTGTAGATTTAAACGGGGATTTATTGTTGCCCGGCATAATAGATGACCAGGTGCATTTTAGGGAGCCTGGATTAACCCACAAGGGCACCATTGCCACGGAGAGCCGAGCAGCCATTGCAGGGGGCATTACAACCTTTATGGAACAGCCCAACACTAATCCGCAGACCACTACCCTTCAAAAACTGGAAGAGAAATTTTCCATAGCCTCAAAAGATGCTTTTGCCAACTATTCATTCCTCTTTGGAGGTACCAATGATAACTTGGAAGAGCTAAAGCGATTGGATAAAAATGCCTGCTCAGGAGTGAAATTGTTCCTTGGATCTTCTACGGGAAATATGTTGGTTGATGACGAGTCTGTTCTTGAAAAAATATTCAGCAATACAGAAATGGTGATTTCGGCCCATTGTGAAGATGAAGGGACCATAAGGGCCAATATGGCCAAGTATCAGGAAATGTACGGAGATGATATTCCTGTGGAGATGCATCCTATTATTAGAAGTGCTGAAGCGTGCTATCTTTCGTCTTCAAAGGCCATAGCTTTGGCGAAGCGAACAGGGGCTCGTTTGCATGTTTTTCATATATCTACCGGCATTGAAACCGATTTGTTCACCAATGAAATTCCGTTGGAGAAAAAGAAGATTACCTCTGAAGTCTGCATCCATCATTTATGGTTCTCGGATGAGGACTACGCCAAAAAAGGTACTTTGATCAAGTGGAATCCCGCTGTGAAGACCAAGGAGGACCGTGACAAACTTTGGGACGCCCTTTTGGATGACAGGATAGATGTTGTGGCCACCGATCATGCCCCACATACTTTGGAAGAAAAAAATAATCCTTATACCAAAGCTCCATCTGGCGGGCCATTGGTGCAACATGCATTGTTGGCCATGCTCGAAAAAGAGCAGGAAGGCAAGATCAGTTTAGAAAAAATGGTGGAGAAAATGTGCCATAATCCTGCAAAACTATTTGATATTGATCGTAGGGGGTTTGTTCGGGAAGGGTATTATGCCGATTTGGTCCAGGTGACCCGAAATTCTAAAAACGAGGTTAAAAAGGATAATATTTTCTATAAATGTGGTTGGTCTCCTTTTGAAGGTACTACTTTTGACTCCAAAGTAGCGCGAACTTTTGTCAATGGGCATTTAGCCTATGAGAATGGTCGTTTTTCTGAAAAAAGGAACGCCAAGCGACTTACATTTAACCGATAAGGCATGAAAAAAGCTGTTTTTTTCTTTTTTGGGATGCTACTCCTCTCTTGCGGCGAGAAGGTGGTAGAGAAACCTGAAAATCTTATTCCTAAGGAGAAAATGGTGGATATTCTCCATGATCTTTCGCTTTTAAACGCCACAAAAGCCGCTTTTGGCAGCAAGTTTAAAGAATCGGGTATTGATGTCATGGATTTTCTTTACGAGAAATATCAAATAGACAGCGTGCAATTTGTGGAAAGTGATTTGTACTATGCCTCCATTCCGTTGGAGTACCAGTCCATTTATGAAAAAGTGGAGGAAAGGATTGATAATAGGAAAAACATAATGGAAAACATCAGCAAACAAAAGAACGACAGTATTAAGGAGGTTCAGTTACGACTACGCGATTCCATTAAGGCCAAAAGAGAAGAAAACAAGCCAACGGAGCCCTAATCCGGAAATTTGGAACAACAAAAATCTAGGGCTGCATCCAAATCCTCGAATTTAAAATCAATCGCATTTTTAATTTTTTCGTGGCTGTAAATATCTTGGTGTCGCAATCCTTTCACCATATTTTTGGTAAGTCTACGCCTTTTCCCCAACAAAGAACTTCGAAGTCCATCCAAGCGCCACATAATCTCCAACATCCAAAAAGGGATTTTTTTTGTTGGAGGGGATACCCCCAATTTTGGAGCAATTTTTTGGAACAATTCTGCATAGGACAGATTATTGCTCACTAATATGAATCTTTCCCCGACAATGTTGGAATCCATAAGTTTGGTCATGGCATTGATCACATCACTGATGGTCACAAAACCGGTGCCACCCGGAATATAAGAGGTTTTACCTTTGGCTGCATAGGTGAAAAAACTACCGCTGCCTGACTTCCAAAACCCAGGGCCAATGACTACACCAGGATTTACAATGACCACTGACAGCCCTTCTTGTGAAGCGCGCCATACCTCAAGTTCAGCATCGTGTTTGGTAATCCCATACACCGAAGCATTGGTATTGGTCCATTCAGTGTCTTCCGTGACTTCTTTTTTAGTTATACTAGATCCAATGGCAGCAATGGAGCTTACATAGCAAAGTTTTTTTATGCCATACTTAAGACTCAAGTTTACAACATTGGCAGTCCCTTCTACATTGGCCTGGACCAAAGCCTTGTACATTTTAGGGTCAAAAGAAATTAAGGCAGCGCAATGGTAGACCTCCTCAATGCCAATAAAAAGTTGATCTAAATTGCCCATAGAGGTAATATCGGCCTGTACCCACTGTATTTTTTCCAGAAGACTTTCAGGTTGATTGGAATAATACCCAAAAATCTTGGAAACTTTTCCAAGAGACTCTTT
Organism: Flagellimonas alvinocaridis; assembly: GCF_004916895.1. Classification (GTDB taxonomy): domain Bacteria; phylum Bacteroidota; class Bacteroidia; order Flavobacteriales; family Flavobacteriaceae; genus Flagellimonas; species Flagellimonas alvinocaridis. The sequence continues at coordinate 987,552 of NZ_SNTZ01000001.1, forward strand.
GGTTCTATAGTTGGCTCTTACTGTTTTTCCATTTTTCACCAAATGGAACAGCAGGTGCGAACCTATCAACCCAGTACCTCCAGTGACCAATATCATGTGGTAAAAGTACCTATTTGTACTGAAATTATTCAGGGAAGTGGCAACTTCATTTTATATTTGCAGCTATTCTAAAAGTAGATCATGAAGAAGAATTTTGTTCAGGAATTGCAATGGAGGGGAATGATACATGATGTAATGCCGGGAGCGGAGGAGCATCTAATGGAAGCCATGCGGGCTGCATATGTGGGGATTGATCCTACAGCGGACTCCCTGCACATTGGACATTTGGTGGGGGTGATGATGTTGAAACACTTTCAATTGGCAGGACACAAGCCTTATGCGCTTGTGGGAGGAGCAACAGGAATGATAGGAGATCCTTCCGGTAAATCCGCAGAACGAAATTTATTGGATGAGGAAACACTCAGACATAATCAAGAGGCCATAAAAGCACAGTTGGGTCGGTTTTTGGACTTTGAAAGCGATGTGCCCAATGCAGCCGTTTTGGTGAACAACTACGACTGGATGAAAGATTTTTCATTCTTGGAGTTTATTCGGGATGTTGGAAAACATATCACAGTTAATTACATGATGGCCAAGGATTCGGTTAAAAAACGACTTTCGGCCGATGCCAAGGAGGGAATGTCTTTTACTGAGTTTACTTATCAATTGGTACAAGGGTACGACTTTCTGCACCTTTACCGTGCACACGATTGTACGCTTCAAATGGGCGGGAGCGATCAGTGGGGTAACATTACCACGGGAACAGAATTGATAAGGCGTATTGGCAATGGAAAAGGCTTTGCCTTGACCTGTCCTCTGATAACCAAGGCAGATGGGACCAAATTTGGCAAGACCGAAGGCGGAAACGTTTGGTTGGATGCTGAGCGAACCTCTCCCTACAAGTTCTACCAATATTGGTTGAACACTTCGGATGAAGATGCTGAAAAGTATATCAAAATATTTACCTTCTTGAACCAACAAGAAATTGAAGATTTGGTGGCCGAGCATAAAGAAGCCCCCCACCTAAGAACCCTTCAAAGGAAATTGGCAGAGGAAATCACTATTATGGTGCATTCCGAAGAAGATTTGGACAATGCCATAAAGGCCAGTGATATTTTGTTTGGAAAATCCACTTCAGAAGATTTAAAAAAGTTGAACGAAAAGACCTTCTTGGATGTCTTTGAAGGAGTTCCACAAGCGAAAGTATCAAGAGAAGAGATAACTTCTGGTTTGGATATGATCGGTGCCTTGGCCGCAAAAACCCAATTCTTGGGATCTAATGGTGAAGCCAGAAGGGAGCTTAAACAAAATTCCATTTCAGTGAACAAGGAAAAGGTTAAGGAAGATTACCTAATTACCGAGGCCGATTTGATCAACAACAAATTTGTATTGCTCCAAAGGGGTAAGAAAAACTACTTTGTCATGGTAGTGGAATAGAAAACAAGGGCCATCTTTTAAGATGGCCCTTGTTTTTAGGCGATGAAGGATATTCCGTAACGCCCACAGATTTCACTCACTTTGGCAAAATCAGGGGGTCCTGGGGGCAGTTTCCCCAACTCTTCGAACATATGCTCCAGTCCTGCAGGGAAAACGCTTAGAATGGTTCGGCAATCTTGATTGCCCACTACTTTCCAAGTATGGGGTACATTTTTAGGGGCAAAAGCAAGGTCGCCTGCTTTTAAAACAGTGGTTTCACCTCCAACGGTGACTTCCAGTTCGCCTTCCAAAACTTTGAATATTTCATCTTCGTTGGTATGTACATGGGGTGGGATCATGGTGCCCGGTGGATTCACTTCCTCAATCAATGTAAACATGCCATTGGTGTCTTCACCGGTTAGTTTAAAGGTTTGTTGGTCTCCGATAACGTTCACCTTCTTGCCTTCATCCTTGCGCACGATTTTTGGGCTCAAGGGATCATTCTCTTTTTTCGATGTTGAAGAAAAATGGGCAAACGAGGGTAATGATGCAAGTGCGGCAGCAGAAAGGGCACTTCTTTTTAAGAATGCATTTCTATCCATAATTGTTGGTTTGTTTGATTATTCCAATCAAATTACATAAAACTTTGAAAACCATTAAGAATGGATATATAAGAGGTTTGTATTTATGTGTGGATCGAAGGATTTTGTTGTTTTCCCATCAAAGTGCCATTAAATTACATCCCCGAACATCTGAATGGTCAAACCTGCCTAAAATTTCAAAAGACCCATCGGCGTAGGTTTTACCCAAATCTTGGGTAGCTATAAAGGAACACGAATGAAGGTTGGCCAAATCAATTACGTTGATTCCACCTGTTTTTCCATGAGATTGATTGCTTAGTGGATCTTCCGTGTCCCGTGTCAAGATTTTCATCCATGGAGGAGCCATAAAAATGCCGTTACCTTGGGAATAGGCTTGGGATAAGAGTTCTGTCATCCCATATTCAGAATGTATACTGGGAACCCCAAAGGCATTTTTTAGGATGTCATGTAGTTCGGCACGAATCAATTCCTTGCGCTTTCCTTTCATTCCACCGGTCTCCATAATGGTGGTATGTTTTAAGGGTATGGGAAATTGTTCCGCTAAATCCAACAGGGCAAAAGAGACACCGATCAATAAGGTTTTGGAACCAGAAGCCTCCTGCGCTTTCAGTTTTTGATGGAGGTCTTGAAGATTGTACAGATAAAATCCACTGTTGGGATGTTGTGAACGGGATACCAGCTCATTGACCATGTAGACCAACGACGAACCTTTTCGCTCCAAATAAGATGGCAATAAGGCCAGAATACATAATTCCTCCACAGGGCCGTAAAACAATGTAAAGGCTTCCAAAAAACTACGTTCGTACAAGCTTAGATCGGCCACGTAATGTTTACTTGTCGTATTTTGGGTGGTACCACTGCTCTCAAATACGGTTTCCGGTTTTTTTTGGTCAGTAACTACGGTTTTGGTCTTGAAGAAATCAATAGGCAGGAAAGGAATTTGGGATATGTGATCGACCTCTATGGGAGTTCTCCCCAAATGATTGCAATAATCTGTGTAAATGGGATTGTTTCTATATTGAAATTGAAAAATTTCCATGGCCAAGGAATCAAATTCATTGGAATCTTGGATGGAAAATAGCTGTTGGATATCCGTGTTGTCCATTGGGCCGTAAAAGTACCCAAAAATAAAAAAGCCCTTTGGTAAGAGAGCTTTTTAAAGTGTATATTTTACTTCACGACCAGTTTTCGGGTCATGGTTTTTTTCTGTTCGGTTACTTGGAGTACGTAGACCCCTGGAACCAACCTGGATATGTCTAAAGTGTTGGTTGCGATTCTATCGGTAAGAACCACTTCTCCGAAAACATCGAACACTTTTATTTGTTTGGTCCCGTTGGATTCTGTGGTAATATAGACTTCCTCGCCATAAGCGGGGTTAGGGTACATTTTAAAACCCTGAAGCTCTTGTGCGGGCTCTGTGTTTACACTGACCAATTCCTGACCGTAGGTGAATATAGGTAAAGCCATAATGAGAACAAAGTAGAGTTTCTTCATGAATGCTGATTTGGGGTATGCAATGTAAAAGTATGTAAACCAGTAGAAAAGGGCCATAAAATGTTGTGAAATGGCACTTTGTGTTGGTAAAGCAGGAAAAACTGTGGTTTATGACCTTGTCAGCGGGCTAAAACAGTCAAAATCACTTGACTATTAGCTTTCTAGTGGCCACTTTGTTGTTTTCAAAAACCCTGAGGATGTAAACGCCCTTGTCCAAACGCGAAAGATTGAGTTCTTGACCTATAATTGTGGTTTGTAGCACTTGGGTACCCAGAACATCAAAAATAAGGATTTGTTTGGGTGCGTTATAGGCTGTTTCTATAAAGACTTTTCCTTGTGTAACAGGGTTTGGATAGAGTTTAAACCCTTCTATATCCGAGCTTGCCTTTGCATTTTCCTGAGAAAACCCAATAGCGCAGACAAAAAATAGAATTACAAGGTAAAAGTGCTTCATAAAGTATTGATAACAAAGGCTGTGCCACAAATATAAAAAAATATGCTTGCGATGGTGGGACCGTTCAACGATTAGTGTTTCTTTTTTCGATGAAATGCAAAAAAAAGCCCCCTGACAATATCAAGGGGCTTGTAGGTTATTATGTCAAGAGCATTTTCTTAATTGGTTGCCCAATCAAAGATGGTTACATCTACTGTTGCTGGATTATCATAAGCGGCATCCACATCGATGGTTACGCCGTCAACAGTAACGTTGGTAGTGGCACCACCATCCCTAAAGTCAACGTTGGTTTCATATCCACTTAAAGAAAGACCAGTGATTGCAGCACCAGATTCCTTTTTGAATTGTAATGCGGTACCACCTTGACTGGAAACACAGGTCAAGTTTTCCAAAGTTGGCATGTTGTTATCACCATCCGCTTCAACAGCAGTAGAGAAACCAGCTTCAGTATGAAGTACATAAGCATCAGTCAAAGTTCCGTTCCAACCTTCTGTCCAGTCAATAGCATCGTCCTGGTTGTTTTCCAAGTAGAAGTTGGATGCTGAAACGGTACCTCCAAAGAACTCAACACCATCATCTGCACCGTTCAATACGGCAACGTTGCTGATGGAAGTTCCAGAACCTACAGCATAAAGTGTAAGACCGTTGTATTGAGATTCAGAGTTGATCTGCGCACCAGCGTAGTTAATGATCAAGTAATCAATAGAACCTGAGTCGTCAGTATCGTTGGAACCACCATAAATAATGTTACCTACTTCTGCAACTGCATCGGTACCTTTGGTAGTTGTGGCATTTCCGGCGATGACCAAACCACCCCAATCACCAGGAGTTTCACCGCTAGATGTCATAACAACTGGATTGGCAGCGGTTCCTTGGATATCGATCATACCACCTTTTTGTACTACAATGTAAGTACTTGTTGCACCTGCAGCTTGTACATCGGCGGTAATAGTGGTACCAGCAGGGATAGTCAAAGTAGCACCTGATTCAACGCTCAAAGTTCCTTGCAAAGTATATGCAGTTGAGGCATCCAAAGTCAAATCTGAAGTAACACTTCCCTTAAGGTTTGCTGAAGTGGTAATGTCTTCACCTGTTGCCCAAGAGAACATGTTAATGTCAACAGTTGCCAAGTTGGCATATAGTTCATTTGGATCGGAATCTTCGCCTTCAATCTGTACGTTGGAAACAGCGCCACCATCCCTAAAGTCCAAGATAGTTTCGTAACCAGATATGGAAAGACCAGTGATAGTTGCACCAGACTCTTTTTTGAACTGAAGTGCGGTACCTCCTACTGTTGACAAAACTGTCAAGTTTTCTAAAGTTGGCATGTTGTTGTCACCATCTGCTTCAACAGCAGTAGAGAATCCTGCTTCGGTATGCAATACATAAGCATTGGTCAACGTACCGTTCCATCCTTCCGTCCAATCAATGGCATCGTCTTGGTTATTTTCCAAGTAGAAGTTGGAAGCAGAAACTGTTCCTCCAAAGAACTCAACACCGTCATCAGTACCATTTAACAACGCAACATTGCTGATTGTTGTTCCGGAACCAACAGCATAAAGTGTAAGGCCGTTGTATTGGGATTCTGGATTGATTTGGGCCCCGGCGTAGTTGATGATCAAATAGTTGATGGTACCAGAGTTGTCCGTATCGTTGGAACCACCATATTTGAACTCACCAACCTCTGCGGTAGCATCGGTGCCTTTGGTAGTGGTAGCATCACCAAGGATTACCAAACCACCCCAGTCTCCTGGAGTTTGATTATTGGAAGTCATTACTACAGGATCGGCAGCAGTCCCTTGGATGTCAATGGAAGCACCTTTTTGGATTACAATGTATGTCTCGGTTTCATCACCGGATGCAGCCGTAGCTGTAATAGTGGTACCGGCAGGAATAGTTAACTTAGCACCATTCTCAACGCTTACCGCTCCGTCTAAGGTATAGGCGATAGAAGGGTCAAGTTCCAAATCCTCTGTAATGGGACTGATGGAGGTCAAGTCTGAGGCATCTGTACACGCATTTGGACAAGAACCACCGCAATCTACTCCCGTTTCATCACCGTTTTGAATACCATCATCACATGTTGCTTCAACAGGGCAAGCGCCACAAGTACCACCGCAATCCACGCCTGTTTCTGTGCCGTTTTGAATGCCATCGGAACATGTTGGGCCAGCGGGGCCACCGTCATCGCTACTACAACCCGTGAGTACGAGCGCAAATGCAGCTGCTAAGGCTATTGAAAGTTTAAAGATTTTCGTTTTCATAATTAGGGTTTTTGAAGTTTAAAATATTATGGTTACAGGTTTATATTTAGTTAAAAATTATAGGTTACACCCAGGCTTACAGTGCTGCCCAGTTTATAGGATCTTACCGTTTCGGTACGGATAATTCTTTGTGGCGCGTTTGGCCCCAAACGTTCATTTATATCAGATGAAAAATTTCGAATTTCATTTCGGTTGTCCAGAACACCTTGAGTTCTTTTGATTTCTGGATTCAATAGGTTTTGTCCAGTTAAGGAAAGCTGCCAATGTTTACCAATATCTTTACTTAGTCTACCATTTAAGACTACAAACCCATTTTCAACGATATTGTCATTATAGGAATAATCATATATGTTGAATCCTTCGGCACTACCCAAAACAAAGATTTTGTCCGAAGCGTAATTAGCGTTAAGCGATGCACCAAATGGATTTTCACCAGCAGTTTTAAGGTTCAAGTTTGTGTTGACAATAAAGTCGGATGCTCCTTGCAAACCAGTAGAAGTATTGGTTCCAAATCTGAAGAAGTCTGTAGCGCTGGCCCCATCCTCTGTAAGAACAAGTTTCAAATCTTGTTCATGGTGCATTAGGGTAGTATTGAACACAAGACTTAAATCAATACCTGAATCAACGTCATTTACTTCATCATAGGTGGGCTTGATGAGGTTGATTTTGCTTTCCAACTCAATTCCATAAACCTCAGCTTTTTCTCCTGTATTTTCATAAGTCCAAATACTTTCCCCCCCACGCTGTGTGGTTCTGTTGATAGGGTCTGTAATGTCCTTGTAGAAAACCGCTAAGGAAATCAACTGATCGTTGGTAGGAAAAAATTCCCATTTGAGGTCAAAATTATTTGTAAAGGACGCAGTAAGGTTATCTGCATTACCGGTGACTTCTTGCCCAGAAGGGGCAACATACCTAAAGGGGGCTATTTCTTTGAATTCGGGAAGCGTGATGGTTCTACTAGCTGCAAACCTTAACGCATGCTTGTCATTAATGGAGTATTTTAGATTCAAGCTTGGATAAAAGTTGGAATAATCTTGTTGAGTATCTCCAACAATCCTTGTACCACTACCACCCACATCATAACTGACGAATATTTCATCTTTTTGAAACCTGATACCTGTATTTATTCCAATTTTGTTCAACTGGACATTAAAATTGACATAAGCGGCTTTCGAGGTGTATTCCCCGGTATAGATATCTTTTGTTTCACCGTTGGAGTTTGCACTTAACCGAACAACTTGCAATGAACCGTTGGCAAAATTTTGCGTATTTAGGATTCCGTTTAAATTGTCCAGGCTATTCGTTCTTGTGCTAAACCTATCAACACTGTTGGATTCTGTAACCCCAACAAACTCAGAGCTGAAATCACGCTCTTTGTTTCGATAGAAAACGCCTAGTTCAGCATCAAACTTTTTGTTGGATTCGCCTTCTTCACCCTCTTCATTAATAATATTGATTACATCATTTATGTAACCGTTGTATTCAATATCTTCAATCAATTGAGCGGCTTTTCTTTGATTAAAACCACCTTGTGAGTTTAGTGCCACGGAAGTTTCTGGGGCAGCATCAAAGAATACTTGGTTTCTGATTCGGTTAGGTTCATCGGCATTAAGCAAATTATAACCACCTGCCCAAGTCAATTGATTGTTCTCGAAAAGCTTATGCTCACCTAAAAGCTGTGTGACCAACAATCTGGTTTGTTTGGTGTTTTGATCTCTTACAAATTCCAAGGGAATCCCAAAACTTCCAAAAGCTCCTGTATCATCACTAACCTGTGCCTCGCCGTTTCTACCAAATTCTACAACTTCATCTTTTAATGTGTTGAGAAAAGTGGTGGTGGATTTTATCTTGTTCTTGTCGTTTATATAATAGGTTAAATCCAGTAACCCCGTATTGGTGATTTCTGACTCATATGTTGTATAGTCAGATGCGCCTACTTGAACAAAACCATACTCCAAGATTTGATAGACACCTTCATTATGTCTGAAGCTTTCATTATGCGAACCTGTTAGAATGAAAGAAAGCTTATTGTCAAAAAGTTTTTTACCAAAGGTTAGGTTTAACCCATAATTCAATGGGTTTTCTTTGGTAGCCGGATCCCAAGATTGCTCAGTCAATTGTTGAACAAGCGTTCTATTTGAATCATAAAAGCCAAATGTGGTTTCGTCATCCAAATTTGGGGAAACTAAAAAGTTGTCATTGACCCCGTCTTGATAAACGGAAGTGTTTAAACCACCAGAAACACCTATGCTCAACTCTGAAGTTCCAGCAAGTTCTCTGGAGGCAATATCGATATTACCAGAAGCTTGATCTGCTGAGGTTCTGGCTGAATAGGTTTTACTAATACTAATGTTTTGGATAACCCTTGTAGGGAACAAACCTAAGTTTATGTTTTTCCTATCCACATTATCCGATGGTATGGGTAGGCCATTCAATGTTGTTGATAGGTATCTGTCACCTAGGCCTCTAACAAAAATGTCACCTGAAGCTTCGCTTTCTGTTACTCCGGAAATTTTGGTTGTTGCGGTTTTGGCATCGGAGATACCCAAATCGCCGAGCTCTTGCGCACCAATGCTTTCGACTACCGTAACTGCTCTTTTTTGGTCTAATAATAGTGCCGTTTGAGAGTCTTTTCGAGCAACAGTTGTGATTACCACTTCATCCAAGGCCAACCCGGAAGATGCGCTCATGGGAACGTTTACACTGGTTACTTTACCGGCAATTACTTCCACATTTGGAATTTCAACGGTTTCGTAGCCCAAATAGCTATAGGTCAACGTGTAGATTCCAGGCTCAACACTTGAAATCTCATAGAGACCATCAAAATCTGAAGTGGTACCCATTGTGGTACCTTTAATAAGTACATTTGCAAAGGCCAAAGGATCATCATTAAGCTCTTTGTCAGTCAGCTTACCCACGATACTTCCAGTGGTTTGCTGTGCTACCGCCTGCATGGAAACGGCAAGCGTTAAAATCAGTAAAAAATATTTCATTATCAGCTAAGTATTTGGCGCAAAGAACGCCACAGGCTGTAAAAGCGATGTTAGCTGTGTGTTAAGTGTTTATTCGAAAACTGTTACAATAATGTTAGGAGATTAAATCAACGTTAAGCATTTATGGCATTATAGTATTATCTTTACATTTGGGCGATTAACCTTGAAATACCATCCCATGAAAACGAAGGATATTAAGATTTTACTTGTTGATGATGAGCCTGATATTCTGGAAATTGTAAGCTACAACCTTTCTTCTGAGGGCTATGAAGTCTTTACCGCAAAAAATGGCGTAGAGGCTGTGGCAAAAGCCAAAAAGAAAAACCCGCATTTGATCATCATGGACGTTATGATGCCCGAAATGGACGGTATTGAAGCCTGCGAGGTAATTCGCAACACCCCAGGACTGGAGGATACCATCATCACTTTCCTTACGGCTCGTGGTGAAGACTATTCCCAGGTGGCCGGTTTTGATGCAGGAGCAGATGATTACATTACCAAACCCATAAAACCAAAGGTTTTGGTAAGCAAGGTCAAGGCGCTCCTAAGAAGACTTAAAGAAGAAAAGAAAGAAGTTGAGGAGATTGTTAAGGTGGGCAACATCGTCATCAACCGGGAAGAGTATAAGATCATCAATGATGGGGAAGAAATTGTACTGCCTAGAAAAGAGTTTGAACTCTTATCACTTTTGACCTCCAAACCTAGCAAGGTTTTTAAGAGAGAGGTCATTTTGGATAAGGTCTGGGGCAACGAGGTGGTTGTTGGTGGCCGTACCATAGATGTGCACATCAGAAAGCTACGTGAAAAAATAGGCGATCATCACTTTAAAACCGTAAAGGGAGTAGGGTATAAGTTTGTTCTATAATGGCCATACAATTAAGGAAATCCTATAAGTTTGCCTTACGGTCATCCCTGCTTATCACCATATTTACCACCATATCAATTATTGCCTTCCAGATTCTTAATGGGCAAATGTTGTGGTTGCACACCCTGGCTTTTGCATTGGTTTGTTTTGTTATCTGTTTTGCTGTGCTCCAGATTAGGGTGGAACGGTTCATATACAGACGTATCAAAAAAATCTATGATGATGTTTCCTTGCTGGAGTCATCAAGTTTTTCTTCCAAACCGGTCACTACGGACATGAAAACCCTCACCGAAGAGATAGAAAAATTTGCAGAAGGGAAAAAAATTGAGATTGACACCCTTAAAATAAGGGAAGAATATCGGAGGGATTTTTTGGGTAATGTATCACACGAGCTTAAAACACCCCTCTTTACCGTGCAAGGTTACATCCTTACCCTGCTGGATGGAGCGATGAAGGACAAGAAGATCAGGGAAAAATACCTTCAAAGGGCCAACAAGGGGGTGGAGCGCTTGATCTACATCGTAAAAGATTTGGATTTGATCACGAAGTTGGAAGTGGGCGAACTCAAATTGGATCGTGAAAACTTTGACGTGATCGAGCTTATCCAAAATGTGTTTGACCTTCTGGAAATGAAAGCGGCCCAAAAGGAAATTACACTAACCTTTGATATGGAGTATCCCAACTCTATTTATGTAAATGCCGATAGGGAGAAAATGCAGCAAGTCATCAGCAACTTACTGGTCAACTCCATTAAGTACGGCTCTCCCAAAGGTACAACTGAGGTTAGTGTGGAAAACCTTATTAAGAACAAAGTTATTATCAGGGTCACCGATAATGGCGAAGGAATACCAAGACAGCACATTCCTAGACTTTTTGAACGGTTTTACCGAGTAGACCAGAGCGGTAGCCGCAGTGAAGGCGGTTCAGGACTGGGACTTTCCATTGTAAAACACATTATTGAAGCCCACGGTGAAAAAATCTATGTGGAGAGCGAAGAAGGGATCGGGTCGGAATTTTCGTTTACGATGGAGAAAAAGACCGAAAACAAATCTTCATAGTCAACTTCGGATTCAAACTGGGTCAATCCTTCAAATTCATCCATTCGGTTTAAGTCCTCCAAAACAAAATTCTCCTGGATGTTGTATGGGACCAATCCGTGTTTTTCCAATCGTTTAGCCAGATATTCTTGTTCATATTGACCTGGGGTTGGAATAAAAAAGGCCTTTTTTTCCAGTTTGGCCAAATCCATGACAGTGGTATACCCCGATCTACATAAGACTTTGGCACTTTGGTTCAAGGCAGTTTGAAGCTCTCGGGATTGCATAAAATTATACAACAGGATCGAACCATTGGATGTATGCAGCTCTTCTTTGGTCTGGGATTCCTCAATCTTTCCCTTTACAAAAAGTATATTTCCCTCAAAACCTAGAAGTTCGGACAACAGTTTTTCTTCTAAAAAAGTTCTTTGAGGCTCTGGACCGGACAATAGCACCATAAGGTCGTATAAGATTGAATCGTTTGTTTTTTCAAAACGGCTCAACGGACCCAAATACTTGATGTTCAACTTGGATTTTTTTAAATGACCCAGTTTCCCGGTTAGGTTGGGCTTATCCTTCACATCGGGCACCCAACAGGCATTGAATTTCTTTATGATCTTTTGATGGGCCTTGGAACTCATCCACGTGGTGTTTCCAGAAAGCACATTAAGTTGGTGGGTGATAAAAACACAGGGCACCTTTTTGTAAAATGCCCCCAAGCGGTTGTCAGAAATAATACCGTCCAGCCCATGCTCCTTGACCAATTGTTTTACGGCCTTCTTTTCCTTGGCCATGGCCTTGAGTACTTTGGGTGAATCCCAGATCATTTTGATCTTAAAATTCTTTCCTTTTTCAGCATAGGTAATTTTGTAGGAAGGCAATTCAAAAGAAGGCAATCCTGGAAATTCCTTCTGCAAAAGGGAGAGGGCAACCCCATCCGAAGCAATAAAAGGCTGATGGCCGTGGTCCAATAAAGCCTGAATAATGGGAATGCAACGTGTGGCATGACCCAATCCCCAATTCAATGGGGCCACTAAGATGCGTTTGGAACTTTGCATAAATGCAAAAAAACAAAATCCATATTGCTTGCGGATTTCCTTAGTTTTGCCAAAACATTAAATTATTGCTCAATCTGTAAGCGGTGGGAAGTAAGAATAAACTAAAACGGTTCAAGGAAAACGAGACTTTTACCAATGTGGTCCAGCCTACACGGGACGAGGTTTTGGAAGGATTTGGTCTGAAAGGTCAATGGCACACCTTTTTTAAGAACAATAATCCCATTGTATTGGAATTGGGCTGTGGAAAAGGGGAATACGCGGTTGGTTTGGCCCAACGAAGCCCAAATAAAAATTATATTGGGGTCGATATCAAAGGAGCCCGGTTTTGGCGGGGAGCCAAGTCTGCGCTGGAACAAGAATTGGAGAATGTAGCCTTTCTGCGTACCCAAATTGAGTTGGTAGATCAACTTTTTGGGGAAAACGAAGTGGACGAAATCTGGATAACCTTTCCCGACCCCCAAATAAAATACAAACGCACCAAACACCGGCTTACCAACCCCATGTTTCTCAAGAAATACAAACAGATTCTTAAACCCCAAGGGGTTGTTCACCTGAAGACAGATAGTGAATATATGCATGGCTACACTTTGGGGCTTTTGCAAGGGATGGGACATGAAATCTGCTATGCCAATCACGATGTGTACCGAAACGAAGGAAGTCCACCAGAAGTTTTGGAAATACAGACATTTTACGAAAATCAGTATCTTGAAGCAGGAAAACCGATTACCTATATCCAGTTTAGGATCAACTAACCAATGACCCATATCATAATCCTCTTTTTTGCCACATTTTCGGCAGCCTTCATGGCTACGGTGCCACCGGGTTTGCTCAATATGAATGCTGCAAAAACCAGTGTGGAAAAAGGAAAATTAAATGGCATTGTGTTTAGTTTGGGCGTTTCCTCAATGATTATGGTACAGGCATATGTTGCCGTGCTCATTTCCAAGTTTTTATATAGAAATCCAGAAGTGATAGATCTTCTGCTGAAAATTGCCTTGGTGGTATTTGCCTTTTTTGCCGTCTTCTTTTTTATTACGGCCAAGAGAAAGAAAGCCAAAAAAATGCAAAAGGTAAAAGTCAGTAAAAAGAACAGTTTTTACAAAGGTGTGTTGTTGGCTGCATTGAATTTGTTGACCATACCCTACTACAGCGGGCTCAATGCCATGTGGAACGAAGCCGGATGGATAAAATTCGAGGCCCAGGACATCACTACATTTGTTGTGGCTGCTGGTGCCGGAACCTTTTCCGTGCTATACCTGTACACCTTCTATTTTGATAAGCTGGAGACCAAGACCAATCGATTTTCAAAGAATTCGAACTACATTTTGAGTGCACTCATGCTCGTACTATTGGTAATAACCTTGATCCGGATTTTTTATAACTGATATGGAAGAGGAGAACTTTTTTGATAAAGTATACGAAGTGGCCCAACAGATTCCATATGGAAGGGTCACCTCCTATGGGGCTATTGCCAAATATTTGGGTGCCACCCGAAGTGCCCGAATGGTGGGCTGGGCCATGAACAATTCCGCGGCAAAGGATGTGCCTGCGCACCGAGTGGTAAACCGTGTGGGAGTGCTAACGGGAAAACACCATTTTGGTGGGACCAACCTCATGCAACAGCTTTTGGAAAATGAAGGCATCCAGGTCAAGGAAAACCAGATTGTGGATTTTCAAAAATATTTTTGGGACCCTATCAAGGAATTGGGCTAAAAAAAGGCATAAGTAGAGCCAATCCCACCATCTTCATTTTCAATGGGCAAACTTCCAATAATCCATGCCTAAGGCGTATCTTTGTAATTTAGAATCAATACAAACGACTGCAGAAAAAACAAGATTGATGAAGCTGAAAAAAGCAGATATCCTAAAAGCGTTGGAAAAAATATCCGCCCCAGGTGAAGGCCAAAATATTGTGGAGAGCGGAGGGGTGACCAATGTCCAAGTCTTTGGTGATGAGGTTGAGGTGGACGTGACCATAAAGAACCCAAGTCTTCAGGCCAAAAAGAAGACCGAAGTGGAGATTTTGAAGATCATCCATAGCGAAGTCTATGAAAAGGCCAAGATCAAGGTCAACCTAAAGGTTGATGCACCTGCCAAACCCAAGGTGAACCAGATAAAGGGAAATCCCATACCAGGAATCCAGAATATCATCGCCGTTGCTTCAGGAAAAGGTGGCGTTGGGAAATCCACGGTAACGGCAAACTTGGCGGTTACCTTGGCCAAAATGGGCTTTAAGGTAGGGCTTTTGGATACGGATATCTATGGACCATCCATGCCCATTATGTTTGATGTGGCCACAGAGAAGCCCTTGTCTGTCAACGTAAATGGCAAGGCCAAAATGAAGCCCGTTGAAAATTATGGGGTCAAATTGTTGTCCATTGGTTTTTTCACAGAACCCAACCAAGCTGTAATTTGGCGTGGCCCCATGGCAGCTAAAGCATTGAATCAGATGATTTTTGATGCCCATTGGGGGGAGTTGGACTTTTTATTGTTGGATTTGCCTCCAGGCACCGGTGATATCCACTTAAGTATCATGCAATCCATGCCGGTAACGGGAGCGGTTGTAGTGAGTACCCCACAGGAAATTGCCTTGGCCGATGCCAGAAAAGGGGTAGCTATGTTCCAACAAGAGGCCATCAATGTTCCGGTTCTGGGAATTGTGGAAAATATGGCCTATTTCACACCAGCAGAGCTGCCTAACAACAAATACCATATCTTTGGGGAAAATGGGGCCAAAAATTTAGCTGAAGACTTAAAAGTGCCTTTTTTGGGAGAAATTCCCTTGGTACAGAGTATCCGTGAAGCCGGAGACGTGGGAAGACCGGCATCATTGCAAACGGCAACCCCAACTGAAGAGGCCTTTGAAGAAATTACAAAAAATGTGGTACAGGAATTGGTTAGAAGAAATACGGACCTACCTCCCACTGAAGCAATAAAAATTACAACAATGGCTGGTTGTGCCGCCGTCAAAAAGAAATGAGCATGACATCAGAAGAAATCAAAAACAATGTTGAAAAAGCCTTGGATGAAATCCGACCTTTTCTTCAAAGTGATGGAGGTGATATCACATTGATCTCAATAGATAATGATAGTTCCGTAAAGGTACGGTTAGAAGGAAATTGCATTGGTTGCAGCGTCAATCAAATGACCCTCAAAAGTGGAGTAGAGATGACCATAAAAAAGTATGCTCCACAAATAGAAGAAGTCATCAATGTGAGCTAGCTGACAAAAATCATAAATCCTTACCAAAGCAAGTGGTAATTTGCATCCCTCAAAAATTTTTGTTGAATGATTAAGACCGATATACTCATTATTGGAGCAGGACCTACGGGTCTTTTTGCTGTTTTTGAAGCGGGCCTATTGCAACTCAAATGCCATTTGATTGATGCCTTACCCCAGCCAGGGGGCCAATGTTCCGAGATATACCCGAAGAAGCCCATTTATGACATTCCTGGGTATCCTGAAGTATTGGCGGGGGAGTTAGTGGACAATCTTATGGAGCAGATTAAGCCCTTTCAGCCCGGATTTACTTTGGGAGAACGGGCCGAAACCATAGAAAAGCAAGAAGATGGCTCTTTTGTGGTCACTACCAACAAAGGAACCCAACATCAAGCCCCTGTAGTTGCCATTGCAGGTGGACTGGGAAGTTTTGAGCCTAGAAAACCGTTGTTGGAAAACCTGTCCAAGTATGAAGATAATGGAGTGGCCTATATGATCAAGGAGCCTGAAATTTATCGGAATAAAAAGGTATTGATTGCAGGTGGAGGTGATTCTGCACTGGACTGGTCTATCTTTTTGGCTGATGTAGCGAATGAAGTCACTTTGGTGCACCGACGCAACGAGTTTAGAGGTGCTTTGGATTCCGTTGAAAAAGTACAGCAACTCAAAAACGAAGGGAAGATCAATCTGATTACGCCTGCTGAGGTAGTGGCTTTGCATGGAGCGAATCAACTGGAGAAAGTAACAGTCAAGAATACGGATACGGACCAAGATATAGATGTTGAGGTAGATTCTTTTATCCCCCTCTTTGGCCTTTCGCCAAAATTGGGTCCCATTGCCAATTGGGGACTCGAAATTGAGAAGAATGCCATTAAGGTGGACAATACCTTGGATTATCAGACCAATGTGCCAGGGATTTATGCCATTGGCGATGTAAATACCTACCCAGGGAAATTAAAACTGATTCTTTGCGGGTTTCACGAAGCCACATTAATGTGCCAAAGTGCCTATCAGCGTATCCACCCTGATAAAAAATATGTAATGAAGTATACAACGGTCGGAGGGGTCACTGGTTTTGATGGAAGCAAAAAAGAAGCCCCCAAAGCCGTGGTCAAAGCAATAGATTAACATTGAATTGAAATGCCCTTTTTGGGCTAAGGGAAGTTATCCTTTTAATGAGTATGAGCGATATCAAGATTACAATTACTGACAGAGAAGGTGTGGCACACGAAGTGGATGCGCCAACAGATATGAACATGAACCTTATGGAAGTGGTCCGTTCCTATGAATTGGCCCCTGAGGGCACCATAGGGATTTGCGGAGGAATGGCCATGTGTGCTTCCTGCCAGTGCTATGTGCAATCGAACCATCAGCTTCCTGAAAAGTCCGATGATGAGGATGCCATGTTGTCCGAGGCCTTTTTTGTGAAGGACAACAGTCGCTTGGGTTGCCAAATCCATATTACCGAAGATTTGGACGGCCTTAAAGTAGAGCTCGCCCCTGCTGAAGATTGATTCTGTAGCTGACCCGGATTCCGAAAACGAACAAAACCCTATCTTTAGTCTTTCTTGTATCACAACATGAGAAAGGCATTACTTTTCCATTTTTTTCTTTTCATATCGATTTTGGGCATGGCCCAAGATCAGTATTTGCAGTTAAGGGCCATAGTTACCGATAGTGCCCAAATCTTTACACCGGAACAGCTTAACTCCTTGGCCAGTAAGCTCAACCGTTTTGAGTCGGAGACCACCAATCAGTTGGTGATTCTTACCATAAACGAACTGGGCTACGAAACTATAGAAGAATATGCCAATGGCGCATTCAACCAGAATCGGTTGGGACAAGAGGATAAGGACAACGGTATCTTGATCCTGTTCTCCAAAAACGACCGTGAAGTGCGCATTGAGGTGGGATATGGTTTGGAACCTTATATTACGGACGCGGTGGCATCACGAATTATCAGGAACACCATGATTCCTAGATTTAAGGAGGAAGACTATTTTGGAGGACTGGATTTGGCCACGGACCAAATCATAGAATTTTTGCTTGATCCAGAGGCACTTGAAGAATTCAAAAGAAAGATGGAAGAAGATAGTGCCATGCCGCTCTGGGCAAAAATTGTGATGATCTTGTTTCTCTCTGTCTTCGTTTTTGCAGGCGGATTTGTTTTCTATAAAGGGTATTCGGCACTTATTGAAATGTTCAGGGGGATTTTTATTGGAAAGCTTGGTTTGGTACCGGGGATTTTCATGATCCCCTTTGGGATGCTTCAAGCTGGTTTTGGATTGGTCTTTATGTTGATGCCCCTGTTTTTCCTTTCCATGTTTCTGGAACTCAATATCAATATTGACCCACTAATGGAAAACCTATCATGGCTGTATTATGTGCTTCCTGGCTTTTTTGTTTTCACCATGCTTTTGGCTTTGTTGAAAATAATGTTCAAAGGGAAAGAAGATTTTAAACTCTCATGGGTAAAATCGGACAGCAGTTACATGAGCAAGACCTTTTCCTCTTCGGGAACCCATTCCTTTGGATCAAGTTCGGGCGGGAGTTCCAGCAGTTTTTCCGGCGGAGGTGGAAGTTCGGGAGGTGGCGGGGCTAGTGGCAGTTGGTAAATCAAATTGAAATCCTGTATTTTCACAACATAAACAAACTACCTCAAAATGAGAGCATTTATCCTAGCTATAGTTTTTGTTCTAATGGCCTGTACGCCAAAGCCAATATCAGAAGTTGAAAAATGGCAGGCCCAAGCAGAAAATATCACCATAATCCGTGACGATTTTGGAGTGCCACACATCTACGGAAAAACAGATGCTGACGCTGTTTTTGGACTTCTTTATGCCCAATGTGAGGATGACTTTAACCGAGTGGAACAGAATTATATCTGGGCTATCGGTCGTTTGGCAGAAGTGGAAGGGGAGGAAGCATTGTATAGCGATCTACGGGCCAAACTATTCATGACCGAGGAAGAGGCCAAGGCCAATTATGAAGATAGTCCCGAATGGTTGAAAGAATTGTGCAACGCTTTTGCAGATGGTGTCAATTACTATCTGCATACCCACCCCGAAGTAAAACCCAAATTGCTGACCCGTTTTGAGCCGTGGATGCCCATGTATTTCAGTGAAGGGTCCATTGGTGGGGATATTGAACGTATTTCCATAGAAAAAATCAAGGCATTTTATGAAAGTGATATGGAAATTCCGGAAATGGAATTGATCAAACAGCAACAAGAAGTGGAAATGGCAGAGCCCCAAGGATCCAACGGTATTGCAATTTCAGGGGAATTGACGCAATCGGGCAACGCCATGCTCTTGATCAATCCCCATACCTCGTTCTATTTTAGGGGAGAGGTGCATGTGGTGAGCGAAGAAGGGTTGAATGCCTATGGCGCGGTGACTTGGGGGCAGTTTTTTGTGTATCAAGGGTTTAATGAAAAGACAGGATGGATGCACACATCAACCTATACTGATGTGATGGATGAATTCAAGGAAACCTTGGTTAAGAATGATGGCAAGCTTTTCTATGCCTACGGAGAGGAGCTACGCCCTGTAGATTCTCTAGAGACAACACTGAAGTACAAAGAGGGGGATACCATAAGGGAGAAGACCTTTCCCATGTACAGGACCCATCACGGGCCCATCACTCACATGGAGGATGGCCAATGGACGGCAAGTGCCATGATGTGGGAACCCGTAAAAGCCTTGGAGCAGTCCTATATTAGAGCCAAACAGGAGGGGTATGACGGATTCCGCAAGATGATGGACATCCGTACCAATTCGTCCAACAATACGGTCTATGCCGATGCTGAGGGTAACATAGCCTACTTTCACGGAAACTTTGTTCCTAAACGGGACACCATTTTTGACTTTACCCAACCGGTGGATGGAAGCAATCCCAAAACAGATTGGCAAGGTTTGCACACGGTTGACGAAAATATTTTGGTGTTGAATCCTAAGAATGGTTGGATTCAAAATTGTAATTCTACCCCTTACACATCGGCTTTGGAATACAGTCCTAAACGGGAAGATTACCCCAAGTACATGTCTCGGGATGAAGAAAATTTCAGAGGGGTTCATGCTATTGAATTGTTGACTGATAGAAGCGGGTATACCTTGGACAGTTTAATTGAGCTGGCCCATGACCCCTACCTGCCGGCATTTGAGGCCTTGATTCCAGGATTGGTAAAAGCCTATGATGCCCGTCCAAAACCAGAATTAAAAGAACCTATAGAAGTTTTACGCCAGTGGGATTTCACTACATCAAAGGAGTCTGTTGCCATGACCTTGGCGCATTATTATGGAACACGTTGCTATGCAAAAGCTGAAAGGCCAAAAGATAGCTATGCCATGCAGTGGGTGGAATATTGGGGCAGTGGTTTGCCTAACGAAGAAAAGTTGGCTCTTTTCCAAGAGACCCTTGATCAATTGAAAAACGATTTTGGCACTTGGCAAATGCCTTGGGGAGAGGTAAACCGATACCAACGTTTGAATGGGGATATCCGCCAGCCGTTTGATGATACAAAACCTAGCATGCCCATTGGTTTTGCCAGTGGCAGATGGGGGGCTTTGGCGGCCTATGGGGCACGATATGATAACAACACCAAGAAGATTTATGGGACCCGCGGCAACAGTTTTGTGGCCGTGGTAGAGTTTGGTGATCGGGTAAAGGCCAAGACCATGCTGGCAGGAGGGCAGAGCGGAGACCCCAACTCGCCACATTTTAATGATCAAGCACTGCGGTATGCCGATATGGAATTTAAAGATGTAGCCTATTATAAAGAAGACGTATTGAAAAGGGCCAAACGAACCTATAAACCGGGGGAATAATTATTCGTCTTCCTTGACGATGATCAAACTGGCCCGAGAACCTGTGGAAAGGTTCCAACGGTTGTTGTGGATAACCTCGCCTTTCTCATCGGCCACCACGACTTGGGCTGTATTGGGTCCGGACGAGCCTTGGTTGAGCGCTTCAAACTCAATACGATTAAATCCCTTGACCAAATCTACATTGATTCCTTTAAAGGAACCAGTGAGCAAAAGATTGAACTCGACCACTTCTCCATTGACATAGATTTTAATACGATCACCATCCACATATTCGTGATCTCGGCACACTATGCCCACAAACTTGGAAGAGGTCTTAAAATCCCCCAAATATTGATCTCCAAAATGTTCTTTGGACCCTTTTTTCTCTTTTTCTCCCACTTTTGGATCAATGACCATATCATGCCCTGCTTGTAAAAGTTCCCTATCTGGAAGCATTTTCACGCTTGGCTTGTCATTTTTGTCTTTAAGGTTTTCGTCAAGAACTGAGGGCATGCGAAGAAGTGTCCCTTGATTGCTAGATTTTATGTCCAAATCGTTTCGTTCACCAATCTTTAATGGACGGGTGGTAGGAAGATCGGATTGCGCTTGCAAAACACTGATTCCCAACACTAGACCTAAGAAAGAAAAAACAAGTCTTTTCATAGCAAAAAGGGTAAAACGGCTATGATAAAGTTAACAAATACCTTGCCATGAGGGTGATAAATTGAAGTTAAATCGTTGAAAAGCGCATTCGGAAAATGGTAATTTTTTTAATTGCCCATATAATCCACCAACTTTTCTGGCCCTTCAAGTAATACCCTTACAATCTGTAGTGTACCGTCTGCCTTGGTATCTATATGCCATTTGATCAATGAGATCTTTCCATTTTCGACCTCTAATCCGGTAATGCTTCTGGGGTGAACACAGCTTCCGTCATTGAAAAATGGAATCTGCCCCGGTTCTGGAAAGCGCGGTCTATGTGTGTGCCCAACAATGGTAATTTGAAGATTGTTTCGAAGAATCCAGCGTTTTATTCGTTTTTCAATTCTTATGAGCTCCTTGTAATTCTTTGCGGGGCTAGTTGGGTCTGCAATGCCAACCACCTGAAGGGGTTTCCAGAGTATACGGACCAAAAAACGTCCAATGCGCCAACACACATAGTTCCACCAATCGGCTTGATGTCCGTGTGTACAGAAAAGTTTTTGGCCGGTTTCTGTATGTTTTAAGACTAGGCCTTCGTGGTAAGTGATTCCTTCAAAAAGGGCCTTGTCCGATCCATCAATAGGTTCAAAATAATGAGACAGGTGCTTGTCTACATAATCTTTGTCCCTATAGACCATATCATGGTTCCCCCAGATCATGTGCAAACGTTTTTCCAAATGAAACCTACGAAGCAGTTGGTACACATTTTTGTGAGCTTCAAAAATGGAATCGAACCCAATATTTTCCCAAAGCTCGTCGCCGTCACCCAACTCGCAGTAATGGAACCCTTCTCGATAGTAATGATTTAAGGCATGGAAATAAATATTTCTGTTATTGGCAAAATCATCGGCAAAACTATTGTCTCCCCTATGGCAATCACTGAATAAAATAAACTTGGAGTCGTCATCAAAAGGAATGACTTTGGCATTTTTGTAGGCCCGATCTAATCTGGCATTGGAGGACATGCGATAAATTTTACTAAATATCCTTAAAAATGGCGATTAATCCATAAATATTTCCATTATGAAAAGAAGAGTGGGTGTTTTTGTAACTTTGTAAACTAAACTTCGACCAATAGCTGTATGAGGGGAAATTACAATGCTGAAAGTCCAATGGTGCAGTTGGTAAGCTTTAACAAGCTACTTGAGCATTATGACGAACAACTGAACAGCAAGGATAAGCATCTTGCTGAACGGGCAAAGTATATTCTGGACACACAGGCCCCTTACCCAATACTCAGGGAGGGTTTCGACGATTTTAGTTTGTTGGAAAAATATAAGGATGTCATTGGTGTAATATTGGCTGACACCTTTTCTTCCGTGCTTACCCAAAATGAGATAAAGACCGCATCCACTCCATTTGAAAATTTGACTTTCAATTCATCGGAGCGATTTAAAAAAATATTGAAAGATGCCGGAGAGGATTTTGAACTGAAAATCCGAAACATTCCTGATGAGCTTAGCTACATCATGAAATGTACTGTGATCCTTAGCTTTTATTACGGCTTTAAATTGGATTTTAAGCGGCCCTTCTTTTATGATATCCCTGATGCCAATGGGGTAACGCATCACTATCGTATTCTGTACAACGCGGATTTCATGGAAATCATTCCCACGGAGCAGTCCAAGGAACTCACCCAGGAAGATGTGGATGAGCTTTTGGAAAATTTTGAAAACCTGGAGCTTTGGAAGGAAAAAATTCCACCCAATAGTTTTATCACCAAGGGTTTTGTGATCTCCAATATGTTCGATGTCACTGCGGAGCACTCCATTTCTGAAATCAAATCAACCCTTATAGGAAAGCACAAGCAGGCAGGGGATGACTTTATGTGGAGCTTTCAGGATACATT
The DNA here is from genome assembly GCF_004916895.1 of Flagellimonas alvinocaridis. GTDB lineage: Bacteria > Bacteroidota > Bacteroidia > Flavobacteriales > Flavobacteriaceae > Flagellimonas > Flagellimonas alvinocaridis. The sequence goes on from NZ_SNTZ01000001.1 coordinate 1,010,349, forward strand.
TAGGTCGTTGTTTAAGCTCAAGGAAATTAGAGTGGGATTTGCGGGCTATGATTCCAATGCCAATCATTTCTTTAAGATTTACGGCAAGGGAATGGAAAGCTTTATCCTCCATGGTGAGGATTCACAGCCCTGTGATGCTATGCTATGTGACTATTCGCACGGAAAACTGTTTCGGGAGAGTAAGTATTTTGCCATTTCCAATGTAGAGAAATCGTTGGCCAGGTCCAAGAATGGTCAGCCCTACAAAAGTTTGAACGAACAGGGTATAAAGAGCGCTATTTTGGCACCCATTTCAAATGACGGAGAGCTTTTGGGCGTATTGGAACTGGTTTCAAACAAGGTCAATGAGCTCAATAGTGTCAATGCCAATAAATTGGATGATGTAATGCCGTTTATCATATCTGCGGTATTGCGATCTATTGAAGAAGAGGAAAATCTGGTAGATGCCATCATTCAACATGAATGTACCACCGTACACCCTTCGGTATATTGGAAGTTTCAGGAAGAGGCCAAACGTTTTATGGCCGATGAGCTTGCAGGGAATCAACCCTTGTTCAAGGAAATTGTATTTAAGGATGTACACCCCTTGTATGGTCAAATAGATATCAAGGATTCTTCCAAGGAGCGTAACCTTTCCATTCAGCGCGATTTAATGATCCAGCTTTCGGAAATCAATGAGATTTTAGAGGCTGCTATCAAAAAGTATAAACTTCCCATTTATGAAGAATTGATGTATAGGGTGGAGACCTATCTCAATGAGGTCAAAGAAGCCCTCTATACCCATACAGAGCAGGCGGTGTTTGATTTTGTAAAAGAGGAAATAGACCCAGTTTTTAAGCATTTAAGGAAAGAGGATAAAGAAATCAAGGACCTTATTCAACAATACGAGTACAAGATTGATGAAACCACTGAATCGTATTATGACCACCGTCGTAATTATGATGAAAGTGTCATGGAGGCCAACATGCAACTAGCGGCTTTGTTGGATAAGAAACAGGTGGCTGCCCAAGAAATGTTTCCGCATTATTTTGAAAGGTACAAGACTGACGGGGTGGAGCACAACATGTATATTGGAAGCTCCATTGCACGGGATAGGAAATTCAACAATCTGTATTTGAGCAATCTAAGGTTGTGGCAGCTTCAGGTTATGTGCGACATGGAGAATAAATACTATGCCATGAAGCCCCATTTGCCTGTAAAACTGGATGTGGCTTCGTTGATTTTGGTATACAGTACTTCCTTGTCCATACGTTTTAGAATGGATGAAAAGCGCTTTGATGTAGATGGAACCTACAACGCCAGATATGAGGTCATCAAAAAGCGAATTGACAAATCGTACATAAAAGGCACCAACGAAAGGCTGACCCAAAAAGGCAAACTTGCCATTGTATATTCCCAGCGTAAAGAGGAAAGGGAGTACATGCGGTATATTCAGTTTTTAAAGGCCAAAGGTTATTTCACCAACAATATAGAGATTGTAGAGCTTGAAGGACTTCAAGGTGTTACAGGACTTAAGGCTATTAGGGCGGAGATTTTGTACAAGAAAGACAAGGCGTCTGAACGCACCTATACCTACGATGATTTAATGGAAGAACTGAAGACGTGATTAAAAGGTAAGCCTATCCGGGCCAAAAAAGCGAAAAGCAATTCCAAAAGCCAGTACAGAGACAATCATTCCCAACATAAAAATGTTGTAGGTAATCCTAAGGATTTTGTACTTTTTATTCAAAACAAGACCTAGATAGTATAAGTCTTTGGTCAATGAGGAATACACATAATCCTTGTCTTTGACCAGTTCTTGAAGCGCCCACTCATATTCCGCCAAATCCATTTTATGAAAATTGCCAAAGAATAAAAGGTTCACCCTTTTTTGCTCCACATCTTCCTTGGTGAATTTTCCAGTGGTAACATTCGGCCTAGTGGCCAAAACCGATAAGATCATGGAAGCCACGCTGAACAGAATCAGAATAAATGTGGGATATATGAGATAGGTATTGGATGGGTTGTCCAGTTTGGTGAGCAAATTGGCCAAGACCAAGGAAATGATTATGGCGTTCACGGATAGTAAGATATTCGCCTTGGTGTCTGCAATATCGCTCAGCTTTAAATGATTTTTTAAGGTAACGCGGTATAGGGTCTGCACGCTCCTGTCTGGGCTTTCCTGTTTGTATTTGGCTTTGAGCGCTTCCTTTTTGGCAATGTCTTTTTCGGTTTTTTTCTCCTTTACCAACTGTTTCAGGTTACGTTCCTTACCTTCTTCCCAATTCTCTCTGGCATAATCGGTATAAAAAACGTGCTCATTGCGGAACATTTTAATATTAATGTCGCGCCATTCTTTTGGGGAATAATCGGCCACGCCAAGTTCTTTTAGTTCCATCCTCAAAAAATCGGTGGTTTCCCAATAGCTTTTTTTGGCAAAATGGGAAGAATCGGCATCACGGATTATCTGTTCGGATAAGTTCTGGGGTTCATGGTGTCTTTCGGTGGCCATGATTAAACTGCAGACTTTATCTATATCAGTGGTGGGATAGTCATTTTCCTTCAAAAAATCCGTGGCAATCTTGCATCCGGCTTTTTCATGGCTTTCACGACCATGGACATATCCTGTGTCATGGAGCCATGCTGTTAAAAGCAATTTTTCCTCCTCATCCTTGTCAAAACCATAGAAATTGAGCAATTCTTTAGTACTTTTAACTACGCGTTGGGTATGTCGTAGGTTGTGATACAAAAACCTTGGATCAAGCTCATTTTTCAAAAGTTCCGAAGCAAAATGTTCAGCTTTTTCTACTATTTCCGACATAACTAATAGTTTGATCATCCAAAGTACAAAATTTTGGATTCAACCTCATGGATATGAAGAAACATTACGTGCTTGCAAGCTTGCTCATCTTGGCGTACGGATGCGCCACATATGAAGCAAAATATGAAGCCCCAGCTAATTCTGATGTGGCCTCTAACGAGGAAGTGGAGCACACGTTTTATTTGATCGGAGATGCAGGGGAGTCACCACTGGGAGACATGAACCCTACCTTAAAGCGGTTTAAGTCCGTTTTGGATAAAGCCAGCACCAATAGCACAGTACTTTTTTTGGGCGACAATATTTATCCTGCTGGATTTCCTGACAATGACGATGACCCAAAGGGCCACGGGTTGGCAAAGAATCATCTGGACGCGCAATTGGCTACGGTAAAATCTTTTCAAGGTAAGACCCTGTTCATTCCCGGAAATCATGACTGGTATAGTAAGGGTTTAAAAGGTCTGGAACGGGAAGAGGAGTACATCCAAAAAGCATTGGATAGCAAAGATGTTTTTCTGCCAGACAATGGATGTCCCATTGAAAAAGTTGAAATAAGCAATGAGATAATGGTCATTGCCATAGATACGGAATGGTACTTGACCGATTGGGACAAGCATCCCACGATGAATGATGAGTGCGAGATAAAGAACCGTTCAAGATTTTTGGAGGAACTGGAAAGCCTGATCAAGAAAAATCTCGATAAAACCATTATTATTGCTCTGCATCACCCCATGTTTACCTACGGTTCCCATGGAGGCCAGTTTTCTGCCAAAGAACATCTAAATCCCTCTGGTGGAAGCTTCCCATTTCCCGTTTTAGGCACAATGGCCAATGTTTTGCGCAGGACCTCGGGCGCATCCATCACAGATTTATCCAACAAAAAATACAATGAACTAAAAAAGAGAGTCATCACACTTTCCCAGTACTCCGAAAAGGTAATATTTGTATCGGGCCATGAGCATACCCTTCAATATATTGAAGAATTTGGAAAACCGCAGATTGTTAGTGGTTCTGGAGCAAAGGAAGGAGCTACGCGCTTACTCAATGGCAGTAAGTTTTCCACTGGGAAGAACGGATATGCCATTCTCAGGGTGTACAAGGATGGCTCAAGTAGTGTAAGCTTTTTTGGTGCGGACGAAAGGTCAGAAGAGTTGTTGTTCCAGACCCAAGTACTGCCTGCAGACCGATCTACAAAAAGTGTATCCATGCCGGCGGATTTTCCCTCTTTTATGGAGGCATCGGTGTATACTGAAGAAGAAATTGACAAAAGTGGCTTTCATAAATTTTTGTGGGGAGAACGCTACCGAAAGTATTACGCAACCAAGGTAAAAGCGCCAACGGTTAGGTTAGATACGCTTTTCGGGGGCTTAAAAGTAGTTCGTAAAGGAGGGGGTAACCAGTCCAATTCCTTACGATTGGAAGATGATCAAGGTAGACAGTATGTTATGCGTGGTCTCCGTAAAAGTGCAGAACGCTATCTACAAGCCATAGCGTTTCAAGAGCAGTACATTATAGGTCAATTTGAAGATACCTTTACCGAGGACTTACTTTTAGATCTATATACTGGGGCACACCCTTATGCACCATTTACCATTGGTAAATTGTCTGATGCTGTTGGGCTTTACCATACCAATCCAAAATTGTACTATGTGCCCAAGCAATCCGTTTTGGGAGGCTTTAATTCAGATTTTGGTGATGGGCTTTACATGATAGAGGAGCATGTTTCCGATGAGCATGATGATCTTGAGAGCTTTGGTAGAACCAAGAAAATTGAAAGCACCTATGATTTAATGAACAAGCTAAGGGAAGATGAAGAATATCGTATAGACCAGAAGGAGTATATAAAGGCTCGATTGTTCGATATTCTCATTGGGGATTGGGACCGACACGTAGATCAGTGGCGATGGGCCGAATTTAAAGAAGGGGGCTACAAAGTTTTTAAACCTATACCGAGGGATAGGGATCAAGCATTTTCCCGATGGGGCGATGGATTGGTCATGGGGTTTGGTTCAAGAGCAGTTCCAGGGCTTCAAATTTTTGAAGGGTTTCAAAAAGAAATTAGAAGTGTAAAGGGCTTTACCTCATCTCCAAGGACTTTTGCACTGGATATGGCTCTTTTATCCGCATCTGATGTGAATCTGTGGATAGAACAGGCCCAATTCATCCAAAAAAATATAGATGAAAATGTTATTGACAATGCTTTTATGGATTTTCCCGAAGAGGTCAGGGATGAATCCTTGATGAAAATAAAGGACATTTTACTGGCCAGAAAGCGAAACCTTGTGGAAACGGCCAAGGAATACTTTTCCGTACTCAACAAGTATAGTGTGGTTACAGGAACGGATAAAGACGATTATTTTAATGTTACATCCATGCCCAATGGTTTTGTTGAGGTGCGTGCCTATCGAATAAAGGGAGGGGAAAGGAAAGATTTGTTTTTTGAAAAGGTGTATAACCCTACGTTCACAAAGGAAATCTGGTTATACGGCTTGGACGACGATGATGTTTTTGATGTAAATACGCCGACTTCCAAAATTAGGGTAAGGATTGTTGGAGGTCAGAATAATGATGTCTACAAGATTTCCGAAGACTCCAAAAAAGTACACACTTATGATTTTAAGGCCAAGAAGAATACATACGATGAGGCCTTTGGGGGAAGCGTCCATCAACTGAACGACTACGAGACAAACACGTATGATTTTTTAAAGGTAAAGGCAAGCAATAATCAGATTTTGCCCACTTTAGGATTTAATCCAGATGACGGGTTCCGGATTGGTTTTACCAATACCTATACCTTTAATGGGTTTAAGCAGAACCCTTTTACCCAACAACATATAGTAAACGCGGCCTATTATTTTGCCACAAACGGTTTTGATGTGGGCTATACAGGTGAATTTGCGAACGTTTTCAACAAGGTAAACCTTGAAATGAAAATACGGTTTACCAGCCCTAATTTCACCCTTAACTTTTTTGGTTTTGGCAATGAAACCGAAAATAACGATGATGAAGAACCTTTGGGCTTGGACTACAATAGGGTAAAGCTGCGAACCTTACGATTTAATCCTTCTTTGGTTTGGAGAGGCTACTTGGGGTCCAAGGTTAGTTTGGGCGTTTCATATGAAAGTATCGAGGTAGAGGAGACCGAGGACAGGTTCATCAATGAATTTTATATTGGAAACGGAGAAGAGAGTCATCAGAATTTCTTTGGTGTTGATGGGGAGTACCGTTATTCCAATACAGATAATGAAGCATTTCCGACTATGGGGATGGATTTTTCGCTACAAAGTGGATACAGGACCAATATTGATGAATCTGGCAGGTCATTTGGGTTTATTGTCCCCAGTTTGGCCGTGGATCATAAAATATCCTCGGATGGTAGATTGGTGCTGGCCACCAAACTCAAAGGTCATTTTATTATTGGTGATGATTTTGAATTCTACCAAGGTGCCAGCATAGGAGGAAATAATGGTCTTCGTGGATTTCGTTTCCAAAGGTTTACAGGAAAAACGGCATTCTATCAAAACACAGATATTCGATATAGCTTTAGAAGCCAGCGAACCGGGGTGTTGCCCGTAACTCCTGGAATTTATGGAGGGTTCGATTATGGAAGAGTTTGGCTTCCCTCCGAAGAATCAAGCAAATGGCACAATTCGTATGGAGGTGGTTTTTTTGTGAATGGGACCGATATCATCACGGCAAATTTTGGCTTGTTCAATAGTATGGATGGCCTCCGGTTTGCCTTTGGGGTAGGGTTTGGTTTCTGATGAAAAAATCAATTTAACTTAAACCGATATAGTTTTCGCCCTGTTTTTTTGTTTTCCTCATCAGCAAGTAGCAAAGTGCTGTTGTCCAAAAATCCAATGGATTCTATCTGGGTTGAAGAGTTGAGATCAATAATTTTTATGTGGGCTTTGGTAATATTGGGAAGATCAAAATCTGTCATCAAAAATACAAACCCATAGCTTAAAAGGGCAATGGACTTGCCGTCCGGTGAAATATCCGCCCCGGTAACGGAGCAATGGTCCTGGTCCATGCAGAGGGACAGACTCCCTAAAAATTCGGCATTATAGTCCCCTTCTGTGTCTGGAATCCTATAGGCTAAGGTTTTCCCTGTGTAAGGCCGTGTTCGGTTTTTGGTAAAAATGTAGAGGAAGCCTTTCCAATGAAAGAAGGCTTCAGCATCATAAAGTAAACCATCTCTTTTAGGGGGAAATTTGTTTTGCTGTGGATAATGGAATCGTATCTTTTTGGCATTGGGCTCTTTTTTGCCAAACTCTGCATGGGATACTTTGTAGATGACCAAATCTTCCCGCATATTGTTGTTGTTGCCAAAGTCCCCAATATAAATATTGCCATCAGAATCTTGGGCCAAATCTTCCCAATCCTTATTTTTTGCATGGTCAATTTTAAAGGTCTCAATAATTTGGGCAGTAGTATCGATTTTATAAATGGAACTTTTGTTGCCACTATCCTGGATAACCCAAATGTTTTCGTTGGAAGCTATTTCCAACCCAGAAACTTCAGAAAGTTTTGATGGAAACTTGCCAAGTGTTTCCAATTGCCCGTAATAGGTTTTTTGGGCGCAGCCCTGTATAAAAAAAAGAACCAATAGGATGGAAATCCTGCTCATTCAGATTCTTTTAAGGGCATATATACCTCAGTTTTCCACAAGAGTTCGTTTCCTCCCATGTTCGGGTTGTTGAAGAAAACCTCAATGGGTTTTTCCTCAACGGGGACATTGTTCTTTTTGGCATACTCCAATAAGGCGTACCATGCCCTATCCGAAGAAACATAATTGCCATTATATACAGCTTTTAAAGCCCTTTTGGCAAAAATGCGCTTGTAATGGATGTTGGGATGATTGGGGAGCTTTTCAGAACGTATTATGGGATAGCAAAAGTTATAGGAAAGGCGGTCTGCTTCCAGGTTCCAATCCACAACTTCAATAAAGGGAGGGCCATTTACCTGCACCTCATTTTCGACCAAAATTGAACTTAAAAACGAATAATTGGCCATCATGCCAGATGCCTTTTCAGCTTGAGGGGTCTCTAAAGAAACACAGGCACAAAAGGTAGAAAAAAGCTCATCTTCTCCCAATATGGTCACCTTGATGTTATTGAGGTGTTCGTTCAAAAACTCGTTAAAATCCAAAAGTGTCTTACGGGAACCTTTTTCAAAATCAGTATCAGAAAATGGAATTTTTATTTTGTTCACCAAGGAGTGATCCAAATCCTTGATGTTCACCTTAACTTGGCTTAAAGAATCATGTATAGGGGTAACGTTCCATTCGTATAAAATTACGGAGTCATTAGATATAATGGTTTGTTCAAAACGGTTTAGACTTTCATAATCAACCGGAATGGTAGTATCCATGGTCTTGTTCCATGCCTTTACGGTTTCATAGATCGTCCCGGGAATTGCCTTGGCCTTAAAACTCACTTGATAATCTTGTGGTTTTAGGAACAGGTACCAAAAGAGCAATAGAGATACAAGGGCAAGAACTGTTACACTGATTCTCTTCATAATTGGTGGCAAAGATAGGGAATCACCCTTTTGTCATGTCCAGTTTGTTAACGATAAATGCTCCTAAATCACGTCCTTGTGTAACACCTACTTCTACGGCGGCACGATAATGGATTCCACCATACATTCTACTTATCGCGGCCTCATCTGCCGCTTCTTTAAATGACTTAAAGGAGCGAACGGGTAAACCAAACGGGATTTCAGTATCGTCATCAAAGGCAAAATTATCTCCAAAAACATCGGTAAGTGCAGTAGATGCTGCTCCAGATACCACACTATGGCCACTGGTATATTCAGGGAATGGAGGGGTTTGCAATATAGGTTCCCAACTATCATCAAAATGTTCGTTGATCAAGGTTTCGGGACGAATGAGATTACTTCTATATTTTTCGTCCCAGCAGCTGATAAACCCATCTGCTATGGCTATGGAAGCCTTGGTGTAAGCATAAATTGTCTTGGCCATATCGGCATTGTCTTTTCTACATGCAATTTTGGTGATGCCAATCCAATGGGCACCTGGTGTTATCTTTTTGGTAGCAAACATTAAATGTCCTCGTGTTACGGAGACATAGGGGTTACAATCCCAGAATTTAGCAATGGCCACTTCTTCTGATTCGTCCCCTCGGGAACTAATATCTTTGCCAATCTCATATACTTCTCTAACTTCTTTATAAAAATCTGAACCTTCTTCCATGGAAAACTCTGGAGGGGGAGCAGGTTTAAATTGATCTGCGGAATCAATGGCAAACGGCCGTATTTTGCTCCAATGAGGCTCCAAACCGTTCATGTATGCCGGTGGAGTTGGTTGCCAACGGGAGGGTTCTTCAGAATTTACCGAAAATTTGGGCATGGTTCGGGTTTGCTTGTAGTTGTCCTTATCCATCCAAGCGGCAATGTGATTGGCTACTTCCAAACCATAAGCCTTGGAAGCATTAAACAGCGTTTCATTTTTGTTGGCCCAAATAGAGTAAAGACTGTCACGGAAGCTTTCAATGCGGTCTTCGGAGAAAATCAACTTTTTGCTCAAATCCATATGGGCCACTAGGGCGGCCAGCTCAAAATTAATGCTGTCCCCTGCTTTGGGGTCTGGTATGGGGGTTAAATCGTGTACCTGGCCCGCCAAGGATTTATAATGATCGTTCTTCTTTGCTATGATTTCATAGGCTGCAATATTGGGATACGCAAAAATTCTACTTGCAACTGGAGGTGAAAAGATATCGTGGATCATTACCTCGATTACCTTGTCCACAGATTTATGGTATTCCTCTGAAGTAATTACGATTTGCTCGGGCTCTTTCTTACAAGAGGTGAAAACCATCAGCAGTATGGCTAATAGACTTAATCTTTCTTTCATGGTTCCTTTTTAATTATTGATTTTATAGACTTGTGCTTTATCGTTGTTGAAAATTGCAAGCAGATAAACCTGCCCATTTAGGGTGACCGTTCCCAAATGTCTGACAGATTTTTTGGTAAAGTCAAGTCCTAATTCATTTCCTAAAATTATGTCATTTTCACTGTTGAGCAATGCCCCGGGAAAAGAATCCAAGCGACCGTGGTATGGTTTTATCCCAAAAAAATTGCCTCCTGCCAATGCTTCCGTTTGTCCATCCCCATCAAAATCGCCTGTTGCAAAAACGGTAAGGGGAGACACTTGCATTGCACTCCCAAATGGGATAAAGTTGAATTTTCCATTGTCATTTCGCAAAAACCCGGATTCCAGGGTATTTACCTCCAACAGTGTGGAATTATCCAGAAGTTCTGATCCGAACAATTCTTCCATTGTTTTTCCAGCGAATTCCCGATAGGTATTGTATTTCTTCTTTAAAAAAACCAGCTGCGAAGCAAGTCCATCCAAGGATTCCAATGGATAATATTTTCCGTTTTTTTCCAAAGCCGTAACGGTTTCGGTCTGTCCGTTGCCATCAAAATCATTGAAAAACAGTTTTAGCGGATATTTTTTGGAAGCCTTGAACTTGGAATTGGTTCCCCAATTTCCGAGTAGGTAGTCCGTGTCGCCATCACCATCAATATCAAAAGGCTTAATACTCTGCCATAGCCCTTTTACATCCAAGGGATTGGATTCGGCAAATGAATCTCCTTGATATTTTAAGAATTTGGGAGACATCCATTCTCCCACCAAGATAAGGTCGGTATGGCCGTCGCCGTCAAAATCGTCCCAGACTGCGTCAGTGACCATTCCCTTAACAGTGAAACCTTTAAAGATTCTGAACATTCCATGATCATTCTCCAAAAGATGGGAGGTGGCCGGTGCTCCAAATTTTGAAGTAATGGTGTGCCCGCCTACAAACACGTCCAAGTCCCCATCCCCATCAAAGTCAAAGGGGCGCACTACCGATGAGTTTTGGAAGAATTTGGGCAGCTCCATAGCAGAAAAAGTGGAATCGGTTTGCAGATAGTAGGCTTCCAAAAGAGCTTCTGATTCACCAAAAAAATCTCCACCACCCGAAGAAGTGAACAAATCGTTCCTTCGATCGTTATTGAAATCGGCAATGACCGCAGATATGGTTTCCTTAATGGAATCTTTGGAAATAGCATCAAACCTGCTAGCCACAAAAGAGGAGTCCTGTTGGAGGTAGATTTGCGAAGGGATGAATTTGGAACCGCCCAAAAAAAGATCCTCCTTGCCATCCCCGTTTATATCGCCCATGGCAAATGCAGGGCCTCTGTCCGAAACTTGATATGGAATCAGCTTTTCGCGGTTAAAGTCGGTATAGTTGTCCTCAACATGGGTAAAATCAAAACCTAAGTTATTGGGAACAGGCGTAAAAAGTGGTTTGCCTTTTTTGTGCAGACTCTTGTAATTGAAGGGTTTTGCATTCTCTGGTTGTACGGTCAAGGTTTGATTTACGGGCACGTTTTTAATCACTTGAAAGGTTTTATTGGGCCAAATGATTTTGATGGAATCCACGTGTTGGATATTCCCATACCCAAAATGGATTAAAGGCTCCGATGATGCCTGAAAACCTCTTGTAGGGAATAATTCCTTGAACTGAAGCCCTCCATTTTGATAAGAGAATACCTTGGTGCCGATTCCAAAGGTGTTTTTTTTGGTGAATTTGAACTTGATTTTTAGGTAATTACCTTTGTTGGATGCCTTGTTGATGTACAGTGAGGCGGGATGGTTAATATTACTGGTGACCAAATCCAAATCTCCATCATTATCCAAATCCCCCATGGCCGTAGCTCCCGAAATCAGGGTGTCATTGGCTATCCATTTGTTGGACATGTCCTGAAACATAAGGTCTTCAGTGCCCTTAAAAATATAATTGTGCACATTCCCCGAAGGCATAAGATTCAGTGCCTCTTGGTCCACTAATTTTGTGTTATCAAGTTTTTTCTGGATTTGATCATTGGAAACAAAATTGATGAAGTCCAGATCGTTTGGTCTTTTTGGAATCCCATTCGAAATAAAAATATCTTGCATACCATCCTGATCATAATCGCCAAAAAGAGCGCTCCAACTCCAATCCGTGGCAGCAATACCACTCATTAAAGCGGTCTCCATGTAATTGCCGTCCGGTTGGTTTACATAGAGCATATTTCGGGTAAATTGATAGTGGTATCCATAACGGTCTACCCGTAGTTTCTGGGTCTGAATGTTATCGTCGCCTTCAGATGATTTTAAGGCTACCTCATCTTCTGGTAGCATGTCCAAAGACAGAAAATCGGGTCTCCCATCGTTATTGATATCCGCCACATCGTTCCCCATGGAAAACCTGCTGGTATGGCCAAAATATTTTTTAAGGCTTTCGGTAAATGTACCATCGCCGTTGTTCAAATAATAGTAATCGTCTTCATGAAAATCGTTGCCCACGTAGATATCCGGATAGCCATCTTGATTAAAATCGGCAATGGCCAGACCAAGACCGTATCCGTTTACACCGCCATAAATTCCTGCTTCTTCACTGACATCCACAAATTTTCCATTGTCGTTTCGAAGGAGTTTGTCACCCGTTTCATATCGGCGTTCAAACCGTAGGTCGAACCGGCCAAAGGAATTTTGGGTATGCACGGCATGGTTAAGAAGGTAAAGGTCTAGGTCTCCATCCAAATCATAATCAAAAAACGAAGCATTTGAGCTGTATGAATCAAAGTCCAAACCATATTGGGCGGCACTTTCGGTAAAGGTATTGTCACCGTTGTTGATGTAGAGCTCGTTGAACCCATTAAATCCGTTGATGCCCACCACGGCGCAGACATAAATGTCCATAAAGCCGTCACCATTTACATCGGCCATGGTAACCCCGGTATTCCAACTGCTGTTTCCTTCAATACCGGCAGAACTGGAAATATCCTCAAATGTTAAATGTCCCTTGTTCAGGTACAGTTTATTTTTGACCTGATTGCCCGTAAAGAAAATATCAGGAAGGCCATCGTTATTGATGTCTCCAATGGAAACACCCCCACCATTGTAAAAATACAGATAGTCCAAAATACTGAGGTCGTCCGAGGGGGTCAGCGTATTGGTAAAGGTAATCCCCGTCTTGTTGGGATCGGGATTCTCAAAAAGGTCCCCGCCCTTCTTGCATCCTACCAAGAAAATAGGTACCAACAGTATGACCAACAGTTTATTCATTTATGGCAAAAATCTTGGGTTTGCTATTGTTGATTGCCGCTATGACAAAAGTTTTTCCCGTTTTATCCCTGAATTGTTTCAGGTACTTTACTTCTTCTTTGATTTTAAAACCACTCACATTATAATTTTGCCATTCAAAACCCAACTTGCCATCGCCCAGTAGAAGGTTACCATAGCCGGCATCTAGTCGGGAAAACTGGGGTTTGAAATCATAATTATTACCTGCCATGATAAGGTCCAGATTGCCATCGTTGTTCACATCGGCACAAGTGATATCACAAACACACGATAACTGTACCCTTGGCGGTAGATTTTGTATGGTAAATTTCCCGCCGCCGTCATTAATGGCAATTACCGAGGCCGAAGTTTCCACTTTCTTTACAATGGATTTGTCCAACACGTCTTTCGGGAAAATTTGATTTATGGTACGATGGGCATAATCCGATGCTTTTAAATTTTGCTTTTTAAGCGGGGGCAATTGTTCCGTAAGTTCTCTTTTTTGGTGTATGGGGTAATCACCTCCATTTTGTGCCAAGGTCACCACCTGTTCAATGGTGCCATTATTGTCGTAATCATTGATCCACATTTTCATAGGGTGCTCATGGGAAGGTGTGTAATGAAGGTTCAAACCTTGATTGCCCAAAATAAGGTCTTGGTCACCATCTCCGTCCAAATCTGCGGTTTCCACGGTGTTCCACCATCCATAAAGACTGTCCAAGGAAGAGAACATCTTGGTAAGTCTACGCCCCGTGTTCTTATATATTTTTGGAGTATCCCACTCGGCAGTTATGATGAGATCATCCTTTCCATCACCATCCATATCAACCCATTTGGAGTCGGTGACCATGCCAGCATCCTTAAGGTCATATGCTAGGCGTTCGGTGACATTGGTAAAAGTGCCATCCCCCATATTTTCCAAGAATAAATGATCTGGGGAAAGACCATAGACCCCTACCACGCTTCTTGACCCAATAAAGACATCCATGTCACCGTCGTTATCAAAATCATAGGGAGAAATTGTGGAAATATTTTTAAACGTGGATGGTAATTCGTTGTCCGATTTTGTGAAATTTCCGTTGCCATCATTAAGATATAAACGCGGTCTGTAGCTTCGTTGTAAGCCTACATTGTTACCCCCGGAACCTACAAGGAGATCAAGGTCGTTATCCCCATCGGCATCGAAGAAAGCGGCGGCCACATCTTCATAATCCCTGTCATCTTCAAAAACTTTTGATATTTTTTGCTTGACTTTTCCACTTCCTGTGTGCAGATATATGGTTCCAGATTGGCCACGAGCACCACCTATGAAAAAATCTTCGTTGCCATCACCATTAATATCCGCCACGGCCAATGAAGGGCCTTCTTGGGACAGTTTTTGATAGATAAGCCCCTCATAGTCAAAATCGTTATAGCTATCTTCCATGTGCGATTCCATGGTTGCTGCATCCAACTCTTTCAGGAAGGAATTTTGGATATTTTCTTTTGGGATTGTATAGGTTTGGGTGGCGTCTTCATAATGTAACACCAATACTTGGTTGGCTTTTACATTTTCCAGTTTTTGGGTTTTCTCATCGGGCCAAACAATGCGGATGGAATCCAATGCTTCGGTTTTACCTAGACCAATTGTCATTTCGTACCCCATGGAAGATTGAAATCCCCGGGATGGAATCAGTTCTTGGTTGATGATGTTTCCATTAAAATAGAATTTGGCCAAAGTTCCTATCGCAAAGGGGTTGTTTTTGGGTCCTTTGAATTTTAATTGAACAAAGTTGTTATCCAATTGGGTTTCTGAATTGTTACGATAGACAAACGTTTCGGTGTTGACATTGTTGATGACCAAATCCAAATCGCCATCATTGTCCAAATCCCCATATGCAGCGCCGTTGGATCGGGACGGTAGTTCAAACCCCCATTCCTTGTTGGCATTTTTAAAAGTAATATCCCCATTGTTTTTATAGGCATAATTGGGTTGGGGCTTAATGGGCATTTTACTGATGATGGAATCTATGGATTCCTTTTTTCCGGTGAGGGCCATTTTTTGCACGATTTCGTTGGCAAAAAAGTCCACAAAATCCAAATCGGTAAGATCATGATTGATACCGTTGGTCACGAAAATGTCCTTTAGGCCGTCATTGTCCATGTCGAACATAAGGCCGGCCCAGCTCCAATCCGTGGCATCGATACCACTGTAATAGGCTACTTCGGAAAAAGTACCGTTGCCATTATTGAGCTGAAGTGTATTTTGAATGTACTGTTGGTAGAAATCCTTGCTCTGTTTTAGGTCGAAGACATTGTAGCCATCGAATTCCATTACGGATTTGACCCTATGTTCTTCTTCGGGCAGCATGTCCGTAATGAAGATGTCGTTATGGCCATCATTGTTGATGTCCGCAATGTCTATACCCATGGCCGACAAACTCAGATGAGATGTCCATGCCTTGATTTCTTCCTTAAAGGTGCCGTTTTTTTGGTTGATGTAGAGGTAATCCCTTTCATAAAAATCGTTGGACACATAAATATCCGGGTAGAGATCCCCATTAAAATCGGTGACCAATACCCCCAATCCGAAGCCGATAAGACTTCCATAGATTCCTGCTTCTTCGCTGACATCAACAAATTTGCCATCATCATTGCGGAGTAGCATATCCCCAACACCTTTGAAAATATCGGGAACACCTTCCCAATCTTGGGCCCTTACTTCTCTTTGTTCTGCATATCCTAGGCTACTCACGGGAATGTTGCTGTTGTTTAGAATATAGACATCCAAATCCCCATCCTTGTCATAATCAAAAAAGGAAGCGTGGGTGGTAAACCCGGTTTTTGCCAAATTGTACTCGTTGGCCTTTTCCGTGAAAGTAAGATCCCCATTGTTAATGTACAGGTCGTTATCATGGTTATTGCCTTCCATATTCCCGGCATTGCAGACGTAGATATCCAGAAGCCCATCTTGGTTCACATCTACCATGACCACACCTGTGGACCACGGTTTATTTCCCATAATGCCTGCACTTTCGGAAATGTCCTCGAATTGAAGATTGCCTTTGTTCAAGTAAAGACGATTGGAAACCATGTTTCCGGTTAGGTAGATATCGGAAAGCCCATCGTTGTTAATGTCGCCTATGGCAACGCCTCCCCCATTGTAAAAATTACGATACTTGAAGATGTTGAAGTCTTTTTGGTTCTCAACGACATTTACGAACGATACTCCAGATTCTTCAGGGGATAAGAGCGTAAACAGCGTTTCTTGTTGCTCTTCCCCACCATTATTTGATTCTTTTTTTCCGCAAGACGCAACAAAAATCAATGTAGCGCATAGGATTGTATATCTGAGTTTCATTCCGAGTTCTGTTTTTTGTTTAAAAAGAAAGGAGAATTGTTGTTGAGTGTAATGATGAATCCCGTATCCCCGTTTCTTGTTATCTTCTCAATTTTACGGGCAGCTCCAGAAATGCTCAAGCTTTGTTTCCAGATTAAATTGCCCTGCCCATCATTTTGTAACAAAAGCCCATGTGAAGCATCTAATCTACCAAGTTGGGTACTTATCTCAAAATTATTGCCGACCATTAATATTTCATTAATCGTTTCTTTATCATTCTTTTCAATAAAGATGTCATTAACGGTAGAGGCTTGTACCATAAAGGGCAATTCCTTTGGGGCAAAGACACCGTTTCCATTGTTTTGGAAATAGGTTGTCTCTAACATGTACACCTTCTTCTTGAGGGCCTTGTCCAATTTATCATTTTCAAAAAGATCTTCTAAGGATGCCTTGGCAAAATCTTTATAGAATAGGAATTTTTTATTGAGGAAAGGCATCTGTTTGGCGAGTTCATCCTTGGATGAAAAAACGGTTTCCCGCTCTCCGTGAAAATAGGTGACCACTGTCTCAATGGAGCCATTGTTGTCAAAATCATTGATGTAAAGGGTTACAGGACGTTCTTTTGAAGCTCTGAACTTGGTGTTAAGGCCCCAATTTCCAGCCAAAATATCCAGGTAGCCATCATTGTCCAAATCGGCCACTTGTATGCAGTTCCACCATCCGTTGGTGTTTTCAAGACCGTTGTTGGCCTGTTTGATGAGCTGCTTGCCGTTATTAAGGAAAATAGTGATGGGAGTCCAATGCCCAGCTATAATTAAATCTGGCAATCCATTTCCATCCAAATCCGTCCAGACGAAATCTTTGACATTGATATTATTTTCAAGATCTGGAGCAAAGGTTGGAGTGATTTCCGTAAACATTCCGCTGCCATCATTTAGAAAAATATATTGCTTGGAAGACTCTCCAAATTTAGTGGGCAACCCATTGGAGGCAATACATATATCTAAATCTCCATCATTGTCAAAATCCACGGCAGCTACCTTGGAGGCATTCACTTCCACTTGAGGAAATTTTGTGCGATTTTTAACGAACTTCCCATTCTCATTAAGATATAATCTGGGCTGTAAAGGTTCCCCTTGGGTAAATTCATTGCCACCACTTACCACAAGAAGGTCTAAATCCCCATCATTATCTGCATCAAAAAGCGTGTGATCAGTATCTTCACTTATGGTATCTTCTTTAAATACATCTTCTTGGTGGTTGGTGAAGTTCCCATTTTCATCTTGTATGAAAAGAACAGAAGCCTGTTTTTTGGCACCACTGATAAAAATATCATCAAAACCATCATTGTTTATGTCTCCTACAGATACAGATGGACCTTCATTTGAATAAGAAAAAGGAATCAGTGGGTTTCTATCAAAATCCAAGGAGGGTTGTTCTTTGTGAACAAAATCGAATGGTTGAGTAGGCTTTGAAAAGATTGGATCACTCTTGTGAGGTCTTGAGGTATAATAATCGCCCTTGGAATCTGTATGGGATACCGTCAAAGTTTTGTTGGTTTCCAAATGATGGAGCGTTTGGTGCGACCCCCCAGGCCAAATAATTTGTATGGAGTCTATGATGCTATCCTTCCCAAGACCAAAGTTTAAGGTGTTGTCTTTTGCGGAAAGAAATCCACGGGTTGGAATGTTTTCCTGGACTGCCTTTTGGGAGTTTTGGAATATAATGACCTTTGCCCCAATGCCAAATGGGTTTTTGGTTGGGCCTTTAAATTGTATTTTGATATAGTTTGATTTTTTTAAGGTATTTTCAAGGACAAAAGCTTCTTGATTGACATTGTTCACCACAAGATCTAAATCGCCGTCATTATCAAGGTCGGCATAGGTGCAACCGTTACTGTAGGAAGCTTTTTTCTGACTCCATACATCCGTGACATTGGTAAAAGTGACACCATCCTTATTTTTATAGAAATAATTGGGGACTTTCTTTTTGGGAAGCTTTTCAATAAGGGACATGTCCTTATCCGAGAGCCCGGATGCTATATTTTTTTGAATTTGTTCATTGGAAATATAGTTGATATAATCCATGTCGTTGGTTACACCTTGAATGCCATTGGATATAAACAGATCCTTGAAACCATCATTGTCAAAGTCTGCAAATAGGGCTCCCCAGGACCATTCAGTAGCCTCAATGCCACTTAAATTGGCAATTTCCCCAAAGCGTTCCCCGTCCAGATTAAGGTGGAGTGCATTTTGCATGTATTGGGGGGCAAATCCATTTTTCAAGTATTGCTGATAAACAGGATAGGGGTGCTCCGCCCCGGATGTTTTGTAGGTCTCCAAGTCTTCTGGGAGCATATCTAGGGATAAAATGTCTGGTAGGCCATCATTGTTCACATCGGCCACGTCATTACCCATGGAAAAATGAGTAGTATGCCCAATTTTGGTATTATCCTCCGATATAACCTCTTTAAATGTGCCATCTCTTTGGTTGATGTAGAGATAATCGTTCTCAAAAAAATCATTCCCCACATAAATGTCCGGATACCCATCATTATTGATATCACTGATAGCCAGTCCAAGGCCATAACCAATACTTCCTTGAAATACTCCAGCTTCCTTGGAAACATTGACAAAATTACCATGGTCATTTCTGAAGAGAACATCACCGGACATAGAGTCGGTTATTGTTCGTTTAGAGCCTTTCCCGTAGGAACGATTGGGGTTTACCGAATGATTTAGTAGGTACATGTCCAAATCTCCATCAAGATCGTAATCAAAAAACGCAGCTTGGGTGGAATAGCCGATAAAGTCCAATCCATACTTTGAAGCTTCCTCCTTAAAAATAGGGGTTCCATTTTCGCTGACTCCTTTATTGATGTAAAGAAGATTTTTTCCAGTTATGGGACCATGGTCCCCAACTTTGCAGATGTATATGTCGATGAGTCCATCGTTGTTAACATCGGCATGCGTTACCCCTGTGGTCCAACCGGTATCGTTTTTAATTTGAGCTGCTTCCGTAATGTCCTCGAACTTAAAATCGCCATGATTCAGGTATAGCTTATCCTCACCTTGATTGGATGTGAAATAAAGATCAACTAGGTTGTCTCCGTTAAAATCTGCCGCCGCAACTCCTGCTCCATTATAAAAATAGAGGTAGTTTAGAATGTTCAATTCTGGTGTTTGATGGAGTTTATTAATGAAGGTTATACCTGTTTGGGACGGTTTTTTATCCGCAAATAGGGAATTTGGATTTTTATTAGTACAACTTGTGGTCACTAAAAAAATCCCAAGAACAAACCAGTATGTGCTGTTCATTTTACCCATAAAAATAGATGGTAAGTTAACCATTTCCATAGGAAACCAGAAGACTGTAAAGGTTAACAATCGTCTAAGGTTTGACTAATGATTGTATAATGGTGAGCTATTGAATGTTTGTGGTTTCACAAATAAAAGAGGCCGCCAATTGGCGGCCTCCTTAGATATATAAAAGCCTAAACTATGGATTGTCTAGTATCCAGGATTTTGAACCAAATTTGGGTTTGACAATAGGGCGTTGTTGGGAATTGGAAACAATAGCTTTGTTTCATCCCCAACAGCATCGGGATCTTTGAATTCCCAATCCCTTGTGTACTGTCCAAATCGAATCATATCACCTCTACGAACAAATTCGACGTAAAGCTCACGACCTCTTTCTGCCAAAAGATCTGCTTCAGAGACAGAACCTAGAGGAGTTGCTCCCCTAAGGGTACGCAATTCATTGACCATGGCCGTTGCATCTCCACTACTGCGCATCATGGCTTCTGCCTTCATAAGATGTGCATCAGCATATCTGAAGATGATTTCATGACCTAGGAATTCCCCATATCGTGCGCCATATTTTTGGACACGAATACCGGTTCTTTCATTGTTACCTACCAAACCAGGAAGTTCTTTGGTGAATTCCAAATTGTTTCCAGGTCTATCCTTTAATGGGTTTCCGTTTGGAGCATATTGCTGTCCAATCAAAAATCCGAAACCAACATTTGATCCATCCTCAAAACCGTCACCGTTTTCATCCTTGGTGCCTGCAGCACTTGTAAACGGGGTTCCAGCGTTTGGTACCCAACCTCTACGCTCTTCTTGACCGTCAAGTGGAGTACCATCCAGTTCTCCTCGGTTGCTATTGGGGTCCCCTTCAAACATATCATAGAATTCTGCCAAGGTGCTGAATCCGTTCCAACCACCACCACCTAGCTCGGTAGAGTTGTAGTGTAGTCCGTTGAAAATACGGTTACCCACTGACGTTTCCAACCACCATATGGTTTCGGTATCAGGAGAATCACGGAAAATATCAAAATAGCCAGCTTGTAGAGCATATCCTTCAGCAGCAATTTCATCCACTAAAGAAATAACACGTGCCATATCTGCAGATTCTGGAGTTCCAGAGCCATTATAGATATGCTTATTTAACAGAATACGGGCCAATAGGAATCTTGCTGCAGCTTTGCTGGCTCTCTTGTTGTCATCCCCACTTGGGGCGGCAACTGATGGTAGGCCAGTGATGGCTGCTTCCAAATCCGAAATAACAAAGTCCATGGCTTCGCTTCTTGATAGCACACGAGGGTTGATTTCTGGTCCTTCATCAACTTCCCTGAACGGAACTTGACCATACAAATCCAAAATCACCCACATACTTAACCCTCTGATGAATTGAGCTTCAGCCAATACACTTGCTGGGGAGTTACTTCTGGAATCAATAACCTCCGACGCTCTAAAAACGTTTTGGTTAAATTGGTTCCAAGTGTTTAGTATGTATTGATGGGAAGCATCCCACGTGTGTTGGTGTAAGGTTCTCCAGATACCATTATCACCCCAGTCAGTACCCCTGGTTGGGACCAACTGTTCATCCGTTGAAACTTCTGTAAGGGCATAATAGTTTGCTTGATCCCCAAAATGGCCATTAAGATCGTTATAGAGACCATCTACCTGACTTGCTGGATTTCCAACTCCTGAGAATCCTTCGCCGGTATTTTCTGGGAAGTTCGAATCAGTCTCCTCGATCTCCAGATTTGTACAGGAGACCACGAGGGCTAAACTTAACGCAATTGGCGCAAATATTTTAAATCGATTTCTTTTCATTGTCTTCAATTTTTTTGTTTAAAAAGTAGCATTTATGCCAAAGGTCACTGTTCTTGGTCTTGGGAAAGATGTGTAATCGATACCAGCCGTAGGAATACCATTCAGCAAATCGCTAACTCCATTGTTTGGTGTGCCTGGCTGCACACTTACTTCTGGATCCAAACCACTATAATCTGTTATCAAGAAAAGGTTTTGTCCTGTAACAGATAGTCTTAGGCTTTTTAATCCGCCGTCACCACTAAGAGGCACAGTATAGCCAATGGATGCGTTCTGCATTCTAACAAAATCACCTTTTTCCAAAAATCTTGTGGAAACTGGGGCGGAAGCCAGATTACTTTCCCCGGAGGTAAGTACATCTGGAGTAACATTTCTGGCATTACCAATAGAACCAGCGGTAAAGAAGGCGTTCTTGGTATTGTTATATACAGAGAAGCCAAATTGTCCGGCCATATAGGCGGAAACGTCCCAATTCTTATACCCAAAATTCAATGAAAGACCTGCGTTGACATCAGGTAATGCATCTTCGCCTACAAATCCTTGGACATCTCCAATTGGAAGACCGTTTTCGAATCCGCCAAATTCACGAAGGAAGTATGAAAACAATGGACGGTCTCCTGCCAAAATTTGGGCAAATGCCAATGAAAGACCTTGTCCTCGGATCGTACCGGAAGGAATTTGTCCGTCAAAATCCTGTAGTTCGTTTTCATTGTACGCTATGTTGAATGATGTGGAGAAGTTGACATCTTCTGTGGCAACCCAATCTACGTTCATTTCAAATTCCACACCTTGGTTGATCAAAGTGGCATCCAAGTTTTCAAAGAATCTTGGTTGCGGAGATGGCTGTGCCGCCTCAATGTTCAACAGTAGGTCAGTGGTCTGCTTGCGATAAACGTTAATACTACCTGAAACCTTGTCTTGGTTAAATCCAAAATCAACACCTACGTTGAAGTCCAAAGTTTCTTCCCATTTCAAATCTGGGTTTGCAAAGGTAACGGGCGAAATCCCAGGTGGTACAAACTCACCGTTGTCATTGATGGATGGGTCTCCAAATCTTTCACGCCTGATGAACTGACCATATCCAAGACCTTCTTGGTTACCTGTTATACCAGCCCCCAAACGTAATTTAAGGGTGGAGAAGGTGTCGCCCATAAAATCTTCTTCGCTTATTTTCCATGCAAATGCTGCAGAAGGGAAGTATCCATATTGGTTGTTTCCACCAAATCTGGAAGATCCATCAGCACGGACAGTAGCGGTGAACAAGTACTTATCCATTAGGGTATAGTTTACCCTGGCAAAGAATGACTGTAGTTCATCGGTATTGTCAAAAGTATTGGCGGCAAGTGCTCTAACAGAGCGAGTGGAATTGCCCAAGGGCACGGCCACTGCGGCCTCAACGGTGGGCAAAAGACGATTTACGATAATATCCTCAGATCTGGCATCATAACCAAACTGTTGGAAGCGACCATCTATTTCTGCCTGAGTAGTTCGGGTAGATCTTTTCAAGTCAGTTTCCATGGTGTTGAAATCAGAGGAGTTAAAACCAAATCCTTCCACATTTCGGCCACTGGTGCCAAAGTCTTGGAAAGAGTATCCCACAATTGCATCCAAATAAGAATTTTCAAACTCTTTGCGATAGTTCAAAGTAGCTTCAACAAGACGGTTCTCCAAATCAAGGGTATTGTAGTTACCCCGACCATTACCTTGGACATTTCGTCCTGCGTTGATGGCATCTTTAGTGGTAAGTGCTATAGTTTGACCATTGGATTTGTCATAACCTACATTGATTTTACCGGTTAGTTCAGGAGTAAATTTATACTCAACCGACCCATTCAATAGTATGCGGTTCACATTACTGGTAGTTCTTACTTCTTCCAATAATGTTGCAGGACTTAATAGTCCACCTGCCGCTGAAAATGATGCGCTTGTAGGCCAAGTAGGGTTGGCAGAATATGCCGCACCAAGTAAATCCCCGTTAAAACCTGCACTACCGCTCAATGGCGCTCTTTGCTCGTTTACTCTTGAAATTGTTCCTTGGAAATTTAAGGTTAGGTCATCATCCAAAAATCTATGTGTGGCATTGATACGTCCTGTGATTCTTTCCAAATCTGAGTTTTCAACAACACCAAATTGTTTGCCATAGCCAAATGTTGCCCTAACATTGCCTTTTCCATAATTATGGGAGTAAGAAAGGTTTTGGTTTTGTGATGCAACAGTACGGGTAACATAATCTTGCCAATCTGTATTGTTGCCAAAGTCCTGTGCACTTCGATCTCCTCCAAATTGCTCAACAGCATCCAAGAAAGCCTCTCTGTCCAAAAGGTCGTATTCATTGGCAGGGGTTGAAATACTGAGGTTGGAAGAAAATTCGAATATTCCTCCTTGACTTCCTCTTCCTGTCTTGGTGGTAATAATAACCACACCGTTTGCCCCACGAGAACCATAGATGGCAGTTGCGGAGGCATCTTTTAGGACACTGATGCTTTCAATGTCATTGGGGTTAAGGAAGTTAAGTGGGTTGGAAGATGTAGAGGTTCCAAGACCGGTGTCTCCACTGGAAGGAGATGTGTCAGCTCCAGAAAGTGGCACTCCATCCACCACAAAAAGTGGATTGTTGTTAGATCGAACCGAGTTAGTACCCCTGATACGAATGGCCACTCCATCTCCTGGAGCACCACTGGCTTGGGTAATCTGCACACCAGCTGTCTTACCTTGAATGAGCTGTTCAGGTGAAGCAATGACCCCACCATTAAAATCTTCCGAGGTAACGGCAGCTACGGCTCCAGTTGCATCTTTAATGGTTGTTTGACCATAACCAATAATTACAACCTCGTCCAAGGCTTGGGTATCCTCTTCTAGGGTCACACTTATTGTAGAGCGTCCATTGACGGCAACTTCAATGGATTTGTAACCAATATAACTGAACACCAAAACGGCAGAGTCAGCTATGCCGTCCAAGGTGTAGTTTCCGTCAAAATCGGTTTGAGTACCATTGGTAGTGCCTTTTACAAGTACGCTTGCCCCGGGCAACGGTCCAGTTGCGTCCGAAACAGTACCTGACACTGTCTGAGCTTTTGCTAAGCCAAAGCATAAAAATGCCCCAAGCATCAAAAAGCTTTTTAGTAGCGTAATCTTCATAAATAATTAATTTTAAGTTTAGTTAATTTTAATTCAAGTGTTAAACATATATAAAAAATATGTTAATTAAAATCAACACATATCTGCAATGCAAAACGAAAACGGTTTCGTGTTAATAACTTTGGATATGTGAAGGGTTGACAAAACTTAATGGGTTGGTTTGTTTATATTACAATATAAGAAAAGAAAATTAAGAATTTTGTAATACATGGCTAATATAACATTTTTTATTTTCTTAGACGTTTTAACATTTAATTAAGATTTTATTTCTAACTAAAAGGTATTATGTGTTAAAAAAACATATTTTGATAAAGGCTCTTTTTTTTAATGCGTACTTTCAAAATACCAAATCATGAAAATCTAAAATTTTGGATTGTTGAAAACAAAAATCACCTTAAAAGATATCGCAAGAGAATTGGAGGTGTCCATCTCCACTGTTTCAAAGGCACTAAAGAACAGTGAAGAAATCAGTAGGGACACCAAGGAAAAAGTACAGGCTTTTGCAAGGCTGTATAATTACAAACCCAACAATATAGCCATTAGCCTCAAAAATAAGAGGACCAAGAACATTGGTGTGGTAATCCCGGATATTGTGCACCATTTTTTTACCACAGTTATTCGGGGTATTGAAAAATATGCCAATGCCAGGGGCTATAATGTAATTGTATGCCTTTCCGAGGAGTCCTTTGATAAAGAGGTAATTAACATGGAAATGTTGGCTAATGGAAGCATAGATGGCTTCATTATGTCGCTATCATCGGAAACCCAACAAAAAGGGGACTATAATCACCTTAAGGAAGTTACCGAGCAGGGGATTCCTGTGGTACTTTTTGACCGTATCACCAATGAGATTGAATGTGACAAAGTTATTATAGATGATGAGCTTGGGGCGTATATAGCCACAAAAAAGCTCGTGGAACAGGGTAGAAAAAAAATAGCGTTGATCACTACGGACGATTACCTCAGCGTAAGCAAATCACGTACCATGGGTTACAAAAAAGCACTCATGGAAACCGGTATTGAGGTGGATGAATCCAGAATCCTAAAACTACCTACCATGGAAATGGACGAAGCAAGCATCAAAGACTTCTTGGAAAACCAAAAACTTGATGCAGTCCTATGCGTTAATGAAATATTCGCCGTCTATAGCATGCGATTGGCACAGAAAAATGGACTTAGAATTCCGGAAGATGTTTCTGTTATAGGTTTTACGGATGGAGTTTTGTCCAAATATGCCAATCCAAGTCTTACAGTAGTAGCCCAACATGGCGAAAAAATGGGCGAGGTCTCTGCCCAAATGCTGATAGACAAGGTAGAAAGTGAAGAAGATGAAGAAACCTACCAGACCAAAATTTTGGAGCCTACCTTGGTGATCAGGGATTCCATTGTACATTAACCAAAATGCGGGCAATAGGTTAACTTCAGCCAGCATATTAATTCAGAAAAAATGAATCAAGAATACATAACCACACACCCTTGGTCCATTATTGAAGAAGGGTTTGACAAAGAATTGGTACAATCGTCCGAGAGCCTATTCAGTCTTGGGAATGGAGCCATGGGGCAGCGCGCCAATTTTGAAGAGCAGTATTCAGGGGAAACTTTTCAGGGCAGTTATATAGCTGGGGTCTACTATCCGGACAAAACCCGTGTAGGATGGTGGAAAAACGGTTATCCAGAGTACTTCGCAAAAGTCCTTAATGCGCCAAATTGGATTGGTATCGATATTTCCTTGAATGGCCAGCCATTGAATTTGGCCAACTGCAAAAAAGTTGCGCATTTTCTTCGGGAACTCAATATGAAAGAAGGATGGTACAAGCGCAGTTTCGTTGCCACCATGCCCAATGATTTGGAAATTGCTGTTGAGGTGGTTCGTTTTTTGAGTTTGGATTTGGATGAATTGGGTGCCATACAATATAATGTACAGCTCCTCAATGCCGATGCAGAAGTCACAGTAACGCCTTATGTGGATGGTGGGATAAAGAACAGGGATAGCAACTGGGACGACAAATTTTGGAACATCACTGGAATTGACTCCAAACAAAATAGGGCTTTTGTGGAATCGCACACCATGAAGACCCAATTTAAGGTCTGTACCTTCATGGGTAGTGAGCTATATGTTGATGGAGTAAAGGCCGATGAAATCCCTGCCGTTAAAAAAGATGAAGTTTCCATATCCCATACCTATAAGTTAAACCTCCAAAAGGATGAAACCCTGACCTTGATTAAATATGGCGGTTATACCGTGGATAGAAATCATCCGGCAGACAAACTTGTCGAAGTTGCCAATCGGGTTCTGGACCAAGCATCCAAACTAGGTTTTGAAGCCCTATTGCAAATGCAAAAGGAAGCCTGGGCTAAAATTTGGGAAATGAGCGACATTGCCATTGAAGGTGATGTAAAGGCACAGCAAGGAATCCGATTCAACATATTTCAGCTTAACCAAACCTATCTTGGAAAAGATTCCAGACTGAATATTGGCCCAAAAGGGTTCACCGGTGAGAAATATGGAGGAAGCACTTATTGGGACACCGAGGCATACTGCCTGCCCTTTTATATGGCCACCAAAAACCAGGAGGTGGCATGGAACTTATTGGAATACCGCTATAACCATTTACAAAAGGCCATAGAGAATGCGGAAAAATTAGGATTTAAAAATGGTGCGGCACTCTATCCAATGGTCACCATGAACGGCGAAGAATGCCATAACGAATGGGAAATTACCTTTGAGGAAATTCACAGAAACGGGGCGATCGCCTTCGCCATATACAATTATCACCGTTTCACAGGAGATTACAGCTATATCCCCAAAATGGGCTTGGAAGTCTTGATAGGGATAGCTCGGTTTTGGTACCAGCGGGTCAATTTTTCAGAAGAGAAGCAACAGTATGTAATGTTGGGCGTAACCGGACCCAATGAGTATGAGAACAACGTCAACAACAACTGGTATACCAATTATTTGGCCAAATGGTGCATGGAATATGCCGTGGATCAGGCCAAAATTGTATCTGAATCCTATCCGGAGGATTACCAACGTATAATTTCTAACACAAAGTTGTCTCCAACTGAAATTGAAGACTGGGCCAAAGTGGCCGACAACATATATTTTCCTTTTTCTGAAAAACACAAAGTGTTCTTACAACAAGATGGATTTTTGGACAAGGAATTGGTAAGGGTGCAAGATTTGGACAAGTCCCAAAGACCCATCAACCAAAAATGGAGCTGGGATCGTATCCTTAGGTCCCCCTACATAAAACAGGCCGATGTGCTTCAAGGCTTTTACTTTTTTGAAGATCATTTCAGTCAGGACGAATTGGAACGTCATTTCGATTTTTACGAACCTTTTACCGTTCACGAATCCTCACTTTCGCCTTGTGTGCATAGTATTCAAGCTGCAAAACTGGGACGAATGGAACAGGCCTATACCTTTTACTTAAGAACATCCCGGTTGGATCTGGACGATTACAATAAGGAAGTGGAGGAAGGGCTTCACATTACCTCCATGGCAGGCACATGGATGAGCATTGTGGAAGGTTTTGGGGGAATGCGGGTCGTGGATAACGTACTCAGCTTTACCCCCCAAATTCCAGAACAATGGAAATCCTACTCCTTCAAGATCAATTTTAGAAATCAAATTGTTACCATTACTGTTTCACATAAAGGAAGCTCTTTTCAAATTTCAGGTGACGATTCTTTAGGTATTCAGGTGCATGGAAAATCTATTACATTGATGCCCGGAGAAACGGTAAACACCTAAAAAAGTTCCCTTATTTTGCGGTTGGAAAACCACAAGAGACCTCATGAAGCAAAAAACCATAGTATACCAAGTCTTTACCCGACTTTTTGGAAATACCAATACTACCAACACCCCTTGGGGCACCATTGAAGAAAATGGAGTAGGGAAGTTTGCGGATTTTACTGAAAAAGCTTTGGGGGAAATCCAAGCTTTAGGGGTCACCCATGTCTGGTATACCGGAGTGCTACACCATGCCCTAGTCAATGATTATACTGCATGTGGCATTTCCAATGACGATTACAATGTGGTCAAGGGGCGTGCAGGCTCACCTTACGCCGTAAAGGACTACTACAATGTAAACCCCGATTTGGCCATGGACCCTTCCAAACGACTCGATGAATTCAAGGAACTTATCCAGAGGACCCATAAATTGGGGATGAAAGTGATCATTGACATAGTGCCCAACCATGTGGCCCGCAAATATAAAGGGACCAATAACCCTAAAGGAGTGGTGGACTTGGGCGCCCGTGACGATGTTACGAAGGAATACGATGTTGACAATAATTTTTACTACATCCCTGGTCAACCCTTTCAATTGCCACATTGGGAGCATGGCTATGTACCTTTAGGCGGAAAAAACGTTCCGTTATCAAATCAAAAACTTGAGGAGAACCCCGCCAAATGGACAGGAAATGGTTCCCGAATGGCCCAACCCCATTTCAACGATTGGTATGAAACGGTGAAAATCAATTATGGGGTGCGTCCGGATGGAACCAAGGATTTTGATGAGTTGCCGGGGGACTTCAGGAGCAAGGGCTACAAAGAACACTTTCAATTTTGGAGTGATAAAACTGTGCCCGATTCTTGGATAAAATTTAGGGATATTGTGCTGTATTGGTTGGATTTTGGAGTGGATGGGTTTCGTTACGATATGGCCGAAATGGTGCCGGTGGAGTTTTGGAGCTACCTGAATTCCAACATCAAAATGAAGAAGCCAGACGCTTTTTTAATGGCGGAAGTGTACAATCCTGACCTGTATAGGGGCTATATCCATTTGGGAAAAATGGATTACCTCTACGACAAAGTGGATTTTTATGATGGTTTAAAGCATATTATGAAAGGGTATGGTTGGACAGACCATATTCCCGTGGTACAACAAAAGGTGTTGGACATTGAGCACCACATGCTACATTTTCTGGAAAATCATGATGAGCAAAGAATTGCCAGTCCAGATTTTGCAGGCAAAGCGGAACTTGGAAAGCCAGCCATGGTGGTCTCGGCAACCATAAGCACCTCTCCTGTCATGACTTATTTTGGACAGGAAGTAGGTGAGCCAGCCGCTGAGGATGCCGGTTTTGGAAACCCTACACGAACCTCCATTTTCGATTACATTGGAGTGCCCCACCATCAACGTTGGATGAACAATAAAGCATTTGATGGAGGTCAATTGTCACAAGAAGAAAAAGACCTACGGGATTTTTATGCCCGTCTTTTAAATTTTACCAAACAAAGTGAGGCCTTGATGGGCGATTACCAAGAAACTCATTTTTATAATAAAGAACGTACCGAGAACTATGATCATAGGGTCCTTTCCTTTGCAAGATGGACCGATGGGGAAAAACTGCTGGTCATTTCCAATTTCGATACCCAAAAAAGCTATGCCTTTGAGCTTAAGGTTCCGGAAGATATCATTGCCAAATGGCAATTGAAGGATAAAGCGTATGGCCTTTCCGAAGAATTATATGGAAAAGTGGAACCGACCTTATCAGTAGAAAATGGGCAAGGAAAGGTTTGGGTAGAGCTGAAACCTTTAGAATCCTATATTTTTAAATTGGAACAGTAAAAAAGCGGATTGCAAAGCAATCCGCCCGAGCTTAGGTTGGTTAGTTGCCTTACTCCTTTGCAGCTGTTTTTTTGTAGATCAGTGCAATGATGGCCCCTATGATACCGTAAAAAATAATGTCGATTATGGCTTCGACCAAATGAGCAGTAATGTCCATCCAGCTTACAGTGGCATAAGTAATAAGTCCCATTCCCAATCCTATTAGAGCCCCAATCCAGGCCCCGAACTCAAATCCTTGACCCAAAGAATGATGGCCTCTGGCCCATTTGCTGTAGAGGTTACTAAGGATAAAGGAGGCAATAAGATTCGCTAAGGCTATAATTCCCAAATCGGGAACCTCTTTCATGGCGTTGACAATGGTGTGTTCTGTAAAAAAGTCTACAGTGGCAATACCCCAAATGAGGTATCCCAGAAAAAACATGACAATCGTGGCAACCAAGGTGGCCAACAAATTAGATTTAGAAAACATGGTCGTAGTTTTTTATTGGTTATCAATATGATAAATGTATTAAATAAAATTTAACAAATCGATAAAAATCAACGCGTTATAAAATGAATATCTCTTTTTTAAGCCATAAGACCCATAAATATTTCATTTTTCCGCTTAGCTCCCAGATTAAATTTTTCAAGTTGTATTTTTAACTGTATTTAAAACCAAAAAATGAAGAAAAACCTACTTTGGGCATCGATTGTCATTTTCTTATATAACAGTTGCGGAATGAAAGATTTAAAACCATTGGTCATTGGCCATAGGGGGGCCATGGGCCATGAAACTGAAAATTCACTGGCCTCAATACAGAAGGCCATGGATATGGGTGTGGATATGATTGAAATAGATGTATTCCAGATTAAAAGTGGCGAAACTGTGGTATTTCATGATGATACAGTGGATAGATTAACAAATGGGGAAGGTGAAATAGAAGCATATAGTTTAACTGACATGCAGGAACTTGTTTTGGATGGAGGACACAAGATTCCGTTGCTAGAGGATGTGTTGAATCTTATTGATAACCAAGTGGGATTGAATATTGAATTGAAGGGAGCAGGAACGTCAGAACAGGTCAACTTCATCACAAAAAGTTTTATTGAAAACAAGGGCTGGTCACTAGATAATATTGTTATTTCCAGTTTTAAGTGGGATGAACTCCGTGAGATGCGAAGAATCAATAAAGACATTAAGATTGCAGTTCTAATAGGAGAAGACCCACTGGAAGCCATTGCGGTCGCTAAGGAATTGAATGCAATGGCCATCAATCCCAGATATACCACATTGACTGCTGAAAACGTGCAAAAAATGCAGGAAGAAGGATTGAAGGTCTATACGTGGACAGTCAACGAACCAGAAGATATTCAACGAATGAAAGATTTTGGGGTAGACGGAATCATTACCAATTATCCTGAACGAGCGCATTGATGTTTGATGTAATCATCGTTGGAGGTGGTGCTGCCGGGTTTTATGCCGGAATCCACATTGCTGAAAAGGCTTCCCATTTAAAGATTGCCATTTTTGAACGGGGCAAGAGTGTATTGTCCAAAGTAAAAGTTTCAGGGGGCGGTCGGTGCAATGTAACCCATGGTGAGTTTTCGCCACGCGATCTTTGTACCAACTATCCCCGTGGTGAGAGAGAACTATTGGGACCGTTCCACAATTACGCCCCCATGGATGTCATGGCATTTTTTGAAGAACGTGGGGTGCCGCTCAAGATTGAAGAGGATGGACGCGTATTCCCCCAGAGCGATTCTTCACAATCCATAATAGATTGTCTAGTAGGCGAAGCCGAACGATTGGGCGTTAAAATTTTACGAAACAGCTCCGTGAAGCATTTCCAGAAAAAGGATGGGGAATGGCAGGTAACCACTATGAACAAACACTACCAAGCCAAAAAGTTGCTTTTGGCCACAGGGAGCAACACCAAGATTTGGCAACAACTTCAGACGTTGGGACATACTATTGTTACACCGGTACCCTCTTTGTTCACGTTCAACATCAATGATGATCGCATTAATGGGATACAAGGCATAAGCACCAACGTTTCTGCTGAAATCCCCCCCAAGAAAATTTTCGCTTCCAATAAAGTTGACCTCAATTTAAAAAGTGCAAAGAAGGAAGAACCCGTTTTACAGTCCGAAGGCCCCTTATTGATAACGCATTGGGGGTTAAGTGGACCGGCAATCCTAAAATTGTCTGCTTGGGGAGCCAATATTTTGAATGGATATAATTATGTATTTCGAGTGATCATCAATTGGACACCTGAATATACAACAGCTTCCATGGAAGGCTTACTCCGAAAAATTAAAGAAGTAGAACCCAAAAAGACAGTTTTAAGAACCCATGCCGTTGAACTTCCAAGACGACTTTGGGCAAAACTGGTTCATGCGGCACATATTAAGAAAGAGGAAAAATGGGCAGATTTGACCAAAGAGAAACTTCAAAACTTGGCAAAACAGCTTACCGCATCCTCCTTTAAGGTTGATGGGAAAAGCACTTTTAAGGAAGAGTTTGTCACCGCTGGAGGGGTAGACTTAAAAGAAATCGATTTTAGGACATTCGAAAGTAAAATTATTCCCAACCTTTACTTTGCCGGGGAAATTATCAATGTAGATGCCATTACTGGTGGATTCAACTTTCAAAATGCATGGACAGGGGCCTACTTGGCCGCACAGGCAATTGCATCATCGGAATAATTACTGCAAGAGCATAGCGATAGCAGCAGCCAATGCCGCACCCAAAATAGGACCTATGACTGGAATCCAAGAATAGCCCCAACCATTGGAGCCTTTATTTTTTATGGGTACCAAAGCATGAATGATTCTAGGCCCCATATCTCGGGCCGGATTGATGGCATAGCCTGTAGTACCTCCCAAGGACAACCCAATTCCCCACACGATCAATGCTACAGGTAAGGCGCCCAAGGAACCCAGACCAATGATGGTGTTGTCAGAAGACATCACGGCATCGGTAAAATAAAGTACCGCAAATACGAGGACAAAAGTGCCCAAGATTTCGGTCAATAGATTTAAGAAGGTATTTGAAATGGCAGGAGCATTGCAAAAGACCGCACGCTTTGCGTTCCCGTCCTCCGTGGCATCAAAATGGTCTTTGTTAATTAGCCACACCAAAAAGGCACCCAACATGGCGCCTATGAACTGCCCCAAAATATAGCTTAAGATGGCATCAACTGGAAATTCCCCTGCCACGGCCAACCCAATGGTAACGGCGGGGTTAAGATGGGCACCGCTGTAGGGGCCGGCTACCACGACCCCGGTATAAACCGCAAAGGCCCATCCGGTGGTGATCACAATCCAACCGGAGCCATTTCCGTAGGTTTTTTGTAGAGAGACGTTGGCATTGACACCACACCCCAAGAGAATCAAAAGAAAGGTGCCCACAATTTCGGCGATAAAGGGAGTCATATGGATTTTGGTTTAGCGTTTACAGTCGGTTAATTTATGGGTTTTCCGTCCAATGTTCCAAAGCTTTTATGGCCCGGTACCATCCTTGTATGCCTTTATCTATGGTTTCCCGCTCCTTGGAAGGCTTAAAATGGACATCGGCTTGCCAAATATCTTGTATTTCCGTGGTGCTTTTCCAATACCCAACGGCCAATCCAGCTAGATAGGCGGCACCCATGACTGTGGTTTCCACAATTTTCGGTCTAACGGTAACCGTATTCAATACATCGGCCTGAAATTGCATGAGCATATCATTTATGGTGGCACCACCATCCACCCGAAGCTCTTTGATGGAAATGCCTGAATCAGCCTCCATGGCTTTTAAAATATCCATGGTTTGATAAGCAATGGATTCTAAAGAGGCTCTTGCAATATGGGCATCGGTACTTCCTCGTGTCAATCCAAAAATGGTGCCTTGTGCATGTTGGTTCCAATGCGGCGCCCCCAAACCTGCAAAGGCGGGAACAAAATAGACCCCATCCGAACTATTGACACCCCCTGCCAGTTGTTCAACTTCCGAGGAGGTTTTAATGATCTTTAAACTGTCCCGAAGCCATTGTACCACAGCACCAGCAATAAAAATGCTCCCTTCCAGGGCATATTGGGTCTTTCCGTTGATTTTCCATGCCACCGTGGTCAATAGATTATTTTTGGATACTACAGGGGTCTCCCCAATGTTCATGAGCATAAAACAACCCGTGCCATAGGTGTTTTTGACCATTCCCTTTTTGGTACACATTTGGCCAAAGAGGGCTGCTTGTTGATCTCCGGCAATTCCCGCAATGGGGATTTTGGAGGCAAAGAAATTGGGGCTGGTGTAGCCATAGACCTCACTGGATTGATGTACTTCGGGAAGCATGCTCTTTGGGATGGTGAGCAACTCCAGCAGCTCATCGTCCCATTGCATGGTATTGATGTTGAAAAGAAGGGTGCGTGAGGCATTGGTAACATCCGTGATATGCAACTTGCCCTCTGTCATTTTCCAGATGAGCCAGGTATCTATAGTGCCCATGATCAAATCACCGGCCTCGGCTTTTTCCCGGGCGCCTTCCACATGATCCAAAATCCATTTTACCTTGGTTCCCGAAAAATAAGAGTCAATAACTAAACCTGTTTTTTTACGGATCAAGTCTGATTTCCCTTGTTTTTTTAAGACATCGCAATAGTCGGCCGTACGCTTGTCCTGCCAGACGATGGCATTGTAGACAGGTTCCCCGGTATTTCGGTCCCAAACTACTACGGTTTCACGCTGGTTGGTGATTCCAATAGCAGCCATTTGTTCCCCTTTCAATCCTTTTTTGCTAACGGCTTCGGCGGCCATTCCTGCTTGGGTAGCCCATATCTCATTGGGGTCGTGCTCTACCCAACCCGGTTTAGGGAAAATTTGGGTGAATTCTTTCTGGGCCACAGAGATAATGCTTCCCTTTTGATCAAAGATCACGGCCCTGGAACTGGTAGTGCCTTGATCCAAAGCAAGGATGTATTGGTTCATTTTTGTTAATTTAATGCGATTGAATTTACTAAAATTAATTTGGGTAGCTTTTTAATATGATGCATAACTACATAGCACTTCTAAGGGGAATCAATGTGGGTGGCCAAAAGAAGATAAAAATGGCAGACCTAAGGGAAACCTTGATCAAAACAGGATTGAACCATGTGGAGACCTACATTCAGAGTGGTAATGTGGTTTTTAGGGATGGGGAATCGAACAAGCGAGTGCTTGAAAGCCGCATCCATAAGGCCATTTTGGATGATTTTGGGTTTGAGGTACCCGTTTTGGTGGTATTGGAAGAGGATATCAAAGGAATATTGGATAAAAATCCGTTCAATCAAAATGATGAGGATAATAAATTATATTATGTATTGCTCAAAGAACCTCCAAGGACGGATGCCGTAAATGAATTCAATGAGCTCCATTTTGAACAAGAAGATTTTCACATCACGGATGCCTGTGTCTACCTACTATGCAAAAAGGGATATGGAAACGCCAAACTCAGTAATAATCTGGTAGAGCAAAAACTCAAAGTGGAAGCCACCACCCGCAATTTAAGAACCATGCAAAAGCTGCTGGATATGGTCCAAAAAAAGTAGTCAGCCAATAGTCTTGTCTTTCTCCAAATAGTATTGAACCTGAACTTGCCCTTCAACTTATATTTGAATTTACACTGCCCTTGAACTTGTATTTAAGGGTTAAGCTCCCAGACCTTATAGTTGAGAACGGCGGCAAAACAGACCCATAATAGATAGGGGACCATTAAAATGGCAGCAGGCTTACTGACCACCTTGAACCATTTAATGGTCAACATGATCAAAGTAAGCAGCACCAAAATCACCAGAAGGGCCAATAGTGGATTCTTCAATCCAAAAAAGACAATGCTCCACAAAGCGTTGAAAAGCAGTTGGAAAACAAAATGATAAAGTGCCGTTTTTACCCAAATGTGGTGGTAACCCTTGGACCAGACCACTCCGGCCGCAACACCCATCATCACGTAAAGCACAGTCCAGACTGGGGCAAAAAGTTCATTGGGAGGGGTAAAAGAAGGTTTGTTCAATGTGGTATACCATTCATTCACAGAGCTTTGGGTCGCAAAACCTGAAAGGAAGCCTATGAGTAGACAAACGGCGACACTTATGGCAATGTAGATGATTCTTTTTTTCATGGCTGGCACTAGGTCAACTAAAATAAGAATTTATTTGAATCCACTTTCCAGTAAGGGACTTGCTATCTTATATTTGTCCAAACATTTCCCATGACCGAAAAGGACTTTTCCCAAAGAACATATTCCCATTTTCCAAAAGAGGGCAAGGTCACATGGAAGGCACCCAGCAATATCGCCTTGGTGAAATATTGGGGAAAATTGGCCCATCAGATACCGGCCAACCCATCCATTAGTTTTACGTTGGATGCGTGTGCCACCACCACTTCAATGGCGTTTGTGAAAAAAGGGGAAAGCTCGGATACGTTTTCTTTCGACTTCTTTTTTGAGGGAAAGCCCAAGGAAGATTTCAAACCCAAGATTAAGACCTTTTTGGATCGTATTGATATGTATGTTCCTTTTTTAAAGGAATACCACTTGGTTATTGAAACCTCCAATTCCTTCCCGCATAGCAGTGGGATAGCTTCCTCTGCAAGCGGTATGGCCGCATTGTCCTTGTGTATCATGGACATTGAAAAGCAAATGAACCCTGATATGGACGAGGTCTTTTTCAATAAAAAAGCGTCCTTTTTGGCCCGTTTGGGTTCGGGAAGTGCCTGTAGGAGTATTGAGGGTGATTTGATCCAATGGGGGACACATAAAAACATACCCGAAAGCTCCAATCTGTACGGGATCAAATACCCGTTTGAAGTCAATCCGGTATTCAAAAATTATCATGATACCATTTTATTGGTCCATAAAGGGCAAAAACAAGTGAGCAGCACCGTGGGGCACGAATTGATGCACGGACATCCTTTTGCCAAGAACAGGTTTCGGCAAGCACATGAAAATTTGGATGCGCTAAAGTCTGTTTTAGCCGATGGTGATGTAGAGGAATTTATAAAAATTGTGGAAAGTGAGGCACTTACCCTTCACGCCATGATGATGACCAGTATGCCCTATTTCATTTTAATGAAACCGGATACTTTGGAGATTATCAACAAGATTTGGGCCTACCGAATGCAAACCCATATTCCCATTTGCTTCACCTTGGATGCAGGGGCCAATGTGCATGTGTTCTACCCAGAGTCGGTCAAGGAAAAAGCCATCCAATTTATTCAGGATGAATTGATTGAACATTGTGAGAAAGGCCACTACATTTGCGACCGAATTGGCCAAGGAGCACGAAAAATACGGTAAAACAAACTCAAGGAAGCCGTTTTTTTGCGTTCTTTGCCCCAAATTTTGACGGTGACACAAGATTTTGAAGAGAAAACAGTTTTGTTCATCGGATTAGTTTAATAATCAAACACATAGTTTGTATCTTAGCGCTAGTATATGAAAGGCCCTCTGTTTTATTCCAAGATTCTACTTTTCGGAGAGTATGGCATCATCAAAGATTCCAAAGGACTTTCCATTCCTTAT
Source organism: Flagellimonas alvinocaridis (assembly GCF_004916895.1). Taxonomy (GTDB): domain Bacteria; phylum Bacteroidota; class Bacteroidia; order Flavobacteriales; family Flavobacteriaceae; genus Flagellimonas; species Flagellimonas alvinocaridis. Next base: position 1,047,927 of record NZ_SNTZ01000001.1, read on the forward strand.
AATTTTTTCAAGGGAGCTTTAAAAAGGGGTAAGGATTTGTCTGGACAAGCCCAGAAATCCAATGAAAGTCTAAAGGCTTTTGCGGGATATTTAAAGCAGCTCCAAAATCAGGAGGAAGATTTGGTGTCTTTTGATTTAAAAGCTTTGGAAGAGGATATAGCCAGCGGAATGTACTTTGACAGCTCTATTCCCCAAGGCTACGGTATTGGCAGTAGCGGTGCCTTGGTGGCGGCCATTTACGATAAATATGCGAATGAAAAGATTACAGTGCTTGAAAACCTAACCCGGGACAAATTGTTGAGGTTGAAGGACATTTTTGGAAAGATGGAATCGTTTTTCCACGGGAAATCTTCCGGTCTTGATCCTTTGAACAGCTACTTGAGCCTACCCATCCTGATCAACTCCAAGGATAATATTGAATCTACCAGCATACCTTCCCAAAACATCAATGGCAAGGGCGCCGTATTCCTTTTGGATAGCGGAATCACTGGAGAAACAGCTCCCATGGTACAGATTTTTATGGAGAAGATGAAGCAGGAAGGGTTTAGAAATATGGTCAAGAACCAATTCGTAAAGCATACCGATGCCTGTGTGGAGGACTTTTTGAACGGGAACATCAAATCGCTTTTTGGAAACCTGAAGCAACTTTCCCATGTGGTCTTTGATCACTTTAAACCCATGATTCCGTCCAAGTTCCACCAACTTTGGAAACAAGGTATTGAAACCAACGATTACTACCTAAAACTTTGTGGTTCTGGTGGTGGAGGATACATTTTGGGCTTCACCCAAGATTTGGAGAAGGCAAAAAAAGCACTCAAAGACTACAATTTAGAGGTGGTGTACAACTTCTAAAATCATTCCATGCTCAGTCGAAAGAACAAACTCTTGCTTTTTAAGCTATTGAGTCTGTTTTCTGTGGTTCGCGGATACAACATTTTGGTGATAACCTTGGCCCAATACTTGGCCTCCATCTATATTCTTTCGCCAGATGTTCCGCTTCGGCAAGTGGTGTTTGACCTTAATCTTTTTTTGATCGTTACTGCTTCTGCCTTGGTCATTGCAAGTGGGTACATCATCAACAATTTTTATGATGCCGAAAAGGATTTGATCAACAAACCCACCAAAAGTATGCTGGACAGGTTGGTAAGCCAACGATTTAAGCTGACGACTTATTTTATCCTGAATTTTTTGGCGGTGTTCGCGGCCAGTTATATTTCGTTTAAGGCCGTGTTGTTTTTTTCGGCCTACATTTTTGGAATCTGGTTCTATTCCCACAAGTTGAAACGCATTCCCTTTTTGGGCAACTTGGTATCGGCCACCTTGGCCATTGCTCCCTTCTTTGTGGTATTTGTCTACTATCAGAATTTCAAGACCGTAATTTTTGTACATGCCCTGTTTCTGTTTCTCTTGATTTTGGCCCGCGAAATGATCAAGGATTTGGAGAACATGGCCGGCGACATGGCACAGAACTACAAGACCATTCCTATAATTTACGGACCCAAAGTTTCCAAATTTCTTATTGGCCTGCTCATTGTCCTGACTCTGGTTCCTGCCCTTTTGCTGATCAAGACCTTTGATGTGGGCTATATGTACCTCTACTTTGTGGCCTGTATTGCCTTGCTTTTGCTGTTTTTGGTGCTTTTGTGGAAATCGCAAGGAAAACGGGACTATGTTTGGCTCCATAACATCCTGAAGTTTATCATTGTAGCAGGTGTCTTTAGCATTCTTCTGATTGATGTGGACTTGGTACTGAACCGAATCCTGTAATTGTTTGCCCTAGAGGTTTTTCGGGAGGTAAAAACACTACATTTGCAAAAAATTGATGACTGATGACGAGATCGGACAATAGCGGGAACAGGAGAAACCCAAAAGGCGGCAACAGGGGAGGAAACAACCGTAAGCCCTTTGCCAAAAAGTACAACACCCGTGAAAAAGGAAATACACCACAGAAAAAATCCAACCCGGATGAGATTCGGTTGAACCGCTATATTGCCAATGCAGGCATCTGCTCCCGTAGGGAGGCCGACACTTACATTGCTGCCGGTAACGTATCCGTGAACGGAAAGGTGGTCACTGAAATGGGCTATAAGGTAAAGCGCTCTGATGAGGTCCGTTTCGATGGAAAGCGATTGAGCCTCGAGAAGAAAGAATACATCCTTTTGAATAAACCCAAAAACTTTATTACCACCACCAGTGACGAAAAGGGAAGACGAACCGTAATGGAGTTGATTTCAAGTGCAACAAAAGCCAGACTATTGCCCGTGGGAAGATTGGATCGTAACACCACTGGACTTTTACTCTTTACCAATGATGGGGATCTTACCAAAAAACTCACCCATCCCAAACATGGGGTCCGTAAGATATACCATGTGCATTTGGATCAAAACCTGAGTTTATCCGATTTGCATAAGATTGAGGAAGGTTTGGAACTGGAAGATGGGCCTATTGATGTGGACAGCATCAGTTTTATCCAAGGAGCACCCAAACGGGAAATAGGGGTGGAAATCCATAGCGGAAGAAACCGTATTGTGCGCCGTATTTTTGAGCATTTGGGCTATGAGGTGACCAAATTGGACCGGGTTATATTTGCCGGACTTACCAAAAAGGATTTGCCCCGGGGCCATTGGAGGCATTTGACCGAGCAGGAAATCATTAATCTTAGAAACATAAAATAAGATTTGGAAAAAGCAAAGCTCTATCATACTCGTTTTTGGTTGTTATCACTTTGCTTTTTTTCACTTGCGGCCGTTTTCAAGTTTTTCTTCGGAAACTCATATGTTGACATTAATGTCCATGACACCTATTTTGTCATGGCCCATGCCGACCTGTTCGTCTTGACGGGTTTGTGGTTTGGCCTTTGCGGATTGGGCTACTGGATTCTTTTTAGGTTAAAAATAAGGGCGTTTCCATGGATGCATTGGGCACACTTTGTATTGAGTCTTTTGCCTTTTTTGATGATATCCCTTGTCAACCTAATTTCCCCGGAACCTAGCTTTGAAAGCCTAGCTTTGCTAAAGCGTATTGATTATGCGTGGTTTCTGGTATTGTTGGGATTCATTGTGGGTCAAACGTTATATTTCGTAAATATTTTAACATCCACAATAAAACATAAAACCAATTAGACAATTTTGTCCATTTTGGCTCGGATTTCTTCCAGACATAGATTCCCCAAACTACCCTCGTGGGAGTGTTCAATATCCCTTTTAGGCTTAAAATTACCATTCTCAATGGCCTTACCCATGGTCTTGTAGGCATCCCGGAACGGCATTCCGCTTTTTACCAGCTCGTTCAAAGTGTCCACGCTAAAGAGATAATCATATTTGGGATCGTCCAAAATATTTGCGTTCACCTTAATTTCCTTTAGACTGAACACCATCATCTCCAAACAGGCCTGCATATCCTGTAAAGCAGGAACAATTACCTCCTTCACCAATTGAAGATCCCGGTGATAGCCACTGGGCAAATTGTTCATGATGAGGATCAATTGGTTGGGTACCGCCTGAATCTTGTTGCATTTGGCCCGAATCAATTCAAACACATCTGGGTTTTTCTTGTGGGGCATAATGCTGCTTCCCGTGGTCAACTCATTGGGGAAAGAGATAAAATCAAAATTCTGGCTCATGTACAAACAGATATCCATGGCCATTTTGGAAAGGGTGGCAGCTACACTCGAAATTCCAAAAGCTGTGGCCTTTTCTACTTTTCCCCGCCCCATTTGGGCGGCAACCACATTGTATTTTAGGGTTTCAAAGCCCATTTCGGTAGTAGTGAAACTTCTATCTATGGGAAAAGAGCTGCCATAACCAGCAGCACTTCCCAAAGGGTTCTGATCGGCAACCTTATGGGCGGCGTCTATAAAATAAAGGTCATCCACCAAACTTTCGGCATAGGCCGAAAACCAAAGCCCGAAGGAAGAGGGCATGGCAATCTGCAAGTGCGTATAGCCGGGCAATAATACATTTTTGTGCTTTTCCGCAAGGTTCAACAATAGGTCAAAAAGTGTTTTTACCAGAGCCTTGATAGCATCCAATTCATCCTTGAGATACAATTGCATGGCCACCAGGACTTGATCGTTCCTAGATCGGGCCGTATGGATTTTTTTTCCGGTATCCCCCAATTTTTCGGTCAACAAAAACTCGATTTTCGAGTGCATGTCCTCAAAATCACCCTCAATGGTAAATTTCCCTTTTTCTATATCCTTGGCGATGTTTCCCAAAGCTTTTACCAAATCCTTGGTTTCCGTTTCGGTAATCAATCCCACTTTTCCCAGCATTTTGGCATGTGCAGTTGAGGCGATCACGTCGTATTTGGCCAAAACCAAATCCAATTCACGGTCGTTGCCTACGGTAAAGTGATCTATTTTCTTATCGGTACTAAAACCTTTGTCCCAGAGTTTCATACTATCCAATTATCAGTTGTCAATGTGCAATAAACAATGGTTGATTGCTAATTGTATTTTGTTTTTTGTAAAAATCCAGAGAGGATTTTGATATAAAGGTCAATCCCTTCTTCAATCTCATTTACATATATAAATTCATCGGCTGAGTGGGAACGGGTGCTGTCCCCAGGCCCCAATTTTACCGATTGGCAGCTCAAGGCCGCTTGATCGGATAAGGTCGGGGAGCCATAAGTGCCCCTGCCCAATGCCAAACCACTTTTTACCAAAGCGTGTTCAGGGTCAATGGAGGATGAGTTCAAACGCAGGGAACGTGGAGTCATTTCGCAAGGCGCTTCTTTTTGTAGAATGTCCGCAATTTCTTGATTGGAATAGCAATCGTTTACCCGAACATCCACTACCATATCTACTTGTGAAGGAACTACATTATGCTGCTTTCCTGCGTTGATTTGGGTCACAGTGAGTTTGACTTCTCCCAAAGCTTCGGAAACTTTATCAAAAGTGCAATTTTTAAACCATTCCAAAACTTGTATGGTATTGTAAATGGCATTGTTATCATTCGGATGTGCAGCGTGCGACGGGGTTCCCTTGACCACAGCATCAAAAACGACGAGTCCTTTTTCCGCAATGGCCAAATCCATCAAGGTGGGCTCACCTACCACAGCTACATCAATTTTTGGAAGGATGGGCAGTAGGGAACGAATGCTTTTTTCCCCGGCATCCTCTTCTTCTGCAGTTGCCGCCATAATAATATTGTGACTCATCCCCTCTATTTCGTAAAAATGGACGAAGGTAGCAAGGAGGGATACCAAGCATCCTCCGGCATCGTTGCTACCCAGACCATACAGTTTTCCATCCTCAATATGGGGGTGAAACGGGTCTTTGGTATAGGCGTTGTTGGGCTTTACCGTGTCATGGTGCGAGTTTAGCAGTAAAGTGGGTTTGGATTCATCAAAATGTTGGTTGAATGCATAGATGTTGTTGTATTGTCTGTGGACATCTATCCCAAATCCTGTGAGAAATGCAGCAATGGCATCACCTGTTTTATCTTCCTCTCCTGAAAATGAAGGAATGGAAATGAGCTGTTTTAAAAGCTCAATGGCTTTTTGGGTCAATTGGTCTTGGGGTATTTTCATAGCGTTAATGTGGTAAAATTTGAATTGCCTTTTTCAAGCATGCTGACATCACCAATACAGACTTTGGATACTTGATTTCTTAAGGCATAAAAGCAATTGTGCATTTTGGGAAGCATTCCGTCAGAAATAATACCGTAGGCCAACAGCTCGTCATAGGCCTTGGTGTCTATATGTTGAATCACGGAGTTTTCATCCTCTACATCCTGAAGCACCCCTTTCTTTTCGAAGCAGTAATACAGGGTGGTGTCAAATTGGTCAGACATTGCAATGGCCAATTCCGCAGCAATCGTATCGGCATTGGTATTGAGCAGTTGTCCTTTACCGTCGTGTGTCAATGCACAAAAGATGGGGGTAAAACCAGACTGCAATAATTTAAAGATACCATAGGAATTAACCATATCCACATCGCCCACATAACCAAAATCCACTTTCTTAATGGGTCTTTTATGGGCTTTTATGGCATTGGCATCCGCACCGCTCATTCCAATGGCATTGGTGCCAAAAGCTTGTAATTGTGCTACCATTTTCTTGCTGACCAAGCCGCCATATACCATAATGGCAATATCCAAGCTCTCCGCATCGGTGATTCGCCGACCATTTATCATTTTGGTCTCAACACCAAGCTTTTTACTCATCTCGGTGGCCTTTTTGCCACCACCATGGACCATAATCTTATTGCCCGGCATTTTGGAAAAAAGCTCCAAAATACGGTAAAACCCTTTCTCGTCCTCAATCAGATTGCTTCCTACTTTTATTATGGAAAGTGTCTGTTTCATATTATACATTTAAAATTCCTCCATCTATGGTTATTGCGGTGCCGGTAATCCATGAGCTGTCTTCCGAGACCATAAAAAGTGCAAGTTTTGCTATATCTTCAGGAGTTCCCAACCGTTTTAACAAAGTGGCTTCCTTTGCCTTTTCCACGGCCGTCTCCGGGTTGTTGAAAGCTTTTGCGGAATCCCATAGCAAAGGGGTGTCCACCGGACCCGGACAAATAGCGTTTACCCTTACTTTTGGGGCATAGTCCACGGCCATTTGCTTCATCAATGCCATGGCTGCTGCCTTTGAAGCACAATAGGCTGGGTGGTTGGGAAAACTCTTGAATGCTGCTATGGATGCGTTGATCAAAATATGGCCCTGTTCGTTATTTTGCAAATGGGGCAGCGCATATTTGGATAGGTAAAAAATTGAACTCAAATTGGTGTTGATGGTTTGGTGCCATTCAGAAATGGGAAGCTCCATTACATTTCCAAGGCCTAGGATACCGGCGTTCAGGGAAAGCATGTCCAATTTCCCAAAGCGGTCCATTGCTGTGGACACCAATTGTTCGTTATAGGATGGGTCGGTAATGTCGCCTGCCAAGAACACAGCTTTGCCGAGCTCCTTTTCGAGTGAACGGCCAGCTTCCTTGTTTCGTCCGGACAGGACTAGTTGAGCCCCTTCAGATGAGAAAGCCTTAGCAATGGCTTTTCCCATGCCACTGGTAGCTCCAGTTACTATACATACCTTGTCCTTTAATTTCATTTTATATCCTCCAATAACTTTTTTAATACGAGTTGTGCTGAAAAGACCCTGTTATTTGCCTGATCCAACACCAAAGATTGATTGCCATCCAATACGGCATCCTCAACAACTATATTGCGCCTTACGGGTAGACAATGCATGAATTTAGCTTTTCCCAATTTTTCTTGGGTCATGGTCCAATCAAGATCCTTGCTCAATACCTTTCCATAATCCGTATAACTGCTCCAATTTTTTACGTAGACGAAATCAGCATTTTCCAAGGCTTTTTTTTGATTGTACTCAATTTTACATCCTTTTGTGATCTCGTGGTTGAGCTCATATCCTTCTGGATGGGTTATTACAAATTCTGCATCCTGTAGCTTCATCATTTCAACAAACGAATTGGCCACGGCATGGGGCAATGCTTTTGGGTGTGGTGCCCATGACAACACCACTTTGGGCTTTGATTTTGTACCGTGCTCTGCGATGGTAATGGCATCTGCAAAAGCCTGAAGTGGATGACCCACTGAGCTTTCCATGTTCACTACCGGAATGGAGGCATATTTGGCAAAACCGTTCAGCACTTCTTCGGCCTCGTCCTTGGCTTTGTCCTTCAGCCCGGCAAAGGCCCTAATGGCAATAATATCGCAGTATTCGGAAACCACACGGGCTGCTTCCTTGATATGTTCTGAAGTACCTTGGTCCATAAGGGTGCCATCTCCAAATTCCAAGGCCCAACCCTCACTGCCAAAGTTCATGATCATTACTTCCATTCCCAAATGTATGGCTGCTTTTTGGGTACTTAACCTCGTTCTAAGGCTATTGTTGAAAAAAAGCAGGCAAATGGTTTTTTGTTTCCCCAGTTCTTTAAATTGATAAGGGTCTTTTTTTAAGGTAATTGCTTCATCTACCCATACGGGGAGGGAATCAATATCGTTTATGGAGAGATAGTGTTTCATTTGAGTACGGTTTTGAGGGCTTCAAAAAATAGGTCGATATGCTCTTTGGTTATGTTCAATGCCGGCAAAAACCGAAGCAGTTTCTTGTTTTTGGCGCTACCAGTGAAAATATGTTCATCATAGATTAGTTTTTTGCGCAAATCGGCCACTTCAAAATCAAATTCCAAACCTATCATCAGCCCTCGGCCTTTTACGTTTTTAATTTGGGGAATTTCTACGGCTTTTTCCTTAAAATAGGAACCCAAGCTAGCTGCGTTGGCAATCAAATTTTCATTGTCAACCACATCTAAGACCGCCAAACAGGCCGCGCAGGCCAAGTGGTTTCCACCAAAGGTAGTGCCTAAAAGTCCATATGAAGGCTTAAAGGTTTCATGAAGCAGCACACCGCCCACAGGAAAGCCATTCCCCATGCCTTTGGCAATGGTTATGATATCGGGTTGGATATTGTGGTGTTGAAAGGCGAAGAACTTCCCACTTCGGCCATACCCGGATTGTACCTCATCCGCAATAAGAACCACGTTGTTCTCCTTACATTTTTTGGCGATGAACTGATAGAATTCCGTGGAAGGTTCATCCAATCCGCCCACACCTTGAATGGCTTCCAAGATTACAGCACAATAGGCATCGGAAGTGATGACCTTTTCAAAGGCCTCAAAATCATTCAAGGGAAGAAAGGTCACTTCCTGTTGCTGGTTAATGGGTGCATTGATGCTAGGGTTGTCCGTAGCGGCCACCGCCGCCGAGGTCCTACCGTGAAAACTGTTCTTAAAGGAAATCACTTTGGCCTTTCCGGTATGAAAAGAGGCCATTTTCAGTGCATTTTCATTGGCTTCGGCACCCGAATTGCACATAAACAGGTCATAATCGGTGCAATCGGATAATTTTCCCAATTTTTCTGCGAGCTCCTCTTGAAGTGGGTTTTGCACGGAATTGCTGTAAAACGCCATCTTATCAAGTTGGTCCTTGATTTTCGCCACATAATGTGGATGGGTGTGCCCAATGGAGATTACGGCATGACCTCCGTAAAAATCCAAATATTTTTGCCCTTTATCATCCCATACCTCAATGCCTTTGGCAGATACGGGGGTAACATCATAAAGAGGATATACGTCAAATAATTTCATAATCTTTTTACTGGTCACCTCGAACGGATTCGAGAGATGGTTTTTTATGGTTGAAGGTCAATACTACGCTCGACCTCATATTGTTTCATCCTTTTTTAATTTGGCTTATTTTTTCATAAGAGCTCACAATTCCGCGAATCAAGGAAGAGCTCAACCCTTGGTGTTCCATTTCATTCAAGCCTTCAATAGTACACCCTTTGGGGGTGGTTACCCTATCAATTTCTTCTTCGGGGTGGCTTCCGGACTCGATCAAAAGGCTTGCGGCACCGTTACAGGTGTGCATGGCCAACTCTTGTGCTTCCTTGGCATCAAAACCCAACTGAATGGCTCCTTGGGTTGTGGCGCGTATCAAGCGCATCCAAAAGGCAATACCACTTGCACAAATAACCGTAGCGGCCTGCATTTGTTCCTCGGGAATTTGCATCGTGTGTCCCATACGGTTAAAGATGGCCTTGGCCAAATCAACCCTTTTTTTACCCAACTCATTGCTACAGATACAGGTCATGGACTTTCCTACTGAAATGGCCGTGTTGGGCATGCTACGGATGATGAATTTGTCCGCGCCAATGATCTCTTCAATTTTAGGAATACTAAATCCTGTAATGGTACTGATCAACACATGTTTTTCCGAAAGTAGGTCCTTGACGTCCTTTAGAATGGTGGCAAAATGCCCGGGCTGCACGGCAAAAATCAAGATGTCGGAATTTTTTACCGCTTCTTGGTTATCCGAAGTCACTGTAACGTTTCCGTACTTTTCAAATTCTTGGATGGATTTGGTATTTCTCTTGGTGAGGTACATGGTGGTGGCTCCATTGCTGTGTAAAATGCCCTTGGCAATGGCCAATCCCAAATTTCCTGCTCCTATGATGGCTACTTTCATTTTTTCTTAATTAGGGGGTCTCGCATCTCGACTACGCTCGATATGACAGCTCGACCAAAATTACTTTTAAAATACTCCTGCTTTTAATAATAGACCTTCGGTCTCAGGGAAACCGAACATCAGGTTCATATTCTGTACCGCCTGACCGGACGCGCCTTTCAATAAATTGTCAATGGCAGAGGTGATCAAGATCAAATTCTCATGCTGGTGCAGGTGGATATGACATTGATTGGTATTCACCACTTGCTTTAGGTGGACGGGTTCATCGGAAACATGCGTGAAAACCGCGCCTGTATAAAATTCTTTGAACAAGGCTTTTGCGTCCTCTAAACTTCCGTCAAAGGCAGTATAGGCCGTGGCCAATATTCCCCTTGTGAAGTTTCCACGGTTTGGCAAGAACAAGAGTTTGCCCACAGGATTTCCATACGAGTCCAGGCTTTCCCCAATTTCTCCCAGATGTTGGTGAGAAAAGGGTTTATACCAGGATACATTGTTGTTTCTCCAGCTAAAATGGGAGGTGGACGATAGCCCGACCCCTGCACCGGTACTCCCCGTTACGGCATTGATATGTACTTCGTTTTTCAACAGTCCTGCTTTGGCCAAGGGCAACAATCCCAATTGGATTGCGGTGGCAAAACATCCGGGATTGGCAATGGCGTCAGCGGATATTATGGCCTCCTTGTTCAGTTCGGGAAGTCCGTACACAAACTCTTTTCCATTAAAATGGGTATCGGCCTTTAGCCTAAAGTCGTTGCTGAGGTCTATGATCTTGGTGTTTTTTGAAAAGGTGTTCTCCTGTAAAAAAGAGGTGGAATTGCCATGTCCAAGGCATAGAAAAACCACATCCACATTTGGATTCACCTCACCCGTAAAGGCCAAATCTGTCAATCCCAAAAGATCTTGATGGGCAGAGGTAATGGATTTTCCAGCTCTAGTGGTACTGAACACAAAGTCAATTTCGGCCTGGGGGTGGTTCAATAGGATTCGGATAAGTTCCCCGCCAGTGTATCCGGACCCGCCTATGATGCCTGCTTTAATCATTGTTCTGGTTTACGTGGTTTGCAATTTTACCGGAATTGGATAAAATTTTAATGAATCCTTTGGCATCATCAGCCGTCCAGCCCTTGTTCATTTCACCATAGCTTCCAAAAGAAGCGTTCATAAGGTCATGGTCTGAAGCAATTCCATTGAGTTCAAATCGGTAGGGGTGAAGCGTGACAAAAACGTCGCCAGAAACATGTTTTTGGGTATCCGCCAAGAACGCTTCAATGTTTCGCATCACTTCATCCAAATAGTTTCCTTCATGCAACAACATGCCATAAAAATTGCCCAATTGCTCTTTTTGGTACTGCTGCCATTTGCTCAAGGTGTGTTTTTCCAAAAGATGGTGCGCTTTAATGATGATGAGAGGTGCGGCAGCCTCAAAACCGACCCGACCCTTGATGCCGATAATGGTATCACCAACGTGGATATCCCTGCCAATGGCATATTTGGATGCAATGGCCGATAACTTTTCAATATTGGCTACAGGGGTATCAGTTTCTCCATCCAAAGCAACCAACTCTCCTTTTTTGAAGGTCAGTTTCAATTCTTTGGGAAGCTCTTTTTCCAATTGGCTTGGGTAGGCACTTCCGGGCAGGGCCGAATGGGATGTCAGGGTTTCTTCACCACCCACAGAGGTTCCCCATAGTCCCTTATTTATGGAGTATTTTGCTTTTTCCCAAGAATAATCAATACCATTTTGTTGTAGATAGTTGATTTCCTCTTCCCGGGCCAATTTTTTGTCCCTGATCGGGGTGATGATTTCAATTTCAGGGGCCAAAATTTGAAAGATCATATCAAATCGCACTTGGTCGTTTCCGGCACCGGTACTACCATGGGCAATGTACTGTGCCCCTATTTTTTTGGCATGGTTTACAATTTCGATGGCCTGTACAATCCGTTCCGCGCTTACCGAAAGGGGATAGGTATTGTTCTTAAGGACATTTCCGAAGATGAGGTACTTGACCACTTTTTCATAAAATGTGGCAATGGCGTTGATGGAGGTGTAGGAACTTGCACCAAGGGTCAGGGCCTTCTCCTCAATTTCCTTGATTTCTTCCTTGCTGAAGCCCCCCGTGTTCACACTTACGGCGTGTACTTCAAAACCTTGGTCCTGTGAAAGATATTTTGCACAATATGAGGTGTCCAATCCACCGCTATAGGCCAAAACTAATTTTTTCATGTTGTATTTCTTCTATTAATTGATGTTACGAAGGCAGTGGAAAGTATACCGTTCTCGACTGCGTTCGAACTGACATTTATTTTTGCTTCTTTTTTAAAAAAAGGGCTTCCTTAATTTTTTTCAGTCTTTGAAAGGCTTTCTCGTTCCACTTTTTGGTTACCGGCTTTTTGGAATTGGGATCGTAAAGCATACCGGTGCACAGACACATTTTTTGTTCTGTGCGGGTAAGGATGTCAAAATTCTTACAGGTCTGACAGCCTTTCCAGAATTCGGGGTCGTCGGTGAGTTCAGAAAATGTAACAGGTTTATAACCTAGTTCGTAATTCATTTTCATTACGGCCAAACCTGTGGTGATGCCAAATATTTTTGCGTCGGGGAATTTTTTTCGGGAGAGGTCAAAAATGGCCTTTTTTATTTCCTTGGCCAATCCTTGGTTTCGGTAATCTGGATGTACGATTAATCCAGAGTTGGCCACAAAGTCCTTGTTGCCCCATACTTCTATATAACAGAACCCTGCGAATTTATCACCATCCAGGGCAATAATCGCATTCCCATTCTGTAATCGCTTCATAATGTACTCCGGGGTTCTTCTGGCAATTCCGGTGCCTCGTACCTTGGCAGATTCCGTGATGGTATCACTTATGATGTGTGCGTATTTAAAATGTGATTCGTTAGCAACTACAATTTCCATTGCAAGCGTTTAAACTGATAAAAAATTAATGAAAGATGTTGGTTTGTTGTTGCGGAAATGGACTCACCTATTTCCATAGATCGTGATGCACCCTTACGGGCGACGACGGGGAGAAAATGGACGTACTGGAGCAGGAATGCTCAATGTATGTAATATGTATTGTTGTCCTTTCATTTCGGGATTAAAAGTACAAATTAATTCCAATTGACCTAAGAACAGATTTATTTTTTAAAGAAATATAACTTTTTTGGGCCTTTGCTTATCATTTCATAAATAAAAAAGCCTATGACCAAAATGTATTCAAAAGCCAACCACCACATATTTTCCTTAAAATCTGGATTTGAATAAGCTTGATAACTCAACACAACGGCAAAAGACCAAATCAAGGGGAAGCGATAATCCGTTAAAAGGGAGACTCCCAAAAGGAACACAACATACCATGGGTGAACTGTGCTGGATATGAAAAAATATATCGAGAGTACCAGTAGAGTTGAAGTAATTAGGGTTTGTAGGCTTTGATTCTTCCGCAAGAAGGCAAACAATAGGATGACGATGGCCATTACCTTGATCACCAATGTTCCATAGGCTTCAATGAGTTCCCAAGGCTTGGCGTCATAAAAAGTGACCGCTATTTTTTTGATGCCATTGTAGATTCCGGCATTGAATTCAAAATTGGAGAACCATAGACCAATGGTATCCGAATAGTTGTCGATGAAAAATGGAGCGTAAAAAGGAGTAAGCAGGATAAGACAGCCCAGTCCTGTTAAGGCATAGAAGAAAATACTTTTTCGTAATCCCAAATACTTCAAAAAAAGAGGCAGAAAGAGTATTGGGACCAATTTTACCATTATGGATATGGCATACAATGGAGCCCCGAGCCACCATTTTTGGCTTGAGATTAGATAGAGTGCCCAAACAAAGAAGAACAGCATGGTTCCTTCAAAGTGCAGGTTTCCGGTGAGCTCAATGATGACCAAAGGGTTTAGGAAATACCAAAAGGCCAAATAGCTAGGACGGTTGAGTTTTTGGAGCAGTTTTCTTCCAAAATACAAAACTCCTAAATCACCAAGGATGGTGATCAGTCGCAGGGCAATGATAGCACCGAGCACACTACCGCCTCCAAGAATAGACGCAAGGGCAAAGAAAAATTGGTTTACCGGAGGGTAGTTGCTATAATGTTTGGCATGAAGGCTTCCCATACCGGCATATAGTTCATCAGCATTGGCTATGGAAAAATTGGGTTGCTCCATAAGCTGGTCCGGCGTATACAAGTAGGGGTTGAAACCATTTTTGATGAGCTCCCCATCCCAAATAAAGCGATAGAAATCTTGGGAGAGATTAGGTTCTGCAACAAGGAAAATCAACCTAAAAAGGATTCCCGCTACCAAAAGGAACTTAAAGTTCCATTTTTCAAACTGAATAATCTTGTAGCAAAAAAAGAACAGTCCGCTAAACAGTGTTAGCAGCTTTATGTAATCGGTGCGGTCTAAATCATACCCAAAACTGGTGTAGAACAACATACTCCCGATAACAAAGAGTATCGGGTATTTGTGCAGGTTCCAGTAAGAGCGCATGAATTTAAGCCTTGGATGTCAGCGACTTAAAGAATACAAAGCCAAATCCTAAGAACAACATTAAATGGAATGGAAAAAGTCCGTAATCATTTAATGGAATGGCACTGTACATTCCAAAAAGGAAGTAGACCATCAGGGCAAATTCCAAAATCATATTTGGCGATAGTTTCTTGGCCAAATATTTATTGCCCTTCCACGTATCGGTAAGGTTGTTGATGTTGAATTTTGGAGTTCGCACAAACTCACTTCGCTTTCCTAAATGTCCTTCCAAAACAGCAACCGTGTTATGCAGGGAGAAGCCCAATGCTACTGAAAAGAAAGTAAAGAACAACTTGATGTAGTCCACAAAATTATCAAAACTACTTCCCTGTATACTTTTATAGGTGAACCAGTAACAAATGAATAGGATAATGGTACTGATGATAAAGAAGCTGGTCACTTCAAATATCCATCCCAAATGGCCATACATATTTTTAATGTATAGCATGGGAATGCTCAATAGAGCAACGATGAACACGCAAAGGAACATAGAACTGTTCAATAGGTGCATTACGCCGTGGAACTTGGTTTTAAAGGGAATGTTTTTGGCAGTGATCACACTCCAAACCGTTTTTCTGAAGTTTTCGGCACCACCTTTGTTCCAACGGAATTGCTGGGAGCGGGCTGCACTGATTACTACGGGAAGCTCGGCAGGGGTTTCCACGTCTTCCAAATACTTGAACTTCCAGTTTTTCAATTGGGCACGGTAGCTCAGGTCCAAATCCTCGGTCAAGGTGTCGCCTTCCCAGTTGCCGGCATCCAAGATGCACTCTTTTCTCCAGATACCTGCGGTACCGTTAAAATTTATGAAATGCCCCTTGGAGTTTCGCCCCACTTGCTCTAAGGTGAAATGTGCATCCAAAGCAAAGGCTTGGATGCGGGTAAGTGTGGAGTAATCACGGTTGATGTGTCCCCAACGGGTCTGTACCACACCAATTTCCTCGTCTTTAAAGTAGGGAACGGTCTTTTTGAGCCAATCGCTTTCAGGAAGAAAATCTGCATCAAAAATGGCGATGAACTCTCCTTTGGCTATAGCCAAACCTTCTTTCAAGGCACCGGCCTTAAAGCCTTTTCGGTTTTCCCTGCGGATGTGTTGGATGTCCAAACCTGTTTTTTGGAGCTCTTTTACCCTTCTGGCTGTTTCTATTACAGAGTCATCGGTAGAGTCGTCCAACACTTGGATTTCCAATTTGCTTTTAGGGTATTCTATTTTGGCAATATTGTCCAACAAGCGCTCCATTACGTATTCCTCATTGTAAATGGGAAGTTGAATGGTAACAAAGGGAATTTCTTTTGGATCTAGTAAATTGAATTTTGGGGCTTCCTCGTTTCGCTTTTTATATCCTAGATAGTTTATCAAGAGGTTTAATTGGGCTAGACTGTAGAAGAATATCAAAATCAGGGCCGTACTGTAGATAGCAATGATGATAAGAGCGATAGTGAGTCCCATGTTATTTTAAACTGTATTTAAAGATCCAACCCAAAATTTTTATGCCTGCAAATATAGTACCTTTTACCGTTCCTGAAACTTTTGACACTCCAATTCTTCGTTTATAACGTACTGGTACTTCGGTATATGTCATTTTTTTTCTTAAAATTTTTAACTGCATTTCCACGGTCCACCCGTAAGTCGTGTCCTGCATTCCCAATTCTTTGAGCTTTTCATATTTAATGGCCCTAAAAGGTCCTAAATCCGTAAATCTTGACCTAAAGAATAATCGCATCAAAAAAGTGGCCAACCAATTGCCAAAAACCTGTTGCGGTGTCATAGATCCTGGTTCACGGAGTTCTTTTTTGCGTGCGCCGACCACAAAATCAATGTCCTTCTCCAAGATAGGGGCGATTACTTTATCCAGTTCTTCTGGATAATCAGAGTAATCTCCGTCAATAAATACGATGATATTGGGTGTTTTGGATGCTTTGGATATGTAATCTATTCCTTTTAGGCAGGCAGAGCCATATCCTTTGCGGGTTTCGGTGATTACGGTAGCTCCTGCTTTTTGCGCATTTTGAATGGTATTGTCGATAGATCCATTGTCCACCACAATGATTTCAGAAACATGTTTCGGCAATTCGGAAACCACCTTGCCTATGGAATCTCCTTCATTGATTGCGGGAATGATTACCTTGATGTTGGTCATAGGCATTCTTAGGTTTATCTTGAAGTTGCCAAAACTACACTATTCCACCGATTTTGACTTGATAGATATGACCAATGGAAATTATTTTTGGTTCACCAAGTCCATAAGGTCAACATCGTTGCCCAACAGCACTTGGTTGCTGTCTATACGTCCTTTTTGTGGGCCATTTTCCAATTTTAGCACTCCCCTTGGGCAAACAGCGGAGCAGATGCCACATCCCACGCAACTAGATCTGACAATGTTTTCCCCTTTTTGGGCATAGGCACGGACATCGATACCCATTTCGCAATAGGTGGAGCAACTTCCGCAAGAGATGCACTGGCCTCCATTGGTGGTAATGCGGAATCGGGAGAACAGACGTTGTTGAAAACCAAGCATGGCGGCCATGGGACAGCCAAATCTACACCAGACCCGATTCCCGAAAATGGGGTAAAACCCAGTTCCGATCACCCCTGAAAAAATACTGCCGATCAAAAAGGAATAGGATTTGCGAAGGGTTTCGGATTTGAACAGGAATACATACCCCTCCCCACTAAAAAAATGGAATCCGATCAACGCCATAATGATGACAAAATAACCTATGGCTCCATATTGGGCATCTTTTTGAAGCTGTTCCCTTTTAAAGAGCATTACCCAACCAAAAACCAAGGTCAACAACGAAGCCACACCGATTAAAAAGGTGCTTTTGGTGAGCCAGTACTTGCTCGTATCCGTTCCCAAATAGGAGTAGATGACGGCAGTGGTCATGAGAGTCACAAAAACCACTACGCTGTGTACGACCCAACGTTCAATCCGCCATGCCTTTACAGATTTGTCACTGAGCTGTCGGAAAGAATCCCCAGCAGTCTCGGCCAATCCGCCGCATCCACAAACCCAAGAACAGTACCAACGTTTTCCGTATTTGTAGGTAAGGATGGGTGTAATCACAAAGATGGAAAGAATACCAAAAATCAAAAGTGCAAATCCAATATCCCCAGAACTTAAAAAACCTTTGATGCGATAGCCTTCAAAATTATAGTAATTGAGGGGCCATACATTTTTAAGGTCGTAGTAAGGTAGACTGCCACCATTTAATAGTTTATCACCATTCAAACGGGCCATCAATTCGGGAATGATAAAAGCAAAAGCCGTTTGGAAGAACATCACACTTAATGTTCGTAACCTTTCGTAGCGATTGTGTCTGTATTTCCACAAAAACTTGACCCCAAAAGCCAAAATGGCCACGGTGTAGAGCGTTCCATACACAAACCATTGGCTGGCCGGGTTCCCGCTCAAGGCTTTGCTAAGTGGGTCGAACAAGGCAATCACCCCTTTGTTGCTGCCTTTGCTGGCCAATCCCAAATATTCGGGATAAAAATAGAGGATGATGTAAAATCCAGTAAGGGCGATTCCCGCAATCCAACCCCAAAGCCCTTGGCTTGAAATGGATTTGAACCATACCCCATCGTTCTTGATGCCGGGCAGTTTTTGGGAATAGGCTTCCCATGAAAACCAGAGAATACCCGTGAACAGTGCGGAAAGGGAAATGGTCAGCCATAGTGTCTTGTTGGGGAAAGAGACATTAAAGGCGGCCAATAGCATCACGGCCAAACCAAACATCCCTACCAAGGTGGCGAATTTTTGGTTTCGGGTAATATTTTTAGGCGGTTGGCCGGTAAGGGCCATGCTTTGACTATGCGTTTTATAGTTCATGGTTTGTTGTCCTTTTTTAATGATTTGAACTTTTGACCTTTGAATTCTGATTTTCTTAAATAGAACATGAAAGCCCCAATTTTGTTAATCTCCATATCAATGATTGATTGTAGATGTTCAATTTGTTCTTCATGGATCAGCTTCTTGTCCAATGCTCTGTAAAGTTGTGATTTAAGTTCAGAGCAAGACGCTTTGGAATAGCTTAAAAAATTATGGAATTCACGATTTCCATCTCTGCCAAACCCTTCGGCAATATTGTCCATAATTGAACCAGAACTTCGCTCCATTTGGTCCCTTAATGAAAAATTCTTGCCAAGTGGGGTTGTTCCAAAAAGGTTTTCGATTTCTTTACAAATGGTTCTGGCCAATTGCCAAACTTCCAAATCTTCAAATTTTTCTATTCTTCCCATATCAAATTTTAGAAACACTGAACCATGAACATTAAACCATTTAATTGAACTGAAAGATGCGTTTTAAACTTTTCTTTTTAGGTTTGATAGAGGTTCCGAAATCAATATTGTACTTGGAAACTATATCTGGTTCATACTTTTTATAAAATTCCGGGTCAAAATTGGCATCCGCCAAGTGTTCTAGGACAAAATCCACGGTGCGTTCCTCTTTGAGCCAACGGTCAAATACTTCATGGCGCATTCGGATACCAAAGGTATTGATGCCCAAAAATTGCTTGGAATCTTGGTGAAAAGCAATCGTAATGCAGATTTTTTCCTCTGGGTGTCGCCAGTGGAAATGCATCTCATGGGTTTCCTTTCTCCGCTCGGAAAATACCCATCCATAGGTTTGATACTCAATGTCCAAAAACTTGGCGGAGTTGAACCAATGCCCTGGATTATAGGCAATCCGGTTCCCGCAAATGGTCTGAGCCAAGGTTTCGCCCATCATGCGACCGGTGTACCAAACTGCTTCAATGGGCCTACGGTTGCCAATGGCCTCATGTTGTTCGGCACAATCGCCAATGGCATAAATATCTTTGATATTGGTTTCTAGGAAACGGTTCACTTTTACACCTCGTCCCAGTTTAATGCAGGAATCTTTTAGGAAATCAACATTGGGGGTGACCCCTGCGGTAAGGCCCACCAAATTACATGGGATTTCTTCATTGGTGTCGGCGATGATTACGGATTTTACCCTCCCATTTTCATCCGAAACAATTTCTTTGAGGTTGGTGCCCAATCGAAGGTCGATATGGTGCTCCAAGATATGTTCATTGATCATCTGCGATTCGCCCTCAGGCAAAACCCCGTTCCAGAAACTGGTTTCCCTTACCAAAAAAGTAACGGGAATATCCCTGCTTCGGAGCATTTCCGCCAATTCAATGCCGATCAATCCCCCGCCCACGATTACGGCCCTCTCACAAACCTCTTTATTGGGTGCGTTTACTTCCAAAAGGTCCAAATCTTGTTTGGAATAAAGCCCTTGGACTCCATGAAGATCCTGTCCGGGCCAACCAAATTTATTGGGTTTGGAGCCTGTGGCAATGATGAGCTTGTCGTAATGTAGGGAGCTTACGTTGTCAAGGATAAGTTTTTTTTCTTCAGTATTGACTTGGGTAACGTAGCCACGCACCAATTCTATCCGATTCTTTTCCCAAAACCAATCTTCATAGGGTTGAATGTGCTCAAACTTCATATGGCCCATATACACATACATGAGGGCCGTTCTTGAAAAGAAATGGTCGGTTTCCGCAGAAATGATGATGATACGTTTATCGGAAAGTTTGCGGATATGCCGCGCTGCGGTCACTCCAGCTATTCCATTCCCGATAATGACAATGTTCTCCATAGGATTAGATTGATTGTGGCTATTGTGTCGTTTTTAAAGATAGGAACTTAACCCTTTGGGTTAATTTAGAAAGGTTTTAATTAACAAGCCCCAACAGATAAAAAGATTATTTTTAGGATTTTACATTCCAAATACATGAAACAATTTGCCTTTCTATTGTGGTTTGCCCTTCTTTCTTGCAGCGGACAAAAGGGAGATAAGATCAATGGGATAAGTTTTGTGGGGTCTCGTGAAGAGGTGTTGCAGGCCCATGTAAATCCTGTATTGGATATCCATGCCAACTATGCAGCGGTAATGCCCTTTGGTTTTATTAGGGATTTGCAATCTCCGGAACTGGTATTTGATACGGAACGACAATGGTATGGTGAAACCAAACAGGGGGCCAAGCAGTATATAGGGATGTTGCATAAGAATGGTATAAAAGTGATGTTGAAACCCCAAATTTGGATTTGGCGTGGAGCGTTCACAGGGGATATGGTCATGCAGTCCGAAACAGATTGGAAGGCTTTGGAGAGTGCGTACGCCAAGTTCATTCTGGCTTATGCGGAACTGGCCCAGGAAACCCAATGCGATATGTATTGCATTGGTACCGAACTGGAAGAGTTTGTAAAGAACCGACCTCAATTTTGGCAAGATTTGATTATTCAGGTTAAACATATTTATAAGGGCAAGCTTACCTATGCGGCCAATTGGGACGAGTACACACGAACCCCATTTTGGGATCAGTTGGATTTTATTGGGGTGGATGCATATTTCCCATTATCTGAGCATCGGGAGCCTTCCCAAGAGCAATTGAGAAGTGGTTGGCAACCATGGAAAAAGCAATTAAAAGCGTTATCCGAAAAGTTTGAAAAACCTATTCTTTTTACAGAGTTTGGATACCGTAGCATGGATTATACAGGAAAAAAACCTTGGCTGGTGGACCGAAACCAAATGGAGGTAAATCTTGAGGCACAGGCAGAGGCGACCCAGATGATTTTTGATGAGTTTTGGGACGAGGATTGGTTTGCCGGAGGGTTTGTCTGGAAATGGTTTATACACCATGATAGGGCTGGAGGGCATGCCGATAATAGATTTACGCCCCAGAACAAACCTGCAGAATCGGTGATACGAAAACACTATGCCCGGATTAAGAAATTGAACCCTCAAGGTTAAAGAAAAGAATTGTTAAGAATTTTCCCCTAACCAATCGCAATCGTAGCTGTTTTTTTGCCATATTTGTAATGCACCCTTCCCCAAAAAATTACAGTTATGAGATTAATGCCAACCCTATTCTTCTGGGTCTGTGCTTGCTCTGTTATTTTGGCGCAAGAGGACCATTACACCGTAGTTGCCCAACCCGGGGACGGAATTTTTTCGCTCTTGAGAAAGCAGGGGTTAGACCCTGTCAAACATTATGAAGAGTTCATCAAGTTGAATTCTGAAAAAATAAAGAATGGCAGTCTGCTACAAGTGGGTGTAGGCTATGAAGTGCCACGGGCTAAAGATTCGTTTAAAAAAACCGGGGTGGTGGTGCAGTCCAAAGATGGTGTTGAAGAACCCATTTTTGATTCTGAGTTGGCACAAATGTCCTTGAAAAGTGAAACCTTAAAAAATGCCGTGTATTATCTCATTGTTGAGGACAAGAAAGATATAAATAATGGGTATGCAAAAGGTGTTACGGAGAGTTTGGCCGCAGAATTGATGGTTCACGGAGCCCAAGTCTATATTTTGGGACAAGAAATTCCGGATTCCCCTGAGTTGGTTGAGCCGCTGACCGAAATGCAGCAAATGGGAAATTATATTGAAGCCATTAATAAGCGTTATATTCAAAACACAGGCAAATACCAAAGGGTTATTGTGATACGTGCAGTTGACGTAATTGCTGGAAGCAATACAGATGTGGCTGTGTACCATTACAATAAGAGTGAGCAGGGACAGCGTTTGGCCAATAATATTGAGAACGTGTTCAAAAAGAACAGTGTTTCAAACCGCACGTATGAAGATGTCCATTTGATTTTTGAGGACAAGGAAAATCTCTATCTCGCTCGAAATATTCTACCAGCCATAAGTCTTATCACCTTAGAAAACGCATCTAAAAAATCCAAGGAAAAAATTGCGATGCAACTGGATAGAAAAAAGTTCGTCAATGTGCTTACCAATGGCATTATGAACGATTATGTTGATTTGGAAATCAATGAATAATATTTAGGTCAGGATATTTTTGTTGTAATACCGATGCAGTTCTTCGGGTCCTGCGCCAAAAAAGTTTTTTAGGTGGATCATGGCAAAGTGAAACTGCAATCTAAACCATCCCACCTCATGGTATTTTCTGGCCGATGTGACTACATAGTGTGGCAAAACCATAAATTGGTCATGTCTGTATACTCTCGATATAAATTCCGTATCCTCGTAAATTTTATAGGTTTCATTGAACCCGCCCAGTTGGTTAAAAAGCGCTTGTTGTACAAATAAGGATTGATCCCCACCCCTGCACAGGATATGGTTGATGCGTGAAAACCAGGCAAAGAACCCCAAAAAACGATTTTTGGTGTCAAATTTCATCCGGAAACACCCAGCCTTATGCCCTTTCTCGGTGGCTTTGAGGATAATTTGGTCAAAATGTTTAGGAGGAAAAGTGTCTGCATGTAAAAAATAGAGTACACTGCCTTGGGCATGTTTGGCTCCAAGGTTCATTTGAACGGCACGCCCTCTCTCTGAAAGTATGACCCTTGCACCATGTTTTTTGGCAATAGCACTTGTATTGTCCGTGCTGCCACCATCCACACAGATTATTTCCGATATCAAATGTGGGGATGAATTCTTTGAAAGGTATGTGAGTAAATTGCCAATATGCGGTGCTTCATTGAGCACAGGAATAATAATACTTAAGGTTTGAGGTTTATTTGGCATCGTTCAAGCTCCAATCATATTCCAAATAATCAATTTTGGTGTCCTTGATAATGGGTTTGTCCAAATAGGAACTGATATACTCCTGAAGCGACCCATTCTCAGTGAAATCACCTTTGTACCACTTGAAAATTTTGGATAAATAAGCGGTATTGCCTTCAAATTGGTTCCGTTTGGGGTCATTGATGAAATCCAAAGCGGCTTGGTGTAGTTGATCCTCCATGTTCTCGGCGGTAAAAGCCGAATTGAGCAATTTGGGGCAGGAATAGGAAGCGCAATTGATGGCAAAATGAATACGGGCTTCGTTCATTTTCCGAAGAATCTTGTGCTCAATGTCATTTAAAGATAGAACATCGTTTCCCACCCTGAGCCATTCCTTGTCCCAACGGTTGGGAATATCCTTTATGCTTTCCACCGGAAAATGGTCCACGATGAGCTTAACGGTCCCGGCATTGTACAGGTTGATGTAATAGGCCAATTTTTCGTTTTTGGACCAGGAGGTTGCAGGTGGATTAGTGGAGAGTTCCCCCAAATAGGTATCCAAACGGGATACCTCTTTTTGCAACCCACCGTAGTCCACATCCCCATCTTCATCTACATACTGTTGCACCAAAGTGTTCCATAGGGTGTGCGATGGAGGGGTCGA
This sequence comes from Flagellimonas alvinocaridis, assembly GCF_004916895.1. Taxonomy (GTDB): domain Bacteria; phylum Bacteroidota; class Bacteroidia; order Flavobacteriales; family Flavobacteriaceae; genus Flagellimonas; species Flagellimonas alvinocaridis. The sequence goes on from NZ_SNTZ01000001.1 coordinate 1,071,621, forward strand.
TGTTTCTTGATGCTCAATTTTTACACTCTTTCCGCCGCAACAAATCAGAATCAACCCTAAAACGATGTACAAAACACTGTTCATGACCAATAATTATCTTAACAGCATCCGCCCCCGTTATAGTGCCAGGTGCTTTCACTGATATGGATTTCATCCGACGCATTGCCCAAAGCTGCCGCCGTTTTATCACATACGGCCAAGGGTTGGTTTTGAAGAAGTACATGCCCCTTTCCATCATCAAAATACTCCTCTCCTCCATAATAAATGGCTGTTTTTCCAGTGAACATGCAAGGTCCATCTTCTGGCATGGGATCTTTAATGGCCGCTATTTCAATGGACTCAATATGGATGAGCTCATCGGTGGGGTAGTGGTTGGGCGAGAGTACCCTGTACGACCTTCGCCCCCTGATTTCTATGGTGCCGAAACCGGCATCGGTCAACACTTTTACGTAATCCTTCAAGGGGATACTGCCGCTAAGGCATTGGGCACGGAGTCTGTCATCATTTCGTAGTTCATCATTCATAGGCTGTTCGCAGATGGGGTCGCTCATGACCAAACGGCCATGGGGTTTGAGGACCCGGTACATTTCTGCAACGGCCTTTTTCAGGTCTTCCATTTTAAAGATGTTGAACAGACAGTTTTGGGCTGCAACATCAATACTTTCATCGGCTACGGGCAGGTTTAATGCATCACCTTTTACGAGATCCACAAACTCACTTTTGAACCAATCATTTTCCGTTTCGGCCACCTTAAAGTTTTTTCGGGAGGCCTCCAACATTTCATCCACGGAATCTACACCTATGACCCCGCCTTTTTGTCTGGAGAAATAGGAGAACTGTAGCAATTCCATTCCGCCACCAACGCCTACGTAAAGAATTTTGGGGTCGTTCACCAAATCTTGCGCGGAAACGGTGCTTCCGCATCCGTAGTTCATCTCCTGCATAATTTTGGGAATGGACAGTCCCGGGAACTGCCAAATGGGATTGGTGGTACAGCAAAGTCCAACGTCTGGGGTAAGTGCGGCCTCTTTATAGAGGTCTTGGGTGGCATCTAAATAACTCATATTTCCAGTATCAATTCTTTAAACAATTGTATCATTTTTGGTTCTGTTCTATTGGCGACGGCTATGATTTCCTGAATGTCAATGGGTTGAAGGTTTTCAGGGTCGCATTCATCGGTTAAAACAGATACCGCTACAATGGGTAGTCGTAAATGATTGGCGACAATTACTTCTGGTACGGTACTCATTCCTACGGCATCTGCCCCTAAAATTTTCAACATGCGATATTCCGCCTTGGTTTCCAGTTGTGGTCCCACTACTGAAGCGTAGACTCCTTTTTTGAGGGAAATGCCATTTTTGTTGGCGATGTTCTCAATTTTTTTGCGCATGTCCACATCGTAGGGTTCGCTCATGTCCACAAAACGTTCTCCAAATTCGGAAACACCCTTAAAAGCCAGTGGAGATCCCCCTTGAAGATTAATGTGGTCTTCAATGAGCATGATGTCCCCTTTTTTAAAGTCAAGGTTCACTGCCCCAGCCGCGTTGGACACAAAGAGCTTTTTTATGCCCAAGAGGTGCATCACCCGAATGGGGTAGGTGATATCCACAAAATCATATCCTTCGTATAAGTGGAAACGCCCTTGCATGACTACGACCTTTTTGCCGGAAATGGTTCCATAGATCAGTTTTCCTGAATGAAACTCCACGGTGGCCAAAGGAAAATGGGGAATATGGTTGTAGTGGGCCTCAACCGGATTTTCAATGTTATCTACCAATTGTCCCAGTCCGGTGCCCAGTACAATTCCAATTTCAGGGGCTTCAAACCCTCGTTTTATTAAATAATCAACAGATTCGTCAAGTTGTGCTTGGGTCATTTTTTCATATGTTTTAAAAAAGGCTGAAAAGCCTCAATATCTTTTATGTCTTCGTAATGGTCCACATCGTTTTTTTCGGAAAGTAAAAAAACAGAATCAGCCCTTAAGTCCTTTAATGTATCCGAGAGAACAGTATTTGTTCCCCATGTTTTGTTCAGAAACAATTCCTTTTTCAAGGTGGTCATTCCAAGAAGATAGTACCCTCCATCTTCCGCAGGTCCTACCACAAAATCATGGTCGTCCAATCTGGAAAAAGCCTCCTCCAAATTGGCTTGGGAGAGGTGGTACATATCACTTCCAATAATACAGATTTTTTTAAACCCAGCCTTGAAACCTTCTTCAAAAGCGTTTAACATGCGTGTCCCCAAATCAGGACCGCGTTGCAGTTTTTTTGTATAGATATGGTTGTCCCAAATATCGTGTTCCCAAATGTCTTCGGAATAGAAAACCCATTTTTCCACAGTCAGGTTTTTGGTGAACGAAACGGTATGCTGGAGCAGGAACTTGTAAATATCCAGTGCGGCCGTATCCCCTACCTTGGCTGCCAAACGGGTCTTGCATTTGCCAAGTTCAGGGTTTCTGGTGAGAATTATGAGAAGGCTACTGCCCATGTGTGTTACTTTTGTTGGCGTACACTTTTTCGGCATTGGTCAAAAATCGTCCCCAATACTTACTAAAGGCATGTACTTTTTCGGTCTGTTGTTGATTTTGGTCATACACCGGACGGCCTTGGTTTTTCCATTCAAAAATGCCCCCATATAGGTTTTTGACGTTGGTGTATCCGGCCTTTTTCAATTGCTTCCCAATCTCTTCGGACCGAACGCCCAAGGAACAGTAGACTACTAGGGGCGTTTTTTTATCAGGGACCATCTCTTGGACGGTTTCCACATTGAAATTCGTATACCCTACCCATAACGCATGGTCCAAATGACTTACCTCAAATTCTTCGAGTTCCCGGGCATCCAGTAGCATGGGAGTGTTTAGGGTGTCCAAGGAAGCAACCGTTATGTATTCAACCGTGTGGTCGTTGTACTTTTCAAGCACATCGGGTATGGACTGTGCACAGGAAACCACGCCGAGGACCAAAAAAAGAAGAAGATGTAGGTGTCGCTTCATGGATTTTGGATGTAATCCAAAGATAGCCTTTAAATTTTCATTCATTATTATGATTAACTTAAGGGAATATTCATGAACAAAATCCAATCCGATGCAAAAAGCAATGGTCGTATGTGTTTTTTTGGCAGGTTTTATGGCCTGTAAGGAAACAAGGAAAAAGAAGGTTGATGAAGGGCAAGAACCTCAAGTGTATAAGGAGCAATACCGCCCCCAATACCATTTTTCACCTCCCAAGATGTGGATGAACGACCCCAACGGACTTGTATACCACGAGGGGATCTACCACCTTTTTTATCAATATTATCCAGATGATATTGTATGGGGACCTATGCATTGGGGGCATGCGGTTAGTAAGGATATGGTACATTGGGAACACAAGCCTATTGCCTTGTATCCGGATGAGCATGGCCTTATTTTTTCAGGAAGTGCCGTGGTGGACCGTAACAATACTTCGGGTTTTGCCAAGAATGGAGAGACACCCTTGGTGGCTATTTTCACCTATCACTCCATGGAAGGAGAAAAAGAGGGCAGGACCGATTTTCAGACCCAGGGCATTGCGTACAGTCTGGACAATGGGGATACATGGACCAAGTACGAAGGAAATCCGGTTATTGGCAATGAGGGAATAAAGGATTTTAGAGATCCCAAGGTTTTTTGGCACGAATCCACAAAGCGATGGATATTGGCTTTGGTGGCAGGGGACCATGCCAAGTTTTACGCATCGGAAAATTTAAGGGAATGGGAGTATCTCAGTGATTTTGGAAAAAATCAGGGTGCGCATGGCGGTGTATGGGAGTGCCCGGACCTTTTTAAATTACCGGTAGAGGGCACCGATGAGGAAAAATGGGTGTTGATCATCAGTATAAATCCGGGAGCACCCAATGGAGGGAGTGGTACGCAGTATTTTGTTGGGGATTTTGATGGGGAGAAATTCACTTCAGATCAGAAAGAGGCAAAATGGTTGGATTATGGAACGGACAATTATGCTGGGGTCACCTATAATAATGTACCCAACGGTGACCGAATATTTATAGGGTGGATGAGCAACTGGGATTATGCCAGGGATACACCGACCCAAGTTTGGAGAAGTGCCATGACCTTGCCCAGAAAACTGTCGTTGGTAAAAATGGGAGAGGAATATGCCTTGAAAAACTTCCCATTGGAGCAAGTAGATGGATTGACTGCAGAAATGATGGCAAAAGATGTAAGGGTTCCATCAGGTGGAAAAAGGGAGGTGGTTTTAGATGGACTGAACCAATCCCGAATCAAATTAAGAACAGCTTGCAAGGATTTCAGCATCACTTTTAAGAACCATTTAGATGAAGCATTGGTATTGTCCATGGATTCCAATACCAATATGTTCAGGTTGGATCGGACCAATTCGGGGCAGGTTGAATTTCAACAAGAGTTTGGCAATAAGCATCACCAAATGCCATTGGATTGTTCCAAGGCAGGGGAGCTGGAGCTAAGTATCTTTTTGGACAGGTCGTCTGTTGAGGTTTTTATAAATGAAGGGCTTTGGGTGATGACCGACCAAATTTTCCCAACCGCACCGTATACCATCTTAATCATATCCAATGGGCAAAGTGGGCAAGACATTTTATTGGAAGGCATAGAAACCATGCAAACCATTTGGTGAATTTTTGATGACGGGGAATAAAAAAGGGCATCCTAAAAAAGATACCCTTTGGAGAGACTACATTTTCTAATTGGGAATTTTCGTGAATGGTGTTTAGTATAGCTTAACTGATATAATTGTATAGACTGCTAATAAGGGAAACTACAGAAATGGCAATGACAAAATACCAGAAAAGGTAACCCAGTTTTACTTCTACAGTGTTCATTTTGCAATAGTGTTTGTTCTTGGTTGAGATGTTCTGTCACCGAAAGTACTAAAAGCAATGTCCCTACAATTCACAATTTTATTTATGGCAGTAAATGGGATATAATTGGTGCAAATTGCTTTGTAAATGGAAAAACCAGCCCCTATTTTTTTGAAAATCAGAAAGGAAAGGAATGGAAGGTAGTGGGTTTTTGTTTCGTTTTTTCTGAAAACCAGAAAGTTACCTAGATGTGGTGTGGGTCGGAATCAAAAATAAAAGAAATGGGGCCGTAAGCTTTTCGCCTACGGCCCCATTCCTGCCTTATCAGGAAACCTTACCTTAAACCAAAGGGGTTCCTTTAAGACGCTTTTCAATTTTTTGCTTTTTAAGGGTCAGATTTTTCATCACTTCCATCAATTTGGAATCTTTGGTCTTTTTATAGATCTCATTAATGGATAATATAAGCTGTTTGGCTTCCCTGGAAGCTTCAACCCTATCGCTTGTGGACATGTGGCTCAGAGGTCTGTTTTCAAACTCTTGGGCCTTTGTAAGTAACTCTTGAGTCATTTTTGTTTAAAATTAATCTGAATTGGCTAAATATAAGGGTTTGTTTTATAGTTTGTGCTTATAATACCATTCGATTTTTGTATTTATGAAAACCTTAAGAGAAAAAGGTCGCTTTAACTTTTTTTTCTAAGTTTCAAAAACGTGGACGGGTGAAAAACAGCTTTTTAAAGTGATTGGACCCGTGTCAACGCAGTTGCGCACTAGTATGGAATGCGTTCCGGTCTTCTAAGGTTTTTGAAACTCCACCCCTTCTATTTTCACCACCACCGGGTTGGGCCAGGTCTGGTCGTTGTAGAGGCGTTGCGATCGCATCACACTTATGGTAAGACCACCTTCCGTGGACAAGATCTTGGGAGCTGGGTCCGTGTTCGGGGCGTACTCCAACACTTTTCCATTTTGTCCCAAAACGCTGATCTTGGTATTGGGACCCGCCTTTACGGAATTTAGGGTAAATGCCTTCCGTTTTCCAAAGGGCATGGCCTCTTTGGTGATAAAGGCATAAACGGTATTCTGGTTCTTCTTTTTGGTGAACCAGATGTTTCCTTCGCGGATCACGCCCCAAGATTCCACCTCATGGATGGACTCCCCGTTCACAAACTGCCAAAGGGCCACTTCGCGAAGGCGCTCTTCCTGTTCAATGGGCAATGAGCCATCCGGTTTTGGTCCCACGTTCAGCAACCAGTTGCCGCCTTTAGCCCTGATCTCAATAAGTTGCTCAATAATATCCGTGCCGCTTTTATAAGTCTCGTTGGTGGGTTTGTACTGCCATTGGGTACCCATGGTATAGCAAGCCTCCCAAGGGGCGGGCATGGGTTCGTTGGGTGTGTTCTGTTCGGGGGTGTGCATAACGCCGCGGGTCACTACAATGTCCGGGTCCATGGACCAGGCCACCTTGGCCAGTTCCGTCTCTGCATATTGCTCCATACCGTCCAGAAAGATGAGGTCCACCTTACCATAGTTGGTCAACAGTTCCCGCAACTGCTTTTTGGCAAAAGCGTTGAGTTCTGGGTTGCCGGAAGCCTTGGCCTTGGGATCTACCCGACTGATGGTAACGCCCTGCTCATATAAAAAATGAAAATCGTCCGGGGAAAAATATACGCCAATGGCAATGCCTTCTTTTCGGAACGCATCAAAGACCTCGCGGGTGGCATCCCGCCCAAAGGGCGTGTTCATGATGTTGTAGTCCGTGGTCTTGGTATCGTACATGCAGAAGCCGTTATGGTGCTTGGTGGTGAACATTACGTACCGCATCCCGGCCAGTTTGGCCAGTTTGGCCCAATTTTCGGGGTCAAATGCCTTGGGGTTGAAGGTCTTTGGTAGCTCTTCAAAATAGCGTTTGGTGTAATCTTCCGATGCCCCGACAAGGGAGTGGCTGATCACGGAGCCCAGTTCCACATCCACACTCCAATGGATGAACATGCCAAAACCTTGCTCGGAAAACCAAGCTTCCCTTTCCGGTTTGTTCAGGTTAAGGACTTCTTCTTGGGCGTGTAGGGAAACAGGCAGCAATAACAACATACAGCCTAAGATTTGGAAACAACAGGTTGTAAAAAACTTCATTGGCTATTAAGGTTTGGTGTGGTCCGCTAAGATACGCACTTGAAAGGAAACGAAAGAAACTAAACCCTAATGTTGGTGGTTACCCGCAACATGGGGCACAGCAACGGTTGCGTACCAGTATGCCTTGGTACACATGGGTCACCTGTAGCCGTAGAAAAGGGTCCGGGGGATCTATGAAAAAGGAGAGCTGCAGTTTATCATGGTCCACATACCAACTGCCTTGGTGCAGGGGGCGGGGCAGCTGCAGCATTTGGCCCTCATGGGGCCCTTGGGCACCGGGCATGGCAAATTGAAAGGCGAAGGGAAACACCATATAGTCCAGCACCGTTATTTGGGCCACGCCCTCTTGTGTTGTTTTCTGGAGGATCACATGGCCCTGCGGCCTATGCACCCGTTGCAGCAATTGCCCGTTTTGGTGGTTTTGGATCTCCAAGTTGGCAAAGCTAAGGTGCAAGGGAGCTTGGGAGTTTTGGTGGAGAAAGCGGTCAAAGGCGGATAAAATGGAGGGTGTTGGCATAGTAGATAGTTGATTTTGGGATTCTCTATATTCAAAAATAGTAAAAAGGTTGTAAATAACCTATTGTATACAATTCGTTGCATAAAACTTCTTGTATGCATTTTTGATATATGTCGAAACGTGAACGAAAAAAAGAAATCCCAGCCTTTTGTGTTGAATTTGGGAAACATCTCAGAGCACTTAGGGTTGAAAATGATTTGAGTATTGAAGAAATTGCCTTCAAGGCAGGCATAGATGCTCAGAACCTACGGAAATATGAATTGGGTAAGCAAGAAATGAAAATTTCCATGTTGAAAAGATTGGCGGATGCTTTTGGAATAACGACTTCGGAATTGTTGGCTTTTGACAATTGATTACAAGGAAATAAATTGAAGGTAGTACATTTAAAAATCTAATGCCAGGTTCGATTTCATTCGTATCCAATGATTACTTTGGAAATCAGCCATATTATTGATAACTGCTGAATGGTAGACATTTTGGTTGATTTATTTGCCTTTTGAGAAATTTTTCAAATAATTTTAACTTGAAAGGAAATGGATTCAAGTGAAATAGATTTGTATATTTAAGCGTTCTAATGAATGAACTATAAGCAGTAACCGTGCAAAAACCAGATATTTATAGCTTATCTATTGTTCTCTTAGGCAACTTCAATCCTATAATAATTAACCCCCATTGGCTAGAGCTAAAAGGACTGATTCGAGCTTCTGATAAAGATCAAGAAGGCATTATCGAAGTGGTACATCCAGAAGTTAGTAAGTTTGATTTATCCTTTGCGAAAATTCAAGTGACTAAAGATAGGTTTCAACTTGATTGCTATAATGAAGCTGAATTTATTCTTTGCAAAGACTTAGTGATAAGTATATTTAGATATCTTGCTGAAACCCCGATTCGGGGAATAGGGATTAATCATACACGACACTTTAAGCTAAAAGATGTAAATGAATTTAAAAAATTTGGTCATTGGCTTGTCCCAGTGGAACCTTGGAACGATGACTTAAAGGAGCCGGGTGTCCTAGAATTGAAAATGGTAGAAAATGAAAATCCGGATGCAAAAGTTAGAAATACGGTAATAATAAGCCCTTCAGGTGTGGTTAGGCCACTTGGGGTTTCTTTTCAGCTTAACTATCATATTCACTTTGATAGAATCTCTGATGCAACTGTTGATGGAACAATAGAAAAGCATTGGGAACTTTCTGCAGTTAAGGCTATGAATTTATATGAAAATATTTTAAAGCGTTTTCAAAATGAGTAATACACTTGTTCAACCGGTTTGGTATGAAGATGCTCAGTTATTAAGAACTGATATTGATGAAGAATCAATACTGACTAAGCAAATCGACGACCTATATTCTGGATATGGTTTGATTGACCATGGTTCAAAAGGATTTCTTTCTGAACAAGAAGCACCATCCCTATATGAATCTTCAAAGGGTTTTATTGTATCTCAAGAATTGGGTTATTTAAGAAAGATTCCAAGGTATAATTACTATAAGGACCCCTCAACTATTACTAATGATTATCTCAAAATGAAAGGATTTGTTACTTCCATCGAAGAAGATAGTTTTAAAGGGCGTTTATTTAGCGATGATGGCACCTATGAATTAGTGGAATTTGAAAAGGATTCAGTTTCAGAGGAAGATTTACCTCTTTTCAAAGAAGGAGCCATATTTTATTGGATTTTTGGACTTTTTACTATAAGGAAACAAAGAAAAAAGGTTTCAGAAATTAGATTTCAAAGAATAGCCCCTTTGAATCCAAATGAATTTGATTCTTTAATGGATAAGGCTGACAAATTGAATGAAGCTATAGATTGGGATTAAAACGTAACTTTTTTACTCTGCCAAAAGAGACAGAAGCAGAAATAACGCTTATCGGTACTGGTGGTGGTTATGGGGAGTCTATGGTTGTTAGGGTAGGCCGCAATTGGATAATTGTTGATAGTTGTATTAATCCTAAAACTAAGGATGTTTTACCCTTACAGTATTTGGAAGAAATTGGAGCAAACTTAAATGATGTAAGCCTTGTTATATGTACACATTGGCACAATGATCATATTAGGGGCCTTTCCCATATTTTGGAAGTGTGCGAGAATGCAAAATTTATTGTCCCAAGAGTTAATGACAAGGATAAATTCGTAAGGTTTATTACCCTTGATTCTGAGAAAGAAGCAAAGGGTGGATTTTCTTCAATTGATGAATTTGGAAAATGTTTAGAACTATCAGTGTCTAAGAAAATTAAAGTTGTTAGAGCGTCTTCGAATCAAGTTTTAGGAAAAATACAATTTAATGTTGGGGGAAACGATTTAGGGGAGTTTGAAATTGACTCTTTATCTCCTTCGGAAAGTGTTGTTGCACATTTTGACAGAGAACTGGGGGCATTATTAGACAAGAGGTTTTCGGTTGTAAGCGTACCGGAAAAAGGTCCAAATGATAAATCTGTAGTTATCTTAATTAAGCATAAAAAGTTTTCTGCCCTATTGGGAGCGGATTTGGAGGTTAAGGAAAATCAGGATCAAGGATGGCATGATATCATTAACAACTGTCTTATGTTTAATACCAAACCTGTAATTTACAAATTACCACATCACGGGTCCCAAAATGGATATCATGAAGATATTTTTAAGAATATTATAGGAGACAATGCAATTCTTAAATTGACACCATGGAATAGAGGGTCGAAACTTCCCGAACTAGAGATGCTGAAAAAATACAGGGAACACTCAACTGATCTGTTTATAACCTCTCCTGTGCATAATAACCAACCAAGACCAAAAGCAAGGTCTAAATCATTGCATAAAATGGCGGAGTTATTTTCAAAAAATCTGTCGGAAATGAAATTCGAGCTAGGAATAGTTAGGTCAAGAATTGATCTGTCTGATTCTCATCCTATGGTATCTGTTGAATTATTTGGAAGTGCTTTTAAGGTCGCAGATTGAATATCTAAACAGGTTGTGCGGGTAAAGAAAGTCCAATCATATTTAAATTTAACAGAAACATTAGATGGGTTCATTTTTTCTGTTCAAAATGTTTTGTATTTCTTCTACACAATCCTTTTGTTTTTTCTTAGCTTCTATTATTTCTGATACAAATTCACTTATTTTTTCTATTTCTATATAATAGTTCAGCAACGAATTCAGAGCATTTAGTCTAGCTGTTGTTTTTAAATTGTTTGATTGACGCTCAAGTTGCTTTTCAGATCTATCCTGAGCATCTGCGGACCTTTTTAATTCCTTTCGAGTCTCTATTAGTTCTTGTCTTTGCAGGGATAGTTCATTCCGTTGAAGTATTATGGTGTAAATGATGCCGGCAAAAGCCAAAGCCGAAAACAAACTATTTATTGTTCCAAAACTATCTCCAAAAGCTCCAATATCTTTACGGTTTTCGGGCCCCCACCAATGTTCAAACCCATACCAAAGTCCTCTCCAGACTAGAATAACGAGCAGAAGTAATAATATCAATCCAACGTAATTTTTGAATTCTTTACTCATGATATTTAAACTTAAATTGTCAACCAAAAAACAAAACCCCCATAACCATTGTGGTTGTGGGGGTTTGCTGTGGTACCTCCAGGAATCGAACCAGGGACACACGGATTTTCAGTCCGTTGCTCTACCAACTGAGCTAAGGTACCATGCCGTTAAGCGGGTGCAAATATAATTTCAAAATTAGGATATACAAACAAAATCTGGAAAAAAGGCTAGGGTTTTTTTTCAATTCTCGATCTTTGCAGAATGAATTTGGTTGTGGATGTCGGGAATACCTTGGTAAAGTATGCGGTTTTTGAAAACGGCAGAATGTTGCATGACCAAAATTCAGAGTCCGGATTGTTCCTTTCCCAGATCAAGGAACTTTTTGAACAATACCCCAGAATTGGCAACGCATTGATCTCTTCGGTTGGGAAAATGGATAAAAAAGAGCGCGATGTTCTGGCCTTGTTCTGTAAGGTGCATGTGCTCACAAATGCATCAAAAGTTCCTTTTAAGAACAGTTATGCCACCCCACAGACCTTGGGGGTAGATAGGTTGGCATTGGCAACGGCGGCTTTTTACCATAACCCTAGAGGCAATACATTGGTGATAGATGCCGGGACCTGCATCACATACGATTTGGTAAATAATGTAGGGGAGTTTGTTGGAGGAGCTATTTCACCCGGTATTCGGATGCGATATAAAGCCATGAACCAGCAAACGGCCGGATTACCTCTGCTGGAACCTACTGAGGTTTTGGATTTTATTGGAAACTCCACCAATGCTTGTATGCATAGTGGGGTAATTAATGGTGTGTCCCGGGAAGTGGACGGTGTTATTGACCAGTATCGGGCTCGGTTCCAACATTTAACAGTTATTTTAACAGGCGGTGACTCCCATTTTTTTGACAAAAGGCTAAAAAACACCATATTTGCGAACCCCAAATTTCTCTTGGAGGGACTAAATTACTTGCTGGAATACAACAAAAGCTAGATGGTTAGGAAATTTTTGATTGCTTTTTTTTGTGTGATTGCCCATGGCATTTTTGCGCAAAACGGTACAATATCACCGTATTCATACTTTGGAATAGGGGACCTGAGAAACAATGGAACGGTGGATAACCAAATGATGGGGGGCGTTAGTATGTATGCGGACAGCATCCATATAAACCTTTCCAATCCAGCGGCCTATTCAAAACTAAAACTTACTACATATACCGCTGCACTCTCCCATACAGAGTACAGGTTAAAAGATTGGAGCGAACAGCAGAACATCTCGGTTACAAACCTGGATTATTTGGCTATTGGCTTCCCTGTGGCAAAAAATGTGGGCATGGGCTTTGGATTAATGCCCCTGTCATCTGTAGGCTATAGTTTAAGGAATGAGACACAAACTTCCGATGGAGCAGAGGTCACCAATGTGTTCACGGGAGACGGTGGGCTAAACCGTATATATGCCTCTATAGGAATGCAAATTCTTAAAGACTTGAGCATTGGTGTTACGGCAAGCTACAATTTTGGAACGTTGGAATACAGAAGGATCCAAAGTGTGGAAGATGTTCAGTTTGGAACTTTGGACGATCGCGAGTCACGTATAAATGGGTACGACTTTAAATATGCACTCAATTATAACCCAACCATAAAAGATAAGTACACACTATATACCTCGGTTTTGGTGAATACCCAAGGCAATCTTGTTTCAAAGAATACTGCAAAACTAGGTTCGTTCTCGTTGGTCACAGGAGACGAAATTGAAGTGATAGATGTGGATTTGGATGCAAACAACCTAAGGAACACCGAGCTCAAAATACCCACAAGAACTACGGTTGGATTAGGTTTTGGGGAAAACAAAAAGTGGTTTATGGGCGGTGAATACAGTTTCCAACAATTCAGCGATTTTGAAAACACATTCCTAGGCTTGGAAAATGTAACCTATAACGATGCAAGTACATACGCCTTTGGAGGGTATTTTGTGCCGGATTATCGTTCCCTGACCAGCTATTTTAAAAGAATTACATACCGTGCAGGACTCCGGTACGATGTAACCGGGCTTCAGGTGAACAATAAGGAAATAAACAACTTTGGCATAACTTTTGGATTTGGATTACCGTTGGGGAATTCGTTCTCAAATCTAAACCTAGGTTTTGAACTGGGAAGAAGGGGTACCACGGATGCAGCTCTTATTGAAGAAAGTTATTTTAAGGTTAATGTAGGATTGTCCTTAAACGATAGATGGTTTGTCAAGAGAAAAATAAATTGATGGCCCTTTTTTTAAAGAAATAATAAATAACCACCCATATAAGTTCCTTTAACAGGATTTATTAATGAAAATTTGTACTTTAACCACTTTAAAATTAGTAAGATGAAGAAGAAACACTACTTAACGATGATAGCGGCCATTATGTCGACGGGATTAAGTATGGCTCAAGCACAAAATCCAGAGTGCATGACCAATCTTTCCATTTACGCAGAACACGCTAAAGTAAAAAACTATGATGCCGCCTACGAACCATGGAAAATGGTTTATGAAAGCTGCCCAGACATCAACAAGGCCAATTTCTCCTACGGAGAAAAAATTCTGGCGCACAAAATAGACAACTCTTCAGGCGCCGATAAAGATGGATATATCCAGGAATTGTTGTCATTATATGACAACAGTAGAAAATATTTCCCAAAGAACTACCCGCCAGCGGCTACCGAAATCGATAAAGCACTTTTGCTTTACGACAACAAAATGGCATCCGATGAGCAGTTGTTCGGTATGTTGGACAAGGCTTTTAAGGAAGACCGTGATAACTTCAAAAACCCTAAAGCCCTATACCTATACTTCTCAGCTTTGGTGAATCTACATGATACAGGCAAGAAAGACCTGCAAGATGTTTTTGATACCTATGATGATGTAACCGAGAAAGTAGAGGAAGAAAATAAAAAATTGACCGATGTTGTCACCAAGTTGCTTCCGAAGGATTCATTGGGAACATTGACTTCCAAAGAAAAAAGACAATTGAGAGTGGCCAGCACTAACTCTGAGTCTTACGGGAAAATTGCAAGTAGCATCGACTCCAAATTGGGTGCCTTGGCAGATTGTGACAATCTTATCCCGCTATATGAAAAGAGTTATGATGCCAAAAAAGGAGATGTAAAATGGGTGAAGCGTGCCGTGGGAAGAATGTTCTCCAAAGAGTGTACGGACGACCCTATGTTCCGCAAGTTGTTTGAAGCCCAATTGGCTTTGGATCCTTCCGCAGATGCCTACATGTATGGAGGTGTTTTAAAACAAAAATCTGGAGATAACAAAGGAGCTATTGCAGACTTTAATAAAGCCGTGGAACTGGAAACGGATTCCTATAAGAAGTCCAATATCCTATACAAGATTGCCACTATTGTTCGAAAAAGCAGTAAATCACAAGGTAGAAGCTATGCGCTAAAAGCAGTTGATGCCAATCCAGCAAATGGTAAAGCATATTTGTTGATTGCCAATCTTTATGCTGGAAGTGCCAACGATTGTGGAACCTCTGCATTTGAGAAAAGAGCCATCTATTGGAAAGCTGCCGACATGGCCAGAAAAGCAGGAAGAGTAGATCCCTCTTTGAGCGGTCACGCCAGTCAAACTGCTGCAAGTTATGATGCAAAAGCCCCTACCAAGGAAATGATTTTCAGCTCTGGAATGGCAGGAAAAACCATTAGTTTCAGCTGCTGGGTAGGAGGTAGTGTTAAAGTACCTAATCTATAAGTTGAAACGAACATCCAGAAATATTTTAAAGTGTTTTGCCACGGCTTTTGTCGTGGCAATCCTTTTTATGTCCTGTAAGGACGACTATCAAAGGGTGGGTGAAGAAGCCATAAAACCTGTTTTCCCTGAAAGGATTGCCCATAACTTCACCTTCACATATACCGAGACCGTTGATGTCATGAGTTCCCAAGATTCTGCACAGTCCCGCGTAATTGCAGTGCTGTCCAGTCCTTTATCTGAGGATTATGACAACCAAAACTTTAAATTCCGTACCTTTCCTAATGGACTCAAGGTCGATTTTTTTGACGAGAAGAATCAAAAAAGTATTGTCAAGGCAGACTATGGGATTGTATATTCCCAGACCGGATTGATAGACTTACAGGGCAATGTGGTAATCGAAACCCATGATGGTAAAAAATTGGAAACTCCCCAACTGTTCTTTGATAGAAAGAATAATTGGATTTTTACCGAAGAGAAATTTACATATACCAACCCCGAAGATGGAACTATAATGGATGGAGAAGGAATGGATTTCAATAAGGAATTTAGTTTTTTAAAAGCCCATAAAACATATGGTCTAATGACTATCAAGGAAGAAAAAGAATAGTATGATAAAGATTTTACGATACACGGAATACCTTTATTTGGTCGTTGCCATTGTAGCTATATATAAGATTGTTACCCTTTGGCAGATAGACCCAAAGGAAACCTATATTTTTATATTTTTTGCGGTGGTCTCCATAGCCATGTTCTTATTTAGAAGGAGGTATCGCAAACGTTTTGAACAACGTAAAAAGGACAACCAACAATAATTTTGGACTTCTCTTTTGGTATCATAGCGCTTTCGCTGTTGTTCTCGGCCTTTTTTTCAGGAATGGAGATTGCTTTTATTTCTGCAAACAAAATCCATATCGAGATTGAGAAAAAGCAACAAGGATTTTTGGCAAAAGTATTGACACTGCTTACCCAAAAACCATCAAAATTTATAGCCACCATGCTCATTGGAAACAATATAGCATTGGTTATTTATGGACTTTTCATGGGAGATGTACTCATGAGATGGTTTCAAAGCCTGTTGCCCACAAACTTGGATTTTCTTAATGTGCTGCTCACAGATTTTAGTTTGGTGGCCCAAACAGTGATTTCAACCTTGATCATTTTGCTTACCGCCGAGTTTTTGCCCAAGGTACTTTTTCAAATCTATTCCAATACCCTACTGAAGTTCTTGGCCGTACCGGCCTATATTTTTTATGTGTTGTTCTCGTTCATCTCTTGGTTTGTAATCAAGGTATCGGATTTTATTCTCAAGATATTTTTTAAAACGGATGGGGATGAAGTGCAGTTATCATTTACCAAACTGGAACTTGGAGACTACATTACCGAGCAGATGGAAGCTGTGGAAGAGGAGGATGAGGTGGATTCTGAAATTCAGATATTCCAGAATGCCTTGGAGTTTTCTACCGTAAAGGCAAGGGAAGTTATGGTGCCAAGAACGGAAATCACCGCAGTGGAAATCTCCGAGACACCCAAAAATCTGGCAAAATTGTTCTCAGAGACAGGGTACTCCAAGATTTTGGTGTACAAGGAAAATATAGATGAAATCATTGGGTATGTGCATTCGTATGAGCTTTTTAAAAAACCCAAGACCTTAAAAAGTATCCTCTTGCCGGTTGAATTTGTTCCAGAGACCATGCCCATTCAGGATATTTTGAATGCCTTGACCAAAAAGAGGAAAAGTATGGCCGTGGTGTTGGATGAGTATGGTGGCACAGCGGGAATAATGACTGTTGAGGATATTATTGAAGAACTTTTTGGGGAGATAGAAGATGAGCACGACTCTACAGACCTTCATGAAGAACAACTAAGTGAAAATGTATATAAGTTCTCTGCCCGACTGGAAGTGGATTATATCAATGAAAATTATAAGTTGGAGCTGCCCGAAGGCGAGGAATACGAGACACTGGGCGGACTCATCATGAATGAGACAGGTGAAATACCCGAACAAGACTCAGAAGTAAAAATTGAAAATTTCACTTTTCACATTTTGGAAGTGTCCAGCACTAAAATCGATTTGGTGGTTGTGCGCGTTCATACTGAGGATTAACAAATTCCACGCTTTTTTAAGCTTTCCTATTTGAAAAGAAAGTGGTATTTTCGCCCACCGTAATTAAAGAAAATAAGCAGTAAAATGGCAATATTAGAGAATATTAGAAAACGGACAACCGTGTTGATTTTGATCATTGGTTTAGCGTTGTTCGCATTTGTAATATCCGGAGTCTTTTCCAGCAACGATTTTGCAGGAGGCAAAGTAGGCTCCTCGGTAGCTGAGGTAAATGGGGAAAGTATTTCCATTGATGACTTTAGAAGACAGGTAGAGACAGCCTCAAGACAGTACGGGCCCAATTTCTCTTCAACACAATTGGTGAACACCGTTTATGATCGCGAAGTAAGAAAAGCGATTTTGAACCAACAATATGAGGATTTGGGGATTGATGTGGAAAGTGACCAAATCATTGAGTTTGTAAAGACTTCGGGATATGCCCAGATTCCTGACTTTTTGGATGAAAATGGAATTTTCAACGAAGAAGTATTCAAAAGTGCGATTGCAGATTGGAAAGTGAACGATCCATTAAGATATGAAGCTTGGTTGCAGGATGAAAAAGCGATTATTGAAGCCGCCAAGGAACGCTTGTATTTTAACCTGATCAAAGGTGGAGTTGGTGCAACACTCGTTGAGGGTGAGTTTGACTATAAATTGGCCAATGAGAAGGTAGACATTCAATATGTACGTGTACCTTATACCTCCATTGCCGACAGTACTATAGAAGTTTCCAAAAGTGATATTCAGGCGTACATCAGCAATCATAAAAAACAGTTTGAACAAGATAAGGCACGGGATATACGCTTCATTTATTTTGAGGAAAGACCCTCCGTTGAAGATGAAAATGCCGTGAAGGAAGCCATTACTTCGCTGTTGGGGGATACGGTAGAGTATGATGAAGAAAGAGATGCAACCGATACTATTCCTGGGTTTAGAAACACAACGGACATGGTTGCTTTCTTGGATCGGAATTCCGATACAAAATTTGATACCATCTACAAAAGGCAGAATGAATTGCCAGCCGTGGTTGCTGATACACTGATGACCTTGGCCATTGGAGAAGTATACGGACCCTATAAAGATGGAAATTTCTATAGGGTTTCGAAGATCATGAACAAAAAAGCCAATGGATCGGTAAAGGCAAGCCATATCCTTTTTACATGGGAAGGTGCTGAAAGAGCCAATCCAAGCATAACCAGAACCAAGGAAGAAGCAGAAGCAAAAGCAAAAGAAATTTTGGCTGAAGCAAGAAAAGAAGGAGCTGTTTTCACAACATTGGCAAGAGAAAATTCAGATGGTCCATCCGCACCACGAGGCGGAGACTTGGGATATTTCCAAGAAGGAGTTATGGCTGATGGGTTCAATGACTTTTGTTTTGACAACCCAGTTGGAACAATTGGTCTGGTAGAAACTCAATTTGGTTTCCATGTCATTAAGGTTGATGATAAACAAGATGTAGTACAAGTTGCTACCCTTTCAAGGGAAATTGAACCTTCCGAGGAGACCATCAATACCTTGTTCACCGATGCCACCAAGTTCGAAATGGCGTCCATGGATGCCAAAGCAGAGGACTTTGGCGATATTGCCAGGGAGAGTAGCTATACCGTACGTCCTGTGAACAAGATCAAGGAAATGGATGAAAGTCTTCCCGGTTTGGGTTCACAGCGTAGTATTGTTCAATGGGCGTTTAATGAAGACACCAGTGTTGGCGATATTAGACGATTTAATGTGAACAACGGCTATGCGGTTGTACAGTTGACCAAAAAGTACAAAAAAGGGTTAATGACCCCTGAAGATGCTTCTACAATGGCTTTGCCACAAATCAGAAAAGAGCGTAAAGCAGAACAGATTATCGCTGCCAATCAAGGTAAGGCAATGGATGCAATAGCTTCTGACAACAATGTGAGTTTAAGCAATGCTACGGCAGTAACCTTAAAGTCACCAACCATACCAGGAGCAGGAAGAGAGCCGTTGGTAGTGGGCACGGCCTTTGCCCTTGGCCAAGATCAAACATCTGGATTGATCCAGGGTGAAACAGGTGTTTATATGCTAAAAGTGACAAAGAAGGAAGATGCTCCAGCTATGGAGAACTTTAGTACGTATGCGGGTAACTTGCGTGCAAGTGCGGCAAATAGAGTAAATGGAGAAGTATACAATGCACTTAGGGAAAATGCCGAAATAGAGGATAACAGAGCTACATTCTACTAAAATGTAGTTATTGGAAATATAAAAAAAGCGCCCAGTACTGTACTGGGCGCTTTTTTTATGACCTGTCCGGAACGTCCCATTTCATTTTGTATCGCATGTCAGTAATTTTTCCTCCAGAATCCACAGTTATTTCAAAGCCTTGTTTGGACCTCATATAAGCATCACGCAGAAAATACCATTTGCCGTTCTTAAAAAAGAATTCCCGTTTATCCAATTTCCAATCCTCCACTGGGTATAGAATGTCCAGAAGATCTTGAAATAAGGGAGCGGTCGTAGGGGTAAGAGTAAAATCTTCATGGAAGTGGCCTAAGAAATACGCCATGGAAGTATTTTTTTTGAGCTTCTGACAGCTTTGAATATCCGTACCGTCATCAATCACAATGAATTCATCCAAATCCCTGCCAGGGTCATCATAAATGTTGGAAGTCTCCAAGGCGATGCAGTATACTTTGTGTTTTAGGATATACTCTGTGGCTTCAGAAGTAATCTCAGTATAGGTGACTTTGGAATTCTCCTTGACAAATTGGTCAAGTCTTTGCGTGGTTTCAGGGGTTTGGGTGTATACATCCATTATGGATATGAACCCAACTGACAGATAGATAATGGGGATTTTACCGAACCATGGCATAATAGTCAACTTTTGGTTTATAGCTTAAACCTAGTGGATACTTCCATGGTATGGGCATTCCAATTGATGGATACCTTATTTGGGTTTACGAAATGACCAAAAAGATGACTTTGATGTTAAATTGGGTGGGGAGTATTTTTGGTTTAATCCCTAAAGAGTGCCATGGTAAAATCAAGGAGGTCGGTACCGCCTGGTTTCCCATGGCCCGGAATTATAATGTTTGCTTGGGGATACTTGGCTTTTACATTCTGGATGGTTTGCGGCCATGCCTCCGTATTGGCATCTTCCAGATTTCCCTTTCCGGCCCCTAGGGATTTTACCAAACATCCACCAAATAGTACTTGTTCACTTGGAAAATAACCGATGCTGTTGTCTTGGGTGTGGCCTTCTCCCAAATAATCTAGAATTACTTTTTTACTCCCAAGTTTTAGCTCTTTGGTATTGACAAATCCATTTTGAGGTACGGGATGGTCCTTTGCAGTGGCTAGTTCGATGGTTCTTTCGGTTGCATAGGAAGAAATGTTATGCTTGTGAAAAGCCTGCAGCCCTCCCAAACAATCGGTATGAAAATGCGTTGCTACGATTCCCGTCACCTTACATCCCAATTCTTCATCGACCCAACGAATCAATTCTTCAGATTCGGCATCAGTGTTGGGGGTATCAAAAATGATTGCTTCTCCTTCGTCAATAACAATTAAACCATTGCAGGCCACTTTTCCAAAATCCTGGGTATTCAGATAGGTAATGTGTTGAAAAGTATTTTCAGACAGTTGCTCTACCACAAGTTGGTCGCCTTCATACCTAACAGGTGTTTTTTTTGAGGTACAGCCCAAAAGGACAAAAAAGAAAATGACGTATGAAGAGAGTTTGTTCATGATGAGGTATTTTGGGAATGGAGCCAAAACTCACAACGCCATTTTGGAAAATGGGATGATGGTTTTGAATCCTTTGCCACGAAAATAATCCAAAGTATTTTCATTTCCCACGGCCAAAACAAAATCTCCACCCCAAGCCCCCAAACTTTTAATGGCGTTGGGATAGTCTGGAAAAATTCGTGATTTTACCGTTGGGATTTGAAGAATTTCGGATAAGATGGCCTCATGCTCTTCCATTAGACTTTCAAACTTCGTCAAAATGTTTTCCGATACCATATTGTTTGTGATATCGGATATCCGCCCCAATAAATCATCTTTGTTAAACTGCTGCTTTCTGTAGTTGGCGATGGCCTCTTTACTGCTCTGTTTTTGGTTCAGGTGGATAAAATAAAGCGAGTCTTTAAACTTAGGGTCAAACGACACCTTATTGATTTCCGGTTTCCCATCTTTTAATTGGTAGGTAATTGCTGAAACATGTTGGGCACAAGCAATATCGTACCCGCTTCCGCCAAAAGCGTTCCATAAAAGTTGATAGGCATCCACGCGCGCCCATTGGGCCAAATTATTAATGAGTGTAGAGGAAGTTCCCAATCCCCAAGATGTTGGGAAGGTAAGATGTGTTTCAATTTGAAAACCCTCACTATCTGTCAATAGCAGGGGATTTTGTTCGTTGGCTTCCAATAGTAAGGACTTCAGGGTTTTGGCCACTGATTGGTCCGATGTGGAAACAATACTCAAATTGGTAAGGTCCAATTTGGCGGAGAACCAAATGTTCTTGTTCTCTTCAAAACTGGTCCATTCCAGAAAACCAGTAGTGGTGGGAGTTACATGGAGTGATTGCCCATAGCTGGTAGGAATGGCCAATCCTAAAGCTCCATCCAAAATGGCATACTCGCCAGAAAGCAATAATTTACCATTACTGTAAAACTCTTTCTTCATTATTCTGCTTTAATCTTCTCCAATGCAGCCTTAACCGAAGCGTTGGTAACAGTTCTGTCCTTAAAATACTGGACCAGTTGCTGTTTTTCACTTTCTGAGGCTCCCATTTGGTTGAGCATGTTCATCAAGTGCATTTTCATGTGCCCTTTCTGGATTCCGGTGGTGACCAGAGATCGTAGCGCTGCAAAATTCTGTGCCAATCCGGCAACGGCAACAATCTGCATCAACTCCTTTGCGGATGGATTTTGAAGGATTTCCAGTCCCAATTTCACCAAAGGATGTAATGTGGTTAAACCACCTACAGTACCCAAAGCCAAAGGGATTTCAATCCAAAATGAGAAAATGTCGTTTTCTATGGAGGCATGGGTCAGGCTGGAATACTGCCCGTCTTTTGAAGCATAGGCATGTACTCCGGCCTCCACGGCCCTAAAATCGTTTCCAGTGGCCAAGACCACCGCATCCACTCCGTTCATGATTCCCTTGTTGTGGGTCACGGCCCGATAAGGTTCCACTTTGGCTATATTCACCGCCTGTACAAATTTTTCAGCGGAGACCCCACCTTTTTCAAATTCTGATACCGTACAACTTACCTCGGCCCTTACCAAACAATTGGGAACGTAGTTGGAGAGGATGCTCATGACGATCTCAATCTCCTTTTCCTCTTGGGCGAAGTTGGCATATAAAGCTGCTTCATCCTTCAGCGTCTTGGCAAACTGTTCCAAACACGAATTGATGAAATTGGCCCCCATGGCATCCAACGTCTCAAACGTACAATGCAGTTGGTGGTAGCCTTCCATTTTATCACTGAGGTCCCGTAATTGAATATCGTTGATGCCCCCGCCACGTTTTTCCATGTTTTGGGTAATGGAAGATACACTTTGGATGAGCTTTGGTTTTAACTTCTCAAAAAAGCCTTGAAGTTTTCGGACATCTCCCTTATAGATAAAATGTACTTGCCCCACTTTTTCAGTATCAATGACTTTCGTCTTGAATCCGCCCCGATTCAACCAAAATTTGGCCGCCTTGCTGGCCGCCGCTACTACAGAGCTTTCCTCAATGGCCATGGGGATGACATGAAGTTTTCCGTTGATCAAAAAATTGGGGGCTATGGCAAAAGGGAGGTAATAATTGGAGATAGTATTTTCTATGAACTCGTCGTGAAGCTTCTGAACCGTTGGGTCGGGATTCCAATACTGTTCCAGCAATTTTTTGGAAGCTTTGGGGTCTGCGGTGAAATGCTCGGCAATGTAGGCTATCTTCTCGGCTTTTGAGCGTTTGGAAAATCCTTCAACAGGGGTGTCCATAGTGTTCGGTTAAAAAGGTTCAAATATAAAGATAATAGAACTTTGGGGTAGGTCTGGTCAAAACTTAAGCGTTGATTAGGTAGGATGTTGTGAATCAGTTCTTGTTGCAAATGCAACATTTAAGTTTATTTTTTCGATAAATATTAGTAAACTTGACAGTTTTAAATAATTTTTTCTCCACATGAACAAAAAGTTCTTCTTGATCCTATCCCTTTTAGGATTTTTGACCATTTCCACAGCACAAAAGAAAAAAATTACCCTCGAAGAAATTTGGGGTGGCGAATTTAGGACCGAGTACATGGACGTACTCCGTTCCATGAAAAACGGAAAACAGTACACCATTTTGAATTTTACCCAATCACCCCAGACCAGTAGTTTGGACAAATATGATTATCAAACTTTGGAAAAGGTAGAAACTATTGTAGCCTCAGGCGGTACTGTGCCATTTTTTACCTCATATACCTTCAGTGAGGATGAATCAAAGATAATGTTGGCCACAGAGGTTGAGCCGATTTTTAGAAGATCAAGATTAGGAATATACTATGTGTATGATATCGCATCCAAGAGCATGACAAAGGTTAGTGACACCAAAATCCAAGAACCTATGTTATCTCCAGATGGTTCTAAAGTAGCTTACGTACAGGACAATGACCTGTACATTTTCAATGTTGCTTCCAAGACAGTGCAACAGATAACCACAGATGGGAATAAGGGAACCATCATCAATGGGGTCACGGATTGGGTGTACGAAGAGGAATTTGCCTTTGTCCGTGCCTTTGAATGGAACAGTGATGGCAGCAAAATTGCCTTTTTACGATTTGATGAAACCGAAGTGCCTTTATTTTCCATGGATGTATATGGACAGGGGCTCTACCCGTTTCCGTATGAATTTAAATATCCCAAAGCAGGAGAAAACAATTCCATAGTAACCTTACACATGCTGGATGTGAAGTCGGGTTCCATTTCTAAAGTGGATTTGGGTAATCCCTATTACATTCCTCGCATCAAATGGATGAATAGTCCAGAACATTTGAGTGTACAGACCATCAACCGACACCAAAACCATATTAAACTGTTGGATGTTAACGCCAAGGATAATTCGGTTTCCATTTTGTTGGAAGAAAAGGACAAGGCCTATGTTGATATTGATGACGATCTTACCTTTTTGCCCGACGATAGTTTTATCTGGACCAGCGAAGGCGACGGTTTCAACCACTTGTACCTGCACAGCAAAAACGGCAAGCTGAAAAACCAGATTACCAATGGGCCATGGGAGGTGACCCAGTATTATGGGTATGATGAGGCCAATGATAAAATTTACTATCAATCTGTGGAGAACGGTTCCATTAATCGGGACGTTTACAGCATCGCCAGCTCTGGAAAGGATAAAAAAAGGTTGAGCAACAAGGAAGGAACCAATTCAGCAGCTTTCAGTGCCGATTACACCTATTACATCAACACCTTTTCAAGTGCTACAACGCCTTACGAGTTCACCCTCCATCAAGTGGCTAAAGGCAAACGAATCAAAGACTTAAAGGAAGATAATGAGCTTATCAGCAAAGGCAGGTTGATTAAGGATAATGGAGCTTTGTTGAAAAAATTGGAGGGATATGAACTTGTTCCCAAGGAGTTTTCAACCATTAACATCAATGGGAACGACCTGAACATGTGGATGATGAAACCGGCCGATTTCGACCCTGCAAAAAAATACCCTATGATCATGTTCCAATACAGTGGCCCTGGTTCGCAGCAAGTGGCCAATAGCTGGTTGGGAAGCAATGACTACTGGCATGAAATGTTGGCCTCTGAGGGCTACATCGTTGTTTGTGTGGATGGTAGGGGGACAGGTTATAAAGGGCGTGACTTTAAAAAAGTCACCTATTTGAACCTAGTGAAATATGAGACCGAGGACCAAATTGCTGCGGCCAAAAAATTAAGCGAACTGCCTTATGTGGATGAAGACCGAACCGGAATATGGGGATGGAGCTTTGGGGGACATATGAGCACCAATTGCTTGTTGAAAGGGAATGATGTCTTTGAAATGGGCATTGCCGTGGCCCCGGTGACCAACTGGAGGTTCTACGATACCATTTACACCGAACGTTTTTTGCGTACCCCTGAAGAAAATCCCGAAGGGTATGACAATGAGTCTCCATTCAACTATCCCGAACTGCTCAAGGGTAAATATCTGTTGGTGCACGGTTCTGGGGATGACAATGTGCATGTGCAGAACTCCATGCGAATGATAGAAGCTTTGGTACAGGCCAACAAACCTTTTGATTGGGCCATTTATCCCGATAAGAACCACGGTATTTATGGAGGTAATACCCGATTACACCTGTTCACTAAAATGACCAATTTCATCAAGGAAAATTTATAACCAATACATAAAACATATGTCAGACATTGTAAAACCAGCCGATGAGAAAACCCTTTTTGGGCACCCGCAGGGGCTTTTCTACCTATTTTTTGCTGAACTGTGGGAGCGTTTCAGTTTTTATGGGATGCGGGCCCTGCTGTATCTTTATATGGTTGAGGTCATATTTGAAGCATTGGTCACTAGAGACTACGCAGCAGCGGCGATTTACTCTTCTTATGGCTCGTTAGTCTATGCTTCTACAGTAATCGGAGGAAAGATTTCCGATACCATAATTGGAATGAGAAGGTCAATTTTTTTAGGAGGGATTTTAATGTCCTTGGGTCATTTTGTATTGGCTATTGACAATAATATAGCTTTCTTTTTGGCCTTGGCTTTTATCATTGTGGGCAACGGATTCTTCAAACCCAATATCTCAACCTTTGTGGGAACGTTGTACAAGGATGGTGATACCCGAAAAGATTCAGGGTTCACCATTTTTTACATGGGAATTAATATAGGGGGCTTTATTTCACCCTTGCTCTGTGGTTGGTTGGGACATACCTATGGTTGGCACTACGGATTTGGTCTGGCTGGAATAGGCATGTTGACTGGATTGTTGTTTTTCTGGAGGGGTATCAAAAAGAATGTATTTGGTGATGGAGGTAAACCACCTAGCATGGAAGTCTATGAAAAGAAAATTTGGGGGATTCCACAAAAACATTTAGTTACACTCTTGGCTTTTTTATCAGCTCCACTGATTGCACTCCTTCTTCATTCTTATAAACCAATTGGAAGCGAAGGATCTTTCTTTGAGAACCAGAATCCAGTTAACCTGATTTTCAATTTTATGTTAATCCCCATAGGAATTTACTTGATTTATATTATGATCAAAGCTACTTTGGATGAGCGGAAAAAACTCTTTATGGCCATTTTGATTACGTTCTTTATGACCATATTTTGGGGATTCCATGAGCTTCATGGTAGTGTAATTACCCTTTTTGCGGCTAGGAATGTCAACCTTTCTTTGATCAATGCGAGCCAGACAAATGCCTTGAATTCCATGTTCATTGTTATTCTTTCCATACCCATATCGGTTATGTGGACGTACATGGCCAAGAAGAAAATCAACCCAAGAACACCATATAAGTTTGGTATGGGGTTAGTATTGGCCGGGTTGGCCTTTTATGTCGTTTCTTTAAGTGGTGGTAGTGCCGATGAAAATGGAATGGTTCCCTTTTCATATTTACTTGCCTTATACTTCCTGATTTCGGTTGGAGAATTGTTTATGTCGCCCGTAGGGCTTTCCAAAATAACCGATCTTTCGCCAAAACGTATTGTAGCGTTTATGATGGGGATATGGTTCTTGTCATCGGCCTATGCATTTCAAATAGTAGGGTTCATCTCCAAGCAATTGGCCATTGAAAGTACCGATAGCAATGTGGGAGGTTTCGATACCTTGAATGTGTATTTGGATGGTTTTAGTCTCATTGCCAAATATTCCTTGGTAGCGGGTGTAGTGGTGCTGATTTTTGCACCATTGATGAAACGTTTAATGGGTAACGTCCACTAGTCCATATCAAAATCAAAAACATAATATCCCTTTTCGCCAGTATGGTGGAAAGGGATTTCTTTTTGGGCACAAGTCCGTTTCCAGCGGTATATGTAACTGGGATAATTGCTGCCATCGGCCAATACCATTTTTGGGCGTACGGAATCCAAAAAACGCTCCAGATTGATTTTTGGGGACTGGGTGAGCAGAACAAAATCTTGATTTCTTTCTATGGGGTAAATCCCTAAACTGTCCATGATGTATAACTTTTTTTGACCGATGGAGTAATTGTTCTTGAGTTGTATATTGTCAATAGTCTTGATCCGTTCTGCCACGGAATAATCTTGGACAATGTTGCCTGGATTAATACTGTCTTGGGCATAAACATGCAAAGCATTGCCCAACTGGTGCAGCAAAATGGAGTTTCGAGATCTGTGGACCAAGACCAATGCTTCTTTTTGCTGGAGTTGTATCTGGCTCCAAATGCCCCAAGTTTGAAAAGCAATGATGCCACTACATAAAATTAAAGTGGGTTTCAGTTTTGGTTGAGATAGGAATACCACCATGGAAATTACGATGGCGTAGCCTAAAACCAACTGGACATCGTCAAACGGAATATCCTTGATTACAAATTCCTCTTGTTTGGCCACCCAACCCACAATGGAATTCATGGTTTGTATGACCCAATTATAGGAAACCACTAAAAAAGAGGGAAGTTGATTCAGTAGGGCCAAAGCCATGACCAAAATGCCAAGGCCCAAAATCAACCCTAAAAATGGAATGATCAAAAGATTGGACACAAAAAACAAGGCCGGAAATTGATGGAAATAGAACAGGCTAATGGGCAATACTCCCAATTGGGCGGCCAAGCTTACAGATAGCAACTGCCATATTTTGCGCACGATGATGTGCTCCGGGAACCAAAACCGCTGCAATTTTGGATAGATCCAAACAATGGCAAATACAGCAGCATAACTCATCTGAAAGCCCACTTGGAACAGAAAGAGCGGTTTGATCAACAAAATAAACCACATGGAAAGGGCAATGATATTAAAGGCGTTGGTAGGGCGGTTCAAATACAGGGCATAGGCTACAAAGGAAAACATGGTAACGGCCCGTACGATGGAAGGGGAAAGTCCGGCCACAAAGGCATATGCCCACAATAGGACGACCACGCCGACCAGTTTTAAGGTTTTTCCCTTAGGGAAACGCTCCAAGGGTGACAACAAAAACTGAAAGATGAAAAGCAGGATACCCACATGCAGTCCCGATACTGCCAAGATATGTATGGCGCCTGCGTTGGCATAATTGTTATAGGTGCTTTCCGAAATGTCGTCCCGTTGTCCCAACAACAAGGCTTGGATAACGGCCAGTTCGTCTGCACCGAAAGGATACTCTTTCAGTTTTGCGATGAGGTGTTCCCTAAAATTTGAGGCCAACCCAACTATGGTCAAAGAGGATGTTTCCTGCACGACAATGGATTCATGACCCGTCCGCATCTGATGAAAAATGCCCTGCTTTCCCAGATAGTCCTTGTAATTGAACTGATGCGGATTCAAGGGAGGTTGAATGGTTTCCGCCTTGGAGAATATAAAAAGCTCATCATCAATCTTAAAGTTCTTTTTGGTGGAATCCACAGGAAGACTGAGCAATAGTTTACCTGTTGCCTTTTTATGTTCCAGACCTTCGACTACAACCACATAGCGTTGGGTGTAGGGATTGGGTTTTAAGACCTCCCTTACCTTCAGCTGCCATAATTGGTCTTGGGTAAAATCGTTATGCGAATAATGGCTCCCCAAATTGTTGGAGAGCGATAGACCAACCACCAACATACCTAAGGATGCGGTTATAAGCAGGGTGGTCAACTCAAAAAAGGGAACACCATCCCTTGCCTGCCTTTTGTAGGTAAAGTACAGGACGGGGAACAGGATACAAATCGCAATGAACGGGATGCGAGGTGCGATATCCAGATAAAAGCCCAAAACAATTCCCACAATGACAAACACTGTGAGTTTGATGGACACAAAATTAAACGAGCGCACTATAAAATACGCATGGCCTTTACAAAGGCATAGTTCCAGTATCCCTCCCGTAATGAGGATACCAAAACACCCCTTGAGGTCGTGGCATGAATGAATTTAATGTCATCTCCATCCACATCCACCACAAGGCCCACATGGTTGATGCGCTTTCCGGTTTTACTCGTTTTAAAAAAGAGCAAATCGCCCTTTTGTACATCTTCCACCTGTATTTTTTGGCCCTCAAGGGCCATTTGGTACGAAGTTCTAGGAAATAGGATCTCATTCTCCTTTAGGGAAACATAGACCAATCCAGAACAATCCATACCTTTTTTGGTGGTGCCCCCGTATTTGTAGCGTGTTCCAGAATAGCCCATAGCGGTGGAAATGATGGCCTCGGCCTTGGCATTTTCACGTTCTTCCTTTCTGGTTTTTTTCTCGGGGGATGTGTCTTCTGTTGACCCCTCTACCGTAATGGTTCGGGTCTTGCTGTAGGTTCGTTTTCTCTTGCCTGGGCCGCAACTGATAAAGGCAAAAAGAAACAGTAAGAAAATGGTTTTACGTAGCATCCAAGAAATAGTATTGTTTTCTTGGACGTTAAATCTAAGCATTTTCAATGATTAATCGGGCGGCTAATTGACTGGCGCCTTTTCCACCCAATTTTTTTCGTAGCAATTCATAGTCCTCTATAATTTGTTCCCGCTCTTGTCCTGCCACTATTTTTGAAAGCTCATTTTTGAGGTTTTTGGTGGTCAGGTCGTTTTGAATAAGTTCTTTGACCACCTCTCTTCCCATAATCAAATTGACCAGTGAAATAAAGTCGAGTGTGATGATGCGTTTGGCAATTTGGTAAGAAATCCAATTGCCCTTGTAGCACACCACTTGGGGAATGCCGAAAAGGGCCGTTTCCAAAGTGGCCGTCCCACTGGTTACCAAAGCCGCATGGGAATGTTTGAGCAAGGAATAGGTTTTGTTGGATACATAACCCACTCTGCTTTCCTTTAGGAAAGGAGCGTAAAATTCATCTGGTAGGCTAGGGGCTCCCGCAATCACAAATTGGTATTCGGGAAAATCACCTTTTACGGACAGCATCACGTCCAACATCTTTTGAACCTCCTGTTTTCTGCTTCCGGGAAGTAAGGCAATAATAGGTTTCTGGTTGTCCAATCCATTTTCTTTTCTGAAAGTGGCCTCATCCACCAAAGGGGTGTTCTCTATGGCATCGATAAGGGGGTGGCCCACAAACTGCACGGGGTATCCATGTTTTTTTTCATAGAACTCCTTTTCAAAAGGAAGGATGACGTACATGGCATCAATATCACGCTTGATTTTTTGGATGCGCCCCTCCCGTGAGGCCCAAATTTGAGGGGAAATATAATAGTTGGTTCTAAAGCCATTTTGTTTGGCCCATTGGGCTATCCGAAGGTTGAAGCCGGAAAAATCAATAAAAATGACCACATCCGGATTGAATTTTTTGATGTCTTCCTTGCAAAAAGCGATGTTTTTAAAAATGGTGGGGATGTTCATGATCACCTCAAGAAATCCCATAAAGGCCATATCCTTGTAATGCTTGGCCAATTGCCCTCCGGCCTGCTGCATCAAATCACCGCCCCAACAACGGATATCTGCATCAAGATCTTCATCCTTCAGCGCCTTGATTAGGTTGGAGCCGTGCAGATCGCCGGAAGCCTCACCCGCTATGATATAATACTTCATCGTATAATGCTCAAGTTCAATTAGAACAAAACTTTGTAGGCCAAAATCACCAAGGCGGTCAACAATGTGGCAATCATGACCCCTCTTGCCCTCAAATCCCTTTTGATACGGAGAAACCCGAAGAATGCAATCAGGTTCAAAATGGCACCCAAGGCCAATAAACTGCCAATATGGCCTTGTTCCACTGCGGCATTGAAGGTATCCACAATACCGATATCAGAAAACAAAAGAATGTATAGTAAAGTGCCAAAAGTGTTTGCTATGATGCCCACAACAAAACCGATAATGATTTCCTTTTTAGTGTCCATTCAAGTTCCAGTTGTTAATGTTCGAAATGGCATGGTGTGCCGTAAGGTCAAATTGGGTGGGTACCACTGAAATATAACCGTTGGCCAGCGCCCATTCATCTGTATCCTCACCTTTGTCCAAAAGTTCAAATTCGCCCGTCAACCAATAATAATCCTTTCCAGAGGGGCTGGTGCGCTTGTCGAATTCCTCCTTCCAATTCCCTCGCGCCTGCCTACAAACCTTGATGCCTTTGGGTTCTTCAGAGGTTTTGGGAATGTTCACATTGAGCACGGTCCCCTTTGGGATTCCATTGGCCAAAGCCTCTGCTACAATTTTTTTGATAGGCTTTAGGGATGGCTCAAAATTGGCCTCCCATGAATAATCGCATAGGGAAAACCCAATGGCAGGAATACCTTCGATACCTGCCTCTATGGCAGCACTCATGGTGCCAGAATAGATGACGTTGATGGAAGAGTTGGACCCGTGGTTGATGCCACTCACACAAATATCCGGTTTTCGGTCCAAGATTACCTTAAGGGCCAATTTTACACAATCGGCTGGCGTGCCACTGCAGCTGTACTCACTTGGAGCACCTTCCTTATGGTCTACCACCACTTTCTTGGAAAATAGGGTGCTGTCTACCGTTATGGCATGTCCCATGCCCGATTGTGGACTGTCTGGGGCCACTACAATAACGTCCCCTATTTCTTTCATGGTCCGTATTAAGGCCCTTAGGCCTGGTGCGGTAATTCCATCATCATTGGTGACCAGAATGAGCGGTTTTTCCATTTTGCATAATTAATGGCATAAAAATACGTTTTTCATAAGGATATGACGTCCCAACCGTTTAACAAAAAATTAAGCGGGACACAACGAACTGGCACGGTTTTTTCAGTATCTTAGGGAATTCATACAATTAAAAACGACGGATACCGTAATGCAAATCCAACCTATCAGGTCAGATGGTTTCGGTCCGAAAAAAACATATTATGAAGAAGAACTTCGTTTTGGCACTTTTGGTGATTCTTGTTGCAGTCGCCTCTTGTAGCTTTACCAATAAGTCTTTTGAGAACGATGACAAGGACAAATTACTGTTGGATTTGATTACCTATGTCTTGGAGCGAGGCCATTATGAGCCTAAAGATTTGGATGATACTTTTAGTTCCAATGTTTTTGATGATTTTATCGATATCCTCGATCCCACCAAAAGATATTTTCTGGAAAGTGATGTGCGGGAATTTGAAAAGTACCGGTTTATGATCGATGATGAAATCAGAAATACGGAAATCACTTTTTTCAATGTAGTATATCAGCGTTTGATGGTCCGCATGAACGAGGCAAAGGAAATTTATAAGGAAGTGCTTTCTGAGCCTTTCGACTATACGCTTGATGAGTCTATCGATATTGATTATGAAAAGCAAGAATTTGCAGCGAACAAGAAACAACTTAAGGAGCGTTGGAGAAAACAACTGAAATATAACACCTTGGCCGTTTTTGAAAACAAGGTGGAAAATCGAATTTCTGAAACCGTACAAGGGGATGGCCCACAAGCGTCTGCACAGGCTTTTGTAAAATACAACGAAATTCCAACCTCCGTGAATCGTGAATTGACCGAGGAAGAAGCACGTGAAAACACCAAGAATACCTTGGACGAGTTCTTTGATTTTGTGGATGATTTGGAGAGAAAGGATTGGTTTGTACAGTACATCAATACCATAGTGGATGAGTTTGATCCACATACTTTTTACTTTGCGCCGGAAGAAAAGGAACGTTTTGACATTGGCATGTCCGGCAAGTTTGAAGGTATTGGAGCCCGTTTGCAAAAAAGACCTGAGGGAGCAAAGATTGTTGAAATCATTTCGGGAGGTCCGGTATGGAGAGATCAAACCTTGGAAGTAGGGGATGAAATCCTGAAAGTTGGACAGGACGGTGAAGAGCCCATTGACATTGTGGGAATGCGCCTTGACGATGCCATTAAATTGATCAAAGGCCCCAAGGGGACTGTTGTGGACCTTACCGTTAGAAGGGTGGATGGCACCATTGAAGTAGTTTCCATTACCCGCGATGTTGTGGAATTGGAAGAATCTTATGCGAAATCGGCAACTATAAAGACAGGTGATGACCATAGATTTGGCCTCATCAACTTACCCAAGTTTTATGTTGATTTTGAGGACTATACTGAACGAAATGCCGCGACCGATGTGGCCAAGGAAGTGGAGCGCTTGAAAGAAGCTGGAGCTGAAGGTATTGTTCTTGATTTAAGGGACAATGGCGGCGGATCATTGAAAACCGTGGTTGAAATGGCCGGGTTGTTCATAAAGGATGGGCCTATTGTTCAAGTACGTTCTTCAGGACAGCGGAAAGAGGTACACGAAGATAAGGATGAACGAATTCAATGGGACGGTCCATTGGTAATTTTGGTCAATGAACTATCCGCGTCTGCCTCCGAAATTTTGGCAGCTGCCATGCAGGATTACAAGCGAGCTGTGGTTATTGGAAGCAAGCAGACTTTTGGAAAAGGAACGGTTCAGAATGTAATTCCATTGGACAATATTGTTCGAAGCAATGAGCACGGGGATTTAGGTGCTATAAAATTGACTACCCAAAAATTCTATCGTATCAATGGAGGCTCTACCCAACTGGAAGGAGTTAAGAGCGATATCGTGGTTCCTGATAAATATAGCTATATTGATTTGGGGGAACGCGATCAAGAAAACCCATTGGGTTGGGATAAAATCACGCCTGCTGATTATAAGGTTTGGGATGGATACATCGACTTTGAGACCACTGTGGCCAACAGCAAAAAGCGAATGGAAAACAATGCCCAAATCAAGCTTATCGAAGAAAATGCCAAGTGGTTGAAGGAACAACAGGATGAAACCGTGATTTCGTTGAATTTTGATAGCTATGTGAGCAGGGAGAATGAGGCCAAAAAGCGTTCGGAACACTTTAAGACACTAAGGGATTATGATTCCAAATTGGCTTTTGAGTCATTGGAGTACGAAACCGAGTTGTTTACCCAAGACTCTGTTCTCCGAGAGAAAAGGGATAGATGGCATAAGAGCTTGGCCAAAGACATATATGTGGAAGAGGCGGTCAATGTTCTCAAAGACCTTCAGATGAATAACATTAAAAACAATGAGCGTAAATTAGCCAGTGTAAAAGGATAACTTTATCAAAGTAAAAAAAGGAGCCGTCCTTGAGGGGACGGTTTTTTTATGCCCTATTCTGAGACGCTGATATTCAAATCCAAATGGTTTTAATAAAGAAATGATTATTCCCAAATTTATAGTGAAGCCCAACATATGAGAAATAAAACAATATTCGCAGTGCTTTTTGCGGCTTGTATAATCGGCTTTTGGGTATTTGAAAATTTTTATACTCCGGCCACATATACAAATCCCGTAGAAGCGACTGATGTTGTTTTGGAAGACTCAAACTTATTACCACGTTCAACCACTGGAGATATTGTTTTTCATCAAAATTTTGTCCTTTCCTATAGTGAGCCCCATGAGCAGGCAGAATGGGTGGCCTACGAACTAAAAAAGGAGCATTTGACCTACGATGACAGAGAACGTCCTTACTTTATAGAAGACCCCAAGGTACAAACCAAATCGGCAGATTGGAGAAATTATAGAGGTTCTGGGTATGATCGTGGACACTTATGTCCTGCCGGAGACAGACGTTTTTCGGAATATGCCTATAACGAGACCTTTTATACCAGTAACATAAGCCCACAGGATAGAGATTTTAATGCCGGGGTCTGGAACCGTTTGGAGCAACAAGTAAGGCAGTGGTGTAAGAAATATGGAGATTTATTTGTGGTCACTGGGGGTGTTTTGGAAAATGATTTGGATGAAATTGGTGAGGAAGATGTAGATGTACCTAGAGCGTTCTATAAGATTGTGCTCAATACCGAAAAGAACTCGATGAGACCTGTTCTCGCTTTTTTGATTCCCAATGTAGAGAGTAACGCTTCTCTAGATACCTTTTTGGTTCCCGTTGAAGTACTGGAAGAAAAAACTGGAATCGATTTTTTTGAAAAACAACCAAAAACATGGCAAGATGCCCATGAGCATATAGTGAGCACTACCGGTTGGGATTTTTAAATACCATCCTTCAAACGGTTGGAATCCAGTTTCAGAAAGATAAAGAGTAGCATGGTGAAGAATATAAGTCCGGAGCCTCCATAACTAAAAAAGGGCAGTGGAACACCGATTGTGGGCAGCAGGCCAATTACCATACCAATATTGATGAAATAATGGAATACCAAGATGGAAATTACACCATAACCGTACATTCGGCTAAAATCACTTTTTTGCCGCTCCGCAATATAAATCAACCGTAAAAAGAAAACAGAAAATAGTAATACAACGGTTGCAGTTCCCAAAAACCCCCATTCTTCTCCAACAGAACTAAAAATGTAATCTGTATGTTGTTCAGGGACAAAATCCCCCTTTGTTCTGGTGCCTTCCAAGAAACCTTTTCCAAAAAAACCACCTGATTCTATGGCCTTTTCAGATTGATAGGTGTTGTACCCGATGGTCTTTCGTATTTCTTCCAGCTTGTCTTCGTCTTTTTCCAGACCTAGCCAAAGGGCAAAACGATCTCGGTGGCGCTGTTCGAACACATTTTCATATACAAAATTCACCGAAAGTGAAAAAAGGGTGGAAACTACAATGACGCCCAGTACCGGCAATAAGGGAATTTTAACGGATGCTTTTTTAAACGTATAGACCAACAGGGTAAGAACCACCATTCCTATGGTGACCCAGACCGTTCCGAACATCAGGGTAGTAACAAAAAGGGCCACTATGAACAACAATATGCCCAGATAATACAAAGGAAACCCCTCGCGAAACAACACGAAAAAAAATGAAAAATAAATCAGGGCACTTCCAGGGTCTGGTTGAGGAAGAATTAAAAAAGCAGGAAGCAAGATAATGACCAAAGCATACATTTGGTGCTTCCGCGTTCTAATATCTGTTTGAATGTCACTTAAAAACTTTGCCAGAGCTAGTGCTGTTGCCACTTTGGCCAGCTCAGAAGGTTGCAGGTTAAAAAAACCAAGATTGTACCATGACGTTGCTCCAGCAATCGTCTTTCCAAATACAAAAAGTCCAAGCAGTAACACAAGGGATACTACATAAAAAATGGAAGCGAATCGCTCAAAAAAGTTTGATTCCACAAAGAGGACCAATATGATACCCAATAGCGAAAGTCCAATAAAATAAAGCTGCTTGCCATAAAGAGTGGTGAAATCAAAAACGGAGGTGCTTTGGTCTGCGAGTGATGTGGAATATATGTTGATCCATCCTATAAATACCAAAAGTGCGTAAAGAATAATGGTAATCCAATCTATTCTTCCAAAGAGTCCCCTACCAGACATATTCATTTATCTTGAAAGGTTCCCCACTGTATGGTTTGGCATATTCGTGCTCCAAGGTTTTTTCCAGCATACGTTTCTCCAGATCTTTCCGGGTAATTTCACCTTTGATATATTTTTCAATCAAGAGGGAGGCAATATGACCTGCATAACGCGCTCCGTAGTACCCATTTTCAATATATACGGCTATTGCAATCTGTGGGTTTTCCACTGGGGCAAAGGCCACAAAAACTGAATGGTCCGTAAGTTGCATACGTTGACCATCCACCCGGATAAAATTTTCAACGGTACCTGTCTTTCCAGCAATTTCAACACCAGGAATTTGTATCCACCTCGCAGTTCCGTATTTGTATACGTTGGCCATACCTTTAATTACGGGTTCAAAGTGTTTTCGTTCTATGGTGGTATAATGGGGTTCTGTGAATTTTGGATCAATGGATCCTGAATTTCCAATACTTTTTATGACATGGGGAGTATAAAAATAACCGCGATTGGCAATGGCAGCAGTCATGTTGGCCAATTGCAGGGGAGTGGCAGCAATTTCTCCTTGCCCTATGGAATTGGAGATAATTGTGGATGCGGCCCATCTACCATCACCATACCATTTATCGTAATACGATTTGTCCGGAATACGACCGGGAGCACCTGTTGGTAGATCTGTACCTAAAAAATTGCCCAGACCAAAACTCTTCATATGCTTTTCCCAAGCGTCCATAGCTTCATCAGTGGTACGATATTTATCATATATCTTTCTGAAGACACCGGCAAAATAGGCATTACAGGATTGTTGGATTCCTGAATTCATGTTTCTGACCCCGCCCCCACAATGACAACCTCTCAAGGTATTTCCAACATAAAAACCATGATAACATCTAACCTTTGTGTCTTCATCTATTACCCCTTCTTGAAGACCAACAAGTGCATTCAAGGTTTTAAAGGGGGAACCGGGAGAAGGCTGCGCCAAAATGGAACGGTCCCACGTAGGTTTGGAAATAGTATCGTAGTGTAGTTTACTGTAGTTTTTGGAGCGCTGTCTGCCTACCAATAGCGCCGGGTTGTAGGTAGGGCCGGAAATCATGGCCAAAATCTCACCAGACTTGGGTTCTATGGCAACAATGCCCCCATGCTTTCCGTGCATCAACCGTTCTCCATATTCCTGAAGTTTTTTGTCCAAAGTAATATGGATTTCCTTTCCTTGTTCGGGAAGTGTGTCCAGTTTTCCACTTTTGTAAGGGCCAATATCACGGTTAAAACGGTCTTTCTGAATGTGTTTTACCCCTTTGCGACCCCTTAAAACCTCTTCATATTGTTTTTCAATCCCTGTATGTCCTTTTAGTTCACCGGCCACATAGTTGGGATTGTTTTTGAGTTCCCATTCATTTACCTCACTAATGTACCCCAATACATTGGCAGCACTATTGGTGGCATAATAGCGCAAGGAACGTTTTTGAATATAGAACCCGGCATAATGCCTCATTTTTTCCTGTAACTTGGCATAGTCCTCCTTGGAGAGCTGGGGTACCAAAACCGATGGAAGTCTTGGAGAATAGGTCCGGGCCTTCTGCATACGGTCTGTAAAGACGGTTTTTTCAATTCCCAAAAGGCCACAGAATTCCAGAGTGTCCAAAGGCTTTACTTCCCGAGGAATCACCATGACATCATAAGCAGGCTGATTGCCCACCATGAGTTCCCCATTTCGATCATAGATATATCCCCGTTCAGGATAGTCATAGATTTTTTTGATGGCGGGATCATCCAATATTTGATCGGGAGAAAAACGAAAAAGCTGCAAATAGGAAAGCCTACCAATAAAGGTAAACCCTATTAACACAATCACGGATGATAGTAGCAGTTTTTTCATGGACAATTTGATTTAAAGCTTTGACCCTTCAATAGTTCAACGTAGCATTGCCTTTTTTATTCAGTTTTTGGACTAAAAAGAGAACTGAATAGTGTGCATAATACTAAAGTTACGATACCTGTGCCAAAAACTTTCTTCAAAATTAAAAGGATGTGGGTAAAACTTAAAATTTCCAGCGAAAAGAAAACAACTTGATGAATCAATATCAGCAAGGCCAAAAAAGCAACACGTTGAATTTTTGTGGTGTTTTTAAAGCTAAAATTCTGAAACTCATAATTGACCCCAAAACAGAATCGCATCACCACAGGTCTTGCATAGGCCACGGTCAAAGATGCAATGGAATGTAATGCCATGGTGTCCGAAAAGATATCAATAATGAATCCCAACAAAAAGGAAATTAGCATGAAGAAGGTGCGGTTTCCTTTAATGGGGTACCAGTAAAAGAAAATTACATACACAAATGGATTGATGCTTCCCATAAAGCTGAGATTGTTGAAAATCAGCACTTGGGCCAAAATCAACAATACAAACCTAAAACCATTTAGCAATACAGAATTATTCATTTGTGGTACGTGCTTCCAGTGTTTTAATTTCTTCTCTGCTCTTGTTTTCTATGAGATATACATTCTTTATGTTGGCCATATCGTTAAAAAGCTCAACATCTATATTGTAAAAGCTTCCGGCCGTGTTAAGGTCATATTTTTTGATGGTACCTATAGGGATGTTCTCTGGAAAAATACTGGACATACCGCCGGTGACAATGGTATCGCCCACAACCAACGGGACCAATCTGGGGATGTCTATCAACTGGGCCATGGTATAATCCTCAGCAGTCCATACCAGTGAGCCAAAATATTCTGAATGTTTGATCTTGGCGTTGATGTTGGACTTGGTGTTTAGAACGCTCTGCACGGTGGCAAAATTTGAGGATACATTTTCAACAATGCCCAATATGCCTTTTGTGGTGATGACGCCCATATCCTGTTTAACACCTTGATTTCTTCCCTTGTTGATGGTAATGTAATTTCTTGGGGAAGTATAACTATTCTTGATGAGTTTTGCACTCAGGACTTCGTAGGCAACAAAAGAGGAATCCAGTTGTTGGGAACTATCAACCTTCATATTGAACAGTAATTTGCGCAAACGCTCATTTTCCTTCACAAGCCTATTGTTTTCTTCCCTTAGACCAAAGTAAGATGAAACATCTGCGGCTGAGCCATAAATATTGCCGGTCAACCATTTGGAAGAATTGAAAAACTTGGATTGGTGATAGGAATGCGAACGAACCGTAATGATTAACGAAATAATCGCAAGAAAGCCATAGAGAAAAGCATTTCTGTAGCGTAAAACAAAATTAATGATCCGTTGCATGCAATCGTATCGTTATAAAAGTTCGAACGCCAAAAGCAAGCGGAGTTCGCAAATTATTTAATCAAGATGCTCTTGTAGCGCTCTAAATTTTTAAGGGCTATTCCAGTTCCACGAACAACGGCTCGCAAGGGGTCTTCGGCTATATACACCGGCAAATCCGTTTTTTGGGAAAGTCTTCTGTCCAATCCTCTTAACATGGAACCGCCCCCGGCCAAATAAATACCAGTGTTATAGATATCGGCTGCAAGTTCTGGAGGGGTTTGCGATAAGGTTTCCATTACCGCATCCTCTACCCGTAGAATACTTTTGTCCAAGGCTTTGGCGATTTCGCGATAAGATACCTGTACCTGTTTTGGCTTCCCGGTCAACAAGTCCCGTCCTTGAATGGATTTATCCTCTGGGGGCGACTTGAGGTCCTCAGTGGCCGATCCAATCTCTATTTTAATGGCTTCAGCGGTGGTCTCCCCTACATAGAGGTTGTGCTGGGTGCGCATGTAATAAATAATGTCGTTGGTGAACACGTCACCTGCAATTTTCACTGATTTATCACAGACAATACCCCCCAAGGCAATTACCGCAATCTCGGTGGTACCCCCACCAATATCCACGATCATGTTTCCTTTGGGTTGCATAATATCCAATCCAATACCAATAGCCGCTGCCATGGGTTCATGGATAAGGTATACTTCCTTGCCGTTTACCCTTTCCGCAGATTCCCTAACCGCACGCATTTCCACTTCGGTGATACCGGAAGGGATGCAAATGACCATTCGCAATGCAGGCGGGAACCATTTTTTCTTTAG
Organism: Flagellimonas alvinocaridis; assembly: GCF_004916895.1. Classification (GTDB taxonomy): domain Bacteria; phylum Bacteroidota; class Bacteroidia; order Flavobacteriales; family Flavobacteriaceae; genus Flagellimonas; species Flagellimonas alvinocaridis. The sequence goes on from NZ_SNTZ01000001.1 coordinate 1,111,684, forward strand.
AGCTGGAATGTTTTTGATGAACATATTGATCATCTTTTCCGAGGCATCAAAGTCTGCGATTACCCCGTCTTTCAAAGGCCGTATGGTCTTTATGTTTTCATGGGTTTTCCCCTGCATCATGTTGGCTTCGCGCCCCACCGCGATGATTTTTCCGGACACGCGATCCCTTGCCACAATGGAAGGGCTGTCCACAACCACTTTATCCAAGTGGATGATCAGGGTATTTGCAGTACCAAGGTCAATGGCAATTTCCTCGGTCATGAAATCAAAAAATCCCATAAAAAGCGTTTATTTTCGGATTAACGGTAAAAAATTACCGGCTAATGTACTAAAATTAATGTTTAAAATGCCTTGTGCCCGTCATTACCATGGCCATTCCATTTTCATTGCAATAATCAATGCTCAATTGATCTTTGATGGACCCTCCTGGTTGGATGACACTTTTAATGCCCGCCTTGTCCGCAATTTCAACACAATCTGGGAAAGGGAAAAAGGCATCACTGGCCATTACGGCACCCTCTAAATCGAAATTGAACGACCCTGCTTTATGGATGGCCTGGTTCAGTGCATCCACACGGGATGTTTGACCTGTTCCACTGGCGCACAGTTGTTTGTTCTTGGCCAAAACAATGGTATTGCTCTTGGTATGCTTGCATAATTTGGAAGCGAAAATCAAATCTTCGATTTCTTCTAAAGTTGGTTTTTTATCTGTAACAGGATTCAAGTCTTCTTTGGAATCGGTTTTGGAATCCTTGTCCTGTACCAAAAATCCATTCAAGCAAGTGCGGACTAAAGTCTCTGGCAGGCTTACTTGGTTTTGAACAAGGATGATGCGGTTCTTTTTTCCTTTTAGGATTTCCAACGCCTCATCGGAATAGCTCGGTGCAATGACCACTTCGCAGAACAGGTTGTGGATCTCCGCTGCGGTTTCAGCATCAATTTCAACATTGGAAATCAAAATACCACCAAAAGCTGAGACCGGGTCACCGGCCAAGGCATCCACATAAGCTTGCTTGATGGTGCTTCGGGTGGCAAGGCCACAGGCATTGTTGTGTTTTAAAATGGCAAAAGTGGGGTCATCATTCACAAATTCTCCCATCAGGTTTACTGCGGCATCCACATCCAAAAGGTTGTTGTAAGATAGCTCCTTGCCGTGCAGTTTGGTGAACATCGCATCAAAATCTCCAAAGAAGAATCCTTTTTGATGAGGGTTTTCCCCATAGCGTAACACTTGTCCTTTGGCTTCACTGATTTTGAGTACGGTTTCTTCCTTTTCCGCATTGAAATAGTTGAAAATGGCCGTGTCATAATGTGATGAAACGTTGAACGCTTTAGCAGCAAAACGCTTCCGGTCTTCCAAGGTGGTGGTGCCGTTTCCTTCGGAAATAACATTTAGGAAGTCTTCATAATCCTCCATGGAAGAAACACAAAGTACATCTTTGAAGTTTTTGGCAGCGGCCCTGATCAAGGAGATACCCCCGATGTCTATTTTCTCAATAATATCTTGTTCCGAGGCGCCACTGGCCACGGTTTTTTCAAAAGGGTAGAGGTCCACGATGACAATGTCCAACTGGGGAATGTCAAATTCTTGCATTTGGGCCACGTCACTTTCGTTGTCCTGTCTGTTTAAAATGCCGCCGAACACTTTGGGGTGCAATGTCTTCACCCGTCCACCTAGAATGGAAGGATAGCTGGTAACGTCTTCCACGGGTACCACATCAATACCCAGATTGCGGATAAACGTTTCGGTTCCTCCTGTGGAATAGAGGGTTACGCCGAGTTCATCCAATTTTTTAACGATGGGCTCCAAACCATCTTTGTGGAATACGGAAATCAGTGCAGCAGAGGCTTTTTTGGCAGTCTTCATGGGTGTCTTAAAAATCAATTTCTTAAGCCCACAAAAGTACTTGTTTTGTTGCTAAAAAGCAGAATGGGTTATCAACAAAATGGAGGAGTTTTACAGAATTTCAGCCACTTTTTTGTTGATGAATTCCAAAAACCGCTCATCCTCCTCGGAAAAGGGGTCCGGGGTGTTGGAATCGATATCGATTTGCCCCACATTTTCCCCATTCACAAACAAGGGAACCACAATTTCAGCTTTTACGGTTATGCTACAGGCAATGTAGTTGTCCTGTGCGGCCACATCGGGAACCACAAAATTCTGGTTGCTCACCGCAACTTGCCCACAAATTCCCTTACCAAAAGGGATAATGGTGTGGTCCGTGGGTGCACCTGCGTAAGGACCCAATTTTAATTCTTCTTTATCCCCGTTTCTGAAGTAAAACCCCACCCAATCGTAATAGGGCACTTTACTGCGCAATAATTCACAAATTTCACCCAAGCGGGTGTCCACGGTTTTGGAATCATCGGTTATGATGGAAAGTACTTTGGGTTGAAGGGTTGCCAACATACATCTATTTTTTTGCAAAGGTATGGAATAGGGGGTTTGTCCGATGCAAAGCCATAAACTTACGGGTCCGTATTTTTAAACTTCTGTTAAACAAAACAATAAATCATCAAATTTTGTAGTTTTGTAGGGAAATGAAACAGGTTTTTCATCAAATCATGTCATCTGCAATGGCCCTTTTGGTCTTGGCTTCAACGGTTTCTTGGACCGTGGACAAGCATATTTGTATGGGTAAAGTTCAGGATATTTCCTTTTTTGCCCATGCGGATGATTGCGGTATGGACATGGAGATGGAAAAATCTTGCTGTGATGAAGAATCGTTTACGGTTCAAGGTCAGGATGACCTAAAAATCTCCTTTGATGATTTTAGTGTAGGACAACAGCTGTTTTTGGTAAGCTTTGTCCATTCCTATTTTTATCTTTTTGAAGACAATGTGGACGAAGTCAATGCTTTTAGGGACTACGCCCCACCCCCACTGATACAGGACGTTCAAGTACTGCATCAGACTTTCCTCATTTGATTTAACATTGGTTGATTGTACCCGACCCCTTGTGGTTGGGCGTGCCCTTTTATGCACTTTTTTCTTGATCCAATTGTTTAAATCAAACCTATATGCTGAACAAAAGCATCAAATTTCTCATAGAGAACAAATTAGTGGCCGTTTTACTCCTAATCCTATTTGTAGGATGGGGTACGGTGAACGTTCCATTTGACTGGGATACCGGATTTCTTCCCAAGAACCCTGTCGCAGTGGATGCTATCCCCGACATTGGAGAAAACCAACAGATTGTATTTACCCAGTGGCCCGGGCGGTCACCCCAGGATATGGAAGACCAGGTCACCTATCCGTTGACCACTTCGTTGTTGGGTATCCCGGGAGTAAAGACCATACGGAGTTCGTCCATGTTCGGACTGTCCAGTATCTATATCATTTTTGAGGAAGATGTGGAATTTTATTGGAGCCGGAGCCGTATTCTGGAAAAACTGAATTCTCTGCCCAATAATCTTTTGCCCAGTGGGGTAAATCCGGCATTGGGTCCCGATGCCACTGCCTTGGGACAAATTTTCTGGTACACTTTGGAAGGACGGGACGAAGAAGGCAATGTTACCGGCGGATGGGATTTGCAGGAACTGCGAAGTGTTCAGGATTACTATGTAAAGTATGCCCTGTCATCGGCCAGTGGGGTTTCAGAAGTCGCTTCCATTGGTGGATTTGTGCAGGAATACCAAATTGATGTAAATCCAGAATTGCTCAAACAGTACAATATTGGATTGGATCAAGTGGTAAAGGCCATAAAGCAGAGCAATCGGGATATTGGCGCTCAGACCTTGGAAATCAACAAGGCAGAATATTTGGTCCGTGGACTGGGGTACATCAAATCCTTGGAAGATATTAAGGATGCCGTGGTCACTTCAACCGAGTATACCTCCATAAGAGTACAGGATGTGGCCCATGTATCCTTGGGACCTGCTGTTCGAAGGGGTATTTTGGACAAGGAAGGTGCCGAGGTGGTCGGTGGTGCTGTTGTGGCACGATATGGGGCCAACCCCTTGGAGGTGATCAACAATGTAAAGGAAAAAATAAAGGAGCTCAGCGCCGGATTGCCGTCCAAGGAATTAAAGGATGGTACTACATCGCAGTTGACCATTGTGCCATTTTATGACCGCACGGAACTCATCCAAGAAACCTTGGGCACGTTAAATGAAGCATTGACCTTGGAAATACTGATCACCATTTTGGTGATTGTGGTGATGGTCTTCAACCTGAGGGCGTCTTTATTGATTTCAGGACTATTGCCCGTAGCGGTACTCATGGTCTTCATTTCAATGAAACTGTTTGGGGTGGATGCAAATATCGTGGCTCTTTCCGGAATTGCCATCGCCATTGGCACCATGGTCGATGTTGGGGTTATCCTTTCCGAGAATATTATTCGGCACAGGGATGAGAACACCCAAAACCTACCCATAAACACCGTGGTCTACAATGCCACATCGGAAGTCTCTGGAGCCATATTGACCGCCGTACTGACCACGATTATCAGTTTCATTCCAGTATTTACCATGGTAGGGGCAGAGGGGAAATTGTTCCGTCCACTGGCATTTACCAAGACTATGGCCTTGGCAGCTTCCGTAATTGTTGCTTTGTTCATAATACCCCCTTTTGCAGCCATCATTTTCAAAAGAAAACCGCAGGGGCCTCTCCTAAAATACATTTGGAATGGTGCGCTTATAACCTTGGGTGTTGTAGCGGTTGTTTTTGGACAATGGCTTGGCCTGACCTTGGTGGCTTTTGGAGTTTTGGGCATTTTAAGATTGAAAAAGTTGGTGTCTGAAAAGGATGTTACATGGCTCAATGTGGTCCTCTGCATCACTACCATACTATTTTTATTAGCGACCTATTGGCGGCCCCTTGGTTTTGATAGGAGCATAGCCATCAACCTTATCTTTGTGGGGTTGATTTGTGGGGTACTGTTGGGAGTGTTTTATCTGTTCCGAAAATATTACCATCGGATTTTGTTGTGGGCATTGGAGAACAAACTACTGTTTCTTTCAATTCCTACAGTGATTGTGGTCTTCGGGTTTTTGATCATGCGAAACACAGGTCAAGAATTTATGCCCTCCCTTAACGAAGGCTCTTTTCTGTTGATGCCCACCTCGCTCCCTCATGCCGGGGTAGAGGAAAACAAAAGGGTGTTGCAGCAGTTGGATATGGCCGTGGCCACGATCCCGGAGATTGAAACTGTGGTGGGAAAATCGGGAAGGACCGAATCGGCCTTGGATCCTGCTCCTCTTTCCATGTACGAAAATATGATTCAGTACCGCTCCGAATATGAAAAAAATGAATCAGGCTCCCCGCAGCGTTTTAAGGTAAATGAAGATGGGTATTTTGTGTTGAAGAACGGAAAAGTGGCCGCCAATCCCAATCTCAAAGTTCAGAATGAGACCAATTATGCAAATTCCCATGTAAGTGAACCATTGCGGATTAACAGGAAGTTGCTGACCCCTGATTCCGATGGGGAATATTTTAGGAACTGGCGTCCAGAAATCAAAAACCCGGATGACATCTGGAATGAAATTGTAGGGGTGACCCGATTGCCAGGGATTACTTCGGCTCCCAAATTACAACCCATTGAAACCCGTTTGGTGATGCTTCAGACTGGGATGCGCGCTCCTATGGGAATCAAGGTCAAAGGACAGGATTTGAAGGAAATCGAGGCGTTTGGATTGCAGTTGGAGTCCATCCTCAAAGAAGCTGATGGGGTAAAGGATGAGGCTGTCTTCGCCGATCGTATTGTGGGCAAACCCTATTTATTGATTGATATAGACCGTGAAAAATTGGTGCGATACGGCGTGGTCATTGAAGATGTACAGCAAATTCTTGAGGTGGCCATTGGCGGTATGACCTTGACCCAAACCGTTGAAGGAAGGGAACGTTATGGGGTTCGGGTGCGCTATCCAAGGGAACTCCGGGGAAATCCAACCGATATAGGCAATATTTATGTGCCCGTGGAAAAGGGCAACCCCGTTCCGTTGAGCGAATTGGTCACCATAAAATACGAACAAGGTCCGCAGGTCATTAAAAGTGAAGATACCTTTTTGGTGGGCTATGTACTTTTTGATAAGCTGGATGGTTTTGCCGAAGTGGATGTGGTGGAAAATGCCCAAGCCAAGATTCTGGAAAAAATTGATAGTGGTGCGCTGGTGGTACCCAAAGGGATCAGCTATCAGTTCACGGGGACCTATGAAAACCAGCTACGGGCAGAAAAGACATTGTCCGTTGTGGTGCCTTTGGCCCTATTGATCATTTTCCTCATCCTATATTTCCAATTTCGATCAGTGGCCACTTCCTTGATGGTGTTCACGGGAATTGCCGTGGCCTTTGCCGGAGGATTTTTAATGATATGGCTATACGGTCAGGATTGGTTCTTGAACTTCAGTTTTTTCGGTGAAAATCTACGGGATCTGTTTCAAATGCATCCCATTAATCTGAGTGTTGCGGTGTGGGTCGGGTTCATTGCCCTTTTTGGAATTGCTACGGACGACGGTGTAGTCATGGCCACCTATTTAACGCAGACCTTTCAGAAAAATACCCCTACCTCCTTGGAAGCCATCAGGGAATCAGTTTTGGAAGCTGGGGAGAAGCGTATTAGACCCTGTTTGATGACCACGGCGACTACCATTTTGGCCCTTTTGCCCGTATTGACCAGCACCGGAAGGGGAAGCGATATCATGATTCCCATGGCCATTCCCAGTTTTGGGGGAATGCTGATCGCATTGATCACCCTATTCGTAGTGCCCGTATTGTTCAGTTGGAAAAGCGAGTGGCAACTTAAAACGCAAAATCGATGAAAAAGAATCTCATTTTTATGGCATTTGCCCTTTTGACGGTTGGAATGAATGCGCAGACATTGGAACTGTATCTTCAGGAAGCGGAGCAGAACAATCCATTGATCCAGGCTTTGGAGCTGCGGTACAACATTGCCAAGGAGAAGGTGGATGAGGTGAACACCTTACCCAACACGACCCTAGGCGCGGGTTATTTTGTGAGCGAACCCGAAACACGGACCGGTCCACAGCGGGCCAAATTTTCAGTATCACAGATGCTGCCCTGGTTTGGGACCATTACGGCCCGTGAAAACTATGCCAGTTCTATGGCGGAGACCGAGTATGTGGAAATTGCCATAGCCAAACGTAAATTGGCATTGTCCGTGACCCAATCCTATTACCGATTGTACGCATTGCAGGCTACCCAGGACAAACTCGATGAGAATATTGCTTTGCTCAAAACCTATGAACGCTTGGCCCTTACTTCAGTGGAAGTGGGAAAGGCTTCGGCAGTGGATGTGCTCAAACTTCAAATAAGACAGAACGAACTTCAACAGCAAAGAGAAGTATTGCAGCAACAATACCTAGCGGAACAGGCCGTGTTCAATAACCTATTGAATCGGGATGAGAGCATTTCGATTGAGGTGGTAGACGAAATGGGTATTCCGGAGGAAGACCCCATTCTTGAAAAGGAAGCATTGACCCTGAACCCTGAACTCCTCAAGTACGATCAATTGTACGAATCTGTGGTGCAATCCGAACTGCTCAACCAAAAGGAGAATGCCCCTAGTCTCGGATTTGGATTGGACTATGTGACCGTTTCGGAACGGCCCGATATGAGCTTTAGTGACAATGGCAAGGACATTGTAATGCCCATGGTCACCCTTTCCATTCCCATTTTCAACAATAAGTTCAAGTCCGTGACCAAACAAAACCAAATGCGCCAACAAGAGATCGAGCTGCAAAAACAAGAACGTTTGAATGTATTGGAAAATACGTTTGCCAAAGCGCTTTCACAGCGTAACGAGGCCCGGATTGCTTATTCCATTCAGGCTAAAAATATGGATCAGGCCAAGGATGCCGAGGAAATCCTCATCAAAAATTATGAAACAGGCACCATTGATTTCAATGATGTACTGGACATTCAGGAGTTGCAATTGAAATTTCAACTCAATCAAATACAATCTGTGCAGATGTACTATGTGCAATCTGCCTTGATCAATTATGTAATCAACAAGTAATTTAATTTTAACAAAAATGAGAACAAACATCAGAACAATTATCGGAATCGCATTTGCATCAGCATTGGTATTGACCATATCTTGTAAAGGAAAAACAGAGGAGACAAAGGAAGCTTCCACCGAAGCGACCATGGACCATGAGGGGCATGATATGGACAACATGAACCATGAAAATCATAACATGGGCGACATGGAAACCAAGGATGTGCAAGGCAAAGAGTATACATCTACTTATGTGTGTCCCATGCACTGCGAAGGCAGTGGTAGTGATACAGAAGGGAAATGTCCGGTTTGTGGCATGACCTATGTTTTGAATACGGAGCACATGAAGGACGGGCATACCCATAATTAAGCTTCAAGAACTTTACCCATCCATTATGATCATTAAAGTCAAAAATATGGTGTGCGACCGCTGCAAGAGCGTTTTGAAAGACGAGTTTCAAAAGGCGGACATTGCCGTGGTGAAAATGGATTTGGGTGAGATCCAGTTCTTGGATGATGCATCGCATCGCATGGACGATATTCGGGAGATTTTGGTCAGCAATGGGTTTGAGCTGATTGAGAATCCAAACGACACCCGCATTGCTGAAATCAAAAAGCATGTGCTCCTGGCATTGAACCATGGGGTGGACCGGAATCTCTCGGAGTATCTGTCCGACAAAATGAAAAAGGAATATTCGGTGCTGAGTAAACTCTTCAGTGCCACAGAGGGGATGACCATTGAAAAGTTTTTCATCAGGCTCAAAATTGAAAAGGCCAAGGAACAGATTCAAATGGGCAACAAAACCTTTTCGGAGATTGCCTATGATCTAAACTATGCTAGTGGCAGTCATTTGGCCAAACAGTTCAAGGCCATAACAGGAATGTCCATGGGGGAATATCAAAAACTTCAGCAGTGGGACAGAAAGGCTTGGGACCAAATTGTATAACAATTAACCAAAATTGTAAAAGTAGTTGACCGGAGGATACGGTAGTTTCGATTTAAAAACAAAAACAATGAAGCACACCTATCACATACACGGAATGACCTGTAACGGATGTAGGGGCCATGTGGAAAAAACCCTTTCCGAGGTTGAGGGGGTGATTTCCGCTGAGGTCAATTTGGAAAAGGCCGAAGCCGTGATCACCATGGAGGAGCATATTCCACTGGAACGGTTTCAACAAGCTTTGGAAAAGGATGGGGGCAGGTACAGTATCCATATGCCCGGTCATCACCATCCACCCAAACCCAAGGAAAAGCAAGCGATAAAAAATGGAACCGGGGTCTTTTATTGTCCTATGCATTGCGAGGGGGACAAAACCTATGATAAGCCCGGAGATTGTCCGGTCTGTGGAATGGATTTGGTGGAGGAACAGAATTTGTCCACTCCCTCCTCGGAACAATGGACCTGCCCCATGCACCCTGAAATTATTCGGGACGAACCGGGCAGTTGCCCCATCTGTGGGATGGATTTGGTCCCCAAAAAGCCAGATCTTTCAGCAGAGGAGAAAACGTATAAAAAATTAATCAAAAAATTCTGGCTGGCCTTGGCATTTACCCTGCCTATTTTTTTGATCGCCATGAGTGAAATGGTACCCAACAATCCATTGTACACCATTTTATCACAAAAATATTGGAACTGGGTGCAGTTTGCTCTGTCCCTGCCCGTGGTCTTTTATGCCACTTGGATGTTTTTTGAACGGGCCTACAGAAGCATAAAAACTTGGAACCTGAACATGTTCACTCTCATTGGCATTGGTGCTGGAGTGGCATGGACTTTTAGTGTTTTTGGGATGCTTTTTCCGGATTTCTTCCCGGAACAGTTCAAGACGGAAGCGGGTACGGTACACGTGTATTTTGAGGCCGCAACGGTCATTCTCACCTTGGTGCTTTTGGGTCAGGTATTGGAAGCCAGGGCCCACAGCAAGACCAATTCTGCCGTAAAGGAGCTATTAAAGCTTGCCCCGAACAAAGCAATCAGGGTAATCAATGGAGAAGAGGAGGAAGTACATATCGATGACATTCAGTTAGGGGATATTTTGCGGGTAAAGCCCGGGGAAAAGATTCCTGTGGATGGCGTGGTGATGGAAGGTCAGACAGCCATAGATGAGTCCATGATCACGGGCGAACCCATTCCTGTGAACAAGGAAAAAGGGGATAAGGTAAGCAGTGGTACCATCAACGGGAATACATCCTTCTTGATGAAAACCGAAAAAGTGGGGTCGGACACCCTATTGTCCCAAATCATAAAAATGGTGAACGATGCCAGCCGCAGTAGGGCGCCTATTCAGAAATTGGCCGATACCGTATCTGGATATTTTGTGCCCATTGTGGTGGCCATAGCCGTGGTCACTTTTGGCGTTTGGGCCATTTGGGGACCTGAACCTGCCTATGTATATGCGTTGGTCAATGCCATTGCCGTATTGATCATTGCCTGTCCCTGTGCCCTAGGGCTGGCCACTCCAATGTCCGTTATGGTGGGGGTGGGAAAAGGGGCCCAACATGGCGTTTTGATCAAAAATGCCGAAGCATTGGAAAAAATGAACAAGGTGAATACCCTTATTGTGGACAAGACCGGAACCATTACCGAAGGTAAACCCACCGTTGAAAAAGTTGGGACATTCGGTGATAATGATGAGAACACGGTTCTGCAATACATGGTTTCCTTGAACAACCTTAGCGAGCATCCCTTGGCACAGGCCACTGTGAACTACGGAAAAGAAAAGAATATTGATTTTTTAAAAGCTGATGGATTTGAAGCCGTCACCGGAAAAGGGGTCCAAGGAACCGTAAATGGGAAGAAGACTGCTCTGGGTAATCACAAGATGATGCAGGAAATGGACATAGAGGTGTCTGAAAAGATGGAAGCTGAGGTAAAAACCTATCAACAGCAAGGAAAGACCGTTTCCTATTTGACCATCGATGGAAAAGCGGTGGGTTATGTGGTCATTGGAGATCGTATCAAAAAAACCAGTGCAAAAGCCATCAAGGCATTGCAGGATAAAGGGGTGAGTGTGATCATGCTAACTGGGGACAACCGGGATACCGCCCAAGCCGTGGCCAATGAACTTCATTTGTCAGACTTTGAAGCGGGCATGCTGCCCGAGGACAAGCTTAAAAAAGTATCGGAACTGCAGTCCCAAGGTAGGGTGGTGGCCATGGCCGGAGACGGTATCAATGATGCCCCCGCATTGGCCAAAAGCGATGTTGGGATTGCCATGGGAACAGGTACCGATGTGGCCATGGAAAGTGCCTCCATTACCCTGGTAAAAGGAGATTTGCATGGTATTGTCAAAGCATTCAACCTGAGTGGTGCCGTCATGGGTAATATCAAGCAAAACCTGTTCTTTGCCTTGGTATACAACACCTTGGGGGTTCCTATCGCCGCGGGAGTGCTCTATCCATTTTTTGGATTGTTGCTCTCTCCCATGATAGCCGCCTTGGCCATGAGCTTTAGCTCCGTATCGGTCATTGCCAATGCACTCAGACTTCGAACTAAATCAATCGACTAAATAATGGTAAAACGACAAACAGCAATCAAAATTCGAAAGACCCACAGGTACTTGGGTATCTTTTTGGGGATCCAATTCCTGATGTGGACCATCAGTGGGATGTATTTCAGTTGGACGGACATTGATGAAATCCATGGAGATCATTTCAAACAAATGCCGCCCAAAGTCACATCTTTTTCCAATCTTTTGGGAACGGATAGCTTAAACGGTATTGAAGGGATAGCTTCCATGGAGCTTTTGGAGATTGCTGGTCAACCCTATTATTGGATCAATGGGGCACAGTTGTTCAATGCCAAAACCGGGGAACAAAAGAAAAGTGTAAGTGAAGAAGAGGCCTTACAAGTGGCGGCCGATCATATGCGCCCTGACCTTAAGGTCAGTTCCATTGTCCAGATCAATGAAGTGGGGCCGCATCATGAGTATCGAGGAAGACCTTTGCCCGCCTATGAAATTTCGTACGAGACTTCTGAAGAATTAAAGGCTTATGTGGCTCTGAACAATGGGGCATTTCAAACGGTACGGCACAGGGATTGGCGTTGGTTTGATTTTTTATGGATGACACATACCATGGACTATCAAGGTCGGGATGATTTCAATACCCTATTGCTCCGGGGATTTTCCTTATTGGGACTGATTACGGTATTGAGTGGTTTCTTACTTTGGTTCACGTCTTCCCCATCCGTTCGAAAAGTGGTTAAACAAAAAAATAAATAGCATGAAAAAGAATAGTGTATTTGTTGTAGTGGCAGCCGTGGTTGGACTTCTTTTAGGATATCTGATTTTTGGTTCAAACGCTAGTGATGAGGGTTCTGCCGATGGACATAATCACAGCGAGGAAATGGCATCCGGTCAAATGTGGACCTGTTCCATGCATCCCCAGATCATGCAGCCGGAACCTGGCGATTGTCCTATCTGTGGTATGGATTTGATTCCGGCCAGCTCTTCAGATGAAGGCCTTGCCATGGGACAGATAAGAATGTCAAATAATGCCATGGCACTCGCAGGTGTGGAAACAGTGACCGTGGGTGCTGGGATGACAGGGGAAGGTAGTGTGAAACTCTCTGGAAAAGTGGCCGTCAACCAAGAGGCGGATGCCGTGCAATCGGCCTACTTTAATGGGAGGATAGAAAGGCTCAACATCAATTTTGAAGGGGAAGAGGTGCGAAGGGGGCAACAACTGGCCACCATTTACTCTCCCGAGCTGGTAGCCGCACAACAAGAGTTGATCACTGCGGCGAATTTGAAGGGTTCCCAACCAGCACTTTATGCGGCGGTTCGGAACAAGCTTACCTTTTGGAAACTTTCTGAAAATCAAATCAATGAAATTGAAAGTTCCGGAAAGGTACGTGAGAATTTCCCGGTATATGCCAATGTTTCGGGAGTGGTTTCGGAAATCATGGTCGAAGAAGGGGATTATATAAGCACTGGCTCACCCTTGGTGAAAGTGGCCAATTTAAATTCGGTTTGGGCCGTGTTCGATGCTTACGAGAACCAATTGTCACTTCTTAAGAAAGGACAAAGCATTGAGGTACGAACAAAATCGTACCCCAATGAAGCTTTTAATGCAAAGATTTCTTTTGTGGATCCCTTGCTGAACAGTTCCACCAGGACCCTTGAGGTGCGTGCGAATCTGGATAACAGAAAAGGATTGCTGAAGCCAGGGATGTTTGTCACTGCCGAAATCCAATTGGAGAACGATACCGAAACGGAAGCCCTTACCGTTCCGGAAAGTGCAATTCTTTGGACTGGGGAACGCTCTGTTGTTTATGTAAAGCCAGATTCCGAAGAAGGGATTTTTGAGATGCGCGAAGTGACCTTGGGAAATTTGGTCAATGGGAATTATGTGGTGGTTTCTGGATTGAATTCAGGTGAGGAGGTAGTCGCCAAGGGTGCCTTCACCGTGGATGCGGCTGCACAACTTCAAGGGAAAAAATCCATGATGAATAAAAGCGGGGGAAGAACCATAACCGGACATGAAGGACATGGAGCTGGAATGCAAATGGATATGGAAATCTCAAAAGAAGCCAAGACGGCATTTGACTTATTGTTGGATCCGTATCTTAAACTAAAAGATGCCTTGGTGGCTTCCAATATGGAACAGGTACAACAATTTGCCCGTGAGGGGATGGAGAAAGCCAAACAAATTGCTGCCATGGAAATGGATGAAAAGACAAAGATTCATTTTTCGAAGATTGGGAATCAATTTGCGACTATTGCTTCGGAAAGTTCGTTGGACAGCCAGCGAGATCATTTTGTCCAATTGTCGGAAAACATGATACTGATTGGAAATGGGATAACAGGAATGAGCAAGAAGCTGTATGTACAACAATGTCCTATGGCCAACAAAAGCAAAGGGGCAAATTGGTTGAGTCTAGAGGAGGAAATCAAGAACCCATATTACGGCGAGGCCATGTTGAAATGTGGAAGCACGGTTAGTGTAATAAACTGATAATCAAATACTAAAAAATATCTTACCTCAAGTTTAGTTAATATTTAGCCAATAAAAATCATGGAATTGAAAACTGATATACATTTACTTCAGTTTTTAATTTATTGACTCATGAAACAAGCGAAGTCAACTGGAAAGTCATCTCCTGCCAAAGCTGTAAAAAGCAATGCCAAGAAGACTACCCAAGCTACTGGTAAGAAGAAGTAACTTGTGGTTTTTTGGCCCAAAGGGCCATAACTGAAAAGAAAGAAAAACGCCCTGATGAAAATCAGGGCGTTCCTATTTTAAATCCTATTGGATATTACATCATTCCTGGCATTCCGCCACCACCCATTGGAGGTCCGGCAGGAGTATCTTCCTTGATGTCGGTCAATGCACACTCAGTGGTCAAGATCATACCTGCAACCGAAGCGGCATTTTCCAAAGCGATACGGGTCACTTTCTTAGGGTCGATGATTCCAGCTTTCAACATGTCAACATATTGATCGGCCTTGGCATCGTAACCAAAGTCTTTCTTGCCTTCCAAAACCTTGGAAATTACAACAGAACCTTCACCTCCAGCGTTTTCAACGATGGTACGCAATGGAGCCTCAATGGCCTTGGCCACGATCTGAACCCCAGTGGTTTCGTCCAAAGATTCGGTTTCCAATTTCTCAAGGACTTTCTTAGCACGAACCAAAGCAACACCACCTCCGGCAACGATGCCTTCTTCAACGGCGGCGCGGGTAGCATGCAAAGCATCGTCCACACGGTCTTTCTTCTCTTTCATTTCCACTTCAGAGGCAGCACCTACGTACAATACCGCAACACCGCCAGCCAATTTGGCCAAACGCTCTTGCAATTTTTCCTTGTCGTAATCTGAGGTTGTAGTCTCGATTTGCGCCTTGATTTGGTTTACTCTAGCTTTGATGTCAGTCGCTTTTCCTGAACCGTTTACAATAGTGGTATTGTCCTTATCGATGGTTACGGTCTCGGCAGTACCCAACATATCCAAAGAAGCATTTTCCAAAGAGAAACCTCTTTCTTCAGAGATAACGGTACCTCCGGTCAAGATGGCGATGTCTTCCAACATGGCTTTTCTTCTGTCCCCGAATCCAGGAGCCTTCACAGCGGCAATTTTAAGACCACCTCTCAATTTGTTCACTACCAAAGTGGCCAAAGCTTGTCCTTCAACATCCTCGGCAATGATCAACAACGGTCTTCCTGATTGCGCAACGGGCTCAAGAATAGGAAGGATTTCCTGTAGGTTGGAGATTTTTTTATCGAAAAGAAGAATATAAGGACTCTCCAAATCGGCAATCATTTTGTCAGTATCGGTCACGAAGTAAGGAGAAAGATAACCTCGGTCAAACTGCATTCCCTCTACGACATCTACATAAGTATCGGTACCTTTGGCTTCTTCCACAGTGATGACACCTTCTTTACCTACTTTTTCAAAAGCAGTGGCGATAAGGTCGCCAATGGTATCGTCATTGTTGGAAGAAATAGCGGCAACCTGCTTTATCTTGTCGGTATCGCTACCTACTTTTTTGGCTTGTTTTTCCAAATCGGCTACTAAAGCCTCAACGGCTTTGTCAATACCACGTTTCAAATCCATGGGATTGGCGCCGGCAGCAACGTTTTTCAAACCTTCTTTTACAATTGCTTGGGCCAAAACAGTGGCGGTAGTGGTACCATCACCGGCTTGGTCATTGGTTTTGGAAGCAACTTCCTTCACCATTTGGGCACCCATATCCTCTAGGGCGTCCTCCAATTCAATTTCTTTTGCTACGGATACACCATCCTTGGTCACTTGGGGAGCGCCAAAGGATTTACTGATGATCACGTTTCTTCCCTTGGGACCCAAGGTAACTTTAACGGCTTCGGCCAATTTATCAACGCCTCGTTTCAAGCCGTCACGTGCATCTATATCAAACTTAATGTCTTTTGCCATTTCTTTTTAGTTGATTTTTAATTAAACAATTGCCAAAATATCACTCTCGCGCATGATCAAATAATCCGTTCCGTCCAATTTAAGTTCGGTTCCGGCATATTTTCCATAGAGTACGGTATCTCCAACCTTTACGGTCACTTTTTCATCCTTGGTACCAGGACCAACAGCAACTACATTGCCTTTTTGAGGTTTTTCCTTTGCGTTGTCCGGGATGATGATACCGGAGGCAGTTTTGGTCTCAGCCTGAAGAGGCTCGATGAGGACCCGATCTGCCAATGGTTTGATGCTTACTTTAGCCATATTTTTACTTTTTAGGTATTTGTTTTTAAAATTCTCGAAATATTGGGGCAGAAATTATGCCATTGCCCAAAAACTGACATTATGGAAAACAAAAATGCCAGCTTGTCATTCAAGCTGGCATTTTTGTATCTGTTGTCATTGTTCTTAGTTGATCGTGTCAGCGGGATTTGTGGTATCCGCCGCAGGAACCTGCTCTGGAACTTCTTCTGGAAGTGCTTCAGGAACTGTAGTTTCAGTTCCGTCACCCTGTAGAAGTTTTGAGTCTGCTTGGCTATAGCTTCCCTTTAGGGAAACATTGGAAAGCAAAATCAAAACAACCAATAAAGTGGCAAGGGTCCAAGTACTTTTGTCCAAGAAATCCCCTGTCTTTTTTACACCACCAACAACTTGGGTACCACCTCCTCCAAAAGAAGAGGAAAGACCGCCACCTTTTGGATTTTGGACCATGATGACCAATACCAACAAAAGGCACACGACGATAATCAATATCAAAAAAATTGTAAACGTGCTCATTACTATCTTATTCTTTTTCTTTTTGCAGCTTCTTCACCGCCCGAATTTGGTCTGCAAAGAAACCACTTTTTTCTGGATATTTCAAACTCAATATTTTAAAGGCTTGAATGGCCTTTTTGTACTTTTTTTGTTCCAAATACACCTTGGCCAAAGTCTCTGTCATCAGTTCATTTTTATCGAACTTGGTAGATTCTTTGATATTTACCTTGGGATTGGTGTTTTCTTGGGGTACTATTTTTGGATTGTTCTCGATGAACTTGTCCAATAGCTCAAATTTTTTCTTTTTTTCCAACTCTTCCATGATCTCCTGCTCATCTTGGGATGCTTCCTGCTCATGCTTGGAGGTCAATTTGAGCCATTCGGTAAAGGAATGCTTTTCTTTTTTGGTAAAGGGGATGGGTTTGCCCAATTGCAGTTCGACCTCTGGAGTGGGATCTTCCTTCTTGATTTCTTCCGAAACAGGTTCTTCGGGGGTTTTGGATTTGAATAGGGCCGGATTCAATATTTGTTCGGCATCCTGAAGGTTTTGGGGCAAGGCTACTTCTTCGGCATCCACCAGCATGGCTTTCACAGTCTCACTGGGTTCAATTTCCTCCGAAACGGCATTTTGATCTTCCAGTTTGCTGCCTCTTCCGGCAATGGTGTCGGCAATATTGTTCTGTACAAATTCCTGGGATGTAATGTAATCAAATAGTACTTCACGGTCCGCCGTATGGGCCGCGGCCACTTTTAGTGCTCCGTTATATTTATAGCTGTCCAGATTTTTAAGCCCCTTCAAGTGCAGTGCCCGTGCGGCTTGAAAATAGGGATACTCCTCAATAATGTCCTCCAATTCCCTCGTCTGTTTTGGGGACAGGATGGTGTTGGACTTTTGAAGAATATGTATAAAATCCGATACGTTCATAATCATTACCAATTTCCTAAGGATGCATTAAAAATATCCTGGGTAAGGCGTTCAAAAATTTCTTCGTGTGCGGCTGCTTGGATTGCTGTCAATGAAGCAGCGGCATCAAAATCATAGAAAAATGAAAATCGACGTTCAAAATCAGCATCATCCTTTGTGGTGTTGTAAAACCGTACATTTACGCTCATGGTCAATCGGTTTTGGGCCGTTCTCTGGTCGGAGGTTGCCGTCATGGGGATGACCTTGTACTCCACAATTTCACCTTCGTACAAAAGATCGCCGTTGCTGCCGGTGAGAGATAGGCTGGTGAGGTTGTTGATCATATCCTGAAGTGCCAAGGTAAAATCGCGATCCAATCCGGGCACAATGGTGGAACCGGGGCTTTGGTCGGCATAATTCTGGAAAAAGTTGACCTGAAAACTAGTGGCCGTCCCAATATCTGCTCCCGAAAAATTATAGGCTCCACAACTATAAAGACTGAGAATAAACCCTAAAAGTCCAATTTTAAAACCATTTTTCTTCATGTATATCAATTCAAATTTTAAACTTGGAGTATTATAGATCGTATTGTTTTATCTTTCGGTATAGAGTCCGTTCAGAAATGCCCAATTCGGCAGCCGCGGCTTTGCGTTTTCCACGATTGCGTTCCAATGATTTCCTAATAAGTTCTATTTCCTTTTCCTGTAAAGATAGGGTTTCTTCTTCTTCGATCTCCTCGGCAAAATGGTACCGGTCTTCTGGGGATTGGGTCACTACCATGGGTTTTTCCACAGTGGGCTCAGGAAGATGTAATACTTCGGCCATAGTATCGTCTTCCTGCTCAAATTCCTCTTCCTTACCTCCATAAATTTTGCGGATCAGGGTTTCATTTTCCTCCTGGACCTTTTCAGAAGTATCGTTTTTCAAAAGTTCCAAGGTCAGTTTTTTCAAATCATTGAGGTCACTTTTCATATCAAACAAAACCTTGTACAGAATTTCCCTTTCGTTGCTGAAGTCACCTTCTTTTTTAGTCTGACCCACCACGGCGGGTAAATTGGAGCCACTGGAACTGGGCAGGTAGCTGTTTAAGGTTGCCGCAGAAATGTTCCTGTTCTCTTCCAATACCGAAATCTGTTCTGCAATGTTCCGCAATTGTCTGATGTTGCCCGGCCAACGGTATTTCAACAATAATTGAACCGCATCATCCTCTAAACGGATGGTGGGCATTTTGTACTTCTGCCCAAAATCCGAGGCAAACTTTCTAAACAGCAAATGAATGTCGTCCCTGCGTTCCCGAAGGGGGGGAATTGCGATTTCAACGGTGCTTAATCGATAGTAGAGGTCTTCCCTGAACTTTTCTTTTTTAATGGCCTCGAACATGTTGATGTTGGTAGCGGCCACAATTCTAACATCCGTTTTTTGAACCTGGGAAGATCCCACTTTTAAAAACTCACCATTTTCCAAGACACGGAGCAACCGTACCTGTGTGGTAAGTGGAAGTTCACCCACCTCGTCCAAGAAGATGGTTCCACCATCGGCCACTTCAAAATATCCGCTTCGGGTTTGGGTAGCCCCGGTAAAGGCTCCTTTCTCGTGGCCAAATAGCTCACTGTCTATGGTTCCTTCCGGGATGGCCCCACAGTTTACGGCAATATATTTGGCATGTTTTCGGTGTGATAGGGAATGGATGATCTTGGGGATGGCCTCTTTTCCCACACCACTTTCCCCGGTCACCAAAACCGATATGTCCGTGGGAGCTACTTGAATAGCCTTTTCTATGGCACGGTTTAGCTTGACGTCATTGCCAATGAGCTCAAACCGTTGTTTAATGGATTGAACGCTCTCCATATATTAGTTGTTCTTTGAGTATTCCAAGGCCTCTCCAAGGAGTGTGGCCGAGGTGCAATCATTGATTTGTACATTCACAAAATCGCCCACTTGGTAGTTTTCCTTTGGAAAGACCACAACGGTGTTTTGTGAATTCCGACCCATCCAGTGGGCATCGGATTTTTTGGACGGACCCTCAATAAGGACTTCCTCAATTTTGCCTACATGTTGCTGGGTACGGTAATGGCTATGCTTTTGTTGCAGTTCGATGATTTCCGTGAGGCGTCTTTTCTTAATGGCTTCAGGAATGTCATCTTCCATCTTTCTTTCGGCCAAGGTTCCGGGCCGTTCGGAATAGGCAAACATGAAACCAAAATCATACTTTACATACTCCATGAGGCTCAAGGTATCTTGATGGTCCTCTTCGGTCTCTGTAGGGAAACCGGTGATCATATCCTGACTAATGGCACAATCGGGGATGATGTTTTTAATATTGTCAATAAGCTCAAAATATTCCTCACGGGTATGCAAACGATTCATCGCTTGTAAAATACGATTGCTGCCACTTTGTACCGGAAGGTGGATGTACTTGCAGATGTTTTCATATTTGGCCATGGCCTCGATGACGTCCAAGGTCATATCCTGCGGATTTGATGTGGAAAAGCGGATTCGCATTTTGGGCTGGGCCAAGGCCACAAGCTCCAAAAGCTTCGCAAAATTCACCGAAGTGGCCTTTTGCATCTCGGAAGCCTTATCGAAATCTTTTTTGAGTCCGCCACCATACCAAAGGTAGCTGTCCACATTTTGGCCCAAAAGGGTGATTTCCCTAAAGCCTCTTTCCCAAAGGTCGTTCACTTCCTCCAAAATGGATTGGGGGTCACGACTACGTTCCCGTCCGCGGGTAAAGGGGACCACACAGAAGGTGCACATGTTGTCACAGCCACGGGTAATGGATACAAAGGCGCTCACACCATTGGAGTTCAACCGGACCGGCGCCACATCGCCATAGGTTTCGTCTTTGGATAGGATAACGTTTACGGCGTTACGGCCTTCGTCAATTTCTTGGATAAGGTTTGGAAGATCTTTGTAGGCATCAGGTCCCACTACCATATCCACTATTTTTTCCTCTTCAAGGAATTTGCTTTTCAAACGTTCGGCCATACAGCCCAAGACCCCTACTTTCATTCCAGGGTTGGTCCTTTTTACAGCATTGAACTTTTCCAAGCGTTTGCGAACAGTTTGTTCCGCCTTTTCACGGATGGAGCAGGTATTCACGAGTACCAAATCAGCTTCTTCGAGCTCCTGGGTTGTGTTGAAACCTTCCTTGGCCAAAATGGAAGCTACAATCTCACTGTCCGAAAAGTTCATCTGGCATCCGTAACTTTCTATATAAAGTTTACGGGTATTCTTTGCATTTTTTTCGATGGCCAATGTACTTCCCTGTTGGCTTTCATCTATTATTTTCTCTACGGTTTCGTCCTTTGTCATTGTGATGCAATAGTCTGCAAAGATAGTGCTTATTCCAGTTTAGTGACAATTTGGCAGTTAAATTTTAACCAAAATTCAAGCAACGACATCCGCTATTTTTTATCTAGGAATTGTAATCTACCAAAAAACTGCATCACCCATGAAAAAGAAAATTCTGTTTCTAGTTTCCTTGACCCTATTATTTTTTGTTGCCTGCGACGATGATGAATCCAATGGCGAATATGCCGAGTACTTGGTGGCCCGCCCCATTGTGATGAGCCAAGCTGAATTTGCGGCCAGTGTTGATATCATTGCACCACGGCCCATAGATGAATCCGGAAAAATATATACGTACAAGGATTACATTTTTGTCAACGACAAACATCAAGGCATTCATGTCATCAACAATGCCAATCCACAACAACCCGTAAAAATCGGATTTATAAAGATTCCGGGTAATGTAGATATCTCTATAAAGGATGATTTCCTATATGCGGATAGTCTTATGGATTTGGTGGTTCTCGATATTTCCGATATCAATAATATTAAGCAGGTGAACCGATTGGAAAATGTTCTGTACAGCAATGTTTTTTGGCCCATGGAAGCTGATATTTTTGAATATGAGGATTATGATTACCAAACGGAGATCCTGATCGGATGGGAAACCATAACGGAGCGAAGATTGATTTCCGAGGTGGAAGAGGGTATAGGAAGAGGTTTTTTCTTTGATAACGTGGCAGTTGCCGAAGCTGCCAATGATGGAGGGTCAGGTCAAGGTGGTTCTTTGGCCCGTTTTAAGATTGTGGCCGACTACCTTTATGCCGTGGACAACCATAACATCAATATTTTTAATATTTCAGATTTGGATAACCCCAAAGAATTGGAAGATGTATACGCTGGGTTCGATATCGAGACCATTTTCAATAGGGACAACCATTTGTTCTTGGGGAGTATGCGCGGCATGTACATTTATGATATCACCAATCCGGCAAAACCAGAGTTTGTTTCCGAGTTTGAGCATGGAACGGCATGTGACCCCGTAGTAGTTGATGGAAACTACGCTTATGTTACCCTGCGTGGGGGTAATTGGTGCGGAGCTACGGAGAGTGGTCTTTTTATTGTGGATATTTCCAATATTGAAAGTCCTGAACTGGCAATCTCGTACCCTATGGATGGTCCGTACGGGTTGGGAATCAAGGGGGAAAAGCTTTTTGTCTGCGATGGTGATTCAGGTCTTAAAGTTTATGATAAGACCGATATTAATGATTTGAAACAGTTAAATCATTTTGAAGATATTGTTACGTTTGATGTAATTCCGTTAGAAAACCAATTGATCATGGTGGGAGATGAAGTGCTCTATCAATATGAATATTTAGATGACGGAATAAAGCTTATCAGCCAGATAGGGCTGAAATAAAAAAGTACCGTTTTAAAGTCAAATATCCCGTTTTCAGCGGGATATTTTTTTGCCTATGGGTTTACAAAAAATTCAAAATCGAAATTTTGACATACTTTTGTTACCACAAAACCCAGTGCATGCCAAAGAATTTAGTTATTGTAGAGTCCCCCGCAAAGGCTAAGACCATAGAACGTTTTTTAGGAAAAGAGTTTCAAGTTGAATCCAGTTTTGGGCATATTGCAGATTTGCCGTCCAAAGAACTTGGTGTAGATGTAGAAAATGATTTCAAGCCAAAATATACCGTAGATAAGGAAAAGAGGGCCTTGGTAAAGAAACTGAAGGACCTCGCCCAAAAAGCAGAAACCATATGGCTGGCCAGTGATGAGGACCGCGAGGGAGAAGCCATTTCATGGCACTTGGCAGAGGAGTTGAAATTGGACAAGAACAAAACAAAGCGTATTGTTTTTAATTCGATAACCAAGTCTGCCATCCAAAAAGCCATTGAAAATCCACGGGACATTAATTACAATTTGGTAAATGCGCAACAGGCCCGAAGGGTTTTGGACCGATTGGTGGGCTATGAGCTTTCCCCGGTACTTTGGAAAAAAATAAAGCCGGGACTTTCCGCTGGGCGGGTGCAATCCGTTGCCGTACGGTTGATCGTGGAACGGGAACGGGAGATAGACGGTTTTACCCCGGAAGCTTCTTTCAGGATAAAGGCCGATTTCAAGACTGGCGATGGCAATATGTTTTCTGCCAGACTCAATAAGACGTTTTCCTCCAAAGCAGAAGCCGAAAACTTTCTTCAAAAAAATATTGGGGCAGATTTTTCAGTGGCCAATCTGGATAAAAAACCGGCCAAGAAATCCCCAGCTCCCCCATTTACCACATCTACCTTGCAGCAGGAAGCTTCACGTAAATTATATTTTTCGGTGAGCCGTACCATGCAAGTGGCCCAACGTTTATACGAAGCAGGACTCATTACTTACATGAGAACGGATAGTGTAAACTTGTCCAATGAGGCTTTGGGTGCCGCTAAGGAGGCTATCGTTCAAAACTACGGTAAAGAATATAGTCAAGTGCGAAACTATACAGGCAAATCCAAAGGTGCCCAAGAAGCGCACGAAGCGGTACGCCCTACAGACATGAAACTACAATCCCCTTCTTTGGAGCGGGATCAGGCCAAGCTCTACGAGCTTATATGGAAAAGAACCTTGGCTTCGCAGATGAGCGATGCGCAATTGGAGCGTACCAATGTGAAAATAAAAGCCAGTTCCCATACGGAAGAGTTTACGGCCAACGGAGAAGTGGTCAAATTTGATGGTTTTCTTAAGGTATACTTGGAAGGCACGGATGATGAAGATATTGCAGAGGAGCAGGAAGGGATGCTTCCAGCCATGCAGATTGGGGAGGCCTTGCAAAATGTATTCATAACGGCCACGGAACGGTTTACCCGGGCACCGTACCGCTACTCCGAAGCTTCCTTGGTGAAGAAATTGGAAGAATTGGGAATTGGAAGGCCATCTACCTATGCGCCAACCATTTCTACCATTCAGAACAGGGGATATATTGAAAAAGGAACGGTGGAAGGAACAGAAAGAAAGTATGTTCAGTTGGTTTTGGAAGATGGGAAAATATCAGAAAAAGGACTTTCTGAGATGGTAGGCTCCGATAAGGGAAAATTGGTGCCCACGGATATTGGAATGATCGTAAACGATTTCTTGGTGAGCCATTTCACCAAAATCCTTGATTACAACTTTACTGCCCAGGTAGAAGAGGATTTTGATGAGATTGCTGCAGGTGAAGAAGACTGGCAAGAAATGATGAAGTCCTTCTACAAAGATTTTCATCCCAATGTTGTGGAAGTTGAGGAAAATGCCGATCGTGCCAGCGGAGAACGCATTTTGGGAACCGACCCCAAAACAGGACGTCAGGTAGCCGCCAGATTGGGCCGTTTTGGACCAATGGTTCAAATTGGAACGGTGGACGAAGAGGAAAAACCGCTCTTTGCCAGTTTGTTGCCGGACCAATCCATCAACACCATTACCTTTGAAGAGGCCATGGAACTTTTTCAATTGCCTCGCAAATTGGGTGAGTATAAAGGAGAGGAAATAGAGGCCAATGTAGGCCGATATGGTCCGTATGTGCGCTTTGGAAAAAAATTCATTTCCCTGGCCCAAGGAGAAAGTGCCTTTGATGTAGATTTGGATCGCGCCATTGAATTGATCAAGGAAAAAGAAAAAGCCGATGCACCCATTGCCTCGTATGAAGGAATGGAAGTGACCAAGGGTAAGGGTAGGTTTGGACCGTTTATAAAATGGAACGGAATCTTCATCAATGTGAACAAAAAATACGATTTTGACAACCTTTCCCAATCCGATATAGAGGAGCTCATTGAGGATAAAAAGAAGAAAGAAGCCGAAAAGCTGGTACAAGAGTGGCCTGAAGAAAAAATACGTATTGAGAAGGCCAGATGGGGAAGGCACAATATTATCAAGGGAAAAATAAAAGTGGAACTTGCCAAGGATGTGGATGCCACAAAAATCTCTTTGGAAGAAGCCCAGGCCCTTTTGGAAAAAAAATCACCTAAGAAAAAAGCCAAAGCAAAAGCTAAGAAATAGTATGGCATTCGATTTTTTGGTCCCCGTCAAGGACAAGGTATTGGCCTATTCAGAATTATTGCCGCCACAGGCACTGGGTAAGAACATCCACATGCATACCGAAAAAGATGGGCTGCCAGTATTTGCCCATGCCGATGTCGCCATTTTTGGCGTGAAGGAATCCAGAAATGCCTTTGAGAAAAAAACGGAGGAATTGGATTTGGAGGAAATCCGAATACAGTTGTACCGTCTTATGATGGGGAATTGGAACTCTACCATTATAGATATTGGCGATGTGGAGGAAGGCGAGACGGTGGAAGACACTTATTTTGTGGTCAAGGAAATTGTGGCTGGACTCCTAGAGGAAAATATTATACCTATAATCTTGGGCTATACCCAAGATATTACCCTGCCAACCTATAGGGCCTTTGATAAGATCAGGGACATGGTGAACTTGGTTGCCATAGATAGCCGTTTTGACTTTGGGGAGGACGATGAACTTATTTCTTCGCATTCGTACATGAGCAGGATCATTACGGATAAACCCAATAATCTTTTCAATTTCTCCAATATTGGGTACCAGAGTTATTTCAACGCCCAAGAGGAAATAGATTTAATGGAAAGGCTATTTTTTGATGCCTATAGGTTAGGAGACATTACATCGAACATAGAATTGGCGGAACCCATTTTAAGGAGCAGCGATATAGTTAGTTTAGATTTGCGCGCCATCAGGGCCAGCGAAATGGGCATGCATAAAAACTTTTCGCCCAATGGTTTCACAGGTAGGGAAATCTGTGCCATAGCCCGGTATGCCGGAATAAGCGATCGAGTATCTCTGCTGGGCATCTACGAAGGGGAGAATACCCATCAAGCCTTTCAAATGATTGCCCAACTCATCTGGTATTTTATAGAAGGACTAAGTTTCAGGATACAGGAAACCCCAACATCCAAAAGCGAAGATTTCACCAAATTTACGGTACCCACTGATACAGAGGAGCTGGTCTTTTACAAAAGCCATGTTACCGAACGCTGGTGGGTTGAAGTACCATCAATTTTACCACAACATACTAAAACAAATTCGGTGGCGTTATTACCTTGCACCGAAGGGGACTATTTGGATGCTTGCAACCAGAACATCCCCGAAAGGTGGTTCAAGGCCTACAGAAAGGGCTTTAACTAAACAAATTAAATTTTAAGCATTGACTGTTCTTACACAATAAATTATTCAAAAATTAGTTTTGAGAGTAATGAATTTGTGTAGCACCGTTTATAATCTTGAATCGAAAATTTAACCTAAAGTATGAGAAAGCTATTCATTTCATCTATAGTACTTGTTTTTTTGCTTAGCAGTTGCGGCTCTAAATCAAGGTCAAAAGGTGAACTAGTTGGGGCCCCAGGGAAAAAATGGCATCCAGAGAAACCCTATGGAATGGAATTGATTCCACGAGGTGCCTTTGTTATGGGTAAGGCCGAAGAAGATCAGGCCAAAGTATTGAATGCCCCCACAAGAACGGTTACCGTACGTTCTTTTTATATGGATGATACGGAAATCACCAATAGTGAGTACCGTCAGTTTGTGGAGTGGGTAAAGGATTCCATTGTACGGACCAGATTGGCCATATTGGCCGACGAATTGGGCATTAGCCCGGAAGACGAAGGTATAGGGGAGTATGCTTTTAAGGATACGGATACCACTGACCTTTCCGTGTATGACAAATACATGTTGGACAATTATGCAGGTCTGGGGGAAACCGGTTACGAAGGACGCGCATTGAACAAAGATGCGGATTTGGTATGGGATACTTCAGAGTATCCAGATGAGTATTATGCCGAAGTAATGGATTCCATCTATCTTCCTGAAGAGGAAAGCTATAATGGTCTCCGGTCCATAGATGTTACCAAACTGAAGTATAAATACAGTTGGATGGACATTGAAGCTGCTGCCCGTGCAAAGACCGGAAGCAGAAAAGATTTTATCAAGCATGAAGAATTGGAAATCTATCCAGATACCACAGTGTGGATCAGGGATTTTGAATATTCCTACAACGAGCCCATGCACAACGATTATTTTTGGCACGATGCCTACAGTGATTATCCTGTTGTTGGGGTAAACTGGATGCAAGCCAAGGCCTTCTGTAATTGGAGGACCAAGTTTAAGAACGATGATCAGAAAAGTAGAGGGAAGCAGTTCGTGAACCAGTTCCGATTGCCTACCGAAGCTGAATGGGAATATGCTGCCCGTGGCGGTATTGAAGGAGGCACATACCCATGGGGTGGTCCATATGTGATCAGTGACACGGGATGTTTTATGGCCAACTTTAAGCCACAGCGTGGAGATTATGCAGCCGATGCCGCTTTGTACACCGTAGAGGCCAAATCATTTGAACCAAATGACTATAACCTGTACAATATGGCTGGTAACGTATCGGAATGGACCAGCTCCAGCTTTGATCAAGGAGCCTATGAATACCTGTCTACCATGAACCCCAACGTAGGTTCAGGACAGAACCAAAGAAAAGTGATCCGTGGTGGATCTTGGAAAGATGTTGCGTACTTCCTACAAGTAAGTACAAGGGATTATGAATATCAGGATTCCGCAAGAAGCTACATTGGTTTCAGGACCGTACAGGATTATATGGGAGAGGAAGATTCTACCAACGGAAGCAGAAGCGGACTTTAACAACGAGAGAACATTATATAAATAAACCAGTAACCAAATACTTATTTATATAACTTAATTAAAACTAGAATTATGGCACAGTCAAAATCAACAAAAAAGCTGTTTAACATGGCCTACGGGCTTGGAGCATCGGTGGTAATCATTGGTGCATTGTTCAAGATCCTTCACTGGGAGTTTGGACCCCTTACAGGTGGACTTCTTCTTGCGGTAGGTCTTATTACTGAAGCATTGATCTTCGCTATCAGTGCATTTGAACCTGTGGACGATGAATACGATTGGTCCTTGGTGTACCCAGAGTTGGCCGGTGGTCAGCAGAGCGCATCCAAAAAGCAAGATGCTAAAGATGCCCAAGAAGCAGAAGGACTTCTTTCCAGAAAATTGGATGACCTTCTTAAGGAAGCCAAAATCGATTCTGAGCTTTTCTCCAATTTGGGTGAGAGCATCAAGAGTTTTGAAGGTGCTGCCAAGAATATCACTCCAACCACAGATGCAATTCAACACACTAAAAAGTATTCTGAGGAATTGTCCCACGCCGCTGCCCAAATGGAGTCTTTGAACAGCTTGTACAAAGTACAGTTGGAAAGCGCTAGCAGACAAGCCTCCATCAATGAGGAAGTAGTTCAGAATGCAGGAGCCCTGAAAGACCAAATGGAGTCTTTGGCCACCAACCTTTCCTCCTTGAATGGAGTATATGGAGGTATGCTTTCCGCCATGGGTAGCAAAAACTAATTAGGATATCGATTAAATGATATCAAACCCCAAATCAAATTAATTTATAATTCTAATTAGATAAACATGGCATCAGGAAAACAAACACCACGTCAGAAGATGATCAACCTTATGTACTTGATCTTCATCGCGATGTTGGCACTTAATATGAGCAAGGAGGTTCTTGCAGCATTCGGACTTATGAACGAAAAGCTGGAGACTTCCAATACCAGAATGGACTCCAGTAACTCCGATTTCTTGGCAAGCTTGGGAACCAAAGCTGAAGAGAATGAGGCAGAGTACGGATCGCTGTACCAAAATGCTCAGCAAATCAAAGAACTTTCCGATAAGTATTATACCTATCTGGAAGGATTGAAAAAAGA
The DNA here is from genome assembly GCF_004916895.1 of Flagellimonas alvinocaridis. Lineage (GTDB taxonomy): Bacteria > Bacteroidota > Bacteroidia > Flavobacteriales > Flavobacteriaceae > Flagellimonas > Flagellimonas alvinocaridis. Next base: position 1,140,293 of record NZ_SNTZ01000001.1, read on the forward strand.
GATGACCCAGGATCTTGAAGATCCAAAAGATTATGTGGTCATGGACAAATCCGACTATTTGGACCAAAAGTTTTTCCAAGGAGATAACTTGGGCCCAGAAGGGAAGGAATTCATGAAACAAATCAATGAGTACCGTGAAGGTGTAATCAACACATTGCCAGAAGGAAAGTTTACTGCTGTTAAAGAAGCTGTAAAGACCCGTTTTGCAACTGGTGACGCCGACGGTAAGGTAGAGAAAAGAGACGGTACACGTCAAGATTGGATCAACTATCACTACGAAGGGTTCCCATTAGTGGCCTCTTTGACCAAGTTGACCCAATTGCAGGCCGATATCAAAACTACTGAGCAAGAGGTGTTGAAAAACCTTTTGGAAGGTAACTTGACCGCTGCCGTATCCTTGACCAATTTTGCCAGTTCTTTGGACGCTCCTAAAACGGCTTACTACTCCGGTGAAAAATACGATGGTAAGATCATTGTAAGTAAAACCGATAAGACATCCACTCCTGTTAAAGCAGAGTTGACCTTGGATGGTAGAACTTTGGCCGAAGGTAAAGACTACGCTTTGGAAGCTGGAGGTATTAAGATGTTGATCAGTGCCGGTACCCCAGGTGACCACACCATTAAAGGAACCATGTACTTTATGCAGGATGGAAAAGAGGTACCTGTTGAGGTGAACAATACCTTTGCTACAATCTCTATGCCTAATGCAGCAGTTATCTCTGCAGATAAGATGAACGTAGTATACCGAGGTGTTGCCAACCCAATGACTATCTCCATCCCTGGTATTCCTGACAACAAGGTAACTGCATCAGCTGCTGGTTTGAGCAGACGAAGTGGAAGCCAGTATGTGATGAACCCAGGTACGGGTAGAACAGTTACCATTACCGCTTCAGGAACATTGCCTGATGGTAAAGGAATCTCTACCAAGTCTGAGTTCCGTATCAAGGATATTCCAAGACCAGGTGGTACCGTTCGTGGAGAGTCTGGTAGCATTAAAATGCCAAGAAGAAACCTTGAGATTTCTACCATTGGCGCCATGTTGGAAGACTTCGATTTTGATTTGAACCTTGCTGTTGGGCAGTTCAAGTTCAAAGTACCTGGTCAGCCTACCGTGGTTGTAAATGGAAACAAATTGGATAACCGTGCCAAGTCTGCCTTGCAAAGGGCTCAGCGTGGCGATGCTGTTCAGATTTTCGATATCCAAGCGTATATCACCAACAACAAGAGCTACAAGTTGAAAAAGGTATCTCCGGTTGTGGTTGAGCTTACAAACTAATAAAGTATAGAAGTAATCATGAATTGGAAAAATGTATTTATAATCGGATTGTTGGGTGTATTGCCCGTATCAATGATGGGACAGGCGAACATTTTGAACGCCAAACTTCCCACCGATATCGGCAAGAAGACCGAAGCTCAAATTGAGCAGGACAATGACGCTCCCCTCGAATACGGTTATGTGGATGATAGGGATATCCTATGGTCCAAGACCGTCTGGGAGACCATTGACCTGGATGAGCGTGTCAACTTTCCGTTGTACTATCCCACCGATACTATAGGTATTGGGGCGGACCGAAGGTCTTTGTACCATGTGTTGATGAAAAACATCAGAAATGGGAAACTGACCGAGGTGTACACAGATTCGTACTTTACCGAAAAACGGAAGCTGTCGGATCTTTCCGCTACCTTGACTAAAATCGATACCACTGACCTGGGATACGAGCAATTTAATGCCGGTGAGCAGATTTCCCCTGAGTTTATCAACAAAAGGGATTTGACCGCTGCTGATATTGAAGAGTATCGCATAAAGGGAATCTGGTACTTTGACAAGCGTCAAGGGGAACTGAAGTACCGTCTATTGGGGATTGCCCCCGTTGCACCGGACGTAAACTTTATAGATGATGAATCTATAGACCCAGGAGAAAACAAAGTAGAGTTGTTCTGGGTTTGGTATCCTGCTGCACGACAAGTGTTGCACGAAGCCAAAGTGTACAACCAACGTAACTCCGCAAGACCCATCTCTTATGACATGCTGTTGAATGCAAGACGTTTCAACGGAGTGATCTATAAAGAGGACAACGTTCACGGAGACCGTAAGATAGACGATTACATTTTTGACAATGCCCTGTTCCAATTGCTGGAAGCACAACGAATCAAAGAAACGATTCGGGATCGGGAACAGGATATGTGGGCGTATTAATGAAACCCAGCTGTGAAAACTGCTTAGGCAGTATTCAAAGGAGATGGTTGAATTATTCCGAACTTGTTTCGGAATCCACCACAAAAAATTTTCCAATTCAATAAGACAGAACGCCGCACAAATGTGCGGCGTTTTTTATGTATTCAAGATAAGATTCTCATTCCGAGCTGTCAGTCTGAGCGCCCGTCTGACGGACAGGCAGGCAGTCGAAGACAAAGCGAGAAATAAGAATAAGTTTGACAGCCATCTTTTACCTTATGCAAATCAGGGAAGTTTAGGGGAGAGGGAAAGGTTCATTGCCATCACCCTGCTCGTTCGTCAATCCATATCCCATATCCGTCAATTCTAGCTGGATTTTTTTAGTAGGAAAACGCTAACTTCACGTATCAGTCGATATAATTCATTTAAAAACGAATCATATCTTTAGACGTTGTAAGTAATTTAAGAAAAAACGTAATCCATGAAACTTTTCAGTTGGAAAAAGAAAACCGAACCACCAAAAACTGATATGAATATCAATGTGTTTTTTAAAGCGTTCATATTGGATACTCTGAAAGAATTGCCGACTGAAAAAAGTGATTTGATTGGAACTATGAATCTTGACTATGTTTTTTCAACTGACTTTAATGACTGGAAAAAAACAATAAAAAAAGTGCTGAATTTATCAGACACTATTGAAATTGCTATTAAGGACTTATGGTTACGGAATTCTGAAATCGCAAAAAAACGAATCGCAGAATCAAATCTTGCGGAATGAAAAAACTACTTACAACAATGTATAACCGCAATTACGGCGGATTCGACTATGTCCGAATCCACTCGGAATTGCTAACGCCAGTGCTAAACCGTAAATTAACCCATTTAAGCCTGTAACTGACGGTTATACGAACTGATACGTGCCACCCTTTTTCTTAGCACATTTTAGCTTTTTAAAAAGGAACGCGGCAACCTATCAATCAACAAACCACACCTACACGTTTCACCCAATAGCTACTAACCAAATACCCGATATTCGTGACGATTGGTGTAATTCGTGTCAATTTGTAAAAAAGACCAGCCTCCTAATCTTTAACATCTACTCGAGATGCCTACTTTTGCACCATGTATGATTACTTGGTTGTTGGTCTGGGCTTGGCCGGAATTTCCTTTTGCGAAGTACTGGAGAAGGAAGGCAAGTCTTTTAAAGTGGTTTCTGATGCATCGCAGCAAGCCTCCCAAGTTGCAGGCGGCCTATACAATCCAGTTATCTTAAAACGGTTTACCTTAGCCTGGAAGGCTAGGGAACAAATGGAGTTGGCTCAACCTTTCTATGCCCAATTGGAACAAAAATTAGGGGTACAGTTAGACTTTAAAGTTCCGGTGTTACGTCGTTTTGCCTCCATTGAAGAGCAGAACCTTTGGTTTGAAGCTGCTGATAAACCGGGGTTGGACTATTTTTTGTCAACCACCATTATACCCAACCAAAACAATGCTCTAGATGCACCGCATGGTTTTGGAGTAGTCAATTATACCGGAAGAATAGATACGGGCACCTTGGTACAGGCTTACACAGCCTATTTGGATCAAAAGGGAGCTTTGAAAAGAGAGTCTTTTGATTTTTCCGCCCTTAAAATTGAAGAAGCAAAGGTTTCATACAAAACCATGGAGGCAAAGCAAATTATCTTTGCCTGTGGTTATGGCCTTCAAGACAACCCTTTTTTCAACTACTTGCCCTTGAATGGCACCAAAGGGGAATTGTTGACGATCAAAGCACCAGCGTACAAGGAAGACAGAGTGATAAAGTCGTCTGTGTTCACCATTCCGTTGGGGGGGGATTTGTATCGGGTAGGCGCTACCTATAAATGGAAGGATAAGACCAACGAGCCCACCGAAGCATCCAAAAATGAACTTCTGGACAAGCTGACCACTTTTTTAAAATGTGATTTTGAGGTGATGGACCATGTGGCGGGTATTCGGCCAACTGTGGTAGATAGAAGGCCTTTGGTAGGGCAACACCCAAAACATAAAAAGTTGTATGTCCTCAACGGATTTGGGTCTAGGGGCGTACTTATTGCGCCCTATGCCTCACCCCAATTATACCAAGCCATTGAACACCAAAAACAGATTGATCCTGAAATGGACATTCAACGGTTTACCAAAAAATATTATCCAGATTAACCTTCCGCTACGGTATGCTTGTGTGTGTAATGCGCTGAAGCTTGCGGGTCATATTTAAAAAAGAAATTCACCCAAATATTACGTGACAAACGAACTATCACGGGCATGAAAACAACCAATGTGCCCACTATGGCAATAAAAGTGCCTAGTAAAGACGCGTTAAAAATCAAAAATGCAATTACAAAAGCCGCAACGGCAAAGGCTACCCCAACGGCATAACTCACGTACATGGCACCGTAGAAAAAAGAAGGCTCTATTTTGTACTTAGTGCCGCAGTGGGAACAACGCTCGTTCATGTTGAAAATTTGGGAAATAGCATACGGATTGGTGTTTTGGTACATGCTTTCCTCATGGCACTTGGGACAACTTCCTGTTAAAATACTGTACAGTTTGGTTCCTTTTTTTAACATTTGCAGCGATTTTATGCAAAAATACGCAATACCGTAATTTTGTTTTGTAATTCAGGTCACATAAAATGTTAAATGTCCATAATCTTTCAGTAGCCTTTGGGGGTGAATATCTTTTTGAAGAAATAGCGTTTCGTTTAAATGCTGGAGACCGGGTGGGTCTTATTGGTAAGAACGGCGCCGGCAAATCAACCATGCTGAAATTGTTGTCCAAGGATATGGCACCAGATGAGGGGACCATTGCCACGGAAAAGGACCTTAAAATAGGTTTTTTAAGACAGGATATAGATTTTGAACAAGGCCGAACCGTGTTGGACGAATCCTATCAGGCATTTGCAGATATCAAGGCCATGGAGCAAAAGCTTGAAGAAATTAACACGGCCTTGGCGGAGCGAACCGATTACGAGAGCGAGGGCTATCATCAGCTAATGGTAGATTTGAACGATGTTACCCATCATTATGAAATCTTGGGTGGCTACAACTATCAAGGCGATACTGAAAAAGTATTGTTGGGGTTGGGTTTTAAACGGGATGATTTTGATAAGCTGACGGATACCTTTTCCGGGGGATGGCGCATGCGGATAGAGTTGGCCAAGCTGCTTTTGCAGAATAACGATGTACTGTTACTGGATGAGCCTACCAACCACTTGGATATAGAATCCATCATTTGGTTGGAACAATTCTTAAAGACATACCCCGGTGCCGTTGTGATTGTTTCTCACGATAAAATGTTCTTGGATAATGTAACCAATAGGACCATAGAAATTTCCTTAGGTCGAATTTACGATCATAATAAACCATATACCAAGTTCTTGGAGTACAGAAAGGAAATCAAGGAACAACAGCTTAGTGCCCAAAAAAACCAAGAAAAACAAATACAGCAGACCGAGCGCTTAATTGAGAAGTTCAGGGCTAAATCGAGCAAGGCTTCTATGGCGCAGTCCCTCATTAAAAAGCTGGACAAGATCGAGCGTATTGAAGTGGACGAGGAGGATAATAGTGTCATGAACCTTCGTTTTCCTATATCAATAAATCCTGGTAAGGTAGTGGCAGAGCTGGATGACCTTTCCAAAAGCTATGGTAAAAAAGAAGTTTTAAAAGATATTGATCTTTTGGTGGAACGTGGCACCAAAACCGCTTTTGTGGGACAAAACGGACAAGGAAAAACCACTTTGGCCAAAATTATAGTGGGAGAGTTGGACCATACCGGAAGCTTGAAAATTGGACACAATGTACAACTAGGCTATTTTGCCCAGAACCAAGCAGAATATCTGGAGGGCGAAAAAACCATTTTAGATACCATGATCGATGCTGCCAATGAAAAGAACCGAAGTAAGGTTCGGGATATATTGGGTTCTTTTCTTTTTCGTGGTGATGAAGTGGAAAAATATGTAAAAGTGCTCTCTGGTGGAGAACGAAACCGCTTGGCTTTGGCCAAGATGTTATTGCAGCCCTTCAACGTCCTGATCATGGATGAGCCTACGAACCATTTAGACATCAAATCCAAGAATGTACTGAAAAAGGCACTACAGAATTTTGAAGGAACATTGGTGCTGGTATCCCATGACCGTGACTTTTTGCAAGGACTTACAGATAGGGTCTACGAATTTAAGGATGGTGGTATAAAAGAGTATTTGGGCGACATAGATTTTTATCTGGAGCAGCGCAAGGCAGAGGACTTCAGAAAAATTGAGAAAGGAGAGAAAAAAGTAGAAAAGAAAGTAGAGGAGGTATCCAAAGAAAATGATTACCAAGTCCAAAAAAAGCTGAAATCCCTTAAGAACAAATTAAGTGGGGTTGAGAAGCAAATTTCACAATTGGAAAAAGAGATAGCCGACATTGACCATGACCTTTTAATGGATTATGATACGACCATTGCCCGCCCCAATTTTTTTGACACCTATCAAGGCAAGAAGAGAAAGTTGGAGAACTTAATGGAAGATTGGGAGGTCTTGTCCCACGAATTGGAGTCCCTAAATTGATGTGGGATAGAAATTTACACCACACTTTTACCCTCGTTCACAACAAATTGCGTTCGATTCACCGATTAAATTTGTAAGTTTTTTCGTCTTTTGATTACTTTGTAGGTAAATTCCTTAGGATAAAATAAGTATTCAATGATTCGATTGGCCGTTTTCTTCTTATGTATGCTGGTATCTGTAGGTAAGACCTACGCCAACCAGGAAGTTCCCCAAGAGGAGAGGAATGCCCTCATAGATTTATACAACAGCACCAAAGGTGACAAATGGAACAATTCCTGGAATATGGAATCTCCAATCCACACGTGGAAAGGAGTAGAGATAAAAGACAACCATGTGGTGGGGTTGACCTTGTTCATGAACAATTTGGACGGCGTACTTCCAGAAAGCATGGGTAAACTGAAACATTTGACCCAATTGAATTTAGCATTCAACAATATTACCGGAGTTCTACCCAAGGATATTGTAAAATTAAAAAACCTTAAAGTGTTGCGCCTGGAAATGAATCGTATCAAAGGTTCGCTTCCGGATGGCATTGGAAAAATGAAACAATTGGAAGTGCTATCCATGTTCAACAATTTCTTAAGTGGCCCCATTCCTGATACATTCGGAAACCTCACTAAACTAAAAGAACTCAATCTATCTAGTAATAATCTTAAAGGAATCATTCCAAAATCCATAGGGAATCTAACCCAGTTGGAAGCTTTAGGCCTTTTTGAGAATGGCCTGGAAGGAAGCATACCGGCCGAAATGGGAAATTTAACCCAGTTGAAGGAGCTCGTACTGGCCAATAATCAATTGGGAGGTGAGATTCCTACAGAGTTTGGACAATTGGCAAGCATACAGGTATTGCAATTACAAAACAATCGATTTGATTCCTACACAGGACTCAAAATGATGAATACAGAACAGTTTTTGGTCTTTGATAGTGATGATAAGACCTTGACGCCACGATTTAATGACATCCATTTTGAACGTTCGCGTATGGCGGATACAAAATTTGAGGATGACAACGAAAATGAGTAGTTAGTTATTACTTTAGTTTGTTTGGTTTGGGGATACAGGCGTGTATCCCCTTTTTCTTTTTATGGATTTGATCAGAAGAAGAACGGTTTCCATGAATGATTGTGAGAATTGGGAAAGATTCCTTCTTTTGTTTAACTTCACTTAGATTCATTGTTTATAGTTTACACAGAAGTATTGTGCTCTCTTTTGTTTTGAACATTTACCGATTTGCCAAAGCCATTGTCAAAGGAATCAAAAATGATGATGAGTTTAAATTCCTGTGCTTCTTTTTGATGTTTTTATTGATAGGCTCTACCCTTTTCTATTCCCAAACAGAACATTGGTCCGTTATTGATTCGTTGTACTTTTCGGTGATGACCATGGCTACTGTGGGGTATGGCGATTTTGTTCCCACTACGGATTTGGGCAAGGTCTTCACTATAATTTATGCCTTTCTATCTATTGGAACCTTTGTGGTATTCACTGCAAAAATTGTGCGGTTGATTTTGGAAGATGGCTCACGCAGAAAACTATTCAAGAACAGCACAAGAAAATAACAAACCCGCCTGATAAATAATTCAAAAACTTACCCAATCATCTTTATCAAAATTTATGGTTTTGCTAGACCTGAAACGGAATGGGTAAAATCTCCCCAACTGAGTAAAATCTTATCTATTTAGAATATAAGATGTTTTTGTTTCAATCTGATATTCAGATACTTAATAAGATAAGTCGTTTTGGGCACACCCTTTGCCCAATGCACATACGTTCTGGGTTTCAAGAATAAGCCCGGGACGCTTAATATGGAAAAGATGAAAAATTTAAAGAGAAGCTTATGTTCCACCTGTAAATTTCTTGTGGATTGCTCGTTGACTACAAACCATAATGATATCAATTCATGTAGTGAATATGTACACCAAAGAGAACAGGAGTACGCAGTCTTTGAATGGAACTATGTAGAAGTTTAAAAATCAAAAAAAAAATAATTAAAAGAAGTATTGGTAATGATTACAAAAACAAAAAAAATAAAGAGGGTGTTAAAGCAGGGGATGCTGGACAATGTGATGCGCCAGTTTGACAATGCTGCAGATATCATAGACCTGAATCCCAACATTAGAAAAATATTGGAAGTCACCAACAATGAGTTGGTGGTGCATTTCCCGGTTCGTATGGACAATGGAGAGGTTCAAGTATTTACCGGGTACAGGGTACAGCATAACAATGCCCTAGGGCCATACAAAGGAGGTTTACGCTATCACCCTACGGTTGATATTGATGCGGCTAAAGCATTGGCCATGTGGATGACTTGGAAAACTTCACTTGCCAACTTACCCTATGGTGGGGCTAAAGGAGGGATCCAACTGGATCCATCCAAATACTCTCAGTCAGAATTGGAGCGCATAACCAGAAGATTTACCTATGCTTTGGGAGACAATATTGGTCCTGAACTGGATATTCCGGCACCGGATGTGAACACCAACAGCCAAACCATGGCTTGGATATTGGACACCTACATGTCTACCAAATCTCCTTCAGAACGTTCAACCAACCTTCACGTGGTTACAGGAAAACCGCTTGGGGCGGGTGGCTCCGAAGGAAGGGACAGAGCAACAGGATTTGGTGTGTTCTTGAGTATTAAGTTTTGGGCAGAACACAGGAACATAAACCTTAAAAACAAACGGTTCATTGTCCAAGGTTTTGGTAATGTTGGGTATTGGACAGCCTACTTCATGGAAAAAGAAGGAGCCAAGCTGGTTGCCGTGCAGGATGCCAAAGCCAGTATTTATGAAGAAGATGGAATAGCGGTAGAACCTCTTTTTGAATACGCAAGTGCCAATGGAAACTCGGTTTCTGGATTTTCAGGTGCCAGAGAGATCCATGACGATGATTTTTTTGGGTTAGACTGTGATATCATTATACCAGCAGCCTTGGGAAATCAGATAACGGCCAAAAATGCACCAAAAATAAAGGCAAGACTCATTGCCGAAGGAGCCAACGGACCAACGGATGTAGAAGCTGAGGAAATCCTTTTGAAAAGGGAAATTGAGATCATCCCCGATATTTTATGTAATTCTGGAGGGGTAATAGGAAGCTATTTCGAGTGGCTTCAGAACCGAAACGGTGAGATTTGGTCCCTTGAAAAGGTCATGGAAAAATTGGAAGAAAAACTTAAGGAATCGTTCGGAAAAGTTATTCAGACATCGGAAGAACGAAGAATGGATATGCGGACAGCGGCGTTTGTAATAGCTATTGAAAGACTTGAGCGGACTTATGTGCAACGGGGAATTTTCCCATAATCAATACGAATGAAGTACGGAAAACTGATCATAGAACAAAAAGAGTTTGTATTGTTGAAAAGGTATACCAACCTTTCTGGATTTTATAAGGATGATACGCAGTTTGAATCCGCAAAAAGGCTATCCAAAGAGTTGGATACAGCCAAGATTTGCCATGAGAGCGAAATGCCCTATGACATTGTTCGTTTCAATTCTTATGTAACGATAACTTCTGGGGATGGCTGGCAAAAACGATTTCAACTTGTAATGCCCAAGGACAAGGATGTAAAGCAGGACAAGATTTCTATTTTGGCCCCCATGGGATCTGCGGTTGTTGGCTATGCAGAAGGAGATGATGTGGTCTGGAAGTTTCCTGCCGGGGAGAAGAAGTTGGTAATTGCCAAGGTGGAACAAACAGAGGAAACCTTGGATTTAAACACCTTAATATGAACCCACCTACTTTTTACATGCATGATACGATAGAACAAATTCTCCAGAAGCGGGAACATATCGAAATCAATGAATGGATAGAAGAGCTTGAGGCTATTGAAAGAGAGCTCCAATATGTACTGAAAGTACAAGAACAGTTATTGGAAAATAAGGAGTTGGATGGGATTTTGCGTGTGTTGCGCAGGGAGAATACCATACTTTTGGCAAACCTGAACCGATATCTAATGGATAAAGCCAAAGCAGTGGAATGTGACACGCTGGAATGTGATATGTACCACTTACACCTCCATGAAAAAAGCAGGGGCATGTTCAGGGAACATCTAAAAAAGTTCAGGAAAGCAAAGGAAAGGGTGCTCTTGGGTGTTCTTGGGAAAAACAGGGCCCATCTTGCAAAATGATTTGGACAATGTAACATGCGGCGCTATTGATCAAAGGTTTCGAAAACCCCATCAATTTGGGCAAGCAAGGATTGACTATTGCGTATTTTTCTGATGGTAAGCATAAGTTCCTTAAACTCTATTTTGCTAAAGGAAGGAGCAGGTGCGGTGCTCATAACGCTGCGGATAGGGTGGTAAGGACCAATACTGAAATTTAAGGTCCAATCATTTATTTCTATTATAGTGGGGCTACTTTCCACCAATACATGAAATTCATTGGGAATGGGATGGGCGGTTTTTTGCAATGTGTCGTTGGTAATCGGTTTACCGATCTTAAAATCGTCCATCACTTCCATAATGTGCAATTCATTTAATTTTTCACCGATGGCCACCAATTTCCAAAAAGAATCTTTGTTTGGTGTTGGGATCAATGCTGTATTGGACCAACAAAAATCTCCGTATTTAGACCGAAGATGGGATGCATGCATTGTTGCATAACTATAATGGAAAAGGTCTTCAGTGGAAAAAGCATTCTTATAGTCCTCTCGGATTTGAGGGTTGTTGATAAAGCATACATTTCCAGTAAATTCCCCATGATCATAGTCTAATTCCAGAGTCTCGATGATTTGCTGTAAAACATCTGGGTGAACTTCTATCCATTGCTTTATAAAATCAGTCAACTGTTGACTGTGCAATGCACTTGGATATGATTTTGGAAAAACAACCATGCTTTTAATCAATCAATTGATACCAAGGTAAAGATTAATGGCCATCAATGAAAGAAAGGATGTATTGGGTAGATGTCGCATCAGGGTTGCGGATTTGACATGGAGCTTTTTCAGATACTTTAGTAAATAATTGAATCCGAAGCAATTCGTGGAAGGGTATACCCGCCATAATCCACGTCCAACCCTTTACTCACTTCTTTTGGACCATCGGAAGGCAGCGAAGCCCCAAAAACATACACTTTCTGCAGGGATGGGAAATTCTCCAATTTTTCAAACAAATTTGAAGTGATTCCGGTACGGGTTAGGTTGAGGTGTTTCAAATGCGAAAGATGGGAAAGCTCCTCAATGCCTTGGTCCGTGACTTCGGTTTGACCCAAGTTCAGCACGGTCAGGTTGGGCAGATGACCCAGATACGGATAAATGGAATCGTTGATTTCCGTATGGGACAAATCCAATTCCACGATAAAATCGTTTATGGGCGTTAAGGCCAATGTATCTGTCAACGAAAATCCAGGTTTGTTGATGGCGGTGACCCGTAGCCAAGGGGAATCCTTACTGAGATACTCCACATGCAATCCGGTTTCCTTGACGGTGCGTAGACTGTCCAAGGGTAAGGGAGACAAAGTGGCTTCGGGATAAAAATCTTCCACATCCTTGGGAAAGAAGGGCTCAAATAAGCTTTCATCCAATCCATGCGATGCAATGCTGCCGTCAAAAGGGTGCCCGGCCTCTATCCAGGCTTTTAGCACGGCAACTTCTTCCTTGGTCAGTTGCTCTTTTTCCTTGGGTGGCATATGTCCATCGGTATCTTTGGGAGAAATAACCCGGGTGAAAAGTTCACTGCCATCAGGGTTTTGGGCCATGATCACCTCACCGTTTTCGCCGCCGGATAGAATATCGTCCATATGGTGTAGGCGCAGTTCGCCTTTGGCCTGTTTGGGACCATGGCAGCTAACACATTTGTTGTTGAGGATGGGATGTACCACTTCGGCGTACAGGTCGGCATTCTCCCAGGATTCTTCGGTCAATGCTATGGGGAGTTCTTCAAAAACCGGAATTCCCAGTGCTTTTTTAACCCCTCGTGGAAGGGGTTCGGTCAGGTACCCTTCACCATGGGTGATGTTGCCCCCTTTATGGCCTGTGATGGAAATCAACACCAACCCTAAAACCATCATAATGGGAAAGGACACTTTTTGCAACACTGCTATGGAATCCGACTTCCATTTCAAATACAATGCAAAGCAAAACACGGCCGTGATGATTCCAAACCACAGGTGACCTTTGACGGTATCAAACCCATAACCCTCATTTTGGTATAGCAGAAATCCACTTATGCAGGCTAAGACCGAGACAATCCCCGCCCAAAGGAATAAGGTGGACAATAGCCCGGTGTACTGTTTTGTCTTACGGTCCGTCCAATATAAAAGTACCCCCAGTATCAAGAAACCTATAGGCAAGTGTACGATCAAAGGATGCAACCGCCCCAATAGCTGTGAAAGAATATCCATTTAATCTAGTCCGAGTCTTTGTTTTATAATATTCATCATGTAGACGTTGGCTTCCCATTGGTCCGATACGGGAAGTTGGGTATACGGAAGGGCGGGCATGTAATAGGGTGGCCCAAATTCCGAGGTAACCGTCATGGGACGGTCATTTTCCGCCCAGAATTTTCTAATGACCTTTTCCCAGATGTCCAAATGGCGGTCAACGGCCCTTTTCCACTCAGGGGCTTTGGGGTCGTTTACCTGGGGACTCTCGGCATGGCCTACACGTGCATGGATATGGTCGGTCTTTGCAATTACATCGGAAAGCATGGCATCCCTGCCTTCCAATAAGGATTCATGGACCACCATCCAATGGCTGATGTCGGCAGTAAGGCGTAAATCGGATATCTTTTTTAAATAGTCCAATGTAATGGGCAAGGTGTAACTGAACCGTCCCCGGTGGGTCTCATGATAAATGGGAATGCCGGTTTCCTTGCTGATGGCATTGGCCGCTTTTATGAAAGCGGTATTCTGCTCCATCGAGAAAAAGTCACTACCGGTTTGACTGTTGATGACCACGGGTTTCCACGATACCAATACATATAATTTCTTTTTATAGGCCTCCAAACTTTCCTCAAAAGGAAGACTGTTGTCGGTCCCATGCATCAAATTGAGCTTTAGATCATGCTTTTTCAATGCCGCATTCAATTGCTGTTGACTTTCTGCCTCATTGGGAAGCCAAACATCAATACCATCAAAACCTGAGGCTTTGGCCCGTTCGCAAAATGCATCCCAGCTCAGGGTGTTTCCCCAGTTGGTCTGAAAAAAGAGGATTTCCCCTTTTTGGGGATAGACGGTAGTGGCAAAAAGAATCATTACTAAATAGAGGTGTTTTTTCATGAGTAAATAAAAGTTTGGTTGCGATTATGCCAATATTTCTTTGATGACCTCCCCATGTACATCGGTCAACCTAAAAGGCCTTCCCTGAAAATCAAAAGTGAACTGTTCATGGTTGAAGCCAAGCAAGTGGAGCATGGTGGCATGGACGTCATGCACAGAGACAGCCCCATCCACTGCAGAGAACCCGATTTCATCGGTTTCCCCATGGCAGGCTCCTTTTTTAATGCCCCCGCCGGCCATCCACATGGTAAAGGCATCACCATGGTGATCTCGGCCCATAAAGCCCATTTCCTTGCCTTCACGATTTTCCTTCATGGGAGTACGGCCAAATTCACCGCCCCAAACCACTAAGGTATCATCCAAAAGACCACGTTGTTTTAAATCCAATAGTAGAGCGGTCATGGGTCGGTCTATTTGTCGACATTTGTTTCGAAGTCCCAAATCCACGGCAGTGCTATGGTCCGTTCCGTGACTGTCCCAGCCCCAATCGAACAATTGTACATAACGTACACCTTGTTCCACCAGTTTTCGCGCCAGTAGACAGTTGTTGGCAAAGGATTCCTTTCCAGGTTCCACCCCGTACATTTCCTTGATATTATCCGGTTCATTGTTGATGTTCATTACTTCTGGAACGGCAATCTGCATGCGATAGGCCATTTCATATTGATTGATACGGGCCAGAATCTCTGGGTCGGCATACTGGGCATATTCGGCTTTGTTGATCTTGTTGATGGCATCAATAGTGCTTTTTTTTAGGTCACGGGATATGCCTTTGGGGTCATCAATGTAAAGTACAGGGTCTCCTTTGGACCTGCACTGTACGCCCTGATAAACCGAGGGCAAAAACCCACTTCCCCAAACACTTTTTCCCGCACTGGGCGCCTGTCCACCAGAGGTGAGCACCACAAAACCGGGTAAATTCTGGTTTTCAGACCCTAGTCCGTAAGTGACCCATGATCCAATACTGGGTCTTCCCAAGCGTGGGGTTCCCGTATGCATGAACAATTGGGCGGGTCCATGGTTGAACTGGTCCGTGTTCACGGCTTTCAGGAAAGCCACTTCGTCCACGACTTTTTTGAAATGGGGCAGGTTTTCCGAGACCCAATTGCCACTTTCACCGACCTGTTCAAATTCGGCTTGGGGACCAAGAAGTTTTGGGGTACCCCGGATAAATGCGAATTTTTTGCCTTGCAAAAGAGATTGTGGGCAATCTTGGTTGTGCAATTTGGCCAGTTCGGGCTTATAATCGAACATCTCCAATTGCGAAGGGGATCCTGCCATGTGCAGATAGATTACCGATTTTACCTTGGGGGCAAAAGGAGGAGGCAATGTGGCTAAGGGATTCAGGTCCCTTTCGGTCAATTGCAAGCCTTTTTTAAGGGCTGCTGCCGGGTCACTTTTTTGAAAATTACAAGAAGCCAAGAAACCGCTCAATGCCAAACCGCCCATTCCCGTGGCGCACTGTTTCATAAAATGTCGACGGGTCTGCGACTGCGCTTCACGCATCAGTTTTTCGTGGATCAATCGGTCCAAAGAATCTTTGCTCATGACTTTGTAATAAATTCATCAAGGTTCATAATGGCATTGGCCACAACGGTCAACGCGGCCAATTCGGCATCATCGGTTCCCAAAAAGTCATCCATGGCCTTCGCGTCCATTTTAAAGGTGGCCAAGGATTCTTCATACAATTCGGACAATGCCTGTTTTTTATCTGGGCTCAATTCCCGGAATACGGCCTTTTCATAGCCTCGGGCAATGGCACTTTCAATATTTTCCGCTTTTTTCATGTCGATGGCCAGTTGGTGGGCCGCCTCAAGATATACGGGGTCATTGAGGGTCACCAAGGCCTGTAAAGGGGTGTTGGTCACGGTTCTTCGGATGGTACATACCTCCCGACTGCTGGCATCAAAGCTCATAAAGCTGGGATATGGGCTGGTGCGTTTGATATAGGTATAAAGGCCACGACGATAACGGTCTTCTCCTTTGCTTTCCACCCAAGTTTCACTGCTGTAGACGGTCTGCCAAACCCCATCGGGTTGGGGGGGCATAACACTGGGGCCATACATTTTTGAACTCAACAATCCTGAAACGGCCAAAGCTTGGTCCCTGACCTGCTCTGCGGTCAAACGCAATCTTGGACCACGGGCGTAGAGCCTGTTCTCTGGGTCTATTTGGTGCAAGGTTGGATTTCCTTCCGAGCTTTGACGGTAGGTGCCGGACATCACGATATCCTTGATGAGCGATTTCAACTGCCACTCATTTTCATTCATCAACCGAAGTGACAACCAATCCAACAAAGCTGGGTGTGATGGAGGTTCGGATTGCGATCCCATATCTTCAAGCGAAGCCACAAAACCATTTCCGAACAATTGATGCCAAACCCGGTTTACCAAGGTGCGTGCCGTCAAGGGGTTCTCCTTGCTCACCAACCATTGCGCCAGACCCAAACGGTTTTTGGGCCATTCCTGTTTCCATGGGTTCAATATTGCGGGTGTGACCGGGGTGACGGTATCAGCCAGTGTAAGCCAGTTTCCACGTTCAAAAACCCGGGTCGTACGGGTCATATAATCCGGGTTCTCTATCATGATGGGCACCGTTGGGGTGACGGTGTTCAAAAGATCTAGGAATTTTTTCTGGATTTGATCATGTCCAGGTTGTCCTTCGCCGGGAAGGTCGGGCAAAAATGCAAACCAAGAAATAAAGCTGGTCCCCGTCTGTTGAGGCAGTGTTGGGTTTTCAGCTTCAAAAAACAAGCGAATCGAATCTTGTACCTGGGCAAATGACACTTTACGGATAATTTCCCTAGGGGTCTTATCAATATTGAAACGTGCCAAGACTTCGCCGGTATCATTGTCTTTTCGAAGCGTCATGACCGTACCATTATCATTGGCCCAATATTTAAAATAAAGGTTGGGCGAGCCTTGGGTATAAATGTCATCATAGTAACAGGAACCATTGGGCCAAAGCGAGAGGTATTTGGTATCGGCCAGTTCGCCATTGACAAAGTTCTTGGCATGGTGAACCTGATAGAACGGCTCATTGTACATTAAAAACTTGTTGAATTGGTCGGCCACTTCTTGGTTTCCATACTTTAGGTTCCATTGAAAGATTTCGTTCAGGGTCTTTTGGTCATCTTCGCTATAGAATTTCAATACAGGATCCTCATGGGGGGTGTCCTCATCCATGGCGTTGTTGAAAAAAGCCATCATATTATAGTATTCCTCATGCCTGAAAGGATCATACGTATGACTATGGCACTGAACACACTCCATGGTGGTACTTTGCCATACTTGGAAGGTGGTATTGACGCGGTCCAGTACTGAAGCAACCCTGAATTCTTCATCCTCTGTACCTCCTTCATCGTTGTTCATGGTGTTTCGGTGGAAGGCTGTGGCAATGAGTTGGTCCATGGACGGGTCAGGCAATAAATCACCGGCAAGCTGTTCCGTGGTGAACTGGTCATAGGGCATATTTTCATTCAGGGCTTTTATAACCCAATCCCGGTACTTCCACATGGTTCTGCCTTGATCTTTTTCATACCCTTTACTGTCCGCGTAGCGTGCAAGATCTAACCACCAACTGGCCCATTTTTCACCAAAGGAAGGTTGTGCCAAAAGGCTGTCCACCAAAGTTTCATATTCCATTTCCCCTTGGGTATAGGCATCAAACCAGATTGCTTTGGGAGGTAGCCCGGTTAAATCAAAGGCCAATCTTCGGGCAATGATACTTTTTGGGGCGGGTGCATTGGGAGACAACTCATTTTCCTCCAGACGTGCCATGATAAAATGGTCAATGTCGTTCTGGATGAAGTCACTGTACTCCGGTAAAAAGCCTGCTTCTTGTTCCGCTTGTGGAACCGTAACTTCTTGGGGAGGGGAATAGGCCCAATGTTTTCCCCATTCGGCACCTTGATTGATCCACCGCTCCAATAAATCGATTTCTTCTTGGTTCAATGCCGGTTTTTCATAGGGCATCCGCAGTTCTGGATCATCTTCATGTAGACGACGAATGAATTCGCTGGCGTTGGCATTACCGGGAACAATGGCCCTTTTTCCCGATTCGCCTTCGGCCAATGCCTCTTCTTCAAAGAGGAAGCTGATACCACCACTCTTTTTGACCCCACCATGACAGGTAATGCAATGTTTGTTCAGAATAGGTCGTACCTCACTGGCAAAATCAACCTTTTCACCAGTGTTGCAACCCATGAGCATAACGGATAAAATCGATGCTCCAAGAAATATGCGAAAATGTCGAATCGGCATTTTTTTTGAATATTTGTAAATATTATATAGAATAATTCTGAAAAACTACATTAAATTATACAAAAAAAGGTACTTTTTTTGCCACTTTGTAAATGTATGTAATCATTGGAATTTCTTAGGACCATACGAAGACTTTTTTGTGATTGGTTTTTTGAACTTTTGAATGATTTGTGTTCTTTTTCGAAACTGGGGAAATTGCATAGTGCTAAACTTGAAGTGCACATAAATTTTGGTTGGTAATCGACAAAAGAGTGGTCTTGGGATTATTTTTTTCTAAGTGAAGATTCCCGGATTACTAAATCCGTTTTAAGGGTGATGGTTTCAAAGTCAATGGCGTTGTCTTCGTCCTCAATTTGTCGTATCAATAATTTGGCGGCGGCCTCTCCCATTTGGAATGCCCGATCATTTACTGTGGTAAGGTTGGGCTGGATTACTTGTGATATGGGATAATTACTGAATCCCACAACAGCTATTTGTTCGGGAACCTTAAATCCAGCTTTCTGAAAAACCTGGACCGCGCTGATGGCCGTGTAGTCGTTGGAGCAGAAAACCCCATCAGGTATTTGGGGCAAGGCAATAAGTTTACGGGCGGAAATAGCCCCTTCTTCATAGCTGAGGTTTTGGGTCTCGAGGACCAAATCAGGATTATAGGGGATATTATGCGCCTTCAGTGCAGCTTTGTATCCCTCAAAGCGATGCTTAAATATTGGGGTACCTTGATTTCCCGCAATATGACCTATTCTTTTGCACCCTTGTTCTATGAGGTGTTCTGTGGCCTTGAAGGCAGAGCCAAAATCATCTATGACCACTTTATTGGCCTGAAAATCTGTAGGGACCCGGTCGTAGAATATGATGGGAACTCCAAGTTTGACCAACTTTTTAAAATGGGTATAGCTTTTGGTTTCATTGGAAAGACATACAATAATGCCTTCCACCAATCTATTCTGAAGGATCTTGGCAATTTCCTTTTCCCTATCGATGGAATCCTTGGATTGGAATATGGTGATGTTATACCCTTCCCTATAGGCTAGGTCTTCTATGCCACTGATGACCAAAGAATGAAAATGGACATCTATTTTGGGTACGATCACCCCAATGGAATGGGTTCTTTTTTTCCGAAAACCAGCAGCAATGGAGTTGGGTGCAAAGCCAAGCTCCTCGGCCTTTTTTCGTACCTTCTTTTTTGTGGATTCGCTTATGGCCGGATGCCCTGCAATTGCCCTCGAAATGGTGGAAGGGGATAGTTGGAGCTCCTTGGCCAAATCTTTAAGGGTTATTCTTGGGCTGGACATTATAGCGAGTTACAAACGTTTGCGTTAATTTGAAATATTGGAGTTGTTCATTAATCGAACACTGGACGTTTTTTCCAATTATACAGACAAATTTAATGGATTTTTAGTGCTAGGAGGATTATTTGATTTATTTTGATTCGAAATTATTTATGCAAACGTTTGCATAAACATACTGTACGTCTTCAAACGAATCTGAACTGGCCCAGTCCAAAGTTAAGTCATAGTTTCAACTTTTGAATTTGGTGCTCTTTTCTTCTTTTGAGCATCGTTCTTCTCTTTATCAATTTACGGTTTTCCAATATCTTTTTGTCCAATCCAA
>NZ_SNTZ01000002.1 GCF_004916895.1 Flagellimonas alvinocaridis
TTTACGATTGATTCCGTGTTCTTCTTCTTTGTCATTTTAAGTGTTTTAAATGGTTAATGAATCCATCTTCAAGGCTAGCCTTGAAGATAACAAAACCATCACTTATCTTTAGACCAAGTTCAGTCCACTTTTAGTTGAAGATTTACACCATTGACCGACTTTAGATCTGACCAAATCAGTTTTACCTATCCAGACAGTATGGTTTCATTTCAATTTTATGACCAGCCAAAATTGGCAACGTATAGAAAGAATTGTAATGGACAGGTTTTTTTGTTAAGTGAGATCAGTGATCTGATCAATGCGTATGGACTTCCGACAGAAGAGAAATCCCAAACACACGAAAGTTTAAGATTCGATAAATACATAGAAGCTCAAGTGTGGGATGATGAAATAATAAATGAATATAAAAAACAAAGTAAACCAAACCGATAACTGAAGGTTATACGAGAGCGTTGTAAAACATTTAAACTAAACATTATGAAAAGACTTTTAATCATATTTTTTATTGTTCCTCTAATGTCCATGACAATTGAAAATGATAGAGCAAAATTTGTTGGTAAATGGATTGGAGAAGACAAAAAAGAAATTGGATATCTGAATTTTGATTCTGAAGGGTATGCTTTTTTTGAAATTCAAGGACAAGTTTTTGGAGGTAAGGAATTTATTTTTGATGGAAAAAAAGGAAAAATGACGTATGAAATTAATAGTGATACAAACCCAATTGAAGTGGATTTAATAGTAACTAAACTGGAGAGCGGAGAGCAAAAAAAGTTACTTTGTATTGCACAATTTATTGATAATGACACTATGAAATTTGCAATCAGTTTTGAGGAAAAAAGGGCGACTGAATTTGACACTGAAAACTCAATTATATTTAAACGTGAAAAATAGAAACGTTTTACAACAATGGCCGTAAGTAATTGCAAGTACACAAAAATTCATAGTCGAGAGCGTTGGTAAAGTTCAAATAAAAGATTCTCTTTAGGGTTCAGGGTATTTTAAATGACATGCAAAGAAAGAAATGAGTAGGGTAAAAAACTTTCTAGAGGGGTTGGATGATCATGAATTGGCCTATTTCGCAAAATTCAAGCTTCCTACATATATGAAAGTTACTCAATCGGAGATCAAGGAGTATTTGGTAGAAAGAAACCTGAACGAATCAAAGATTGACCGATTGATTTTGGAAAATCCAAAATCCAAATTAGGTGATGACCGAGAAAGGTGCCCAAGATGCTATTCGGACAAAATTAGAAAGGATAAGGTGGAGTGGACCAATACTGGCGGTGGAATAGGTATTGAAGATGAAGTTGCAACGTGGGACGGATTTGGAGGTAGGGCAACCTATAAAAATGAAGTAATATGCAATGTCTGTGGGTTTTGGTTGGAAGACCCCAATCAGGAAAGGCCATTGCCCACATCAAAGAAAGCATTATATGTAATCTGGGATTTTGTACTGGGAGTGTTACGGCATTAAAAGGCAGTACATTTTTAAAATCAATTTTAAATAAACGATAAAGACAAGTTAGGCGCAATTTTAAATTTAAATGAACAAATTAGACTACAGCATATCATTGAGGGCAAAAGGTCTTGGCGCGGAGGAGATAAAAAAGAAAATGGAAGAGAAGGGGTTTGATGATTCTGAAATACAGTACTATTTGAAAAAATCAGATGAAATATTTCTAGATCAGTCCATTCACTATAAAGGATTGAAGTCAAGAGGGACAAACAAAAACACTCTTAGAATGATATCTCTGGTCCTTACTCTTTTGCTCTTGTTCAGTGTGTTTTTTGGTTATGTAAGGATAGGTTTGCTGGGGCTGGTTATTTTATGGAGTATAGTTGGAATTGTTACACGCAGATCATAATGGAATTGTTCAATTAAACGATGAAGAGTATCATTAAAGTTCTATTAAGCATACCTTCCATTATCGGACTAGCTTATTTGTGGACCTTCATTGATCCTAAATCGATTGCTTGGTTTTCAAATAACTTGGTATCCTACGAGTATCAAAGTCCAATAGTAAATAGTTTGATATTGATTCAGCTAGTGTTTTTATTATATCGGTTATGGAGCTATAAAAACATTGAAAAGGAGAAAAAATCAACATGGACTTTCTTATTGATTGCATTCAATGTTGTTACCAGTCTTATTTATATCTGGCAAAAGGATGACCAATTTGAATCAATGAATCAAAAAACGATCCAAGGGTAATAAGTTCAACCAACGATAGATTTACAGGAGCTCCAACACCCGTTCCAAGGCCATGCCCCGTGATCCCTTGATCAGTAAGGTGCCCTTGGGTAGGGGGTTTTTGGCCAGATGCTGCTTTAGATTATCAAACGATCGGTAGGTGTTCAAAGTGGTCGTGGTGCCAAAGAAGTTTTCACCCACCAGATACACCGAGTTAAAATCCAACCCAGCGGCCAGATCGGCAATGGCTTGGTGTTCTTCCGTAGCCGTTTGGCCCAGTTCAAACATATCGCCAATGATCAGTACCTTGTTCGAGGCCTCCATCAGGTTAAAATTCTCCAAAGCGGCCCGCATGCTGGTGGGGTTGGCGTTGTAGGCATCCAAAATAATATGGTGGCCGTTCTTTTCCATGATCTGCGAGCGGTTGTTCTGCGGGGCGTAGGCTTCCAAGGCCGCCTTGATATCCTCCAATGGCACATTAAAATATTTGCCCATCACAATGGCGGCACAGCAATTGGGGAAGTTGTATTTTCCAATGAGTTGGGTCTCCATTCGGGTGCCTTCGGCCTCCAAGACCACATAGGGGTTGGCCCCCATATATTGGATGTTGTAGTACTGGTGGTCTTCCGTGCTAAAGCCCATCTTTTTTACGTAGCTGCCCAGTTTTTCCGCTTGTATGGGGTCATCGGCATTCATAAAAATGTACTTGTCGTGGGTCATCAGATGGTCGTACAGCTCACTTTTTCCCTCGATCACGCCTTCCACGCTGCCAAAACCCTCGAGGTGGGCCTTTCCAAAATTGGTGATGTAGCCAAAATCCGGCTGGGCAATATTGCTCAGAAAAGCGATCTCTTTTTTGTGGTTGGCCCCCATTTCCACAATGGCAATCTCTGTATCCTTCGTAATGGACAAAAGGGTGAGGGGCACGCCAATATGGTTGTTCAGGTTGCCCTGGGTGGCAATGGTTCTATACGTTTTGGAAAGCACGGCATTGATGAGCTCCTTGGTCGTGGTCTTGCCATTGCTCCCGGTAAGCCCAATGATGCGGGCCTTGCTTTGCTTTCGGTGGTACAGGGCCAGTTCTTGGAGGGTATCCAGTACGTTTTGGCAGAGGATATATTGGCCGGAGGCATTGTATTCCTCTTCATCGATCACGGCGTAGGCGGCTCCTTTTTCCAAGGCATCCTTGGCAAAGGCATTGCCGTTGAAGTTGGGTCCCTTGAGCGCGAAGAACAGGCAGTTTTTGGTGATCTTTCGCGTGTCCGTACAGATAACGGGATGCTCCAAAAAGAGCTCGTGAAGCTGTTTCATTGTCATAAATCGAAGATAAAAAAAAGCCCCAACTAAATGTCAGGGCCTTTTAAAAATACTCTAGCTATTATTATTTTGCTTTCTTGTGCCTCACACTCTTGTTCTTGGTCTTGGATTTAGACCCGACCCTGGACATGGCACATCTGAATCCGATGTCGTCCGTGGCCATATATTGAGGCAAATATCTTCGTTGTGCGGGATCCAACCAGAAGGCGCGGTCTCTCCACGAACCTCCTTTGTATACCCGTACCTCATCATTGATCAATGAAGTCCTGTAGTTGGAAGTGTCGTACTGACGGACAAGGTTTCCTGTGGAATCACGCTCTACCTTATGCTTTGGTGAATCGTACATTTTTCTGTTTTCGGATTCATCGCTGAACCTTTGGAAGAATCGTGAAGAACCTGGGTCGCCATCACGATAACCACGGTTGTCACTATGGTCAAAGTTGGTCCTTAGATAAGTTTCTTCATCGCCAACCGGTACTTCCTTGATCTCTCCGGGAAGGTTTACGGCTACGATTTTACCATTAGGTAAGGTGTCATATACGATTTGGTCCTCAAGGATCTCCACTTTTCCATCCTCGCCAATGGCCTTTTTCATGAACACGTTTCCACGGTAGTAGTTAAAGTCGCTGATCTCGTCATCCACAATGGGACGGTATACATCGGCAACCCACTCGCTCACGTTACCGGCCATGTCGTATAGACCAAAATCGTTGGGTTTGTATGATTTTACTTGGGCGGTGATATCGGCACCGTCATCGGACCATCCGGCAATACCGCCGTAATCCCCTTTACCTTGCTTAAAGTTGGCCAACTGGTCTCCACGACCTACACGCTGCCCGTTTCGGGTGTAGTCCCCTTCCCAAGGATATTTTTTTCTACCTCTGTAGTTATTGTACTCTCTGGTTCCAACAAGGGCCTGTGCCGCATATTCCCATTCTGTTTCGGTGGGAAGTCTGTATTCTGGCATGATCACCCCGCTACTTCTTTTGGCAAAAGCGTTGATGGAATCCTTCTTTTGTTTTCCTTGCAAGGAGTCTATTTGACCACCATACACGGATTCAGGATTGTTTAAGTAAGCCTCTGTGCTGAACGTACCACCTATTTCGCCATTCAATACCTTGTATTTGGCATCATCTGCCAAAAAGCCTTCTCTTTCCAACATTACCTCGTTGACCCTGTCGGTTCTCCACTCGGCATATTGGGAAGCTTGTACCCAGTTCACACCAACTACGGGATATTCCGCATAAGCCGGGTGTCTTAGGTAGTTGTTGGTCATGGTCTCATTAAAGCCCAATCGGTTTCTCCAGACCAAGGTATCGGGCAATGCCCCTTTATAGATATTGGCGTAGTTGGGATTGTCGGGCGGGTATACCGCTTTAAGGTAATCCAAGTACTCCAAGTACATTACGTTGGTCACCTCGGTTTCATCCATGTAGAACGATTGTACGTGCTGTTGTGTGGGCGTGTTGTTCCAATCGTGCATGATGTCGTCCTGTACCTTTCCTTTTGTAAAGGTTCCACCTTCCACAAAAACGGTTCCCGGAGGAGTTTCCTGCTCTTTGAAATCCGAATTGTATTGAAAACCTCCTTCCTTGGCATTTATTTTCCATCCCGTGGCTCTGGAGACGTTCTTAGAAGAGGATGAAGAGTTTTTACAACTTGAAAAACTTGCCATCACAATAACGGAAGAAAGTACAACTTTGATAAAGTGTTTTTTCATAATTTGGGCTTGAGTACTTTAAGACTTTGGGCATTTTGCCCTAAGCTACTTCAACTTGTTTTGATTTATTTTAATCCTTACAATGGCTTAAAACGGTGTTTTGTCCAGAATATTTTGCATTCATAAAATAATTGTGGCAAAATGGTTGCACATCTTTGCTACACTTTTGTAACGCAGATAGCACAAAAATAGTATGGGTTACCCGAGTTTTAACGGTTTTGAACGATCTGTTGAAGACAAATAATCATTTAATGTATACTTTTGTTCGAAACATTTAGGCAAAAAAAGCATGTATGATTACACGAATTTGCACAAAAAACCGTTTACATGTAATATGTTTAATTGTTAGAAATCTCGAATCTCTTCTAAACACTAAAAAATAAGAATGAAAAAGTTACTATTGGTGGTAGTGTTACTTGCTATGGCCCCACGATTGAGAGCACAACAAGAAAGGGTTATCACAACAGCAGTTCCATTTTTAACCATTGCCGCGGATGCAAGGGCATCGGGTATGGGAGATATGGGAGTGGCCACATCCGTTGACGCTTATTCACAACAATGGAACCCTGCCAAGTATGCATTTGCCACACAAAAGATTGGTGTTGGAGTCAGTTATACCCCTTATCTGGAGAGCATCGTCAATGATGTTTCGTTATTGAATGCCAATTTCTACAATAAAATCAATGATAGAAGTGCGTTTGCTGTTGGGTTGAGGTATTTTGGACTGGGTGAGATTGAGCTCAGACAAACCATTGATGAAGACCCAACCTTGGTAAAACCCAATGAGTTTGCCATAGATGGATCATATTCCCTTAAACTGAGCCAGACTTTTTCCATGGCAGTGGGAGGGCGTTTTATTAGCTCAAACCTTAGGTTTCAAGATGGTACACAAGACTCTAAGGCAGCCAATGCTTTTGCCGTTGACATAGCTGGTTTTTATCGTTCAAGAGAGGTTTTTTACAACAGCTTTGATGGACGCTGGAGGGCTGGTTTCAACATTTCCAATATTGGTGGTTCCTTGCAATATGATGAAGGGGGACAAGAAAACTTTTTACCTACCAACCTGAAGTTTGGTGGAGGATTCGATTTCATATTCGATCAAGATAATGTATTGGCGGTCAGCACCGAATTTAACAAGCTATTGGTGCCCACTCCTAGGGATTTTAATGGAGATGGTGTAATTACTTCGGAAGATAATGACGAATACCACAACATCAGTTTCTTTAGCGGTATTTTTGAGTCCTTTGGAGACGCACCGGATGGTTTTAGTGAAGAGCTTAAGGAGATTACATGGTCTTTAGGAGCAGAATATAAGTTTAGGGAAACCTTTATGCTGCGAGGAGGGTATTTTAATGAGAGCGAGGAAAAGGGTTCAAGGAAGTTCTTTACCTTGGGTGCAGGATTTAAGTTTAAGACCGCACAAATAGACTTGTCCTATCTGTTTTCAAATTCGCAGGTCAAGAACCCTCTCGAAAACACCTTGCGTTTTTCACTTACCTTTAATTTTGGGGAAGAGTTTTATAACGATTGATGATCAAATCGCATATCAGTATATAAGAAAAACCTGTCCATCGACAGGTTTTCTTATTTTTGGAAAACACGGATTACATCGCAATGGAAAGAAAACAGATTGGTTTTGAACTCTTGATTTTTGAGGATGCAAATGAATTGTCACAAAACGAGCAAAAATTGTTGCACACAGCTGAGCAGGCGCGCGAGAATGCATATGCTCCATATTCAAGATTTAAGGTAGGTGCCGCAGTTTTGCTGGAAAATGGGGAGGTGGTCATAGGAAACAATCAGGAGAATGCATCTTACCCTTCAGGCCTATGCGCAGAGCGGGTGGCCGTGTTTCAAGCGGGTGCCAAATATCCCGGAGTGGCTATTAAGGCAGTGGCCATCAGTGCTGCATCGCAAGACCATGTGCTCCAAATGCCGGCTGCTCCTTGTGGAAATTGCAGGCAATCCATCATGGAATATGAACAAAAGCAGAATGCACCTATCGTTCTTTTGTTAAAAGCGGAAAAGGGTCCAGTTTATAAATGTGCATCCATGGCCGATATATTGCCGTTGGCCTTCAACAGTGCATTTTTGAGCGATTCTTAAACCAATACTTTTTCCAAAGCAGATATATATGTATTTTTGCTCCTCCCCAGCACAGGGGAATTTCACATAATTGTATCGTTGATGAAAAAAATCACCAAAGAAGTTTACTTGAAATGGTATGAGGACATGTTGTTCTGGAGAAAATTCGAGGACAAATTGGCCGCAGTTTATATACAACAAAAGGTTAGAGGTTTTCTCCACCTGTACAATGGTCAAGAAGCTGTTTTGGCGGGATCTTTGCACGCCATGGACCTTACCAAAGACAGAATGATCACAGCGTATCGTAACCACGTTCAGCCTATAGGTATGGGAGTTGACCCAAGACGTGTTATGGCAGAATTGTATGGAAAAGTTACCGGAACCTCCAAAGGTATGGGTGGATCTATGCACATATTCTCCAAAGAGCACCGATTCTATGGTGGGCACGGAATTGTAGGAGGTCAGATTCCATTGGGAGCTGGACTTGCCTTTGGCGATAAATATTTCAAAAGAGATTCGGTTACCTTGTGTTATATGGGCGATGGAGCCGTACGCCAAGGTTCCTTGCACGAAGCGTTCAACTTGGCCATGCTATGGCAATTGCCTGTAGTTTTCATCTGTGAAAACAATGGCTATGCCATGGGAACTTCTGTAGCTAGAACCTCGTACTCAACTGAAATCTGGAAACTGGGATTGGGGTATGAGATGCCTTGTGGTCCCGTGGACGGTATGGATCCAGCTATTGTGGCCAAGGAAGTGGACAAAGCGGTGGAACGTGCCAGAACAGGAGGAGGTCCTACATTCTTGGAAATGAAAACGTATCGCTATCGTGGACATTCCATGTCGGATGCGCAGCACTATAGAACCAAGGAAGAGGTGGAAGAATACAAAAAGATTGATCCGATCACACAAGTAAAGGATATTATTCTTGAAAAAGGATATGCCACTGCAGATGAGATCAAGGCAATCGATAAAAGAGTGAAAGACTTGGTTTCGGAATGTGAGAAATTTGCGGAAGAATCAGATTTTCCACCAAAAGAACAATTGTACGATACAGTTTACGAACAAGAAGACTATCCATTTTTACAACATAAATTATAAGTAGATGGCAGAAGTAATCAACATGCCCAGATTGAGCGACACCATGGAGGAAGGTACTGTGGCAAAGTGGCTCAAGAAAGTAGGGGACAAAGTGGAAGAAGGCGATATTTTGGCCGAAATAGAAACTGATAAGGCCACCATGGAGTTTGAATCCTTTCATGAAGGGACCCTGCTCCACATTGGTATTGAAGAAGGAGACGGCGCACCGGTTGATTCACTTTTGGCCATTATTGGAGAAGAAGGAGAAGATATTTCTGCCTTGCTCAATGGCGGAGGTACTCCGCAAGAGGAAAAAGCAGCAACGCCAGAAGCAAAAACTGAGGCTCCTGCACCAGTTGAAACTCCAGCTGCACCAGCGGCCATACCAGAAGGTGTTGAAATCATTACTATGCCTAGGTTGAGCGACACAATGGAGGAAGGTACTGTGGCGAGTTGGTTGAAAAAGGTAGGAGATGCCATTGAAGAAGGCGATATCTTGGCAGAGATTGAAACCGACAAGGCTACCATGGAGTTTGAGTCTTTTTACTCAGGAACCTTGTTGCACATTGGTATCCAAGAAGGGGAAGGAGCTCCAGTAGATTCACTTTTGGCCATCATTGGCCCAGAAGGAACCGATATAGACGCGGTATTGAAAGCGCAATCCGGTGGAGGTGCCATTGCCAGTGCTCCAAAAGTAGAAGCTCCACAAGAAGCAAAAGCTGAGGAAGCTGTAAAAGAAGAAGTGGTTGCCACACCAAACGGACAACGCATTTTTGCATCTCCCTTGGCCAAGAAAATAGCAGGGGATAAAGGGATTGACCTAGCCAACGTAAAAGGCTCTGGTGATCATGGAAGAATTGTCAAGAAAGATGTAGAGAACTATCAGCCTTCAAAAACAGCCGCACCTGCTGCCGTTGAAAAAGTAGCGGAGGCATCTGCGCCAGTAGTGCCTGTAAGCTTGCCTGTTGGAGAGGAAAGTATGGAGGAAGTGAAGAATTCAACCATGCGTAAGGTTATTGCCAAGCGTTTGGGAGAATCTAAATTCTCTGCACCACACTATTATCTTACCATTGAAGTGGATATGGATAATGCCAAGGCTTCACGTGCTCAAATCAATGAGTTGCCAGATACCAAGGTGTCGTTCAACGATATGGTATTGAAAGCTTGTGCCATGGCGTTAAAAAAACATCCTCAGGTGAATACCTCATGGAATGGTGATACTACAATCTACAAACAGCATGTGCATATGGGAGTGGCCGTAGCTG
The DNA here is from genome assembly GCF_004916895.1 of Flagellimonas alvinocaridis. Lineage (GTDB taxonomy): Bacteria > Bacteroidota > Bacteroidia > Flavobacteriales > Flavobacteriaceae > Flagellimonas > Flagellimonas alvinocaridis. Next base: position 9,659 of record NZ_SNTZ01000002.1, read on the forward strand.
TTGATGATGGTCTTGTAGTGCCTGTTATCAAGTTTGCCGACCAACTTTCATTGACCCAACTTGGGACTGCAGTAAAGGATTTGGCTGGTAGGGCTCGAAACAAAAAAATCAAACCCGATGAAATGGAAGGAAGCACGTTCACCGTCTCCAACTTGGGAATGTTCGGGATATTGGAATTTACCTCCATTATCAATCAGCCCAATTCGGCCATTCTATCCGTAGGGGCTATTGTGGATAAGCCAGTGGTAAAGAATGGAGCCATTGTGGCAGGTAGTACTATGAAAATTACTTTGGCTTGCGATCACAGAACCGTGGACGGAGCCACAGGGGCACAGTTCTTACAGACGCTTAGGGCTTATCTGGAAAACCCTGTGACCATGTTGGCATAGTGTATTAAAATCACACCTATATAAGAAGCATCCTTTTAAGGATGCTTTTTTTATCTTTAGAAAATTCAAAAAACGAAAACAATGAAATCCATTTTATACACTCTTTTATCTCTATTCGTATTGAGTTGTGGTTCAACCCGAGTACAGGAAACCACCACTTTGGTTTCTTCTGCTTCAAGAACAAGTGCGGCGGCATCTACGGAACAGATGACTGCTTCGTCCAAAAAAGGTTCGGATACCTTTTCCAATGCCGATAGGATTGGGTCGATCATGAACTACCTGGCCTCGGACGAGTTGAAAGGACGTGATTCTGGAAGCGAAGGCATTGAAATGGCTGCAAAATATATTGAAGATTACTTCAAATCCAATGGAGTGGCACCTTATTTTGAATCGTACCGAGATACCCTTACCAATTTTAAGGATCCTTCGTATAATATTGTGGGGATTGTGGAAGGTAACGACCCAAATTTGAAAGGAGAGTATATTCTGATTGGTGCCCATTACGATCATATCGGGACCATAGCCCCAGAGAATGGAGATTATATTGCCAATGGAGCTAATGATAATGCTTCGGGAACAACTTCCGTAATGGAATTGGCGCGATATTTCGGGACTAAGAAAAGTAACAAACGAAGCCTGATTTTCGCACTCTTCAGTGCAGAGGAAAAAGGATTATTGGGGTCTGAGCATCTGGCCAAGAAATTGAAGGAGCAGAATCTGAACCTGTATGCCATGCTCAATTTTGAAATGACCGGGGTGCCTTTGGTGGGGAAGGATTATTTCATGTATATCACGGGTTATGACAACTCTAATCTTGCCGAGGTGTGCAATACCTACGCTAAGGAAAATCTAGTGGGATTTTTGCCGACGGCCAAGGAATACAATCTCTTTCAGCGATCAGATAATTATCCATTCCACAAAGAGTTTGGAGTGCCTTCCCATACATTTTGCACGTTTGATTTTACCAACTTTGGCCATTATCATAAAGTAGGGGATGAAGTGGATATCATGGATTTTGAACACATGGCCACCTTGGTGAACAAGTCCATTCCCTTTCTGGAGGGAATTGCCAACGCACCAACACAAGAAATACAAGCAACCAAGTAATTTAAACGGTCACCTCGAGCGCAGTCGAGAGGTCTTGCTTATGGCAAACATTATCATTACAGGAACAAGTAGGGGAATTGGTTTTGAATTGGTCAAATTGTTTACCCAAGAAGGGCATCAGGTATTGGCACTGTCCAGAAATGCCCAACCTATTACCAATTTAAAACTACCCAATGTCCATGCCTTTTCCTTTGATTTGGGAAACCCATCGGATTTTGATAAAGTGGATGAGTTCCTAAAACAGTGGGAATCCGTGGACGTTCTTATCAACAATGCCGGACGTCTGTTGAACAAACCTTTTTTGGAAATCTCTTCAGACGAGTTTGAAGCCGTTTACAAAGTAAATGTGTTCGGTGTAGCCGAGATGACCAAAAGAGTGCTCCCCAAGATGGGTAAAACGGGTCATGTGGTCACGGTAAGTTCTATGGGTGGGGTGCAGGGCAGTGTGAAATTTCCCGGATTGTCTGCCTATAGCTCCAGTAAGGGGGCGGTCATTACCCTGACCGAACTTTGGGCCGAAGAGTTTAAAGAAACCGGGCCAAGCTTTAATGTGCTGGCCTTGGGTGCCGTGCAGACCGAGATGCTGGAAGAGGCATTTCCAGGTTACCAAGCTCCCGTGACCGCATTGGAAATGGCTATGTACATCAAGGATTTTTCCCTCAACGGACAAAAAATGTACAACGGAAAGTTGTTGCAGATAAGCAATAGCACACCTTAATGGGAAGGATTCTTTTAGATTTGTCTTTTGAGATATCTGAGGTCTCTGGCAAACCTGTAAATTTGTCTCAGTGGAAACCACCCTTCAAAAATACCTCCCAGAACGAGCTGTGACTCCTTGTTTTGAGTTGATCAAAACCCACGGGGTACATCTTAAAATTGTTAGCCATAGGGTTACCCGTCATGGAGATTATCGAAGAATGCCCAACGGACTCCACCAGATTACGGTCAATGCCTCGCTCAATAAATACCGGTTTCTGATTACGCTCGTCCACGAGATAGCGCATTTGGTCGCCTTTGAAACGTACGGTCGCCGAATAAAACCCCATGGCATGGAGTGGAAACGTACCTTTCAGCATTTAATGATTCCATTTATTAGACCAGAGGTGTTCCCATCGCAGTTGTTGCCCATTATTGCCCATCACTTTAAAAACCCAAAGGCCAGCAGTAGTACGGATGCCCGTTTGTCCGTTGCCCTCAAGACGTTTGATATAGAGGATCGGAAGCATAGTTATGTATATGAGTTGCCCTTGGGCAGTGTTTTTAGACTGTACAACGGCAAATTGTATAAAAAGGGAAAGAAAAAAGTAAAGCGGTACGAGTGCGTGGAAATAGCTACGGGCCGATTATATTTGTTTCAACCAAACGCAGAGGTCGAATTGGTAGAATAATTGTCACCTTGAGCGGAGTTGAGAGGTAAACAATAACTCCAAATTGAGTTTTTTATATAAAAGAAAGTAACGTCATTTCGAAATGAGCAAAGCGATTGAGAAATCTCGATCTGATTGTTTCTTAGATTTCTCACATACGTTCGAAATGACAACGCGAAATAAATTAAAATGAACAAGAACTATTATGCAGTTTTAATGGCCGGAGGTGTAGGGTCACGGTTTTGGCCTGTAAGCACAACAGCAAACCCCAAACAGTTTCATGATATGTTAGGTTCTGGAAAGACCTTGATTCAGAAAACATTTGATCGTTTGAATCGGTTTATACCTACCGAAAATATTCTAATCTTGACCAACGAGCGATACAATGACTTGGTTTTGGAGCAGTTGCCACAGGTAAAACCCGAACAGGTGGTATTGGAACCCGCCATGCGTAATACGGCTCCCTGTATACTGTATGCCTCCTTGAAAATCCAAAAAATGAACCCTAATGCGGTGATGATTGTGGCGCCAAGTGACCATTGGATTGAGGACGAGGAAGCTTTTGAGCAAGATGTCACTGCCTGTTTTGAAAAATGTGAAAAGGAGCAAGTGCTCTGCACTTTGGGAATTCAACCTACATTTCCAAACACAGGTTTTGGATATATCGAATTTGAAAAGGGTAGTGACCAAAAACTGAAAAAGGTGTCACAATTCAGGGAAAAACCTGATTATGAAACGGCCAAGGAGTTTTTGGCCCAGGGCAATTTTCTTTGGAATGCAGGCATTTTTATGTGGAGTGCCCAAACCATTGTGGATGCCTTTATGGAATATCAGCCTAGCCAATACAAGTTGTTTGCAGATGGGGTTTCTGTTTACAATACCAATTTAGAGCGGGATTTTATACAAGAAAATTATGCCAAGGCGGAAAACATATCCATAGATTATGCTATCTTGGAGCAATCCAAGTCCATATATACATTACCGGCCACTTTTGATTGGAACGACCTGGGTACCTGGGGGGCTCTCTATGATAAATTGGACAAAGACGAAGCTAATAATGCCGTGGTTAACGGGAAAGTACTTTTGGAAAATGCCAAGGGAAATATGATTCGTTCCCCAAAAGGGAAAATTGTTGTGGTTGATGGGTTGGAAGATTATATCATAGTGGATAAAGAAGAAGTGCTGCTGATTTATCCCAAAGAAAAACAACAGGATATCAAAAAAGTATTGGAGCAAGTCAAGGAAAAGTTTGGAGATCAGTTTACGTAATTTATGGAGGAAAATCAATTTGCCGGGGCTACACCCCCACAACATGATAGTGGAGAGGATGTAAAAAAGGATTTTAAAGGATTATTGGGAAGTGTCCGGAAGTTCCTGTCTGAACTTTTGGAGATTCGGACGAATACGGATGCTGTGGCCACCAAGGAGTCCATTATTGCAGATATTCCTTTTAAGGGGCACACCTCATGGATTTTAATCTGTTCCATTTTTATAGCTTCCATTGGGTTGAATGCCAACTCTACAGCTGTGGTAATCGGAGCCATGTTAATTTCTCCCTTGATGGGTCCCATTTTAGGGATGGGCATGTCCTTGGCCATCAATGATATTGATACCCTGCGAAGATCGTTGAAAAACTTTACCGTAATGGTGGTCTTGAGTGTGATCACGGCCTTCCTGTTTTTCTATCTTTTTCCGCTACGGGACGAGTCCTCTGAATTGTTGGCCCGTACCAAACCGGATATTCGAGATGTACTGATTGCCTTCTTTGGTGGATTGGCCTTGGTCATCGCGCGGGCCAAAAAAGGCACCATAGCTAGTGTAATATTTGGGGTGGCCATTGCAACAGCTCTTATGCCACCCTTATGTACCGTAGGTTTTGGTTTGGCCATAGGTAAGCCTTGGTATGCAGCAGGGGCCATGTACCTTTTTATCATCAATACCATATTTATAGGGCTGGCCACTTTTTTGGTAATCAAATTTTTACGCTTCCCTATGGTGCGCTATGCCAATTCCCAAAGACGGAGGTTTATTGCTAGAGTGGCTTCCATAACAGGTATTTTGGTGATGATTCCAGCAGGATTTACCTTTTATCAAGTATTTCAGGAGTCCCTTTTTACCAAACAGGCCCAAGAGTTTTTGCGGGAGACCATTGAGGTGTATCAATTTAATGGTGCAGGAAGGTATGTGGACAATTTAACCAAATTGGAATACAATGACGGGGAGGCGCCGTTGATAGAGTTGGTCTGTATGGGTGATGAGCTTATTCCAGAAAATGTGGTGAATACATGGAGAACCCAAAAAAGCCAATATTCCAGACTTAAGGATGCCGAGTTGCACATTATTCAGGGAGGAAAGGACGATTCCCAAGAAAAGTTCAACTATGTAAGTGAACTCTATGAAAAAAACAAGGCTGAGTTGTTGAACAAGGACGAGCAAATTAGATTGTTGGAGGAAGAAGTGGCCAGTTTGACCCGAAATGTAGGAAAGCAAATTCCCTTTAGGGAAATCAGCGCCGAGGCCAAAGCCAACTACGAAAACATAACAGGGCTTGGGTTCTCATATCAGATACGGACAGATTTCAACAAATTGGATACCATTCCCGTGTTTGAGGTACAATGGAAAAATGCAGTGGCAAATTCCCAAAAGGAGGCGGATACCAAAAAGATATTGACCTGGTTGAAACTTAGGCTTCAAGATTCGACTCTTGTAATCAAAGAGGTAGAGTGATTTTGTTACTTAGATGCTGCATGTCTGATGTCCGAACCTAGTTGCGTTCCTCCAAATACATTTGTCGCACTTTTTTAAAGAGTTCTGAAGAGTAGACAAAGTCGGTGACCGCCTTGTTGTCTGTCTTGAAGATTTCCTTGTTGGTGCCTTCCCACTCTTTGTAACCGTCCTTTAAAAAAAGGATTTTTTCCCCGATTTCCATCACGGAATTCATATCGTGGGTGTTTATGATGGTGGTAATATTGTATTCTTGAGTGATTTCCTGGATCAGATTGTCTATTAGGATGGCCGTTTTAGGGTCCAGTCCTGAGTTGGGTTCGTCGCAGAACAGGTACTTGGGGTTCATGACGATGGCCCTGGCAATGGCCACCCTTTTTTGCATCCCCCCAGAAATTTCGGAAGGGTACCTTTCGTGGGCATCAATGAGGTTTACCCGTTTTAATACAAAATCCACGCGCTCCTGCATCTCGGCCTTGGATTGTTTGGTGAACATTTCCAAAGGAAACATGACATTGCCTTCCACGGTCATGGAATCGAACAGGGCACTTCCTTGGAATACCATGCCCATTTCCTGTCGAAGGTCTCGTTTCTCATTCATGGTGAGGTCAGAGTATATGCGACCGTTGTAGCAAATTCTCCCTTCTTCAGGTTCAAAAAGGCCTAAAAGGCATTTTAGGAAAACTGTTTTTCCTGAACCACTCTGCCCGATGATCAAGTTGGTTTTGCCTTGTTCAAAACGGGTAGTTATCCCTTTTAAAACATGGTTGTCGCCAAACGATTTGTGGATATTGTCTACTTCGATCATCAGCCTAGGAGCAATTGTGTTAGAACATAATTCAAGATAATAATGACCACACTGGTCCAAACAAATGAGGTTGTACTGGCTTTGCCCACTTCCAAAGCACCGCCCTTCATGTAAAACCCATGGTACGAGGGCAAGGTGGCAATTACAAAGGAAAACACAACGGTCTTTATAAAGGCATACGTAACGTGGAACGAATCAAAATCCAGCTGCAACCCTTTTATAAACTCACCACTGGGGGCATATCCGCCGAAAACTGCGGCGACCCATCCACCCAAGATGCCAACAAACATAGAAATGGCAACCGCAAAGGGGTACATGAGCATGGCAATGATCTTGGGAAACACCAAATAGTTCAAAGAATTGACCCCCATGACATCCAGAGCATCTATCTGCTCCGTTACTCGCATGGTACCAATACTGGAGGTGATATATGAACCCACTTTACCGGCCATAATGATGGAGGTGAAGGTTGGGGCAAACTCCAAAAGCACAGATTGTCGTGTTGCAAATCCAATAAGACTTTTGGGTAAAAACGGACTGTTCAGATTCAAAGCAGTCTGGATGGTAACCACCCCACCAATAAAGAAGGAAATAAAAATGATGATGCCCATGGAGCCATAGATGAGTTCATCGATTTCCTTTAGGATCAGGGTCCTCATGATGGACCACTTGGTAGGCTTTTTAAACACTTCACGTATCATGATGAAGTATTTCCCGATCGCTTCAAGGTAGTTCATGTGCTAAAAAATAGACTTGCGGCCATAAAAATAAGAATATTGTTAAGCTTTTAACCTTGAATTAAAATTTTAAAGAATATAAATGAATAGTTTTGTATCCGTTTGAAACAAAATCCATGAAAAAAACCAACCTTGTTCTCGTACTGCTGATGCTATGCATTAGTGGGATATCCTTCGGTCAACGCAAAAAGAAAAACAATGATGAAATTATGGCTGCCGTGCAGCCAACGGCCATTGCGCAATCGCCAAAACTGGTAGTGGGAATCGTCGTGGACCAAATGCGGTACGACTATCTTACCCGATTTTGGGACCAATATGGTGAAGGGGGTTTTAAACGGTTGGTCAACCAAGGATTCAATTGCAAGAACCATCATTTTAACTATGCGCCTACCAGTACGGGCCCAGGACATGCTTCGGTATATACTGGGACCACTCCGGCTACCCATGGTATTATTGGTAATGCTTGGTACGATAAAACAACAGGCGAAGAGGTATATTGTGCAGGGGATAACAACTATCAATCGGTAGGTACTTCATCGGATGCCGGTCAAATGTCACCACACAGAATGCTTACCACTACGGTGACCGACCAATTGCGATTACATACGCAACAACGAGGCAAGGTCATTGCCGTAGCCTTAAAAGATAGGGGAGCGGTGCTTCCAGGAGGACACATGGCCAATGCTGCATATTGGTATGAAGGGGGAGAGCAAGGAAACTGGATTACAAGTTCATACTATATGGACGCTCTGCCCCAGTGGGTAAATGATTTTAATGCCTCGGATATAGTTGAATCCTACAAAAAACCATGGGAAACTTTGAAGCCCATTGACACCTATGTGCAAAGTGGAACCGATGATAACGTTTACGAAGGAAAGATTGATGGAGAGACCAATACAAAATTTCCCCACGATCTTCCGAAGCTTTGGGAAGACAATGGAAAGTTTGGGTTGCTCAGGGTAACGCCCTTTGGCAATAGCATTACAGCAGATTTTGCCCTGGCGGCTTTAGAAGGTGAAAACTTGGGTGCGGATGCCATTACGGATTTCTTGGCCATCAGTTTTTCCAGTACGGATTATGTAGGACATTTTTTTGGGGTGAATTCCAAGGAAATCCAAGACACCTACCTGAGATTGGACAGAGATTTGGCCCGTTTGTTTTCTACTTTGGATGAAAAGGTGGGAGCAGGCGAATACACCGTTTTCTTGACTGCGGACCATGCGGCCATCCATGTGCCAGCCTATTTGGAAGATCAAAAGATTCCTGCAGGTTATTTGGATATGGGCGGCATGCGCGAACAGCTCATGGAATTTTTAAAATATAGGTTTGGAACCACGGATGTGGTAAAGAACATCTCCAATTATCAATTGTTTTTGGACCATAAGGTGTTGAACAATCTGGATATTGATTTGGATGATGCGGAAGAGATCATTGCCCAAGAAGTATTGGGCTATGATGGTATTTTTAGGGTGTATACAGGCCACCAGATGTGGCAGGGCAATTACACCCAAGGTATTCCCTATATTTTACAGAACGGATATAACCAAAAACGTTCTGGAGATGTCCTTATGGTAACTAGACCTGGTTTTGCTTCCTATGGAAGAACAGGTTCTACCCATGGTTCACCACATATTTATGATACCCATGCACCTTTGTTGCTCTATGGAAAGGGTATTAAACAAGGCAGTACCGTAAACCGTACCGAAATACCGGATATTGCCCCTACCATTGCATCTCTTTTGGGCATTGCGTTCCCTAACGGGACCACGGGCAAGCCGATTGGGGAGGTTTTAAAGTAATTTTAGGGTTACCTTGACATAGATGCCATCACAGTCATAGTTTATTGAGGCAACTCAAAGGCATTTTCCAAAAGGTCGGGGGTAAGCACGTACTCATAAGTGCGTGTTTTGGTTTCTGTGAAAATGGTGCCTTCGGATATCGTGAAAAGTTTAAAATCATCTACAAAGCATAATTCTTCTACATCAGAAGCCAACCCAAAACATCGGTAACCTTTATTAGTCTCTGGAATACGAATTTCAAGCTCAAGTGAACAGAGACCACCGCTGTAATCATCTTCAACATCTATTTGGCACTGATAAGAATCGTTTGTAGAGACAAGTTCTGTGCGTCCAAAATCACTGGTTATAATTAATTCTATTCCGGTTTGATTGGTTAGAATATAAGTATAGGTGCGTGAGTTGGGGCCGTCATATTCTAAACCACTGCCGCACGAGTTAAGCAAGGTTGCTAAAGCTGTTAGTAATAGGTATTTCATTGCTCCAAGTTTTATTTGCAATTATTATACATATAGGAATTAAAAAGTTCTTCTACATACTTTTCAGATGGATTATAGTGTTGGCTTATTAGACGATTCTTCCATGTATGTGGTCCGCGTGATCGATTTAATGAGGCTTGTATTTGTTGTAACGTATAGTCTTGAACCCTATCAACTGGATACTTTGGATTGTTAAATTCTTTTCTTTGATTAAAATTGTCAATTAAGTCAATTACTATAGGGGTGTATTCGTATTTGCTTCCTTGTCTAATCTCCCGGTTCTGTTTCCCAGAGTTGTGCAGACTTAAAGGTTTTTTCGTTCCGATACTCCTTGTTGCTATGTAGTTTGCATAGAATTCTAAATATCTATCATTGGTAACTTCTGTTTCCACACCAGTGGCCCAACTCTCTGCCATGGTCTGTAGTGTGCATCCGGCTCCTCTAATATTGATAAAAAAGGTTCTGTCCATTCTATAATGGCTTGCATGGGTCATTTCATGGGTTACCAATGCATAAATTTCGTCACTTGCCATTGGTTTGCCATTGTCCATTCTTCCCACCCTTATTTCTGAATGTGGGACGAGACTATACCTGCCTCCCGGGTTTAGATCTAAATGGTCTCCAGACTCTTTGGTGTATTGGGCACTAATACGCAACCAACTTTGGTTGGGGTGGTGCAATCCAAACTTGCCTACGGCCCTATTATAAAAATCGTAGGCGGCGTTATGGACCAATGCATAAAACTTTGCCCTACCATAAGAGAAATGTTGGTGCCAGCCCTGTTTTTTATAGGTACGGGTGCCACGGTGCCGCGCATTCCAAAAAATGGTTCCTGCCTTAACAACAAATTTACGATGATTACTATTAAAATATACTGCATATTTTACCCGTTTGGTCTTGGTGCTACTGGTCCTAAACTCCCCTTTGGCATTGGTGCGTGCTCGTTTGATCACCACCAATCCCCATTTGCGTACCCGTACTTCGGCACCCACCACGCCCACATTTCGGCCAATGGCATCTTCATGAACGGTTAAACGGCCATAGGGGTTCCATTTTTTGCGCTTCCACCAACGGGCGGCAGTATCCATGTCTCCTTTTTGCTGTTGGGCCATAAGATGGGCATAGTCTATACGGAGCTGGGGCAGGGAATGCCCTAAAGCAAGGGCCTCGGTATGGGTGTAATGCTTGCCACTTGGGTCGTTGGGCAAAAAGAACCGCAGGGTTTCCAGTTCATCTTCTTCCAAGTTATTGGTGAGTTTTAGGGCCTCCAGTTCCAAAAACTCAAAAAGTTCCCCGTTCTCGTCCAGTTTGGCCAGTGCCTTGCTGGTTTTGGATTGGGGGTGTTGTACGGGTATTTCCCCTTTTTCCATGGTGCCGGTTTCTTCTTCCGGTGCAAAATACAGATTGTTCAGCTTTTGGTGGGCAATGTCCTGTGGAAATCCATAATCCGAGGGGAAAACAGTGTATTGGAAGCCAAAGCTATTGTCTTCCTCCGTGCCTTCATCATCAAAATAATCTCCATCAATGGTAATTTCGTAATCCAGTGGAGCATTGGAGGTGAGTAGTACAGTGTCTGTGGCCAAACGTTCGTACTCTGTGCTGTCCTTGGGCAAAAAACGATAGTAGTAATGTGAGGGTTGTATCTCAACCGTTTTTCCCGACTTGGCCAGTTTGGATTGGGGCAGTTGGTGCTTAAAGGAAGCCATGACCTCATTTAGTGCTTTTTGCATATTGCCCACGGTGTAGGGAATATCCAGCTTTTTTCCTAGCATCCCTTGGGCATTATCCGCCGCCTTGGTGGTTCGGGAAGATATTTTTGTAGGGATGGACTCTTCTTTTTGGCAGGATTGGAATACTATGGCTATAAGTAACCATAGGGATGTATTCCATGGAATTAATTTTTTCATGGTATAGTGTTTTAGGTTTTGGGGCCTGCTGCTTTTTTATGAGGTACAACCCTTAAGAGTTGTTGTAATTGTTTATGCTATAGGAAAGAAAATACGCTCAAAATTGATAAAAGAGTAGGATGAATTGACGGATACCCGTTTTGAATTGACGGATGCCGTTAATACTGCATTTTGGAAGAAAAGTATTGGGGATGAGACTTAGAGCTTAGACCAGATGCCTTGCCAACGATACTTTCGGATAAAGGAGCCTTCTTCTTTGGAAACATAGCGCTTTTGCCGTTGGAAGAATGCTTTTAAGTAGCCCAACAGCGTTTGAAGATACAGTTTAGGGCTTTTGGCCTGCCAAGCCATTTTAAGTGCAGCTAATTTGGCAAGTACAATACTATAACGCATTCTGTACAGGGCTTCACCCTTGGCCTGATAATTTTTAGTGCTGTACCCATGTCCGGTGGGGCGTAGGTGTTTTACTTGGAGTTCAGGAATAGTTTGGGTTTCAAAACCGTGGTATTGGGCCAAAAGCACATCAACAGTATCCCATCCCACACCAGGTCGGAGGCCGTCAATTTTATCAAAACAGGCCTTGTGGTATAGTTTTATGGGGCCACGGATGTGGGATTTGTCCGCAATGTTCTCATAGACCCACTTGCTCTCTTTTTTAATATAGAGTAAGCCAGAGCACATGCCCAATTTCCAGTTGGACTGGAATTGGTTTAAAATAGATTCAAAATAGGTGGGGGGCAAGATGATGTCGGCATCAAACTTGCCAATCAAGTTGTAATCTGAAGCATGTCGTAGTCCAAAGTTGAACGTGTCCACCACTTTTTTTCCAGGTATGTGCTCATTTGTTGATTTTCGCCGATGCACTTTTATCCATGGATGTTTTTTAGCATAATCGGAAGCAATGGCATGGGTATTGTCCGACGAATTATCATCAACAATGATAACCTCATCAGGAATATGGGTCTGTGCCACAAAAGAATCTAAACAACCTTCAAGATAAGCTGCTTCGTTATGGGCAGGAATGATAATGCTGATTCGCATTTGCTAAAATTCCAAAAAACAATCCATAAATCCCAGAAGAACTTGTTGAGATTCCAACTAGTCAATACCTATATGCAATAGCGTTGATGTTCATTCCAGCGCCTACGCTTGCAAATAGCACCACATCTCCTTTTTTTAGTTGATGATCGGATAGTTTTCCTTTCAAGACCAAGTCATAAAGTGTAGGGACCGTGGCTACAGAACTATTCCCTAATTTGTGAATGCTCATGGGCATAATGTCTATGGGGACCTCTTGACCATAGAGTCTGTAAAACCGTTTTATTATGGCTTCGTCCATTTTTTCATTGGCTTGATGGATGAAGATTTTTTTGACCTGATCTATATTAACCCCACTTTTGTCCAGACAATCCTTCATGGCTTGGGGAACATGGGAACAGGCAAATTCATATATTTTTCGGCCGTACATTTTTATGAATCGTGTATCCTTACAGCCTTTTGCTGAATTGGTTTTGTCAAAATAAAGATAGTAGGCTTCCTCATTGGCGTACGTGACAGAAGCATGGGACAGAATTTCCCCAGAAGTATCGGAAGCTTCAATAATAGTGGCACCTGCACCATCTGAAAAAATCATACTATCCCTATCGTGGGGGTCAATGACCCGGGAAAGGGTTTCTCCTCCAATCACCAAACACTTTTTGGCCATTCCGCTTTTGATGAAAGCTGTCGCCTGAATTACACCTTCAATCCAACCGGGGCAACCAAAAATTAGGTCATAGGCCACACATCTTGGATTGTTGATTTTAAGGAGATGTTTTACCCTGGTTGCCAAGCTTGGGAGTGTGTCACCTTGTATTTTTCCATAGGTCATATCACCGAAATTGTGGGCAAAAATGATATAATCCAGTGTTTCTTTGTCAATATTCGCATCCGTCAAGGCTTTCTCGGCGGCCAGAAAACCTAAATCGGAAGTTTTTAGATTAGGTTCGGCATACCTGCGTTCGCCAATTCCTGTAATGGCTTGAAACTTTTCAATGATGGTGCCATTGTCCTGATGGAACGATGAGCCATCCAACTCCAAAAATTCATGTTCCAAAAAATCTTCATTTTTGGTGATTAGGGATGGGATATAACTTCCTGTGCCGGTGATACCAATCTTCATGATGAGGTTTTAGTAGCATACAAATTAGGTATGATGTAACCGCAATGCTATGCACGCATAACAAAGAGTACGATGTCCAAGGCGTTCTTTTTAAGGGGAGTAGGTAAAAAAAAGCCCCGACTTACTTTGAGTGTCAGGGCTTTTTGTCAATGGATACAGTACTTTTTATACTTCGGCATAGGCCTCTATTGGTGCACAGGTACACATTAAATTACGATCCCCAAAAGCTTCATCGGTCCTTCGTATGCTTGGCCAAAACTTATTTTCAGCCACATAGGGCAATGGAAAAGCAGCTTGTTGCCTAGAGTAGGGGAACTCCCAAACATCATTGGTGATCATGCCCAAGGTGTGAGGGGCATTTTTCAAAACATTGTTAGGGTTATCCGCACTGGCTTCGTCAATTTCTTGGCGAATGGATAGCAAGGCATCACAAAACCTGTCCAATTCAGCGAGACTTTCACTCTCGGTAGGTTCAATCATCAGGGTTCCAGCCACCGGAAATGAAACTGTAGGGGCATGGAATCCATAATCAATCAATCTTTTGGCAATATCGGTTACTTCAATGCCATTGGCCTTGAAGGGTCTACAATCAATGATCATTTCGTGCGCAGCTCTTCCCCTCTCTCCGGTATACAAGACATCGAACTTGCCTTTTAGGCGGTCTTTGATGTAATTGGCATTGAGTATAGCAGCTTTGGTGGCATTGGTTAAACCTTCGGCTCCCAGCATTTTAATATATCCATAGGAAATTAAACAAGCCAAAGCACTGCCCCAAGGGGCAGCTGAAATGGCAGTTATGGGATTATTGCCACCAGTTTCAACCACAGGATTTGAAGGCAAAAAAGGTTTTAACTGCTCCGCAACACATATAGGGCCAACACCAGGACCTCCACCACCATGTGGAATGGCAAAAGTTTTATGCAGGTTAAGGTGGCAAACATCTGCACCAATGGTAGCTGGATTGGTAAGACCAACTTGAGCGTTCATGTTTGCACCGTCCATGTATACTTGCCCTCCATTTTCATGAATCAAATGGGTGATATGCTTTATGGACGATTCAAAAACACCATGGGTGGATGGGTAGGTAACCATCAAGGCAGCCAAGTTTTCGGAATGTTGTTGCACTTTTTCTTCAAGATCGGCAACATCTATATTTCCTTTTTCATCGGTTTTGGTAACCACTACCTTCATGCCGGCCATTACAGCCGAAGCGGGGTTGGTTCCGTGTGCAGATGCAGGGATAAGGCAAATATTTCGATGTCCTTCCCCTCGCGACTCGTGATAAGCACGAATCACCATAAGGCCCGCATATTCCCCTTGGGCTCCTGAGTTGGGTTGAAGTGACGTAGCGGCAAAGCCGGTAATCGTATTCAATTGGGATTCCAATGCCTTGAGCATTTCTTGATATCCTTGTGCTTGCTTTAAGGGTACAAATGGGTGAATATTGCCCCAATGAGCCCAACTTAGGGGAAGCATTTCGGAAGCGGCATTCAGCTTCATGGTACAACTTCCCAAGGAAATCATGGAATGGTTCAAAGCCAAATCCTTGCGTTCCAATTTTTTGATGTAGCGCATCAATTCGGTTTCTGAATGATAGCTATTGAATACCTCGTGCTCCAAAAAAGGCTTCTTACGTTTAAGAGTTTCCGGAATGATACCTTCTGTGGGAACCGGTTCGGCATTATGGGTTTTTATTCCGTGGGCATCCGCAAAACAAAGAGCCAAAGTTTTCAGGTCATCTTCGGAAACAGCTTCATTCAATGAAATGGAAACGGTATCGGTATCAATATAATTTAGGTTGATACCATGACCTTCTGTGATTTCCCTTAATGCAATGCTATTGCCCACTTTAACCTTTATGGTATCAAAATAACAGGAATTGAGTTGTTCAAATCCATACGATTCCAAAATCTTGGCCAGTTGCGCTGCTTGGGCATGAACCTTGGAAGCTATATATTTCAATCCGTTTGGTCCATGGTAAACGGCATACATTCCAGCCATAACGGCCAATAATACTTGAGCCGTGCAGATGTTGGATGTGGCCTTGTCTCTTTTAATATGCTGTTCCCTTGTTTGAAGGGCCATTCTGAGCGCAGGGTTGCCATCTGTATCCTTAGTGATTCCAATGATTCTACCAGGAATGTTTCTTTTGTATTCTTCCTTGGTGGCAAAAAAGGCTGCATGGGGGCCACCGTATCCTAGTGGAATACCAAAACGTTGGGTGGTGCCTACAACCACATCAACACCCCATTCACCGGGAGGAGTAAGGAGTACCAAACTCAAGATATCGGCAGCAACGGCAACTTTTATATCGTTATCCTTGGCATTTTGAACAAATCCCGCATAATCGTTCACTTGTCCGGACTTGCCCGGATATTGAAGAATGGCTCCATAAAAATCTTCGGAGAAACCAAAGGTTTCATGATTGCCAACCACTAATTCTATACCCAACGGAATAGCTCGCGTCTTGAGCAAGCTCAGGGTTTGCGGTAGAATCTCTTCAGAAACAAAAAACTTTACGGCCCCATCCTTTTTTTGTTGTCTGGAACGGAGTTCAAACAACATGGTCATGGCTTCCGCTGCCGCTGTACTTTCATCCAAAAGAGAGGCGTTGGCCAACTCCATTCCAGTAAGATCACTGACCATGGTCTGAAAGTTCAACAGAGCTTCCAATCGCCCTTGGGCTATCTCGGCCTGGTATGGGGTGTAAGCGGTGTACCATCCCGGGTTTTCCAAGATGTTCCTTTTGATTGCCGAAGGGGTAAGGGATTCATGATATCCCAACCCAATATAAGTTTTAAAAATTTGGTTCTTTTCAGACAGTCTTTGGATATGCCCCAAAAACTCATGTTCGCTGATTCCTTTGGGAAGATTTAGGGTTTCCTTCAGCTTAATGTCATCTGGAATGGTTTCATAAATTAACTGTTCCATATTATCGACCCCAATGGTTCCAAACATTTTGGAGAGGTCTTTTTCTGCTATGCCAATATGTCTGGCGGCAAATACTTCTGTATTCATGTTCAATCCAATAAAGTGCACAAAATTAGGGATTAATTCAATGAAAATAGGCAATTTTGAAAGTGGCCCTGCCAAAGTTGTTAACCATTGGTTAACGTTTGTTCCTGGGGCTATTATTTTATACAATGAGAGGCTTAAAACCAATCTTTGATTTTTATCTGGACGCCAGTATCCATGTAGCTCTTTCGGTGATTTCACTTATGGGAATCACATTTTATCTTTTAGGGATGTCCTGGGACGGTACGCTCATGGGGTTTACTTTTTTTAGCGTTATTGTTTGTTACAACTTTATAAAATACGGGGTAGAGGCCTACAAATACCTGATTGTTTCCAATGCTTATCACAGGGGTATTCAGGCCTTCAGCTTTGTGTCCTTTGGTTTTGCGATGTACTTTTTACTTCAATTGGATTCTAAAATATGGGAAACTACCTTGATTTTAGGGGTGATTTCTGCATTATATGCCGTGCCCTTACTTCCCAACATGAAAAATTTAAGGAGTTTGGGAGGGTTCAAGATTTTTATTGTGGCCTTGGTATGGGTAGGTTTTACAGTACTATTACCTGTTATGGATGCTAAAGTATCTTTGGATTGGGATATCTGGGTTTTGTTTCTGCAGCGTTTTATTTTAGTGGTGGTGTTGATTTTACCCTTTGAAATCAGGGATCTAAAATGGGACCATAAAGATTTAAGGACTTTACCACAGGTTTTAGGGGTGGAGAAAACCCAAAGACTGGGAGTGATCCTTGCCATTACTTTCTTTTTGCTGACCTTTTTAAGGGATGAAGTCAACCTTAAAGAGATAGGGTTAAGATTGGCAATGACCTTTGTTTTAATTTTTATCCTTGCCTCGCAAAGGAGAATCATGAAACGGTACTTTGCATCATTTTGGATAGAAGGTATTCCAGTGATGTGGTTGGCTCTTTTTTGGATAGTGGATATATTCCTTTAGAGTCGCTTTTCCAAATCCTTCTTCATGCACTCTTTATCCTCTTCAGAAAGAACATTTAGTTCGGCTTTATCGCATAAGGAAGTAAGCGTGCCGTTCTGTTTTGAATATTTTGCACAGGCCTTGCAATACAGAATATGTATGCGAAGCTTCAGGATTTCCCAAAAGCTAGCTTCCTTGTACTGCGATTTTGTACAGATATGTGACGCCTCTTCACATGAAATCTTCATAACTAAAACCAATTATCATTTAAACAACCCATAAGTGCCGTTCTTGCTCTGTGGATCATCACCCACAAGTTGGACGGATTAATGTCCAGTTCATTACAAATATCTTCTGTACTCATCCCTTGGATGGTTTTCATCTGAAAAACCTGGGCCTGTTTGCGAGGTAGTTTGGAAATACACTCTTGGATGGCAAATCCCAGTTCTTCGTTTTCCAGAACGTTATCGCCATCTTGGCTAAATGGGTCGGCCACTTGTTCTTCCAACCAGTCTCCCTCGGAATCAGAATCAGAACTATAGCTCACCCGTACCTCTGCCTTTCCTTTTTTTGAATTGATCTTGCGGTAATGGTCAATGACTTTGCGTTTCAAAATGGCAATCAACCAGGTGCGTTCTGCAGCATCACCTTTATAATTTTTAGCTGAGTTTAGTCCGGCAAAAAAAGTTTCCTGAACCAGATCCTTGGCAATTTCTGCATCGCTTACCCGCGCAACGGCGTAATTGAACAGATAATCTGCATAGTGGTCTACCCAATTCTCAGGATGAAGTCTGTGTTCGGCCATAGTTTGTTTGAAGTATCAAAAGTAATGGATTTTGTCCAATGATCTTACAGATAATCTATTGCAAAACATCCCAAAGAAAATTGTTGATGGTAATTGAGCCATCCCTTTAATCCAAGATGGACTAAAAACGATACTATGGGAAATTAACCAACCTTTTTTATCAAACCAGCTCTTTCCAGTAAAGCATCAATTTTTGGTTCGGATCCCCTAAAACGTTTGTACAGTTCCATGGGATTCTCTGTGCCTCCTTTAGAAAGCACATGTTCCTTGAAGCTATTGGCAATTTCTTTGTTGAAAATGCCTTTTTCCTTGAAATAAGCAAAGGCATCTGCATCCAAAACTTCAGCCCACTTGTAGCTGTAATACCCTGAAGAATATCCTCCTTGAAAAATATGGGAAAAAGAAGTGCTCATGCAGGTTTCAGGGGTATCGGGGAACAGGGCTGTACTTTCAAAAGCCTTTGTTTCGTAATCTTTTACGTCTTTGATGCTATATGGGTCCGAACCGTGCCATGCCATGTCCAAAAATCCAAAACTCAATTGGCGAATAGTGGCCATGCCCTCTTGAAAAGTGGCAGATTCCTTTATTTTTTCCACCAAATCCATGGGAATGAGCTCTCCTGTCTCATAATGAAAGGCAAAAAGCTCCAAGGCCTCTTTTTCATAGCACCAATTCTCCATTACCTGACTGGGGAGTTCCACAAAATCCCAATACACGGAAGTTCCCGAAAGGCCAGGATAGATCGTGTTGGCCAACATCCCATGAAGGGCATGTCCAAACTCATGGAACAAAGTGGTCACCTCATTGAAGGTAAGCAACGAAGGTTTTGAAGAAGTTGGCTTCGTAAAATTACATACGTTGGAGACATGGGGGCGGCTATTTTTGCCGTTGCGAGTGTACTGTGGCTTGTACGAGGTCATCCAAGCCCCACCTCTTTTCCCGGGACGGGGATGGAAATCGGCATAGAAAAGTGAAACAAAATTGCCTGAATCATCATAAACCTCATAGGTCTTTACCTCATCATGGTATTTGTCCACATTAAAAACCTCCTTGAAGGTTAGTCCGAAAAGTTTTTCAGCAACTTGAAAAACCCCACTGATTACATTCTCCAGCTTAAAATAGGGTTTCAATTTTTCATCATCCAAATTGAACAGTTTCTGCTTTAACTTTTCAGAGTAGTACGCGCTGTCCCATTTTTCCAAATGGTCAATACCATCCAATTCTTTGGCAAAGGCCTCCAATTCTTCAAATTCCCTTTCTGCCGCAGGCTTAGCCTTCTCCAAAAGTTCATTCAAGAACTCCAACACCTTTTCAGGAGTTTCGGCCATGCGTTCTTCCAGGACAAAATGGGCATGTGTGGTATAGCCCAACAGGTTGGCACGTTCATGACGGAGCGCTACAATTTGTAGCACATTTTCCTGATTGTCCAATGCATCATTATGGAAACCCTTGCTGCCAAAGGCTAAGGACAATTCTTTGCGCAACGTCCTATTTTCGGCATATTTCATAAAAGGAATATAACTGGGATAGTCCAAGGTGATCAGCCAACCTTCCTTGTCTTTGGATTGTGCCAATTGTGCGGCGGCTTCCTTTGCACCTTCAGGAAGACCTTTTAAATCTTCCTCATTGGATAGCAACATTTCATATTTGTTGGTTTCAGCAAGGACATTTTCACCGAATTTCAGTTTTAACTTGGAAAGTTCGGCATCAATTTCCCTAAGTCTCTTTTTATCCGCCTCATTGAGATTTGCTCCATTTCTGCTAAAACTTTTATAGCGTTTTTCCAGCAAGGTCTGTTGCTCAGGGGTAAGGGAGAGGTTCTCTCGTTGTCCATAAACCGTTTTGATGCGTTCAAAAAGTGCTTGGTTCAAAGTAATGTCATTGCTGAAATCTGACAATAAAGGAGACACCTCCTGCGCAATTTTTTGGATTTCATCATTGGTTTCTGCGGAGTTCAGATTGAAAAAAACACTGGAGACCCTGTCCAACTGCTGTCCTGAAAAATCCAAAGCCTCCAAAGTGTTTTCAAAGGTGGGCGCTTCAGGGTTTTCCACAATGGCGTCAATTTCTTTTTTGGCACTTTCAATGGCCTCCAAGAAGGCAGGCTTAAAATGTTCGTTCTTGATTTTTGAAAATGGAGCTTGATCAAAGGGCTCCAAGAGAGGATTATTATTGGGCATTTCTGCGTAGGTTTATTTTATGTTACGAACTTCTTCTGCTCCTTTGATTACTTTTTCTTTGAGGCCTTGTTTGTAGTCCACCATTTTCGATAAAATTTCTTGGTCTGAACTCCCAATGATCTGAGCGGCCAAAATCCCAGCATTTTTTGCGCCATTTAAGGCCACAGTGGCTACAGGAACGCCTCCGGGCATCTGTAAAATGGAGAGAACAGAGTCCCACCCGTCTATGGAGTTACTGCTTTTCACAGGGACTCCGATTACTGGCAAAGGGGACAAGGATGCCACCATTCCCGGAAGGTGCGCAGCTCCGCCAGCCCCGGCTATGATGACCGAATATCCATTTTTATGGGCGTTTTTGCCAAAATCAAAAAGTTTTTCGGGAGTTCTGTGTGCGGAGACAATGTCCACATCCACTTCAATATTGAACTCTTTCAAAATATCGATGGCGTCCTGCATAATGGGGAGGTCGCTTGTGCTTCCCATAATCACGGCTACTTTGCTCATACTTTTATTTGCTTATAACGTTGATGGTTTCTTTAACTTTTTGGGCTACTTCACGGGCTCTGGCCATATCTTCGTCTACGATGGTTACATGGCCCATCTTTCGAAACGGGCGGGTCTGTTTTTTTCCATAGATGTGAGGTGTTACCCCATCCATTTCCAAAATGGTGTCCATATTCTCATAGACCACATCCCCGGTATGGCCTTCGGCACCTACCAAGTTAACCATGATTCCTGCCACTTTACTATCCGTTTTTCCCAAAGGTAGGCCTAAAATGGCCCGGATGTGCTGTTCAAATTGATTGGTATAGCTGGCTTCAATACTATAATGTCCACTGTTATGAGGTCTTGGTGCTACTTCGTTGACTAAAATTTGGTCATCCTGCGTTTGAAACAGTTCCACGGCCAATAATCCTACAGGTTGTAAATGTTCGGCCACTTTGAGGGCAACCTCGGTGGCCTTTTGCGCCACGGAATCCTCAATTCTTGCCGGACAGATAACATATTCAACCTGATTGGCCTCTGGGTGAAACTCCATCTCTACCACGGGATATGTTTTTACTTCACCTTTGGTGTTTCGCGATACGATTACAGCCAATTCATTTTTAAAATTGACCATTTTTTCGGCAATGCACTCTACATTGGGAAGTCCGTTTAAATCTTCTATTTTCCGGACCACCTTCACACCTTGGCCATCGTATCCAAACTGGGCACTTTTCCAAACAAAAGGAAGTTGGAGGCCACCGTTGGAAATGCTGTCTTCTATCTCAGAAGTATAGGCGAAACGCGTGAACGGCGCAGTTGGGATATTGTGGTCCGTATAGAATAGTTTTTGTGTGGCTTTATTCTGGATGGTACGCAAGGCTTTGGTCGGAGGATAGACCTTTTTGCCTTCATGTTCCAATTTTTCAAGGGCGTCCACATTCACATTTTCAATTTCAATGGTGAGGACATCTACGTCCTTCCCGAAATTATAAACAGCATCAAAATCCATAAGGCTACCTTCCACAAACTCGTTGCAAGCAATTTTACAGGGCGCTTCGGGTGAAGCATCCATGACCTTGGTAAAGATGTCCCATTTTCGGGTTTCGTAGAGCATCATTTTGCCTAATTGCCCACCCCCTAAAATACCGAGTTTAAAATTGGAAGAGAAAAAATCCATGGATCATTAAATTGGAATGACTGCAAAAATACATGAATTCCTTGAAGGGATGAAAGATGCTGGGCATACCACCCCCAAAAAATGCTATCTTTGCCAACCTGACCAAAATACTGATACGTTGATCAAGCTAAACAACAAGTTGTTTAAACCTTACTTAAAGGAAGAACAAATCCTTGCGGCCATAGAAAAAATGGCGGCGGAAATCGCCAAGGACTACAAGGATGAGACACCCCTTTTTGTAGGTGTGCTCAACGGAGCCTTTATGTTTGTGGCCGATTTTTTAAAGGCGTATCAGCACCCTTGCCAAGTTTCTTTTGTACGGTTGAGCTCCTATCAAGGATTGACTTCCACCGGGATTGTGGAAACCTTGTTGGATGTTCAAGAAGACATGGAAGGAAAGAGTGTCATTATTTTGGAAGATGTGGTCGACACGGGAAGAACATTGAAGCAATTGGTGCACCTGTTTTCCCAGACCAATGTGAAGGAATTTAAAATTGCTGCCCTTTTTTACAAGTCCGAAATCTACAACGGTGAATATGCCATTGATTATGTAGGGTTGGAAATCCCGGATAATTTTATTGTGGGTTACGGTTTGGACTACAATGAAATGGGCAGAAATTTAAGGGAAGTATACCAATTAAACCAAGCAGATATGATCAACCTAGTGCTTTTTGGAAAGCCAGGAGCAGGAAAAGGAACCCAGGCTGGGTTCTTGAAAGAGAAGTACAATTTGAAACACATTTCCACAGGGGATGTGTTCCGATACAACATTAAAAATGGAACGGAATTGGGCAAGTTGGCCAAATCCTATATCGATAAGGGCGATTTGGTCCCTGATGAGGTAACCATTGACATGCTAAAAGACGAAGTGGAGAAAAATCCAGAGGCGTCAGGCTTTATTTTTGATGGTTTTCCACGAACCGCTGCACAGGCGGAAGCTTTGGACAACTTTTTGGAATCCAAGGATATGATGGTAAATGCCACTATTGCCCTAGAGGCCGATGATGAGGTGTTGATCGCCCGTTTATTGGAGCGCGGAAAGAGCAGTGGGCGTTCCGATGATCAAGATGAGAGCAAAATCCGCAATCGTTTTGAGGAATACAACGAAAAAACGGCCCCTTTGAAAGCGTATTATGAAAAACAGGGGAAATTCCATTCCGTAAACGGAATTGGGGACATTGTAGAAATCACCGAGCGTTTGGGCAAGGTAATAGATACTTTGGACTGAGACGGAGGTAACATTTTACCCTTCACCTTTCTGCTAAAAAAACCATTGACATGACCGAAGGCAATTTTGTGGATTATGTGAAAGTGCATGTATCTTCCGGGAACGGAGGCAAGGGTTCTGCGCATTTACATCGGGAAAAGTATGTTGCCAAGGGAGGCCCGGACGGTGGTGATGGTGGCCGTGGAGGCCACGTAATCGTGAAGGGGAACAAAAACCTATGGACGTTGGTCCATTATAAGTTCAAAAAACATTTTAAGGCAGGTCATGGGGAGCATGGCAGTAAAAATAGGAGTACCGGCGCCGATGGGGCCGATACTTATTTGGAAGTTCCCCTCGGGACGGTGATACGAGATACCGAGACCAATGCCGTTCTTTTTGAGATTACCGAGGACCAAGAAGAGAAGATTGTCTTGGAAGGTGGTATTGGAGGTCGTGGCAATTGGCATTTTAAAAGCCCGACGAACCAAACTCCAAGATATGCCCAACCTGGAATTCCAGGACAGGAGGCGCATTTGACCTTGGAACTTAAAGTTTTGGCCGATGTGGGCCTTGTGGGATTCCCCAATGCCGGGAAATCCACATTATTGTCCGTGATGACTTCGGCAAAGCCCAAGATTGCCAATTACGAGTTTACCACCTTAAAACCCAATTTGGGCATTGTGGAGCATCGGGATTTCCAGAGTTATGTCATGGCCGATATTCCCGGAATTATTGAAGGTGCGGCCGAAGGCAAAGGTCTAGGCCACTATTTTCTGCGTCATATTGAACGCAACGCCACCTTACTTTTTTTGATCCCGGCAGACAGCAAGGACATCAGTCAGGAATATGCCATTCTTTTGGATGAGCTGAGACGGTACAATCCAGAGTTGTTGGACAAACAGCGCATCGTGGCCATTTCCAAATGCGATATGTTGGATGAGGAGCTCATTGAGGAAATGCGAGAGGAAATGGAACCCGACTTTAAGGATGTTGATTATCTATTTATCTCATCAGTAAGCCAATTGGGCATTCAGAAGCTTAAGGATAAGCTCTGGGCGCTATTGAACGAATAAAGGCACCTGTTCTCCCACCTAAGCCAAATAATCCTTATTTTTAAGTAATCCAGATTTATCTGCCATGCGAAACCTATGGATTATTGTGCTGTGTTGCCTATTGGCCTCTTGTGTCTCCATTCGGGTCAATTACGATTACGATAGGGGAGCGGACTTTACGAGCTATACCACCTACAATTATTTTTCCGATTTGAATTCGGGCTTGACCCAATTGGACGAAAAGCGTCTCATTCGGATTTTGGATTCCACCTTGCAAATAAAAGGATATCGTTTGGCCGAGGAACCCGATTTTTTCATCAACATTCAAAGCAGTGAATTTCGTAGTCCTTCCAACAACGCCGTAGGTGTTGGTATTGGTGGCACGGGAAGAAATGTGGGTGGCGGAGTTTCCGTTGGATTGCCCATTGGAAATTCTGGAATACAGCGTCATATTCTGTTTGATTTTGTGGATGCACAACGTGATGCGCTGTTCTGGCAAGCCTCCACTGAAAGTGGCTATCGAGACAACGCTTCCCCCAGCGTTCGCGAAGAAAGATTGAGGGCCCTGGTCAAAAAAACATTGTCAAAGTTTCCCCCAGAAACAAAGTAAGGACAAGATTGCAGTCAACCTTGTAATTGGATGTTTCCGGTTGATTATCAGTTTTTTGTTGGTTTTTGTAACAAAGAAAGATACGGACAGTCTAATTTGTTATAACATCATTTTTTCAAAACAAACACTTAATTCAACACGTATGAAAACAACACAAAGGATCAAATGGGCCTGTGGGGTTTCCCTATTTATGTTTTTGGGAGTTGCCCTTCATGCCCAAGAAAAACCTGGCGATACCACTTTGGCCAGTTCCCATGACGAATTGGTTTCCTTGGCCGCATTGGACCAAGGAGATTATCGGTACACGGTAGAAGATTATTTTGGCAATCCCAAGGGGTTTACGTTTCGATTTTCCCCGGATGGAAAATACTTGTCCTACCGGGAAAGCGATGAGAATGGTAAACGCCACATTTACGTCAAAAATTTAGAAACCAATGAGGTAAAAAAAGCCATTGAGGAAAAGGAAGAACTTGTAAGGATTTATGGATGGTTAAACAATACTAGGCTATACTTTTCCATGGATAAGGGAGGCAATGAAAACTACCATATTTATGCAGTGGATTTGGATGGGGGCAACTTGAAGGACTTGACTCCCTTTGATGGTGTAAGGGCAGATTTCACGGAGTTGTTACGGGATGATAAAGAGCATATCATTGTTTCCATGAACAAGAACAATGCCCAGGTCTTTGAGCCCTTCAAGCTGAATGTGGTCACAGGGGAATTGACCCAACTATATACCAATGATGACCCGGCCAATCCTATTTTGGGATATGATTTTGATAGAAACGGAAAGCTCAAAGGGTTTACGCGCCTTCGGGATGGAGTGGAACAGGATACCTATTATGAGGATGGCAATGGCGGTTTCCAAGTCTTGAAACAGCTGAATTGGAAGGATAACTTTTTCATCACCAGCTTTAACTATGCAACAGAATATCCTCATGATGCTTACGTGGTTTCCAATCTAGACAATGATAAAGCGGAAGTACAGCTGTTTGATCTTAAGGAGAACAAAGCCATAAAGAAGGTCTTTTTTAATGATCATTACGATGTGCAGAATATGGGGCTGTCCAGAACCAGAAACTATGAAGTGGATTATTTTACGTACGAAGGAGAAAAAAGTGTGGTAGTCCCAGTAAGCGAGGTCTTTAAAAAACTGGATGCTCGCGTAAAGCAAGAACTTCCCGGAATGCAGTACAGTATATTGGACAGTACTGAGGACGAAAACCTGTATATGCTTTATGTGGACAGCGACCGGGTGTATGGCATGTACTATGCGTACAATGTGGCCAAGGATGAGCTTACCGAGTTGTACAATACCATGCCGCAGTTAAAAAAAGAGGATATGGCCGAAATGCGTCCCATAACCTTCACCAGCAGGGATGGTATTACCCTGCATGGATATATCACCTTGCCCAAAGCAGCTTTGGCAGGTCAAAAGGTACCTGTTATTGTCAACCCACATGGTGGACCGCAAGGCATCCGGGATTCTTGGGGCTTTAATCCGGAAGCACAATTGTTTGCCAGTAGGGGCTATGCCACATTACAGGTGAATTTTAGGATTTCTGGGGGGTACGGTAGGGAGTTCTTGGAATCTGGCTTTAAACAGATTGGAAGAAAAGCCATGGATGACGTGGAGGATGGATTGCAATATGTAGTGGACCAAGGTTGGGTAGACCCTAACAAGGCCGCAATTTATGGAGGTAGTCATGGAGGGTATGCCGTGTTAAGGGGTTTGACCAAGACACCGGATCTCTACGCTTGTGGTGTGGATTATGTAGGAGTATCCAATTTGTTCACTTTCATGAAGACTATTCCTCCGTATTGGAAACCGTACTTAAAAATCATTAAGGAAATATGGTATGATGAGGACGTTCCAGAAGAAAAGAAAATTATGGAAGAGGTTTCTCCAGTATATCAGATAGATAAAATGAAAAAACCTTTGTTCGTGGTGCAGGGGGCAAACGACCCTAGGGTCAATATAGATGAATCAGACCAAATTGTGAGTGCACTAAGAGGTAAGGGCTATGACGTACCCTATATGGTAAAATATGATGAAGGCCACGGATTTGGTAAGGAGGAGAACCGTATCGAACTCTATAAGGCCATGATGGGCTTTTATGCCAAACATTTGGGACAACAGGAGATACCTCAACCGTTGAAGGATTGATTTATAGGACTGATTCTCAATTAAAAAGGAGCTTTTTAAGCTCCTTTTTTGTTTGTTGGAACTTTATGGGAGTTAAGGTTGCCGTTCACTGTGTCTTTTTTACCACTGCCCATAATTCAGGTGTGCACTACTGGAAAGCCCTGTATTTTAGCCTTGTATAAAATCTCAAAAGCAGAAAGCAATGATAGCACTTGTACGATTGATGATGGACTTATTGGTAGACATCTTCCTGTAAAAAATAATCGTGAACCTTTTGAAAAATCAAACAATGAGAAAATTGAGTACAACGCAGAAAGCTATTTTGGTCATGGGAATCATTGGGACTTCAATAGGGCTTTATGGAAAATTCAATGGGTGGGAATATGATTCGTACTTTGTATTCTTTTATACAGGGATGACGTTAATGTGGGTGGCATTTTTAAATAGCGGCAAATCATGTTGTAGATCTTTCTGGAAAAAACAACCGCAAAATCAATAAATTGGACTCCATTGGGTTAAATTCCTTAAAGTATATTTATAATACCGTTGATAGCATTCATGGAATTGAGCAGTAAAAAACGCGAGTACGCTTTTTGGACCTTACAGATTTTGGGATGGGGTTTCATCAATCTGGTTTCTGTTTTTGTGGTGAAACAAATCAGCATATCCCTACTTGTATACTCGGTGGTCATGGGTACGATACTGGGTGTTTTTGCGACTGCTATGCTGCGTTTGTACCTAAAAAGAGCGGTACAGTTTGACGCATTTGGAGTTAAGGAGTTTGTGAAGATTTTGGTTTCCTATATGATAGCGGCCACATTGTTTGGTGGTTTAAACTTCGTTTTTGGGTATGTGTATGTTGAGTTTGGCCCAGCGTTGACCCCTTCAGAACTCCAAATGTTCAAGTATCATGACAATGTTGGGGTGCAAGTGCTCAATTCACTATTTCTTATTGGGGCATGGACGGTGACCTATTTGGTGATCAAGTTGCTCCTTAAACTTAATCGGGACCGAATAGAGCGTTTAGAACTGAACACGCATCTAAAACAAGCACAACTGAACACCCTGAAGGGCCAGATAAATCCTCACTTTATGTTCAATAGCCTCAACAATATAAGGGGATTGATGTTGGAAGATGTGGAAAAATCCCGGGAGATGCTCACCAAGCTTTCCGAAATTTTACGATTCTCACTTACGCAGAACAGTAGCAATGCCATTTCTGTACGGGAAGAATTGGAAATGGTGGATAATTATATCGACCTATCCAAAATCCAATTTGAAAACCGCTTGGAATTCTTTAAAAATTTGGGGGATGACACGTTGGATTTGCAGATTCCGCCCATGGTCATACAACTATTGGTGGAGAATGCCATCAAGCACGGTATTTCCAACCTTAAAAAAGGAGGGGTCATAATGTTGAATATCAAAAAAGAAAAAGAACATCTGGTGATAGAGGTCCGGAATACGGGCAAACTAAAAATTGCTGAAGATTCTACCCAACTGGGTTTAAAAAATATTCAACAGCGTTTAAATCTACTGTACGCCGATAGAGCTTCCTTTAATTTGAATGAAATTTCAAACGAGGTGGTGGCCACCATAAAAATACCATTGGCATGAAAATAAGGGCGGTTATTGTTGAAGATTCAAGATTGGCCCGAAATGAGTTGAAGGAGCTCATCAAAAAATACCATGACATAGAACTCCTTGGTGAAGCTGAAAATGTTGATGCAGGGTTTGATCTTATCCAAAGTACCTTACCCGACCTTTTGTTCTTGGACATCAACATGCCCGAAAAGGACGGTTTTGAACTTTTGGAGATGCTGGATGAAGTCCCCATTACCATTTTCACCACGGCTTTTGATGAATATGCCATAAAATCGTTTGAGTACAACGCCTTGGATTATTTACTGAAACCCGTGAGTGAAAAGCGCTTTGGTATGGCCATGGAGAAAGTAAGGGGAAAATTGGAGTCGGTTCAAGAAGGAATGGGAAATTCAAAAAAACTGACCAGAAACAGTCAGATTTTCATCAAGGATGGCGACTCATGTTGGTTGGTGAAGATTGGGGATATTTCCCATTTTGAGATTGTGGGGAATTATACCCGCGTTTTTTTTGAGGATAAAAAACCATTGCTATACAAATCGTTGAATCAAGTAGAGGAAAAGCTTCCCGAAGAGTCTTTTTTTAGAGCTAATCGGCAACAAATAGTAAATACCAATTTCATTAAAAATGTAGTGCCTTGGTTTAATGGTAAACTTAAACTTACCATGCAGAATGGAGACGAAGTGGAAGTTTCCCGAAGGCAATCCTATATTTTTAAAGACCGTATGAGTTTATAATCAGAAAGCGAGCAGGAATTCCATTTTTATGGAAGTGGTAGGGAATGTCATTTCAAGCGGAGCTGAGAGTCCTAGGAATCAGGGTTTGGGCAATGTGCCTCAACTCCGCTCGATATGACAAATTACGTATTAAGGCCGTAGAAGGTCTTTATACCTATCCTTATAGCCGATCAACACCAAAATATTCAAGATCAAAAGACCCAATGCAGGTCCTATGCCAGCAGGGGCCAAAGTAGCATGGAAGAGTACGGCATTGACAGATACGCTCATCAATATCACAGCCATAAGTGCTCCATATTTGTTAAGAATAAAGGCAAGGCCTGCCAAAATCTCAACGATGGCTACCAATTTAATGGTATGGGTTGATGAAACCGCACCAAAATAGTTCATTACAGCTTCGGGCATTTCACCTTGAGGCGGCATAAAATTGAGGAACTTGTTAAGTCCGAATACTAAGACGAAAAGCCCTAAAAGTATTCGAACTACCAAAAAAACTTTTGAATTCATAGGTTTGCTTTTTATTGGTTGAACAATAAAAGTAGCTAAAAATTACGCATATGATAATTTAACACGAAAAATATTTTGTTATAAATAAAAATTTTCTCATAGGGATTTTAAAAGACCACCATCAATAGGAATGTTGATCCCATTGATATAGGCAGCTTTGTCCGATGCCAAAAAGGTCACTAAAAAACCATACTCTTCTGGATTGCCAATTCGCCCTGCAGGAACCCTTGCTTCCATTTCTCCTCGAACGTCTTCCTGGGAAACTCCCATTTTTTCGGCTTTTTTGGCGTTCAATGAGGCAATCCTATCGGTGTCAAAATATCCGGTGAGCACATTGTTCACGGTTATATTGTCTTTCCCCACATCCACGGACAAGCTTTTGGCCCATGTTACCACAGCGGCCCTAATGGAATTGGAAAGGGCAAGGTAATTAAGAGGTTCCTTTACTGAAATGGAAGCCACATTGATGATTCTGCCCCATTGGTTTTCCTGCATATGTTGTAAAGCCAGTTCTGTGGTAAGAACCACAGATTTAAAGAGTAGGTCAAAGGCCTGTTGGTAATCGGTCACCTTTTTTTCCAAAGCTCCACCTCCTTCTGGCCCTTGGGTGTTATTGACCAAAACATCTATCGTATTTTCTTTGAAAAATTGGGTCAATACCTTATTCAAAGAGGTGAAATTTGAAAAATCCACCAGCAAATAACTGTGTTTTTGCCCTTGTGTTGTATCCATTTGGGAAACAACGGTTTTAAGATCATTTTCATTCCGGGCCATTACGGTTACACTTGCCCCACTGGCAGCCAACTGAAGTGCAATGGCCTTGCCAATTCCTTTACTGCTACCACCAACAAGGGCGGTTTTTCCTTTTAGTGTTATGTTCATTTTATTTGTATTCTTCCCGAACCGGGCTAAAGACATCCATTAATTTGCAAGAGGTGAGTGCTCTGCCACTGTGGGGTATATTGGACGGAATTACGACCACATCCCCAGGGTAATAGACCTTTGTATCCCCGTTAAGAGTGAATTCAAATTCTCCTTCCACTACATGCATGATCTGTTCATGTATATGTCGGTGTTCCGGAACAATGGCATCTTTTTCAACATTCCAAAAGGCCCATGATATGGCATTGCCATGCACTAATTTTCCATGGTATCCTGGCATAATCTCCTTGGATTGGATTTTGGATAGGTTCATCTTTTCAATTTTTCCTCAAGATAGAAATTAATAAGGTGACTTGATTGTTTGTATTGACTTTATCAATGGCTATTTTTGAATGTTAAATTGATTTGATGGAAATACACTTTATAGCTATTGGAGGTAGTGCCATGCACAATTTGGCCTTGGCGTTGAAGGAAACCGGGGATGTCATCACGGGAAGTGACGACATCATTTATGAACCCTCCAAAAGTAGGTTGAAGGCTCAGGATTTATTACCGGAAGAGTTTGGATGGTTTCCGGATAAAATCCATGGTCAATTGGATGCTGTTATTCTGGGAATGCATGCCAAAAAAGACAACCCCGAGCTGCTTAAAGCCCAAGAACTGGGATTGAAAATTTATTCCTATCCTGAGTATTTATACGAAAGGTCAAAATACAAGACTCGGGTTGTGATAGGGGGGAGTCATGGCAAGACCACGATTACTTCCATGATTTTGCATGTGCTCCAGTACCACGATATCGAAGTGGATTATATGGTTGGAGCTCAATTAGATGGTTTTGATCGTATGGTTCACCTAACCGAAACCAATGAGTTTATTGTTTTGGAAGGGGACGAATACCTTTCATCTGCTATAGATCGAAGACCAAAGTTTCATTTGTACAAACCAAATATTGCCCTTTTGAGTGGGATTGCATGGGATCATATCAACGTGTTTACCACTTTTGATACTTATGTGGAGCAATTCCAAATATTTGTGGATAGCATCGTGAACGGCGGAAGTATAACCTATAATATTGAAGATGAAACGCTTAAAGGAATAGTAGAAGCTTCAGAGAATACTATCCGTAAATTTCCGTACACTACTCCCGATCATACTATTTTAGAAGGTGTAACCATGCTCGAAACACCAGAGGGGGATATGCCTTTGGAAATATTTGGAGCACATAATTTGAACAATTTGGCAGGTGCCAAATGGATTTGCCAACAAATGGGCGTGGATGAGGCCGACTTTTATGAGGCCATAGCCTCTTTTAAGGGTGCTGCAAAGCGGTTACAAAAAATTGCGGAAGGAACCAATAGTCTTATTTTTAAGGATTTTGCCCATGCGCCCAGCAAGGTGAAGGCAACAACAATGGCGGTTAGGGAGCAGTACCCAAGACAAAGATTGATTGCTTGTTTGGAGTTGCATACCTATAGTAGTTTAAATGCCGAATTCCTTAAGGAGTATGATGGGGCTTTGGATGCAGCGGATGAAGCAGTGGTATTTTACGACCCAGAGACGGTTAAGATCAAAGGGCTGGAAGAAGTGACTGCTGAGCAAATAGGTAAGGCCCTAAATAGGAGTGATATCAACATTTTTACAGATTCCAATTCTTTTCAAGAGTACCTTTATGGTCAGAATTTTTCTGATTCAGTATTGCTTCTGATGAGTTCGGGGGATTACGGAGGATTGGATTTTGAAAAAATAAAACGAGCTGTTCAAAAAGATTAAACCCCAAATTGCCGTAAATGGTGGTCCAAATGTTTGTACTGCATTTGTCCCCATTGTTCATTCGTAAGGTCTCCAAAGGCAGGGTGTCTGCCCCATACTTCTTTTTCTCTTTCACCATAAAAATCATTGACTAGGCTTACCAGCTTTTCCTTTTCTTGAACAAATTCTTTTGGCTCAGTAACCACAAATCCAGGGGCGGTTGGTAAATTATGTTTCCAAAGTTTATCGCTGTACATGCTTTTTTTAAAACCGCTGTAAATTAATTTCATAAAAGGATTAGGTTTTTTTATTGTAAGTTTACCCAAAGCCACTTTTAGGGGAAACTGACAATGGTGCAACATTTGTCCAACCTCCATTTTGCCCCATTGCCTCTGGGTGGACTCGGAAAGTTGATTTATTCGAGATAAGATTTCAGCATGGACCTCAGTGTTGAACAAAGATTTCATAGTGTACTATTTACCTTGAAAATTACATAAATTTAATCTCCTATCTTTAGAGGATGCAAGAAAAAATGGTTTCCTTATCAATCAAAAATTGGGCGGATGATGACAAGCCCAGGGAAAAATTGAGGCACAAGGGCAGTTTTGTTTTGTCAGATGCAGAGTTGGTCGCCATTCTCATAGGTTCTGGAAACAGAAATGAGAGTGCGGTGGAATTATCTAAACGGATATTGGCCTCCGTTGACCATAATTTGAGTGAAATGGGAAAGCTTTCGGTAAACCAATTGATGAAGTTCAAAGGCATAGGCGAAGCCAAAGCTGTTACCATTGCAGCCGCTTTGGAAGTGGGTAGGCGAAGAAGAATGCAGGATACAACGAAGATTACCAAAATTTCGGGAAGTAGGGATGCTTTTGAACTACTTTACCCACTAATGGGAGAGTTGCAGCATGAGGAGTTCTGGATTGTGTACCTCAACAATTCAAACAAGGTCATTCAAAAGTCCCAATTGAGCAAAGGGGGTATAACCGGAACCTTGGTAGATGTACGGCTGGTACTAAAGCAAGCCTTGGAACTTGGGGCTGTAGGGATTATTTTGGCCCATAACCATCCGTCTGGAACATTAAAACCCAGTGCAGCGGACAAAGAGATTACACAAAAGTTAAGAAAGGCTTCAGAGGCCTTGGATATTAAGGTGTTGGATCATCTGGTTTTGGCACAACATCACTATTTTAGTTTTGCCGATCAAGGAATTTTGTAATCATTGCAATACATGTTATTGATATTCACCCATAAAGTTACCAACAGACTTACCTATACGGCAAGGCAGGTATTTGAAAAGATATTGGGGATAGATATCTCATTCACGACCAAAGTGGAAGATTTTATTAAACACTCTGGTCCCAAGATTACCTATTCCAAACAACCCTTACAGAACGAGTTTTTCATAAGAAGCAATGACCTTCTTTTTGAACAAGGAATCAATGACTTGGAAATCAAGGTTTCAGAATGGGATGGAGTGCCCTGTTTTTTTTCATCAGGGGAGAAAAGTTCAATCCCCTTCGATATTTTCTCGGCCAGTTTCTTTCTTTTGAGCAGGTATGAGGAATACTTACCCCATGTAAAGGATAGTGTGGGAAGGTTTCCGGTAAAGGAAAGCTTGGCCTATCAGAACAATTTTTTGGAACTCCCCGTGGTAGATTTATGGGCCTATAAGTTGCTTGATGCCCTAAAAGAAAGATTTCCAGATATTGGTGCAAGTGAGCGGTCATATAGTTTCACATCGATTATAAATGTGACCACTTCGCACTGTTATGCCATGCGTGGTTTTGTGAGGAGTCTTGGAGGTGTGTTTATAGATTTGGGCAGTTTTAGACTGAAAAACATTGTTAAACGCTTTTCGGTATTGCTTGGCTTTAGCAAAGATCCCTATGATAATTTTTATGAATTGGTGGAAATCCACAAGAAACTGCCCATCAAGACTATGTTCTTTTTTCAATTTGCCAAGCATTCTGCCCATGATAAAAACATATCTCCCAATAACAATAAGTTTAGATATCTGATAAAGTCGGTGGCAGATTATAGTGTGGTTTCATTGAGCACATCGTTTCTGTCCTCAACCAATAAATCTGTGTTAAAAGAGGAAAAGAAACAATTGGGAAATCTAATCAACAAACCCATCAACTATTCTAGGCTCCGCTATAATAGGGTAAGTGTGCCCACAACCTACAGAAATCTTGTTGAAACTGAGTTTACAGATGATTTTTCCATGGGATACACCCATGAGATTGGTTTTAGGGCGGGAACCTGTACTCCCTTTCACTTTTATGATATCAACATGGAAGTGCGTCAACCCTTAAAAGTACACCCGTTTACGGTACACGATTATGCCTTGATGAATTATGGCAACAAAGAGGAGGTTTTTGAAAAAATGGACAAGGTGTATCAATGGGTAAAGCAAGTGAATGGAAATTTGGTCATAGTTTTTTCCAATGAACTGTTAGGGTCCGATCATAAAATCGATTGGATGGAAATGTATCAATCCTTTTTGAGACGATATTATGTTTGAACACCCAATTACTGATGTTTTTTTTGATTTGGACCATACCTTATGGGACTTTGAAAAGAATTCGGCCCTTACTTTCGAAAAGATTTTCCAAGAAAACAATGTATCGGTGAAACTGGAAGATTTTTTAGAGGTTTATGTTCCCATCAACCTAGAGTATTGGAAGCTATATCGTGAAAATAGAATTGAAAAATCTGAGTTGCGTTTTCAAAGATTAAGACGAACATTTGATGCCGTTGGGACAACCGTTTCAGATGATCTCATCCATGACTTGTCGCTCGAATACATAGCCCACCTTCCTTCGTTTACTCATCTTATGCCCCATACAGTTACGATTTTGGAGTATTTATTGCCCAAGTATAGATTGCACATCATTACAAATGGTTTTCAGGAAGTTCAAGAGAAAAAACTTAAGGGAAGCAATATTCATCACTTTTTTGATCAAATTATTAATTCAGAAATGGCTGGGGTAAAGAAACCGCATCCCTATATTTTTGAGTTGGCACTGAACAAGGCCAATGTTGACCCCGTGCACACCCTAATGATTGGGGATAGTTTTGAGGCTGATATCCTTGGGGCGAAAACAGCAAGGATGCAGGTATTGCACTTTAATTCCAACAAAGAATCTGACCACGGCGAATGCCATACAATTAACAATCTCATTGAAATAAAAAACATTTTATAGAGTTATGGTAGGGTGCGGCAAGCCCCCATTGTTCTATATGAAAATGTTTTTGATCTATGAAAGGATTCCTTGGCCGTTTACTTTTGGCATTTATTTTAGTTCCACTGATATTTTGTTCTTGTACGGAGGAGCAGGATTTCAATCAGTTCAATGACCTTCAGATAACCCCTCTAGTAGCTTCAAGTCTTATTTATTTAGAGTCGGATGAAGCCACTATTAATGCAGTTGGTGGGCTAGGGAATTTTTACGTTCAAACTATCAATTTTGATGCTTTCAATGAGCAATTTGTATCTGAAAACCTTTTGGAGGGCACGCTTTTCTATGAAATTGACAACACCACTAGCAAGCAATTGGCCATTACCATTGAGTTTTTGGATGCAGCAAATAATGTGTTGGATGTGGAATCATTCGATGTTCAACCAAATCAACCAACAACTTTTATGCGGGAGGTAGATTATGGACCTACCGGAAAAAATCTAAATATCTTAAGGGAAACATCGAGCATTCGGGTTGCGGCAAGTAACTTAAGTGACTCCACAAGCATATCTTCCGACCCAGAACCTAAAGTAATCTTGCGGACCGCAGCAGAATTCTTATTCCAATTGAAATGAGGTTAAAGCGGTTGTTCTGTACTTTTATTTTGATGGGAGTTGGCTACCTGTATGGCCAAAACAAGCAAATACTTTACGATTTTTATGAGATTCCACAATCTTTGATGCTAAATCCCGGAGTGAAGACCAGTGAAAAATGGCATGCTGGGATTCCAGTGCTTTCCGGATTGTCTCTTCAGGCGGGAACAAGCGGTGTTACCGTTAACGATCTATTTGCAAACGATGGGATAGATTTTACCACTAAGGTAAGGGAGCGTGTGTTGGATGCCATGACGAGGAGGGATGATTTTAGCTCAACCGTCCAGATTGAATTGCTGAATATTGGTTTTAGGGGACGTAACAGACCGGATGATTACTACAGTTTTGGAATGTATTTGGAGAATGACGTTGTTGTGTATTGGCCCAAGGATTTGGCTTTGTTGGCCTTTGAGGGCAATGGTGGGAACAATATTGGAAGAAGTTTTGATTTGGGAGATTTGAGCTTGAGAGGGGAAATGGCCAGTGTCTTCCATTTTGGCATCAATAGGAAATTAAGCAATGTATTGACCGTGGGTGCTCGGGCCAAGTTGTACTCGGGCGTGTATCAGTTCCAATCCATACAAAATACCGGGTCTTTTATTACCACCCAAGGGCAAAACAATATTTATGTGAGTTCCATTGTGGCTGATATGCAATTGCAGACGGCAGGAATAGAACCTGTCTTCGATATTCTGGATGAGAATGAGTCTGGTGAAGGGAAAGAGTTGACCAGGCTTTTTTCAAAGAGAGCATTTTTGGGAGGTAATCTAGGTTTAGGAATGGATCTGGGCTTTAGCTATAATCCAGACCCACAACTGACCATTACCGGAAGTATGCTGGATATTGGCTTTATGAACAACTCAAAAGATGTTAAAAATTATACCCTTAGAGGGAACGCAAGTACTGAAGGTGTGACAGTTTTCTTGCCGGAAGACATCAATAATGTGGATAATGACCTTTGGCAAGAACTGGTGGACGATATAGAAGAATCCCTGCCTTATGAAGAAAATGAATCAACCTACATTTCCTTAAGGCCAGTGAAAGTTTACGGTTCAATTCGGTATGATTTCGGGGAGGGGGGAGAGTCTAGCTTTGAAAATTGTGGTTGTGCGGTCAACAAGCAAGGAAGAAGAACTGAAGGTTTTTATAGAAATAGTGTTGGAGGGCAACTTTTTATGATAAAAAGACCACGGGAAATTCAATATGCATTAACCGGATTTTACCAAAGGAGGTTCGGAAGGGTTTTGTCGCTTAAAGGTACCTACACAATTGACAAGTATTCATGGACAAATGTTGGCTTAGGCCTTAATCTTCAAGCAGGGTCTGTAAATTTTTACATCATGGGAGACAACCTGATGAGTTACCGGAACATTGCCGATAGTCACTATGCTTCTTTACAGTTTGGAATTAATATTATATCTTGGAACGATAATTGAGCATATACACTATATGAAACTAAAAGTCTTGTACATATTGGTGTTTGCCTTTGGGGCAAGCAATTTAATGAACGCACAACTGAACAACTATAAATACATTATTGTTCCCAAGAGCTTTAGCGCATTAAAGTCTGAAAACCAGTATCAGACCAGTACAGTCATGAAATACCTTTTAACCCAGAAAGGATTTACAGTGGTGTATAATGACGCATTGCCCGAGGACTTGGCAAATAACAGGTGCTTAGGGCTTAATGCAGACCTTCTTGACGAGTCTAGCTTGTTTTCAACAAAATTAGCGGTCGTATTTACAGATTGTCAATCCAAAGAAATATTCAGGACTGTAGAAGGGAGGAGTAAAATAAAAGAGTACGTTCCGGCCTACAGGGATGCCATGGAGAAGGCTCTTGTGTCATTTGATGGGATGGATTATCACTATGTTCCCAAAAAGGAAGCGAAAAAAGAAGTACGGGAAGAACCCATTACCGTAAGTTTTAAAAACGATATCCAGTCGGTAGACGAAGTTGAAGAGCCAGAGGTGTCAGAGTCGTCCAAGCTGGTTCAGCAAGAGGCCACGCCTGAAAACCAAAGCTATAAAAGTTTGGAGCCCAAGCCTTCCAATATGGTAAAGGCGCAGGAGCAGCAAAATGCACAGCTATTGCCTTCCGAAGTTTTGTATGCGCAACCCATTGAGAATGGCTACCAGTTGGTGGACAGTACCCCAAAAGTGGTGCTTAAATTGGAAGAAACTTCAATCCCAGATGTTTTTTTGGTGAACTACCAAGGAAGTAATGGAGTGGTCTTCAAAAAAGAAGGAAAATGGTTCTTGGAACATTCAGAGAATGGGGCCAAAAAACTTCAGGAACTCCAAATTAAATTTTAAAACCCATATTTATCTTTCCAGCGCTTCTTTAAAAATTCGCGCATGGCATTCTCTCTGGCATTATTGCCAGGTTGATAAAAAGAAGTTCCAGAAATTTCATCTGGAAGGAACTCAAGGTCAACAAAACTGTCTTTGTGGTCATGTGCATAACCGTATCCTTTTCCATACCCTAAATCCTTCATTAACTTGGTGGGCGCATTTCGTATGGCCATGGGAACAGATAGATCACCCGTCTCCCTTACCTTCTGTTGTGCAAGGTTGATGGCCATATAACTTGAATTACTTTTTGGAGAACTTGCCAAATAGGTAGCACATTGACTTAAAATGATTCGGGCTTCGGGATGGCCAATGGTATTCACTGCCTGAAATGTAGTATTGGCCATGACAAGAGCGGTCGGGTTGGCGTTTCCAATATCTTCTGATGCCAAAATAACCATACGCCGGGCAATAAACTTTACGTCTTCACCTCCTTCAATCATGCGGGCCAGCCAGTACACGGCAGCGTTGGGGTCACTTCCACGAATGGACTTGATAAATGCCGAAATGATATCATAGTGCTGTTCTCCTGTCTTGTCGTAGAGAACGGTATTTTTTTGAACCTTATTGAGTACCAATTCGTTGGTGATCACAACTTTTTCCTGCGCCTCCGAATTAACGATGAGTTCAAAAATGTTCAACAATTTTCTACCGTCTCCACCGGATAGGCGTAGTAAAGCCTCAGTTTCCTTGAGTTCTATCTTTTTCTTCTTTAGATTGGAGTCAGTAGTCATGGCCCTGTCCAAGAGTGCTTCCAAATCTTCTTTTCCAAAAGAATTCAGGACATAAACCTGGCAGCGTGATAAAAGAGCGGGAATTATCTCAAAACTCGGGTTTTCGGTAGTGGCACCAATAAGGGTGACCCAACCTTTTTCAACAGCTCCAAGCAAAGAATCTTGTTGCGATTTACTGAAACGATGTATTTCATCAATGAAAAGAATAGGGTTTTTGGATGTAAACAGCCCTCCGCTTTGCTTGGCTTTTTCAATAACCTCGCGTACATCCTTGACCCCGCTGCTAATTGCACTCAATGTGTAGAAAGGGCGTTGGCTTTCATGGGCAATAATATTGGCCAAAGTGGTTTTTCCTGTTCCTGGAGGTCCCCAAAAAATCAAGGAAGGGATTACCCCGTTTTTGATTTGATTGGTCAGGGAGCCGTTGGGGCCAATCAAGTGTTGCTGACTGATGTAGTCTTCCAAACTTTTTGGGCGTATCCGTTCTGCCAAGGGTTCGTTCATAACCGTAAAAATAAAACAAATTTATACGGAGATATAGGACTCTTTGGCATTGGGTTTATTTTAATAGCATGACAATTTGTGTAAATTGAGGGTATGGTTAGAAAATTGTGTTTTCTTTTTTATGAAAGGTGACGATCATTTTAGGTTTTCAGACGGAGTCCTTTTGGCTCCCTTAATGGCTGTGCTATCCATTTGGGCCGTATTTTGGGTTGAGGTTCAATTTGGGGTCAACTTTAATGAATTTGGTATTTACCCCAGAAGGCTTTCTGGTTTAAGAGGCGTTTTGTTCAGTCCATTTATACATGGTTCCGTGGAGCATTTGTACAATAACACCTTTCCCTTGGCTATTTTAACGGCCTTCCTTTTTTATTTTTATAGGGAGTCTGCCCTTAGAATTTTGATTTTTGGCACCCTCATGTCTGGGTTGATCACCTGGTTGATTGCAAGACCATCTTATCATATTGGTGCCAGTGGGCTTATTTATGTATTGGCAAGTTTCATTTTTTTTAAGGGTATTTTAGCCAAGCATTTTAGGTTGGTGGCCCTTTCGTTGGTGGTGGTATTCATCTACGGGAGTATGATTTGGTATATTTTTCCAGTAAAAGAGAATATTTCTTGGGAAGGACATTTGGCCGGATTTCTTACTGGATTTATCTTGGCATTGGCTATAAGGGTTCGGCTTCCCATTGAAAAAAAATACGATTGGGAAAAGGAAGATTATAAGGAAGCGGATGACCCTTTCCTAAGACACTTTGACGAGGACGGTAACTTTATTGAAATGGAACCGGAATCAGAGGAGCAAATCAATATTAAATATCACTACAAAAAGGACAGCGATGCTTAGATTTGGTTTATCCTTTGCCTGACCGCTTCGTAAAGGAACACGCCACATGCCACAGAGACATTTAAAGAGCCAATGTTGCCCATGAGGGGAAGCTTGGCCCTGTAGTCTACCATGTTGAGTATGGAAGGAGAAATACCCTTGTCTTCGGACCCCATGATAACGGCAGAGGGTTGGTTAAAATCCACGGCATAGATGTCATCTTCGGCTTTTTCTGTGGCTGCCACTACTTGAATACCTGAAGATTGTAAATAGAACAGAGCATCTTTTAGATGATCTACTTTAGCCATGGGTACAGTAAATGCTGCCCCAGCTGATGTTTTTACGGTGTCATCCGTTACTGGTGCCGCTCCATTTTTTGGGATAATGATACCGTGTACCCCACAACACTCCGCTGTTCTGATAATGGCACCAAAGTTTCGAACATCCGATACTTGGTCCAGAAGCAAAAAAAGAGGGTTTTTCTCGCTGGCCAGAACACTTTCTATCAACGTTTCAAAAACATGGAATTTTACCGGGGAAATCTGGGCCACAGCGCCTTGGTGATTATTTCGGGTAAGGCGATTTAGTTTTTCTATGGGTACGTAAGATACACTGATGCCATTTTTTCGAATGGCGCTTTCCAGCTCCATGAAAAGTTCTCCCTTAAGTCCTTTTTGAAGAAATATCTTGTTTATGGGCTGCTCAGCAATTATGGCTTCCAGTATGCTTCGTATTCCGTATATATGTGAAGAATTGTGTTTGTTCAAAATAGTATCAGTTTTGTCAGAAAAAATATAATCTTAAAGCCCAGTGATTTTTTTGCAATTGGGTTAAAATTAGTAAATTACTTACCTTAAATCAGTTAAAATATAGAAGCATGATAAAAAAAGAAATGGTAAAAATAATGGTTTTTATTTGCCCTTTTGTGTTTACAAGTTTTGTTTTTGCACAAAGGCCAGGAATGGGTTCGGCAGCGGTAAGTGGTCAACAGGGGCGCATTCGTGGATTGGATGAGTTTTATAGGAAGTTGGAGGATCATACCAAGAGAAATACCAACCATGATTCCTACAAAACCATTGAAGGGTCTGCTTATTTTGATGAGAGCTTTAAGCAAGGGGATATATACTATGATAATGGTTATATGGGGACTTCCTTTTTGAGGTACGACGGATTTGCAGATGAAATACAGATTAAAAAGACCTTGCTGGATGAGGAAGAATATGGAGCTTTATTAAAGAGTGAAAAGCTCTTTTGTATTGTAGATAGTAAGAAGGTTCTTTACCATAGATTAAAGAACGCAAATGGAGAGGTTAAGCAAGGGTATGTTACTAATTTGGTAAATAGTGGTAAATATTGGTTGTTTGTTAGAAAATCAAAACTCTTTTTGGAAGGAAAGATTGCGCCAACTTCACTGACATTGCCAACCAACTCTAAATTTATTACCCAGGTTGATTATTATTTTGGCAAGGAAGATGGAGATGTAGTAGTGGAAATTGATGGAAATGCCAAGGATGTGTTGGGCATGTTTGATGATGAAGATAGACCCAAAATAAAATCTTTTGTAAGGAAGAATAAAATTAATTTGGATGATAAGAGTGATTTGCAAACATTGTTCTATTACGCCAATACACTTTAAAAAATAAATAAAAAAGGGGCCTTTTAAGGCCCCTTTTTTATTTTTAATTAAGTTCTAAAAGTAAAACGCCAGGATGGTCTTTTGGATAAGAATATCCACGCCAGAAAAGTTTATTTCCCTCGAAAAGCCATACGACCTCACCAGATTCTGTAACTTCCCAATACCCGTACCTTCCCTCGGCAATCAATGTGTTTCCATTGGGAAGCCGAACTGCTCCAGAAACAATTGGAGAATATAGCTCCGCATCTGTAAATTCCCATTCAATTGTGGGTTCATTATCATTCTCGGGCAATAGTGTAAAACTGTCCGGAAGATTTAGCTCGTACACATGCGACTGTTGTTGTGAACCATTGTTTCCATTCATATAGATAAGCAGGTTGCCTGCTCCAATTTCATCACTATCAAGGTAATTGGGGAAGTGATTGTTATAGAAAAGGCGAGTGCCTGTTTCATTTTTATAGGCTAAAGGATTACCAAAACGATAAACCAAATCACCTCCTTTGTTGTAATTACCTCCTGAATTAGTGGCTGCTTCTTCTGTTGTTGTACTGTGGTCTATCACCCAGACTTCGCTATAAAAATTGACGCTTAGGTAAATCAAGTCATTTACAGGGTCATAATCCAGGCCATTGGCGTGCATAATATCCCCTCTGTCATCATCGTGAAAGTTAAGGTCTATGAGTTGGGGATTTTCGGCAATATCACCAAAACTATCTTTAGTGTCATCAAAGTCTTGGATTATATGATCCCAAGAATGCCATTCCCACACAATGTCATTATTTTCCGGATTAACTTCTATCAGACTTTCCAGAAGCAGGAGTTCATTGTCTGGAATTCCGTCATAACCAGCTTGCAGGGCATCTTCTTTGCTTCTTTTTTGCCATGCTAGAATAAGTACATTTCCATTGGGTAGCATTTCAATATCGTGATGGGAGATATAGTCTTCCGTGGAGTATAAGAAATCCCACTCAACGGATCTGTCAGGATTTATAATTTGAATGCGGCCACCAAATCCGCCAACATCGTAAAATGCATTTTCATCAGTTAGGGCTACCAAAAGTTTTCCATTTTCAAGAAGTTCAGCATCATTGCCGATGTTACTGGGTAGTTCCCATTCATAGCGTATTTTGCCTTCTTTGGTCATTAAATAAACCCTATTGTCGCTAGCATCATTAACCAATACATATCCATCAAATATCTTTTCTTCATCGTATACCAATACATTGCCAGTATCACCTTCAAAAATAGGTTTGTCGGTATCCGGGTCTGGATCCGGGTCTGGGTCTGGATTTGGGTCTGGATCCGGCTCTTCGTTTATAATATCATCGACCACTGTGTCATCTTGGTTACAAGAGGGGGCACATAGGAATAACATGCAAAGTAGTAGCAGTCTTAAAATGTATGTGTTCATAATGAAATTGTTAAAAAAAACCGCCAGCTTTGTTTAAAGCTGGCGGTCATATTATCTCATATGTGGAATATCTTATAGCTTCTGAGCTGCAAATCCAAAAGATCCAAAGCTTCCTAAATCCACAGTATACTGGAATACCGCAGAAATGGTTCCAGAACAAGAGAAGAAGAAACTTGGAGTAGCTGTTGTATTGATATTACCTCCAGAATAACCGAAGAAATCATCCGCCATTGGGGTACGGCCTATGGCGCCAATACCCGTATTTGGATTTACTTCCATTATCATGGAAAGACCAGGCTGAATTAGGTCATTGATTACAACTGAGTTTTCATCTGGTCCTGCAGTAACTTCAAAAGTCGCAGCTGCCAAACCAAATGCATCTACCGTAGTTTCATAGGTTCCAATAGCATCAGCTTGGTTAAAAGGACACGATAGGAATGTGTTGAAACGGAAAGCGTTAAACTGACCTGGTCCTACAGCATCACCATTTAGATTTGTGATATCGGCAACATCACCGCTTGTGCTTGTGGCCGTACCTACAAAGTTAAAACGGTCCCCGGCACTAAGATCGGCAACATCCAAACCTAGGGCAGAAGCCAAATCAGAGGCTGTGATGTCAAAATCAGCAGGGAAAGATGTTGCAGAGGTCAGAGGCAATGTGTCTGACGCAGCACCTCCACTTACTCTAGATACAGCCAGTTCGTAGCTTGCAATGTTGCTGGAAGGCGCATCGATTGAAAATGAAAATGATGATCCTGAATCTGTAAAATCTATTACAATGGTCTCCTTTGCAATGGTGACGAACGTTGCTAGATTCGCAGATTCTTCATGGATTGTCCATGGGTCTTTAGCGTCATCTTCACACGACATAAAGAACGCCGAGGAAAGAAGAGTTATAGTTAAGAAAACAATATTTTTCATTGTTATATTTTTTTTGAATTAGTCAATAAAGCTTGCAGGATTGTTATCCCAGAAAACTTGTGTGGAAATTGGATGTTGAGACACACTAGAGTTTTGGTTTACCAAATTGTCAGGGTAAGGGAATGTTCTCATGAACACACCTGGGTTAGGCTGCAA
Organism: Flagellimonas alvinocaridis; assembly: GCF_004916895.1. Classification (GTDB taxonomy): domain Bacteria; phylum Bacteroidota; class Bacteroidia; order Flavobacteriales; family Flavobacteriaceae; genus Flagellimonas; species Flagellimonas alvinocaridis. The sequence continues at coordinate 54,596 of NZ_SNTZ01000002.1, forward strand.
CGTTGGTTGCATATTTGGGTAACCTGTTCTTCTGTAGGTGTTATAAGCTTCTACACCATTTCCAAATAAAGCTGTAAAATATTGCTCTATAATGATTTCCAGTTTTCCATCGTTGTCGGCAGCATCATAATCCGCAAGTACTTCATTTACAAAATCATCAACGTTAGCTGGTGTAGGAACGAATACTGAGGTTCCAGCCAAGCTTGCACCAAAATCCATTACGTACTCAATGGATTGACGCATACCACTTTCCAAATAAGTTCTTGCACTTCCGGTAGTACCTAAAGTCAAGGCAGATTCAGCCAACATGAAGTGTGTGAAATACGACATCATGATTGGGGAGATACCGGCTCCTTCAAGACCTACATCCCTGCTTAACTGTGGAGATGCAGAATTGTCATCAAAAGGTCCACCTACAGGATATGGTCCATGCAATGTAACTAAATCATCATCTGGTGGGATACCATCGTTATCTCCGTGATCCCTACCCCAGTAACCATCACCAACGGTACAGAAGACCTCACCAGCATCATAGTGTGCAGGAATAACTTCGTTCACACATTCCTTGGTTTGGTTATCAGCTTCAGAAAAGTCCAATTGCTGACGGTAGAAGTAGTATCTAATTCTAGGATCTGGAAGTGATCTATCCAAAGCCATAAAGCTCATAAACCAGTTACTTTGATAATCTGTTTTACCTTGATCAAAGTTGTCTGAGAATATTGGATGTCTACTATCTGGGTTGGCATCAACTGAAGAATATTGAAAGAAGAAACTGTCCTCTAAATCTGTCATTAGATTGCCACTAGCAATAAGAGAGTTTATTTTACCAGCAACGCTACCATCTACAAGACGGGTCTGAAGATAAAGCTTTAGCTTCAGTGTGTTGGCCAATTTTAACCAGCTAGATTCGTCCCCTCCAAAGAAAACATCATTGGCAGGCCCAGCAAGTGCATCACGATTTAGATTTGCTATTGCTTCTGTCAAAAGGGCATCCACAGCAGCATAAATTTCTTGACCGGAGTCAGCTGCAGGGTTTAGGTCCTCGGCTCCTTTAAGAGCTGTAAAGTAAGGAACATCCCCAAAATAATCTACCAAGGTCATGGCAATATAGGATTCCAAAATCTGGCCAATGGCAGCGTGGGTGTACAATCCTTGTTCTTCTGCCAAAGGAACCATAGTTCTGACATCAATAAGAACATCAGAATAGGCATCTTCCCATACTTCATTCATGTCCTGACCAACATAAACGTTTTCATATTGGTTACCAGCGGTCATCGCCAAAAGTCTTGAGACTTTTGCTCCAAGCTCACTTACACCGTTAAAGTTATCGGTATTGTCCGATTCGAAGAAAAATACAGTTCCCAATTGAATGTTGTTCAGGAACAAATCGATATCAGCCTGAGAGGGTTGTAATGCATTTGGGCTGTCCAAAATTTCCAACTGTGTTGATTCACAGGCAGCAAAGACAAGCACCGCGCCAAGTACAACCGAGGCTCTGCTGAAATGCTTTTTTAAAGATTTATATGCTTTTTTCATTTTTAATTTTTTTTGATTTAGAATGTTGCCTTTACGCTGAATCCATAACGTCTAACACTGGGCCCTGTGATGAAGTCGATACCTAAACCGTTACCAACCCCTGTACCCAACGAGTTGGTGTCAAAGCGAATGTCATCAGGGAAGTTAACCGCTTTGTACCATACGTTGAATCCTGATGCAGTGAAGGTTAAAGTTCCAAAGGGAGTTTTTTCCAATAACTTGGAAGGAACATCATATCCGATGGATACTTCATTTAACCTGATAGTTGAACCATCAAAAATCCAAAACTCATTTGCTCCAGAGATACCATAGACATCAAATCCTAGGTTAGTTCCTGTAATTTGAATGTCATTCGGAGAACCATCAGTATTTTTCACACCAGGTAGAACATAAGTTGATTCACGGTCTACAGGGTTGTCAAGATCAACAACACCCCTACCGGTCAAGGAAGCCACAGTGGTAGAGAATATGTCGCCACCATGTCGGTATTGCCAATCCATAAAGAATGACCATCCTTTATATTTGAACGTACTGTTCAAAGCTGTAGTCCAATCTGGGTTGGGATCACCTATTTCTACCAATGTCTCATCAGTTAGATATACACCATCTGTTCCAACAACACGTTCACCGGCATCGTTTCTTAGGACCGTACTTCCAAGGAAAGTTCCATAAGGTCTGCCTTCTACTGCATAGTTGGCAGCATATCCGTTAACTGCATCTGTAAGCAAGATTTGCTCAACACCTTCAGGAAGGTTGGTCACAGTAGATTCATCTGCGTAGAAGTTACCTCCAATGTTCCAAGAGAAAGCACCACTTACAGGTTTAAGGATGTCTATGTCGTAGTCGACCTCGATACCTTTAACTTCCAATTCACCGGCATTTATACGTGTAACGGTAAAACCTGTAGCGTCATCAAGACCTTGGTCAGTAATCAAATCTGTAGTTTGCTTTTTGAAGACACTCACATTCAAGTTAAGTCTGTTAAAAAACCTAGTGTCCATACCAACTTCAAATTCTTCCACTCGCTCAGGTACCAAGTTTGGATTACCCAATCTACCGGAAACTGAATTTCCAGACAATACACCTCTAGAACCTAGGTCAAATGCTCTAGATGAAAGAGCCAATGTGTTTCTTGTACTATATGTTGGAGGGAATCCAGCAGAAGAACCATATCCAAATCGCATTTTAAGATAGTTTAGGCCTTCTCCGGACAAACCATCAAATGCTGATGTTGGAATGAAAGAAACACTCGCACCAGGGTAGAATAGTGAGAAATTATCTGATTCCAAAGTGGAAGTCCAGTCATTCCTAGCTGCAACGTTCAAGTATAAGAAATCTTGATATCCCAATACAGCTTCACCATATAAACCTAGGGTGTTTTGCTCACTTTGGAATCCAATGTTGGCGTTGTTGAAACTGTTCACTGTAGAGTGATTCACAAAATTGAAGTGTTCCAAAACTCCAAAGGCCAACTGTTGGGTACTTTCAACACCTTCTCGTCTGAAAGTTTGTCTTCTTGATGTAGCACCAAGGTTAACCCCTAAGTTGAAATTGTCATTAAGATCTTTATTGGCAGTCAACAATACGGTATGGTCCCAAATGGTGCTGGTAACATCCTGGGTTCTGTAGATACCAGTTTGATTACCATCCACACCACCACGGTTTTGACCGTAAGCACTTGCTTCTGTATATTGATCCAGACCTAAACGATATGTTGCACTCAACCAATCGTTCAACTGATAAACTCCATTGATGTTACCAAAAACCCTTCTTACGTCTTGGGTAACCTTAGAGTTTTTAACTGTCCATCTTGGGTTTTGAATGTCGTTACCGGAACGATAGTAAATACTTCTACCATCGGCAGCTTCAAAAGGAAGACCATATAAGTTTACACTACGAGGTGTATACATCAAGTCACCAAAAGCAGAACCACCACCAAAACCAGTACCTGAACCAAAACTTGGTGCGATAGGAGGAGAGGAGTATCTGGTTACTGCATAGTTAAGGGCACTTGAGAAAGTGAACTTATTGCTTAACTGAGCCTTACCACCAACAGAAAAGTTGTTTCTTATCAATTTGTTTCCAGGAGTAACACCATTATCTTCCAAGTGAGTGTAACCAATGTTGTAGTTTACTTTCTCTGCACTACCAGTTACGTTAACAGAAGTGGTTGATGTTGTTCCTGTTCTAAAAAAGTCATCAACGCTATCATAAGCTTGATAACGATAAGGAATATTAGCTATGTCCTCAAATCCTGCAACCAATGTCTGATCGGCAATTCCCAAAAGAGGTCCATTTACCAATGTGGTACCATCGGCATCAAATCCTCTAAAGTTTGGGTTTTCCCTTAAATCAGCATCGAATCCTGGTCCCCAGTTACTGAAGAAGAATCCGTAATCTTGGTGGAAACCACCTCCATAATTGTCTTGATATTTAGGTAGGATGGCACTTGAGAAAAATGAAGATTGGGTTACGCTTACTTCAAACTTCTTGTTTGTTGATCCAGCGGCACCGCCTTTGGTAGTTATTAAGATTACACCGTTTCTACCAGCCTCACCATAAAGTACCGTAGCACTAAGTCCTTTAAGTACGTTCACGCTTTCAATGGAGTTTGGATCTAAATCCAAAAACCTACTGGACTCTGTCATGTTGTCCAAGAAGTTTCTTCCCCCAGCAGGGTCATCTCCGTTGGTTCCTCCATCAAAAGGCACGCCGTTTACAATAAATAAGGGCTGGTTGCTACCACTAATGGAAGTATAACCACGAATAATGATGTTGGTTCCAGAACCAGTAACACCATTTGTTGCCGTAATGTTAACACCTGCAGCCTTACCCGATAGGATACGACCTAAATCAGGTTGTGCATTTTGCTCGATGTCCTCGCCGTCAACCTCACTGACTGAGTAACCAAGGGATCGGGCCTCACGCTCAAGACCTTGTGCAGTCACAACAACCTCTTCAAGTGCTTGGGTGTCCTCTTCCATTTGGACATTGATCACGTTCCCGGCACCTACGGCCCTACTGGTTGGCCTTTGCCCTATATAGGTAAAGACCAATGTTTGACCCTGGCTTGCATTGATGGCATAATTCCCATCAAAATCTGTTTGGGTGCCATTCGTGGTCCCATCGACGACAATATTGACTCCAGGTAACGGAAGGCCGTCAGCATCCGTAACAGTACCTGTAATCGTCTTGTCTTGTGCAAAGGATATATGCACAACAAACGCCAATAATAGCGTTAACAATCCATTAAGTTTTGTTCTCATTTTAAAATTATTTGAATTAGCTAGGCGCTAAAATCATAATTTCATGTTAATAATCCAAACTAATTTTACTAAAATTTTAAGAAGCTGTTAGTAAATGAAAAACAGTTAAAGTGTATGCCCATATTTAATTGAGCTGTTAATTTTAACACTTCAAAATTGATTTATACGCAAAATAATGAGCAAGTATGGCGGAATAAGTTGTATTTATAACTTGTTGATTCTATAATCCATGTCAGGTTTACTTGTAATTTTTTGCCTTAGCTATACCTATTTATATATTAGCGCTTTTTTTGTTAAGATTTGTTAATGATTTAAGGGGATGAAGATTAATTTCGATGTTAATTCTTAATGATTTGGAATTGAATTCTGTAGCTCTTTGTTTTAAATTCACCTCTTTTATACTTTCTCAAGGGGTTGGCTTTGGCGTGTTGGATTCTGTTTGGTGTAAAACGTTGGGAGGTATTAGTGTAAGGGAGGTATTGGATTTTATTATCGCAAGTTGGAATGATTTTGGTGGAATTTCATCGGTCTTAAACCATCTTTTTTCGGTTGCATGGTAAAATAAGTTATTCTTCATTTGAATTATTCCGAAATATCACTACATTTGCAGCCCTCAAAATGGGGGTTATTTAGTTTTTAATAGGAATTTTAATGCCAACAATTTCACAATTAGTACGAAAAGGAAGGGCCACGATTACCAAGAAGAGTAAATCGGCTGCTTTGGATTCGTGTCCTCAAAGAAGAGGGGTTTGTACGCGGGTTTATACCACTACGCCAAAGAAACCAAACTCTGCAATGCGTAAAGTTGCAAGGGTAAGGTTGACGAACGGTAAAGAGGTGAACGCATACATCCCTGGAGAAGGTCACAACCTCCAAGAGCACTCGATAGTATTGGTTAGGGGCGGAAGAGTAAAGGATTTGCCTGGTGTGCGATACCACATCGTTCGAGGCGCTTTGGATACTGCCGGTGTGGCAGGAAGAACGCAGCGAAGATCAAAGTATGGTGCTAAGCGTCCCAAAAAGTAATCAACTTTAAGAAGAAGCAATGAGAAAAAAGCAGGCAAAGAAAAGACCACTTTTACCAGATCCAAGATTTAACGATCAGCTAGTTACACGTTTTGTGAACATGATGATGTGGGACGGTAAAAAGTCAATTGCATTCAAGATTTTCTACGATGCAATTGATATCGTTGATGAAAAGAACACAGACGAAGAAAAAACCGCTTTGGAGTTATGGAAAGATGCTCTTTCCAATGTTATGCCGCACGTTGAAGTAAGAAGTAGACGGGTAGGTGGTGCAACATTCCAGATTCCAATGCAGATTCGTCCAGATAGAAAAATATCCACTGCCATGAAATGGTTGATTCTATACGCAAGGAAGCGTAACGAAAAATCCATGGCCCAAAAATTGGCTTCTGAGATTTTGGCTGCCGCCAAAGAAGAAGGTGCCGCAGTGAAGAAAAGAGTAGATACACACAAAATGGCCGAGGCCAATAAAGCATTCTCGCACTTTAGATTCTAATCATTACAATGGGAAGAGATTTAAAATATACAAGGAATATAGGTATTGCAGCTCATATTGATGCTGGTAAAACAACTACTACAGAGCGTATTCTTTTTTATACAGGTGTGAGTCACAAGATTGGTGAGGTGCATGACGGTGCAGCTACCATGGACTGGATGGAGCAAGAGCAGGAGCGTGGTATTACCATTACTTCCGCCGCTACAACATGTACTTGGAAGTTCCCTATGGAGAACGCCCAGCCATTGCCTGAAACAAAAGATTACCACTTTAATATTATAGATACTCCCGGACACGTGGATTTTACCGTTGAGGTAAACAGGTCCCTTCGTGTTTTGGATGGTTTGGTATTCTTGTTCAGTGCTGTGGATGGTGTTGAGCCTCAATCCGAGACCAACTGGAGATTAGCTGACAACTACAAGGTGCCACGTATCGGATTCGTAAACAAAATGGATCGTCAAGGTTCCAATTTTTTGAACGTGTGTAAGCAGGTTCGTGAAATGTTGGGTTCCAATGCGGTGCCAATTGTATTGCCGATTGGTGATGAAGCTGATTTTAAAGGTATTGTTGACCTGGCCAAGAATAGGGCGATCGTATGGCACGATGATAACTTCGGTTCCACTTTTGATGTTGTGGATATTCCTGCGGATATGTTGGATGAGGTGAAGGAGTACAGAGCTGCCTTGATCGAAGCTGTTGCAGAATATGACGAAAATTTGATGGAGAAATTCTTCGAAGATGAAGATTCCATCACAGAAGAAGAAGTGCATGCTGCATTGCGTGCTGCGGTAATGGATAGGGCCATCATTCCTATGGTGTGTGGTTCTTCCTTTAAGAACAAAGGGGTTCAGTTCCTTTTGGATGCCGTTTGCCGTTACTTGCCTTCTCCTTTGGATAAAGATGATATTGTAGGAACTAATCCTGATACTGGTGCAGAAGTTACCAGAAAACCAGATCCTAAAGAGCCATTTGCTGCTCTTGCCTTTAAAATTGCCACTGATCCCTTCGTAGGTCGTTTGGCTTTCTTTAGAGCATATTCTGGTCGTTTGGATGCTGGTTCTTATATTTTGAATAACCGTTCCGGTAAAAAAGAGCGTATCTCCAGAATCTATCAGATGCACTCCAATAAACAAAATGCCATCGATTATATTGAGGCTGGTGATATTGGTGCTGCTGTAGGATTTAAAGATATCAAGACTGGTGACACCATGTCTGCTGAGAACGCTCCTATCGTTCTTGAGAGTATGAACTTCCCTGATCCCGTTATCGGTATCGCGGTTGAGCCAAAAACCAAGGCTGATGTGGATAAATTGGGTATGGCTTTGGCTAAATTGGCCGAGGAAGATCCTACTTTCCAAGTAAAAACTGATGAAGCTTCAGGGCAGACAATCATCTCAGGTATGGGTGAGCTTCACTTGGACATTATCGTGGATCGTTTGAGACGTGAGTTCAAAGTGGAAGTAAATCAAGGTCAGCCTCAGGTGGAGTACAAAGAAGCACTTACTGCTACTGCCGACCACAGAGAAACATACAAGAAACAAACTGGTGGTCGTGGTAAATTCGCTGATATCGTATTTACTATGGAACCTGCAAGTGAGGAGACAAAAGCTGGATTGGAGTTTGTTAACGAAATTAAAGGTGGTAACATTCCTAAAGAATATGTTCCATCTGTTGAGAAAGGTTTCAGGGAGGCCATGAAAAACGGTCCTTTGGCTGGTTTTGAAATGGACAGCATGAAGATTACCCTTAAGGATGGATCGTTCCACCCTGTGGATTCTGATTCCTTGTCCTTTGAATTGGCTGCTAAACTTGGTTACAAAGTAGCTGCCAAGAAAGCCCGTGCTGTATTGATGGAGCCTATCATGAAGTTGGAGGTATTGACTCCAGAAGAAAACATGGGTGATATTGTTGGTGACTTGAACCGAAGAAGGGGTCAGGTGAACAACATGGATGATAGGGCAGGTGCAAAAGTTGTAAAAGCTGTTGTGCCGTTATCGGAAATGTTTGGATATGTAACTTCCTTGAGGACACTGTCTTCAGGTAGGGCTACATCCACCATGGAATTTTCACACTATGCAGAAACTCCTTCCAATATTGCGGAAGAGGTGATTAAAGCAGCTAAAGGAGTAACCGCTTAATTTCAGCAAGATGAGTCAAAAAATTAGAATAAAATTGAAATCTTACGATCACAATTTGGTGGACAAATCTGCTGAAAAGATCGTGAAAACAGTAAAAACGACCGGTGCTGTGGTAACTGGACCCATTCCATTGCCTACGCACAAGAAGATATTCACGGTTTTGCGTTCACCCCACGTGAACAAAAAATCAAGAGAGCAGTTCCAATTAAGTTCTTACAAAAGACTATTGGATATTTACAGTTCTTCATCAAAAACCATCGATGCCCTTATGAAGCTTGAGCTTCCCAGTGGTGTTGAGGTTGAGATTAAGGTCTGATAAAAGTTATAAGTGTTGAGTTTTAAGTTTTGAATTTCGTTATCGATCATTTATAACTTTCAACTTAACACTTAGAACTAAAAAAGTACATGTCCTGAACGATGGTTTAGGAAAAACGGTGAAAGAAAAAAATCTGGGTCAGAGCAGAATGTTTTTCTTGACCCAATTTTTTTGCCAAGAAATTGGCGTAAATAAAAAAAGTAAACAATTAATAATTAGTTAAATATGTCTGGGTTAATAGGAAGAAAAATCGGTATGACCAGCATCTTCGACGAGAATGGAAAGAACGTTCCATGTACCGTTATCGAAGCTGGACCATGCGTGGTTACCCAAGTCAGAACCGAAGAGGTTGACGGGTACAGTGCCCTTCAGCTTGGTTTCGATGACAAGGCAGAAAAACGTGCTAACAAGGCCGAAACAGGTCACTTTAAGAAAGCAGGTACTTCTCCAAAGAAACAAGTCGTTGAATTCCAAGATTTTGAAGGTGAATACAAATTAGGGGACATCGTTGGTGCCGACCTATTTGTAGAAGGTGAATTTGTTGATGTGATTGGCACATCAAAAGGAAAAGGATTCCAAGGAGTTGTTAAGCGTCACGGCTTTGGTGGAGTTGGTCAAGCAACACATGGTCAGCACAACAGATTGAGGGCTCCTGGTTCCATTGGAGCTGCATCATACCCTGCCCGAGTTTTCAAAGGAATGAAAATGGCCGGTAGAATGGGTGGCGAAAGAGTAACAGTCCAAAACTTGAGAGTATTGAAAGTGGTTCCTGAGAAAAACCTTATCGTAGTGAAAGGTTGTGTTCCAGGTCACAAAAATGCTTACGTAACAATTGAGAAGTAATGAAGGTTGCAGTTTTAGATATTAAAGGAAAAGAAACCGGAAGAAAGGTAGACCTTTCTGACGATGTTTTCGCCATAGAGCCCAATGAGCATGCCATCTATTTGGATGTGAAGCAGTATTTGGCGCATCAAAGACAAGGAACCCACAAAGCTAAAGAAAGAGCTGAGATTGCCGGGAGTACCCGTAAGATCAAAAAACAAAAAGGAACTGGTACCGCAAGGGCCGGTAGCATTAAGTCTCCTGTGTTTAGGGGTGGAGGTAGAATTTTTGGTCCAAGACCAAAGGACTACACTCAAAAGTTGAACAAGAATCTAAAGCGATTGGCCCGTAAATCTGCCTTGAGTCTTAAGACCAAGGAGAAATCTGTGGTGGTTGTAGAGGATTTCAATTTTGAAACTCCCAAGACCAAAGATTTTGTGGCTTTCCTTACCTCTTTGGGTCTGGAAAATAAAAAGTCTCTTATTGTGTTGGGCGATACAAATAATAACGTATATTTGTCGTCGCGTAATTTGGAGCGCTCCGAAGTTGTAACTAACTCAGAATTAAACACTTACAAAATAGTTAACGCTAATAGTTTGGTTCTTATGGAAAGTGCTTTGGAAGGAATTGAATCGAACCTAAAGAAATAGAAGTATCATGAGTGTGTTGATAAGACCGATAATTACGGAAAAAATGACCGCTGATAGCGAGCTTTTCAATCGTTATGGTTTCTATGTTGACCCTAAGGCCAACAAATTGGAAATCAAAGAGGCAATTGAAGCTACTTATGGTGTTTCTGTGGAGAAGGTGAGAACCATGAACTACGGTCCAAATCGTAAGAGTCGCTATACAAAAACTGGAATCCAACATGGAAAAACAAATGCTTTGAAAAAAGCAATTGTTGATGTGGCCGAAGGTGATATTATTGATTTTTACAGTAATCTATAAAGACGAGAAATGTCAGTTAGAAAATTAAAACCGATAACCCCTGGGCAGCGTTTTAGAGTAGTGAACGGATTTGACGCGATCACTACTGATAAGCCGGAGAAAAGCTTGCTTGCTCCGTTAAAAAAGTCAGGTGGTAGGAACAGTCAAGGAAAAATGACCATGCGCCATAGAGGTGGAGGTCATAAAAGAAGATATCGAATTATCGATTTCAAAAGGGATAAGCAAGGTGTTGAGGCTACAGTGGTCTCTATCCAGTATGATCCCAATAGAACTGCATTTATCGCCTTGGTAGAATACAAGGATGGAGAAAAAAGATATGTGGTTGCCCAAAATGGTCTGCAGGTAGGACAGGCTATCCAATCTGGAACAGGTTCTGCTCCTGAAATTGGAAATGCCCTTCCGTTGAGTGAGATTCCATTGGGTACTATTATCTCTTGCATAGAATTGAGACCTGGTCAGGGAGCTATCATGGCTCGAAGCGCCGGTACGTTTGCCCAGTTGATGGCCAAGGATGGTAAGTTCGTTACCGTTAAATTGCCTTCTGGGGAAACCCGTATGATTTTAGCAACTTGTTTGGCTACAATCGGTGCGGTATCCAACTCCGATCATCAATTGTTGGTATCTGGTAAAGCAGGTAGAAGCAGATGGTTGGGTAGAAGACCAAGAACTAGGCCAGTGGCCATGAACCCTGTGGATCACCCAATGGGTGGTGGTGAAGGAAGGGCTTCCGGAGGTCACCCAAGATCTAAGAACGGTATTCCTGCAAAAGGATTCAGAACCCGTTCCAAGACCAAGGACACCAATAGATACATCATAGAACGTAGAAAGAAATAAAAGAAAAAGTAAATGGCACGTTCGTTAAAAAAAGGACCATTCGTTCATCATAGCCTGGAGAGAAAAGTCCAAGCTAATATAGAATCAGGAAAGAAAACGGTTATCAAGACTTGGTCTAGAGCCTCTATGATAACCCCCGATTTCGTGGGACAGACCATCGCGGTACACAATGGGAAGCAATTTGTTCCAGTGTATGTTACCGAGAATATGGTAGGCCACAAACTTGGAGAATTTTCGCCAACAAGATCTTTTAGAGGTCATGCTGGAGCTAAAAACAAAGGAAAAAAGTAAGTAAGCTATGGGAGTTCGTAAAAGACAAATGGCCGAAAGGTTAAAGGAAGAGAAAAAGCAACTTGCTATTGCAAAGCTTAACAACTGTCCAACATCTCCAAGAAAGATGCGTTTGGTGGCAGACTTGGTAAGAGGAAAGCAAATTGAAATGGCTTTGGCCATTCTACGGTTTAACTCAAAAGAGGCTTCCAGGAAGATGGAAAAGCTTTTGCTTTCCGCAATTGCCAACTGGGAAGCTAAAAATGAGGATTCCAGTATCGAGGAGGCTGATTTGTATATCAAGGAAATCCGTGTAGATGGTGGAACTATGTTGAAGCGTTTGCGACCTGCTCCTCAAGGAAGGGCACACAGAATTAGAAAGCGTTCCAACCACGTGACCATGATTTTGGAATCCAATAACAACGTTCAAAGCTAGAAAATAGAATATGGGACAGAAGACCAATCCAATAGGAAATCGCTTAGGAATTATCAGAGGATGGGAATCCAACTGGTACGGAGGAAACGATTACGGCGATAAGCTGGCTGAGGACGATAAAATCAGAAAATACGTCCATGCGCGTTTGGCAAAAGCTAGCGTGTCTAGGGTGATTATAGAAAGAACCTTGAAATTGATCACCATTACCATTACCACCGCAAGGCCAGGTATCATTATTGGTAAAGGAGGGCAAGAGGTAGATAAACTTAAGGAAGAGCTTAAGAAGATTACCAACAAAGAGGTTCAAATCAATATTCATGAAATCAAAAGACCTGAGCTTGATGCAAATTTGGTTGCTGCCAGCGTAGCAAGGCAGATTGAGAGCAGGATTTCATATCGTAGAGCCATTAAAATGGCCATTGCGGCTGCAATGCGTATGAACGCTGAAGGGATAAAGATTCAGATTTCTGGACGTTTGAACGGAGCTGAGATGGCGCGTTCAGAGTCTTATAAGGAAGGAAGGATTCCATTGTCCACTTTCCGTGCCGATGTTGACTATGCCTTGCATGAAGCGCACACTACCTACGGTAGGCTTGGGATCAAGGTTTGGATCATGAAGGGAGAAGTTTATGGTAAAAGAGAGCTTTCCCCATTGGTAGGATTGAGCAAGAGTCAAGGAGGAAAAGGCGGTAAACAAGATGGTGGTAAAAAGCCACGCCGTAGAAAGTAATAAGATAAAGTAAGGTAAGATGTTACAGCCAAAAAGAACAAAATTTCGTAAGGCCCAGAAGGGGCGTATGAAGGGTAACTCACAGAGAGGGCACCAACTTTCCAATGGAATGTTCGGTATCAAGTCCATGGATTCCCACTTCATTACTTCCCGTCAGATAGAGGCTGCGCGTATTGCTGCGACAAGGTACATGAAAAGACAAGGTCAGTTGTGGATCAAAATATTCCCGGACAAACCCATTACCAAAAAGCCTCTTGAGGTACGTATGGGTAAAGGTAAGGGTGCTCCAGAATATTGGGTAGCTGTTGTGAAACCTGGAAGAATCATGTTCGAAGTTGCCGGGGTACCAATGGATGTGGCCAAAGAAGCCCTTAGGCTAGCGGCCCAGAAATTGCCGGTCAAAACCAAGTTTATCGTAGCTAGGGATTATTCCGCTTAATTTTTAATTGAGAAGAAAGATGAGACAATCAGAAGTAAAAGAACTTTCAATTGAAGAGCTAAAGGAGAAGTTGGCCGAGTTCAAAAAACAGCATGCCGACCTTAAAATGGCCCATGCCGTTACTCCTTTGGAAAATCCTTTACAGATCAGAAAAGCAAGAAGGACGGTAGCACGACTTGCAACAGAATTAACTAAAAGGGAATTACAATAATTGGTTCTGCCTTATGGAAAACAGAAATTTAAGAAAAGAAAGAATAGGCGTTGTTACCAGCAACAAAATGGAGAAATCAATTGTGGTTTCTGAGGTGAAGCGAGTAAAGCACCCTATGTACGGTAAATTCGTTTTGAAGACCAAGAAATATGTTGCCCATGATGAAAAGAATGATTGCAACGAAGGCGATACCGTTAAAATAATGGAAACCAGGCCATTGAGCAAAACCAAATGCTGGAGGTTGGTAGAAATCCTTGAAAGAGCTAAATAATTATGGTACAGCAAGAATCACGATTAAAGGTTGCGGACAATACTGGAGCGAAAGAAGTTCTGACTATCCGCGTACTCGGAGGAACAAAAAGAAGGTATGCTTCGTTGGGTGACAAAATTGTTGTTACCGTAAAGGAAGCTACTCCAAACGGTACTGTAAAGAAAGGTTCTGTTTCCACTGCTGTGGTTGTTCGAACCAAAAAAGAGGTCAGAAGACCTGACGGTTCTTACATCCGTTTTGATGACAATGCTTGCGTATTGTTAAACCCTACTGGTGAGATGAGAGGAACCCGTGTCTTTGGACCGGTTGCAAGGGAGCTTAGGGACAAGCAGTTTATGAAGATTGTTTCATTGGCACCCGAAGTGCTGTAAAAGAAATACCAGAGAGATGAAGTTGAAAATAAAAACAGGGGATACGGTAAGAGTCATTGCGGGCGACCACAAAGGCAGCGAAGGAAAAGTGCTTCGTGTAGACCGTGAAAAGAACAAAGCTGTAGTGGAAGGCATCAATATGGTGTCCAAACACGAAAAGCCAAGTGCAAACAACCCTCAAGGAGGCATAACAAAAAAGGAAGCCCCCATGCATATTTCAAACCTTTCTTTGATCGATCCAAAATCTGGAGACACTGCCAGAGTTGGCTACGAAGTAAGGGATGGAAAGAAAGTAAGGTTTTCCAAAAAATCCAATGAAGTAATTTAGTCATGAGTTATATACCAAGATTAAAGCAGGAATATAAAGAGCGTGTAGTAAAGGCGCTTACCGAAGAATTCGGTTACAATAACGTAATGCAGGTTCCCAAGTTGGAAAAAATTGTTGTAAGCCGTGGGGTTGGAGCAGCTGTTTCCGATAAAAAGCTTATTGACCATGCTGTTGACGAGCTTACCAATATTACTGGCCAAAAGGCAGTCTCTACTCTATCAAAGAAAGACGTTGCCACGTTTAAATTGAGAAAGGGAATGCCAATCGGTGCCAAAGTGACATTGAGAGGGGAGCGCATGTACGAATTTTTGGATAGACTGATTACATCTGCCCTTCCTAGGGTAAGAGATTTCCAAGGTGTTAAAGCTACTGGTTTTGACGGTAGGGGAAATTACAATCTAGGAATCACAGAGCAGATTATTTTCCCAGAGATCAACATTGATAGAATCAATAGAATCAACGGGATGGATATTACATTTGTTACTTCGGCCCAAACCGATAAAGAAGCAAAATCATTGTTAACCGAACTGGGAGTACCCTTTAAAAAGAATTAATATGGCCAAGGAATCAATGAAAGCCCGCGAAAGAAAAAGGGCAAAGATGGTTGCAAAATATGCCGAGAAAAGAAAGGCGCTAAAGGAGGCTGGAGATTACGAAGCTCTTCAGAAGTTGCCTAAGAATGCATCTCCGGTACGTATGCGTAACCGTTGTAAATTGACAGGAAGACCAAGAGGTTATATGAGAACTTTTGGAATATCAAGGGTTACTTTCAGGGAGATGGCCAATCAAGGTTTGATACCAGGAGTTAAAAAGGCAAGTTGGTAATTTAGATAAAGAAAAGAAATGCTTACAGATCCAATTTCAGATTATTTGACCAGAATCAGAAATGCCAACATGGCAGGTCATAGGGTAGTGGACGTTCCCGCTTCCAATCTAAAGAAACAAATTACCAAAATATTGTTCGATCAAGGCTATATTTTGAGTTACAAGTTCGAGGATGACGGTGCACAAGGGAACATCAAGATAGCCCTTAAGTACGATAAGTTTACCAAGGAGCCAATTATTAAAAAACTGCAGAGGGTGAGTAAGCCGGGTCTGCGTAAATATGCAGGTTCAGGTGAATTGCCAAGGGTCTTGAACGGCTTGGGTATTGCCATTGTATCTACATCACACGGTGTAATGACCAGCAAGCAGGCCAAACAAGAGAATGTTGGTGGTGAGGTATTGTGCTACGTATATTAATAGAGAAAAGAGAAGAAAATGTCAAGAATAGGTAACAGTCCAGTTGCAATTCCAGAAGGGGTCACCGTAGAGGTGAAAGAAGCCTTGGTTACCGTTAAAGGTAAAATGGGAGAGCTTTCCCAAGATTTCGCTGGGGTTGACGTAAAGGTTGAGGATGGCAATGTTTTGGTAGAAAGACCCTCCGATTCCAAAGAACACAAAGCAAAGCATGGGTTATATCGTGCCCTTATTGCCAATATGGTAAAAGGAGTCTCTGAAGGATGGATCAAGGAATTGGAACTTGTAGGTGTTGGATACAGAGCCAGCAACCAAGGTCAAAAATTGGACTTGGCACTAGGATTCTCCCACAATATCATTTTGGACATTGCTCCAGAAGTGAAGGTAGAGACCATTTCTGAAAAAGGGAAAAACCCTATCGTAAAACTAACTTCCCATGATAAACAATTGGTAGGTCAGGTTGCCGCCAAGATACGATCCTTCCGTAAGCCAGAGCCTTACAAAGGAAAAGGTGTCAAGTTTGTGGGTGAACAATTGAGAAGAAAAGCAGGTAAATCAGCTTAATAATTAAGACTATGGGATTATCTAAGACTGAAAGAAAGTTACGCATCCGAAGAAGAATACGAAAAGTATCGTTCGGAACTGAGGCAAGACCAAGGTTGTCTGTCTTTAGAAGCAATAAAGAAATATATGCCCAGTTGATCGATGACAACAAAGGGGTTACCTTGGCAGCAGCCTCATCGAGAGATAAGGATGTTGATGCCAAAGGAACAAAAACCGAAGTTGCCAGCACAGTGGGTAAGGCCATAGCGGAAAAAGCCCTAAAATTGGGGATTGAGACCGTAGCTTTTGATAGAGGTGGAAACCTATATCACGGAAGAGTTAAATCATTGGCTGAAGGAGCTAGGGAAGCAGGACTAAAATTCTAATAAGACTATGTACCAGAATTACAAGAACGTAGAGATAGTAAAGCCAGGAGGACTTGAGTTGAAAGACCGTTTGGTTGGTGTACAACGGGTTACCAAAGTAACCAAGGGTGGTAGAGCTTTTGGTTTTTCAGCGATAGTTGTTGTTGGTGATGAAAACGGTGTTGTTGGACATGGTTTAGGGAAATCCAAAGAAGTTGCCACTGCAATTGCGAAGGCCATTGAGGATGCCAAAAAGAACTTGGTTCGTATTCCTTTGACCAAAGCTACGCTTCCCCACGAACAAAAAGGAAAATATGGCGGTGCAAGGGTTTTCATTAAGCCTGCATCACACGGTACCGGGGTAATCGCTGGTGGAGCCGTAAGGGCCGTATTGGAAGCTGTTGGGGTACATGACGTATTGTCCAAATCCCAAGGTTCATCCAACCCACACAATGTGGTAAAAGCTACCTTTGATGCCTTGTTGCAGTTGAGGAGTGCCGATACCGTGGCCAAGCAAAGAGGAGTTTCTTTGGAAAAAGTCTTTAAAGGATAAACACGAGGATATTATGTCAAAGATTAAGGTTACACAAGTAAAGAGCGCTATCAAAAGGACACAGGACCAAAAAAGGACTTTGGAGGCCCTAGGACTGCGCAAGATTGGGCATGTTGTTGAACACGAAGCAACACCCAGTATCCTTGGAATGGTAAATAAGGTAAAACACTTGGTTTCCACAGAGGAAGCTTAAAATATAACGGAACATGGATTTACACAATCTTAAACCAGCGGATGGCGCTGTTCACAAAGAGGGAAAACGCTTAGGTAGAGGAGAAGGCTCCGGTAAAGGAGGTACTGCTGCCCGTGGACACAAAGGTGCCAAGTCCAGATCAGGATATTCCAAAAAGATTGGTTTTGAAGGAGGTCAAATGCCTTTGCAAAGACGTGTCCCCAAGTTTGGGTTCAAAAACATCAACAGAAAGGAATATAGAGGAATCAATCTTGGAAAACTACAAGAATTGGTGGACAATGGTACTGTGAAAAAAGAAGTTACTTTGGACACTCTTGTAGAAAACGGATTGGCCCACAAAAATGACTTGGTTAAGATTTTGGGTGACGGTGAATTGAAAGCCGGCCTAAAAGTATCTGTACATAAATTTACGGCTTCCGCCAAAGCTGCCATAGAAGCTGCCGGAGGAGAAGCAATAAATTTATAAGCAATAGTATAGCATGAAGAAATTTATTGAGACCATATCGAATATCTGGAAAATCGATGAGCTGAGACAACGTATCATCCTTACCCTTGGGTTGTTGTTGGTATACCGTTTCGGTACCCGAATTGTACTTCCTGGTATTGATACAGCCCAATTGACCCAGTTGGCCTCGAGTACCGATTCAGGTATTTTGGGAATTCTTAATGCTTTTACTGGAGGTGCTTTTGCCAATGCATCCGTTTTTGCATTGGGGATTATGCCCTACATCTCCGCATCCATTGTGGTGCAGTTGATGGGGATTGCCATTCCTTACCTGCAAAAATTGCAGAAAGAAGGAGAAAGTGGTAGAAAGACCATCAACCAAATTACACGGTGGTTGACCATAGGTATATGTATCGTTCAAGCTCCGGCATACTTGTACGGACTTGGTGCTCTTGGGGTTCCAGATAGTGCCTTTGTATTGGGTAAAGGTTTGGACTTTATTGTTCCAGCTGTGATTATTTTGGTAACTGGATGTGTTTTTGCCATGTGGTTGGGTGAAAAAATCACTGATAAAGGTATCGGAAACGGTATCTCCCTATTGATTATGATTGGTATTATCGCTACCATGCCACAGTCCTTTGTTCAAGAATTTATTTCAAGGACTACCAATAACACAGGAGGTATCATGTTTATGTTGATCGAGGTAATTGTATGGTTCTTGGTCATCTTGGCGAGCGTCCTTTTGGTGATGGCGGTAAGACAGATTCCAGTACAATATGCAAGAAGAACAGCTTCAGGTGGATACGAGAAAAACGTAATGGGAGCACGCCAGTACATTCCTTTAAAATTGAATGCCTCTGGAGTAATGCCTATCATTTTTGCCCAAGCGATTATGTTTGCACCCAGTTTGTTGGGTAGAACATTTAACAATACAGCCGTGGGACAATGGATGGAGGTTCAGTTTGCTGATATTTTCGGTTTGGCCTACAACATCCTATTTGGAGTATTGATCATCATTTTCACATACTTCTATACAGCTATCACCGTGCCTACCAATAAAATGGCCGATGATTTGAAAAGAAGTGGTGGTTTCATTCCCGGTATAAGACCTGGAAAGGAAACAGGGGATTATTTAGACAAGATCATGTCTTTGATTACCCTTCCAGGATCTGTATTTTTGGCACTTTTGGCAGTGTTGCCAGCGGTTGTGGTAAAGTTGATGGATGTTCAGGCTGGATGGGCACTGTTCTACGGAGGAACATCGTTGTTGATCATGGTAGGTGTGGCAATAGATACCGTACAGCAAGTGAACTCGTATTTGTTGAATAGACATTACGACGGTTTGATGAAAACCGGAAAGAATAGAAAAGTAGCATAATTTATGGCAAAGCAGCCAGCAATAGAACAAGACGGATCTATCATTGAAGCATTGTCAAACGCAATGTTCAGGGTAGAATTGGAAAACGGGCACGTGGTAACGGCACACATCTCCGGAAAAATGAGAATGCACTACATCAAGTTGCTTCCCGGGGACAAGGTAAAGTTGGAAATGAGTCCATACGATTTAACGAAAGCAAGAATTACTTATAGATACTAATTACGATGAAAGTAAGAGCATCAATAAAGAAGAGGAGTGCCGAATGCAAGATAGTTCGCAGAAAAGGCAGATTGTACGTAATCAACAAAAAGAATCCTAGATTTAAACAAAGACAAGGGTAATTATGGCAAGAATTGCAGGTGTAGATATACCTAAACAAAAGCGTGGCGTTATTGCACTTACCTACATCTTCGGAGTAGGTAAAAGTAGGGCGCAAGAGATTTTGAAGACCGCCCAAGTAAGTGAGGATACAAAAGTTTCGGAATGGAACGATGATGAAATCGGTCGTATCAGGGAAGCTGTTTCCGCTTATACCATTGAAGGTGAACTTCGCTCAGAGACCCAATTGAACATCAAACGATTGATGGACATCGGTTGTTACCGTGGAATTCGCCACAGAGCCGGATTGCCGCTTAGGGGTCAACGTACCAAGAACAACTCTAGGACCAGAAAAGGAAAAAGAAAAACAGTTGCCAACAAGAAGAAAGCAACTAAATAATAAGCAGATATAGTCATTAGTTAGTATTTAGACGTTAGAAGAATCTGTTTGAAATGTAAAAGTCTAGGATTCCAATAACTAAGAGCTAACACTAGAAACTAAAAAATATGGCAAAGGCAAGTACCAAAACAACAAAAAAGCGTAAGGTTATCGTCGAATCTACCGGCGAAGCACACGTTGTTGCATCTTTCAATAACATCATCATATCGCTTACCAATAAAAAAGGTGATGTGATTTCATGGTCTTCCGCAGGAAAAATGGGATTCCGTGGTTCCAAAAAGAATACTCCATATGCTGCTCAGGTGGCTGCAGAGGATTGTTCCAAGATTGCCCATGAAGCAGGGTTGCGCAAAGTTAAGGTGTATGTAAAGGGACCAGGAAATGGTAGAGAGTCTGCCATCCGTTCCATCCACAATTCAGGTATTGAAGTTACCGAGATTGTAGATGTTACCCCACTTCCACACAACGGTTGTAGACCTCCTAAAAGAAGAAGAGTTTAATTTTAAGTATATTCAACGGCCCAATAGGGTCTTCACTGAAGGTGCAGTTAGATTATCGAAGGATAAGCCTTAATTCATAATCGCACTTTCCAATTTAAAGAAGATGGCAAGATACACAGGACCAAAAACAAAGATCGCTAGAAAATTTGGAGAAGCGATTTTCGGGGACGACAAGTCTTTTGAAAAGAAAAATTATCCTCCAGGACAACACGGTAACAACAGACGCCGTGGTAAAAAATCAGAATACGCCATTCAGTTGGCAGAAAAGCAAAAAGCCAAGTATACCTACGGCATTTTGGAACGTCAGTTCCGTAATCTGTTTACAGAGGCCAAAAGAAAAGAAGGGGTAACGGGTGAAATACTTTTACAACTATGTGAATCCCGTCTGGATAACGTTGTGTACAGATTGGGTATTGCCCCATCAAGAAGGGGAGCTCGCCAGTTGGTATCTCACCGTCATATTACCGTTAACGGTAATGTGGTAAATATTCCTTCCTACTCCCTTAAAGCAGGCGATGTAGTGGGAGTTAGGGAAAAATCAAAATCCGTTCAGGCTATCGAAGATTCTTTGGCCAACAACAGCAGTGTATACGAGTGGATGACTTGGAATTCCGAAAAGAAAGAAGGAACCTATGTTTCCATTCCGGAAAGAATCCAAATCCCTGAAAATATCAAGGAGCAATTGATCGTCGAATTGTACTCTAAATAAGAATTCAACATTAATCCAATTATGGCATTACTTAATTTTCAGAAGCCCGATAAAGTTATAATGATCGATTCAACAGATTTCGAAGGGAAATTTGAATTCCGCCCTTTGGAACCTGGCTATGGATTAACAGTTGGGAATGCGCTGAGAAGGGTATTGCTTTCCTCTTTGGAAGGTTTTGCCATCACTTCTGTGCGCATAGATGGAGTTGAACATGAGTTTTCTGTTATCCCAGGCGTTGTTGAAGACGTAACTGAAATCATTTTGAACCTTAAGCAGGTTCGTTTTAAAAGACAGATTGATGATGTTGAGAGCGAGACTGTTTCCATTTCCGTTAGCGGAAAGGAACAATTGACCGCCGGTGATTTCCAAAAATTCATCTCAGGATACCAAGTGCTCAACCCAGAGTTGGTGATCTGTAACATGGATCCCAAAGTGAGCATCAACCTTGAGATCGTTATAGAAAAAGGACGTGGTTACGTTCCTGCCGAGGAAAACAAAAAATCCAATGCACCTTTGGGAAGCATTGCCGTGGATTCCGTTTACACTCCGGTGAAAAACGTAAAATACAGCATTGAGAACTTCAGGGTAGAGCAAAAGACCGATTACGAAAAATTGGTTTTCGAGATTCTTACCGATGGTTCCATCCACCCAAAAGATGCTTTGACCGAAGCTGCCAAAGTTTTGATCCATCACTTTATGTTGTTCTCCGATGAGCGCATCACCCTTGAGGCTGATGAAATTGCACAAACAGAGACCTACGATGAGGAATCTTTGCACATGCGTCAGTTGTTGAAGACCAAATTGGTAGACATGGACCTTTCCGTAAGGGCCTTGAACTGCCTTAAAGCTGCCGAAGTGGATACTTTGGGAGACTTGGTTTCCTTCAACAAGAACGATTTGATGAAGTTCAGGAACTTTGGTAAAAAATCCTTGACCGAATTGGAGGAGTTGGTCATCAACAAAGGCCTACAATTTGGCATGGACCTTTCCAAATACAAATTAGATAAAGATTAATAATCATATTTTGCTCTCCCAATAACGTAGGGATTTGGTAGCAAGATGATAAATTGAAACAATGAGACACGGAAAGAAGTTTAATCACTTAGGAAGAAAATCGGCCCACAGAAAGGCCATGTTGGCCAATATGGCTTGCTCACTAATAGAGCACAAGAGAATCAACACCACAGTTGCCAAGGCCAAGGCTTTGAAACAGTTTGTTGAGCCCTTGATCACCAAGGCCAAGACAGAGAACAACCAAACTGCCGAAAAAGGCATGCACAACAGAAGGATTGTTTTCAGCAGCCTAAGAAACAAGGAGGCCATTACAGAACTTTTTGGAAGCGTAGCTGAAAAAGTTGCTGATAGACCAGGAGGATATACCCGAATCATCAAATTGGGTAACCGTCTAGGGGATAACGCCGATATGGCCATGATAGAGTTGGTAGATTTCAATGAGCTATACAACGCAGGTCAGCCTAAGAAGAAAACCACAAGAAGAAGTAGAAGGGGAGGAACTAAGAAAGCTGAGCCTGTTGCGCCAGTGGCCGAAACCAAAACCGACGATTCTGAAGAATAAGAAGAATGTTATTAACTATTGTATTAGTGGAAAAAGGATAAGTGAGAACTTATCCTTTTTTTATGTTTTTTTGTCAAAACTGAAATTAGAGCACACAAATGAAGTATCACGCGAAAAAAAGAGCATTACTATTGTTGGCCGATGGAACCATTTTTTATGGTAAGGCCGTGGGAGGAAAAGAAGGCACCGCTGTAGGAGAGGTATGTTTTAATACCGGGATGACCGGTTATCAGGAAATTTTCACAGACCCCTCTTATTTTGGGCAACTTATGGTGACCACCAATGCCCACATTGGAAACTATGGCACACATGCCGATGAGATCGAGTCTGACTCCGTAAAGATTGCCGGCCTTATCTGTAAAAATTTCAGTTATGAATACTCCAGGCCCAGCGCCAATATGAGTCTATTGGAGTTCTTGGACAAGAACAACCTTTTGGCCATTTCGGATGTGGATACCCGTGCTTTGGTAAGTTACATCAGGGACCATGGAGCCATGAACGCTTTGATATCTACCCGTGTGGATGAAATAGATGCCCTAAAGGAAGAGTTGAAGAGCGTTCCAAGTATGGAGGGTTTGGAACTTTCCTCCAAAGTCTCCACCAAAGAGCCGTATTACTATGGCGATGAGAATTCAACATACAAAATATCCGCTTTGGATATCGGGATCAAAAAGAACATATTGCGAAACTTGGCGAAAAGAGGAGCTTACATCAAAGTTTTTCCATACAACACCTCTTTTGAGGAAATGAAGGAATGGAACCCAGATGGGTATTTCATCTCCAACGGACCTGGTGATCCAGAACCGTTGACGGATGCCATTGCCGCAGCCAAGAAAATGATTAATTCAGATAAACCACTCTTTGGGATTTGTTTGGGGCACCAAGTATTGGCCTTGGCCAATGGGGTTTCCACCTATAAAATGTACAACGGGCACAGGGGTATCAACCATCCTATCCTTAATTTGGTGACTGGGAAAGGGGAAATCACTTCGCAAAACCACGGTTTTGCCATCAACAGGGAGGAGACCGAGGCCCATCCGGATTTGGAGATTACCCACACCCATTTGAACGACCAAACGGTGGCAGGGATTCGGATGAAGGACAAAGAGGTTTTCTCGGTACAATATCACCCAGAAGCCAGCCCAGGACCACATGATGCCGATTATCTTTTCGACCAGTTTTTTGATGCAATCAAGACTGGGAAAAACTAAAACGTTATAGTTTATTTTTAGGTTATTTAGTACGTTTTATGGGCCTTGAGATAGGGTTAAAGGGACTCCTTTTTGTATCTTAGCCCAATTAATAGAAACCACAAACATTTAGTTAAAAATGAGCATTATTATCAACATTCATGCAAGACAGATATTGGATTCACGAGGAAATCCAACGGTAGAGGTAGATGTAGTTACCGAAAATGGAATTTTGGGAAGGGCTGCGGTACCTTCAGGAGCCTCAACAGGAGAGCATGAAGCTGTTGAGCTTAGGGATGGAGGAAACTCATATATGGGTAAAGGTGTTGCCAAGGCCGTGGAGAATGTCAATTCAATCATTGCCGAAGAATTGGTGGGTGCCTCTGTGTTTGAGCAGAACCTTATAGACCAGACCATGATAGCGTTGGATGGAACAGCCAACAAATCCAAACTCGGCGCCAATGCCATTCTAGGGGTTTCCTTGGCCGTGGCCAAAGCTGCTGCCAATGAATTGGGGATGCCATTGTATCGTTACATAGGTGGCGTAAGTGCCAACACACTTCCTGTACCCATGATGAACATTATCAATGGTGGTTCGCATTCAGATGCTCCTATCGCATTTCAAGAATTTATGGTAATGCCGGTCAAGGCCAAAGATTTTAGCCATGCCATGCAAATGGGGACCGAGATTTTCCACAACCTGAAAAAAGTATTGCACGATCGTGGTTTGAGTACTGCTGTTGGTGATGAAGGTGGTTTTGCACCTACTTTGGAGGGAGGTACCGAAGATGCTTTGGATACCATTGCCAAAGCCGTTGAAAAAGCAGGATACAAATTGGGCGATAATGTCATGATCGCTTTGGACTGTGCTTCTGCGGAGTTTTATGTGGATGGTAAATACGATTATACCAAGTTTGAAGGAGATAAGGGTGTTGTAAGAACATCGGAAGAACAGGCGCAGTACCTTGCAGACCTTTGTGAAAAATATCCAATCATCTCCATTGAGGACGGAATGGATGAAAATGACTGGGATGGATGGAAAATGCTTACCGATAAAGTTGGAGACAAGGTACAGTTGGTTGGGGACGATTTGTTCGTGACCAATGTGGAGCGTTTGTCTAGAGGTATAGAGAACGGTATTGCCAATTCCATCTTGATCAAAGTGAACCAAATAGGTACGCTTACAGAGACCATCGCTGCCGTGAACATGGCTAAAAATGCCGGATATACTTCAGTAATGTCGCACCGTTCCGGGGAGACCGAGGACAATACCATTGCCGATTTGGCCGTGGCATTGAACACAGGACAGATCAAGACCGGTTCTGCCTCAAGAAGTGACCGTATGGCAAAATACAACCAATTGTTGCGTATTGAGGAAGAATTGGGAAGTGTTGCTTACTATCCTCAAGAAAAAGCCTTCAAGGTAAAGTAAATCATAATGTTTTTTTAGCATAAAAAAGCCTTTCTCGACAGAGAAAGGCTTTTTATTTGTAACAGTAGCAAACTTTCTATAAATTAATGTTTGAAACTAATCAAACTAAAATGGACCTATGAACAACTTCCTTTTTGTTGCAGCGGAAAATGATGGACTGGCCAATTGCAAGGCTGGCGGAATGGGCGATGTGGTACGGGATGTGCCACGGATGATTTCTGAACGTGGAGATAAGGTGCATGTTATCGTTCCTTCCTACGGGAGGCTACATCAAGGGGGATTGCTCAAGACAAACCTGAATTTCAGCTTACGGGGCTTGGGGTATATGGCAGAGCTGTATGAGGTGAAGCCAAAAAAGGAATATCCAAATATTGTGCACTATGTGTTGCACCACCCAGAGATTGAGGCTGGGGATATCGCCCATATTTACCACAACGATCCAGAAGAACCTTTTTACACCGATGCCATAAAGTACTTCATTTTCTGTACCGCAGTGGCCGAAGCCATTAAAAAAGGAGCTTTTGGGGATTTGGATGTGGTGCACTTGCACGATTGGCATTCCAGCCTTCTGTTGTTTTTAAGACAATATCACCCTGAGTACAAGAATCTAAAGGATATTCGGTTTGTGTATAGCATCCATAATCTGGCCATTCAGGGAATACGCCCCTTTGATGATAATTATTCTTCAGTTAAAAACTGGTTTCCCAATGTACCCATAGATTATAAAGGGCTCATGGATTATCGGTACAAGGACTGTATCAATCTTATGGCTGTAGGAATCCGTTTTGCCGATGCGGTGCATACGGTTTCTCCCTCGTACAAGGAAGATATTTTATTGCCAAGTTCGCCCCCAGAATTTATAGGAGGTGAAGGATTGGAAAGAGATTTGCAAAAGGCCGATGAGGAAGGAAGGCTGTTTGGAATCCTCAATGGATGCAATTACAAGAACATCAACCAAGAGTCAAAAGGGTTCATATACAGGAACACGGTAAAAGCCTTGTTTAAATGGCTACAAGAAGAGTCCAAAAAATACAAGGCAGATTTTCTGGCCCATACGGGGGAGAAAATCATGGAATATGTAGATAATAGACCCAAGTTCATTGCATCAAGTGTGGCCCGGTTAACGGAGCAAAAGTTCTATTTCTTTATGAGGTCTCCTGAAGCCTTTGTGGAAGTCCTTAAGAAACTGGAAAAAGTGGATGGCATTTTTATGTTGCTGGGGACTGGTGCACCGGAATATGAAGAACTCTTCAGAAAATTGAGCTACGAGCACAAAAACTTCATTTTTACCAATGGGCAATCTGAAAATTTGATTGACTCCATTTATTTGGAATCTGACCTTTATTTTATGCCCAGTCTTTTTGAGCCCTGTGGTATAAGCCAGATGTTGGCCATGCGCAACGGAAACCCCTGTTTGGTACACAATACAGGAGGGTTGAAGGATACGGTAAAACATATGAAGACAGGTTTCAGCTTTGATGGTGAAAACTATGATGAAAAAATAAAGAACATGTTGGATGTGCTAGATGAGGCACTGGATGTTTATGTAAACGATAAACCAACCTGGAAGAAAATCCAGGCTTCAGCCAAACGTATGCGATTTACTTGGAAGAAGTCGGTGGATGAGTATTATAAGGTCTTGTATCGATTAGATTCATAACAATTTTTTGGCAATTGATATTTTACTGTTAATACCAACACAAATGGTCATTGTAAATTGTTAATGATTCCGCTTTTTCGTATTTTTCCACTTCTATTTTTACTAATCTATTAAAACATAAAATGTCGGATACAGCTATACTCGAATATGGAGGGAAACGGTATGAATTTCCCGTGGTGAAAGGTACTGAAGATGAATTGGCAATTGATATAAAAAGCTTGAGGGCAGAAAGTGGGATAGTGACTCTGGACCCAGGGTACAAGAATACAGGATCCTGCGAAAGTGCCATCACCTTTTTGGACGGAGAAAAAGGGATTCTAAGGTATCGTGGGTACTCCATTGAAGAGCTGGCAGAAAAGGCCGACTTTTTGGAAGTGGCATATCTGTTAATTTTTGGCGAATTGCCCAATAAAGAACAGTTAGAAAAATTCCATAGTGATATCAAAGAGGAATCACAAGTGGATGAAGAGATGAAGAAAATCTTGGACGGCTTTCCAAAATCCGCCCATCCAATGGGGGTGCTATCATCACTTACCAGTGCCTTGGTAGCTTTTAATCCTAGCTCGGTGGATGTCTCTTCCGAAAGCGCCATGTACAACTCCATTGTACGTATTTTGGCAAAGTTTCCAGTGCTAGTGGCATGGACCCAGCGTAAGAAAAAGGGATTGCCATTGGACTATGGTGATGACACTTTGGGATATGTAGAGAATATTCACAAGATGATGTTCAAAAGACCCAATCAAGAGTATAAAAAAGACCTTATCGCCATTAATGCATTAGATAAGTTGTTGATTTTGCATGCAGACCATGAACAGAACTGTTCTACATCAACTGTTCGTATAGTTGGATCATCTCATGCAGGTCTCTTTGCGTCACTTTCAGCAGGGATTTCTGCCCTTTGGGGACCACTGCACGGTGGGGCCAATCAAGCTGTTTTGGAAATGTTGGAAGCCATTCAGGAAGATGGAGGTGATACTAAAAAATACATGGCCAAGGCCAAGGATAAGAACGACCCTTTCAGATTGATGGGTTTTGGGCACCGAGTGTACAAAAATTTTGATCCAAGAGCAAGGATCATCAAAAAAGCTGCGGACGAGGTGTTGGGCAACTTAGGGATAGATGATCCCATTTTGGACATTGCCAAAGGATTGGAAAAAGAAGCGTTGGAGGATAAATACTTTGTGGACCGCAAGTTATACCCCAATGTGGACTTTTACTCAGGAATCATTTATCGCGCTTTGGGAATCCCTACCGAAATGTTCACCGTTATGTTTGCCTTGGGTAGATTACCTGGTTGGATTGCACAATGGAGAGAAATGCGATTACGCAAGGAACCTATAGGAAGACCCCGACAGGTGTATATAGGCGAAAACTTGAGGTCTTTTGTGCCATTGGAGAAAAGATAAAAACAGAAGGATATCGAAAATAAAAAAGGCGATTGAATTATTTCAATCGCCTTTTTTCTTGGGACTTTTTTCAGGGGGCACCAATGTCGGAATCAAGGTTTAACAATCTATCATTCTCATAGCATAATCGCATAATTTCACGATGGTAGTGTTCTTGTATTTCAGATATTTCATGGTTCAAAATCAAATCCTTGGAGTGTTGAAATTGTTTGTGCAAAAAATCATGAGCATCTATATAGCTTAAATTTTTAAGTGTGGAATCCAAAGAGGAACCATACTTTTTAATGGATGCTTCAACCTTTTCCATATCCCGGCCGCTTTCCTTAAAAGCGTTGACAAACTTTGTAACTGCCTTTACGGGAAAATCCTCCTCGGCAATACATTCCTTAAATTTGGCGGAATATACCATAGGCTGTTGTTGTCCGGAGTTTGGACGACTTGTAAAAAGGTCTCCATAATGCGCTGCGTTGATCTGGCCAAGGACCGCGATCAAACCAGCAATCAAAACGGAAGAAAATACAATTCTTTTCATTTGTAAGAAAAATCTTAATACAAATGTAATAATAAAAAAGGTAATATCCACATTTATTCATTAAAAAAGAACATTAAGAGGTAGGTTTTAATGACATGATAATCAAAGTATTGTGATTTTTTAAGATTGTTGATCCCTATTGGGAAAAACATATAGAGTGGTTAGGCTTTTTTTCTTTTCCTACAAATGGGAAATAGGTAGTAAAACACTAGATTTGCCTTAAATTTTTTATGGAAAAACCCCATTTGCCTTGATGTATATGGAGGTAGAATAGTGAAAATCGGTATGATGCAATTGAACATTGTTGATGAAACCAGCCCATTAAAGGCAGTGATTTTAGGAACAGCTAAGAGCTGCGGACCTGTGCCCAGCCCAGATGAGGCATATGACCCAAAATCCTTGGAGCATATTTTAGCAGGAACATATCCTAAAGAAGCAGATATGGAAAAGGAGATGGATGCCTTTGCCAAGGTATTCCAAAAGTATGGTGTGGAGGTATATCGCCCAGAGATATTGCAGAACTGCAATCAGATTTTTGCCCGTGACATTGCTTTTGTGATTGAGGATAAGCTTTTTCACGCCAATATCCTTCCCGATCGCGAACGGGAGTTTGTGGCCATTCATGAGGTGTTGGACAAGATAGACCCCAACAAGGTCATTCGCCCTCCGGAAGAAGTCCATATTGAAGGAGGGGATGTAATGCCCTGGAACGATTATATCTTTATCGGAACTTATACCGGACCGGATTACCCGGATTATATCACTGCACGTACCAACAGGGAAGCCGTGGAGTACATCCGAAGGATGTTTCCCTACAAAACCGTAAAGTCTTTTGAACTACGAAAATCCAACACCGACCCAAAGGAAAATGCCCTGCATTTGGACTGCTGTTTTCAGCCTGTGGGAAAGGATAAGGCCATTTTGCACCGAAATGGATTTCTGTTGGAAGAGGAATACCAATGGTTGGTAGACCATTTTGGAAAGGACAATGTTTTTGAGATTAACAAAGACGAGATGTACCAAATGTTCAGCAACGTATTTTCCATTTCCCCCGAAGTGGTGGTATCCGAAAAAGGATTTACCCGACTCAACAACTGGTTACGGGAACAAGGTTTTACGGTAGAGGAAATCCCCTATGCCGAAATCGCCAAACAAGAGGGACTACTTCGGTGCAGTACCATGCCTTTGATTCGGGAATAATACCCACCTTTGTCTAGAAAACTTAACAAAACAAGCATTGAGAACACAGATTACCAATACCATTCTCATGATTCGTCCGGTGGCTTTCCGGATGAACGAACAAACGGCCGTCAACAATTATTTTCAGGAAGACCTTGACCTAAAGAACACAGAAATAAACCAGAAAGCTCAACAGGAGTTTGATGCTTTTGTGCAAGAACTTCGGAATCACGGGGTCCATGTCGTCGTGGTGGACGATATCAAGGAACAGGACACCCCGGATTCCATTTTTCCGAACAACTGGGTTTCCTTTCATGAAGACGGAACGGTTTGCGTATATCCCATGTTTGCTGAAAACCGAAGAAAGGAACGCCGGGAAGACATTTTGGACATTCTGGAGCAGCAAGGCTTTGCCATCAACAATGTCATGGACTATACCGAAGCGGAGGAAGAGGGCGTGTTTTTGGAGGGAACAGGGAGTATCCTTTTGGACCGTGTTAATCAAAAGGCGTATTGTGCGCTGTCCGAACGGGCCCATGAGGAACTTTTTATTGAGTTCTGTGAGGATTTTGACTGTTTCCCTGTCATTTTTACGGCTAATCAGACCGTGGACGGGCAGCGTTTGCCCATTTACCACACCAATGTGATGATGGCCATGGCCGAGACCTTTGCGGTGATTTGTTTGGCTACTATCGATGACAAAAAGGAACGCAAGAATGTAGTAGACCATCTTAAGATGGACGGTAAGGAAATCATCGACATTACCGAGGAACAGATGTACCACTTTGCTGGGAACATGCTCCAAGTAATAGGGGCCAATGACCAACGTTTTATGGTGATGAGTTCAGCCGCCTACAACAGTCTTCGTGATAATCAAATCAAGACCATTGAAAAGCATTGCGCCATCATTCACAGTCCGTTGGATACTATCGAGACCTGCGGTGGTGGCAGTGCCCGTTGCATGATGGCGGAGGTTTTTTTGCCAAAGAAGTAGCCGTCACCCTGAACTCGTTTCAGGGTCGCATCTCTTATGATGTTAGTTTTTATTTGTCATTCTGAGCAAAGCGAAGAATCTCTTCTGAGGTTTTGACACGAATGGCACCAATTTTCTCGAATGCTCTGGGTCATTTCGAACCAATGTGAGAAATCTCCTTTTGGGGTTTGACACGAATTACACGAATTTTCTCAAAAACCTTATGTCATTTCGAGCGCAGTCGAGAAATCTATTTTGGTTTGACAAGAATTGCACCAATTTCCTCGAATGCTCTTTGTCATTTCGAACCTTGTCCTGAGGGTGGCCGAAGGAGCTGTGGGAAATTATTTTGGTTTGACACGAATGACACGAATTATCTCTAATGCCCTATGTCATTCTGAGCCCTGTCCTGAGACTATGGCGAAGGAGCTGCGAAGAATCTCATCTTGGATGGGATTTCTCAATCAATGCTTTGCATCTCATATCGAAATGACGTTTTGCATGGTTTTGTCATTTCGAGTGCATGCGAGAAATCTATTTTGGGTTGACACGAATGGAACGAATTTTCACGAATCCCCAATGTCATTCTGAACCCTGCCCTGAACATAAGGCGAAGGAGCTGTGAGAAATCTGTTGGATGGGATTTCTCAATCGATGCGCTGCATCTCATTTCGAAATGACCAATGACTGGATTGGAGTTTATTTTCTTGAAGTTTTCAGCAGCTTCTTCAATTGAGGCCGCCAGCTCAAAAAGAACTCAGTAATCATCAAAGGGTATACCCAACAAATCCATTCGTAAATGGTATACCGCATGGTTTCGTCCTCAATAAAACTAAAGATTCCGGTAAAGTAATCAACCTCTGGCAGCAATCGGATAAAAACAAAGGCAAGCCCGCAAACATAACTACGGATCATAAATTCTTTATGCACCTTCACATTGCGTTTTCGGATGCTGATATAGGCCATGATTGTGGTAAAGATCCAGATAGTGGCCAATAAGGCCAAGGATGGAATGGCACCGGGTAAAGAATAGGTGGTCACCAAAAGCACATATACTGTTAGTGCGGAAACCAGCGACCCGATAATATAGATTTTGCCAGAAATCCTATGAAACTTTAAAAATCGGTTTCGGATGTAAGGTATAAATTGCAGGGGGCCGAGAAAAAGGGTAGTTGCAGCTGGAGCAAAATGTGCAACCAGCCACCATTTGTATTTTAATTTTACTTCGCTTACTTCAGACGGGTTATAGAAAATATAACTTTCAACATTGGTAAGGTAATAATAGGTCGATACAAGGAGTACAATGCCCCAGAAAAATAAGTTCCCCAACAGTATTTTACGCTTTCTCGTTAACATATTTAAAAGTATTAGGTTAACCTAGCGGGGAACTTCTTTAAATATACAATAATTAGTATGCCAGTTTATCCTTTCTTTCGAAACGAGCTCAAAAAAACTGTAGCCATAAACACCATAAAAAAAGCGAAGGGCAGGGAAGTGATGATGAGCAGTTTCTGAACGGCAGTAAGTACATCAATGTCTGGTTTGGCATTGCCTAGGAGAATGAGCGCCAAGGTCGCCAACAAAATAAAGATGGACCAGATAAGTCGATGTTTTTTCTGAGGATTGGGATTGCCCTTGTCCGTGAACATGCTCAATACAAATACGGCAGAATCCACGGAAGTGACCAAAAAGCTCACCAAAAGCAAAATGGTGATTCCGTTTAGCAGTCCCGAAAACGGATATTCCCCAAAAAAGATGAAGATGGACGAGAACACACTGCCAAACTCATTGTTGTAACTGCCCCAACTTTCAATAATTTCAAAGGCCGAAGTGCCAAAGACTGAAAACCAAAAGAAAGTTCCGAGCGAAGGGATGATCAACACCCCCAACAACATTTGCCGCAAGGTGCGCCCTCGTGAAATCCGGGCGATGAAAATACCGGTAAAGGGAGCCCAGGCCAACCAGAAGGCCCAATAGTAAAATGTCCAATCGGTGAGGAATTCAATGCCGGGGTTGTAGCGCCCCACCGCGATGCTCATCGGAACAAAATCCATGAGGTAGTACCAAGAGGCCTTTCCGAAGGAAAGCAGGATATCCCCCATATTGCTATTGACGAACACAAAGGCCAATAACAGCAGCGTTACCAAAATATTGAATTTGGAAATCCGTTTGATGCCCTTGTCCACCCCCAACCACACCGAGACAAACGCAATGGCGGAAATCAAAATGGCCAGCAGTAAAGTAATCGTTACCCCAAATTCAGGCTGAAACACATGGTTGAGACCTCCGGTAATTTGGGCGGTGCCCAGACCTATGGCGGCGATCAATCCAAAAACGGTGGTGATGATGGCCAGAATATCCACCGCATTGGCGCGTTTGGTACCCTTGAATTTTTGAGGGATGGAACTGCTCACCAGTACTTTTTGCTTTTTGGCAAAGAGCGCATGGCCAATGATCAGGGCAAACAATCCATAAAAGGCCCAAGCGGTAAAGCCCCACTGGTAAAAGGTGAACTCCAACGCCAAGATTTCTGGGGTGGTTTTGGAGGCAAAAGGTGGGTTTTGCTGCATAAAAATGGGTTCCTGCACCGCCCTGAGCAAAATTCCGGCCCCCATGCCCGTGCTGTAGAGCATACTGGCCCACGCCCAAGTGGAATGTTCTGGTTTTTCGTTGGGCTTACCCAATTTGAGCTTCCCCCATGGCGATACAGCAATGCCCAAGAGCAACAACACGCAACCGAGGCCCAGATACAGGTAAAAATACCCGAAGTGGCTCCGCACCCAGAGCGAGAGCATCTCAATGGATTGGTAGCTCCACTCCGTAAACAGGAACACCACTGCCGAGAACAGCAACAGCAGCCCGGTGGAGACGGCCAATAGTGGGTTGTTTTTTAGGAAGTTGTAAATGACTTTTGTTTTTCCCGAAGATAATAGGAAATCTGCACTTGTAATTTCTAGCCTTGTCCTGAGCATAAAGTGAAGGAGCTGCGAGAAATCTATTTTGGTTTGACACGAATGGCACAAATTTTCACGAATGCTCTAGGTCATTTAGAACGAATCTGAGAAATCTATGGGTGGGTTGAGATTTCTCAATCGTCCCAGGGGCTATTGGGACTCATGTCGAAATGACGTTTTGCATGGTTTTGTCATTTCGAGCGCCCGCCTGACCGGACGGGCAGGCATGTGAGAAATCTTTTATGGTTTGACACAAACTCCACGAATTATTTCGAATGCCTTATGTCATTTCGAACCTTGTCCTGAGAGTAGTCGAAGGAGCTGTGAGAAATCTGTTGGTGGATGGGATTTCTCAATCGATGCTTTGCATTTCATATCGAAATGACGTTTTGCCTGGTTCTGTCATTTCGAACGCCCGCCTGACCGGACGGGCAGGCATGTGAGAAATCTACTTTGGTTTGACACGAATAACACAAATTTTCTCGAATACTCTAGGTCATTTCGAACCTTGTCCTGAGAGTAGTCGAAGGAGCTGTGAGAAATCTATGGGCGGGTCGGGATTTCTCAATCGTCCCGCGGGCTATCGGGACTCATATCGAAATGACTACTGGCTGGCCTTGTCATCTTGAGCGGAGTCGAAAGGTAGACAGGGCATCTCGACTGTCCGTCCGAACGGACAGGCATGCGAGAAATCTCTTTTCGGAGTTTGACACGAATGGCACGGATTTTCTCGAAAGCACCGTCACCCTGAACCCGCCTAATCGGACGGGCAGGCTTGTTTCAGGGTCTTATGCTTTGGGATGGGATGCCGAAACGAGCCCGCCTGTACTATTCGGGCAGGTTCGGCATGACGCAGGATAGACATTGTTCATTGTAAATTGCTAATTGTACATTGTAATAAGCTTTCTCGCTATGCCTTGTAAGATATTTTGGTAAAAAATATTATATTGGGTTGATTTTTAGAAGTTTCCCTCCCCTTAATTTTACTTCAATAGGACTCTTTAATTATTAAATAAATCATCGGATGAGGTTAGAGAAAATACTAGATAAACTCGGCTCAATTGAAAAAAACTCTTTCATTAAAATCATAGATAGTATCATATCTAAGAATCCAAAAAACAAAAAGGAAATTAATGAGATTCTGATTACATCAGATAAGGGATTGAAATCTGTTGATAGTCAGAACATTGCTAATATTTTTACTCTGATTTCTAGTGAATTCAAAGAGCATATTAAATCTGAATTTCAAGAGATTACATCACAGTTGGACATCTTAATTGATATAATAATTAAAGATGGAAACTGCATAATGAAACAAGATTGGTTCTCGCGGCTATATGAAGCGGAAATCAAAAACTTAAATTCAAAAATTAAATCACTAAATGCTGACTTTGAGAACGAAAAATCTGATTTAAGTGAGATAAGAAAACGAGATTATCAAATATACAAGTCTTGTCTTTATACAGCATATAAGAATGATGTGGAAAGTAATAGAGACCCAAGAATAACATCAGATGAGCTATCAATATTACTAACCCTATCCAAGCAACTAGGGCTTTCTCAGGAGGAGATTAAATTGATTAATTACTCAATACTCCCAATTAAGAAAAAGGATATTCAAGACGTCATTAAAGAGTTAAAGAACATTGGAGTTATATTTTATTCTAACAAAGAGAATACGATTTATGTGGCGGATGAAATGGTTAGGATATTGAGAGAAGTTCGAGAAAAAGAAGTTGCAGAAAAGTTCTATCGTAGAACGCTCAAATTATTGAGAGAGCCCATAATAAATCAAATAGCAAGGGAGCATAACATTGATAGAAACCATACATTTTCTCAAAAAATTGAAGGAATAATAAAAGAGGGAGTTCCATTCACAAATTTATTGCTCTCAAAAATTTACAAATCAGATAGCACTCTAACCCAAAGGAAAAAGATACTTAATGAATTATGCGAAAAAGGATTAAATATTAAGAATCTAAAAGGAGCTACGTTAGATGAAAAAATTGAAAGCCTGATCAAGTACTTTGATAATGTTGAGCGTGATGAGAAAGTGGGAATTTCTTTGGATGGCTTTGACAAGCTCTTGTCTGAACTCAACGTAACTCTTCCAAAACTGAATATGCAGATAAGGGAACAATTCCAATTTCAAGAAGAACATGTTCTGAAAGCTGATTTTCTGCTTGACTATAACATAAAGCCTAGAGATATTCTTGATTTGATTTCCAAGGAGGACCTCAAAATGTTTATCAGGGAAAATGGAATTAAACAACGAGGGGATGACATACTTAATATTCTTGAATTTTATAAAGATGTAGAAAACCTTTACTTGGAGAATTATGAAAACGTGGCTTATCGTGATTTAAATCAACTGAAGGAAAATGGGATTGCAATTAAGGAAAGCGAACTTGGATTAAAATTTGAAGAACTGACTAAAGTTATTTTCAAAGGACTAGGTTTTAATGTGGATGATAAGTTTAGAAATCAACTAAATACAAAAAAGGATATGATGGATATTCTTTTGAACCTAGGTAACGATGAAATAATTATAGTTGAATGTAAATCGGTTAAAGAAAGAGGTTATAACAAATTTAGTACAGTATCTAGGCAGTTAAAGTCTTATCAAAATCTCGCTATCAAAAATAACCTGAGAATTGCTAAGATATTACTTGTATCACCTGAATTTAGCGATGACTTTATAGCGGACTGTGAACTGGATACTGAAATGAACCTATCACTTGTTCCAGCAGCATCACTTCGTAATATTTTTGAAGCATTTAAAGATTCCACATATCAAGAGTTTCCATATGTTTTGTTCAGAGATATTGTAATCAATGAGGAAAGGATTCTTAAAGCTCTTCGGAAGTAAGTGGTAAAAAAGCATTGGACTAAACCCTCAATTCAATCACAATCCCCTTCATTGCCTCCACTACATCTTGCACTTCCCTTCGGGAGAAGGTGTCTTCTTCCAAAAAGAACAACATAAAAATTCCCATCTCTAAAATTTGGGCCAATTTTTCTGGAGAGCCGTAGCCATCTTCAATCCATTCTTTAAAAGTCTCGTCTTTT
Source organism: Flagellimonas alvinocaridis (assembly GCF_004916895.1). Lineage (GTDB taxonomy): Bacteria > Bacteroidota > Bacteroidia > Flavobacteriales > Flavobacteriaceae > Flagellimonas > Flagellimonas alvinocaridis. The sequence goes on from NZ_SNTZ01000002.1 coordinate 91,648, forward strand.
TCCATAATAGGAGCAAGAAAAGCGTTTTTCGGCAACGGGTACATGTCATATATGACAAGAGGGGTAAAAGATGTTGGGTGAAAGGTGAACCTGAAAACTAAAAACTCAACCCTTACAACTATTCTTCCACAGTAAACTCCCGTATGGCTTGGTTGGGCTCCATAATGGTATGGCCCTGCCAAAATCCGGGGTCGTAGGTGGGCATATAGGTGGCGCGTGCGGTCTTGTCCTCTTTAAAGTTGGTAAACCGGGCTTCGGGCACCACTTCTTGGTCAAACACCACCAGTTCCCATTTTTGGGTGGGGCTCATCCTAAAATCTATGTTCAGGGAGAGTTCGTTCTGCTTGCGGCGGCCCTTTACGTGCTTGTTCTTTTCAATCACTTTTAGGGGGCGGTCCACGGCAAAATAGCGGCCAAAGGTAAAGTCCATAAAGCGGAGGTCGTACTTGCCATTGGGCAGTTGGGCAAAGCGCATGGTGCCCTTGTAGAGCACTTCGCGGTAGGTAATGCCCAGCAGCCTAAAATTGCGCAGGCGCTCGGTGTTCTGCACATCCAGCCGCATAATGGCAAAGTCGGAGATGTTTATATAGAGGCGGCCCTTGAACTCGGCACTGCCCCGCTTGGGCTCGTAGTCGATCACGTAGACCCCGGCATCGTCCATTTCGGCATAGCCGGCCAGGGTAAAGGCGTACTTTCGGGTCTTTCGGGTAAGGTCCAGCTTGCTGTCCTCTTGGTAGTAGAGTTCGTTCAGCAGTTCCTTGAACGCGCTTCGTTGGGCATCCACCAGACCGGAGATGGTGTCTTTTTCCACTTCGTCCTGTAGGTTTTGGGCCTCTTCCTCCGCCATTTCGCTGAGGATGGAATCTACCTGCACCTTTTGGCTAAAAATGCCCGATTTGATTTTCAGGTAGGAGTCCGGTTTTATGTTCTGCGTAAAAATGGTCTGCATGCGCTCGCCCAGTTCCTCAAAGGAGCCTACTTGGTTCTTGTCGTACAGGTCGGCCGCCTTGATGATGTCCAGTTTGTATGTGCCATTGTGTTTGTAGAGGTCGCCCAGACTTTCGGTATAGGTTTTGGCATTTTTGGGGATGCTTGCCGCAATGCTGTCCATGAGCCCCTTGTTGAGCTCCGGAATGCTGGATTCCTCAAACCCGAAGTCCACCTTGGTAATGGTGGCCAACTCGGACTGCCTCAAAAAGAAGCGCTGTTTCACGGGTTCCTTGTTGATGTTCTGCGGAAGGCGCTCCACCATTTTTTCGATGATCTCGTCCACGGTAAGCTCCTTATCGAACACGTACACGCCGCTAAGTTCTATGGCCTTGGGTTGAAGGAGCACCACACTGTCCTGCAATTGGGCAAGGGCAAAGCCCTGTTTGGCGTACCCCATGGAGGAGATGTAAATGGAATCGGGTGCGGAGGTGGCTTCCAAGGTAAAGCTGAAACGGCCTTCATCGTTGGTGATCGTACCTTGGTGTTCGCCGTACTGCACCGTGGCATACGGAATGCCTTTTTGGGTCTTGGCATCCACCAGTCGAGAGCTGATGGTCTGGGCGGTCATGGGCAGGGCCATGAGGAAAAGTAACACTGGGAAGATCTTGGTGTTGGACAAGGTCATCTGTTCGTTTTTGATGTGTTTTCTATAAAGACAGGGCAACTGCTAAAAGGTTGCACACGGGTTAGACGATTTAAGAGGGGATTTGTAACAAACATACCTAAGTCTTGTCACATCGAGCGCAGTCGAGATGTTTTGTCCACCTTTCGACTGCGCTCAAGATGACAAAACACGTAATGGTTTGACACGAATGCCACGAATTTACTTGAATCCTCTATGTCATTTCGAACGAATGTGAGAAATCTATGGGTGGTTTGGATTTCTCAATCGATGCTTTGCATCTTATGTCGAAATGATGTTTTTTTTTGTTGGACACGAATGATACGAATTTACTCGAATGTTCTATGTCATTTCGAACGAATGTGAGAAATCTATGGTTGGTTTGGATTTCTCAATCGATGCTTTGCATCTTATGTCGAAATGACTTTTTTTGGTTTGACACGAATGTCACGAATTTTCTCCAATGTCTTATGTCATTTCGAACGAATGTGAGAAATCTATGGGTGGTTGGGATTTCTCAATCGATGCTTTGCATCTCATATCGAAATGACGCTTTGCCTGTTGTTGTCATTTCGAGCGCCCGCCTGACCGGACGGGCAGGCATGTGAGAAATCTCTTTTGGTTTGACACGAATGCCACGGATTTTCTCCAATGTCTTATGTCATTTCGAACGAATGTGAGAAATCTATGGGTTGGTTGGGATTTCTCAATCGTCCCGACAGTTTTCGGGACTCATGTCGAAATGACGTTTTGCCTGTTGCTGTCATTTCAAGCGCAGTCGAGAAATCTCTTTTTGTTTGACACGAATGTCACGGATTTACTCGAATGCCCTATGCCCAAACTTTGAATTTAGACCTGCTCTCTTGCCACCACTACCATTTTGTAGACGTAGTATAGGGGTATAAGGCCATTGAGTACCCATAATCCAATAAGTAACTGAACATCTGCAGTATTGATCCAGCCTTTTATTTTTAAAAGAATGATTCCGGTGGTAATCAAAAAGGCCATTACAAAACAGAAGTTCATTACTGAAAGCATTCGCAATGCCAATGGGTATAGTTTGGGGGCATTTTCCTCGGTGACTTTTACGGGATAGTTCATGAGCCACGGTTTTAATTTGGTGGCAATTAGGCCCATGGCAAGGTACAGTCCAGCACTGAGCATGGGAATGGCCCACAAGGTAGATTTAGGTCCATAACCATCTACCCGCCCCTGAAAGTTGAAGTGCGTGGGGATGGTTTCGGGGAGATCAAAATAGACTCCCAGTACCAAAAAGACATTGAAGGCCACGACCATCCACCCCGCGCGATACAGTTTTTGATCTGTTGGGGAAGGTTTTACCTCAATTTTTGGTTGTTTTTTAAACAGGCTCATAGGTCTTCAATGGAGGTTGGTGTATTGTTCGCTTTCTGGTCCAATAATTTCTTGAAGAATTTCTGAACGGCCTTGGTGTCCGATATAACTTTGATATAGTGATGGTCCATATGGATGGAGTGCACGGCCATGTCTCCTTTGTACAGCGTTAATTTGTAATAGGGGATAACGAGTCCGTAGGTTTCCAATAGCGACCTAAACCGTACAATGATGCCCTTGGGCCTGAGTTCTATGTTGCAACTGTTCAGGTTGTTGTCCAAAATAAGCAGGTTCTGGATTTCCACACTGGTCTCGGTGATAAAGAGTTTTGGGGAGCCAATCCCGTCCATGGCGAATCTTTCCCTTAAGGGAAAAGGTTTTCCTACCGAAGCATCAATTTTTCGGGTAATGTCTTTATCGGAATAAGAGACGTTCAGAAGCATGCCTAAAAATACTCAAAATTGTGTGGATGTGTAATGCTGCGTGGCAGAAATAGTAAAACAAAAGCGCAAAAAAATGTGTAGTTTTGCGGGCTGAAATGCTTTTGAGATGAGTTTGCAGAACGATTTGAGCCTTAAGGTCATTGCGGCCGTAAAAGAACTGTACCAAGTAGAACTGCCTACGGTGGAATTTCAACCTACCCGTAAGGATTTTGAGGGAGATATTACCGTGGTGGTATTTCCTATGTTACGCTACGTGAAGGGGAATCCGGTACAGATCGGTAGCCAAATCGGTGATTATTTGCAGGAGCATGTAGATGAAGTGGCCAAATGCAATGTGGTACAAGGTTTTCTAAACATCGTTATTGAAGATAGTTACTATCTCAATTTTTTCAATGGCATTAAAAAGGAGACAAACTACGGGTATGTAAAAACACTTTTGGATGGTGCGGTAATGGTGGAATATTCTTCTCCCAATACCAACAAACCCTTGCACTTGGGACATATCCGAAACAACTTGTTGGGGTATTCCGTAGCTGAGATTTTAAAGGCATCGGGACGAAAAGTGTACAAAACCCAGATTATCAACGATCGTGGCATCCATATCTGCAAAAGCATGTTGGCTTGGCAGAAATTTGGGGAAGGTGAGACTCCAGAATCCACCGGATTAAAAGGCGATCATTTGGTGGGGAAATACTATGTGGCCTTTGACAAGGCTTACAAGGAGCAAATTGCAGCATTGGTTGCCAGTGGAATTGACAAGGACCAAGCTGAAAAGGAAGCACCCATTTTATTGGAAGCCCAAGAAATGCTCCGCAAATGGGAAGCGGGAGATGCTGAGGTAGTGTCCCTTTGGAAGAAAATGAACGCTTGGGTATATGCTGGTTTTGATACCACCTATAAAAACCTTGGAGTAGATTTTGATAAACTTTACTATGAGAGCGACACTTATCTGTTGGGTCGGGATGTAGTCAAGGAAGGTCTGGAGAAGGGGGTCTTCTTTAAAAAAGAAGATGGCAGCGTGTGGATCGATCTTACCGAAGAGGGACTGGATGAGAAAATTGTGTTGCGTTCCGATGGTACCGCCGTCTATATGACCCAAGATATTGGAACGGCCATTCAGAGGGTAACGGATTTCCCGGATATCAATGGGATGGTCTATACCGTTGGAAATGAGCAGGACTACCACTTTAAAGTGTTGTTCCTCATCCTAAAGAAATTGGGGTATACTTGGGCGGAACAATTGTACCATTTGAGTTACGGTATGGTGGACCTCCCCAGCGGAAAGATGAAGAGTAGGGAAGGTACCGTTGTAGATGCGGATGACCTCATCACCAACATGGAGGAGACTGCAGAGGCCATTTCGGTAGAATTGGGCAAACTGGAAGGCTATACCGAAGAAGAAAAGCAGCAACTGTACCGAACCATTGGGTTGGGGGCTCTAAAATATTACATCCTAAAAGTGGACCCCAAAAAACGGATTTTGTTCAATCCGGAGGAGTCCGTGGATTTTCAAGGGAACACGGGGCCTTTTATTCAATATACCTATGCTAGGATTCAATCCATTCTAAGAAAAGCCAATTTTGATGTCTCGACCGCGCTCGACATGACATTTTCCCTTCATGAAAAGGAGAAGGAGCTGTTAAAGGGTATTCAGCAGTTTCCAGAAACCATTCAATTGGCTGCTGAAAACTATAGTCCGGCCTTGATTGCCAATTACACCTATGATTTGGTGAAGGAATTCAATTCCTTTTATCAGCAGGTGTCCATTTTGGGCGAACCTGATGAAACCAAAAAGCAGTTCAGGGTACAACTATCCCAAAAAGTGGCGGAAGTGATTCAATCCGCTTTTAGATTATTGGGTATAGATGTTCCCGAGCGGATGTAGTTTTGGGAGTCACTGGGGTTGACATATTTGCCATAGCCTGTATTCTCTTTATACTTTCCTATTTGGTTTATATCGTCAACTATGCCATTGACCTCTATGAGCTAAATCCTTTTAATAGACCAAAAGCACTTACCTCAAAGGAGATTTTTATCATCAAGTCCAAAATTCCTTCCATCAATAGGTTGGATGTGGAGCAGCGTGAAATTTTATTCAAAAGGGTTTCTTGGTTCAGGACAAGAAAGCATTTTACTTTTAGAGGTCCTGTTGGTCATAAACAGGAATTAAAACTTTTGATCAGTACGGCAAGTTGTTTATTGACTCTGGGGATGAGAAACTATAAATTTCGAAGATCCGTGCACCGTATAGTGATTTATCCCTCGGAATATTATTCCTTGATCAATAGAAAGCATCATCTTGGGGAGTATAACGTTGGTCTTAAAACTATTGTTTTCGCTGCTGATAACCTAGAAAAAGGATTTGAGCAATCAGATGACAATGTTAACCTTGCAATTCATGAATTCTCACATGCACTGTACCATGAAACAAAAGGTAGGAATTCATGGGAGTCCTTGAAATTTCAGGCTGGATTCCGAAGGATGGAAAGAATGTTCTCAGATAAACATTTTACTTCAAGGATGGAGTCCACGGGTTACTTTAGGGACTATGCCAAGGCGAACATTCTGGAATTTTTTGCGGTGGCCTGTGAAAATTTTATGGAAACCCCGGAACTTTTTAAAAGGGATTTTCCAACACTTTTTGAAACACTCAAGAAGATGTTCAATCTCGATTTGGACAATCTGGCCTAGAAACTCACCCTAAAACTCACATTTGGGGTAATGCCCAAGGAAACACTTTCCACAGCTTCAATTTGGTCTTCATCATTAACACGGTAATACCGGTTTAAACTATTTTTACGGTTGGTCATATTGAGCAATGAAACTCCAGTGGTTGCCCGTATACTTCTACCCATATCAAAACTATAGACTGCAGAGGCATCTGCCCTAAAATACTCAGGTAAACGGCTGCTGTTGGGCGATTGATAGTTGATTCGGGCCGGGAAAAAAGAATTGTCCAAAGCCTCGTCCCCATCCAAGGGTTCGGTGTAGGGCTTTCCAGTACGGTAGTTTATGCCCAAACTCAGTTTTAGATCTTTATAGTTGTAGGTTCCCGCAAAGGTTATGGTGTGGTGTATGTCCAAATTGTTGGGAAATTTGCTGGGCACCACCGAGTTGAATGTATAATCGTTTTTGTTGTAGGCATAGCTCAACCAAGTGCTATAATTGTCCCCTCTTTTATTGATGAGGAATTCAACGCCTTTTACATCATAACTGCCTATTTCCCCGCTAAATTGGTTTTGGTTCTGAAACCCTTGGGTTCGGGTGCTGATGCCATCCACATTTTTGTAGAAACCTTCAAGGCCTAGATAAAAATTATTTCGTTCATAATTAATGCCTAAGGAGCCTTGTTTGCTCTGGGTGATGGGTAAGGTGTCGTCATCCGATAAGGTCCATCGGCGTTTTTCTATACCTAAAAAATTTTGTTCCAAATCTATGATCTGGTGGGTGGTCTGGCTTTTGAACTCCCCCAACAACTCTGCCCGAAGATAATTGGCCAGTTTGAAGTTGAGATTGATACGGGGTTCCACCAAATATTTGTTGAATGTACCCAGGTTTTCAATAAAATTGACCCGGGCCCCAACTCTCCCTATGAACTTGTTTTCAGAGGAGTGATATCCAATTTCGGTGTAGGGGGAATGAATACGGATAACACCCTTGATATTCGTGTCATAACTGGGTTGGGTAACAAAGGCCCTGTTGATAATGCCGGTTTCTATATATTGAAAACCATTGGTCCATTGTAGATGATCTGTTAATTTGTATTCGGTGTTCACTTTTACTGCTCTTTCATCCACAATGTTCTTTTGCTCCAGTTGCTGTATCTGATTGTCAAAAATGCTTTGTGCGTCTAAGTTGTATCTGGAATAATACACGTTGAGTTGGGAAGAAAAGTTGCCGGACCAATCACTCAACAGTTGACCCCCAATGGAGATATTGGTCTGCTCCAAGATGCTTTGGGTGGTCTCATCATTGGTTTGGTCGGTTTCAATATAATTTAAATTGTTGTTGATGTGGATCGCACTGAATCGCAGTTTATGAAAATCATTGATGTCGTACAGCAATTTTCCCGAAAAATCATAGAAATAGAAATCTTCATCCCTTGAAATGTTCTCATCAACGGTAACATTGTTCTCATCGGTCACCTTGCTATCTTGAAAGGCCCGGTCGAAAAACTTATTGTAGGTGGGCGTGTTCAGAAAATCGGTTGTGGAGCGCCTTGCCGAAAACTGAAATCCCAATTTGTTGCTCAAGGGAAACTGGCCAAAGATATCCCCACTGATGAAATTGAAACCTGCCCCACCTTGAAAGGTGTCGGCAATTTGGTTGCTTGTCTCCATTTGTATAACGCTGCTCACCCCATCACCAAAGGCAGCAGGGGTACCATTTTTAATAACAGAAACTTTATCTGTCAAATAAGGATTGAAAGCTGATATCAGCCCAAAAAAATGTCCAAACTGATACATTTTTATGCCGTTCCACAACACAAGGTTTTGATCGTTGGTGCCCCCTCTTACATTGATGTCAGATACGGTCTCGTCTATACTTTTTATCCCGGGTAATGCCTGAACGGTCTGTAGAATGTCGGGTTCTATAAGCCCTGGCAAAATTCCAAATTCTGCAGTGTTCAGTGTAATGCTGGCGTCCTTCTCTTTGATAAGCCCAGTGGTTAGGTATTTGTATACAATGACCTCGTCCAATTGTTCGTAATGTTGGGCCAATAAAATTTTGGGACATCCTCCTTGTTGGACAAGGCTTTCAATGGGAATGTACTTGGTAAGGTAGCCTAAATATCGAATTTTGAGCGATGCGCCTCTTGAGACGTTATGCAGCATGAAACCACCGTTGGAATCTGTGGTCTGCGCAATTTCGGTTCCCAAGACTTCCACTGTGGCCCCGGGAATGGTGTTCTCGGCAAAATTGTCCAACACAGTTCCGCAGAGGGTTATGCTCGTGCTTTTGGTCAGCGTATAATAGCGGTCATTGAGTTTTTCGGTTTGTAGTTGCAATCGTGACTCAATATAATCGAGTATATCATTTAGGGCCACCAAATTTTCTGGAATGCTTATGGTGAAATCATCCAAGTCCTCGTTGAGGTATGAAAACTTGATGTTAAAACGCTCTTCCAAGGTTTTTAGGTAGGGAATAAGACCTATGGAATTTTGCTGTTCTTGGGCATGAAAGGTATGGAAGAACAGCAAGAAGCCCAGAATAAGGCAGAAATGACTATGGCGTAGTGTTCCCAGCATAGAAAAGTACATTATCACCCTCAACTTTGTATTGGATTTGGGATGGGGTACTTATACTTTTTAACGCCATATTTAGGTCTGTGTTGTTGAAGCTGCCCGTAAAAAGCAACTCGGTGTTTATATTTTTTGTTGTCACACGGAGGTTAAACTGCCTTTCCAATTCAGCGAAGACAAATTGGAGGGGTATACTTTCAAAGCTACTTTCGTTGTTCATCCATGTGGGTTGATTGTCTTTGGGTTCCGCCGTTTTTACAAGTTTTCCATCAATGACCAAAAACGATGAACCCGCTGGCAATTTGGTTTCTTGGTCATTAAAAGTAACGCTTACCAAACCTTCGTAACAAGTTACTTCAAAAAAACCTTTTCTATTTTCTACATTGAATTGGGTTCCGAGCACTGCAACAGTTCCGTGGTCTGTTTGCACGGTGAATTTTTTTCCTTTGGCCACTTTAAAGAAAGCTTCTCCTTTCAGGGTTATATTTCGTTCTTGATCCCACTTTTTCTTGCTAAAGGAGACATGTGAATCTGCATTTAGGAATACTTCGGAATTGTCGGGAAGAATCACTTCGGAACGTTCTGCTAGCGAAGTGCCAACAGATTCATCCAGTGTGTTCAGGTAGAAATAAGAACCAGCCAGCATAATGGCTATGACGGCGGCAACACGAAGGAATTTCTTGAACGGATTCAGGGTGATCACCTTTGGTGCTTGGCCAAAATGTTGCTGTTTGATCAGTTCAAAAGCACTGTCCATATCAAATTCTGGAGACTTCAAAGTGCTTGAGATCTCTTTGAGCTTTTGATAGGAAGCATACTCTTCGGACTTTTTAAATTCCGCAAGCTCCTTTTCGGAAAGCTCTCCACTGAGCCATTTTGCCAAGTAATTTTCCTGCATGGTTTCTATGCTTTACCTTATTGTAACAACTATATTCTAAAAAACCCTACTTTATCAATTAACAATGTTCAATTAGCAATATTCAATAAATGGTTAACGGCAATTGATTATTGCTAATTATAAATTGTCCATTATACATTGTATCATAAGCCATCTATTTGTTCCCTCAGACTTTTTAGGGCCAAATGCATCCGTTTTTCAATGGCTTTTACACTAACACCTTCCATTTCGGCGATCTCGGCATATTTTTTTCCATCGATTCTGTTCAATAAAAAAGTGGTCCGTTGATTTTCGGGAAGCGCGTTAAGGGCATTTTCCAACTTTTCTTTGTACTGCTTTTCTTCCATCAAAAATTCTGGCGAAAGATTGGAAGATTGTTCATTTACGGAATTAGCGTACTTCAACCGTACCTTTTCAGCCTTTATTACATTTAAATAGAGGTTATTGGCAATGGTGTACACATAGGACTTTGCTTTCTCCGGGCTCACCTTTGCGCAGTTCTCCCAAAGCTTTACAAAAGCTTCCTGTACTGCATCATTTGCTTTTTCCGCGTTTCCAAATTTATAATAGATATAATTGAAAACCGTTTTGGAATTGGACTTGAATATGGAACTGAAGACTTGTTCTTCACAAACGTTGCTCATGGAAAAAGGTTTGTTTCCGTTTCAAAGATATTTTAAAAAAAATTAAGATTTGGTAGGGTTTTTTTTAACGCAGTTGTTTTAGGATTGAATTCTAACCCCAAAATTCAAATTGTTATGAAAAAGTTGATGCACAACTTCTTATACGTAGGCCTTTTACTTGCGGGCCTTAATTTTACTGCTTGCCAAGATGAGTTTGAGGAAATTGGCGGCGTTGAAGATCAGGAAACCATTATTGCCAACTCCAATACGGCACAACTGATCGAGAAAACATCTTCCCAAGATGGTTCTTATGACAATATTGTGGACAAAGCAAGCTGTTTTGCCGTTAAGTTTCCCTATACCGTTGAGGTGAATGGAATCCAAATCACAATAGATTCCAAAGAAGACTTGCACACCATAGAGGAAATCTTTGATGAAATAGATGACGATGACGACATTCTTGATATCATCTTCCCCATTACGATTACCCTTTCGGATTTTAGTGAAATCGTTATTGAAAACTTTGACCAATTGGAAGAAATGGCAAGAGATTGCCTAGAAGGAGGAGACGATGATGATATTGAATGTATCGATTTTGTATACCCCATTACCTTGTTCAATTTTGATGTGAACAACCAAGTATCAGGAGAGGTTAAGATTGAAAGCGATGAGCAAATGAGAAAGTTCTTTGCAGAACTTGAGGATGATGCCTTGGTGAGTATTGACTTTCCCATCACCCTAAAAAAATACGATGGTACCGAAATCGTAGTTGAAAACAATGCCTCACTTGCTGCTGCGTTGAGCAATGCCAAGGACGATTGTGACGAAGATGACGATGATGATTATAATGATGATGATTTTAGCAAAGAACGATTGGACGCTTATTTGGTGGAATGCCCATGGGAAGTAAGAGAAGTAATCCGCAATGAAGTGGACCAGACCGGTCAATATTTTGAATACTTGATGACTTTTTCCGAAGATGGTGCCGTAGTAGTAAAAGTTGCCAGCGGAAATACACTTAACGGTACTTGGAGTACAACTCAGTCTGACCATGGACCAGTTCTGGCCTTGGAGTTCGACACCTTGGTTGACTTTAATTTGGAATGGGTGGTATACGAAGTCGGAGAAGGTAAAATCAAGCTATATGCCGAAAGTGCCAACAGGATCATACTTAAGCAACGATGTGATATCAATCCTGGAGAAGAACCAGACCCTGATACGTTGAGAGCTATCCTTGGTGAATGCGAATGGATCATTAAAAAAGTGAAAAACCAAGGCGAAGAGATTGAAAGATTGTTGGGCTATGAATTCAAGTTTATGGCAGAGGGTGTGGTTACCTTGAGCAATGGTGTGTCAACTTCCGAAGGTACTTGGGAAATAGGCCTTAACAGCCAGTTGGTCATGTCACTTATGATTACCATGGGAGATGAACCCGGGGTTAACTTCGAATGGCCTTTAAGAGATCTTGCCAATGACAGACTTAAATTTGAAGTGGAAGATATTGGCTACGAACTAATCTTACAGCGTGTTTGTGATGATAATGCTGATGATGAAGATGTAGCGGAAATTAGGAATATTATGATGGGTGGACCATGGATGGTTGCGCAGTATACGGAAAACAATGAAGACCTTACCAGTGAATATGCTACTATGGAATTCAATTTCGATACCATGCACCAAGTAGGAGTATCTATAAATGATGATTCAATTGCAGAAGGACTGTGGAGGGTGTTGAGAAACCATGATGGAGTGCTGAAATTCTATTTGAATTTAGGTGCAGAAGGCTCTTTGGGAGAGCTTACCGAAGATTGGTATATCAACATGGTTGAGGCCAACAGAATTGAATTGGTACATGAACAAGAGAACTCAACGGAGATATTGGTCTTTGAAAAACCATAAAATTTCCCCAATCTGTTAGTTTGAAAAGGACGGCTCTCCCCAAAGCCGTCCTTTTCTTTTTAATTATTCTTAAATTTGTCCCTCTTTTAAACTGAAGTAAGAACATGTTCGACAATTTAAGCGATAAACTGGATAAGGCGCTCCACGTCCTCAAAGGACATGGACAGATTACGGAGATCAATGTGGCGGAAACCCTTAAGGAAGTTCGTAGGGCCCTATTGGATGCCGATGTCAACTTTAAGATAGCCAAGGAATTTACCAATACCGTAAAGGAAAAGGCATTGGGTCAGAACGTACTGACCACCCTTCAGCCCGGCCAACTTATGGTCAAGATTGTCAAGGACGAGCTTACGCAACTTATGGGAGGCGATGCCGAGGATATCGACCTGTCAGGAAACCCATCCGTGATTTTGATGTCCGGTCTACAAGGTTCCGGTAAGACCACCTTCTCCGGAAAATTGGCCAATTACCTTAAAAACAAGAAAACCAAAAAACCATTATTGGTGGCCTGTGATGTGTATCGTCCCGCGGCGATTGACCAGTTGCATGTGGTTGGCGAACAAATTGGGGTTGAGGTGTATTCCGATCGGGAGAACAATGATCCCGTGGCCATTGCCAAAGCTGGTATAAAACACGCCAAAAGTTTAGGTTGCAATGTGGTGATCGTGGATACCGCTGGTCGTTTGGCCGTGGATGAACAAATGATGACCGAGATTGCCAACATCCATAAAGCCATTGAGCCCCAGGAGACTCTTTTTGTGGTGGATTCCATGACGGGTCAGGATGCGGTGAATACGGCCAAGGCCTTCAACGATGTACTCAACTTTGATGGGGTTATCCTGACCAAATTGGATGGAGATACCCGTGGGGGTGCAGCCATTTCCATTAAATCTGTGGTGGACAAACCCATTAAGTTCATCGGTACCGGTGAAAAAATGGAAGCCATCGATGTTTTCCACCCTTCAAGGATGGCCGATCGTATTTTGGGGATGGGAGATGTGGTTTCCTTGGTAGAACGTGCCCAAGAGCAGTTCGACGAGGAGCAGGCCCGTAAAATCCAAAAGAAAATTGCCAAGAACAAGTTTGGTTTTGACGACTTCCTAAGCCAGATTCAACAAATCAAACGGATGGGGAACATGAAAGACCTTATGGGAATGATTCCCGGTGCGGGAAAGGCCCTTAAAGGCTTGGATATTGATGACGATGCCTTTAAGCATATTGAGGCCATTATCCACTCCATGACCCCTGATGAACGTTCTACACCATCCAAACTCAATGCCAGTAGAAAAAAGCGTATCGCAGCTGGTAGTGGCACTTCCATCCAAGAAGTGAATCAATTGCTAAAACAGTTTGACCAAATGAGCAAAATGATGAAGATGATGCAAGGTGGAGGTGGCAAAAAGATGATGCAGATGATGCAGAACATGCGATAATTTTGTCAGACAACAGACATCGGACACTAGACTTCAGAAATCAGATATCTGAAATCAGACAATAGATAACAGAACCACTATTTAATTACCAGAAAACCAAAGCCAGACCATGGAAATCCTTGACGGAAAAAAAATATCAAACCAAATCAAAGAAGAAATCGCCGTTGAGGTGGCGCAAATGAAAGAAAGAGGGGAAAAAGTACCCCATTTGGCCGCTGTTTTGGTGGGGAACGATGGTGCTAGCCTAACCTATGTGGGCAGTAAAGTACGTTCCTGTAAAAAAATAGGTTTCGAATCCACCTTGATCCATCTTCCTGAAGACACCACAGAGGATGCCCTGTTGAAGCAGGTAGCGGAGCTTAATGCCAATCCAGATATTGACGGATATATTGTTCAGTTGCCCCTGCCCAAGCATATTGATGAGGAAAAAGTGCTACTGGCTGTTGACCCAGATAAGGATGTTGATGGTTTTCATCCCACCAATTTTGGAAAAATGGCCCTTGACATGGAGTCGTTCATTCCTGCTACTCCCTTTGGTATTATGGAATTGCTGCGTAGATACAATGTTGAAACTTCAGGCAAGCACACTGTAGTGATCGGTAGAAGCCATATTGTGGGAAGGCCTATCAGTATTTTGATGAGCCAGAAAGGAAAAGCGGCCGATGCCACGGTTACCCTAACCCATAGTAGGACCAAGGATCTTAAATCACTTACCTTGCAAGCCGATATTGTGGTCTCGGCATTGGGAGTTCCCAATTTCCTTAAAGCCGATATGGTCAAGGATGGGGTGGTCATCATAGATGTGGGTATTACCCGCGTTCCCGATGAAACCAAGGAACGGGGATACTACATCACTGGGGACGTCGATTTTGAAAATGTGGGCAAAAAAGCCTCTTACATCACGCCAGTTCCTGGTGGCGTAGGTCCTATGACCATTGCCATGTTGCTAAAAAACACCTTGTTGGCTAGAGGAAGACACAAAAACAAGAAAAATTAGTTCACTTTTTCCTGCTCCATCCTATCTAAAAGGGCTTGTTGCTCCTCTTCAGGAGTAATGTGGTCAAACTCAGTCTCTCCTTCGTCATTGGTGCAACTTGTTACTGCCATTGATGAAAAAAATATGGTAATTAGGAGTAGAATTATTTTCATGATGATGCGATTTGGGAGGCTTAATGGCCGGTTCATCAACCTATATAACGATTAAGATTTTTGATTCTTGTTTTTTCACCCAAATATTCGATAACTTACCTATCTGAAAATCAAAGTATATGGCCGGTATGGTTAGAAACAGGGTAGCTTGGATTGTGTTCGCCTTTTTGGCCATGGCCATTGGAATATATCCCTTGGCTTATTTATTTTCCTCTGGTGATTTTGGTCTTCTGGCCGGAAAATCAAAGGAACTATTGGCCAATCAAGTTTGGCGTGCTGCTTTCTACGGACATATTTCCTTTGGAGGATTGGCCTTGTTATTGGGGTGGTCGCAGTTTAGTAAAAAGTTACGTTCCAAGTACTTAAAACTACACCGAAACCTTGGGAAAGTTTATGTAGGGGCAGCTTTCATCAGTGGAATCTTTGGAGTATATCTGGGATTTTTCGCAACAGGGGGTATTGTTCCGGCACTAGGATTTATAGGGTTGGGATTGATATGGTTATACACCACGGGATGGGCATATTGGGCTATCAGAAAAAAAGACCTGTCCTTGCATCAGGGAATGATGATCTACAGCTACGCGGCCTGTTTTGCAGCAGTTACACTTCGCATTTGGCTACCTTTGCTAACAATGGTTTTTGGCGAATTTTTAATTGCCTACAAGATTGTGGCATGGCTTTGTTGGGTGCCCAACATGGTATTTGCCCATTTGTGGGTAAGAAGAAAAGGGCTCACTTTGGAATGAGTTCTTACTCGTCAAGAATCTTTAACGCCACTTTCCTAAAATCTATGGCTTGACCTTCACTTTGAAGCGCAATGAATCCTTCTTTTAGAGGGGTCCCATCAATTTTAATGGATTCGTCATAGCGATTGGCCACCCCACCACCAATCTGGGGCTTGCTGTATTCCAGTACCTTTTTGCCATTGATGATATGGGTAATCAACGAATCGGTATGTACAATCAGCTCTGCACGTACCCATTCCCCAACAGGATAGGTGTCGCTGGAAGAACTAATGCAGTGTCTAGGGTCAATCTGTCCTTCATAAACCACATCTGTCCCTGGTGAACACATGTTTCCGGTTGGTCTGGATTCTCCTTTGTTTACTTCCGCAAGAAACTGCATCTCCACAGAAATGGGCCAATCTTGCTCCTTGGGCATGGTTCTGGGGTCTTGGGAGTGGAACATGACCCCACTGTTTAGCAATGTATAATCTGGTGCAGTCTCGTACCATCCCTCCACAAACCGATATTCCACAACCAAATGATAGTTGGAAAAAGGTTGGTCGTAATACAAATGACCATAGCGTTCATTGAAATGGCCTTCATAGTTATCGTACCTCACCTGGAGAATACTATCTTTTACTCTAAAAGTGTCCCCAAAATTATCCCCAACCTCATAGTGGTGAATTTTTACGGTCCAATTGTCCAAATTTGCCCCGTTGAACAGTTGAATCCATTCACTTTGGTCTTTTCCAGTTTCCTTGTTTTTTTGCTTGCAGCCGAGGGTGAATACTGTTATTGCCAGTGTAGAAGCTAGCAGAAAAATAGGCTTTACGTTTTTCATGGTTGACTTCTATTTGGCGAACAATTGGTCCATATCCTTAAAAGCTTTAAATTCAAGGGCGTTTCCGGCAGGGTCTAAAAAGAACATGGTGGCCTGTTCCCCAACTTCGCCTTTAAAACGGATATAGGGTTCGATGACAAATTCAACTCCTTTTTTCTTCAAGTTTTCAGAAAAAGACTCAAAAGTTTCCCAAGGTAGTACCACACCATAATGTGGCACGGGAACGTTTTTACCATCTACAGGATTGGTGTGGAGCGTTTCTTCAGATTTTGGTTTGTAATGAATCACCAATTGATGCCCGAATAGGTTAAAATCTACCCAATGATCACTACTGCGACCTTCTTCGCATTCTAGGATGTCCCTATAAAAAGTTCGGCATTCATCTAAATTGTGAACGGGAATGGCAACATGGAAGGGAGTAATCTGCTTCATGATGATTTTTTAGGAAATTTAAGATTTCTCCCCTAGGCATCCAAAAAATCTATGATTTGATTGTTTACGTCATCTTGATGCATGGAGTGTCCCAAGCCTTCAGTACTTACCAAAGTGCTGCCTGACCATTGGGCATGGACTTCTTTTGACGCTTTGTACGGAGCTATTGCATCGTGTACATCGTGGAACAATAATCCTTTTTTTGTGTTGGATTGGGCAAATTTGGATGTGGAAAATTCCCGTATTTGGAATCCAAACCGATCAAGGATGTAATTGTCCAAAGATTTCATGACACGGTCGTTGAATTTTAATATGTTTTGAAAATGACCCATGATTTCATGGAACTCGGAAGGGGACCCAATGGTGATAATCTTCTCAACCTTTGGATTTGGATTTTTGTATTCATTGTACATCAATGTCATACCGCCAACGGAATGCCCAATGAGGTGTTTAGGATTGTATTTGTTCACCATGTGGTGCACAGCCTGTTCGTAGAGAGGTACATAGAGCAACTTACCCGAAGAATATCCGTGGGAGGGGGCATCAAAAGCAATGATGTTAAAATTGGCTTCCCGGAGTTTTTTGATGAGATTTCTCCAGCGAAAGGTATTGCTCTCCCATCCATGGACCAACAATACGGTTTCTTTGTCACCGGGCCAATGATAGGATTGTAATTGATGTCCGGCTACTTCTTCAACCTCGTGTTTTGCATCTTTCAAATATTCTTCCTGCTGGGGTTGTACCCTTCCTTTCCGAACGGTGCAAAACAAACAGAAAGCTCTGTGCGCTGCTTTTTTTGGGGCTACCAGCGTATAGACGTTAAAATATTGTCCGTAGGCCAATGGAGCTATTTTATTCAACAGTTTTTTCATATCGGTTACTTTTTGTAACTTACTCTTATTTAGAAACTAAAATTACATATTCATTTTTAAAGAAAAAAGAAGTCACCAAACCCCAACTAAGTATGGAAACAGAAACTATTACTGAAAATCAGAAAGTTAGCATGGCAAAAAAGTTGGAAAAAATGTTCGGGCATATAGATTATAAAAACCCACCTGAACTATGCCCTGTCAGAGATGTTATGTCAGTAGCCTCGGACCAATGGAGTGCCCTGATTCTTCTTTGGTTGGGTTACTTTCCAGTTTTGCGATTTAACAAGCTTAAGAAGTTTGTTTATGGTATTTCCAATAAGGTACTGAGTCAACGGTTGAAAGTATTGGAGGCCGATGGGTACATTTCTCGAAATGCTTATGCTGAAGTCCCCATTAGGGTTGAATACAGCCTTACCGAGTTTGGGCAATCCTATGTTGAAAAATTACTGGAACTGACCGAATGGATGCAGACCAACAGTCCAAAAGTAATTGCCAATCGGGAACGCTATGGTCTAATCTAAAAAACCTAAGATTACTCCCAACCGAGCATCAAGTATTTTATTTTAGCCTCATGCGGAATCTGGACAGCTTCTATATCTGTCCTCGTGAATCGTAGATCAGCAGGCAATTCTTCCTTATCAATGGTAAAATACAGGTTGCTTTCTTTTGGAAAGATGACAATGCTGGACAGAGTCGTCACAATTTTTTTTATAGGATATTGCTTTTGAATATCCCCAAACGTGCTTTTTAGACTAATGCCTTTCTCGGTTTTGTAGCGGGAATCCATGATACGCACATTGGTTATCGTTGGGATGCTATCGGTATTTGGGGTGAGCGTTAACAAATGTTGTCCTCCCTTCTCAAAAATTTCCACTTTCGTATTGTTTGCCCCAATTTGAGCCATGGCAGTATCCCTTACAATGGAGTCTGCAGCAAAAAGGGCATCCAAATCAGAGGTTGGTGTGGACTTTGCCAATGGCCCCACACTATTTTCGGTGATAAGAAAAGTGGTTTCTTTTTCACAAGATAAAAATACCAAAGCACCAAGGATGCTCAAGGTGCACAACGCTTTTTTCATAAAATTTTATCGGATTACTTTTTTTAATACTCCCAGGACTCCCCTTATGAACGTGGCACTGGTAAGTACTTTTACCACTGGGTTCATCCTTGTACTTCGTCTGGTTGAAGAGGATTTTCTTGAAGTAGTTTTTTCTTCTTTTTCCTTTTCGGCCTCTTGTTCGGCCTTTTCAATTTTCTCGTTAAGGATTTCGTAGGCACTTTCCCTATCGATTTCCTCATTGTATTTTTTGATCAATCTGGATTTGCCTAAAACGTCTTTGAGCTCGGCATCCGTTAGAATATCCATTCGGCTCATGGGTGCGCGCATCATGGTGGCGGCCAAAGGGGTGGGCCGCCCCTTTTCGTCCAATGCAGAGACCAAGGCTTCCCCGGTTCCCAATGAGGTGAGGACTTCAGCCGTATCATAAAACTCCGAAATGGGATAGTTTTGTGCGGTGAGTTTTATGGCCTTTCTATCTTTGGCGGTAAATGCACGTAGGGCATGCTGTACTTTAAGGCCTAACTGGGCAAGTACATCATCGGGTACATCGGTGGGGTTTTGGGTTACAAAATAAAGCCCTATGCCCTTGGAGCGAATCAATTTTACAATACTTTCTATCTGGTCCAACAGTGCTTTGGAGGCATTATCAAATATTAAGTGGGCTTCATCAATAAAAAGGACCAACTCAGGTCTTTCGCTATCACCCTGTTCAGGAAAAGTGGAATATATTTCGGCCAATAGGCTCAACATAAATGTTGAAAACAATTTAGGTCGGTCTTGGATATCTGTTAGTCTGATGATGTTTACATAACCTCTGCCATTTTCATCAATGCGCACCAAATCTTCAACATCAAAGGATTTCTCACCAAAGAAAAGGTCGGCGCCCTGTTGCTCCAATTCTATGATTTTGCGAAGAATGGTTCCTGTGGAACTGGTAGAAATACGTCCGTAGGCTTTCTGGAACTCCTCTTTACCTTCTCCTGTAGCATATTGAAGGACTTTTTTAAAATCCTTTAGATCCAATAAGGGTAGTTTATTATCGTCGCAATATTTAAAGACCACGGCCACGATTCCTTCTTGTGTGACCGAAAGATCTAAGATTCTGGACAATAAAACGGGTCCAAACTCTGAGACAGTAGCCCGAAGACGAACTCCGTCCTGCTCAGAAAGTGACAATATTTCAACGGGAAATCCCTTTGCTTCAAATGGGAGTCCAATTTTTTCATGGCGCTCATCAATTTTTGGATGGCCAGGACTGGGTTGGGCAATTCCACTAAGGTCACCTTTAAGGTCCATAAGCAACACTGGGATGCCTTTATCCGATAGGTTTTCAGCAAGCACTTGTAGGGTTTTGGTCTTGCCCGTTCCTGTTGCCCCGGCAATAAGGCCATGGCGGTTAAGGGTTTTTAAGGGAATTTTGATATAGGCATTGGTAATGGTCTCGCCGCCCAACATACCTGCTCCAACGGTAATGTAATCCCCTTTGGTGGTGTAACCTTGTTCTATAAGGCCAAAGAATTTTTCTTTGTTGTCCATCGCGATGAATTTGCGATAAAAATAGGGGAATTTTAAGCAAAACAGAAAACCGCATTAAGAAACCTTCTTTACGGGAAGCTAGAGAGGCAGACATGCAGGGCCATCATACTTTGAAACGGTAAGCTCAGACTTCTTTTGGTTTTTCCTTGGCCCCAAAAATGACCAGCCAAAGGCAGGTTCCAATCTCCCCAATACTGGCGGGGATGGTCATGTACCCTGATAAAGCAAAATCCGAGTAATTGGGAAAAGCGATCTTTCCCAAAAAATCCAAGTAATATCCAAGACTGCCCACCATCAAAAAAATACCGAGCAACTTGGGAAGGTAACCTGATTTAAAAACTAAATATCCAAAAGGAAAAAGCCATAGGGCCCAAAAATTTTGACCTAAGAGGTTTCCGTCGCCATATTGTCCCAAATGGAACAGAATCTGTTCTGGAATGGGCCAAGATGGATTTTCAGGAGCATGAATCAATGACAGAACGGCAAATTTATGCAAAAGGATGCTAAAGAAAATAGGGACGGTAGGCAGGGCCAGGGCCACCATGGCCACAGAAAAAGTTTTGTTCACGGTATGAAAGAGCTTGTATAGCACCAATGGCAATAATAGAAAAGCAGTAAAACTGATGGTTTCCGCCACCATGCCAAGCCGAAACAAACTTTCGGAATTCTGAATGTTCTCCAAAGTTTGTTGGGCGTTCTTCCATTCAATAAGTTGAGAAGGGACATACAATAGGGAAAAAATTCCAGCAAGGACCACTATTAAATATAGAAATCCGGCCAAACGGGCAGTACTTTTATGGGTTTTCACGGTAAAGGTTTAGAGGTAAGACGATTAAAAAGAAAAGTTGTTACAGTTTCATATGATGTGTGTTAAGTCTATTTAACTGTATCTTTGCGCCATGGTAAAGAACAATGTTATGGATTTGGTGGACAAGGGTTTGATGCTTCCCTTGATGGAAGAGTTTTATACCATTCAGGGTGAAGGCTTCCATAAAGGAACCGCAGCATATTTTATAAGGGTAGGAGGCTGTGATGTTGGATGTCATTGGTGCGATGTTAAGGAAAGCTGGAATGCTGAGACCCATCCCCCCACGGCAATTGATCAAATTGTGGACAACGCCGAAAAATATTCCAATACCATTGTGGTTACAGGGGGTGAGCCTTTGACTTGGGATATGGGGCCGTTGACCACTGGCTTAAAGTCCAGAAATTTACAAACCCATATTGAAACTTCCGGTGCATATCCTTTGACAGGTGTTTGGGACTGGATTTGTCTATCACCAAAAAAGAACAAGCTGCCTGAGGACGAAATCTACAAAAGGGCAGATGAGCTTAAAATTATAGTGTACAACAAGCACGATTTTATCTTTGCCGAGGAGCAGGCCGCCAAGGTTAAGGGGGATTGTATCTTGTATTTACAGCCAGAATGGAGTGTCCGGGAAAAGATGGTTCCTCTTATTGTGGATTATGTGATGCAACATCCCAAATGGAAGGTTTCCTTGCAAACACACAAGTACTTAAACATCCCTTAAGGTAAGATATTATTATCGCCCCCCGTTAGATTGAAGGTCCAAGATGCACTCAGCATCCAATTGCGGGATTGCAGTCAAACCTTTGGAAACATTACTCCGCATCATTTTGGCCAAGGAACCTCCAAACTGTAGTTCGGCACGCATAAGACAACCTTCCCCATTGCAATGGTTGTTGCCTATTTCGCCCTCTTCCTCGTCAATTTCGGTATCCTCATGGTCTGCATTGACAGGGGTGGTGCCAAGATTTACAAGGCCCAATAAGTGTCCAAATTCGTGGTTTAGGGTAGCTGCCTCTACATCAGCAACAGAAATGAGTGTGCTGTTCCCCACCAGTTCACGTATAGTAGCCTCGTAGATGACCATGGACGTATTTCTATACACAGCTCCAAGGGTCACCAAACCTTCACTTTCATCATCATTTTCAGAAGGGGCATCCGCAAAATAAATATAGATGGCCAATGTGGTTCCATTGTTATAAGCTGTTCTATGTTCACTTTCCAATTTGGCTATCTCTTCGTTGGTAAGGGTCTCTTCATTGGGAGAGGTAAGTGCTTGATAACTGAACTCCACACTTTCCTTAAAGGTCCGCGCCCTTAAAAATTCCTCAAAAGTGGCTATGGCCTCTGCAGTAGGACGAAAACCCGAAACAAAGCCTATTTCAATCAAAAGTTTGTCATAGTTGGAATTGGACAATAGATCATTGGCCGATGCACCAGTAGCCAATAAATTTGAGGTTTTGTTTACTCCATTGGGACCAGTCTCATTGTTTTCAGCATCTTTGGAACAACCCAAGAATAAAAACAATACCGAGAAAAAATAATAGGTGATTCTCTTCTTCATAATGGTGAATATAAGATAAAACGTACTATATCAGGTTCTAGTATCATTTTTTGGTTAGCCTTGCCAGATAATCATAGTGTTCGCCAGAACTTACCAATTCACATACCAAACCATTGCTTAGACATGCATTGAACAACGTATTGTAGTCTAGGTAAAGCCACTCAAAAGGAATACTCTTTTGTTTTTTATATTCTAATGTAAAAGTGACTTCTCCATAATATTTGCCACTATCGGGAATCCAATATCCCCCATCCTCATCTTGGTCAAACATATAAATGATGTCACTTGAATCCAACAGTATCTGACCATTGGGCCGCAATAATGAGGCCAAATGCTGTAAAAAGGAACTCAAATTGTCCAAGGTCCCTGCCAGACCTATGCCGTTCATCAATAAAAGTAGTGTGTCAAAAGAGTCTCCCTTAAAATCTTCGATGGAACTATTTACTGTTGATTTTAACCCTCTTTCTTTACAAACTGTAATGACCCCCGCGGAGCTGTCCAGTCCAGTAACATCCATACCTTTCTTTTGAAGATATAGTGAATGTACTCCTGCACAACAACCAATATCCAAGACTCTGCCCTTGGCCAATGCAAGCGCCTTTCGCTCCAAAATGGGCATTTGGTCATAATCCCGGAACAAATACGGCAGTGGAATACTGTCTTTTTCATCCAAGGAAGAATAGGTGGTGATGTCCTCAGTATACTTTCCTTGATGATAATCCTGCAATGCTTTTCCAAAAACATCAGCCATATTGGGGTTTCTTTGGTGCAAAGGTGTGACAATAATTGCAGACTAAGGTTTAAAATGGATAAGTTTGTGTGTTATGATTGATGATCTTGAAGAACTTCCCCAAAAGGCTAGGGAAAAACATACGGAGAACAAAAAGTTTTTCGCAAAATTAAAGAAGAGAGTACCCAAGGATTTGGACTATGTTATGCAGCAATTGCATGTGGAGGAATTTGAGCGAACAGATTGCCTTACCTGTGCCAACTGCTGTAAAACTACAGGCCCTCTTTTCACCAATACGGACATAGAGCGCATTGCCAAGCATTTTAGAATGCGGCCTTCCCAGTTTATTGATCAATACCTTAGGGTCGATGAGGAAAATGATTATGTTTTGCAGGAAGTACCCTGTGCTTTTTTAGGAGCGGACAACTATTGCTCCATTTACGATGTCCGGCCCAAGGCATGCCGTGAATTTCCACACACGGACCGAAAAAAGTTTCAACAAATCAGTAATCTTACCTTGAAGAATGTGGCCATTTGTCCGGCTGCCTTCAATATTGTGGAAGAAATGAAAAGGCGTATCAAGCTTTGATGATTTTTCATATCTTGGGAATATGGAACAGTTAATGGCCTATTTTGAAACCATCCCTTCTTGGCATCGAAGCCTTATTTTGGTGGGTGGAATTACCTTTTTCTGGATTTTGGAGGGCATTATGCCCCTTTTTAGCGTACCGTATAAAAAATGGCGGCACTCCGTTCCCAATTTTTTCTTTACCATGACCACCATTTTGGTGAACTTTCCTTTGGCTTTTTTACTCCTGAAAACTTCGGATTGGGCCGTGACCAATAATTTTGGAATCATCAATTGGCTTCCGGAGATGCCCTTATGGCTCTATGTGGCACTTGGGGTCATGTTCATGGATTTGATCGGTGCCTACACCGCCCATTGGGTGGAGCATAAGGTAAAGCCACTTTGGATGGTCCATTTGGTGCACCATTCGGACCATAATGTAGATACCACTACGGCCAACAGACACCATCCTTTGGAAAGTTTGATTCGGTATACATTCACCTTAATCGGAGTTTTTGTTGTTGGCGCTCCCATTGGCATCATCATGTTGTACCAAAGCTTATCCGTGGTGCTTTCGCAGTTCAACCATGCCAATATTAGACTGCCCAAAAAAGTAGATTCAATCATTAGCTGGGTCATCGTGAGCCCGGATATGCACAAAGTGCACCATCACTACAAATTGCCTTACACCGATTCCAACTACGGAAATATTTTCTCCATTTGGGACCGTTTGTTCGGCACCTATATGACCATGGACACCGACCAAATTGTGTATGGCGTGGATACCTTCCCGAATGAAAAGGAGAACAGTAGTATTAAAGGATTGCTAAAGCAACCTTTTCATAAATACAGGCGACCTACTACTGAAGGTTAATCGTAAATCAAATATTTTTCCCGGATTTTTTTGAAAGCGGTAAGGTCATCTTGCCATGTGGCCTTGATTTCAGCTTCGGAGAGGCCTTGCTCAATTTGCTGTTGAAGTAAAGGTGTACCTGCATGTTTGGTAAACCCACTGGTAAGGAAAAACTTGGATTTGTCCAATGTATTGTTGTAAGCATCCATGACCCATTGCACGGAAACCTCGTTCATCCGTTCCATTTTGGAAAGGTCTTTTCCATAACAGGTTTTTCCATCTTCCTTAGGGGTTTTGGACCCAAAATTGGGGGCCGGAACATAGCTGAAATCATATTTGGTACTGTCCATAAAAGAAGCTCCATACCGTTGAAATTGGAATTCCGTTCCCCTGCCTGCATTGACGTTGGTGCCCTCAAAAAGTCCTAAACTGGGGTATAGGGTAATGGCCACATCGCTAGGAAGGTTGGGGGAAGGCCGTATAGGGAGGTGGTAATCGGACTCGTGGGTATAGTTTTCAAGGGTGATAACGGTTAAATCGGCCTTTCTTCCACCTTCCAGCCAATTTTCCCCGTTCAACATTTGAGCGTATTCCCCTATGGTCATTCCATATACTAGCGGAATGGGATTAAGGCCCAAATAGCTTTTGTGTTCTTTCATCAGGGTAGGCCCATCAACGTAATGTCCGTTGGGATTGGGTCTATCCAGTACAATGATGGGGGTGTTGTGTTCAGCGCAGGCTTCCATTACCAGTTGTAGGGTGGCAATATAGGTGTAGAACCTGACTCCCACATCCTGGATGTCAAAAACCATTACATCCAATTGGTCCAATTGCTCTTTGGAAGGCTTTCTGTTTTTGCCATACAGGGAAATAATGGGAAGCCCGGTCTTGGCATCGACCCCGTCCGTGACATGTTCACCGGCATCCGCCTCACCCCTAAATCCGTGTTCGGGGGCAAAGGCTTGTTTTACATCAACCCCAAGTGAAAGTAAGGAATCCACCAAATGGGTGTGCCCTTTATCATTGAAGACCACACTGGTTTGGTTGGCCACGACCCCTACCTTTTTGCCTTGGAGCAAAGGCAGGTAAACTTCCGTTCTATTGGCAGCTACCTTGATTTCCGGGACAGGCTCCGTTTGAACCGTTGCGACTTCGGAATTCTCTTTTTTTTGCTGTTCCCTACAGGAGGAAAGCACCAAAACCAACAATAAAACTGTACTTTTGAAAATGGATAAAATGGGCATTCGTTGAATTTAGAATTGTTTATTACTAAGCGCCTGATCACAGGGAAAGAAGATAAAATTAGCATTTCTGCCCCTATAATAAAAATTGCCATTGCCGCAATTGCCATTGGCGTGGTCATGATGCTCATTGCTTTGGCTACTGGCGTTGGATTGAAACGCAAGATACGGGAAAAGGTGGCGGCATTCAATGGTCATATCCAAATTTCCAATTACGACAACAATATTTCGGAGGTTTCCCTTTCACCCATACCACTCCAGCAGGATTTTTACCCCGAGTTCAAGAATGTGGAAGGGGTAAGGCATGTGCAGGCCGTGGCTACCAAAGGAGGTATCATCCGTACCGAGGATACCTTTGAGGGAATGTTGGCCAAGGGTGTGGGCAAGGATTACGATTGGTCGGTTTTTGCAGAATATATTGTAGATGGCAGGTTACCTAATTTTACTGGAAAGCTTAATGAGGAAGCCTTGGTCTCGAGGACCATGGCCAATCGCCTGCAACTGAAAGTGGGTGACTCCTTCTTTTCTTTTTTCTTGAAGGATGGGGATGCCAATCAAGTACCCAACAACAGAAAGTTTGAAGTTGTTGGAATTTATGACAGCGGTTTTGAAGAGTTCGATGCCACCTACGTTTTTGTGGATATCCGGCACATCCAACGCATGAACAAATGGGATGGGGATCAAATTGGCAATTTTGAGGTCTTTCTCGAAGATTTTGATCAACTAGAAGAAAAGAGTAACGAAATTTATGGAAAAACGCTTTCCAGTTTGGACACCCAAAACATAAAGGTCAAATACTATCGCATTTTTGAATGGATTGGACTTTTTGACTTTAACATCGCCCTAATCATAGGCATTATGATCATCGTGGGCGGAATAAACATGATCACGGCCCTTTTGGTACTGATTTTGGAGCGTACCCAAATGATCGGGATTCTAAAGGCATTGGGATCCGCCAACTGGAGCATCCGAAAAGTGTTTTTGTACAATGCCGCCTATTTAATCACCATTGGATTGTTATGGGGCAATGTGATCGGACTCGGTGTTTTGTTCCTTCAGAACAAATACCGCATGTTCAAGTTTCCCAATCCCGAAGAGTACTATATCGACTACATTCCTGTGTATATGGACGGATCTATGGTTGTATTGTTGAATTTGGGGGTTATGGCATTGTGTCTGCTGATGCTGTTGGTTCCCTCATACATCATCACCAAGATTACTCCAGTAAAAGCCATTAAGTTCGAGTAAGGCAGCCTATTTTTTTGCAACTAAAGGTGCAAAGTGCGAAGGACTATCCAAAAACCTATCTTTGTGTTGACTATGGATTATGCAAACAACATTCTTGAAACTATTGGAAATACCCCTTTGGTGAAACTGAACACGTTGGTGTCGGAATTGCCCTGTCTGGTCTTGGCCAAATACGAGACCTTTAATCCCGGAAATTCAGTCAAAGATCGTATGGCCCTCCAGATGGTGGAAGATGCCGAGGCTTCTGGAATCTTGAAACCTGGCGGGACCATCATTGAAGGTACTTCTGGGAATACGGGAATGGGGTTGGCCATGGCCGCAGTCATAAAAGGGTATAAAATGATCTGTGTGATCAGCGATAAGCAATCCAAGGAGAAGATAGATATCCTTAAGGCCATGGGTAGTGAAGTACACGTTTGCCCAACAGATGTGGCCCCCGAAGATCCTCGAAGCTATTATTCTACAGCAAAGCGCCTGTCCACCGAAATTCCTAATTCGTGGTATGTGAATCAGTATGACAACCCGAGTAATACAAAGGCTCATTATTTAACCACCGGACCTGAAATCTGGAAACAGACCAATGGCAAGATCACCCATTTTGTGGTGGGCGTGGGAACAGGAGGTACCATTTCAGGAGTGGGGAAATACCTCAAGGAACAAAACCCAGATATCAAGGTTTGGGGGGTGGATACCTATGGTTCGGTCTTTAAAAAATACCACGAGACCGGCATTTTTGATGAGAACGAAATCTATCCATACATTACCGAAGGGATAGGGGAGGATATCCTTCCCAAGAATGTGGATTTTGACATTATTGACGGTTTCACCAAGGTAACGGACAAGGACGCGGCCATATACACCCGTCGTTTAGCTCGCGAAGAAGGGATGTTTTTGGGCAATTCTGCCGGAGCAGCCATCAAAGGAGTACTGCAATTACAGGAACACTTTACCAAAGATGACGTGGTAGTGGTGCTCTTCCATGATCATGGAAGTAGGTATGTGGGCAAAATGTTCAATGACGATTGGATGCGCGAAAAAGGGTTTATCGAGTAAAAATTGATAAATTCGGGGCAAAACATCATATTATGTGGCTCAAGCATCTAATAACCTCAATTGCCCTTATCGTAACATGTTCAATCACTGCACAAAAACTTTCCCGAACCGAAAAGAAGATTGTTTCTTCCATAGAAAAGAATAATTCCGAGGCCATTCAGTTTTTAGAAAAGGTGGTAAACATTAACAGTGGTACTTTAAATGCCGAAGGGGTCAAGGAAGTAGGTATGGTTTTTAAGGATGCCTTTGATGCCATTGATTTTCAGACCCAATGGATAGAAATGCCCAATGATATGGACAGGGGCGGCCATCTATTTGCCGAAACCTCGGGCAAAAAGGGCAAAAAATTACTCCTTGTTGGGCATTTAGATACGGTTTTTGAGGAAGATAGCCCCTTTCAGACCTTTGAAATGGTAAACGATAGTATTGCTCATGCCCCCGGTGGCAACGATATGAAAGGAGGCGATGTCATAGTGCTGTATGCCCTCAAAGCCTTGCAGGAAAACGGTCTGTTGAAAGATGCCCAAATCATTGTTGCTTTTACAGGAGATGAAGAAAGTACTGGGAAACCCCTGTCCGTCAGTAGAAAGGATTTAGTGGAGGCAGCCAAGCGAAGCGATATCGCCCTTGGTTTTGAAACGTCCACAGGGTTTAACTATGCCACTGTGGCCAGAAGAGGTGCTTCGGGATGGGCTTTGGAAGTAGAGGGAAAGCGAGCCCATTCGTCCGGAATCTTCAATGAAGATGTGGGTGCTGGCGCCATTTTTGAAATCTCACGTATTCTACACCAATTTTATACCGATGTGAAAGGAGAGGACCTCCTTACTTTTAACCCTGGGACCCTTTTGGGTGGAACCTTTGTTAATTTTGATGCTTCCACAAGCAAAGGTGATGTTTTTGGAAAAACCAATGTAGTGGCTCAAAAGGCCATGGTGAGGGGTGGACTCCGATTCATTTCAGAAGAACAGAAAGAACGCGCCCGAAACAAAATGCGCGAAATTGTGGAGCAAAACCTGCCGCATACTTCGGCAACCATCAATTTTACAGATAGTTACCCCGCCATGAAACCCACTGAGGGCAATATGCAATTGCTAAATACACTGAACCAAGTAAGCTTGGATTTAAAACAAGGCGAAGTATTGGCCTATGACCCGGGAAGAAGGGGTGCAGCCGATGTGTCCTTCGTGGCCGAATATGTGGATTGTCTGGATGGTCTGGGTACCATGGGCACAGGAGCCCACACCCCCGAGGAAACCGTCAATCTTAACACCATTGAAGCCTTGACCAAGCGCACTGCCATCCTTATTTATCGATTGATAAACCAATAATCATGGTCCAGCTTAAAAGTAAAAGTGCCACCGTAGATATAGATGCAGGTGAATTGGTAAGTTTTTTGGTGGACGGCCATGAGCTCATCCATCAAAAGGGAAGCCCTGGTTGGCGTAATGCAGATACCGAAATGTTTCCCATAATTGGGCCGGTAAATGAAGCGGGCTATCATGTTCAGGTGCCGAGGGGAAATGCTGTTCAGGATCAGCATGGATTGCTTCGGGAATTGGAATACCAGCTGATTTCCCAAGCAGGGGATGCTGCGGTTTTTGTCAAAAAGTATCAAGCGGGTACCCCCGTAAACAATTCAAAATATCCAGAAAAATCCCCCAAACCCCGACTTATGTGGCCCTATGGATTTGGGTTTGAAAAATCCTTTTTATTGAAAGGGAACACTTTGGAGATATCCTTTATCATTTCCGGGGAAAGGGATATGCCGTTTATGTTGGGCTATCACCCTGCATTTAAACTGTACACAAAGACTCCTACGCTGGTTGCAAATGAAAGGGAGATTTCCTTGGATGAGGTATTGGATGTGGGAAGTAGGGCATATCAGGTAAAGGACTGTACCCGAATTACACTCAAAGATGAGCATGAGTTGACCATAGAGACGGAGGGCTTTGGCCAGTTCATGTGTTGGACGGAAGTAAGGAACATGATCTGCATTGAACCCATTTCGTTTTACCCGTATTCGGTAAATCAACGGGAACTTTACTTGGGGTTCCAACATTTAAAAGATACTGATGCAGTCTTTAAGGTCCGCATAACAGCTTGAGGTACTTTACCTATTAACTATGGTATCATTTCGAGGGAGCCTGCGACCGAGAAATCTCTTTTCCATCTTAGATTTCTCCCATGCGGTCGAAATGACCAAGGAAAACAAGCTGTCATTTCGAAATGAGTCCCGACAGAAAGCGAGACGATTGAGAAATCTCTTTTCCGTCTTCAGATTTCTCACTCCAGATTTCTCATGTGCACTCGAAATGAAGGTAAGAGCATACAGGCTTATTCGTGCAATCCGTGTCCACCTACTATACTGCGATGCTGAAACCCGTTCAGCATGACGGTTGAGACAATAACTTAAATCGTGTAGTCCTTGTTCCCATGTCATTTCGAGGGAGCTTGCGACCGAGAAATCTCTTCCCATCTTAGATTTCTCCCATACGGTCGAAATGACCAAGGAAAACAAGCCGTCATTCCGCACCTGATGCGGAATCCACCGCAATGCCTTTGTGAATATTCGTGAAATTCGTGTCAACTCCTTACAACACAAAAGACTCCAACTTGGGTAACAAAGCCTCCACAATACGTTGCGTTTCCAAAGTGTGTTTCTGTGGAATAATGTGTGCCTCAATATCTTCCAAAGAAGATACCTCCAGCTCTTGGTCAATAAAACCATACCCTTTATACACCCCTTCTGCAATGAGAACCACCGCGCTTTCCTCTGGATTTCTACCTTTCTCCTTGATGACCCTCACCTCAGATTCCAAGGATTTGGTTTCCAGAATGGCGTTTTTCACTTTTTGGTTGTAATCATCGATGGATTCCTCACCCCGACATATTCCCTCGCAACTGGTAATCTCATGATGGGAACAGGCTGATTGCGTTTGTTGCAGATGGCAATACTTGGGGCATAATGCAAAATTTTTGCACATTTCATGCAAATAGGCCCTACAATCGGTTTGGTTATAAAAAACTTTTATGGGGTTTGGTGCCCCTTTCAAGGAATTATAGGCTAAATGGGTAATCCCATTTCTATCCTCGTACTGAAAAATGGCGTATTGCCTAACCGTTCGTTTTTGGGCCCGGTTGTACAAGGGGAACAAACGTTTAATTTCCGCCGATTCCATAAGTAGTGCCACTAATTCACTGCCCGAAAGTTTAAAATCGATATCGGCCGTTTCACTACAGAGCTGGATTTCCTTGGCACTTTTATCATAAAAATGGCCGAGTACCCTTTTTTTCAAGTTGATGGCCTTTCCCACATAAATGATTTCCCCATTTTGGTTTTTAAAGTAGTAGATGCCCGGTTGGGCCGGGATCTTATTAAAAACCGATTTGGGCAAATGGGGTGGCAAAGTGGCCTCTTGGCTTCGAGCATTGAGAAATTTTTGGAACACAAGTTCCGAATTGGGGGTGTTCAATAGTTTTTGAAACAACAGGGTGGTAGCATGGGCATCGCCTCGTGCGCGGTGTCGGTCCGTTAACGGAATTTGAATCGCGGAGCAGAGTTTTCCCAAGCTGTAGGATCGCAATCCGGGAATGAGTTTTCGGGATAAGCGTACTGTGCACAGCTTTTTTCGGGTAAAGTCCATCCCTATGCTCCGAAACTCCTCTTTAATCACCCCGTAATCAAAATTCACGGCATGGGCCACAAAGATGCAGTCTTGCGTCAGGGCCAGAACCTTTTCTGCAATTTCAGGGAAAGTGGGAGCATTTTGCACCATCTGGTCATCAATTCCCGTAAGTCCGGTGATAAAATACGGAATGGGGCATTGCGGATTCACCAAGGAAGTGAATTCCTCCACAATCTGGGTACCATCAAACTTAAAAATGGCAATTTCGGTGATTTTGTTCCCCTTGATTCCGTTCCCAGTGGTCTCTATGTCGATGATGGTATACAACTTCGCAAAAGTTCGAGCATTAAAGTTAGAACTTTTTTAAAGTAAACCCCAAGCAGAAATTTCGGGCTATCCTTCGTTTTGTTGTCGTGCCCGGTCCATTTCCTGTTGGATTTCGGACTGCCTTCTACGAACCGGCTGTACCGACTGTTTTCCAAATCGCCAAGAAATGGAAAGGGTGGCATAACGGGTGTCCCGGTAGCTAGTGAAGGAATCGTCCAGATTGCCAAAAGCGGTTCTTCCAGTGGGGTATTGGTTCCAGAAAATATCATTGATGTTGAACCGTAGGGTCATGGCATCCTTGAACAAGTTTTTCTGGAGTCCCACGGAAAAGGACGAAATGGTCTCTGCCCTCGTAATGCTTCCATAGTGAGGGAAAAGATAAAAGGCCCCGGCCTGCAATCGGTAGCCGTTCCCCAATCCAAAACTGTGGTTGGTATTGAGACTTACCACGGGATTGCTGCGGTCAAAATTAAACCCATTGATGTCTCCATCAAAATCATTGATGGATGCGTTAATGTTCCAATTGCTCTGCCACCAATTGTTGAACTGTATCGGAAGACTGGCCACAAAGGAGTAGCTCTTCAGCCTATCTATGTTGATGGGACGCACGATGACCACCTCTTGGTCTCCATCACGAATAATGGCCATGGTCAAATGATCTTCAGTAATACCTACATTGAAGGCAAAGTAGTAACGCTGCTTAAAGGTATAATTGACCTCACTCACCCATGTGAACTGGGGTTGCAGATAGGGGTTCCCCTCACGGTAGGTGTTGGTGTTCACAAAGGTTCGGAAGGGATTGAGCTGGCCATAACCGGGACGGTCAATACGCCTACCCGCCGATATGCCCAAGGTATGCTTTTCGTTAAAAGTATAGTTGTAGGAAGCCGTGGGAAACAGGTTCAAATAATCCATTTTGTTGACCGTGTTAGTGGTAACCTGGTTGCCAATAACAGAGGTGTTTTCAGCGCGTAACCCTACTTGCGCATTCCATTTTTCACGGTTGATATTGTAGCTCACATAGCCCGCATATATATCTTCATCATAGATGAAATGGTTGCTGAGGTTGGTATTTGGGGTGGTGACCCCGTTGTTTTCATTCACATAGGCCAGGTCGTTATCCGATTTCACCCAAGTGTTTTTCCAACCGGCTTCAAATCGGTCCCCATTTTTTAATGGGAGCTCATAATCCACGGTAATCCCGGTAAGGTTAAGGAAACCGTCAACATCTCCCAAAAGAATGTCTTGGGCAGTAGTGTTGCTTTCAAAAAAGTCAAAATTGGAGACAAACTTCTGGTCGGACCAATTGCTGTAACGGGCATGGTCAAAATTAAAATTGAGGGCACTTTTGTTCGCAAAGTTGTGTCTGGCGTTAAGGTTGGCTGTAAACTGGTTCCATTCGGAGGCAATATCTGTGTCCGTGTTCTCCTCCGAAATAAGTTCCCAGTCCGTATTGTACCCTAATACATTGCTGGTAGAGATGTTCTCGGTTTTATTGTTGAGTCCAGTGAACAAGACCCCGAGCGTGGTCTTGTCACTTACCGTATAGTCAATTCCAAGTCTTCCGGTATGGGTTTTTAAGGGCAGTTCAAAATCGTTTTGAAGGTCATAATAGCCTTGAGGTTGGTCCCCGTCCAAGAATATCCTATCAATGACAATTTCTTGATATTGGTTGCGGTCGGTATATGAATACTGACCGTAGAGGTTCAATTTTTCAGTCCTATGGTTAAAGTCCATGGCACTGTTCCATCGGAAATAACGCCCGTATCCCGGACTCAAGGTAAGGCTTCCGTTGGTACCATAAAGTTTCCCTTTTTTGGTGACTATATTGATGATGCCCGCATTGCCCTGGGCCTCATAACGTACCGAGGGATTGGTGATGATCTCTATTTTCTCGATATTGGAAGAAGGCAGGCTACGCAGTAAATTGGCCAATTGTTCCCCTTGTAAACGGGTGTCCTTTCCATCCATATAGATTCGTACCCCGGTACGACCACTAAGGGATATGACATCATCTTGATCTATGATCACCCCTGGGGCCTTTTCCAACAACTCCATGGTGGAGTTTCCCGTGTTAACGATACTGTTCTCTACATTGAGCACCAGCTTGTCCTGTTCTTTTTGAATGAAGGGTTTTTGACCTACCACGGCAACTTCTTCAAGCGCTTGGGTCTGATCTTCCAAAGTTATGTTTCCCAAATTGGTATTGGACAGGTCGGTCACGGTTGTAGTCTGGAAACCTACAAATGAAATGGATAAATAACTGTTTTGAGGTTGTTTCACATCAACATTGAACAGTCCGTCCATATCGGTGATGGCACCTTTTATCAGGGTTGAATCAGACTTGCTCATGGCTACCACATTGGCAAAGGCAATGGCAGCACCATTGGAGTCCACTATTTTACCCTTGAACGAAGTTTGTGCAAACGTTTGACCTACGACTGCAAGAAATAGCAGTACCCCTATTTTTTTAACCATACCTTAGTAGCTATAAGAACTAAAGCCAACTTAAATAGTTGGCTTTAGCATAAATCATCAAACAAAACCATTGTTTTGAAAACAGTGCTAAACTCGTGTTTTCTATCCCTGTTCGTGCAAAATTGATTCCGATTTATCTTTATTTGATGTGAACTTATAAGAAAATGCATTAAATGCTTTGTATTTTGGGAATGGTAATCACGGTTTTAACCCCTTTGGGCATATTCTCAAAATGAAAATCTGATTTTCCGTGATACAATGCCTGCAATCGTTCCTTAATGTTGATGATTCCTATGCCACTATTGGAATAAATGGGATACTTGGGTATTCTTTTACCATTGTTTTCCACCGATAACAAAATGGAGTCTCCTTGGTCTTGGATGGACAGGTGTATATTCAGCTTTTTGTTTTCTTTTGAGAATCCATGTTTTATGGAGTTTTCAATAATGGGCTGTATCAACAATCGTGGAATCTGTTTGTACAGAGTGGACTCCTGTACTTCTCGTGTGATAACCAGATCTTCTTGAAAACGCTGCTTTAGGATGTTGGTATAGTAATCCAGAATTTCCAATTCTTCCCGAACGGTGATAAAGTTCTTGTCATCAATGCTTAAGAATTTTCGAAGCAAGAAACTAATATCTGCCACCATGTCTTGGGCGGCATCCGGATCGTTGGGGATAAGGCTGGAAATACTGTTCAGCGTGTTAAAAAGGAAGTGGGGATTGAGCTGACTTTCCAGGGTTTTCAGTTTAAACTTTATGAGACTGTTCTCCAACACCTTGTTCCGTATTTCTTGATTTTTTACCTGTTGAAGGTAGAAATAGGCATAGATGATCAAGATCATGGAGCTGTAGAGCAAGATGTTGGTGGTGACATTAAAGAAAAAGGTATGGGTGACCTTTTCAAAAAAGCCAAGTTCAATGGTTATCAGTTCGTAAGTGAGCAACAGAGGTGAGATAAATCCAACAAGATAGCTCTGCAAAATACTCAACACAATGTGCAATGGAATGATCTTTGTCCAGGATACCCGTTTCATCAGAAGGTATTTGGTGAGCAAGGAAACGGAGCACATAAAAAGGAGTACAAAGGCCCAATCAACAAGGCTCACCAAAACCAGCCCGGTAAAATCGTTCGTGACGCGCCTTGGACCACTGTACAGAAAGTAAAAGCTCCGCATAAAATCCACAAGGGCAATAAAAGTGTAAAAGACCACCAAATAGATGATCAAAGGTCTCTCCCCGTATTTCTTCAATAGCTTCTTCATGGTGCCAACCCCAATTTTTTTAGAAATTCCTTTTTATATGATTTACTGATTCGGAACAGTTCCTGATCATGCATCCGCACATCCATTTCGTTATAATCTGAATGAACAAGTTCCTGCATATGGTCCACATTGATGATG
This sequence comes from Flagellimonas alvinocaridis, assembly GCF_004916895.1. GTDB lineage: Bacteria > Bacteroidota > Bacteroidia > Flavobacteriales > Flavobacteriaceae > Flagellimonas > Flagellimonas alvinocaridis. The sequence continues at coordinate 127,665 of NZ_SNTZ01000002.1, forward strand.
GTTGATCGGTGGATCCGTACAAAGTTGGTGGCGTTTAACTGTACCAAAAGATTTTTAAGGGATTCCCTAACGGTATAGGTTTTGTCTACACTGTGAACATCCGAATAATAGCTGGAAGCACAGATATACTTGATGCGTTCCTTGTTCAAAAAAACAGTTCGGTTGTTCTCTCGAATGGGAAACCGGGAAGCCATAGTGTTTGGAGAGCTTCCAATATTACCTTGAATATCCAATAAAAACTGCCTCATATCGGTTCCATAATTGTTGAGTTTCATCCGTTCCTCAATACGATCTAGAGTTTCAAAAAATCGGTGATTTTTGAAGGGTTTTAGTAGAAAATCCAAAGCATAATTGTTGAAGGCCTGGATGGCATAGCTGTCATAGGCTGTAATGAAGATGATCAAAGGCATTTTCTGTAGGTTCAGGTTTTGGAGCACATCAAAACCAGTTAAGTCTTTCAGTTCCACATCCAAAAAAAGCACATCGGGCCCAACGGTGTTGATTTGTTGGATGGCTTCTTCCCCATTGGCACATTGCGCTTCAATATGGAATTCCTTTCGTGTTTCCAATAACTCAACAATTCGCTGTCGCGCCAGCAATTCGTCATCTACAATGATTACTCTATAAGCCATCCATGCAATTTAGGCGAAAATAGGGAACATTTACCGCATTGATTGCGAAAACTAATTGCTCCATTTCATGATAAAGGTGTTTCAAATCAGATACTTGTGTGCCTGCATCAAAAAAAAGTGTCTTCAATTCTTTTTAAAAAGAGGGATGCTATCATCAGCTAAATTTAGCGGGAAATGTCAATCAAATCAATCAAAAAACGACAGTCATCACTTATATCAACAACAATCCATTGGGATTGGGGTCAATGCAGGCTGGTGCATAAAACTATTACATGGGAAAGATTTTTTTGTGGCTGGCTATTTTGCCGGCTTCTATTCAGGTCTTGGACGCCCAGATCATTGAAAAAAAGAAATATAACACCAATGCCATTCAAGATGGACGAACTCCCGTTATTGACGGAGCAATAGACGACCCAATATGGGATATTGTAGAATGGGGCGGTGATTTTATAGAGGTTCGCCCAGATGAAAACACGCCACCTACCTTTCAAACCAAGTTCAAGATCATTTACGATACCAAATATATCTATTTTGCCATAAGGGCCTTGGATGCTGAGCCGGATAGTATTGTTCGGCGGATGGGCCGTAGGGATACCTTTGATGGCGATTGGGTTGAGGTTAACATTGACAGTTACCACGATCTTCGGACCGCATTTTCCTTTACGGCAACTGTAGCTGGGGTTCGTGGGGATGAATTTGTTTCCAATAATGGGGACGATTGGGACAGTAGTTGGAACCCCATTTGGATGACCAAAACCCAGATAGATGATGAGGGTTGGACCGCCGAAATCAAAATTCCTTTAAGTCAGCTGCGGTTTAATGCGGATAAGGAGCAGGTCTGGGGGCTCCAGGTTTTAAGGCGTTATTTTAGAAATGAGGAACGCTCCGTTTGGCAGCGTATTCCCCAAGATGCCCCAGGCTGGGTCAGTGAGTTTGGGGAACTCCATGGATTAAAAAACCTGACTCCGCAAAACCAGCTGGAAATACAGCCTTTTACGGTAACGCAGCTAAAAACCTATGAAAAAGAGGAGGGAAATCCCTTTAGGGATGGCAATGATTTTAAGTTGAATGGGGGAGTGGATGCCAAGATTGGAGTGACCAATGACCTTACCTTAGATTTGACCGTGAACCCTGATTTTGGACAAGTGGAGGCCGACCCATCGGCTATTGCCTTGGATGGCTTCCAGATATTTTTTCAAGAGCGGCGTCCTTTCTTTGTGGAGAACAAGAACATTTTTGATTACAGATTTTCACATGCCTCGGACAATCTATTTTATTCGAGGCGCATAGGAAGGACCCCGCAAGGATACCCCAGTGTGTCTGGCGACCAATATGTGGACCGACCGGGAAACACTACCATTCTTGGTGCGGCCAAATTTTCGGGAAAGACCAAGAATGGGTGGTCCATAGGTGTTATGGAAAGTTTAACGGCCAAGGAATATGCCGAAATTGACACCAATGGGGAACGAAGCGAGGAATTGGTGGAACCGCTTACCAATTATTTTGTGGGGCGATTACAGAAAGACTTTAACAACAACAATTCATACGTAGGGGGTATCGTAACGGCCACCAATCGGTTTGATGTACCCGACCAACTCAATTTTTTGCATACCGACGCCTATTCGGGTGGGTTGGACTTTAAGCACCAATGGAGCAACCGGAACTACTACCTCATGGGCTATTCCATTTTTAGTAAGGTAAAGGGGAGTAGGGAGGCCATTGCCGCAACCCAAAATACCTTGACCCATTTGTTCCAACGCACCGATGCGGGCCACGTGGAAGTGGATTCCACCAGAACCTCCCTGGCGGGAACCGGAGGAAAATTGGAGTATGGAAAAGTGGGTGGTGGCAATTTGCGATACACCATTGGCGCTTTTTGGAAATCCCCAGAGCTCGAAATCAACGATATTGGATTTTTACGTCAGACTGATGAGTTTCGCCAATACAATACGGTGGCCTATGAGTCTACCCGTCAGATGGGAAAGTTTAGGAGAGTAGGAGCCAATTTTAATTACTTCAACAGTTTTGATTTTGAAGGGAACCGCAACCGAATGCAATATCAATTTGGGGCCGATGGCACTTTTTTGAATAACTGGAGCTTTGATGTGGGTGGGGGGCATATTCCCATTAATTATCGTACGGCGCACTTGCAGGGAGGTCCACGATTTAAGCTCTCACGGGAAAACTTTGTCTGGTTCATTGCCAATACCGATTTGCGGAAAAAATTACGGTTCAGTGCCGATTTGCTCTATTCGGAAGCCAAACAGGGTCACTTTACCATTTTTGAATTTACCGGCGGGGTTACCTATCAGCCCTCCAATGCACTGAGCATATCCTTTAGTCCACAATATGCCAGATATCCCCACAAGACCCAATATGTCACGGAGACCCAATTCAGTGGGATGCCCAGATACATTACTTCGGAAATAGATAACAAAACATTGAGTGCGGCCATTCGGGTAAACTACACCATAAATCCCAACCTCACCATTCAATACTATGGGCAGCCTTTTATTGCCAGGGGGCGGTATTCCCATTTCAATTACATAACCAATCCTACGGCGGAAAATCTTTTTGATCGTTATGAATTGCTGGAAGAGGGGCAGATAAACAAGCAGTTTGATACGGGAATGTATATGGTGGATGAAAATCTGGACGGCACTTTGGATTACAGTTTCGATGACCCTGATTTTTCCTTGGTGGAGTTTCGCTCCAACTTGGTGGTGCGTTGGGAGTATATCCCAGGGTCGGAGTTGTTCTTGGTCTGGTCGCAGGGGATATCCAATTTTATGGATCCAGCGGATAGTTTGACCCGCGGATTGGAATCGGGCATTTTTGGACAAAAACCGGAGAACATTTTCTTGATGAAACTCACCTATCGATTGGCTTTATGATTATATCAAACCAGAAACAAAGAATACAAATGAGAAAGGCAACAAACCTGATCTGGGCAGTACTGATGCTGTTGAGTTGTGGATTGAAAGTAACCGCACAGCACACCCAATATACCATGGGCATTGTGTTCCGGGAAACCCCTTTTGCCGATATCAGAGGAACCAAGAAGATGGAGAAGCATGATGTGGACAACAAAAAACATTTTGAATTGGATTATGATGAAAAGGGAAGGCTGGTGGAGTGCCGCTATGTGCTCAATGGTAAACTGGTTCCATTTTCGGACCGATTTGTACGAGCGCCTAAAATTAAGGTCAGCTATCAAGAAAATAAAGAAATACGCACATTTTATAATGAGTTTGGTCATCGAACCTTGGTTTCTGGGGATGTATACGAAGCACGATTTACCCTGAATGGGAAGAGAGAAAGAACAGGTTTGACCTTCCACAATATTGCAGGGAACATCATTGAAAATGATTTTGGCATCGCCAGATACGTTTGGGAGACAATGCCCAATGGCGATGTCATGGAATGGCGTTACAATACCGAAGATGAGCTTGTGAGAAATCGGCCGGAATTCCAATATTTTGCGACCCTTTTCTCCTATAATGTTCATGGTCTACTGGCCCAAATGACCAATTTGGGAAAAGAAGGCAAGACCCCCACGCCCGATGAAGCGAATGTGATCACCACCAAAGTTCGCTATAACGCCAACGGACAACTTACGGAATGGTCCAACTACGATGGGGATGGTAAGTTGACTCGGGGTATGACCAATATTGCCAAAATAGCCTATATCCCTTCTGATTTTTTTTCGGAACAGGAAGCCGCTTTCATTGATCAGAACAATGAGCCACAGCTCACCAATTGGGGGGTGCATAAAGTGGTATATCGTTTTGATGAACACGGCAATGAAGTAGAACGGACTTTTTTGGATACGGAAGATAGACCAAGTAATTCCAACAGCGGTATTGGCATCATCAAAACCACCTATGATGCTAATGGGAGGTTTTTGGCCACAAGGTCTTTTTTTGATAAGGAAGGAAACCCCATAGGACTCGGCGCGAATAAGATTCACGAATATAAGACCCAATTTGACGCAGAGGGGCGACCTATCCGCGGGTTTTATCATGATCAGGAAGGCAAGCTTGTCAATGGGTCGGGAGGTTATGCCATAGAAGAAAACCATTATGATGAAAGAGGAAGGTTGGCGGAGCGTAGCTATTTGGATGCTGATGAAAACCCGGTCAACAATACCCAAATAGGGGTTCATAGATTTGAATATCAATATAAAAATGGAACCGATTTGGAGGCGGTCAATACGTTTTCCGTAAATGGAAAAAAGACCCAGCCCAATTGGAACCCAAACCACTAAAAATTAAAGTCATGAAAATAATCAATGTATGTAGTGTACTGGCCATGGTACTCCTAATGGCATGTGGCCAGACCCAAGAACCGCTTCCCCAAGTTTTGGAGACGTGGAAACAACAAATTGCCGATTCCGAGGCCGCTTTTGCACAAATGGCCAAGGAAGAAGGGATGAACAAAGCCTTTCTGGCCTACGCTGCCGAAGATGCCGTTCTCATGAGGAACAATCAACTCATTGAGGGCAAGCAGGGTATTGCCGATTTTATGCAGAACCAAACCTCAAAAGGATTGGCTTGGAAACCGGAATTTATCGAAGTCTCCAAATCCGGGGACCTGGGCTACACCTATGGGTACTATACATTTTCCTATGAAGATGCAGAAGGCAATCCGGCGGAGGCCAAAGGCGTGTTCCATACCGTTTGGAAGCGCCAAGAGGATGGTTCATGGAAATTTGTTTGGGATTGATATCGAAAAAAAATATAGTAACAACTCAAAAAATGAACATATGAAAAACAGGATGATGGCAGTTTTAGCCCTAACGGCTACAACCATGGCCTTTGCACAGGGGAAACAACAGCTCCAAGACGATTTTTATACCTACGTGAACCACCAATGGTTGGACAGCACGGAAATTCCAGCAGCCTATGGCTCTTGGGGGAGTTTCCATGAGGTCTATTTTAAAAACCAGGACCGCATAAAGGGAATTTTTAAAGAGCTTACAGAGAGCAATACGTCCTATGAAAAGGGTTCAACCGAGCAAATGGTGACCGATTTCTATGCCAGTTGTATGGATACGGTACGATTGGAGAATCTGGGACTGAAGCCTTTAAAGGCATATTTGGATGAAGTGGACCAGATTAACACCAAAGAGGATTACTTGACACTGACCGCAAAATTATATGCCAAAGGCATTCAGGCACCCATTAGCACTTATACCGTTCTGGATGCCAAGAACAGTTCCATGTACGCCCTTTATCTGAGTCAGTCTGGCTTGAGTCTGGGCAATAGGGCCTACTACTTGGAAGACAATCAACAGTATCAAGAGTTCCGGGACAAATACCTTGAATTGATGACGGATATCTTCAAAATGCTGCAATTACACCAAGGCAAGGAGCGGGAAGCGGCCCAAAAAATCTTCGAAATGGAAACCCGGATGGCCCAAATCCATAGAAGTCCGGTCCAACTTCGGGATTCGGAAAGAAACTACAACAAGAGGACCATGGCCGAGCTCAACCAACTCACATTCAATGTAGATTGGCCCAAGTATTTTAAGGATTTGGGGTTGAAGAAGGAAGTGGATTATGTTATCGTGAACCAACCCGAGTTTTTGGCCATGTTTGACCGGATGTTGGATGATTTCTCCATTGCGGATTGGAAGACCTATATGCAATGGAAGGTGATTCGGGGAACAACCCCCATGTTGAACAATGCCATCCGAAGTCGAAGCTTTGCTTTTTACCAGACCACATTGAATGGGGTGGAAGAGGAATTTCCGCGTTGGCAGATTGCGCAGAATTCTACGGACATAAATTTAGGGCAACCCTTGGGAAAGCTCTTTGTGGAAAAATACTTTCCCAAGCGGAACAAGGACAAAATGATCGGACTCATCGATAATTTGAAGCAAGCATTCCATCAACGGATAAACCGATATACGTGGATGACCGAAGAGACCAAGATCCAAGCTCGCCATAAACTGGATAAAATGGGGGTGAAAATAGGATATCCCGATGAATGGTTGGATTATACTGCAGTGGACATCAAGGCCGATGATTACTTCGGAAATGTGATTCGGTTAAGGGAGCATGACTATTTGCGGCAATTGAACCGTTTGGGGGATGAGGTTGACCCCAATGCATGGGGCATGACCCCGCCCACGGTCAATGCATATTTTTCTGCCTATCGGAATGAAATTGTCTTTCCCGCAGGGATTCTTAATCCACCTTTTTTTGATTATGATGCAGATGATGCAACCAATTATGGTTCTGCAGGGGTAATCATTGGCCATGAGATCACCCATGGATTTGATGATAACGGTAGCCTATACGATGCCGATGGAAACCTGAAATCCTGGTGGACCCCGGAGGATAGGGAACGGTTTGAGGCGAGGGCCAAGAAGATAGAAGAGCAATACGATGCCTATGTGGTGTTGGATTCCATCCATGTGAATGGCAAGCTTACCCTGGGAGAAAATATTGGCGACTTGGGCGGCTTGGCCATTGCCTTTGAAGCCATGAAAATCAATCAGGCCGAAAAAGGTGCCCAAGTCATCAATGGACTAACGGATGAGCAGCGATTTTTTCTCGCCTATGCCAAAATGTGGCGAGGTAAATATAGGGACAAGGCCTTGGAGAACCTGGTAAAGACAGATACGCATTCCCCTAGTTTTTACCGGGCCAACGGTGCACTCTCCAATTTCGAGGAATTCATCAAAGCTTTTGATATCCCCAAGGGCAGCAAAATGCGGCGTGAGGAAATCATAACTATTTGGTAGGGTTGTTATTTATGTTCGTGGAAAGGACCCAGCCATTTTGGCTTGGGTCCTTTCCTATGGAAATTGGGTCCTGTATTGGGTGGGGGTACACCCTTTCAGTTCCTTGAATTTTCTATTGAAATTGGCCAAGTTGCCAAAACCACACTGCTCAGAAACCAAGGAAATGGGAAGTTCGGGCTGGCTGATGATACGTTTGCTGGCATTCTCTATCCGTATTTCAATCAAAAACTGAAAGAAAGTCTTGTTGGTACGCTTTTTAAAATACTTGCAAAAGGCATTCTTGCTCATGTGAGCCTTTTCCGAAATGTCTTGGAGGGTGATGTGCTCGTGATAGTGCTCCATGACGTGATCGAATACCTTGTTCATGCGTTTTCCCTCATCGTCCGAAAAAGCCTTGTTGTACACAAATGACGAAAGAGGTTGGGTATGGGACTTCGTTATCTGACTAATGATCATAAGTAGGGAAGCAATCCGTTCCATTTTGTTCTGTTGCCGTAGCTGCTTAAAAAGAGCGATGATGTTTTCCTTTGGGGTGACCACTTTCATTCCATATACCGATTGTTGAAAGAAAAGGTTACTGGCGGCAAGGTCCGGGAGGTCAAAAAAATCCTTTCCAAAGGAACCTCGGTTGAAAAACAGCGTGCGCATGACGGATTTATTCGTGGTATGGGTATCACTTCGAAAAACATGGGGTACATAACTTCCTATGACCAAAATGTCGTTGGTCTTATATTCATTGATGGAATCCCCAACAATGAGAGTGCCTTCTCCCTTTTCAATATAGCTTATCTGGATTTCGGCATGTTGATGCAGTTGATCATAGAACACCTTTTCCCGGTCCTCTTGGTACACCAAGGCTTCATCTTTGGGTTTGGGTATTTTAAAAGGAAGTACTTTCATAAGAATGATACAAAAATCATCATAAAATACATATAAAATATTTTATAGGATAATATAGTATTGGAATTGGATAATTTTCAGACCGAGGATTGGGCCTGTCTCTTCTAAATTTGTGATTAAAAAATATCGTCATGCTACAATGGAAAGGCGTAATGCCGGCAGTCACCACAAAGTTCACCGCCAATGACCAATTGGATCTTGACATGTTCGAAAAGAACATCAAGGCACAGATGGAGGCAGGTGTCCATGGAATTATCCTGGGAGGTACCTTAGGGGAAGCCAGTACCCTTGAACCAGATGAGAAAGAAATCCTGATCAAAGCCTCCTTGGCCATAGCGGATGGAAAAATACCTGTGGTCATGAACGTGGCGGAGCAAAGCACCAAGGATGCCATTGCCATGGCGCAACAAGCAGAAAAAGCCGGTGCAGACGGACTCATGGTATTGCCCCCCATGCGGTACAGGGCCACCGATTTTGAAACGGTGACCTATTTTAAGGCCATTGCCAACAACACTTCGCTGCCTATAATGCTCTACAACAACCCTGTGGATTATAAAATTGAGGTAACTTTGGATATGTTGGAAGATTTGCTGGAATGCAGCAATATCCAAGCGATAAAGGAATCAACAAGGGATATTACCAATATCATCCGATTGCAGAACCGTTTTGGGGACCGCGTAAAAGTGTTCACGGGTGTAGATACTTTGGGGCTGGAAAGTCTGGCCATAGGGGCCGATGGCTGGGTGGCCGGTCTGGTCTGTGCCTTTCCAGCCGAAACGGTGGCGATTTATGAATTGGTAAAGGCGGGAAGAATCAACGAGGCCCTTGAAATTTATAGATGGTTCATGCCCTTGTTGGAACTGGACATCAGCCCACAATTGGTGCAGAACATTAAATTGGCCGAAGTGGCCACGGGCATAGGTACGGAAAATGTGAGGCTACCCAGACTGCCTTTGCAGGGTGGGGAAAGGCAGCGGGTGTTGAAGATCATTGAAACAGGCCTAAAGAATAGACCGGTATTACCCGATTATAAAAATCTCCGCAGCAACGCATAATGATTACAGGCAAAAACTACATTGGAAACAACTTGAGTGGGAAAGGGGATGTGAAATTCACGACCTTGAACCCAAAATTGAACACGGAGAACCCTTCAACTTTTGTGGAAGCCACCACTGAAGAAGTGGATATGGCCGCTGAATTGGCATGGGATGCTTTCAAGACGTACAGGAAGATTCCAGGAAAGCAACGGGCGACATTCTTAAATGCCATTGCGGATCTTATTTTGGAGTTGGACGAGGAATTGGTGGAAAGATATATTTCCGAAACCGGACTTCCCGAAGGAAGGGCCAAGGGCGAGCGCGGACGCACCGTTTTTCAATTAAGGTCTTTTGCAGAGCTGGTTGCCCAGGACGATTGGCGGGAAAATACATTTGATGCGGCCGAACCGAACCGAAAGCCCATTCCCAAAGTCGATTTAAGAAAAGCCTTGATTCCCATGGGACCTGTGGCTGTATTTGGGGCGAGCAATTTTCCTATGGCCTATTCCACGGCAGGAGGGGATACGGCAAGTGCCTTGGCGGCAGGGTGCCCTGTAATCGTAAAGTCGCATCCCATGCATGCAGGTACCTCGGAATTGGTAGCTTCGGCCATTGTCAAGGCGGCCCAAGAGACTGGAATGCCCAATGGGGTATTTTCTTGTGTCAACGGCGGTGTGGACGTAGGTGTGGACTTGGTCAAACATCCCAAGGTAAAGGCGGTAGGGTTTACCGGAAGTATCACGGGCGGTCGAGCACTGTTCGATTTGGCCTCGCAACGGGAGGAACCTATTCCCGTTTTCGCGGAAATGGGGAGTATCAACCCCGTGGTCATCACCCCCAAGGCCATTTCCCGAAGGGCCGATGAAATTGCCCAAACCTATGCGGATTCCATTACATTGGGAACAGGACAGTTTTGTACCAATCCGGGATTATTGCTGACCATCAAGGACGCCAATACACAAAACTTTGTTGAAACATTGGCTGAAAAGACCGTGGCCATTTCACCACAGTGCATGTTGCACCCCAATATAAAAAGGGGGTACGAGAAAAATGGCGAGGAGGTGACATCGCAAAAAGGTGTGGAAAGTATGGCCAAAAGAAGTGAAGATGTGAAGGTCAATGATGCCCCAGCAGAAGTTGCCACAGTTTCAGGGACCGATTTTTTGAACAACCCCAAAATGCATAAAGAGGTTTTTGGACCTTTTTCATTGGTGGTACAGTGCAAGGATGAGGAAGAACTCCTTCAGGTCATTGAAAATTTGGAAGGCCAGTTGACCGGAACCTTGATTGCTGAAAAAGATGATAATTTAGATTTGGAAACCTTGGTCGATGTACTCCAAAACAGGGTAGGGCGTATCATTTACAATGGTGTTCCCACCGGGGTCGAGGTGTGTGCCTCCATGCAGCACGGCGGACCCTATCCGGCATCCACGGATTCAAGGTTCACTGCGGTGGGCATCCATTCCATCAAAAGATGGGCAAGGCCGATCAGTTACCAATCCTTTCCCGAAGAATTGTTGCCCAATTACTTGAGGTAAGGTTGTATTTTTAAACACGATATAATTTAGTTGAAGCGCTAGCCGTGGCAAGAAAGACGTTTTTTTGTGTGGATGCCCACACCTGTGGAAACCCTGTACGTTTGGTGGCAGGGGGAGGTCCTATCCTTTTGGGGCAGAATATGAGTGAAAAACGACAGCATTTCCTCAAGGAATTTGACTGGATTCGCAAAGGACTCATGTTTGAGCCAAGGGGTCACGATATGATGAGTGGCAGTATCCTCTTTCCGCCGCATGAGCCTGAAAATGACATTGCAATTCTTTTTATTGAAACTTCAGGCTGTCTGCCCATGTGCGGTCATGGAACCATTGGAACCATCACTATTGCTTTGGAGGAAGGATTGATTCAACCCAAAACCCCAGGAAAAATTAGAATGGAGGCCCCTGCGGGTTTAGTCGAAATCGAATACCAACAGACAGGCAAGAAAGTGGATTGGGTAAAATTGGTGAATGTAAAATCCTATTTGGCGGCCGAAAATCTTACGGTGGAATGCCCCGAGTTGGGAGAAATTACTTTTGATGTGGCCTATGGCGGGAACTATTATGCCATTGTTGATCCGCAGGATAACTTTAGCGGGGTGCATGATTTTACGGCATCCAAGATCATTCAATATTCCAAGGTGGTCCGGGAACGGATCAATGCAAAATATCCCGATAGGTTCATCCATCCTGAAAACACCACCATCAGGGATGTCAGCCACATGATGTGGACAGGAAATCCTTTGGATCCAACCTCCTCAGGGAGAAATGCCGTGTTTTATGGGGACAAGGCCATTGATCGTTCGCCCTGTGGCACGGGAACATCGGCCCGTTTGGCGCAGTTGCATGCCAAGGGCAAGTTGAAGGTAGGGGAGGATTTTATCCATGAAAGTTTTATCGGGAGTAAGTTTATTGGAAGGGTTGAAAAAGAAACCACCTTGGCCAATACGCATGCCATTGTTCCCAGCATCCAGGGTTGGGCCCAAATAACTGGGTATAATACCATCATCATAGATGATGACGACCCTTATGCCCATGGATTTCAGGTTTTGTAGGGCCTGTTGCGTTGATTAAGATTTTATTTTCTTGTCCAATAGTATCTGAAGCTCGCTTTTTTTCAATTGACTGTTGAAGTTTCTGACCTCTACGTTCATAAAGGTTTTGAATTTGTCATCAACGTCTTTGAGCCTTTTGTTGAAAATGGAGTAGACCTCCCCTTGTTGGTCAGTGGGTCTAAAGTCCACACCGTTTCCGGTGATATCGCTGGCAAGGGCACTTAAACGACCGTATAGTTTCATGGGTGACCGAAATGCGTCTTCCCGGGCACCGGTCAAATGGATGTCGTACAGGGAGCCTGCAATGACTTCGGCCATGGACCGGAGTTGTTCCGCCTTTTTAATGTCATTTTTATTTCGCAACTGTGGAATGATCTCATTCAGTTCGGCCCGAATGGATTCAATATCATTGATCATAGTCACCGCCACGTTTATGGCATCCCTGAGCTCTAGGGAAAAGGCTACTTGTTTTTGGATATCTTCCAAGGTTCCTTCAGTGGAAGGATCTTTCATCACTTCCACTTCCCGGACATATGCTGTTTCCCCAACAATCAATTTTACTTTATAAGTATCGGGAACTACTCTGGGGCCGTATTGTCCCCGCATCAAATCCAAGTCCCAAGTGACCAAGGGGCGCCAACCTTCACCGTTCAGTTGTACCCAAGGTCGACCAGGAGGAGTGGATTGTAATTTGGGTTTGTAAGTGGGTTCGTATCTAAGGTCCCACATCACCCGGTGTATACCCGCATCATTTTTTCCTTGTAGCGTACGCACAATCTCATCATTGGAGGTGAGAATCTGGATTTTCACTTTTTGGTCGGTACTGTCCTTTAGGAAGTAGTTGATGTCGGCCCCATAGGCTGGATTGGTCCCAGCACTGAGACTGGGGCCATCGGTCTTTATGCTCTGTTTTTCCTGAAACCGATAGGAGGGACGTATGCTGAACAGATGGGCATCCTTGTCTTGGGCATCCATATCGTATTCGCGTAAGGGCGAAATATTGTCCAGAATGTAATACCCTCGGCCGTAGGTTCCCACGACCAAATCATCAAACCGCTCCTGGATTTCCAACCAATATACCGGTGCTGGGGGGAGATTGTTTCGCAGGCGCATCCAACTTTGCCCATCATTGGTACTCACGTAGATGCCATTGTCCACACCCAAATAGAGCATGCCTTCCCTTTTGGGGTCTTCCTTGATCACATGGGCAAAGCTATGGACGGATTTAGGCACTGAGCCACTGATCAATTTCCAGCTTTGGCCATAATCGGAAGTTTTGTACACATACGGATTAAAATCACCCATTTGGTGAAGGTCCACAGTTATATATACCGTACCTTTTTTAAATCGAGAAACCTCAATATTGGCAATGGTGCCCCATTTGGGGAGGTTGGGAATGTTTTGGGTCACATTGGTCCAAGTTTCCCCGCCGTTTTGGGTCAAATGTACCTGTCCGTCATTGCTGCCGGTCCAGATGTGTCCCGGTTCCAATTTGGATTCCGCAATACTGAAGAGCGTAGCGCCATCAAAAGTCATTAGGTTATCAATGGCCACCCCGCCTGAATTTTGCTGGTGTGTTTTGTCGTTCAAGGTCAAATCGGGACTAATGACCTGCCAGCTTTGTCCGTCATCATCAGTTTTATGCACAAATTGGCTTCCTACATAAACCCGATGTGGGGTATGTGGCGAAAAAGCCAAAGGAAAGTTCCAATGCCATCGGTATTTTAATTTGCCGGGTTCCCATCCATATCCGGCTTCGGGCCAAACACGCACATCACGTGCATGGCCGGTTCGGGCATTATACCGTTGAAGTCCGCCATCATAGCAACCGGACCAAACAATATCATTGTCAAAAGGGTCGGGTTGGGCAAATCCACTTTCACAACCTCCCACACCTTTCCAAAGACCAAGGGGAATATAACCTTGAAGACTATTGCTGGGCCCTTTGTACGAATACCCATCTTGTCGATTGCCATAAACATTGTACGGGATATTATCGTCTACGGCCGCATGGTACATTTGGGCAATGGGCAACACTATACGTTGAAAACTTTTTCCGTGGTTAAGAGTAATACTCGCTCCACCGTCATGGGCGACCATCATACGGTCTGCATTGGTGGGGTCCAGCCAAATATCGTGATTGTCGCCACCTGCAGCGTACCCTCCAGTGATGTTTTTACCGGCATCCATAGAGGTGCTGAACTTTACACTGGCAAAATAGATTTCGTCCGGGTCTGCAGGTGAAACGGCCATACGGGTGTAGTACGGTGCCCTTTCGGCAATATCATGGTTTTGGGTTTGAAGGGTCCATGTGTTCCCAAAATCCTCTGAACGGTAGAGGGCGGGACTGTCAATTTCGAAAAGAGCGTAGACCACATCGGGTTGTGAAGGGGCAATGGCCACGGCCGTTTTTCCAACGGGCTGGTTTTTTCCTCCGGGCAAACCGTATTTGGATAGCGCTTCCCAAGACTTGCCGCCATTGGTGGTGCGGTACACACCTCCGCCTGGACCACCACTGTTCAGTCCCCACGTATTGATGTGAATAGACCACATACCTACTAGAAGTCGGTCTGGATTTTTTGGATCGATGGCCATTTCAGCTGCTCCCGTATGTTCATCAATGAACAAAATCTGTTTCCATGTTTTTCCACCATCAGTGGTTTTGTACACGCCACGTTCCTTTTGGGGGCCGTAGGTATGGCCTAGTGCAGCGACATAGACAATGTCCGGATTGGTAGGGTGTACAATTACCCGACCGATGCGCCCAGTTTTTTCAAGGCCCATTCTTTTCCAGGTTTTTCCAGCATCATCAGACTTGTAGATGCCGTCGCCCATGGCGTGTGCAGGACGTATGACAAAAGTCTCGCCCGTTCCTACCCATACGATGTTGGGGTTTGAAGGAGCCAAAGCCACCGACCCAATGGATGAAACCTCTTGGTCATCAAAAATGGGATTCCAGTTAATACCGCCATCCGTGGTTTTCCATAATCCGCCAGAAGCTGCACCAATATAATTAACCATGGGGTCTCCCGGTACTCCTGCTATGGCAATGGTTCGATTACCTTCTGGACCAATAAAACGGAAGTTGAGGTTCTCAAAAAGTTTGGGGTTCAATTGCGCAAATAAAGAAACTATATTTAATAGGGAAAAGGATAGCAGGACGAACAAAGTTCTCATAATCATCCGGTTTGATGGTACGGTGAACTAATATAGGTAAAAAAGAAGAGGTTGTAAGTGGCATGTTTGCCTCAAAAAAATAGGCAGCTCTTGGCAGATTTATTAGTTTAAAAATGCCAAAAAAATGCATGAATGAGTAAATTTTTTTTTAAAAACGCATAAAAAATGCAAAAAAATGAAATTTGTATGTGTATGAAAGTAATTTTTTGCTTAATTTGTGCATGTTGTTAATGTAAACAAAGAAGAATGGGGCATGACAAGGTGGGTGTAATAGGAGTTGACTTGGGAGGGACCAAAGTTGCAGGTGGTCTTTTTTTGCTTGATGGCACCCAATTAAAGAAAAAAGTGAATAAGCTTGATGGCAGGGTTGGTAATGATGTAGGGGTGTTGATAGTCAAGTTGGTCAACGAACTCATGGCTTTGGCCAAGAAGGAAGAATTCTTAATTAAGGCTGTGGGAATTTGCGTTCCCGGAATAAGTGATGAGATTACCCAAACCGTTTGGGCGCCGAACATTTCTGGATGGGAATCTTACCCTTTAAGAAAGGTGGTTGAAGAAGGAATAAATGAAGCAAATGTGCCTGTGTTTGTTGATAATGATCGCTCCTGTTCCATTCTTGCGGAAGTGTGGAAAGGAAAGGCGAAAAATTGTGATAACGCTTTGTTCATTACAGTAGGAACGGGGATTGGTGTTGGAATTTTGGCAGATGGCAAGGTGTTGAATGGGGCCAATGGTATTGCCGGTTCCATTGGATGGTTGGGGATGGATGTGAATTTCTCCAATAAAAGCCATCAAGGGGGTAATTTGGAACACTATGCTTCTGGTGGTGGGATTTCTGATCATGCCAAAACACTTTTAAAAGAAAGCCCCGAAATGGAGAGTACTTTAAGAAGCCTAGATCAAGAAACCTTATCAACAGAAGATGTGTTTGAAGCATATGGCATAGGTGATTCGGTTGCAGTTTTCGTGCTGGATACTGCGGTAAAATATTGGGGAATGTGTACAGGGAATTTGATCAGCATTTTTAATCCAGAGAAAATCATTTTTGGTGGTGGTGTGTTTGGCCCTGGCTCCCAGTTTTTGGAAGAAATCAAATTGGAATCAAAACGATGGGCCCAACCCATTAGTTTTGGAAACGTGACTGTGGATGTTTCTGGTTTGGGAGGAGATGCTGGACTTATAGGTGCTGGGTATTTGGCTCTTACATCCTTGAATAAATCAGAATAAGACCTGAATCATTTTCGATGAAGAAAGAGAAGAAATATAATTACAAAGTGGTTTTTGTGGCAGCTTGTTTGGGAATGTTGCTGTTTGGTGTTGTGATGATTTCTTTGGGGTCATTGCTGCCATCCATTTCAAAAAAGATATACCTAAGCAATGTTGAAACCGGCGCCACCCTATCCTTATTGCCTTTGGGCATTCTTTTAGGGTCCATTGTCTTTGGCCCTTTGGTGGATAGGTTTGGGTACAAAATTATATTGATCATAGGCGGATTGCTTTCATTTATTGGGTTTGAAGGTTTGGGCGCTGCCACGCAATCCGACTACTTGAAATGGACTATTTTGATCATTGGATTGGGAGGTGGAATCTTAAACGGGGCCACTAACGCTTTGGTGTCGGATATCAGTAAGGATAAGCACAGTGCCAATTTGAGTTTGTTGGGCGTTTTTTACGGAGTAGGTGCTTTGGGTGTGCCTGCGGTCGTTGGTTTCTTGCAAAAATATTTAGAGACAGATGTGCTCATTTTTTGGATGGGCATGGGAATGCTGCTACCCGTTGTTCTTTTTGGCATTACAATTTTTCCAAGTCCCAAGAAAGCACAAGGCTTTCCAGTTGCACAAGGATTGGGGATGTTAAAAGACCCTATTCTTCTGTTGTTGGGTTTTGTTTTGTTCTTTCAGAGCGGTTTGGAGGGAATAGCCAATAATTGGACCACCCTATTTTTGGAGACCGAAAGAGCTTTTGAACCTGCCGATGCATTATTTGTTCTGTCCCTTTTTGTGTGTGGTCTTTGCGCTGCCCGATTACTGTTGGGAAAAATCCTGCGTCAGATAAACCCGTATACCGTATTGCTTTTAAGCGTCTGCATCCTTTTGGGAAGTGCTACTATAATTTGGGCTTTTCAAGCACATTCCCTTTCAATTATGGGTCTTGTTGGCTTTGGGATTGGTCTTGCCGCGGGGTTTCCTGTGGTCTTGGGTTACGTGGGGAAAATGTACAAGGAACTAACGGGTACCGCCTTTAGTTTGGTGATTACCATTGCGCTTATCGGAAATGTGCTTAGCAATTACCTCATGGGCTGGGTTTCGCAATACTTTGGAATAGGATTATACCCCGTTCTTCTGGTGGTGTTGGTAATTGCCATGGCTGGGCTGATTCTCGGATTACAAAAAAGATTAAATCAAATTAAATATTAAATACATCTATAATGTTAGCAAAAGAGTGGCTTAACAATGCCAGGAATGTGATGTCCAAAATCGAGGACACTCAAATCGAGAATATTCAAAAAGCGGCCGAAATCATGGCAGATTCCATAGAGAAGGGAAAATGGGTGCATACCTTTGGATGTGGTCATGCCACCCTCCCTATTGAGGAGATGTACCCAAGAATTGGTGGTTTTGTGGGTTTTCATCCCATTGTGGAACTCCCCCTTACCTTTTTTACCAACATTGTTGGACAAATGGGTGTTGATCAGTTTATCTTTTTGGAGCGGGTGGAAGGCTATGGCCGCGAGATTATGAAAGGGCACAATTTTGACAAAGAAGATACCATGTGGCTGTTTTCGCATACGGGCGTAAATGCCGTAAACATTGATATTGCATTGGATGCCAAGGAAAAAGGCATGAAGGTCATAGTGTTTGGTTCGGCTGCGGAAGCTAAAAACAAGACCACTAAACATTCTTGTGGAAAAACATTGTTTGAGTTGGCCGATTTGGTAGTGGATACCTGTGCCCCTGCCGAGGATGCATCGGTTCCTCTAAAGAATCATGTGGACAAAGTGGGCCCAGTTTCTACAATGGCCTTTGTAACAGCTGTTTGGATGACCGTTACCACCGTTGCTGAGATATTGGCGGACAGAGGGGTGAAACTCCATATCCACCCATCTCACAATGTTCCTGGAGATTCAACTTCCAAACAAAGATTGGCAGAAGCGCTGAGTGAGTATAAGAGAAGAATAGCGGGAGTTTAAATAGGGACATGGCGTACTTGATAATCAATGCAGATGATTTTGGAATGAGCGATCATTTCAACGGGCATATTATTCAGCTTTTAGTGGAAAAGAAGATTACTTCCACGACCGTTATGGTTAACCGTATTTCGGATAATCAGGCCGCATCGGTGAAAGAACTCAAATATCTGAATGGATATAGTGACATTAGTGTAGGTCTACATGTAGAATTCACGTATGACAAGCATATGGAACAAGTAAAGGGACAGTACCAGAAATTCATTGATATTTTTGGTATTGCCCCAAGTCATTTGGACGTGCATAAGGAACATTTACATACCAAATACCACTCTATTGTGGCAAAATTTTGTCGTGAGAAGAGACTGTCGTTCCGAAATCACGGAAAGGTGTTTAGGGGTGTGGTAATGCCGGATAAAAAATATTTTTATGGCTCAGTAGAGCATTTCCCAGAAATAGATTCCTGGCTGAAAGGACTCGAAAAGGGGAAGGTTCATGAACTGGTGTTCCATCCGGGGAGCTATGACCCTAATTGCTCTTCCAGTCTTAATAAAGACAGACAATGGGACTTGGACCATATCAATAGAATACACAAGGAATATTTAAATTATAATTTTCATTTGATCAACTTCAACGACCTTAAAAGGGGTCTAGGTTGATTCACAAATTTGGTTGTTACATGAAAAATAGGATGTTGTTGGTATTTTTTCTTTTTGCCTTTGCCATTGGGTGGGCCAAAGAAGAATCTTGGATACGGATAAACAATTTGGGTTATTTACCACAATCCATTAAAGTGGCGGTTTTGGGATCCAAAGTAGAGGTGGAGGTAAAATCCTTTTCCTTGGTGGATGCGGTCACTGGCAAGAAAGTATATACGTCCAGAAGAGTAATGTCCAAAGGGGCTTATGGTCCTTTTGCATCATCGTACCGATTGGATTTCAGTGACTTTGAGGCAACGGGAAGGTATTTTATCCAAGCCAAGACCATTACCTCCCCAGAGTTCGAAATAAATGCCAATGTGTATGACAATACGGCTGATTTTCTTTTGAAGTACATGCGCCAACAACGCTGTGGGTACAACCCCTTTTTAACGGATTCCTGCCATATGGATGATGGATTTATTGTTTACAACCCCAAGCGGGAGGGAGAACGTATAGACGTTACTGGAGGATGGCATGATGCATCGGATTATTTGCAGTATACAGCAACATCTGCCAATGCTGTATATCAATTGTTGTTGGCTTACCGCGAAAACCCCGGAGCGTTTGGAGATATGTTCCAAGCAAACGGTCTTCCTGGAAAAAATGGTATTCCCGACATCATTGATGAAGCTAAGTTTGGAATGGATTGGCTAAAAAAAATGAATCCTTCCCCAGAAGAATACTATAACCAGATTGCAGATGATAGGGACCATGCAGGGTATAGGTTGCCTAACAAAGACAGTGTAATCTATGATGAAAACAGAAAAGGCAGACCGGTCTATTTGGCTTCTGCTGAAAAACAAGGGCTTAAAAAATACCAAAACCGTTCTACTGGGGCTGCCTCTACTGCAGGTAAGTTTGCTTCTGCTTTTGCCATTGGAGGTATGGTCTTAAAGGATTTTTATCCTGAGTACACGGAAGATCTTCTATCTAGGGCGCGCAATGCGTATGATTTTGGTAAGAAAAATCCAGGAGTCAGTCAGACGGCACCATGCAAGGCCCCGTATTTTTATGAGGAAGAAAACTGGCACGATGATATGGAATTGGCTGCCGGGGCCTTGTACAATCTTACTGGTGATGCTATATATAAAAACGAGGGAATGGATTTTGCCCAAAAGGAGCAGATTTCTCCATGGATAGGAAAGGATACCGTTAGGCACTATCAGTACTACCCTTTTTTGAATGCAGGGCATTTTGAACTGGCTGTTTCAGGAAAAAATGAAAAGGCAAAGAACTTGGCCAACTTGTATAAAAAAGGACTCAAAGCCATTCAAGAACGAGGTAAAGACAATGCGTTTCTTATAGGAACTCCCTTTGTGTGGTGTTCCAATAACTTTGTCACCGCTGCGGTGACACAATCCCACATGTATCGTGAACTCACTGGGGATGATACCTATTTGGAAATGGAGGCTGCACTCAGGGATTGGCTGTTTGGCTGCAACCCTTGGGGCACTAGTATGATCGTTGGACTACCTGGTCATGCCGATTCGCCTGTAAAACCCCATTCGTCCCTCACTGTACTGGAAGGATATGCAACCTATGGAGGATTGGTGGATGGACCGGTTTATGGTTCTATTTTCAACAGTCTAATTGGAATCAAGTTAGAAGAGGAGGATAGTTATGCAGAGTTTCAGTCCGATTTGGTGGTTTATCATGATGATATTGGGGATTATTCCACCAATGAACCCACTATGGATGGGACGGCCTCTTTGGTGTATTATTTATCTTCCATGGAATCCAAAAGTCAAAAAGCAGGGCATAAAAAAGCAGATTTCACCTATGATGACAGTGGTGCTCTAATACGTGGAAACACTTCCGAAAAGAAAATCAACCTAACCTTTACCGGAGATCAATATGCAGATGGACTGCCGTTAATTTTGGAGACCTTGGATAAACATCAAATAAAAGGGTCATTCTTTTTTACCGGAAACTTTTATAGGAATTCAAAGTATGCTACCGTGATTAAGAGATTAAAAGATGGGGGGCATTATTTGGGAGCGCATTCAGATAAGCATTTGTTGTACAACGACTGGTCTCCCCAAAAGAAGTTGTTGGTAACGCAGTACGGCTTTCAAAAAGATTTGTTGGACAATTATGAAATCATGGCGCAGCATGGGATACAAAAAGAGGATGCTCCCTTTTTTATGCCCCCTTACGAGTGGAACAGTAGCGAGATTACCCAATGGACCAATCAATTGGATTTAAGCTTGATCAATTACACGCCGGGAACCATTTCCCATGCAGATTACACCACTCCGGATATGGAAAATTACAGGAGCAGTGCTGAGATTATGGAATCCATTCTTTCGTATGAGGATAAAGAAGGATTACATGGTTTCTTGCTTTTAACTCATGTGGGAACCGACCCAAATCGTACTGATAAATTCTATATTCGATTGGAAGAGCTTATAACCACTTTGAACGGAAAGGGATATAAGTTTGTGTCCTTGGAAGAGCTGTTGGCAAAAAAGAACCCCTAAAATTAGTAATGGAGTAGGTTTGCTTGTTTACAGCAATTTAACCCCTGTTGCCCGATATTCATCCAGTAGAGGGTCGGCAGGGTCCAAGTCTGTAATCAAGGTGGAAATCTCATCGATGTCACATACGATATGGCTCTGCTTTTTGTTGAGCTTGTCTGAGGTTACCAAAGATATGGTTTGGTCTGCGGCGGTCACGAATTCGCGTTTAATGCTGGCTACCTCATAAGAACCTTCGGTTATTCCCGTTGGGGTAATGCTTCCAGTGCCCAAAAAAGCAAAATCGACCTTTAATCTGGAAATTTTTTGGATGACATCCAAACTAATGGTGACCAAAGAATTTTTGTTGATTTTTCCGCCCAAGAAAAAAAGTTCAATATTGGGGCGATTGGCCAGTTCCATGGCAATGGGAAGGCAGTAGGTGTATACTGTGGCGCGGATGTCGTTGGGCAGAAAACGCACCAAGGTAAGATTGGTGGTACCGTCACTAATGATCATAGAAGTGTCGTCTTCAATAAGGCTCACGGCTTTTTGGGCTATAAGTTCCTTTTTGTCATTATTGATGATAAGGTTGTGGTTATAGCTGTAATATTTTTGGGTTTTGCTTATAGCGCCACCATGTACTTTATTGATAAGCCCTTCGGCAGAAAGACTGTTTAAATCCCTTCTAATGGTGTCTTCGGAAACATTAAGCTCCAAGGCCAATTCATTGGAATATACTTTTCGTTTGGTATTGACCAAGTTCAGGATGAGGTTTTGTCTTTTGACTTTGTTCATAAATGAAGGAATAAAAATGCAAAACTAAGGATTTGCAGGACTATGTACACGGAATACGTGCAATTTAATGGGGTTTATAAGGTTGTTGCGTGCTGTTGTATGCAAAAAACACCATTATTGCATAAAAAATGCAGGTTTTAGGCGCTGTAACTTCGAATGTATCCATCAATATGAATTCTTTATGGTAAATAATGTATGCTGTGAATTATATACTTTAGTGATTCGGATTGGTTGAAATCACCCTGATATCATTATTTCTGGACTTTATGGATAACCGCACTTAGACTTGATTGAAGTGTACTAAAAACTTTTTATGAAAAGAAAAGATTCAAAACGCAGACAATTTATGAAGAATGCCATGCTTGGTGGAACGGCTTTATTTGCAGAGCCCTATTTAAATGCTTCTGAGCCTGAGTTTTTCTTTGAAGAATCAAATTTGATTGTCCCAAAACAGCAGGGGCTGCAGATTACGGGCACTTTCTTGGATGAAATATCCCATGATATTCCTCATCAGAATTGGGGTGAAAAGGAATGGGAACGTGATTTCCAGCATATGAAAGCAATTGGGATAGACACGGTGATCATGATCAGGTCTGGTTATAGAAAGTTTATCACCTATCCTTCGGAATACCTTCTTTCCAAAGGATGCTATAGACCTTCGGTAGATTTATTGGAGTTATTTCTTCGCCTTGCCGAGAAGTATAAAATGAAGTTTTATTTTGGTCTATACGATTCTGGTGAATATTGGGATACTGGAGATTTGACCAAAGAAATAGATTCCAATTTGTTTGTGATAGATGAGGTATGGAAGAATTATGGCAGTCGCTACAAAAGTTTTCAGGGGTGGTACTTGAGTGGTGAAATCAGCAGAAGGACTAAGGGTGCCATCACCTCCTTTCATAAATTGGGCAAGCACTGTAAAGATGTCTCTGGAGGATTGCCTACATTGATTTCCCCTTGGATTGATGGAAAAAAGGCCGTGGCCGCGGCTTCGGGAACGTTGACCAAATCCGAAGCTGTATCTGTTGTGGAGCATGAAAAGGAATGGGATGAAATATTTTCCGGAATCCATGAGGTGGTTGATGCCTGTGCCTTTCAAGATGGGCATATAGATTATGATGAATTGGATGCGTTCTTCGGGGTAAACAAAAAGTTGGCCGATCGGTATAGTATTGAGTGCTGGACCAATGCTGAATCTTTCAGTAGGGATATGCCCATAAAATTCTTCCCTATAAAGTTTGATAAGCTTAGAATGAAGCTGGAAGCGGCTCAACGAGCAAATTATCATAAAGCGATTACATTCGAATTTTCACATTTCATGAGTCCGCAATCAGCATATCTGCAAGCAGGGCATTTATACAACAGGTATAGGGAATATTTTGGGATATAAGATTTTATAACCCAGGCTAGGCTTGTCATTTACAAGACAATCATCCCTTTTTATAAGATCAAGGGTATCAACAGGACAAGGGTTAGTCCGTAATTTTCAATATTTTAAAAAAAATTATTAATAAATATAATTATAAAAATAAATATCAGTAAGTTGCAATTCATAAAGTATGCATTATGAATATTGATCAGATCGCCAAAGAAGGCAACCTAGGGTATGTGGTTTTTATTTCAGCTGTGGCGGCACTTGGGGGCTTTCTTTTTGGTTATGACACCGCTGTGATATCCGGAACCATAACCATGGTTACTTCACAGTTTGAACTGGATTCCGTTTTACAGGGGTGGTATGTCAGTTCGGCTTTGATCGGTTCCATTGGTGGAGTATTGGTGGCTGGTTATATCAGTGATTTGATCGGTAGAAAGAAGGCGATGTTGATTTCCTCTATATTCTTTCTGGTATCAGCGGTGGGTTGCGCACTGGCTATGGATATGTTTCAGCTTGTGTGCTATAGAATATGTGGTGGTGTGGGCATTGGGATGATATCTATTATTTCCCCAATGTATATATCCGAGATTGCTTTTGCCAAATATAGGGGAGCTATGGTGACCTTGTATCAATTGGCAATTACCTTGGGTTTTTTGGCGGCCTATCTGGTTAATTTTGAACTGCTTGACTTTTCGGAAAGTGTTGGTCGTCTTGAAGGGGATATGTGGAATAAATTGCTTGTGGATGAAGTTTGGAGGGGTATGCTGGGAATGGAGGCATTTCCTGCACTCATATTTTTATTGATGGTATTTCTACTACCAGAAAGTCCAAGATGGTTGTTCTTTAGGGGAGACGAAAAGAAATCCGCAATGGTGCTGGGCAAGATTTATAGATCTTCTGTGAAAATTCAAGAAGAAGTAAACGAGATGAAGGTTTCCCTAGGTGAAGTGGATAAAGGAAACTGGAAGTTGTTGTTGAAGCCTAATTTCTTAAAAGCCATATTGATTGGTGCCGCAGTGGCCATATTAGGCCAGTTCATGGGAGTCAACGCCGTGTTGTATTATGGTCCCACTATCTTTGAGCAGAGTGGAATGTCTGGCGGGGATGCCCTGTTTTATCAGGTATTTGTAGGGGGTGTCAATGTACTTACAACTATTCTTGCGCTTTATATTATTGACAAGGTCGGGAGGAAAAAGCTGGTATATTTTGGTGTAACCGGAATGATAATTACCTTATTGCTCATCTCAGGTTACTTTATCAAAGCTTCTGATTGGGGTATTCCTTCCCATATACTGTTGATCCTGTTCTTGGCATACGTTTTCTTTACCGCCATTTCCATCTCGGCAGTGATTTTTGTGCTACTTTCTGAGATGTACCCAACCAAGATAAGAGGGCTGGCCATGTCCATAGCTGGCTTTTCGCTTTGGATGGGGACCTTCATAGTGGGTCAATTGACACCATGGCTTTTAGAGGTGTTGAGTCCTCAGGGAACCTTTGTCTTATTTGCTATAATGTGCTTTCCTTACATGTACATTATATGGAAGTTGGTTCCAGAAACAACTGGTAAGACTTTGGAGGAGATAGAAAAGTTTTGGGAGGAATAAAATCAAGATAGGTTTGGATTCAAAACCTTGTGTTTTGCTAAATAGCAGGCCCCGAACACACCTGTTCCCTCGGTACCTTCTGACAGTTCCAATTGCGTATCGGCCCTTACAATGCTAAGGGAATATTTGTTGACGGTCATTTGGAGTGGTAGAAAAAAATGGTCTTTGGATTTGGTCAAAGCACCTCCGAAGATAATCAGTTCTGGATTATATAAGTGAATCAAGGTGGTGATGCCCTTTCCGAGCTTTTCGGCCATTGCTCCAATAAGTTCAATGGATAGTGTGTCGTCATTGTTGGCCGCTTTGATAATATCATCCATCTTGATGTTTTCAATGTTTGCGAAAGCATTTTGCAAGGATGAAGATTGCCCTCCTTTGAGCTTGTCTTTGAACTGTTTTTCAAGGGCCCTTCCTGAAACTTCTGTTTCTAGACATCCTTTCTTGCCGCATATGCAGATGATTTCGTTGTTGAAAAAGGGGATGTGTCCAAATTCTCCAGAATAACCTGATTTTCCATACAAAAGCTTCCCTTGCGCGAGCACGCCCAGTCCTAGTCCATAATCTGCGTTTACATAAAGTATGTTCTCGCTGTCTTTGGATTTTCTGCTATAAAACTCATAAAATGCCCTGGCTCTTGTGTCGTTCTCTATGAAACAAGGAATCCCTATTTTTTCTTGGAGGATGCTGCTCAAAGGAATCTTTGTGAAGTTGAAAAAATTATGACTGTATCCACTTAAATGGTTCACGCGACCGGAAAGGTTTACGCCGATTCGTATGATTTTGTTTCTCCATTTGGGATTTTTGTCTATAAAAAGGTTGATAATGTCACATAGTTGAAGAAGTGATTTTTCTGAGTTTTCCAAGTTGAATTCAATATCCTTGGAAAAAAGGATTGGGTTTTCATTGAAATCCATCAGTCCAATTTCTATGGAATTCCGCCCTAAATCAACCCCTATAAAATACATGGAATCGCCAATGAGTCCGTATAGGTGGGGACGCCTGCCTACATCAGTTTCTGCTTTGCCAAGGTCTTCAACAAGTCCTTCGTCAATCAGCTCTTGGATAAGCTTACTTACCTTGGGGGAACTGGAGTTGAATTTTTTTGAGATGTCGTTGATCGTTGCCGCTCCTTTTTTGTCCAATAGCCTAATGATTTTTTTCTTGAGCTGTAGGTTCTTGAAAATGACACCGCTTTTTTGCTCGTCCGGAATATCATTAAAAATATTATGCTTGTTTTTTTTCATTCTTTCTTTTTTGGAACGAGACGCGATTATAAAAATAATAAGAAAACCACAATGGCAATGAAAACAAAATATTGAAACCATGAAGCTGTATCTGTCAGCTTTTCGGATTGTTTCTAAAGCATTAAGGGGTAATGCCTTAAGCGAAGGTGCGAAACTGGTTTTATTATGTTCAATCTAATTAATAAAATAAATTAATAATTATTGGATATTTAATATTGAAAAAATTAATATTGTCAAGGCAGTTTTTGAACCCAAAGAAGAAGGGAAACTAAAAGTAATTCGTTTTGGCCATAGGAAAAGAAGATTTTGGAAAGTACAAGGAAATTTACAGGGAAAATTTATTGAGACATGTTCTGCCTTTTTGGGAAAAACATTCCATAGATAATGAAAATGGAGGGTTCTTTACCTGTTTGGGAGTCGATGGGAGTGTATATGATACAGATAAGTTTGTTTGGCTCCAATGCAGGCAAGTATGGATGTTCGCCAAGCTTTACAGTGAGGTTGAAGCAAATTCAAAATGGCTTGACATAGCAATCCATGGTGCTGATTTCTTACAGAAATACGGCAGAAGTGAATCCGGACGATGGTACTTTTCCTTGGATAAAAAGGGGAGTCCCTTGGTACAGCCATATAACATCTTTTCAGATTGTTTTGCGTCTATGGCTTTTGGTCAGCTTGGGAAAATCACCGGCAAAGCGGAATATAATGCAATAGCTACCCAAACTTTTTATAAAATCCTTGATGCACAGGATAATCCAAAAGGAAAATATGAAAAGACATATCCAAGTACCAGGGATCTGCAAAATTTAAGCTTGCCCATGATCCTAAGTAATTTGGTAATGGAACTCGACCATATTTTGGATGCCAAGGTGGTGGACGAACAACTCAATAGTGTTAAGGACAAGATCCTATCCTACTTTTATAAACCTGAGCATGGCCTGATCATGGAGAATGTTGGCATAGATGGCGGTTTCAGTGATACCTTTCAAGGTAGGCTTATTAATCCGGGGCATGGTTTGGAAACCCTATGGTTTTTAATGGACATTGCTGAGCGGCAAAATGATAAGGAACTCATCCAAAAGTGCACGGATGCTGTTGTATCTACCTTGGAATACGGTTGGGATTCGGAATATGGGGGGCTGTTTTATTTTATGGACCTCAGAGGTAATCCTCCTGAGCAACTTGAATGGAGCAATAAGCTTTGGTGGCCCCATATTGAAGCCATGATAGCATGTGCAAAAGGGTTTTATTTCACAGGCAATATCCGATGCTGGGAATGGTTGGTAAAACTACATAGTTATACATGGGGTCATTTTGTGGATGAAGATCATGGGGAATGGTTTGGCTATCTGTCACGGGAGGGTAAAATTACGCATCACATGAAGGGAGGCAAATGGAAAGGCTGTTTCCATGTACCAAGAGGGGTATTGTATTTGTGGGAGTTAATGGCCAAATTGGAAACAAACCGTGCGGTTCAATAGTCATATCGGTAAATTAATCAATTGTGTAATCGGTCAATATTTTGTCTTGGGCTTGGTTTGGATTATTTTTGGCACACTTGATTTATCATCTTTCACGGAATGGATTACAAACGAATTTTATACGACCGATTATTGGAGATCGGGCTTGCCGAAAATGTTGCATCATATTTGAATTTGTTGCTGCTTTTATTGGTTAGCCTAATCATAGCGGGTCTTTTAGACTTTATCATATGGAAACTGTTGCGACTTTTATCCGTTCGGTTGGCACGTAAATCCGCCACAAATTTTGATAACTATTTGGTTTCCCATAGGGTCCCCAGACATGTGGCCCGTATTTTTCCTTTGCTGTTTCTTTTTGAGGTTGTGCCTGTTGTTTTTTTGGACTTTGAATGGGCACGTGGTATTGCCATAAAACTGCTACAGACCCTGTTTGTAATCTCTATGTTGCTCATTGCGAAGAATATTTTGAGGAGCACCAAAGACTATCTTCGAAGTAAAGCACGATACAGGGACAAGCCTTTGGATAGTTACATTCAGGTTTTCATGATTTTTGCATGGGTTTTGGGTGGTCTTGCCATTTTTGCCATTCTTACAGAAACTACAATTTGGAAGTTTTTTACAGCACTGGGTGCGGCCTCGGCTATTATATTGTTGATATTCAAAGACTCCATATTGGGGCTGGTGGCGAGCATACAGGTAAGTATCAACGATATGGTCCGTATTGGGGATTGGATCACTTTTGATAAATACGGGGCCGACGGGGATGTTGTGGAAATTAGTCTTGCTACCGTGAAAGTGCAGAATTTTGACAAGACCATAACAACCATTCCTACCTATGCACTTATTTCCGATTCATTTAAAAATTGGAGAGGTATGCAGGAATCAGGGGGGAGAAGAATAAAGCGTCCCATACTCATAAGCCAAAAAAGCATACGTTTTTTAACCGATCTAGATGTTGATGAGCTTAAGAAGATTGAGCGCGTTAGACCCTATCTCATTGACCGCATGGATAAAATTAAAGCCCATAACGAGTCCCATGAAGTTGATAAGTCCCTGGCGATAAATGGTAGAAATCTGACTAATTTTGGGGTATACAGAAAATATATACAGGAATATTTGGAGCAACATACGGCAGTGCACAAAGGAATGACCTTGATGGTTCGCCAACTACAGCCTGAGCCCCATGGCATTCCGT
Source organism: Flagellimonas alvinocaridis (assembly GCF_004916895.1). Lineage (GTDB taxonomy): Bacteria > Bacteroidota > Bacteroidia > Flavobacteriales > Flavobacteriaceae > Flagellimonas > Flagellimonas alvinocaridis. The sequence continues at coordinate 156,793 of NZ_SNTZ01000002.1, forward strand.
TGGAAATCTATGTGTTTAGTTCGGATAAGCGTTGGGAAAACTATGAATATATCATGGCCGATATCTTTGATCATCTATTGGCAGCCCTTCCCTTTTTCGGGTTGGAGGTATTTGAATGGCCCACCAGTTTTAGTAAGGAGCAGACCAAACTTTCTTGATAAGGTTGTAGCTGATTCTTACGCTTGATTTTTGTGGTCATACAAATTATATCCTTAATGAGTTGTTATGGAATAGAACCATGTTTGAACCTGAATAGCGATAACTTTATTAATGCTGTTGCTAGAGATTAAAAAAATAAAACCTGTAAATTACTGATTTACAGGTTTTATGTTTTGTTTTGATGGTGTTTTGGTGGAGCCGGAGGGATTCGAACCCTCGTCCAAACAAGCAACAACTAGGCTTTCTACATGCTTAGTCCGAGTTCAATTTTCGATGCACGACCGACCAAGGACTGCCTATCGTACACTTAGCTTCTTAAGTTTAGGATCTTTGCCGAAGCCACAAAAATCCGGTGTTGACTTTTATGGTGCCCCAAAAAAGGTCGCCGTCAACAAGGGCTACCAAGGGACATTCAGCTTTCCCGCCTTGCGGGACTAGGCTTGGACTTACTATAATTCAGTCAATTAAGCAGCTAAAGCGTAGTTAGACTCGCCATTTAAAAAAGTTGAGACATTGAATTAACGAGCATCATTCCCATAGCTCGACATGCTTACATAGCCATTGGTCTCGCTGTCAAAACCAGTCGGCCCCATAATGAGATTTCATTCCTGCGTAGGCAGGAATCTTTCTCAATTTTTTCAAAGAACTATTAATTGCGTTTCCACCTTTCGCTTCGCTCTTGGCGGTCGGGCTATCGGCTATACTTGGTATTTGCCTCTATCCCTAACACGGTTGGCAAAGGTAACTTATATCTTCAAAAGATAAAAAGTTTGCTTACCCTATACAATACTCTTATTTTGGTCAACAATTATACCAAAGCGTTGTATGAAATTCGGAATTATACGTGAGCGGAAAAACCCGCCGGATCGCAGGGTGGTTTTGTCACCGGTGGAATGTCAAAAAGTCCTGACCAATTTTCTCGAGGCCCAAATAGAAGTGGAATCATCTCCCATAAGGGTTTTTACAGATGGGGAATATCTAAAAAGTAATATTCAGGTAGTTGATAATGTGGAAGGGTGCGATGTGTTGCTTGGCGTAAAGGAAGTGCCCATAGAATACCTTATTCCCAATAAAAAGTATTTTTTCTTTTCCCATACCATAAAAAAGCAGCCCTATAATCGGAAATTGTTGAAGACCATTTTGGAAAAAAACATTGAGCTTTATGATCATGAAGTGATTACCAATACCAAGGAACAACGTTTGGTGGCCTTTGGCAGGTATGCTGGAATTGTTGGAGCTTACAATGGAATAAGGACTTATGGCTTAAAGTTTGATCTTTTCAATTTACCCAAAGCGGAAACTTTGGAAGACCAACAGGCCTTGATAAGGGAACTTAAAAAAGTTAACCTGCCGGCCATAAAAATCTTGTTGACTGGCAAGGGAAGGGTAGGCAATGGGGCCAGAGAAATGTTGGATGCCATGGGAATAAAACGGGTAAATGTTTCTGACTACCTGAACAAAGCCCATCAAGAGGCGGTTTACTGCCAAATCGATGCATCCGAATACAACAAGCGAAAAGATGGGATGCGTGGCAATAAGGCCGATTTCTTTAAAAATCCGCAAGAGTACAAATCAAACTTCTTTCGATTTGCCAAAGAGACCGACTTTTATATTGCAGGCCATTTTTATGGCGATGGTGCCCCATACCTCTATACTAGGGAAGATGCAAAACAATCTGAATTTAAAATCAAGGTAGTGGCCGATATTAGCTGTGACATAGATGGTCCAGTGGCTTCCACCATACGACCATCCACCATTGCAGATCCCGTATATGGCTATGAACCCAGTTCCGAGTCGGAAACCGATTTTAAGAATACCAATGCCATAGCGGTCATGGCCGTGGATAATCTTCCGTGTGAGTTGCCCAGGGATGCCAGTAATGGTTTTGGGGAAGCCTTCTCAAAATATGTGATTCCTGCTTTTTTTAACGGAGACGAAGATGGTATTTTAGAACGGGCCCGAATGACCCAAAATGGGAAGTTGACCTCGCGGTATTCGTATTTGCAAGGGTATGTAGAAGGGGTGGAGTGATTCATTTCATCGATATAAGGAATGTGTTATGGTGTGTAGCACATTTTTTAGTATATTGACTCTCTTATATCGGCTAAAGTGAAATTCAAATGGATATTGTCCGGGAATCTGGACGCCTCAGCCAAAAGGGCCTGCATAGACCTAGAGTATAAGCTCAGGCCCAGAATTACAAAGTTCCTCCTATCCAAATTCGACGGGGACTGTTGTGCCGATTTTTCCTGTTTTCATTTTGATGTTGATATGGATAACCAATGGATTTGGATTTCCAACAAAACCCCAGCGGAGCACATCAAAAAAATTAGTGCGGATTTTGATGCAGAAATCAATGGCCGCGAACTCTTCTCGGTAGCTTAGTCCGCGTTTTCAACCTTTACTTCCCATTGAACGGTAGGATGTTGTTTTGGCGCAACATATGCTCCCAATGCTTTTAAATTTAAGGTTAGGGAATCCAATTTTTCCAATGTTTTAACCTGAATAACTTTTGTGCCTTCAGCAGGAACAGTAAACACGGCGGGGCTGGAATAAAAAGTATAGGGCATTTGATTTTCAAAGATCAAATCGCTGCTAGACTCATTCTTTAGCGTTATCTTTAAAATGGAAGTTTTTTTGATATAGGTAGCTTCTTCAATGGAAATACAGGCCTCCAATAGTGGAATTAGATTTTCTTCCTTCCCAACCAAAAGGGAGTTATAGACAGCTACGGTCCGCCCTGCAAACAAAGCTTCTCTAACCGATGCTGCAGTTTTTTCTTTTGCAAAGACCAAAGTAATGGGGCGATTATGGCCTTTTTCAGTATAGTCCCAATCAATAAGGCCATGGATATCGCTGGTACCCATAATGGTCAGGTTGTTTTCCAAGGCCAAGGCCAATGATTCTTCAGCATAATCCCCCATGTTAATGACTTCTATACCGTGCAATTCTCCTTTTTGGATACGTTCTTTTTGGAAATCACTTAAAATGGGATTTCCTTTTGGGGATTGGGGATACCATGCCGGATGGTTCCAAAATACAAAAGCGCCTTGTTTTTTGGCTTCCCCAAAAACAGTTTCCGCCTTGTCATGCAACAATTTATTGGCGTCTTGTATAAAAATGGCATTGTTGTGACCCATGGGGGCACCGCGGGTGATCTCAGAACCATTAATAATCAACAGTTCGTGGTCTTTGGCTTCGGCCATGGCCAATTCAAAAGAACGGTTTCTGTCAGGATGGGGAATATCTTCCTTATGCGGTTGATACTCCAAATGCTCGGTTAAGGAAATTACGTCCAAATTTTCCCGTAGGGCTTCCGATACCCTAATGGTGGGCCATACATTTCCATCCGAAAAAACCGTGTGCTGATGGAAATCTGTTTTTAGGGTTTTATAGTTGGGAACATCTGGGAATGTAATCGCTCTTGCGCTTGTGTGCGAATGCTCTTGGGCAAAAATCACGGCGGAGGCAAAAAAGGACAGAAAAAGAGGTTGAAGTTTCATGGTGGTCGGTTTTTTCCAAATGTATGAAACGTTCTTACATTATTGCTTTACAAGAAAAATAATTTGGATTAAGAAATGGTAAAATGGAATCAAATTCTGATTTTTGATACATGAACCCCGCCGAAGCATACATCCTAGATCAATCTGAACCGTTCAAAAGCATTCTTTTGCAATTGCAGGTCTTTGTGGAGAGCACAGTTCCTGATGTGGAATTAAAATATAAGTATCGTATTCCGTTTTATTATTTGGGAGGAAAACCGTTTTGTTATCTAAATGCGTCTGCCAAAAAGGGGTATGTAGATGTAGGTTTTTGGAGTTCCGCCCACTTAACCGTTCATCTGGATAAAATGGTCACCGAAGGTAGAAAGGTGATGAAATCCCTCAGATATCACCAACCCGAGGAAATTGATGCAGAGGTACTTGTGGCCATTCTTGAAGATGCCAGTTCTGTAAACCACAAAGGTTTTTGGAAATAGGGCTAGCTTTTGACCGTATTTTTATTGGGTATGGGCTCCTTGAGCTTGAAGAGTGCCACCCAAAGGGTAATCAATCCCAAAACCATCCAAAGCAAATCTATCAATAAGATATGGTGATGGCCGTTGTTGTAGCTGACCCACATCCAATTTCCAGAGGCAATGCCATTGGCAATGGGAACCATCAGCGCCAAAATACTACCTGATAGCAAAGTCCATTTGTTGGTGAAGCCAATATCCTTTTTGAAGATGAAAAAGAGGGTGGCAACCAACCAAATAGGGAAATAAGTTCGGTACAAGAAGGTTCGATTTACCTCTTCGGCAAATTTTACCACAATAAATTCCAGGGCGGTAACTGGATAAAGGGTCAAACAAATCGCCATGTAAATGTTGGCCACTTGATGGTTGAACTTACGTCGTTTCTCAGGAATGTTCTTTTTGTCTCGCGCCACCAACCATATCATAATCCCAGATAGAATTACAAAACAGGAGACCAATCCAAGGATAAAGGAGATGAGACGAAGGCCATTCCCTGCATAATCCCCAAAATGTAGTCGGAACATCATATTTTTCACTCCATCCAGATAGGAATTATTGGTTATCGGCATTTTTTCTTCCACGATGGAACCATCTGCAATTTTGTAGATGCGATGTCCCAATCCATTAAGCTTGGTGGAATATCCCATATGACCACTTAGGACTACATGCATGTTGGTATCCCCATAATTGAAAATATGGGCTTCGGTAACCTTGAAGTCTTGCCATTCTTCCTTCAGATTGGCAATCAAAGGGTCTAAACGAATGGATTGGTCCAATTTCTCATTCCGATAGCTGTATTCGGGATGGTTGTATTCCAAATCTTCAAACAGTTGGTTTTGGTCACCATCATACAACCCGGCTACAAGGGGAAGCATCAATATGCCTTTCAAAAGGAAAAAGGCTCCGGTAACGGCATATACAAATTGAAACGGAAACCCTATCACGCCCAAAGCGGTGTGGGCATCGGTCCACATTGCTTTTATTTTGGCCCAAGGGCGGAACACATAAAAGTTGGAGACAATTTTGTTCCAATGGACTAAAATACCGGTTAGGATGGCAAAAAGAAAGAAGAAAGCCACCAATCCGGCCAAATAGCGGCCATAGGGGTATGGAATCTGGTCCAAAAAGTGTAGTCGGTACAAGAATTCGCCTAAATGGTAGGACCCAACATAATCCCGTTTGGATTTATCCGAAGTGTCCAAATAGAAAAAACCACGGGTTTGATCTTCCTCGGATGCAAGGGAATCCTTGGAGGCTCCGAGGTTGACATTTACACTTCGCTCATTGTAATAATGGCTAATCTCCACATCACGCCCCAAAAGATTGTACTCTTTTGAAATATGAGTCAGAAGCGAATCCATGCTGGTTACAATGGCGTCTTCTTGGGATACATGGTGCCCCCGCTGCCAATTGGCAATCTCATCCCTAAAAAAGGAGAAAGAACCAGTAAAAAAGATAACATAGAGGGCCACACTGATTACTATACCGCTAACGGTATGGGTGTGAAAAAGAATGTTGTAAATTCGGTTTCCCATGGTTGGTCTATACGATTGGATGGTTTTGATGGCCAAAATAGATAAGCATGCCAAAGAGTAGCGAAACAGTCAAATAAATGCCCCAGATTTTCCATCCGTTCTTCCCTAAAAAGGCCAATACCATTAACACGGCCCAAAGGATGAAAGCGGAAAAGGTACTGGTGATGATAACGGCAACATGGTTGAACCAACTGGCCAAGGCCATGTGGAACAATACGGCTACCATTAACCCTCCCAAAATGGCAGCGGTTATTTTGGCGAAACGCTGTGTTGGGGAACTGGTCAGGTATTTTTTGTTGGCTGGCATATTAGAACAGTACTAGTTCACAAATCAAAAAGAAAACTACCGTGCCTCCCATAGTTGCATAGGAAATCAATCGCAATGGGGCCAGTAAGACAACCAAACTGGCCACTGTCATGAGGAGGACAAAGAAGGTAAATGCCCCAGAACCCAATCCCCATATACAACAGCTCAATAGTATGGAAATGGTCATAAGACCCAGACCCAGATATTGGGATGTGTTACGGTGATTATCTACCCATTTTTCGAAACCCAAGACCCCAACACCAGTCATTTTTTTGGAAGTGCTGTAGAGGAGGTAAAAGGCAATGAATAGGATGAGAGCGATTCCAGTGACCATGATCTATTTTAAAATTATTTGATACAGTAGGTGGCACAGTGCCAAATAAACTGATAGTCCTCTCCCTTGTACGAGCCTGGAACTTCTTCTTTGGTAGTGGTCTCCACAATGTACTTGGTGTTCCAGGGCAGGGCAAAGGACACCTCGCCATTATCATCAGTATGCAAGGTCTTGGACCAAAGGTCCGCCACATAGATTTGAAGTTCGTTTTTTGCCAAGGGTTGGCCTTTGTACAACACCTGGAGTTTTACTTCATTTCCGTTATGGGCCAGTTGCTTTACCACAATGCCATTGGGGTTGGCTGTTTTGGTGTCGGCATCTGTATTGCCAATCTGTACCTTGGCGGTAGAATGGTAATGCGTTTTGAAAATGCCAAAGTCATATTGGGTGTAATCGATCACATCTATCTCATTGTTGTTCATGACCACGGTGTATACACCATTCTCATTTGGTGTGAAATGGGCCAAGTAATATTCTTCTTCCGGAGTCGTTTTCAGCTCAATTTTTGAGCCATCGGGAGCAATTACCCAAAGGGTAAACTTGGATACAGATGGGAATGCTTCGCCCTGAACTTTTTCAATGACACCATAGGTGTATTCCCCAAAGTGTACACGTACTTCATGGGGTTGGCCCAAGGTTCCATTGCCTTCGGTCTCTATCCATAAGTAGTGGGCGTTGGCGGTAGCCATGCCAAAAAGCAAGAGCATTAATGCGATAAAATTCGTTTTCATGATGTAAGGTGTTAAAGGCCCATGTGAATGGGCCCGTTATAAAGGTTAGGTTAAAAAGTATAGGCTACGGTTACCCTGCCGTTGATTCCAGGTTCAGATTGCCAGTACAGATAGGTTCCGTAGTCTGATCCGGAATACAGGTATTCATCCAAAATGTTGTTGATGTTCAATTGAACCCTAAAATGGTCGTTTCTCCAAGAAAGTGCTCCATCCAATCTAAAATAGTTGGGTAGATTGGATTGGTTGTCTGCGGCCCAGGCCCATGTGGAACGGTCCACTTGGTATTGGTACCCCAAAGATGTTCCAAATCCACTTAGTGCCGAAGCCTCGGAAAAGTTGTAGTTCAACCATCCATTGGTCACATGTTTGGAATGTCCAGCTACAAGACTACCCGATTTATCTTTTACATTGGTATTGGCATAGTTAAGGATGATGTTCAGTTCAGGGGTAATTTGTCCCTGTGCATCAAATTCGATTCCCTTGGATTCTATTTCACCGGAATAGATGGAGAAGTTGTCATTGGGAAAAGCCGGGTCGCCCACCAAGATTTTATTCTTATTGATTTTGTAAACACCCAAGGAGGTTCGCAATCGGCCATCAAAGAAATTGGCCTTCACACCACCTTCAATGTCTTTTCCTTCAACGGGGTCATTGAGCAACTCGCCAGAACTGCTTACACCACTTTGTGGCAAAAATGATTGGTCGTATAGTGCATAAGCAGTTAAAGAAGGAATGATATCCACACTCAACCCAACACGAGGAGTAAATACATCATCTGTTTCTGTTTTACCAATGGTATACAGATTGGTGTATCTACCTGCCAAGGTCAACCGGACATGATTGTCTATAAACCCGATTTCATCTTGTGCATAATAGGCCCTTACGGTACTGGCACCATAAGGGGTGCCTCCATTTCTGTATTGAACGGAAGAAGAACGATTGAAAACAGGTTCAGGGCTATCCCCGTATACTGGATTGAAAATATTGAAAGGTGCAGTGGTATCCACTACGGAAGTTTCGAACCAATCAGCCCAATACTTTTTATCACTATAATCAAAACCACCCATTATTTTGTGCGAAACCCCACCTGTATTGAGATTCCCATAAAGGTATACTTGTGCATATTTACCTAGGGAAAGGGCATCCCATTTGGAAACATAACGGTATGCATCTCCATTTTCTTCCAAAGAAAGCAACCAGGTTGAATTACCTACTTGGTCATAGCGCAAATAACCCAACTGTCCTTCCACACTCCAATTATCGGAAAACTCATGCTTTAGGTTGGCAAAGAAGGTTACCTCTTGGATATCAGTTACTGGATAATCGTTGTTGGTGAATTTAAAGTCCCTGTCCAAGCTGGCGAACCCAGCACTGGAGGGTGCAAAAATATAGGCTGAACCGATATAGGATTCGGCTTGTTGCAGATTCATTTCTGCGGTAACGGATGTCCTGTCCGAAAATTTGTAGGTAAGCGAAGGTGCTATTCCATATCGGGTGACATCTTCATTGCCTCTATGGCTGTCACTGGTCTGTAGCATGGCGTTGAACCGGCCCAATAGCTTTCCGTTTTCGGAAAGTTTTCCGCTTACATCAACGGTGCCACGGTAAAAATCAAAACTACCTGCGCTAAAAGATGCATTGGCAATGAATTGCTCGGTGGGCTTTTTGGTCACTACATTATAGAAACCGCCAGGTTCTCCGGCAGACATCATAAATCCGGCAGGACCTTTTACAAATTCAATACGCTCCACGGTGTTCATATCCTCGGACAATGGTCCCCAGCTGTCTTGAACGTTGATTCCATTTCGGAACGCAGGCAAGCGAAAACCACGCATGTTGATACGGGCAAAATGCCCCCAGTGTTCCAGCATGGTAACCCCACTGACATTGCGGATAACGCCATCCATGATGCTGGTAGCCTGTTGGTCTTGGAGAATTTCGGCGCTGATTACCTGAACATTTTGGGGTAGTTCAACCAGCTTGGTCTTAAGTCTCAAAGACGTGGAGGGTTCATTTTCCACATATTTGTTCTGAAGGCCTTCAACAACCACCTCGTTCAATTGTTCGTTCTTTTCAATCAATGCTATCGTGGGTACAGAAGTTGTTCTATTGGCCACCACAGTAGCTGAAAAAGTTTGGGTTTCGTACCCGATCATGGAAAATGTCAGGGTATAGGAGCCTGGTGATAGATCCTGGATCAAGTAATTTCCTGAATCATCAGTTGGAGTTCCCAGACTGGTGTGGGAAATGGAGATGTTTACGTTGGGAAGTGCGCTGTTTCTTGAATCGATTACTTTGCCTTTAAGGCTTCCAGTTTGTGCATGCGAAGCAAAAAATACCGCAAAACTGAGGATGAGAAATATATTCTTCATAAGGTTATTTATAATTGGTCTAAATAAATTTTGAATGCAAATGTATATCTCACTGCGTATTCACGCAAGGAATATTTAGACTAATTAAAAATAAAATAGAAGTTTTTTGTTAAGCTACTGACAAAGAGGAGGTTACTTTTTTATAGGGAATTAATGGTTTGTCTGATAGCAGTCAAATCGGTCAGTAATTTTTCCAATAAGCTTAAATCCAGCATATTGGCTCCATCACTCTTGGCATTTGCTGGGTCAAAATGGGTTTCCATAAAAAGACCATCCACACCAGCTGCAATACCTGCGCGGGCCATAGTGCCGATCAAGGCCGGTCTGCCTCCGGTAACTCCAGAAGATTGATTGGGTTGTTGTAGGGAGTGGGTCACATCCAATACTACGGGCGCATATTGTTTCATGGTGGGAATACCTCTAAAATCAACAATCATGTCTTGATAGCCGAACATGGTACCTCGATCCGTTATAATGGCCTGCTCATTGCCCGTTTCCGTGACCTTGGTAACCGCATGTTTCATGCTTTCCGGGCTCATGAACTGTCCTTTTTTTAGATTGACCACCTTTCCGGTTTCTGCAGCGGCAACCACCAAATCGGTCTGGCGCACCAAAAATGCCGGTATTTGAAGCACATCCACATACTCGGCTGCCATTTTTGCATCAGAGATTTCATGGATGTCGGTTACCGTGGGCACCTTGAAAGTCTCGGAGACTTTTCTCAGGATTTTCAATGCCTTTTCGTCCCCAATTCCGGTAAAGGAATCAATGCGACTGCGATTGGCCTTCTTGAAACTCCCTTTGAACACATAGGGAATCTGCAATTTATCCGTGATGGCCACTACTTTTTCCGCTATACGCATGGCCATCTCTTCACCTTCAATGGCACAGGGACCAGCCAATAATAAAAAGTTGTTGTTATCTGTATGTTTTATCTGTGGAATGGCGTCTAATTGCATGGGATATCTTTTTCAGCAAAAATACTATTTTGAAAAAGTAAATGTTATATGATTACCAAATTAACCTACAATGCGTTGTATTCTTTTTATGGTGTTCTTGTTTTCCAGTATTTTCTCTCGTGCCCAATATGGTATGAATTGTGAGATACGGCAAATCAAGATCAATGTTTTTAATCCGGGTGTGGAGTATGAAATGGGTCTTGGAGTGAACAGTACCTTGGATATAAGAGTGGCTTGGCAGATGGCCTTGGAACCTGCCAGCACCGAACCTATGGAAAACCTGGATTTTTTCCCAGCGATTACAGTCCAGAACCGATATTACCACAATTTCAACGGAAGACAGCGGAGAAGAAAACCCATCTATGGTAATTCTGGGAATTATTTGGCACCATCAGCGGCGATATTCTCACCCGGTAGTCGCATAGTGGAAAATAGGGTGGTGGATGGCGTTCATGGGTATGGAGGCCTGGTGTATGGGGTACAGCGCAGCTACAATTCTGGAATAAGTTTCTCCATTGATGCCGGGGCAGGATACTATGTAGGGCCTTTTAAAGGGGGCATTTATCCCGTAGTAAATTTGAGCCTGGGCTGGATCGTGAGCGAAAAAAGATGGTGTGTGGGGCGTTGACTTCGGAACCTGCACAAAATCAATAAGATAAAAATAACACTTTAGCGTGTTGACAAGTAGAAAATAGCAGTATCTTTGCGGCCTTAAAAAAACAGGTTATGTCCAAAATCAAGAATATTGCAATCATTGCCCACGTAGACCACGGCAAGACCACTTTGGTTGATAAAATTATGTACCACTGCCAGTTGTTTCGGGATAACGAGAACAAGGGCGATTTAATTTTGGACAACAATGATCTGGAGCGTGAACGTGGAATTACCATTGTTTCCAAGAATGTATCCGTTCAATATAAAGACACCAAAATCAATATTATTGATACTCCTGGTCACGCCGATTTCGGTGGAGAGGTGGAACGTGTCCTAAATATGGCCGATGGGGTATTGTTGTTGGTCGATGCCTTTGAAGGCCCTATGCCACAGACCCGTTTTGTATTGCAAAAGGCCATTGACCTTGGATTGAAACCCTGTGTGGTCGTCAACAAGGTGGATAAGGAAAACTGTACGCCTGAGGAAGTACACGAAAAGGTATTTGACCTTATGTTTGAATTGGGTGCCGAAGAATGGCAATTGGATTTTCCAGTGGTATATGGTTCAGCCAAGAACAACTGGATGAGCACCGATTGGCAGAAACCTACAGATAGCATTGAACCACTTTTGGACATGGTGGTTGAACATATCCCGGAATTTAAACCAGAACAAGGCTCTACGCAATTGTTGATTACTTCTTTGGATTTTTCCTCCTTTACCGGACGAATCGCCATTGGTAGATTACAGCGTGGTACTTTAAAGGAAGGACAACAGATTTCTTTGGTGAAGCGGGATGGCAGTATTGTAAAGACCCGTATCAAGGAACTATTCACCTTTGAGGGTTTGGGCAGACAAAAAGTTTCGGAAGTAACTGCTGGCGATATTTGTGCCATTGTAGGTATGGAAGGTTTTGAAATAGGGGATACCGTAGCGGATTTCGAGAATCCTGAAAAGTTGAAGACCATCGCCATTGATGAACCTACCATGAGTATGTTGTTCACCATCAATGACAGTCCATTTTTTGGAAAGGATGGAAAATTTGTTACCTCAAGGCATATCAAGGAAAGATTGGAAAAGGAGTTGGAGAAAAACTTGGCCCTAAGGGTACAAGAAACCAACAGTGCTGATAAATTCATGGTATTTGGCCGTGGGGTATTGCACCTTTCCGTTTTGATCGAGACCATGCGTAGGGAAGGATATGAACTTCAAATTGGACAACCACAGGTAATCATCAAGGAAGTGGATGGGGTAAAATGTGAGCCTGTGGAGCACCTTACTATAGATTTGCCGGAAGAGGTTTCCGGAAAGGCCGTGGAAATGGTTTCCATTAGAAAAGGAGAAATGATCAGTATGGAGGCCAAAGGTTCCCGAATGATCTGTGAGTTCATGATTCCTTCTAGAGGGATTATTGGATTGCGAAACCAATTATTGACCGCCACTGCTGGTGAAGCCATTATGGCCCACCGATTTAAGGAATACCAACCCTTGAAAGGAGACATTGCACAGCGATTAAACGGTTCCTTGATTTCCATGGAAAATGGAACTGCTATTCCTTATTCCATTGATAAATTACAGGAAAGAGGTAAGTTTTTCATTGATCCGGGAGAGGAAATTTATGAAGGTCAGGTGATTGGTGAAAACTCTAGGGGAGACGATATGGCTATAAACGTAACCAAGACCAAGAAACTTTCCAATGTTCGTTCTGCTGGTGCAGATGATAAGGCCAAGATTGTACCCGCTATTAAATTTTCGTTGGAAGAGGCCTTGGAATACATCCAAAAAGATGAGTATGTTGAGGTAACTCCTAACCATATTAGACTTCGAAAGATTTATCTAAAGGAAGTAGATCGTAAGCGTAACAAGGTAGAATAGGAGCTGTTTAGGCTTTTGACTCCAAGTTTATTAAGCTAGGACGACTTATCTATTTTGGCATTTCGGTATCGCTATTTGTTGTTCTCGACTAGGCTTGAACTGACAATGGTCCTGTATCCAAAATTATTTTTGTGATTGGATTTGTTGTTGTGTTTAAAAATCAATGCAAATGCCCGTGATGTTGTTCCCGTAAACAACCTACGGCAGCCCCAATAATACCAGCATGGTTCATAAGTTCCGCTTTTACCACTTTGGTTTCAATATCGATGAGATGTTTAAACTGATCCCAGTCTTTTGATGTGCCTCCACCAACAATAATCAAGTCAGGATTAACAATCAATTCCACCAAATTCAGGAATTTGTTGAAACGCTTGCCCCATTTTTTATAGCTAAGGCCCTCACGTTCCTTAGCAGAGGCGGCAGCCCATTTTTCAATCTTCTTATATTTCTTATAAGGAATCTGCCCCAATTCAAAATTGGGAAGTAGAACGCCATTGTAGAAAGCACCGCTTCCCAATCCGGTACCAATGGTAATCATGATCACAAGGCCATCCTGTCCCTTTCCGGCACCGTAGTTCATGGAAGCATAACCAGCGGCATCTGCATCGTTCAATACGGTGACCTCATGTCCGGTGGCTTCGGTAAATAGTTCATCGATGTTAACACCAACCCAACTGGGGTCAAGATTTCCAGGAGAAATACAAACTCCGTTTTTTACAATGGTAGGGAAACCACATCCAACAGGGCCACTATAATTAAAGTGGTCCACAATTTCGGCCACTACCTTGGCCATTTCTTGTGGTTTTCGGGATTTAGGAGTGGGAATTCGATGTCGTTCGGTTAACATTTCGCCAGTTTCGGCATTGACCAAAGCTCCTTTAATGCCCGATCCACCGATGTCGATACCAAGAATTTCCATAAATGGAAGGAATTTTTGTTTAGGCAAAAGAAACAAAAAAACTTTTGGTGGTCAAAGTTTTGGTGGCAAACTATGCACAATGATCGTCATTTACCTCTTCTTTCTGACATTTTTTGGCGTTTATATGACAGCGGATATGTACTAAACTGCTTTTTGGATGACTTCAAAGACCTTGCTGCCATCACATTTTAAAGTTTTATGAGGGTATTTTAAAATTAAAGCATAGTCATGGGTTGCCATGATGATCGTACGTCCATTTTGATTGATTTCCTGAAGAACCTTCATTACTTCCACACTGGTCTGCGGATCCAGATTTCCCGTTGGCTCATCGGCAAGAATAAGCTCAGGGTCGTTCAAAAGGGCACGGGCAATGGCTATACGTTGTTGTTCTCCTCCAGAAAGTTCATGCGGATATTTAAAACCTTTGGTCTTCATGCCCACCTTGTCCAGAACTTCTTCTATTTTGGAATTCATTTTTGACGGGTCGGTCCAGCCGGTAGCCTTGAGTACAAAAAGAAGATTGTTGTTCACATTGCGATCGGGGAGCAGCTTAAAATCCTGAAAAACAATACCCAGTTTTCTTCGAAGAAAAGGGATTTCTTTTTCTTGAAGTTTTCTTAGGTCAAAATCTACTACATTGCCAGACCCTTGTTTTAGCGGAATATCGGCATATAGCGTTTTCATAAAACTACTTTTACCGCTACCGGTTTTTCCAATGACATATACAAATTCCCCCTTTTTTACTTCAAGATCAATATCCTTCAGTACAAGGTTCTCATTTTGGAATATGGCTACATCCTCTAATTTTACAATGGTTTCAGGCATAATATATCTTCAGGAAACAATACAAAAGTATTTGAATTTACTGTAATAGTATCAAAATAAATCGTTAATGCAAGTTTTGATGGGTCTACCGTATTATTGTTTCCAGATTTTGGTGTTCAGGTTTAAATCCTCGACAATGTCCATGGCTGCAGTAATATCTTCATAGAAAACCTCAATGGCATTTGAGGTGGTTAAGTTCTTGCTTTCGTTCAAACTAAAAAAGCCATATGGGTGTTTAACCCCCATGTACAGTCTGTTTCCCTTGAATGAAAGCATAATGGGTTTGTTTATTTTTCTTTTTAGCCTTGTGATTCGTTGCATCAAGGATGGGGTCAAAATGTAGCGCGCTTCCACCTGGTCGGTACTATAGACCACAAACTCTTTTTCAAACTCAGGGTCTTCAAGGTTGACCAACGGGTCTCGGTTGAGGTTTAATTGTTGAAAGGTCTTTGCGAGATATCCCACTCTTTTTTCAAAACGATCGGGAAGGACAACGGTGGTGCCATTGAATCTTTTGTTGAAGTCCATGATGGCAAACATGCCCAGGAAACTGCTTCCGGTCTGTTCAATGCTATGCTTTTTTGAAAGCCATGGTCTTAGATAAGTGGAGAACAACAAAAAATGTGTAAAAAAGGGAATGTACATAAGATAGGAACCGTAAAGGCTTTGATTGAGGATTTTTACATCACCCATCTTTATGGAAGTCTCCCGTATTTTTCCAGATAAGAGGCCAAAGTTGAGATTGTGGACCTTATGTTGTGTATGGCTTTTTGTGGTATCAACCTGTAGATAGTTGGGAATCAATTTACTAGCCTCTATCTCTTTGGAAGTGATCTGTAGGTTTTCATTGAATGCAAACTCAGGGGCTGTTTTCTTGAGAAGGGTTTTTAGAATTTCCCTTTCCGCCCCTTTGTACTTGTTTTTCAAGTTTTGTGATGCTGTCAAGAACACAAAAAATGGAATCCAGTACAGCACCATGAAGGTTTGAAAGGAAAACCATGAATTGGCCTCGGAAAGCTTGCTCATCCATTTGAGATAACTGGTACTGTTGGCATACATGAAGATGGGCAAGGAGGTAAATCCCAGAAGAATGATGACAATGAACAAAGCACTTCCGATTTTGAAGAATCGATAGCGCTTTCTCACTTTTTCTGCTTTTTTCAGCAAGGGGAGGAGTTCTCTTTTTAGGGTTGTAAGATCCATCATCCCAAACTATTGTTCAAAGGATATTATTGGGGGTTCCGCTTCCAATGGGTCAATGATGAAGAAGGTTTTTGAGGAATATCCCATGATTTTGCCCATAAAGTTGGAAGGGAACATTTCCAAGACATTATTAAAAGAATTTACGGCTGCGTTATAAGATCTTCTTGCGGCAGAGAGCTGTTCTTCCACTTCGTTCAGGCTGGATTGGAGCAACAGGAAATTTTCACTTGATTTTAGGTCAGGGTATGCTTCAACAGCAATGTGGAGCTTCCCTAGCATTTGGTTCAACTGGCTTTCCAGGTTAAATCGTTCTTCGTTGGTAAGATTTTGATTCATGATTTTTTCTCGCAGTTTGGTGATTTCGGAGAGGGTTTCACGCTCATGGACCATATAGCCCTTTACTGTTTTTACCAGTTGGGGAATCAAGTCCGTCCGTTTTTTCAACATAACATCTATACTGCTAAAAGCTTCATGGACCTTGTTCTTTTTGGCAATTAAATTGTTGAACAGGAAAATGATTAGAGAAAGAAATGCAATGAAAAGAATGATGGCATAGATCATGGCTTAGTGATTGAATTAAAAATTAATAATAAAAATGTGTCCGGTCAGGGCGATAGAGGTTGTTACCCATGATCAAAACGGTGAGATTGAAGTGTGAAATAAAAATGTCATGGATTGTCCTTGAATTTGGACAAGATGTTGATGACATTGTTATTTTTGAGGTTAGAAAAGCTCTAGAGGTAATCGAGCCTTAAAATCAAAAGTAGCAATTCTTGAAAAACAGCCAAGGAATACCAATGCAAATTCGACATATTACGGTCCCAACATACTTTGGCTCAAATTTTGACGTTATGGTAAAAGTTAGTCGAGAACAGCGTAGAACACTATGAATCGAAAAGACCTCCTTCTTATTCCCATGGTATTGGGAACTTTTTTTGTGCTTTCGGCACAGGAAACCAAAGTATATACCCACGAAAACAAAGCATACCAAGATGCTTTGGCACTCTACAACAACCAACAGTACCAAGCAGCACAGACCATTTTTGAAACGGTAAAGGCCAGTACCAAGGACCAAGAGACCGAGGCCAACAGCGCTTACTATGCTGCCAATGCCGCCATCCGGTTGAATCAACGCGGAGCCGATAAAATGATGGAGGATTTTGTGGAGCGATATCCAACTTCCACCAAAAGGAATTCCGCATTTTTAGATGTGGCCGATTATTATTTTGAGACCGGGAAATATCCCTACGCCCTAAAATGGTACAAGAAAGTGGATGAATCCGCCATGGCGTATTCGGATAAGGAACGGTTCAACTTCAATAACGGATATGCCCTCTATGCTTCCAAAAGACCACAAGAGGCCGAACGCTATTTGAACAAGGTGAGCACTTCCCAAAAATATGGGTCGCAGGCCAAATACTATTTAGGTTACATTGCCTATGAGCAAGATGACTATGATCAGGCCACCGCGCGCTTCGACCAGATTACCGACCAAGATGTACTAAACGAAAAACTATCGTATTACCAAGCGGACTTGAATTTTAAACTGGGCAAGTTCGAGGAGGCCATTGCCATGGCCAAAAAACAATTGCCCAAATCCAATAGACAAGAAGTTTCCGAACTCAACAAAATTATAGGAGAAAGCTATTTTAACTTGAAGCAATATGCCGAAGCTATTCCCTATTTGGAAGAATACAAAGGCAAACGAGGCAAATGGAGCAACACGGATTACTATCTGTTGGGTTACAGTCATTACAAGCAAGGAGACTATGAAAATGCCATCCAACAGTTCAATAAAATTATAGGAGGTAACAACAACGTGTCGCAGAATGCCTATTACCATTTAGCGGAATGCTACCTGAAGCTGGACAAAAAATCGGAGGCCCTCAATGCATTTCGGAATGCTTCCCAAATGGAATTCAGTCCAGAAATCCAAAAAGATGCTTTTCTCAACTACGCAAGGCTCAGTTATGAAGTTGGAAATGCCTACGAACCTGTTCCACAAGTATTGACCTCTTATCTTGAAAAATATCCAAAGGATAAGTACCAATTGGAAATTCAAGAGCTTTTGGTGGATTCGTACATCACATCCAAAAATTTTGAGGGAGCCATGCAGCTGTTGGAGGAAAATAAAAACTACGCGAGTAAGGAGACCTACCAAAAAGTGGCTTTCTATCGTGGGGTGGAACTCTTTATCGATGGAGATTATGAGGCCGCTTCGGAACGATTTTCCAAGTCGTTGAAGAGTGCGGAAAACAAGGGATTTGAAGCTAGGGCACTTTACTGGAAAGCGGAATCGGCCTATAGATTGGACCGTTTTGAGGAAGCCTTGGTGGATTTTGTTAAACTGCAAGGGTTGCCAGCGGCCAAATCCATGCCAGAATCTCAAGAACTCGATTACAATCTAGGATATTGTTATTTTAAGTTGAAGGATTACAACAATGCTATAGCCTATTTCAAAAATGTAGTCAATTCCACTACCCTTGATGACCAACGGAAGAACGACGGCTATTTGCGATTGGGGGACAGCTATTTTGTGACCAGCAAATACCAATTGGCTATGAGAGCCTATGATGAATCCTCTAAAATGAATGGCCCTGAACGGGATTATGCTGCTTTTCAGAAAACACTCAGCAGCGGATTTTTAGGAGACAATTCGGCCAAAATTGAAGGCTTGAACGAATTTTTGACCCGATATCCAACATCTACTTTGCGCGATGATGCCCTTTTTGAATTGGGGAATTCATACGTTAAAAATGGCCAGGAAAGCGAAGGGTTGAGAACCTATGACCGATTGGTGGCAGAATATTCACAGAGCAAGTTTGCTCCTCGGGGAATGTTGAGGCAGGGATTGGTACACTACAATGCCAGTAGGAACCAACAGGCATTGGACAAGCTCAAGGAAGTGGTCCAGAAGTATCCCAACACCCCAGAGGCCAAACAGGCGGTGGCCACGGCCAAATTGGTCTATGTGGATGAAGGAAGGGTAAGTGAGTATGCCGCTTGGGCCCGAAATCTGGATTTCGTGGAAGTTACCGATGCCGAACTGGACAATGCCAGTTTTGAATCGGCCGACCGAAAATATGTGGAAGGAAAGACGGATGCCGCAATTAGAGGGTATGAAGATTATCTAAAGGAATTTCCCAATGGTCTCCATGCCCAAAACGCCAATTTTTCATTGGCCCAATTGTACTTCTCCAAAGGAGAAAAGGATAAGGCCCTGTCCAAATATCAGGCGGTGGCCAGTAGTGGAAATGGCGAATATACAGAGCAGGCCCTTACCCGTGTATGTGAAATCTATGTAGAAAAACAGGATTACAAAAGCGCCATCCCCTATTTAAAACAGTTGGAAAGTAGTGCGGACATTGTGGAAAACCGAACCTTTGCACAATCCAATTTGATGAAAGGGTATTATGGACAAGAGGATTACCGTCAGACCATCGCCTACGCTGAGAAAGTACTGAAAGCACCCAAAATTGATGATCGCATCAAAAGCGATGCCCAAATCATGATAGCACGTTCAGCTATTGCAACAAACAATGAGGCCCTGGCCAAGACCGCTTATCAGGATGTGAAGAAAATTGCCACGGGCGAGTTGGCGGCCGAAGCTTGGTATTACGATGCCTACTTCAAAAACCAAGAGCAGGATTTTGAAGGGTCAAATGTAGCCGTTCAGAAATTGGCAAAGGATTATTCCGGATACAAGGAGTGGGGTGGAAAAGGGTTGGTGATCATGGCCAAAAACTTCTACAACTTGGGTGATGCCTTTCAAGCTACCTATATTCTGGAAAGTGTAATCTCCAACTTTGCCGAGTTTGATGACATCGTGGCCGAAGCCAAAGGGGAGCTCACCGTGATCAAGGCCAAACAGGCCGAAAGCAATTCTTCAGTAGATCCCAACGGAAACTAAATTGAGACACAACATGCAAAAGAGAACCTATATACTTTCACTACTATTTTTGAGCCTTTGCGGAATCGTTGTCGCCCAAGAAACCGATGACATTGGTACGGAAACGGTAACGGTGGTAAAACCGTATTCCCCTACCGTTTCGGATGCCTTCAAGATAAAATCGGCGCCCAACCTCAATGATTCCATAGTACTGCAAAAGAAAAAAATCGATTACAGTATTTTTTCGGTCCCTGTGGCCTCAACCTTTACCCCGGCAAAAGGAAAGGCTTCTGGAGTGGAAAGAACCCCTGCGCCTACTTTATACAATTCCTATGCCTCGGTGGGGTTGGGCAATTACAATAATGCCTTGGTGGATGTATATACCAGCAGGGAATTTAATCGGGGAGAGGATTTGTTGGATTTTGGGCTCTCACATCACTCATCTCGTGGGGATTTGGATTCAACCCCATTGGAAACCGATTTTTACAACACCAAACTGAATGCCTCTTACGCTAAAAAGGACCGGTATATGGATTGGGGTGCCAGCATTGGGCTGCAACATCAATTGTACAACTGGTATGGAATTGAAAACGGTGCGTTTGACGAAGCAACGGTGGCCGCCATGGACGAACAGCAAAACTATTTCAATGCCGAGGCTAAGGCGCATCTCAACATGGAGGATTCATTCTTCAAGACCGGAAATATCTTGTTGCGCCGCTTTTGGGATGCCACAGAGTCTGGTGAAAATCGTGTGGTCGTCAATCCTACTTTGGAATTGCCCATTACGGAAGAACTCGTGACCATTAGTGCCAAGTTGGACTATGTGAACGGGAATTTCAAGAATGCCTCCCTGAACAATACCGCCAATGATAGTGAAATCAACTATAGCCATTTTCAAGCTGGGGTCTCCCCAAGCCTTTTGATCTTGCGGGATGATTTGACCGTGAACCTTGGGGCCAATTTTGTGTATGGATTGGATACGGAGAACAGCGAAAGCAATTTCTACATTTATCCTGCGGTTACCGCTTCCTATAGACTATTGGATGAAACTGTGATTGCTTATGGTGGTATTGAAGGAGAGTTAAAACAGAATTCCTATCACGATTTTGTAATGGATAACCCCTATGTGTCACCCACATTGAATGTGATGCCCACCGATAGGCAATATGAAGGTTATCTGGGGCTCAAAGGACAGTTGACCTCTAATATCGGGTACAATATAAAAGGGTCTTACACTGCTGAAAATATGAGACCACTCTTTTTCTTAAACCCTGAGAATCTGTTTCGGGATGATGAGAAAAGCTATTACTACGGCAATTCCTTCCAGGTTTTTTATGATGATGTAAAAACCTTGGGTGTTTTCGGAGAATTGAACGTGGATGTCAACCGTAATTTTAGTTTGGGCGTCAATGCGGAATTTTACGATTATGATACCGAAACGGACAATCCCGCTTGGAACTTGCCCACCATTAAGGGATCATTGTTCATGGATTACCAAATTAATGATCAATGGTATTTTGGGGCCAATTTGTTCTATGTGGGCGAGCGTGATGATTTGGTGTCACAGGCTACGGTGGGAGCCGAGCCATTTGAGTTTCCCTCTACCGTTGTAACCTTGGATAGCTTTTTTGATGCCAATGCCCATGCGGGGTATCACATTAATGAACAACTTTCGGTTTTCGTAAAAGCATCCAATATTGCCAACAGTGATTACCAACGTTGGGCCAATTTTAGGGTACAAGGCTTTCAGGCTTTGGCAGGAGTATCCTATAAGTTTGACTTCTAATTTGTAAGTAAATACGCAATAATTTGTTAAAAATGGCGTTTAAAACCTTGCGCCAGTCCTAAAAGTATAAAAATGATTGGTTGCTCCAATTTAATTGGAAAACCATGTCACTGCGATTCATTCACATACTGTTGTTTGTAAGCTTTATGCTGATTTTTTCTTCGGCAAGAGCACAGAATTTGGTACGTAATGGGGGGTTTGAGGATTACTCGACCTGCCCCATCAAAATGAGTAACTTAAACAGGGATGCAGAGCATTGGAGCGCCCCTACCTTGGGCACCACGGATTATTTCAACGAATGTAGCCGGACCAAATTGGGCATTCCCATGAACTTCAAAGGAAAACAAGAAGCTTTTGAAGGCACGGCCTATGCAGGAATGTATCTTTATGCCCCAAAAGATTATAGGGAGTACATTCAAGTACCCCTGTTCGAAACTTTACAAAAAGGACACAGATACCGATTGCAATTGGTAATGAGTCTTTCCGAAAAATCCGATGGCGCTGTTAAGGATATGGGTGCTGTATTTTCAGAAAAACCTTTGTCGATTCACACTAAAAGACAGCTTTCCCATAAGGCGCTGACATCTCAGATTATTCAGACCACACACATTAAACAGTTTTCTTCAGACAGTTTTTATGATGACAAGCAAAGCTGGATAGAACTCAGTATGGATATCGTGGCCAAAGGATTTGAAACCCATCTCATCTTGGGAAATTTTATGAGCAATGCCGCTACACATTATCTGGATTTCAAAAACGACGACCCCAATGCAGAAGGCTATGCTTATTACTACTTGGACGATATTTCGCTAACGTATCTTGGCCCCGAATACCAACCCAATGAAGTCTATGTGTTGGACCATGTCAATTTTAATTTTGACCGTTTTGATTTACAGCCCAAGGCGAAACAGAGTCTTCAAGATGTATTTGAATACCTGAAAAAGCACCCTAACCTGAAAGTGTCAATCAGCGGGCATACAGACGATTTAGGCTCCGATTCTTATAACGATGTTCTTTCCAAGGAAAGGGCCAGCAGTGTGGCCAAATACCTTATGGGATTGGGTCTCAATAAGAACCGTATCTCCTACAAGGGGTATGGGGATAAGATCCCATTGGACACTTCCTTAACCGACAAGGCCCGGAGAAAAAATCGCAGGGTAGAATTTGTGATGACCGAGTTTGTGGATGAGTAACCCTTGAATATTCCCTACATTTTCTATTTTTGGAGGAAACCGTCCGTTCCATGAAAAAGTATACCCTCCTATTCTCAATAGGTTTCTTTTTGGCCTGTAACCCAAAAGAGGAAGTAGACCTGATTGTCCATAACGCCAATATTTATACCGTTGATGGTGATTTTTCCAAAGCCAGTTATATGGCCATCAAAGATGGAAAGTTTGTTGCCGTTACCGAAACAGAGGAAATCTA
Source organism: Flagellimonas alvinocaridis (assembly GCF_004916895.1). Taxonomy (GTDB): domain Bacteria; phylum Bacteroidota; class Bacteroidia; order Flavobacteriales; family Flavobacteriaceae; genus Flagellimonas; species Flagellimonas alvinocaridis. The sequence continues at coordinate 179,778 of NZ_SNTZ01000002.1, forward strand.
TCAAAAATATACCGCCAAGGTAGAGCTGGATGCCAAAGGCAAGACCATTGTTCCCGGTTTTATAGATGCCCATTGCCATTTTTATGCATTAGGACTGAACCAACAGGTAGTGGATTTGGTGGGTACCACCAGTTTTGAAGAGATTTTGGATAAGGTTATGGCCTTTCAGAAAGAACGTCCTTCCGATTTTATTTTTGGAAGGGGGTGGGACCAAAATGATTGGGAGGTGAAGGAGTTTCCTACCAAGGACAAATTGGATGAAATGTTTCCGGATACGCCAGTTGTACTGCGCAGAATCGATGGACATGCGATTTTGGTCAACCAAAAAACATTGGATTTGGCCGGGATCACTTTGGAAACCAAGGCCGTAGGAGGCGATATCATTAAAAAGGATGGAAAACTGACAGGTATTTTGGTGGATGGCCCTATGGGAATGGTCGATGCCATTACGCCTCAACCTGATAGAAAAACCCAAATCCAAGCGTTAAAGGACGCCGAAAGATTATGCTTTGGGTATGGGCTTACCACGGTGGATGATGCTGGATTGGGTCGAGGAACTATTGAACTCATCGATAGTCTGCAACAAGTTGGGGATTTGTCCATTCGGGTATACGCCATGGTGAGCAGTTCTCCAGACAACTTAGATTATTTCCTAAACAAGGGAATCATTAAAACTGACAATTTAAATGTACGCTCCGTAAAAGTATACGGAGATGGTGCTTTGGGCTCAAGGGGCGCGGCGTTAAGGGAGCCCTATTCCGATCAACCCGGCCATTACGGCGCTATGGTTACGCCAGTAGATCAAATTGGAGCTCTGGCAGAGCGTATTGCCTTATCGGATTATCAAATGAATACCCATGCCATTGGGGATTCGGCCAATGTAGTTGTGTTGCGAGCCTATGAAAAAGCCTTGGAAGGAAAACCGAATCGCCGTTGGAAGGTAGAACATGCACAGGTCATTTCACCAGCAGATTTTGATTATTTTTCAAATGGAATCATTCCTTCTATTCAACCCACCCATGCTACCAGCGATATGTATTGGGCCGAAGACCGTTTGGGGTCAGATCGCGTAAAAGGGGCCTATGCCTTCAAAGAACTATTGGACAAGGCCGGGACTGTGGCATTGGGAACCGATTTTCCCGTGGAGCAAGTGAGTCCGTTCCTAACATTTTACGCTGCGGTGGCTCGTAAAGACGTAAATAACTATCCTGAAGGAGGCTATCAAATGGAAAATGCCCTGTCAAGGGAAGAAACCTTAAAAGGAATGACGATTTGGGCGGCCCATTCCAACTTTGAGGAGCAAGAAAAAGGCAGTATAGAACCTGGTAAGTTTGCCGATTTCGTGATTTTAAGTGAAGACATCATGAGCGTTCCCATAGAAAACGTTCCAAATATAGAAGCGGAACAGGTTTTTGTTGGAGGAGTTCAAGTAAAATAAAAAAGGAGGCGAGAAGCCTCCTTTTTCTTTTTCATAACAATAATTTCTTAGAAACTGATGGGCAAGAAAACACGAGTGGTTCCCCATCCCATGACCATGTCACCTTCATCTTCAAAAGCAATGGAAAAAGCGTCCAATTCTTCCTCATCACTACCCGCTTTGGCGGTAACCCTTGCAACATCAGCGGCACTATCATATGAATAAGCGCCCCATTGGTTCAAATTACTGTTCAGGATAACCGTCCATTCATTATCACCTGGAATGGTAAAAAGAGAATAGGTCCCAGCCTTAATCGTTTTTCCACCAACGTTGGCATCCTTGTAAAAAATGATTTCAGCACACTCATTGGCTCCAGTCCTCCATACCTTGCCGGCAGGGGCAAGCTCAGAAATACTACGTCCCTTTAGTTGGGGACGGCTGTAAATGACCTTTACGGCCTTGTCAGATTCCCTATAGCTAGCGGGGTAGGTGGCAATATCGGCAGGACTTTTATCCAGCCCGCTAAATTTTTGTGCAGTGGCTTCTGAAGTAAATACCAATGCCAAGGTTAAAAAAGTAAATAAGAATACATTTTTCATGATTGTGATTTTAGTTGTTTTCAAAACTAGGGTGTAAAAACATGGTGTTTTTATAAAGAGACGTTAAAATTTAGGAACCTTACAATGTGCTCAATATTTTAATCATATTTCTAGATATAGTTTCATTTGGTTATTTTTTATCGATATAATATTATTAATTGAAATTAAAATACATTTATTAGTTTTATTTAAGAACTTCAATGGTCATCTTTGCATAGAAATTGTTACTAATATTCGATTTATGTGTGGAATTGTATGCGCATTTGATGTGAAGGAAAGTACGGAAGTACTTAGACCCCAATTATTGGAGATGTCTAAAAAAGTAAGGCACAGAGGGCCGGATTGGAGCGGAATTTATGCCGATGATAAAGCAATTTTGGCTCATGAACGTTTGGCCATTGTAGACCCGGCTTCGGGGAAACAACCTCTATTCAGTGCCGATGGTAAATTGGTGTTAGCCGCCAACGGTGAAATATATAACCATAGGGAACTCAGAAAGCAGTTTGAAGGAGAGTATGAGTTCAAGACCCAATCCGACTGTGAGGTCATTTTGGCACTCTATCAGAAAAAAGGGGTAGACTTTATCGATGAAATGAACGGTATCTTTGGTTTTGCCATTTATGATAGCGAGAAAGATGAATATTTCATCGCTAGGGACCATATGGGGATTATCCCCCTGTATATTGGATGGGACAAGAACGGAACCTTTTACGTGGCCTCGGAATTGAAGGCCTTGGAAGGAACCTGTTCCAAAATAGAACTTTTTCCTCCTGGTCATTATCTGCACAGTTCTGATGGAGAATTTAAAAGATGGTACAAGCGGGATTGGATGGAGTACGAGGCCGTCAAGGAAAACGAGACCAGCATCGCAGAGGTGAAAAAGGCTTTGGAAGACGCTGTGCACCGTCAATTAATGTCCGATGTGCCCTACGGAGTTTTATTGTCCGGTGGATTGGATTCCTCGGTTACTTCGGCCATTGCCAAAAGATATTCCCAAAAACGTATTGAGTCTGGGGATACTGCCGATGCTTGGTGGCCGCAACTGCATTCTTTTTCGGTAGGATTGGAAGGTTCACCGGATTTGGCTGCAGCCCAAAAGGTGGCAGAACATATCGGGACCATTCACCACGAGATAAAGTTTACCATTCAGGAAGGATTGGATGCCATTAAGGATGTGATTTATAACTTGGAAACCTATGATATTACTACTATAAGGGCTTCCACACCCATGTATCTTATGGCTAGGGTAATCAAATCCATGGGAATAAAAATGGTTCTTTCAGGAGAGGGTGCCGATGAGCTTTTTGGAGGCTACTTGTACTTCCACAAGGCACCAAGTCCAAAAGATTTCCATGAGGAGACCGTACGAAAATTGGATAAGCTTCACATGTATGATTGTCTTCGTGCCAACAAATCCTTGGCGGCATGGGGCATAGAGGGCAGGGTTCCGTTTTTGGACAAGGAGTTTATGGATGTGGCTATGCGAATCAACCCAAAAGATAAGATGATCAATGGGGAACGTATGGAAAAATGGGTGGTCCGTAAGGCTTTTGAATCTTATTTGCCCGAAAGCGTGGTATGGAGACAAAAAGAGCAGTTTTCAGATGGTGTGGGATACAGCTGGATAGACACCTTGAAGAGTTTGGTACAGGAAGAGGTGAGCGATGAGCAATTGGCCAATGCCCACTTTAAGTTCCCTATCCAAACCCCAACGTCCAAGGAAGAATACTATTACCGTTCCATTTTTGAAAGTCACTTTCCTTCCGATGCAGCAGCGTTGAGCGTGCCACAAGAGCCATCAGTGGCCTGTAGTACCAAGATTGCACTGGAGTGGGACGAAGCCTTCAAAAACATGAACGACCCATCAGGCAGGGCCGTGGCTAACGTTCACACCGATGCCTATGTGAAATAAGATCTTTAAGATTATGTAGAAGGAAGATGTTGTTTTGTTTCATTTTCAATTAGTCGGAAAAGCCCCTTGCACAAGGGGCTTTTTGTTGTTATGTGCTGCGGATGCCTCTTCTTCGGCAGCTTGTTGTTTTCCACATTTCTTTGTTGATAACTTAGGGGGTACAATAGCCTTCAATGACCTAATTTATAAGGGTATTCCTTATATTTGTAGGATTTGAAAATTTCAAGGCAAACACAAAAAATATATGAGCGAAGAAGCGAAGAAAAACCAGTACTCGGCGGATAGTATCCAGGCCCTTGAGGGGATGGAACACGTACGTATGAGACCTTCCATGTATATTGGCGATGTAGGGGTCAGGGGATTGCACCATTTGGTATACGAAGTGGTAGACAACTCCATAGATGAGGCCATGGCCGGGTATTGCGATACGATTGATGTAGTCATCAATGAAGACAATTCCATAACCACAAAGGATAACGGTAGGGGTATCCCTGTGGGCTTGCACAAAAAAGAAGGTGTGTCCGCCCTAGAGGTGGTAATGACCAAAATTGGTGCAGGAGGTAAATTTGATAAAGATTCTTACAAAGTATCAGGAGGTCTTCACGGAGTAGGGGTTTCCTGTGTTAATGCGCTTTCAAGCCATTTAAAGGCAACCGTTTACCGTGAAGGTAAAATCTGGGAGCAGGAATACGAAAGGGGAAAAACCCTTTACCCGGTTAAAAGTGTTGGAGATAGTGATGAAACAGGTACCATTGTCACTTTTGTGCCAGATGACACCATCTTCACCCAGACCACAGAATATAGCTACGAAACGTTGTCCAATAGGATGCGTGAACTGGCCTATCTGAACAAGGGTATCACCATTACATTGACTGATAAACGTCATAAGGACGATAAAGGAGAGTTTATTTCCGAAACCTTCCATTCCGAAGAGGGATTGAAAGAATTTATCAAATTCTTGGATGGGAACCGCGAACCACTGATTCAAAGTGTCATTGCCATGGAAGGAGAGAAAAATGGCATTCCTGTTGAAGTGGCCATGGTCTACAATACAGGATATACTGAGAATCTACATTCCTACGTGAACAATATCAATACCCATGAAGGAGGTACCCACTTGTCCGGTTTTAGAAGGGGTCTTACCACTACACTAAAAAAATATGCCGATAACTCCGGTATGCTGGACAAGCTGAAATTTGAAATTTCCGGGGACGATTTTAGGGAAGGACTAACGGCCATTGTATCCGTAAAGGTGGCAGAGCCCCAATTTGAAGGGCAGACCAAGACCAAATTGGGGAACCGTGAAGTAACCAGTGCGGTAAGCCAAGCTGTTTCTGAGATGTTGACCGACTATTTGGAAGAGCACCCAGATGATGCCAAGCAAATTGTTGAAAAAGTAAAGCTGGCGGCCCAAGCAAGGCATGCGGCTGCCAAGGCCCGAGAAATGGTGCAGCGTAAAAACCCAATGAGTGTTGGAGGATTGCCTGGAAAGCTTTCGGATTGTTCAGAACAAGACCCTACCAAGTGCGAAGTGTTCTTGGTGGAGGGAGATTCTGCGGGAGGTACAGCCAAACAAGGTAGGGATAGAAACTTTCAGGCTATTCTGCCGCTTCGTGGTAAAATCCTGAACGTTGAGAAAGCCATGCAACACAAGGTCTTTGAAAATGAGGAGATCAAGAATATTTATACCGCTCTTGGGGTAACCATAGGTACCGAAGAGGACAGCAAGGCATTGAATTTGGATAAACTGCGCTATCATAAAGTTGTCATCATGTGTGATGCCGATGTGGATGGTAGCCATATTGAAACCTTGATTCTTACCTTCTTCTTCCGATACATGCGAGAGTTGATTGAGAGTGGACACGTATACATTGCTACACCGCCATTGTACTTGGTAAAGAAAGGTGCCAAAAGACGCTATGCGTGGAATGACAAGGAAAGGGATCAAATCATTGAGTCCATGAACGGAGGGGCTAGTATCCAACGTTATAAAGGTCTTGGTGAGATGAATGCCGAGCAATTATGGGATACTACCATGAATCCTGAGTTTAGAACCTTACGTCAAGTAAGCATAGACAATGCCACTGAATCTGACCGAATCTTCTCCATGTTGATGGGCGATGAGGTACCTCCAAGGAGGGAATTCATAGAGAAAAATGCCGTCTATGCCAACATAGACGCATAGATAACGACCATTTCACAACAAAAACTCGCCTCTGAAAGGCGAGTTTTTTAGTTTTAGGAAAAATTTTACAAAATGAAAAGAATAATTCTTTTGGTGACATTGTGCAATTTTTCCTTGGCAATGGCCCAATCCAACCTTAACGACATTCTGGCCGCAGGGCTCAACGATGCCGAACGCTTCACAACGGCTTGGTTAAATCCAGTTACCGAGGCTGGAGTTTACAGTATCTCCAACGGATGGTACAATTCGGCAGATGCAAAGCCCTTGGGCGGGTTTGAGATTTCCATAGTTGGAAACCTTACAGGGTTTAAGAACAAAGACGACAAAAAAGCGTTCACTTTGAATACGGCTGACTATGAAAACCTTCAGTTTGATGATGGTAGTACCTCAAAATTGGTGTCAACCGCCTTGGGGGACATTGAAGGGGTAAGGGTTTATGTGGAAGCTGAAATTGCCCCCGGTATAACTGAGCGGGTAGACTTTGAACTGCCATCAGGATTGGCTTCGGAAGATCTTAACTTTGTGCCTTCAGGATACATTCAGGCCAGCGTTGGACTTATTAAAGGAACCGAAGTCAAAGCCCGGTTCTTGCCTAAAATCAATACAGATGATGTAAAAATAGGTCTCTTTGGTTTAGGGATACAACATGACTTTACCAAGCACTTGCCAGCTGACAAGGTACTTCCCGTTGCTATTTCTGCAGTAATCGGATATACCAATTTAACAGGGGAGTACGATTTTACCGATACCGATGTTATTGATGGTGAGAACCAGCGTATAGATGCCAAGTTTAGCTCTTGGAATTTCAGCGCTGTTGCATCTACGCGCTTGCCTGTAATTAATTTCTATGGCGGATTGGGATACATTACCGGAAAATCCGACACGGATATTTTGGGGACTTATCAGGTGCAATCTGGACCGTTTCAGACCACTTATGAAGATCCGTTCAAAATCAGCAATAAAGTTAGCGGAGTGGTGGCCAATGTCGGCACTAAACTAAAACTAGGCTTTTTTAGACTCAATGCCGATTATAACATAGGGGAATTCAACACCTTTACTTTTGGTGTAAACTTCGGATTTAGATAATCAACATAACATACAACCAACCATTAAAAAGGCCCCAACAAAGTTGGGGCCTTTTATTCTCATATAGGTAGTCTTGCCAATTAATCCCTGGTGGCAAAGACCGAACCGTTTTCCAGGGTTAAAACCTCAGGGTCACTTGTATGTTCTAAACTGACCGTGATGTCGGTAACCTGTGGGTCGCCGTAGATTATGGTGTAGGTGCCATTTTCTTCGGACCATTTAAAATCGGTATAAAAAATCAGTTTGGAGTTGGAATAACTTTGATACCTTCCCAGGTAAACATCATTGAAAATCCATTCTTCACGGGCGGTGCTGGAACCTTTTCCCTCAATTGTTGAAGTTTGTGTTTTGGCCCAGATGCCCAAAATAGGGTCATTGTTCTCTGGGATTCGGCTACAGTTGCTTATGGCAACAATGCCTATTATGGACAGCAATGAAAAGAGCTTCTTCATAGGTCAAGTAGGTTAAAACAGATTTTGGGACTATTAGAACGTAGATCTGTAGGAAAGTATTGCATCAAGAGAAGCTGCAAAATTCATTTTAGGGTAAATCTTCGATGAACTGCATATTTTGTTAACAAGTATGCGAAATTTTACGTTTGTGTTACGAGTTGGAGTTTAAGACATTAAAACTGTGGAAAGTCAGTTTTTTTCTGACCTAAATGCCTTATTTTTGAGCGATTAAAATTTAAACCTATAAACATGAAAGTTACCGTAGTTGGAGCAGGCGCAGTGGGAGCAAGCTGTGCGGAGTATATTGCAATGAAGGATTTTGCATCTGAAGTTGTTTTGTTGGATATTAAAGAGGGGTATGCCGAAGGAAAAGCCATGGATTTGATGCAAACGGCGTCGTTGAACGGTTTTGACACAAAAATTACTGGAACCACCAATGATTATTCCAAAACAGCAGGTAGTGATATTGCGGTAATCACCTCTGGAATTCCACGTAAACCTGGAATGACCCGCGAAGAACTTATAGGAATCAATGCAGGAATCGTAAAGACTGTTGCCACAAGCCTTTTGGAGCATTCCCCAAATACCATCATCATTGTGGTAAGTAACCCAATGGATACCATGACCTATTTGGTACACAAGGCTACAGGCCTTCCAAAGAACAGGATTATTGGTATGGGAGGAGCTTTGGACAGTGCCCGTTTCAAGTATAGACTGGCCGAAGCTTTGGAAGCGCCAATTTCAGATGTGGATGGTATGGTCATCGGTGGACACAGTGATGTAGGTATGGTACCTTTAATTGGCCATGCTACCAGAAACAGTGTAAAAGTATCGGAGTTCCTTTCTGAAGACAAAATGCAATGGGTCGTGGAAGAAACCAAGGTTGGTGGTGCCACGTTGACCAAGTTGTTGGGAACCAGCGCATGGTATGCCCCGGGAGCCGCTGTTTCCGGATTGGTACAGGCCATAGCTTGCGATCAAAAGAAAATGTACCCATGCTCAACACTTTTGGAAGGAGAATACGGATTGGACGATATCTGTATTGGAGTTCCTGTGCTATTGGGTAAGAACGGAATAGAGAAAATCGTTGAGATAGAGCTCAGCGATGCCGAAAAAGCCAAGATGCAGGAAAGTGCGGAAGGTGTTAAAAAGACCAACGGACTGCTTCAGCTATAATTTAGATCAGGATACCATAAAAGTGTCATTTTGTGCCAAAAAAGTGGTGAATTTCCCAGAAATGATTCTAGGATTTCGCCTCCGGTTCAAAATGACATTTTTTGTTTTTATGGCGTAACGGTAAAGTAGAATTGCAATTCCATCAATTTCTATTGGCAAATCTTATCGGAAATGATATATTTGCACGCTGTTTAAGAAAACTTCTAAAAATTTAATAATCCATGCAGAATAAAGGACTTATAAGGCTTTTCGCGATCCTTTTTGGCTTGGTGAGTGTCTATCAGCTATCCTTTACTTTTATTACAAGTAAGTTGGAAAAGGATGCTGAGGCTTACGCCGTTAGCCAAATTTCGGAAGCTGAGGAAGATTATGTCGCCAAGCGTGAAGCTTTAGAGGCATCGTATTTGGATTCCATCAGTGACAACACTGTTTTGGGCTTTACCAGCTATGATGATGCCAAGAAAAAAGAGCTGAACAAGGGGTTGGACCTTAAAGGAGGGATCAACGTAACCCTGCAGATTTCCGTGAAGGACATCTTGAAAGGTTTGGCCAACAATACCAAAAACCCGGTTTTCAACAAAGCATTGGCAGATGCCGACAATGCCTCCAAAAATAGTGATGCCACCTATTTGGAGTTATTTTTTGATGCTTTTGATAATATCAAGGGAGACACCAAATTGGCCTCTCCAGATATTTTTGCCAATAAGGGTCTTAGCGAGGATGTCAATTTTCAAATGACCGATGATGAGGTAAAACCTATCATCAGGAGAAAGATTGATGAATCCATTGTTTCTGCATTTGAAGTACTACGTGAACGTATAGATGGTTTTGGTGTTACCCAGCCCAACATCCAAAGGGAAGGAAACTCTGGCCGTATTTTGGTGGAGTTGCCAGGTGCCAGGGATATAGCTCGCGCCCAAGAATTGCTTTCCAGTACCGCACAATTGGAGTTTTGGGAAACGTACTCACAGAGCAACCAGAGCTTGGGAGCCTTTTTGGTAAATGCCAATGAAAGGCTAAAAGAAATCTTGGAGCCAGAGCAAGTAGAAGAGGTAATTTCCAAACCAGAATCCGAAATAGATTCTTTGTTGTCCGATGTGGCACAGGACTCTTTGGATATGGCACCGGAAACCAACCCACTTTTGGGGAAACTTATTCCGGCCAATCCAGGTAGCCATGCCATAGCAAGAGCATTGGTCGCAGATACCGCAGAAATTGGAGGGTATCTGAGAATGCCCCAAATCAAGAGACTTGTACCGAACGATGTACAGTTTGTGAAATTTCTTTGGGAAAGACCGGCTCAAGACTCTGAAGTAGTTGAGTTGTATGCCCTAAAGTCTAACAGGGATGGTACACCTAGAATCAGTGGGGATGTGGTTTCTGATGCGCAAGATACATTTGATCAGTACAACAAGCCTGCGGTAACCATGACCATGAATACCAGAGGTGCCAAGGAATGGGAAAAACTAACAGGGGATGCCTATAGCAACCAAACAGGTATTGCCATTGTTCTGGATAATAAAGTATACACGGCTCCTGGGGTTTCAACTGGACCAATTTCAGGGGGACGTTCTGAGATAACAGGAACCTTCACCGTAAACGAAACAAAGGATATTGCCAATGTTTTACGGGCAGGGAAACTTCCTGCATCCGCAGAGATCATTCAATCTGAAGTGGTTGGACCATCTTTGGGGCAAGAAGCCATTGATAGCGGTTTTGCCTCTTTCATGATTGCCATGGCGTTTGTTTTGTTGTGGATGATATTCTACTACGGTAGAGCAGGTGTCTTTGCAGATATCGCCCTAATATTCAATATTCTTTTGATTTTTGGAGTGTTGACAAGCTTGGGAGCGGTACTTACGCTGCCTGGTATTGCGGGTATTGTATTGACCATAGGTATGTCGGTTGATGCGAACGTTCTTATTTTTGAAAGGATAAAAGAAGAATTGGCCAGAGGTAAAGGAAAAGCTCAGGCAATAGCCGATGGTTTTGGAAATGCCCTGTCTTCCATTTTGGATGCCAATATCACTACTGGATTGACAGCGATTATCCTTTTTGTTTTCGGTTCGGGACCCATTAAAGGATTTGCTACAACCTTATTGATAGGTATTGTAACATCATTGTTCACAGCCATTTTTGTAACTCGATTGATGATTGAGGCCTATACAGCCAAAAAGGGTCGACGTTTGGATTTCTCTACCGCCATGACCAAAAGTCTATTCAATAACCTGCACATCGATTTCTTGTCAAAAAGAAAGATTGCCTACGTGGTTTCAGGTATTATGTTGGTAATATGTGCGTTCTCCTTATTTACAACAGGATTGCAGCAAGGAGTGGATTTCATTGGAGGACGGTCATACCAAATCCGTTTCGAAAAAGCAGTCAATCCATCAGAAATTGCCTCTGAATTGAACGAGGTTTTCGGTAGTGGAACCAATGTAAAAACCTTTGGGGATGCCAACCAGATAAAGGTAACCACCCCTTACAAGGTTGATGAAGAAGGCGTGGAAATTGATAATGAAATTCAGGATAAATTATATACTACTCTACAGAAATATTTGCCAGACGGTACTTCGTTTCAAGATTTTACCGTTGGAGCTTCAGAAAAATCCATTGGAATCATGCAATCCGTAAAGGTTGGACCTACCATTGCCGATGATATCAAGAAAAATGCCTTTTTGGCTATTTTGGGATCGTTGGCCGTAGTTTTCCTTTATATCTTGTTCCGATTTAGAAAATGGCAGTTTTCATTGGGTGCCGTTGTTGCGGTTTTCCATGATGTAATGATTGTATTGGGAATTTTCTCCTTGACCGGCAGCATTATGCCTTTTAATATGGAGATAGACCAAGCATTCATTGCGGCCATTCTTACCGTAATTGGATACTCCTTGAATGACACCGTGGTAGTATTTGATAGAATCCGGGAGATTGTTGGACTGAAAGGCTGGAAGGCTGGAGAGAATATTAATGAGGCATTGAATAGCACCTTGAGCCGTACGTTGAATACGTCTTTGACAACCTTGATCGTACTATTGGCCATCTTCATTTTTGGTGGAGAAAGCCTTAGAGGGTTTATGTTTGCCATGATTGTGGGTGTAATTGTGGGTACATACTCATCTGTGTTCATAGCAACTCCAATTATGTTCGACGCCTTGAAGAAGAAAGTTGCCGCTGCTACGGCAGCCTAGTTAAATAGTTTTAGATTACACGAATAAAAGCCGCTCTCAAGAGCGGCTTTTATTTTTTATGATATGATGATGACGTATGGTGATTTTATTTTTGGATTACCGTTCCAACTGAACCGTTGGGTCTCATCTCCAAGACGTAATTAAATTGAGGATGCAAACCTGCTTCCATTCTGTGCGAAACAAAGATTATGGTGGTATGGCTTTCTTGGGCAATTTTATTCACTAAGGCAACAAACAGGGCTGCGCCGGCATCATCCAAGCCCGCTGTTGGTTCATCCAATATAAGCAAGGGAGGATGTTTGATCATGGCCCTTGCGGTCATGACCAACCGTTTGTCCCCAGCTGAAAGTTCTCTAAATAGATAATCTCGTTTATCATGCAAATTCAAAAGCTGCAACCACTCGCGTGCCAAAAGTTTTTCAGTTTGGGTGGGCAGTACGTACAAGCCAATTGAATCGTGAAGTCCAGAGATGACCATATGCTCCAGCGTGTGGTATCCACCAAATTTATCTGTCATGGCCGGGGTAAAATAGCCAATCTTTTTTTTAAGGTCCCATACACTTTCACCGCTTCCTTTTTTTGTGCCGAACAAGGAAAGGTTTTTACCGTATCCCTTATGACTATCTCCCGTGATCATGGATAATAGGGTTGTTTTTCCACTACCATTGGGGCCTACCAATTGCCAGAAATCCCCTTTTTTAACCCTCCAGCTAATACGGTCCAAAACTTGTTTCCCATCAAAACTGACTGAAACCCCTTCAAAACTCACCAATTCTGGGTGTTCAAGGTTGATGGGCTCCAATGGAGGTGGTATGACTCCCTTAAACTGTATGGAATTTTGTTGGTTGGCTTCCCAAAATGATGTTTCGGAAGGATATGGTATAAGGACATCGCCATCGAGTTTAAAAAATTCCGTCATCACGGGTAAAATATCTTCTACACGGCTTGCTAGTTGAATCAATGTTTTTGTTGCTCCAATAGCACAGAGTTCATCTTTTAATTGACTTTGCGTTGCGACATCCAAATTGTCAAAAGGATTCACCAGGACCAAAAAATCATTGTTTTCGGCCATTAAATGGCTGAGCAAGGCTTTTTTCTGTTCTCCACTGCTCATGGTTTTTAAGGACTGGTCTGTATTTCGGGTAAGGATTTTTATATCGTGGCGTTCCTCTTCATCCATGAACCGTTCAATTTCCGCTCGGGAAAACAATCCCCCTTTTTTTGAAGCAAGTTCTTCAAAACCTTTAATGGCATCTTGTTTCAACAATTGGTTGATGAAATTGCCGAAATAGGATGTGTTATTGATTAAAACGGCAAAATTTCTGGTTTTCTGCATGTTTTGAAGAGAAATCTAGATTCTGGCATTGAAATTAGAGATTATGCCTGATTTACCCTAAAAATATGGACTGGATTATCTTTATATGAAGTTGTTTTGTCCAATAACATGCCGTTCTTCAGAGCTACTTTTTGTGAGGGAACATTATCTACATGGATAATGGATATTAAGGAATTGGCATAGTTTTGTTCAAACGCATATTCCTTGCATTTTTGGGCAGCTTCAAAAGCAAATCCCTGCAACCAAAACTTTGGTAATACGGAATATCCTATTTCCAGTTCCTCGGTATTATCAACAGTTTGAACAAGAAGACCACAAATACCTACCAGTTGCCCGCTTTCTTTTAAAATCAAGGCGTTCATGCCGCCCAAATCGTTTTCATAGCGTTCAAAAATACGGTCAAATTGTGCTTGGCATGCTTCAATTGGATTTTCTGGCAACCCTTCCCAAAATTGAGTGGATTTTGGTTCGTGGTAAAAGGGCAGCCAATCATTAAAATCTGATGGTTGTATATTACGAAACAGTAATCGTTCCGTAGTTTGACCTTCTAGCAGATATTTGGACATTTAGTTTTTGGTAAAGGTAATGCTGTCTCCCACCTGCAACCCAAACTTATCTGAAAGACCAGCATTTATTTCCAAAACATATTTAATGGGTACTTTGGAAGAGAGACTGGTTTCATCATTAGGTTGGGCATTTTTTTGAAAACTGGCAATTTTTTGGTTATCCCCAATATAAATGATATCCAGAGGAATCAAGGTGTTCTTCATGTAAAAATAGTGCATGGACACATCTGGAAAGATAAAGAGCATCCCCTGATTTTTTTCCATGGATTCCCGATACATAAGACCTGTTTGGGTCTCGTAGTCGGTTTCGGCTATTTCTATGTCAAACTCCACCAGTAGCGAGTCTGTTTGTGATTGAAGAATATTTAGGCTCCCTTCCTTTTTGAATTTAATGGTCTCTGTCTTTATTTCCTTATTATTTTCTGTCTTGCATGAAGCCAAGATAAAAACCAAGAGGATTATGGATGATTTAAAATACATGGAATCAGTCTTTTTCTGGGAGGGGTTTGTACATAAAGAAAAGTCCAATTATGATCATAGGAATGCTTAACCACTGGCCCGTGGACAAAAGGCCAAGAGTATCCTCAAAACCTCCCTGACTTTTCTTAAAGAATTCCACAACAAACCGAACCACAAATAAAAGCACCATAAAGAGCCCAAAAAGATAACCAGGTTTATCCTTTTTGTCCGTTTTCCAATATAGTTGGTACAGTACCACGAACACAAAAATATAGCAGATGCCTTCATACAATTGTGCGGGGTGTCTAAACGGAATGGATTCTAGAAGGTTGGCAAAATCAGGATTGTGTTCAATGGCTTTATAAGCTGCATTTTCTGTCTTTTCATGGGTCAGTGCCATAGCTCTGTATGATGGCATATCATCTGAGTCTCGAATAAAACGAGTGGCTAAAAAATAGGATTTATCTACAATTTTCCCGTTGATTTCGGAGTTGAAAAAATTTCCAAACCGCACAAAACTCGCTCCAATGGCCGAAGGAATTACCAATCGGTCCAATAACCAAAGCATTTTTATGTCTTCCCATTTTCTACAGTAGAGCCATACTCCAATAACGGCGGCAATAGTGGCTCCATGGCTGGCCAATCCCGTGAAGCCGGTAAACTCATATCCATTGATGAATCCAAACAAAGAGCTATTGGCACTTTCACGAATGGGCAAAAGAATTTCAATCAAGTGATTTTTGTAGTAAGACCAATCATAAAAGAACACATGACCCAGACGGGCACCGAGCATAATGGAGACTACGGTGTATATAAAAAGGGAGTCCAATTTTTCCATGGACTTTTTTTCGTTCTGGAAAATCCGTTTCATGATAAACCAACCTGCGACAAAGGCAGCTATCCAAAGCAGATTATAATATTTTATTTGAACGAACCCTATTTTGAACAACGTTCCTTCAGGATTCCAATTAAAACCAAGAAAATACATTGAGTTAATTTTTGGACTAATATAACTACTTTGATTGGACAGGCGAGAGGATTATTACTTTTTTGATACTTGTAACTGCAATACCTGATAAAGGTTTACATGGTTTGGGAGCTTATAGTTGACAATTGGAATGTTCTATGGGACAGGGTCATAGCCCTTGCCACCCCAAGGATTACAGCTAGCTATACGTTTTAAGGAAAGCCAGCCACCTTTAAATAGGCCGTGTTTTTTAAGTGCCTCAAGCGTATATTGTGAACAGGTGGGGGAATAACGACATGTAGCTGGCAGATATGGTGAAATGAGCAATTGATAGGCTCGTACCAGCAGTACAAAGGGGGCAATTAGAATTCGCTTCATGTTTGGGATAAGAAACTACAAGGTATAAAAAAGCCCCGACTTAAGTCGGGGCTTTTTTACACTTCTTCTGAACCCAAATGAACTGGGGACAATTGTTCCCGTTCTTGGTCCGTGAACATTCGGGATTTGATTACGAAACGGATGCCCATGGGAATCTCCAAACTAAAGCTTGAACCACGACCCTTGGTCACATCAACCGTAAGTTGAGTGTGTTGCCAATAGTTAAACTGATCTTTGCTCATGAAAAAATCACAGCCGTGGATGGATCCCAACCACACATCGGTCTCATTGAGCATCAATTCTCCTTTTGGGAAGCACATGGGGGAGGAGCCATCACAACACCCACCGCTTTGGTGAAACATGAGTTCTCCATGCTCCACCCTCAGTTGATCTATAATTTTAATAGCATTTTCTGAAACCAAAACCCGTTCTGTCATCATCTGTGTTTTAGAAAAAGCCCAAAGCACTTTTGTCGTAGGAAATCAGCATGTTTTTGGTTTGTCGGTAATGATTGAGCATCATTTTGTGGGTTTCCCTACCGATACCTGATTTTTTATAGCCTCCAAATGGAGCGTGTGCTGGATAGGCATGGTAACAGTTTACCCAAACCCTACCGGCTTGTATTTCTCTTGAGATTTTATAGGCTTGGTGCATATCACGGGTCCATACCCCGGCACCCAATCCATAAAGGGTGTCATTGGCTATCTCCAAGGCTTCGGCTTCATCTTTAAAGGTGGTGACGCAGACCACGGGACCAAATATTTCCTCTTGGAAGACCCGCATTCTGTTATTTCCCTTTAAAATGGTGGGTTGAATGTAGTAGCCGCCTTCGAGTCCTTCGTTGTAGGCGGCATCACCGCCGGTAAGTACCTCACAGCCCTCTTCTTTTCCTATGTTGATGTAGTTGAGGATTTTCTCATACTGATCGTTGGAAGCCTGGGCACCCATCATGGTGTCTGGGTCTAGGGGATGCCCCAATTTTACCGCTTTGGTTCGCTCTACCACCCGTTCGATGAACTGGTCAAAAATACTTTCCTGGACCAGCATTCGGGATGGACAGGTGCAGACTTCGCCTTGATTCAAAGCGAACATCACGGCGCCTTCCAGACATTTGTCAAAGAATTCATCATCGGCATCCATAATACTTTCGAAGAACACGTTGGGGGATTTACCACCCAGCTCCAAAGTTACGGGGGTGATGTTTTTTGAAGCGTATTGCATGATCAATTGCCCTGTAGTGGTTTCCCCGGTAAAGGCCACTTTGTTGATACGTGGGCTGGAGGCCAAAGGCTTTCCGGCTTCAATCCCAAAACCGTTTACAATATTGAGTACGCCTGCGGGAAGGATATCCTCGATGAGTTCCATGAACACTAGAATACCCACAGGGGTCTGCTCCGCTGGCTTTAGTACCACGCAGTTCCCGGCGGCCAGTGCTGGGGCCACTTTCCATGCAGCCATAAGTAGTGGGAAATTCCAAGGAATGATCTGTCCCACCACGCCCAAAGGTTCCAAAATGTTCATGGAGACCGTATTAGAATCCAATTCGCTGACCGAACCTTCCTCGGCGCGGATCACTCCGGCGAAGTATCTGAAATGATCAATGGCCAATGGAAGGTCTGCGGCACGGGTTTCCCGTAGCGGTTTTCCATTGTCCCACGTTTCTGCCCGCGCCAATACCTCAAGATTCTTTTCCATGGCATCGGCAATCTTTAGCAACAGATTACTTCGATAGGTGGCCGATGAGCTGTTCCATTGTGGTGCGGCTTCCCAAGCGGCATCAATGGCTTTTTCGATATCCTCGGCGGTGGATCGTGCGATTTTTGTGAACGCTTGACCATCCACCGGTGAGATGTTTTCAAAATACTCGCCTTTCGTAGGTGGGGTCCACTTACCTCCGATATAATTTTCATACTGATTTTTGAACGCAGGTTTTTCCAAAACGCTACGCTCCGTAGTTTGTACATTGCTCATAATACTGGGTGTTTGTGTAATTAATTTTTGAAAGGGCCTAAGTCCCAATGTGTTGATTCTAAAAGTATTGAATTTGATACCTGGTCATCTGACGTATCCTATTATTTTAGTGCACAATCCTGTTTGCGGTTATATTTTTAACAATTATTGGGTCGTAATTTTTTATATTTAATAAGTATTAGGTTTAAATTTTACGAAGTAGGTATTGGTATGCAGCTTTCCGAACGATTTTATAAGGAACGAAAACTGGAGCATTTGGTGGAAAACCAAACCTCCTACACCTTGAACAATGCCGCCATGCATGTTTTTGAAACGCATCTGCAGGCGGAACGGGTATTGCTTCAATTTGACCAGCCCGTACTGGCTTCCATGCTTATTGGAAAGAAGGTGATGCATCTTCGCGATAAAAAGGCATTCGATTTTTTACCTGGAGAATCCCTGATTTTACCTTCCAATGAAATGATGTGCATAGATTTTCCAGAGGCCGATCAGGATAACCCTACCCGTTGTTTGGCCATGGCCATATCCGATGAGAAGATACGCAGGGTCATTGGACTCATGAACGAGACCATGCCCAAACATGATGGGTCTGAATGGGCCTTTGTGGACTACAATTTCCATTTTACCAATGATGCCAGTATCTATGGCATTATCCAAAGGTTGCTATACCTCTTTACCGAAAACCACCCCTCCAAGGATTTCTTTGTGGACAATATGTTGCAGGAGTTGATTATGCGGATTCTGCAGGGAAGTAGAAAAAAGACCATTGGGGAGAATGCTTCAAAATTGGCCGGCCATAACCGATTGGCCTATACCATAGACTATATCTCCACTCATTTGCATGAAAACCTATCGGTGGGTGAACTGAGTAAAAAAGCCTGCATGAGCGAATCCCATTTTCATAAGACCTTTAAAGAGGAATTGGGGGTAACACCCATCGAATACATCAACAGTGAACGGATTAAAATGGCCGTAAAGCTGTTGCAGGACCCCAACAAAAAGATAAAGGAAATTTATCTGGAATGTGGTTTTGAAAATCGTTCCTACTTCAATCGGTTGTTCAAGCGAAAAATCAAGGCATCTCCCGGAGAATACCAGTCCAAGTTTATGGGTTGATCCTATTAATTGATGCTGAACGTTGTGCCGTCCTTTCCGTCCTTTAGCTGAATGCCCAAAGCGGTCAATTCGTCCCTGATTTTGTCCGAAGTGGCAAAATCCTTGTTGGCCCTTGCTTCATTACGAAGTTCAATCAGCAATTCCATGACACCGTTCAAAGCGTTGGAATCATTTTGACCCATGGATTGGTTCTCGATACCCAGAACATCATAAACAAAACTGTTCATAGTAGATGCAAGCAAAGCTTTGTCCGCTTCAGTGATGGTTTCCTTATCTTCCTTGATCAGGTTGATGTGTTTTACCGCATCAAAAAGATGGGCAATAAGGATGGGCGTGTTGAAATCATCGTTCATGGCATCATAGCATTTTTGCTTCCATGCCTCGACATTGAAATCAGAGGATGCGCCAGTTTTTAATCCATCTAAACAATTGAGGGCATCCATCAATCGGTTGTATCCTTTTTCCGAAGCCTGGAGTGCATCATCACTAAGATCCAAGATACTGGTGTAGTGTGCCTGCATCATGAAAAAACGTACTGTGGCAGGGGAATAGGCCTTGCTCAAGATGTCGTTGTTACCACTTATGATTTCAGAGGGGTAAATATTGTTACCCGTGGATTTGGACATTTTTTTCCCATTGAGGGTGAGCATATTGGCATGGAGCCAATATTTTACTGGGGATTTTCCTGTACTGGCCTCGGCTTGTGCAATTTCGCATTCGTGATGGGGAAACTTTAGATCCATCCCCCCTCCGTGAATATCAAAGGTCTCTCCTAAATATTTGGTGCTCATGGCAGTACACTCCAAATGCCAGCCTGGGAAACCATCGCCCCATGGTGAAGGCCAGCGCATGATGTGCTGCGGTTCGGCTTTTTTCCAAAGTGCAAAATCCTGAGGATTTTGTTTTTCATCCTGGGCAGTGAGCTCACGGGTGTTGGCGATCATATCCTCCAACTTCCTTCCGCTCAGTTTTCCGTATTCATGATCTTTGTTGAACTTGACCACATCAAAATACACGCTACCATTGACCTCATAAGCAAATCCTTTTTCCAGAATATCCTTGATAATCTCTATCTGCTCAATAATGTGCCCTGTTGCCGTAGGCTCTATGCTTGGGGGCAATAGGTTGAATTGTTGCAGGGTGTTATGGAAATCCACGGTGTAGCGTTGTACCACTTCCATGGGTTCAATCTGCTCCAACTTGGCCTTTTTGGCAATTTTGTCCTCTCCATCATCGGCATCGTTTTCCAAATGTCCGGCATCGGTAATATTCCGTACATAGCGAACCTTATACCCCAAATGTTTGAAGTACCTGAAAATCATATCGAAGGACATAAAGGTGCGACAGTTGCCCAAATGTACATTGCTATACACCGTGGGGCCGCAGACATACATGCCCACATGGCCTTCGTTTATAGGTTGAAAAACCTCTTTTTTTCCAGAAAGTGAATTGTGTACTTTTAGATTTTGGTCTTTATAAAGTTGCATTTAAAAAAGTAGGATTAAAAGTCGGTATCCAGGTTGATGTAATCCAAAAATTCCCGTCTTACAGCTTCATCTTTAAATTTTCCGCCGTATTCAGAAGTTACCGTGCTGCTTTCAATATCACGGATTCCCCTTGAATTTACGCAAAGATGCTTTGCATCAATAACGCAAGCTACATCTTCGGTGCCTAGCACCTGTTGCATTTCCTTTACAATTTGGATGTTCAAGCGTTCCTGTACTTGAGGGCGCTTGGCGTAATAGTCAACAATACGGTTCATTTTGGAAAGCCCAACCACAGTACCGTTGGAAATATAGGCAATATGCGCCCGTCCCACTATGGGCAACAAGTGATGCTCACATGTAGAGTAAAGAACAATGTTCTTCTCTACCAACATTTCACCATACTTGTATTTGTTCTTGAATGTGGAGGATTCGGGTTTTCTCTTGGGATGCAGTCCGCCAAAAACTTCCTTTACGTACATCTTGGCCACTCTTTTAGGTGTTCCGGCCAGGCTGTCATCATCCAAATCAAGGCCGAGCGTCAACATAATTTCACGTACACTTTTCTGTATCCGTTCAATTTTTTCTTCATCGCTCAATACAAAAGCATCATCCCTCATAGGGGTTTCGGTTGAAGAGCCAACATGATCGTTGCCCCTGTCTTCATACTGTTCTTCCAATGCCTGCTCTATTTTCATTGCTGTTTCTTCAAGAAAGCAAAGATATACATTAATGGACTATTTAACATCTGATAGCGGGGGTTTGACAACATAAATTATTGTTAAGGAAGGGGACTTTCTACTTTTATAATGCCCAAACCTACAGTCTTTTATGGTGAAATCGGTTTTAAAAGCTTTATTATGTACCCTTGTTTGGCAGTTTGGTTATACCCAAGTATCACCAGATTGTGCCACTGTTGTTCCCATTTGTAACAACACGCCTATTAATGGGGGAACCAATGGTTTTGGTGTTGATGATTTCTACGGAGCTGCTTCCAGTGGTTGTTTGGAACAGACCACTTCCGGCACCATAGAATCCAACTCTGCATGGTATCGATTTCGCACTGGGGCATCAGGACAACTGGGATTCAATATTGGACACAATAGTTCCGAAGACTGGGATTTTGCACTGTACCAGGCTAGTGATTGCAATACGTTGGGTGAGCCTATTCGTTGCAATTTTTTTGATAACAGTGATTCCAAAAGGTTTATTGGCGTAGGGGAAGATCCTACAGGTGATGGGGAATCCGTTCATTATGAAGATTGGCTTCAGGTAGAGCCGGGACAGGATTATTACCTCTTTATCAATAATTTTAGCAATGTAAATTCCGGGTTTTCCATACAGTTTACAGGTGATATTTGGTTAACCAACCCCAATGATGCACTTGACTGTTCCATAATCAACAACCTTTTGGGGCCTCCAATTGCCGCATGTGAAGGTGATACCGTAGTTTTGGACGCTACGACTTCTGGAGCGGTAGGATATGAGTGGTATAGTGATACAGGCAGCGGATTTCAATTGATTTCAGGAGCCAATGCTTCAACCTATACCGCGCCAGATTCTGCACAATATCGTGTTGTGGTCGCTACTGGTACGGGCACTATCATAAGCGATGTACAAGTGGGATTCAATGCCAGCCCCGTCACTGGAACCCTGGCAGATGCAGTTTATTGCCATACACCAAATACCACTTTTGATTTATCAACAAAAGACATAGAGGCTTTGGGAAACCAAAATCCTAATGAATTTATAGTGAGCTACCATAGTTCGCAGTCCGATGCAGATACAGGAATAAGCCCATTGCCTAAGGAATATGAAAAAAGCCCGGGGCAAGAGACCATTTATGTGCGGACCACTTCATTGGCCAATCCAAATTGTTATGATGCATCTGAGAGTTTTCTATTGGATGCCATTGAGGTTCCTGAGCTGACCTTTTCGGAACAAATGGTAATTTGTGAAGGAACCGGTGCCATTTTCATTGGGGAAACCATGCCCAATCCTAATTACACCTATCAATGGAGTACGGGTGAGCAAAGTCCAAGTATTATGGTTTCCGAAGAAGGGGAATATACCGTTACTGTGACCCATGCCTCCAGTGGTTCGTCTTGCGAGGCAACAAGAACCATTACTGTGAACATTTCGGAATTACCAGTGATAACCGATGTTGAAATTGACGATTTTAAACCGAGAAATACGGTGAGAATCATCACTGAGAGCAATACCGAATTGGAATACCGATTGGATGATGGGGATTTTCAGTCCAGTAATACTTTTGAAGATGTGCTTCCGGGAAGTCATGAGGTTACCATGCGGGACATCCATGGCTGTGGAGAGGTCAGGGAAAATATTGTGGTTGTGGGCTATTTGGCCAGTTTTTCACCCAATGGGGATGTGCTCAATGAAAGATGGCAAATAGAAGGACTTTCAGAATTGAATTCTCCAGTGGTCACTATCTTTGACCGTTATGGTAAAATGATAAAGCAAATGACTGAATTGGATGCTGGCTGGGATGGAAATCTAAATGGAAAGCCACTTCCTTCCACAGATTATTGGTTTAAATTATCGTATGTTGATGCGAATGGCAATAGGGTAAATGCCAAATATCTCCAAAGTCATTTTTCCTTGAAGCGCTGACTTGAAAACGCATTTCATCGATTAACAGCATATTTTTTCGATGAATAAATACTAAAAGGGTGCCATATGGAGTTATAGAGGTTATATATAGAATAACCTTTAGCCCCAAAAAATTCTATGAGAGCTCTATTTAGCGCAATATGTTGCTTTTTTCTATTCTCCATAGCAGTATGCGCTCAAAACTCCCCAGATTGTAGAACGGCAATTCCTGTATGTGCAGATGCCCCTATTATGGGAACTACTGATGGCAGTGGTGATATTGACGATTTTGACCCCGAAGTGATTACCCAAACGGGTTGCTTGGAAAAGGGGAGCAATAGTTCGGCAAATATAGAGCACAATACAGGATGGTATGTTTTTCGTGCTGGAACAGATGGGCAGATTGGATTTGATATTGAAGCGCTTCCCAATCCGGGTGGAGTTCTTACCGCGGAATGGGATTTTGCAGTTTATGGTCCCTTTGATCAAACCACAGGTCAAAACTTTTGTACCATAGTGGGAGATGGGACCGCCCAGCCCATTCGTTGCAATTACGAAACCAACGATACCGGATTTACAGGAATTGGAGTAAATCCTGTGGATGGTAGGGAAGGAGCTCCTTTTGTAAAGCAGAGCCAGAACACGTATGATGAATGGTTGGATGTTACCGCAGGGGAAATCTACTACTTGTACATCAACAATTACAACACCAATTTTGATGATGACCCAGAGTCGTTCATCCTGACATTTACAGGCACATCGGTTGAGGATGATCAGAATACGGCCTTGGACTGTACCCTTAGGGATGAGTTTTTGGGTTTGGATATTGTGGCCTGTGAAGGGGATCCTGATATTGTGCTAAGTGCGCAAAACTCACCGGTTGGACCTAATATTACCAATGTAACCTGGGAATTGGATGCCGATGATGACGGAACTTACGAAACGGTTCTAGCTAGTGGTCCTAATGAGGTAGAGTATACAGTCACCAGTCCTAATTCAGGACGATATAGAGTAACGATTGAACATACTTTTGGAAATCCGATTACTGATGATATCCTTATCACATATTACGGAATTCCAAGCCTAACAGTGACCATATTGGATGATTTGGTGAACAGTGATCAAACCGACCCGTACAATGTGGAGTTTATTCCCGATGGCGATGGCAATTATGAATATGCCATCAATGGTGGGGAGTTTCAGGATGATCCTATTTTCTTGGATGTCCCTCCCGGATTAAACTCAGTGGTCATAAATGACAAGAATGGCTGCGGAACTTCAGACCCTGTTCCATTTTTGGTAGTGGGTTATCCCAAATTCTTTACGCCCAACGGGGACGGGGTGCACGACAGTTGGAATGTTTATGGTATTGATCAATTGTCCAACCCAACCGTATTTATCTTTGATCGTTATGGTAAGTTATTGAAGCAGTTGGATCCCAATCTAGGATGGGATGGAACCTTTAACGGAAGGGATTTGCCTTCTTCCGACTACTGGTTTAGACTGGATTATGATCGAGATGACAGCGGGGTTATGGTGGCCCGTTCGGTACGCAGGCACTTTTCCTTAGTACGTTAAAACAAAAAAAGGCCGGATTGCTCCGACCTTGCATTCTTCAAATATTCCCAAATTAGAATTTAAAACTATATCCCAAGGAAATATTGGTATTTATCCTATTGATCATAGCGGAACTATTAATACCGGAATCAAAAAGGAAGGTGTTTACATCCTGTTCGGTTCGGCTAACGGCCAAATCCAATCTGCTTCCTCCAAAACTATAGCCGATACCGCCAGAGAATCCAGTTAGTTCGCCCACAATGTCGTCATTTTCATAAGGACTGTCCTCGTATCTATACCCCGCCCTTAAACTAACTTGGTCTATTCGGAATTCCCCACCCAATCGATAGGTGTTCACAACGCCAAGTGTTTCATTTATAAAATCATTTTCCGATGCAAAATTAGGATCAGATGTGGGTCTAAGCTCTGCTTGTGACATGTCTTGGTATCCGTAGTCAAAACTCAACAAACCATCTTGGCCAAAGATTACGGCAACACTACCAGTAAGTTTGCCGGGAGTTTTTATGCGATAATCTTCGTACAGGTTAACAATGTTAAAATCAATGAAATCGATATCCGATACCGCCAAAGTGGAGTTGATGCGCTGTGAAGTGTCGTCCGTCAACTCGTACCACGTAGGGGACTGATAGCTACCTCCAACGCGCACACTTTCATTTAATTTGGCAATAGCTCCAAGGCTAAATGAAAACCCATAGCCTTCGGTATGCAATAAATTATCAAAAGTGGTGAATTGAATAGGGGAGTCTTGGTTATATCCATTCTCATCCATTAAAGTAACTCTGTCATACAGTACATTGTGAAAATTCAATGAAGCACCTACGTAAAGATTTTCCTGATATTGGCCGGCAAAATTTACCGTGAACTTGCTGTTGTATCCGGAAGTGGTCTGAAGGTATTCTTGGTTTACGCTGCTGTATTCGGCATTTGAAAAGTAAGAAGTGTTGTCATCATCATCTACCGTAGGTTCAATAAGGCCTGCTTGGAATCCTAGGAAAGCCTGTTGGGCGCCATATCCAAGGCTGGAGCCAATATCCAGATAGGCTTCTTCAATGAACTCCCCCTGCTGTACGCGGAGAGGGCCAAGTGGCTGGCCTTGGGCAAAGTTCAAAAAATAATTGTCTATACCTACAGATGTGTTTCCTCCTGCAAAAAAGCTATTGTCAAAATTTTGTACCATATCGTAGTTGAATGCCAAGGCAACTTTTTTCCAAGGACTTTCTGTGGATTTAAATACCAAAACACCTCCCACTTGGTTAAATTCCAAGGAATTGTCGGTGGTATTGCTTACGCTGTTTCCAAAGAACGCATCATTGTTTCGGTGATAATTGGACCCCGTGATGCTAATTTCACTGAAATTGAATACTGCAGAACCTGCAGGGTTAACATTTAAGGCTGATAAATCACCGCCAAGCGCTCCAAATGCGCCACCCATGGCCTGAAATCTTGCCGTTCCCTGAATATTTTCTGTACTGTATCGTAAAACGTCGTCTATGGTCTGTGCGGTTGCAAAAGTGCATGCCAATACCATTATGAAAGTTGAAATTTGTTTCATTTTCAATTTTTTTAATGAGTTGAGATGGATTTCTGGGATTTAATGTCTTCCGTTACTTCTTCCCGATGAGCGTGAAGAACCTCCTGATCTGCCGCCAGAACTTCTGGAGCTGCTTCCGGAACTTCTATAGCTTCCGCTACTTCTAGAGCTAGAGCCACTGCTTCTGTAGCTACTGCTTCGTGAGCTTGATCCCGAAGAAGACCTACTATAATTGCTTCGGCTTGGAGCCGTACTCCGTGAAGATTGATAACTTCTTGTACTTCTGCCCGAACTGCGATAACTGGGAGAAGATGAGCTTCTGTTCACTGTTCCGCTTCTTCTGTAAGTGCCACTACTTCTTGTGGAAGGTGTGGTGCCATAGGAACGGTATGTTCTTGAACTACCACTATTGTTATATCGAGGAGTGGTTCTTGTGCTTCTGCTGGTTCTATAGTCCCTGTTCCGAGCAGAGGCATCTGCACTAACGGTTCTTCTTGAACTTAGTCCACTATAAGTTCTGGAACTTCTTCCTGCTGTTGCAGTTCTGCTGCTCAAGTTGGAACGTCCACTATCTGTTCTGTATCGGGATGTATAACCGCTTGACCTTGATGCAAGATTTGAGCGTCCTCTTAATGTTGTGCCGGGAATTACGCTGTTATATCCTCTTCGGGTTCGGTTGTACGCATAATTTCTTCCGTAATATCTATTGTTGTAATAGGGTCTCCAGCCGTAGTTATAATAGCCGCCCCAACCGTAGTAGCCTGCGTATCCCCAACCGCCATAGTAAGG
The DNA here is from genome assembly GCF_004916895.1 of Flagellimonas alvinocaridis. Taxonomy (GTDB): domain Bacteria; phylum Bacteroidota; class Bacteroidia; order Flavobacteriales; family Flavobacteriaceae; genus Flagellimonas; species Flagellimonas alvinocaridis. The sequence continues at coordinate 206,581 of NZ_SNTZ01000002.1, forward strand.
GTAGCCACCCCAGCCGTAGTATGCGCCCCAGCCCCAACGGTTAAATCTCCATGGTCTGTTCCAACCCCATCCCCAACCATAGTAAGGGTAGTTCCAACCAAAGTTCCAAAAAGGATCGTTCCATCCGTAATAGCCGCCCCATCCCCAATTGTCATATACATTGATGGTAAGGCTAGTGGGATTATCACCCCAACCAGGATTGCCGGTATAAGTATTGTTGTAAGCAAAATAATCGGTTTGTTCACCTAATGGAATGGTGTCGTTTTGCATTTGACTGGAATAGCTGTCAATGTCGGTAAAGATTTCGTCATCCAAAATCTCGGCATATTCATCCGCTTTTTGTCCAAAATAATCGCCGTATAAATTGTTTTCTTGTTCTTCAATGCGTACGGCTTCCGCAGACTTTTTTTCTACACGAACAACGCGATCACCGTTGGAATAGATACCATCTTCATAATACGAAGCTTGCTGATATGATCCACAAGAAGCTGCTAGGAAAGCTGCCATGAGGAGAAAGGCGAAAGCTTGAAATTTTCTGTGGGGTATAAACTTTATCATTGCGCAATTTTTATTGTTGAACATATTAAAAATAACTAGTTTTACCGAATTATTTTGCTAATAAAATCACAAGTTTTGTGCCAAACTATAGTAGATGGGTAAAAATTTAACGAGTAGAGCAGAAGATTATTCCAAATGGTATAATGAACTTGTCGTAAAATCGGATTTGGCTGAGAATTCGGGAGTTAGGGGATGTATGGTCATAAAACCCTATGGCTACGCTATTTGGGAAAAGATGCAGGCCCAATTGGATAAAATGTTCAAGGAAACAGGTCATGAGAATGCTTATTTTCCCTTGTTTATTCCAAAATCCTATCTGAGCAAGGAAGCAAGTCACGTTGAAGGTTTTGCCAAGGAATGTGCGGTGGTAACACACTATCGGTTGAAGAATGCGGAGGACGGTAGTGGGATCATAGTGGATGAGGATGCCAAGTTGGAAGAAGAACTTATTGTACGTCCTACTTCAGAAACCATTATTTGGGATACCTATAGAAGATGGGTGCAGTCCTATCGCGATTTGCCCATCATGGTGAACCAATGGGCCAATGTGGTGCGATGGGAAATGCGTACACGCCTCTTTTTGCGTACGGCCGAGTTTTTATGGCAAGAAGGACATACGGCACATGCCACAAGGGAAGAGGCTGTGGCTGAAGCGGAACAAATGATGAACGTGTATGCCGAATTTGTCGAGGAACACATGGGTGTTCCAGTGATGAAAGGCACCAAGACTGCCAGTGAACGTTTTGCAGGGGCAGAGGAAACGTATTGTATTGAGGCATTGATGCAGGATGGAAAAGCACTCCAAGCGGGAACCTCACACTTTTTAGGACAGAACTTTGCCAAGGCATTTGATGTGAAATTCGCCAATAAGGAAGGAAAACAAGAATATGTTTGGGCTACTTCTTGGGGAGTCTCAACCCGACTTATGGGAGCATTGGTGATGACCCATAGTGATGACAATGGTTTGGTGCTTCCGCCTAAATTGGCGCCCATTCAGGTGGTGATCGTGCCCATTTATAAAGGATTGGACCAATTGGATGCTATTTCTGAAAGAGTGGAACCCTTGGTAAAAGAGCTTCGTTCCAAAGGGCTTTCAGTAAAATATGATAAGAGAGATACCCATAAACCGGGATTCAAGTTCAATGAATATGAACTGAAAGGGGTTCCCGTACGTTTGGTCGTTGGGCAACGTGACCTTGAAAATGGAACCTATGAAGTGGCTCGAAGAGATACTTTACAAAAGGAATCCGTAAAGGCGGACGATGTCGTGGAAAAGGTGGTGTCGCTCATGGAAGAAATCCAAGAGAACATTTATAATAAGGCGCTGACGTATAGAAAGGAGCACATCACCCCAGTGGATACCTACGAAGAGTTTAAACGTGTAATTGAGGAAAAGGGTGGTTTTGTTACCGCACATTGGGATGGTACGGCCGAAACCGAAGAACGTATAAAGGAAGACACCAAGGCTACCATTCGCTGTATTCCGTTGAATGTTGATAAGGAAGAAGGGGTCTGTATGGTAACAGGAAAACCATCAGCCCAAAGGGTATTGTTTGCCAAGGCCTATTAAGTAGGTGCAAAAAATAATAATTACTGTTGCAAGACTTAAAAATAGTTGTATTTTTGCATCCGCAATTGTGCAACCTTATGGCCCGTTCGTCTAGGGGTTAGGACGCCAGGTTTTCATCCTGGTAACAGGGGTTCGATTCCCCTACGGGCTACAAAGTTCAATGGAATATTGGAAAACTTTGATTTTTAATCAGGTTTTCAAATTAATTAGGCCCGTTCGTCTAGGGGTTAGGACGCCAGGTTTTCATCCTGGTAACAGGGGTTCGATTCCCCTACGGGCTACAAAAAAAGGATTTAGAAAGTATAAATAAAGGCAATGGCAAACCATAAGTCAGCATTAAAGAGAATCAGAAGAAACGAAGCAGTACGCTTGCGCAACAGGTATCAGCACAAAACTGTGCGTAATGCCATCAAAAAATTGCGTAACGAGGAAGACAAGAAGGCTGCAGAGGCTTTGTTGCCTACTGTTGTTGGAATGATCGATAAATTGGCAAAGAAGAATATCATCCACACCAATAAGGCTTCCAATTTGAAAAGCAAATTGATGAGCAGAGTTGCAGGAATGTAATATTTGCTTGATGGAAATATATAAAAGCTCCCGAATTGGGAGCTTTTTTTATGACCAAACTTTTTAGATTGTATTTAACGGAAGGCTTTTCTTTTTCCAACTAAAAAGCCAATGATAAAACAGCTGTACATAACCAGAATGAGCAGGAGTAGTACGGTTCTTAGGTGTAGATAGAACCATAAGTTTGCGCTGGTGTTACCAATTAACAATATGTAAGGTACCAGCAGATAAAAGATAAAACTGCCCAAACTTATCCAAAACAATAAATTTTGTTTTTGGGGATATGGATTTTTCTCTTGTTTTTTTTCCTTAAAGTAAAAGATAATGCACATCAACAAAACCCAAGACCCAAAAATATCTGCATAATATAGACCTTCGTAGAACGGATTTTTAAAGATGATATTTATTATATAGCCCAAAAGCATCGCAATAACACCATAACGTATCCATTTTTTATACAATTTGGATTGGATGGTTTTGAGATATATCCTGCAAAAAAATAGAAAAGTAACAACTTGGTAAATGTTGTAAATGATGATATTGCGCCAAGAATATCGCTCATCGGAGAAGAATTGAAAATCTTCATGATACTTAATGAAATAGCCAAGCAACTCCGTAAAGAAGGTGTAGGCAATGAACATGGGGAAATATTTTAGTGCAGTATCAAAATACTTTCGGTAGGTAAATACTGAAACAATCCATGTCACTAGGTATAAAGGAAGATAGTATTGCTCCTTTAAAAACAAATAGATTTCTTGGACCATGCCCAATACAATTAATAGTCATCCCATGGTGGAGGAGATGAATTCCCCCTATTTAAGGTAAGGCTCTGGTCTCCATTGGCACTTGCAGCACTACTGAGACTAGGCACAAAACCAGCTTGCGATTTTTGTTTATTGTCTTGAACATTGCCAACCTCTGCCTGTCCTACGGCATTTTTTATGAGTTTAGCCTTGCCGTCGGCCCCTATGTAGAACCCATATTCACCGCCGTCAGCCTTCATGGCTGGAACAATGAAAATGGAATTTTGTCTGGGATGAACAATCTTTTTTCCATCAGGGAAGTCTTGCTTGTCAGGATAATTGGCAAAGTAGAACCGAAGTGATGAGATATCTACCTGTGCGTTTTGCGCCTCTTGCTCAATAAAGGCCATATACTGTTTAATTTCATCATAGCTGAATGCTGTGAAACGGGCGACTTCGAACTTTTCGTCTGGATTTCGTTCTGTTTCAAATTGTTGAATCATCTCCGCCCTGTTTTTGGTGTAGTTATCATACAGGGATTTTGATTCTTCCAAGGAAATTATTCCCCGGGGTGGGTCAACTTTTTCTTGGGTTTGCCCGGTAGTGTTGGATTCGGAGGGCTCTTCCTTCTTTGGACCCTGTTGGCATGCCCCGAGCATCAGTAAAAAAGCACCTAGACCAATAGCTGCTACTTTTTTGGTATTTTTCATAGTTTCAAAGTGTTAAAGTTCTGTTTTGAGGAAACGATTTAAAGATATGCTTTTTCTTTAGAATAGGTAAAGAAAAAACCCTGTGGAATTCTCCAAAGGGTTTTTAAATTGTTGTTATACAGATGCTTGAATAAAAAAACACTATTCATTCATTGTGAGCAAGAACTCTTCATTGTTTCGGGTTTGCTTAATGCGTTGTTCCATGAATTCCATGGCCTCCACAGGATTCATATCTGCTAAATACTTGCGCATGATCCACATCCGTTGAATGGTGTTTTCATCCAACAATAAATCATCCCTTCTGGTAGAAGAAGAAATAAGGTCAATGGCAGGGAAGATTCTACGGTTGGAAATTCGTCTATCCAACTGAAGTTCCATATTACCAGTACCCTTAAATTCTTCAAAGATTACTTCGTCCATTTTGGAACCAGTCTCGGTCAATGCTGTGGCAATGATGGAAAGCGAACCACCATTTTCAATGTTACGGGCAGCTCCAAAAAAGCGTTTAGGCTTATGTAGGGCGTTGGCATCCACACCACCACTCAATACCTTTCCGGATGCAGGTTGTACCGTATTATAAGCACGGGCCAAACGTGTGATGGAGTCCAAAAGAATCACTACATCATGACCGCATTCTACCAATCGCTTGGCTTTGTCGAGTACAATATTGGCTACACGAACGTGTTCAGAGGCTTCTTTGTCAAAAGTAGAAGCAACCACCTCGCCACGTACGTTACGTTGCATGTCGGTGACTTCTTCAGGACGCTCATCAATCAGTAAAATGATTTGATATACCTCAGGATGGTTGGCGGCAATGGCATTGGCAATATCCTTCAACAGCATGGTCTTACCGGTCTTGGGCTGCGATACGATCATACCACGTTGCCCTTTGCCAATGGGTGAGAACAAATCCATGATCCGTGTGGAAATGGTACTTTGTTTCTCGGCCAATTTAAATTTTTCTTTGGGGAACAATGGGGTCAAGTGTTCAAAAGACACTCGGTCGCGGACCACTTGGGGGTCCATACCGTTAATTTTGTTCACCTTGATCAAAGGGAAATATTTTTCACCTTCTTTGGGGGGTCTTATGTTCCCTAAGATGGTGTCTCCTGACTTTAGTCCAAACAGACGAATTTGAGACTGGGAAACATAAATATCATCAGGGGAAGAAAGATAGTTGTAATCCGAAGAGCGCAAGAACCCATACCCATCCTGCATGATATCTAGAACACCTTCGCTCTCTATGATACTGTCAAACTCAAATTCTGGCTCTTTGTACCTGTTTTTTAGGTCTTTATCAAAGTTGCTGTTCTTTTTATCGTGTGAACCGCTTTTTTGATGTTGGTTATTTCTTCGATTATTGTTCTGCCCTTTTTGGGTAGTATTACCTTGCTTGTGCTCCTTTTTTTGAGGCTGCACTTTGGGATCTTCCTTTTTTTCCTCGGAATTGGATTCCTTTACATTTTCTGTAGCTTCTTTTGGGACATTGTTGCGTTCAGAATCTGTTGAACGCGGGGTTCTGGCCCTTCTAGGTTTTGGAGCAGCAGGTTTTTTTTCTGGAGCGGCCGGACTTTCTGCCACCGCTTTGGGGTTCGATGCCTGTACATCGAGGATTTGATAAACCAAATCCAATTTTTTTAAGGACTTAAACTTGGGAACATTAAGACCTTTTGCAATTTCTTGCAACTCAGGAAGCTTTTTAGCTTTTAGATCTGAAATCTCGAACATTAAGTGTTGAATAAGTTAAACGTGTCTAATCTGAAATATTGAAGTAAAAAAGTTATTTGGGTGCTACTGGAGGAAAGATTTCCTGGGTAAGTACTTCGCTAATAACGACACAAGTATACAAATTATTTTTCAGGAATTAAGGCCCATTTATCAAAAAGACGTCTATTTTTGCATTTCGAAAGCAATTTGCACAATGATTCAACGGATTCAAACGTTTTTTTTACTGATCGTGGCCTTCTTGGCGGGAGTGCTTCCGTTCTTTTTGAATCTGTGGGTAACCGTTGATGGTGCAGAAGTCTATGCTCAAAACGAAGTATGGGTAAGCATTGCTTTTTATGTAGCTGCTATCTTGGCCGTAGTGTCCATTTTATTGTACAAAAACAGACAAAATCAATTTGTGGTAAACAGATTGAATATGATATTGAATCTTTTTTTACTAGGATTTTTCGTTTATCGATCGCTAAGCTTATCCGGAGAGGCTGTGGTTTCTGAGAAGGGTATTGGGATGCTGATTCCTGTATTTTCTATCGTTTTTCTGGTCCTGGCCAACAGGGCTATCAAAAAGGATGAAGATCTTGTAAAATCTGTTGATCGCTTACGTTAAACCTAACATCTTAGTAGTATTAGTGCGAAGAAAATCCCGGCCTAGGCTGGGATTTTTGTTTTAGGTTACCGTTGCCCCAATTCGATTACCTCCAAATCCGATATTGTATCCCCGTCTATCACAAACCTGAGCATGGTTCGTACTTGATGAAACCCATGTTTTCCGCATGCGCCAGGATTCATGTGAAGCAACCCCAATTTTTTGTCGTTCATCACCTTTAAGATGTGAGAGTGCCCACAGATGAAGAGTTTTGGGGGATTATTGCGAATCTCATCACGTACCCTCACATTGTATTTGTTCGGATAGCCCCCTATGTGCGTAATCCATACATCCACACCCTCGCACATAAACCGATTGTTTTCTGGAAATTCCTTTTGAATCACATAGTCGTCAATATTGCCATGTACCCCGCGAACAGGCTTTAAGGCCTCCAATTGGTCGGTCACCTCCAAACTTCCAATGTCTCCTGCATGCCAAATTTCATCGGCCTGTGCCGCATACTTTAAGATGGTGGAATCCATATGTCCGTGGGTGTCCGAGAGTAAAAGAATCTTGGTCATAACGCTAAAAATATGCTAAAAAATAGAGCTTGGGTTCGTGTTGGATGGGATTGGATTATCTTTAACAACTTAAAAGTAAGGGATCCCTTTGAGATATTTTATCCAATTTTCCTATTTCGGGAAAGCATACCACGGATGGCAGAACCAACTCAATGCCATTACCGTGCAGGAAGTGCTTGAGAAAGCCTTGTCCACCCTTTTGCGACAAAAATTGAGCGTCGTGGGAGCGGGCAGGACCGATACCGGTGTGCATGCCAAGGAGATGTTTGCCCATTTTGATTTTGATGACATCGAGGATAGGGAAGAATTGGTGTATCGTCTCAATGCTTTTTTGCCCGAAGATATTTCTATTCAACAGATATATGGCATGAAGCCCGAGGCCCATGCCCGGTTTGATGCGGTTGAACGCACCTATGAATATTGGTTGGTTCAGGAAAAGAACCCCTTTTATTTTGATTTTGCCCATTATGCAAAGCATCCCTTGGATTTGGAGGCGATGAACCAAGCCGCAACCCTTTTATTGGGGCGTAAGGATTTTGAGTGCTTTTCTAAATCCAACAGCGATGTAAAGACTTTTTTGTGCGATGTGAAAGAGGCTGCTTGGGAAAAGAAAGAAGACAGATGGGTGTTCACTATAACTGCTGATCGTTTTCTAAGAAACATGGTGCGTGCCATAGTGGGAACGTTGTTGGATGTAGGTATGGGTAAGATAAACCCTGAGGATGTCAACGCGATATTGGAGAGCAAGGATAGGGGAGAGGCAGGGGTATCCGTCCCGGCAAAAGGATTATATTTGACCAAGGTTTTATATCCAAAAGAACGATTTGATGAGCAAAAGTGACGAAATAGGAAAAGCATTTGATTTTGGTCTGTTCAAACGGATTTTTGCACACACCAAGCCCTACAGGGGTATTTTTTGGGTAGTGGCACTTGCGGCCATACTTTCGGCAGCTTTTGCGGTTGAAATTCCCATTTTGGTACGTGACATCGTCAACGAAGCCTTGGAGAACAAGGACAGTCAAAAACTGTTGACTACCATACTTTTTATGTTGGCCGTCTTGGTGGGGCAAGTGGTCACGCAACTTTTGTTCAGCTATTACGCCAACCTTTTGGGGGAATCTGTGATCAAGGATATCCGTATCCGTTTGTTTGAAAAAATGATGAGCTTTAAGATGACCTATTTTGACAACTCCTCCATTGGGGTTTTGGTCACAAGGGCCGTGGCGGATATGCAGCGTATCGGTGAAATTTTCAGTCAAGGATTTTTTATGATCGTGGCCGATGTGCTCAAAATGCTATTGGGTGCCGCCATTATGCTGTACACCAATTGGAAACTGGCCTTGATCGTTTTTGCCATATTACCGGTGATTTTGATTGCTACACGTTTGTTTCAGCAAGCCATGAAAGTGGCCTTTATTGAGGTTCGTTCACAAGTGGCCAATCTCAATTCCTTTGTACAGGAACGCATCGCCGGGATGAAGATTGTACAGCTTTTTAACCGGGAGGAAATCGAGAAGGAAAAGTTCAGGGTCATCAATGAGAAACATCAAAATGCATGGCTCAAGACAGTTTGGTACAACTCCATCTTCTTCCCAGTGGCAGAGATATCCTATTCCATAGGAATTGGTATGGTGGTATATTTTGGAGTGATACAGAATATTGAAAATGTGGCCCTTAACGATACAGGTTCCATTTTTGCCTTCTTTTTCCTGATGGATCTTTTGTTTCGTCCATTGCGGCAGATTGCGGATAAGTTCAACACCCTTCAAATGGGAATGGTAGCTGCCAACAGGGTGTTCAAGATTTTGGATACAGACAGCCATATTGCCGATGAAGGCGATGTGGAGAAAGCAGAAGTCAAAGGAGATATCGAATTCAAAGATGTACGGTTTGGTTATATTAAGGATGAAGAAGTGCTCCACGGTATTTCGTTCAAGGTAGACGCAGGTGAGACGGTGGCCATTGTTGGGGCAACGGGAGCTGGAAAATCCACCATCATTAATCTGCTCAACCGGTTTTATGAGATCAATTCAGGATTGATTTTGGTAGATGGAGTCAACATTCAGGACTATACCCTAAAATCGCTTAGGTCACATATAGCGATAGTACTTCAGGATGTGTTTTTGTTCGCGGACAGTATAGCCAATAATATCTCGCTTCGCGATAAATCCATAACATTGTCACAAATTGAAACTGCGGCCAAACAAATTGGAGTTCACGATTTTATCTCCAGCCTTCCCGGGGGATATCAATACAATGTAAAGGAAAGGGGGTCCATGCTTTCCAGTGGACAGCGCCAATTGATTGCCTTTCTGCGGGCCTATGTAAGCAATCCAAGCATTTTGATTTTGGATGAGGCTACATCTTCTGTGGATACCTATTCTGAACAATTAATACAGAAAGCAACAGATAAAATTACCGAGGGAAGAACGTCCATCATCATTGCCCACCGATTGGCCACCATTAAAAAGGCCAGTAAAATCATTGTGATGGATCAAGGTAAAATTGTTGAAATAGGCACCCATAAAGAGCTCTTGAAAAAAGGAGGATATTATAGTGACCTATATGAAGCACAGTTCTTGGCAGAAGAAGTTGCTTAGGAATTAAAGATTTATTCCAAATCCTTCTTGATAAGGGCTATGAGTTCTTCCACACTTTTAAAAGGAACGAATTCCCCATTTTTAATGTAAGAGATAGAACCGGTTTCCTCACTAACAACCAGACAAATGGCATCTGTCTTCTCAGTGATTCCTACAGCAGCCCTGTGCCTTAATCCAAAACGTAAGGGAATATTCCTGTCATTGGAAACAGGTAAAATTACCCTAGTGGCAGTAACATAGTTGTCTTGAATGATGATGGCTCCATCATGGAGGGGACTATTTTTAAAGAATATACTTTCCAAGATGGGTTGGGTGATCATAATGTTCATGGCGTCTCCGGTAGATTTTATAAAATCCAACGAATTATTACGTTCCATAACTATGATGGCCCCAGTTTTGGTGTCGGCCATGCGGTCACAGGCCCCAACAATGGCATCTACATCCGTGTCCGAGGGCATGGCCTCCTGTTTCAAAAACTTGAAATGACGGACAAAACTTCGCTTTGAGGCCAGATTGGTGGAACCTATCATCAATAAAAATTTCCGAATTTCTTGTTGGAAAACAATAATAAGGGCAATTAGTCCAATATTCATAAACCCGCCCACCATACTACTGATCATTTTCATTTGAAGCAGTTCCGTAAGCTTCCATAAGGCCCAAACAATGACGATTCCAATAAATATGTTGATGGCCACGGTGCCCCTTACCAATTTGTACACGTAGTAGAGTAGCGCGGCCACTAAGACGATGTCTATGATATCTGTGATTTTAAACTCGAGAAAATTTAGAAAATCCAACCGCGGTGTTTTTGTAAAATTAGCAAAAATAGAAGAACCAAAAACTAGAGGGCATTGGCTTTTAAGGCCGATACTAGTTTCACACATTCCATAGCCTCTTTTACATCATGTGCCCGGATAATATTTGCCCCTTTCAATAATGCAATGGTGTGAAGGGCGGTGGTGCCGTTCAACGCTTCCTTTGAGTTGGAATCCAATACTTTATAGATCATGGATTTTCGGCTCAATCCAATCAAAAGAGGCAAACCGAACGTCTTGAAAAGGTCCAAATGGTTCAACAGGGTATAGTTTTGTTCGGTGGTCTTGGCAAAGCCAAAGCCTGGGTCTATGATGATGTCGTTTATTTTTTGGGAAGTGGCTTCCTGCACTTTTTCGGAAAAGTAATGCCGAAGGTCCTTGATCAAATCGGTATAAGTGGCCTTTTTCTGCATGGATTGCGGGGTGCCTTTCAAATGCATCATGATATACGGTACTTGAAATTGGGCTACCGTGCGAAACATCTCCTGATCTAAATTTCCAGCGGAAATATCATTGATGATGGCCGCACCTCTTTCCAAACTTTCGGCAGCGACCCTGCTCCGGAAGGTGTCCACAGAAATCAAGGTGTCCGGGAATTTTTTAAGGATCAATTCAATGACCGGAAGCATGCGCTTCAGCTCCTCGTCCTCATCCACATGTTCCGCCCCTGGGCGTGAGCTGTAGGCTCCCATGTCTATAAAGGTGGCCCCATGGTCTAGCATGTATCCCACTTGATTCAATATAGAGGCTTCGTCCTTGTAGGCTCCCCCATCAAAAAAAGAATCTGGGGTAAGGTTAAGAATACCCATGACTTTGGGCACCGTAAGATCTATAAGTTCACCTTTACAGTTTATGGTCATAAAAAATATCTCCTTTGTTGGGTTTCACTATCTTTGGCAAAGTGCTCTGGGCACATTTATTTGGACGAAATTTACGCAAATTAGCAACAATACATGCAGCAGACTTCCCAACAGTACGATGCGGTGATCCATACCTGCCGGGAATTGTTTTTAAAAAAAGCACAGGACTACGGTACCGCTTGGCGGATTTTGCGCCTACCTTCCCTGACCGATCAGATTTTTATCAAAGCCCAACGCATCCGTAGCCTACAGCAGAACGATGTGCGAAAGGTGGATGAAGGTGAACAATCAGAATTCATTGGGATCATCAACTATGCGATTATGGCCTTGATCCAGATTAAAAAAGGAGTGGCGGAACAACCCGATCTGACCGCTGAGGAGGCCATTGCCCTATATGATGCCGAAGTGGCCATCACCAAAAAATTGATGGAAGACAAAAACCACGATTACGGTGAGGCCTGGCGCGATATGCGGGTGAGTTCGCTGACGGACCTTATCCTGCAGAAGTTGCTTCGTGTAAAGCAGATTGAGGATAATCAAGGTGCCACATTGGTAAGTGAAGGGGTGGATGCCAACTATCAGGATATGATCAACTACGCAGTTTTTGCACTGATTCATCTAAATTCCGAATAACAGATGATGACAAGGGAATTTGTGTTTAGGGGAAAAAGAGTCAAGAACCAAGACAAAGAAGATAGTTGAGTTTTTTACCAATCACATATCATATCTATAGCCATCAACCCATTGGTGAAAATTCGTGTGGTTTGTGTCAGATTAAGGTTTTTGATAAGTTGGAATTTATTTTGAAAAAAACATGAAATATTTAGTTTGGATTTCAAGGGTCTTTGTAGGGGTGCTTTTCATCATCAGTGGCCTCATTAAACTGAACGACCCCGTTGGGTTTTCGTTCAAATTGGAGGAATATTTTAGCCCTGGTGTGCTGGACTTGCCCTTTTTTCTGCCCATGGCTTTGGGTATTTCCATTTTTGTAGTGATTGTGGAGGTGATCTTGGGGGTATTGCTCCTTATTGGCTTTAAACCGAAGTTTACGGTTTGGAGTCTTTTGCTGATGATTGTATTTTTTACCTTCCTCACTTTTTACTCCGCCTATTTCAACAAAGTGACCGATTGTGGTTGCTTTGGTGATGCCGTAAAACTGACCCCTTGGGAATCCTTTACCAAGGATGTGATACTGTTGGTTTTCATTTTGATTTTATTTTATGGACGGAAATATATCACCCCACTTTTCAATACAAAAACCAACTGGATAGTGGGCGGAGTAGCCTTGTTGGCCTGTATGTTATTTGCCAACCATGTTCTCAACCATTTGCCATCCGTGGATTTCAGGCCTTATAAAATTGGCGCCAACATTCAGGAGGGGATGACAGTTCCGGATGACGCACCACAACCCCTGTACGAATACGCTTGGCGTTTCAAAGTGAACGGGGGCGAGCAAACCATAGTCACCAATGGGGAATACCCTAGTGTGGAAGGTGAGTTTATAGATGTGGAGACCACTCAAATTCAAGCAGGATACGAACCTCCCATCCATGATTTCACCATTGAAAAGGATGGTCAGGATTATGCTGCCGAACTTTTGGAGGAGGATAAGCTGATTATGGTGGTGGCCTATGATCTGGCCAAGAGTAACTACGATTTTTTCCCCGAAGTGGCCCAAGTGACCAATGAAGCAAAGAAAAAAGGGTATACGGTGATTGGCATGTCGGCCTCAAGCGACGATTTCGCTAATCAGGTAGAGGAAAAATATAAACTGGATTTTGACTTTTACTTTACGGATGAGACCACATTGAAGACCATTGTGCGCTCCAATCCCGCAATATTGGTTTTACGAAAGGGCACCATTCAGCAAAAGGTGCATTATAACGATTTTGATAAACTTACGCTTTAAACATAACCCACAAAACAACAAAACATGAGAACGAAGATAGTGGCAGGAAACTGGAAGATGAACAAGAATAGGGAAGAGACAGAGGCTTTGTTGGCCGAACTTTCCGCAAAACTGCCCGATACTAAAGCGGAGGTCATTGTGGCTCCAACTTTTGTGAACCTGGAAACGGCCCAACGAAGCTTGGAATCCTCCACAATCAAAGTGGCGGCCCAGAACATGCATTTTGCTGAAAATGGGGCGTACACTGGTGAAATCTCTGCGGATATGCTGTTGAACCTGGATGTGGACACGGTTATCTTGGGCCATTCTGAGCGACGCTCTTACTTTGGTGAAACCGATGAACTGTTGGCAAAGAAAATGGACACCGCTGTTGCCAAGGGATTAAAAGCTATTTTTTGTTTTGGTGAGGAATTGGAGGACAGGAAATCCGACAACCATTTTTCCGTTGTGGAAAGTCAATTGAAGAACGGATTGTTCCATTTGGAGGCCAGTGCTTGGAAAAACATAGTTTTGGCCTACGAGCCCGTTTGGGCCATAGGCACTGGAGAGACGGCTTCCCCAGAGCAGGCGCAAGAAATGCATGCCTTTATCCGAAAAACCATTGCGGAGGCCTATAATGCTTCCATTGCAGATGAAGTTTCCATTCTTTACGGAGGAAGTGTGAAACCGGGCAATGCGGAAGAAATTTTTTCCAAACCCGATGTGGACGGAGGATTGATTGGAGGAGCTTCCTTGGTAGCTTCGGACTTTGTGGCCATCATCAACGCCATTTGATCGTAAATTATGGGATTGGTATATCTCGAGTATGATTTTACGATAGAACCTGCCCAACCGGCAACGGATATTTTGATTGCCGAGCTGGGAGAGGTGGGGTTTGAAAGCTTCGTGGAGAACGAAACCGGACTTTTGGCCTATATCCTAAAATCGGATTGGCGGGAGGACATTTTGAACGGACTTTATATTTTGCAACAACCGGATTTTGAAATTTCATGGACCCAAAAAGAAATCCAACAACAAAACTGGAATGCCGAGTGGGAACGGAATTTCCATCCCATCATTGTTGGAAATAGGTGTATGGTGCGTGCCCCATTTCATCAAGCAGTTGATGTGGAATACGATATTGTAATTGAGCCGAAGATGAGTTTTGGGACAGGGCATCATGAGACCACCCATATGATGCTTCAGCATATTCTCGATATTGATGTCCAAAGGAAGTCGGTGTTGGACATGGGTTGCGGTACCGGAGTTCTGGCCATTTTGGCCAAAAAGAAGGGAGCAGGACCTGTAGATGCCATCGACATTGACGAATGGTGCTACCTGAACACCCAGGAAAACATAGAAAGGAATGATTGCGAGAGTATTGCAGCTTTTCAAGGAGATAGTAGCTTGTTGAAAGGGAAAAAATACGATGTGATCTTGGCCAACATCAACCGAAATATTCTACTGGAGGATATTCCCGTATATGCCGAGTGTCTTAATTCTGGGGGAATACTTTTGTTAAGTGGCTTTTATTTGGAGGATTTGAATGCAATTTCCTCAAAATGTGGTGAATATGGATTGAAATTTGAAAAAAATCTTGAAAAAAATAATTGGATTTCGGCAAAATATGTAAATTAGAAAGACATAACTCCGCAATTATGGGCACTAAGGAAAAAGAATCGGAAGACCTTCTACTGGAAGAGGAGATTGTAAATCAGAGCGAGATTGTTCTTTTTAATGATGATGTGAATACTTTTGATCATGTCATTGAAACCTTGATCAATGTTTGCGATCATACTCCTGAACAAGCGGAACAATGTTCTTTAATCGTGCATTACAATGGTAAATGCACCGTAAAGACAGGAGAGTATTCTTTTCTAAAGCCAAAGTGTTCCCAACTGCTACAGGCCGGGTTAAGCGCAGAAATTGTTTAGGCTTGCTGTCCCTTTTTAGTTAAATCACATAGATTGCATATTTTCTTTTGAAGGGAATAAAATCCTCTTATTACATTCAAGTTTTTCAGAACAAAAGATTCAACCAAAAATCACAAATTCTTTACTTAAGCCTAGACCACAAAACTAATAGACTGCTGTACCTTTACCCATGAAACCAATATATCAAATCGCTAATCACTGTATCTGAGAAATGGGTGAATTTTTTAAGGCCGAATTAAAAGACCGTTTTTTGGAATATGCCTTGGAGCGTAGTGATTATTTTGAGATTCAGACGTTGTATGATGAATTTTTAAGACCCAACTACAACCTACAATTTGTGGAACGGTTGGTAAGGGAAATTCAGGAGTATGACGCCAATTTATTGGATATAATGAGCGGTAACGGTCTGGAAATATTTATGTTGGCCTCTACACCCAGTACCCAAGATTTTTTGGATGAGGGAGGATTCATGGATATGTATGTACGGGAAGAGGAAAAGTGGGACGTCTTTTTGGATCAACTCTCCAGCAATCGTAAATTGAGCAAGGACGAAAAGCAGTTGCTAAAAAAGAACTCGCCCGGACTTAAAAAGGAAAAAGCAATGCTTTTTGGGCTCATTTCTGCAGTTGCCATTAGTTTTTTGTTTACCCTGTTCAGTATTTTGAAGGAAAGCCTGTTTGAACCTCAATATGTTCCAGCCGATGATTTTGAAAGGGAAATGGAACGGATACGCTTGGAATATCTCGAAGAAAACCAACGATTGCAACTAGAGTTGAAAGAGGCACACAGAAACTTGGATTCCTTGAAAAAATAGCTACAAATCCATAGGATTTTTTTGCTGGTCCCATGTAATCGGTTTATTTAGAAAGCGACGCTTTTTGATAGGCCCTCGGTGTCATATTGGTTTCCTTTTTAAAAGCACTATAAAAAGCAGAAGATGTGTTGAAGCCTACATCATAGGCTAAATTTTCAATTTTTTCATGGGCAAAATCAACATGGGATAGTTTTGAGGTAATCTCCCGAATTCTAAAACTATTGATGACGTCCTTGAAATTTTTTCCGTAAATGGATTTTATCCCATTGGATACCAGATATACAGGAGCATCTATCTTTTCAGAGAACTGGGCAATGGAAATTCCTTGTTGTACAAATATCCGTTCCACCTCTAGGGCATGGATTATTTTATCCTTCAACATATTCGGAATCGTCACTTGCTTATTTTTACTTCGGAACATAGGAGTTTTCAACGCTGTAAAAAACAGGATATAGATGATCAAAGAGGCCAATATGATACCCCAGATGTAAAATATCCTACTGGAGATATATAGTTGAAGGGAAAATAAGAGCCACAGACCAAGAATTCCATAAAACAATACGTTGTGCCATTTTGAAGCTATGCCCTCTGAACGCTTGGAAAATATATATTGATAGCCCACTACAATGAGATATCCCATTAAAAAATGTCCTGCCCACACATAGAGATCATAGGAGGGGACAAGCTCATTGATTGCAAGAATAAATGCTCCAAAAGGTATGA
Source organism: Flagellimonas alvinocaridis (assembly GCF_004916895.1). Taxonomy (GTDB): domain Bacteria; phylum Bacteroidota; class Bacteroidia; order Flavobacteriales; family Flavobacteriaceae; genus Flagellimonas; species Flagellimonas alvinocaridis. The sequence continues at coordinate 223,255 of NZ_SNTZ01000002.1, forward strand.
TGAAGTGTAAAGCGTGGGACCATTGAAACTCTTTTTTTTCTGATAGTGAGTATTTAAAATATAGGAAAAGCAAAGGGCCCATAAGAACCGAACCCAGCAGTCCGAATGAGATGCCCATCATGGAAGACCCGTGAAAAACATAGGAGAACAATGACTTGGACAGTCTCATGACAAGGGCCAAAAACAAAAATCCCACGGTCATGTCTCCCCATTTATTTTCCTTGCGGACCAAAATAAAGTAAAGGGCCATCATTAGCCCACTGGAAATGGCAGCCCCGGAAAAAATGGTCAATGCTATAGAAGGTTCCATGTATTTCGGTTTGGGGTCAAGTTAACCTGTATGGCCTCCATTATATGTTAAAATTCATATAAATGGATATCCGCTTTTTTATAAACAGGAGAAAAAACCATCAAACTAGTTTCATATTTGGGCCATTAATCTGCCTAAAATCATTTGGCAATCTCTTTGAAATCCATACATCATGAAATCAACAAAAACAATGGTTTTGGTATTCGTGGCATTAGTATCCAATTTGGGTCATGCGCAACAGATAAAAGATGTCCATAGAAGTGAATATTATGCATTGTTGCCTTTTTGGGAATCGCCCTATCAACCTGTAAAAGGGGCCTATCCCATAACTGAAGAAGAGGCATTGGGCAGAATAAATCTGAAAGTGGATTACAACGCAAACAACCAGATTATTGCTACACATGTTCGCATTGGAGAGGAATATAAGGAGTTTGAAGGTCGCTTTGGGAATTTGAACATCAACGCTCCCCTTACAAAAATAGCGTATGTGCAAAATAAGGAGGTGCATAGTTTTTTTGACCGATTTGGAAACCAGATTTCAATTATGGGGAATGTCTATAACAAGACGTATGAAAAGGATGCTTTGGGGAGAAACATTGCTTTGGTTTTTGTTGATGCCAAGGGTGAGCCAACATCGGATTGGTTTGGTGTGATCCGTTACCAATGGATTCATCAGCCAGATGGAAGCCTTGTGGAAGAGCGGTTGGATAGCACTGGGAAAATAGTTCCTTTGCGGGGTGATTTTCAATTTTTGAGAACCCGTATGACCTTCAATGAGCAAGGGTATTTTGGAACCCTCGAAAATATTGATTCCAATGGAAACTTGGTCAGCACGGATAATGGGGCAGCTGTTTTTAAATACTATTATGACATTCATGGAAGATTTGATCGATGGGAGGTTTTTGATGTGCATTGGAATCCCGCCATTGGACCTTCCCATACTGCCGGAGAGCAGAACAGTTGGAACAAGTATGACCTAGAGGATATTGTATTCTTCGATAAGCACAAGAATCCTGCAACCCATTGGTCCGGTGCGGAACGTTGGCACTTTGAAACGGATGCATTTGGCAACAAAACAATGCTGGAATTTCAGGATGGTGAAGGAAATCCTAAAAATGCAAATAGCGGATATGCCAAATATGTTACGGAATGGACAGAGGATGGGAGGCATCTAATTTCTGAAACGTATTTGGATAAAGAAGGCGCCAATACAATCCATAAAGTCTCCGGAGTGCATCGTGTAGAGTATGTAAGAAATTCTTTGGGGCTAATCATGGAAAAGCAATATCTAGGTACCGATAAAAAATTGGTAAATAGAAAAGATAATGGGGTTGCTTTTGAAAAAATGAACTATGATGCCAATCATGTTTTGATTACAACCGAATTATTTGATGCCGATGGAGATCGTGTTCAAAACCCTTGACGCCAAGTTACATTTTCCCAACTTGAAAAAATGAAGTTCTGTAGCTAATTTCAAGCCTTTTGGTAAGACTTAATTGTAGATAAGGAGAACTTTGTTAGAATCACTTTAAATAGGTCCTCCCCTTCGCCTTGCATGCGTTTAATTCCGTACTTTGGAAAAGTTTTTGGCTGATAAGCTATTGGCATGCGGTAACGAAATTTTGAAATGAAGTAGGAGTGCATGAAAAGCAAACGCGCTCCAAAATAAGCCATTGGATACTATTTTTAATCCCATATCAAGAACACAATAAAGTTGATAATCACCATTCCTTATACATTCGAATTATTCTCTTCCTCACGGTTTTCGCTCTATCCCGCCTTTGCTTCTTCAGTATTAAGAGTCAATATGTATGAAACACAAAATAAGCGTCATAGTACCTGTCTACAATGTAGAGAGATACCTTAGGCGATGTTTGGACAGCATTCTTGGGCAACCGTATAGCAACCTAGAGGTTATTTTGATCAATGATGGGTCTACTGACGGTTCTCCGGAAATATGTGATGACTATTCATCTAAAGATGCTAGAATAAAAGTTCTGCATCAAAAAAATCAAGGGGTCTCTGTAGCTAGGAACAGGGGACTTGAAAAGTCGACGGGGGATTATATTTCATTTGTTGATGCGGATGACTGGATACATAAAGACATGTATCAACTACTGATGAATTATGTAGATGGTCAAAGCAATAAGATCTTCATTTTTGAAGCACTGGTCTCAAACCGCAAAAAAGAATTTCCCGAAACCTTTTCGTCATTAAAAGTTGAGACATGGGAAAAGGGGAAAATCCTTGAAGATTATTTGAAAAAGGGGTTTTACCTCTGGCGAAATCTATATCCGAAGGAACTGGCGAAAAAGATAAAGTTTAAGGAAGGTATACACATAACATCCGATGTCATCTTTGGTATTGATTTATTGGAACACGTCGAGTCTGCCTGTTATATAAATGCGCCCTTGTATATGTATTTTGTCGATAATAATGAATCCATTACAAGAAACAGTTATGACGCAAGAAAGTATATAGTTTTTGATGTGAACCTTTATTTGAAGAATAGAACACAAAATCTCTTTCCCAATGACAATGCATTAAACGAATTGGTTAGGAAAAGATTGATGGAAAATATTAAATACCATCTTCATAATACTCGAAAAGGTAAACGGACAGAACCTAAAAGTCAGGATACAATCAAGTTTAGAAGGCGGCTCAAAAAAGAGTTCGATAAAAATTATAAAAACGCAATTGATTTTTCATTTGAAGGGCTGACGATAAGATACATGCCTCTCTTCATTTCAGATATTATCTTCAACCTAAAGCATAAGTTGTTACAATAGAAAAGGGTTGATGCCAGTACATTGATTAATCCCTTTGCATGTCTTCCTGAAAATGTAAACCGGCAACCCAACGACACAACGATTTTGTCATTACCAGTATTTACAACGGTCTGCAACTTACGGTATTTCAATAAATAACAAAACCCTGCATTTTCATACAGGGTTTGTATTTTAAGTGACCGCGGCAGGATTCAAACCTGCAACCTTCTGAGCCGTAATCAGATGCGCTATTCAGTTGCGCCACGCGGCCTAATATGTAATTTTCTCCATCTTCTTCCAGCAGCCGATTTCAAGTATTTTTCTCTTTTCCGAGCCTCTGCTAAAGTTTCGAAACTTTCTTTGCGAATCAGCTTCCAAGGAACAAATGGTTTGGTCGATGTGGTTTTTCCTGTGTTGTGTTCCTTCAATCGTCTAGCGATATCCTTGGTGAAACCAACATAATATCGCTCAAATTTAGAACTGTACAGCACATAAACAAAGAACATCAAAATGTCATTTTCGCGCCCCGTCCGAACGTTCCCTTCGGAACGGGTGGGCACGCGGCCTTTTAATAGGGCTGCAAATATATTTCTTTTTACCTTTACTGCAAAACCTCATCTGTCAAAAAAATTATGGATTTTGCTTCCTACATTCGTGATATCGAAGACTTTCCGAAACCTGGTGTGAATTTCAAGGACATAACACCACTTTTAAACAATCCTGAAGCACTGAATAAAGCTTGTGATGTTCTTTGCGGTTTTGCAAGTCATATGCATGTTGATAAAGTGGTTGGGGTTGATAGTAGGGGGTTTATATTTGCGCCATTAATTGCCTCACGCATAGGAGCCGGGTTTGTGCCAGTGAGAAAGTCTGGAAAACTTCCCTATACTACCATTTCGGAATCCTATGAGCTGGAATATGGTTCGGAAACTTTGGAAATTCATACAGACGCCATAAGAAAAGGCGAAAAAGTGTTGGTGCATGATGATGTACTGGCCACAGGAGGAACGGCCAGCGCCGTCTGCAAGCTGGTTGAAAAACTTGGTGGGGAAGTGGTACAATGCAATTTCTTAATAGAGCTTACCTTCTTAAATGGAGCCAAAAAACTAAACGGTTACCAAATAGAGGCTCTTCTGCAATATTAATTCAAAGCGTTTTTGGTAACATAGTACCGCCAGCCTATAATGGCCAATTGTAATTTGGAAGCCTTGGAAAGGTCCAATCCCTTTTTGGTATAGGATGGAAGTATTGCCTTATTGATTTTTGCCAAAATTTTGAAAAGCATGGTGTTAGGTGTTGGTTAAAGCAAATATAACCAAGATATTGGGTTGCCCCTTGTAGAGGGATAAAAAGAAAAAAGGCCAACTAAGTTGGCCTTTTCATGAAATTCTTATTTGTTGGAAGTAATCCAACGGTCAATTTTATCCTCCAATAAAGCCAAGGGAACACAACCGGTCTCCAAAACTTGGTTGTGGAATTGCCCAATATTGAAGGTGTCCCCTAGAGCATCTTCGGCCTTTTTGCGAAGCTCCCTAATTTTCAATTGCCCTATTTTATAGGACAAAGCTTGACCTGGGTTGGCCATGTATCGTTCAATTTCCGAAATGATACTGGCCTCGGATTCAGCTTCATTGTCCAAGGAATATTGAATGGCCTCCTCACGGGTCCACCCTTTTGAATGTAGGCCCGTGTCTACCACAAGACGCACAGCTCGGTGCATTTCAGCTCCCAACATTCCAAAATATTGGTAGGGGTCGGTGTACAGTCCCAATTCTTTACCCAAAGACTCTGTATAAAGGGCCCATCCCTCGCCATATCCACTATACCAAAGTGTCTTTCTGAAATGGGGAAGCTCCTCATTCTCTTGAGTCAATGAAATTTGGTAATGATGACCTGGAATGGCTTCATGAAGGAAAAGGGACTCATCCGAATAGGTATTGTATTTACTGGCATCGGGGATGGGAACATAAAAAATACCAGGTCGGGTACCGTCCAAGGACCCTTGGTTGTACTCGGCACTTGCCGAATTCTCACGAAATGCCTCGGTGCGTCTTACTTCAAAAGGGGTTTTTGGTTTTTGGTCAAAAAGTTTTTCAATCTGTGGCTTCATGCGCTCATGAATGGCATTGAAGTTGTCAATTACCTGCTGGGGTTCAGTAAATGGCATAAGGTCCTTATGGTTTCGGACATAGTCGAAGAATGCTTTTAAATCCCCTTCAAAACCAACCTGGGCCTTTACTTTTTCCATTTCGGAACGTATACGGGCCACCTCGCTCAATCCCAATTCGTGGATTTCGGCTGCAGTCATGTTGGTGGTAGTGTATTTTTTAATTTGATGGGCATAATAGGCATCTCCATTGGGTTCACCTTGTATGCCGCTTGTTTCTCTACCGGCAGCTAAGTAGTCGGTACTCATAAAATTGTATAAGCTTTCGTAGGCTGGAATGATCTTGTTTGTGATCATGTCTTCATACGAAGCAGTTAGCGATGCCTTTTGTTCATCAGTAAAATCTGTTGGCATGTTCTTTATGGGTTGATAAAAAAGATGCTGATCAATATTTTTGATTGTTTGGGATTGAAGTTGGGGAAGTACCTTTACAATCAATGACTTTGGAAGCACATGACCCTTTTCCATACCTTCCTTCATCTTGGCTTCCGTACTGGATAGCCATTCCAAATAGTCATCTACTCGTTTCATCCAATTTTCGTAATCTTGGACCGTTTTGAAAGGCTGGGCGCTGGCTCCACTTGCCAACTGCCCCACAAATAAATTAAGGGACCACATTTGGTCAATAGGGGTAAGATCGGCGTTGAAATTAAATTCTTCCAGATTAATGTTGCACTCCCATAAGAGAATGGCCTTGCTCATTTGCTCACTTTCAGTAAGATTTTCATCCGGGAATTGAGACAGCATTTCTTTATACCCTTCATAATAGGATTTTGATTGTTCCTTGTAGGCATCAGAAAGCGGATTGGCAAATGAATCATCATATCTGTGGTCACCAGCCAAGGTGGCGGCCAATGGATTCAATTTGAGTCCATCCTCATAATAATTGTCCAATACTTTGGAGAACTCATCACTTTGGGAAGGGGCTTCCTCTTTTTTTGCTTCTTGTTTACAGGATGTCATGGCTAAAAATGCCATGGCTAGAATTGTTACTTTTTTCACTTTTTTTAAGTTGATTTGTTACAGGTGTAAAATAATCAAATCAGTAGAACATAAATGCTAAACTTTTAATAAAAGGGAAATTGTAAGTCAAAAAGATATATTTCATCATATGAAAATTGATTCAATGATGAGGATGAGGAGCATCACAAAAAGTTTCACAATAGTTATCATCGGTAGATGGATTTTGGGTTAAAAAATGGTTGTTTTCTGATTTTGTTTTTTCAATTTAAAATGATAGAAATCATGTCTCCAAGTTTTTGACCAAGAATCTATACAATTGCATACAGGATTGTAGTCTTTTAAATGAGATGGCCCTTCAATATTTTTAATGTGCCTTGGAACTAGTTACATATTTAAATACAAAAACCTTGAAGGAATTATAAAATGTAATAATTGTAGGGCTGTTTTTAAGTCTTTTTTGAAAACCAAGGGGAGTATGGTTTAAAAATGGGGCTTTTTTGGTCATTTCATTAATGGGGCCGATAGGATTTAATAAATTCTTTCGCCATTTTTCATAACAAAATTGCGCTTGGTTTAGATAGATTTTTGCTCAAGTTGGCAACACTTTTCTTGAAGCTCAACCATTAATAAATCTTCATATATATTTGCCACAAATTCGTACTCTTTGGAAAACATACTTTTTATTGTTCTGGGTCTTGTATTGTTAATTGCAGGAGGAAACTGGTTATTAAAATCCGCAGTGGCACTTTCCCTCAGATTGGCTATACCCAAAATTGTAATTGGGATGACGGTGGTTTCATTTGCCACATCGGCTCCGGAACTAATTGTAAGCATTAAAGCAGCTTTGGATGGATTTCCAGATTTGGCCTTGGGCAATGTGGTAGGTTCCAATATTGCAAACCTGGGCTTGGTATTGGCCGTTACCGTACTTATGGGAAGTATAGATGTCCGAAAGAATTTTTATACCACCGATTGGCCTGTAATGATGGTGGCTTCGTTACTTTTTTGTGGATTTATTTATTTTGATGGGGTACTGCAACAGTATGAAGGCATTATTCTGGTTGCTATGCTGTTCTTGTTCTTGGTTTATCTTCTTCGTTTTCAAAAAACGGCCGTTGTGGATGAAATGCCGGAAGATGACATACCTCTTCCTATGTACAAGACTACATTGTTTTTAGGTTTGGGTGGTACCGCACTTTGGGGTGGCTCAGAATTTTTGATTGATGGGGCAGTAGGAATGGCATCTTCTTTTGGGGTGAGCGACAGGGTTATTGGGATAACGGTGGTTTCTGTAGGTACCAGCATCCCAGAACTGGCGGCTTCTGTAATTGCAGTGTTGAAAAAGGAAAAAGCTATTTCGTTGGGGAATTTGATAGGGTCCAATATTTTTAACCTTTTGGCGGTTTTGGGGATTACTTCGATAATCACCCCAATAACTGTTGTGGACCAAGGCCTGCTCTCAAGTGATATTTTTTGGATGTTGGGTATATCCTTTCTGATACTTCCCTTGGTATTTTTTCCTAGAGGCTTACGACTTGGATGGCGGGACGGTCTAGTGCTTCTTGCCTTTTATGCGTCTTTTGTATACATCACCATAAATTAAAAAACCGCCCCATGGGGCGGTTTTTATATAGTCAACAATTAATCTATGCATTATGGGGCATGCTACATTATACCTTGGCTGATTTTACCGTGGTGATAATTCTGGCAGCTACTCTATATGGATCCGCATTGGAAGCAGGTCTTCTATCTTCCAACCATCCTTTCCATCCCTTTTCAACGGTTAGGATTGGAATACGAATGGAGGCTCCTCTATCTGAAACTCCGTAGCTGAAATCGTGGATGGAAGCTGTTTCGTGCTTTCCAGTCAATCGTTGGTCGTTGAACTCACCGTAAACGGCAATGTGCTCAGAAGCAACTGGTCTAAAGGCTTCACATATTTTTTCATACACTTCTTTGGAACCACAGGTTCTTAGTGTGCTGTTAGAGAAGTTGGCGTGCATACCGGAACCGTTCCAATCTCCTTTAATGGGTTTTGGGTGGTATTCAATATAGTAATCATACTCTTCGGTCAATCTGTCCAATAAATAACGGGCTATCCAAATTTGGTCTCCGGCATTTTTGGCGCCTTTGGCAAAAATCTGGAATTCCCACTGGCCACAGGCTACTTCTTGGTTGATACCTTCAAAGTTTAGGCCAGCTTCTATACAAAGATCCGCATGTCTTTCAACAATTTCCCTGCCATGAGTGTTTTTTCCACCAACAGAGCAATAGTAAAGACCTTGCGGTCCAGGGTAACCTCCAACAGGGAAGCCTAGAGGAAGTTGGGTGTGGGTATCCATAATAAAATATTCTTGTTCGAAACCGAACCAGAAATCATCGTTCTCATCATCAATGGTGTTCCTTGAGTTAGAAACGTGAGGTGTACCATCAGAGTTCAATACCTCAGCCATTACCAAATAACCATTCTTTCGAGCTGGGTCAGGGTAAATGGCCACAGGCTTCAATAAACAGTCAGATGAACCACCTTCTGCTTGCTGGGTAGAACTCCCATCAAAAGACCAAATGGGGCAATCTTCCAATTTCCCGCTAAAATCGTCCTCAATTTTAGTTTTGCTTCTCATGTTGGCCGTTGGCTCATAACCATCCAACCAGATGTACTCTAATTTAGATTTGCTCATAATCGTGCTAGTTATTTGTTCTCAAATTTATGATTGACAAAAATATATTTTTCATCCGAGAATATATCTTTTGCAGGGTTAAAATGACAAAATCAACGATAAAATTTTTGTTGCCCCTGTTTTTGAGGGGGTAATATGAAAAAAAAGTATTTTTCGTCCGTAAAATTATTAAATTGTTAATTGTAGCTTTGCATATTAAATCGCTTACCGATGCCAAAAATGAGATTCAATGCTCTGACAGAGAGCAGAAAAAGGGAACACATTACCATTGATGAAGCTGGGAAACGTTCCGAACTGTTCGGAAAGAATGTGTTCAACGAGGATAAGATGCTCCAATTTTTGACCAAGGAGGCTTTTGACAATGTAAAGTCGGCCATCTTTCAAGGGAATAAAATTGATAGAAAAATAGCTGACCAAGTGGCCGAAGGGATGAAAGCTTGGGCGTTGTCCATGGGAGCTACGCATTACACACATTGGTTTCAACCCTTGACGGGTGCTACGGCAGAGAAACACGATGCTTTCTTTGATATTTTGCCTGATGGAAGAGCCATGGAAAAGTTTGGTGGTGCCCAATTGGTACAGCAAGAACCTGATGCGTCCAGCTTTCCCAGTGGAGGAATCCGAAACACTTTTGAGGCTCGTGGATATACGGCGTGGGACCCAACATCGCCGGCATTTATTTATAAAACAACCCTCTGTATTCCAACCATTTTTGTGGCGTATACGGGAGAGGCCCTAGATAATAAGGCGCCGCTCTTGAGGGCGTTGCATGCCATTGACCAAGCGGCAACGGATGTTGCACAGTATTTTGACAAAAACGTACGCAAGGTCTATGCTACCCTAGGTTGGGAGCAGGAGTACTTTTTAATGGACAAAGCGCTGGTTCAATCCCGATTGGACTTGGTAATGGCGGGTCGTACCCTTGTGGGCAATCTCGCGGCTAAAGGACAACAATTGGATGACCATTATTTTGGAGTGATACCGCCAAGGGTGCTAAGTTTTATGAGTGACTTGGAAAAACAATGCACTAAATTGGGTATTCCAGTAAAGACACGTCATAACGAAGTGGCACCAAACCAGTTCGAGCTGGCTCCTGTATTTGAGGAAGCCAATCTTTCTGTTGATCATAATTTATTGCTGATGGATGTCATGGAAGAGATTGCGGACAGACATGATTTTAGGGTGCTTTTTCATGAGAAGCCATTTGAAGGTATCAACGGTTCTGGAAAACATAACAACTGGTCATTGGCAACAGATACAGGGGTGAATCTGCTAAGCCCGGGTACCACACCGATGAAAAACCTTCAGTTTTTAACATTTTTCGTGAACACCATCAAGGCGGTGGACTCGTATGAAGAATTGTTGCGTGCCTCCATTGCATCGGCCAGTAATGATCACAGATTGGGGGCCAACGAAGCACCGCCTTCCATACTTTCCATTTTCATTGGCAAACAGCTGAGCGATGTGTTGGACGAATTGGAAGGGGTTTCCAAAGGAAAACTGTCGCCAGAGGAAAAAACAGAACTCAAGCTAAATGTGGTAGGGAAGATTCCAGAGATACTTTTGGACAATACGGACCGTAATCGTACTTCCCCCTTTGCTTTTACAGGGAATAAATTTGAGATGAGAGGTGTAGGTTCCAAGACCAATTGCGCCAAACCCATGACCATACTCAATACCATTGTGGCTAAACAGCTCACCGAATTTAAAAAGGAGGTGGATGCGCTTATCGATAAAAAGAACCTTAAAAAGGATGAGGCAGTTTTCAATGTTTTAAGGGAATACATAAAAACCTCCAAGCGTATTCGTTTTGAAGGTGACGGGTATGGAATAGAATGGCAGGAAGAGGCCAGAAGGAGAAAATTGAGCAATAACAAGAACACTCCGCAGGCATTGCAAGTAATTACTTCCAAGGAAAGCATTTCCCTGTTCAAGGATATGGGAGTTATGAGCGAGGTGGAACTCAAAGCCCACCAAGAGGTGGAATTGGGAGCCTATATATTTCATATTCAAATAGAAGGGCGGGTGTTGGGTGAAATGGTCTACAACCATATCATACCGGCTGCCATTAGGTATCAGAACGTTTTGTTGGAAAACGTTTCCGGATTAAAAGAAGTCTATGGTGCTGCCCATAAGAAGGTGGCGGAGACTCAGCTGAATATTTTGGAGCAGATTGGTGAGCACATCATGGAAATCAAAAAATTGACAGACGAAATGACCGATGCCAGAAAACGGGCCAACGGACTTTCCACCGCACATAAAAAAGCACAAGCATATTGTGACAATGTGAAACCTTATTTTGATGTTATTCGTGCACAGTCCGATAAACTTGAAAAACTTATTGCGGACGATTTATGGCCATTTACCAAGTACAGGGAACTATTGTTTGGAAAATAGGAAAGAAGGAAAACAGACCTAGCGATTAATTCGTGGCTTTCCGTTATTTTTGCCCAAAGCTTAAAAATGTCATCTGAAACCAGTAAAAGATATGCGCAGCGAGGAGTTTCGGCCTCTAAGGAAGATGTGCACAATGCCATTAAGAACATTGACAAAGGCCTTTTTCCACAGGCGTTCTGCAAAATAGTCCCTGATTATTTAACAGGAAGTGAAAAACACTGCTTGGTAATGCATGCCGATGGTGCCGGGACCAAATCTTCCCTGGCTTATATGTATTGGAAGGAAACCGGTGATATTTCGGTTTGGAAAGGGATTGCCCAAGATGCCTTGATCATGAATGTGGACGACCTTATCTGCGTAGGGGCCACAGATAACATTATGTTGTCTTCCACCATAGGAAGAAACAAAAACCTGATTCCCGGAGAAGTCATTTCGGCTATAATCAATGGAACAGAAGAGCTTATTTCTGATTTGGACAAGCATGGAATCTCCATCCGTTCCACAGGTGGTGAAACAGCGGATGTTGGCGATTTGGTCCGAACCATTATTGTCGATTCCACAGTAACCGCCCGGATGGAACGTTCCAAAGTCATAGATAATGCCAATATTGAGGCGGGAGATGTTATTGTAGGGCTAGCCTCTTTTGGGAAAGCCACTTATGAAAATGAATATAATGGCGGAATGGGAAGCAACGGGCTTACCTCGGCCCGCCATGATGTTTTTGGAAAATATTTGGCCCAAAAATATCCGGAGAGCTATGATGCGTCTGTTCCAGATGACTTGGTGTACTCTGGACAGGTGAAATTAACGGACACGGTGCCCAATTCTCCATTGGATGCTGGAAAATTGGTACTTTCTCCCACAAGAACCTATGCGCCAATCATCAAAAAAGTTTTGGAAAAATATACTGCCGAGCAAGTTCACGGTATGGTGCATTGCAGCGGTGGGGCACAGACGAAGATTCTCCACTTTGTGGATAACCTTCATATCATTAAGGACAATATGTTTGCCGTACCTCCGCTTTTCAAACTGATCCAGGAGCAGTCCGGGACCGATTGGAAGGAAATGTACCAAGTGTTCAATTGTGGGCACCGGATGGAGTTGTATGTAAATCCTAAAGTAGCTGAGGATATTATTTCCATTGCAAAACAATTTGATGTAGATGCTCAGGTCATTGGTAGGGTTGAGGCATCGGAAGACAAGAGACTTACCATTCAAAGCACGTACGGAAAGTTTGAATATTAGGCATACGAATCAGCTTAATTTCACGTTCTTTTTATAAACCTCATGCTATGGAAAGGAAGGAATTTCTAAGAAGTTTAGGGGCAGGTGCTGCATTTGCCTTAACTTTTCCCTGTTTACAAGGGTGTTCAAAAGATGGAGAACTGGAAACCTTTCCAGTATCCGAAGGTGTGGACTTTACCATAGATTTGACTTCCGCGGAAGCGGCACCGTTGGCAAACAATGGCGGTTACATTTCGGTGAAATCATCGGCCAACCTAACCTATTTGGATATTGTCGTGGCCAGAAACCTTCAAGGGGAATTAATAGCGGCCAGTAAGATTTGTAGTCACCAAGGAACCGAAGAAATACGATTTATTTCTGAAGACGGTGGTGTTTTTCATTGCAGCACACATCAATCCCGATTTGCACAAGACGGGACTTCCTTGAACTTGAGTACAACCAGCAACCCCCTTAAAATATTCAATACCGAACTCGACGGCTCCATACTTCGGGTTTTTGAGTAAGTAGTTTTATTATAAGTCCCAAATCATGAAACAGTTCCTCATAATTATATTCCTACTTGTTTTTGGAAGCCTGCAGGCCCAAGAATGGCAAAGTAGTTTTGATAAGGCTGTTGGTTTGGCAAATAAAGAAAACAAACCTATCATTTTAGTGTTTTCGGGTTCCGATTGGTGTGCTCCTTGCATACGACTGGAAAAGAATATTTGGCAGTCCGAAGAATTTAAGTTGTATGCCAGCGAACATTATGTACTCTATAAAGCGGATTTCCCAAGGAAGAAAAAAAATGAACTCCCTTTGGAATTGTCGGAAACCAACGCAGCTCTTGCTCAAAAGTTTAACCCTAAGGGCCACTTTCCGTTAGTTGTTGTTTTGAATAAAGACCAGTCAGTCTTGGGTAAAACCGGGTTCAATGTCAAAGCATCGCCCAAAAAATACATATCCATATTGAACGGCTTTATCCCATGAGAAAATTGTGTGTCCTTTTGTTCAGTTTTTCTTGTCTGCTGTCCATTGGGCAGTTGGAGCGAAGGGATATTACGGTTAAAAAGACCATGAAATTGATGGGTACCCGGTTCGAGATTACCGTGGTGGCCCCAAACGAGGAAATAGGCTATTTGGATATTGATGAGGCTGTTTCGGAAATTGAACGGATCGAGAAAATAATATCTTCTTGGGACCCCAATTCCGAAACTTCAAAAATTAATCAGAATGCGGGAATAAAACCCGTTAAAGTAAGTCCGGAACTCTATGGGCTTATTGAGCGATCCATAAAAATTTCGGAGATAACGGATGGGGCATTTGATATTTCCTATGCTTCCATGGATAATATTTGGAAGTTTGACGGTAGTATGGACAGTATCCCATCAGAAAAGGCAATTCAAAGTTCCATAACCAAGATTGGGTATCAAAAAATACTATTGAATCCCGATGAGCGGTCGGTTTTTTTAAAGGATCCTGGAATGCGCATCAGTTTTGGTGCCATTGGGAAAGGGTATGCTGCAGATCGGGCCAAGGAGCTTTTGTCCTCCAAAGGGGTGAAAGGAGGGATTATAAATGCTTCCGGCGACCTTACCACTTGGGGAACCAAGGTGACTGGGGAGAAATGGTTGGTGGGTATTGCCAATCCGTTGAGCAAGGACAAGGTGTTCAGTTGGATGCCCATTATAGAGTCTTCGGTGGCCACTTCGGGCAATTATGAAAAGTTTATCATGTTCAAAGGAAAAAAATATTCCCATATCATTGACCCAAGAACCGGATATCCCACAACAGGAATCAACAGTGTGTCCATTTTTGCCAAACAGGCCGAACTTTGTGATGCTTTGGCAACAGCTGTCTTTATCATGGGAAAGGATAGCGGAATCCACATGATCAATCAAATAGATGGAGTTGAGGCCGTTGTGGTGGATTCCAATAACAAAATACACAAGAGTTCTGGAATCATTTTCGATACGAATCCCTAAATTTAACTATGGCTAAGCTTGCTTTTTTCTTTTTGTTGTTGATTTGTTCCAGCTCCTGTGTAGTAGTTCGGGAATACGATAAGGTATACTTGAGCGATGCCGAAATGCAATTGAGCGCACGGCCTTGCGAACGTTTTGAAACGAATTTCCATATCTATCGGGAAGCTTCTTCGGGAGCCAACGGAGGAAAAACAGGCGGCGGTTGTGGATGCAATTAAAGTGACGATGACCAAAATCTGCGGTGGTTTACCCAAAAGTTTGCCCACTTTCTTTTTGCTATTGTTGGGTATCTCCACGGTAATGGCACAACAAGACAATACTACTTACAAAAGGCGGGTGTTGGAGACCAGTGAGGTTGATTTGCTGTTTAGTTATTATAATCAGGATGGTAATAATGCCGCGGTAACAGGAGGAGAAGGTACCGAAGAACTCACCGATGCCACCTCGAGCATTGTACTACGCATGCCCTTGAACGAAGATGATGTGTTAACGGTAGATGTTGGGTTGTCTGCCTATACGTCTGCTTCATCCAGTAATGTGAATCCACTGGATGGCGGGGTCAATGTTACCCCTTTTGATGCATCAACAGGGGAATCGCGTAAAGATGTATTGGCCTATATCAACCCTAGTTACCAGCATACTTCGGAAGACCGGAACACTATTTGGAGTGCCAATGCGTATTTTTCATCGGAATACGACTATTTCTCAATTGGTTTTGGAGGGAGCTATACCCGATTGTTCAATGAAAAGAACACAGAGTTGAGTCTGGGCGGAAATGTTTTTTTGGATAAGTGGAATGCTATTTACCCCATTGAGCTACGACCAGGGTTTTTTGATGATAGGGTAGAGGGGAATGGTTCCTATGCTCCCACTTTTACTGAATTTGATAAGGAAAGTCGGAACTCCTACTCGCTTTCTTTGAGTTTTTCCCAAATTTTAGGGAAAAAGTTACAGGGAGCCCTTTTTATGGATGTGGTTTCCCAGAGCGGTTTGTTGAGTACACCTTTTCAAAGAGTTTATTTTGGGAATGCTTCCGATTTTTTTATTGATGATTTCCAATTGGCGGATGATGTGGAACAGTTGCCGGACAGCAGATTGAAGCTTCCGTTTGGAGGGAGGCTCAATTATTATGTGAACGATTTTTTGGTGCTCCGGTCCTACTATCGCTTTTACTGGGATGATTGGGGTATTACTTCGCATACGGCCAATCTGGAACTTCCCTTTAAGTTATCGGATAAGTTTACGCTCTATCCTGCGTATCGCTATTACACCCAAACGGCGGCGGATTATTTCTATTCAAAGGAAGCCGCCCTCTCCACCTTTGAATTTTATACTTCGGACTACGATTTGTCCAAATATGATGCCCATCAGTATGGAGCGGGAATCCAATACAAAGACATCTTTGCCAATACCAAGGTGTTCAGTTTCGGATTGAAGACTATAGACCTGCGCTTTAGTCAGTATGATCGAAGCGATGGTCTCAATGCATTCATTGTTACTTTGGGGACCACTTTTGTAGGGAACTGATACACTTCTTGGAAATACAATCCAACCAAAAATCGTAAATTCGCAATCTTAACGAGGATGGATCTATGCTAGACAAGCTCAACATTGTAAAACAGCGTTTTGATGAGGTTTCGGACTTGATCATTCAGCCTGATGTCATTGCCGATCAGAAGCGGTACATTAAGCTGAACAAGGAATACAAGGACCTGAAAGTACTCGCGGATAAACGTGAAGAGTATATCAACCTTACCAACAATATTGAAGAGGCTGAGGAAATCATCGCAGATGGAAATGATGCCGAAATGGTGGAAATGGCCAAGATGCAGTTGGAGGAGGCCAAAGGGGCTTTGCCCAAGTTGGAAGAAGAGATAAAGTTCTTGCTCATCCCAAAAGATCCGGAAGATGCCAAAGATGTGGTCATGGAGATCAGGGCAGGCACTGGAGGCGATGAGGCCAGCATCTTTGCGGGAGACCTGTACCGGATGTATGCCAAATATTGCGAATCCAAAGGGTGGCGTACCAATATTATCGATTTAAGTGAAGGAACCAGTGGGGGATATAAGGAAATCCATTTTGAGGTTTCCGGGGAAGATGTGTATGGTACCTTAAAGTTTGAGGCAGGGGTACATCGGGTACAACGCGTACCACAGACCGAAACCCAAGGTAGGGTGCATACCAGTGCGGCTACGGTGATGGTGATTCCCGAAGCCGAGGATTTTGATGTGCAGATAGACCCAAAAGATGTCCGGATTGATTATTTCTGTTCTTCAGGTCCAGGTGGACAGTCGGTAAACACTACCTATTCCGCAGTTAGGTTGACGCACATCCCCACAGGGTTGGTGGCGCAGTGTCAGGATGAGAAGTCCCAGCACAAGAATAAAGATAAGGCCTTTAAGGTGCTTCGATCTAGATTGTATGACATGGAGTTGGCCAAAAAACAAGCCGAGGATGCCGCTAAAAGAAATTCCCAGGTAAGTAGTGGTGACCGTTCGGCAAAGATCAGAACATACAATTATCCCCAAGGCAGGGTAACAGACCATAGAATTGGCCTTACCCTTTACGATTTGCAGAATATCATCAATGGAGATATCCAAAGAATAATTGATGAGTTGATGCTAGTGGAAAACACCGAGAAATTAAAAGAAGCTTCGGAAATTTTTTAACGGTTAGAAGCAAGGCGAGAATACCTGTCCATGAAAATAGAGCACTTAATTTCACAGATCCATCAAAAGAAATCCTTTCTATGCGTTGGATTGGATACAGATCTAGATAAGATTCCCCAACACCTGCTCAAAGAGGAGGATCCCATTTTCGCATTCAATAAGGCCATCATAGATGCTACCCATACATACTGTGTGGCCTATAAGCCCAACATTGCATTCTATGAAGCGTATGGTCTCCAAGGTTGGAAATCCTTGGAAAGGACCATGGGCTATTTAAATGAGATGCATCCTGAAGTTTTTACCATTGCCGATGCCAAGCGGGGAGATATTGGAAATACATCCACAAGATATGCCAAGGCCTTTTTTGAAACCTTGAATTTTGATTCGATTACCATTGCACCATATATGGGCCGTGATTCCGTGGAGCCATTTTTGGATTTCGAGAATAAGCACGTCATATTGTTGGCATTGACATCCAATCAAGGGGCTTTTGATTTTCAGACCAAGAAAATTGGAGATAAAGAACTTTATAAAGAAGTTTT
This sequence comes from Flagellimonas alvinocaridis, assembly GCF_004916895.1. Lineage (GTDB taxonomy): Bacteria > Bacteroidota > Bacteroidia > Flavobacteriales > Flavobacteriaceae > Flagellimonas > Flagellimonas alvinocaridis. Next base: position 240,958 of record NZ_SNTZ01000002.1, read on the forward strand.
GGAGATATCTAAAACGTATAAAAATTCAGAAAGGTTGATGTATGTAGTGGGGGCTACAAAAGCCACTTATCTAGAGGGAATTCGGAAAATAGTACCGGAAAGTTTTTTGTTGGTGCCAGGAGTAGGGGCACAAGGAGGAAGCTTACAGGAAGTCTGCCAATACGGAATGACCCAAGAGGTTGGGCTATTGGTCAACTCTTCCCGAGGAATACTGTATGCTTCCCAAGGGTTGGATTTTGCAGATGTTGCTGCAAACAAAGCTAAAGCCATTCAAATGGAAATGGCCATTGAATTGGAAAAACTGCTTCAAAAGTCTTAGCTCAAAGCTTCCAATATCTTTTTGATGCCTTGGGCCTTTCTTCTGAAAAATTCACCCAAATGAGTATCCATGGATGATACATTGGCTGCTTTTTCAAGAAAGTTGTTGTATCTGAACTCCAAAATGGAGATTGCCTGATTTCCGCTAGTGATCGGGGTCACAGTTCCGACTCTACAATACTGATTGTTCATATTACAAGATTTGTTATAACAAAGATACGTCCAAAACGGCTCAGTGGATTATACGATGTGGCGGTATACGTCTATAAATCAGGTACTTTATCTAAAATTTAACATTGCGGGATGTTTTGTTCACACCCCTTTACATTTTTTAAGGAATTAATTAACGTACCTTTAGGAGAGCCACTTGAACATTTTTGGAATACAAAAGACTGCCTTATGCGGAGATTGGTGCTGTCCTTTATCTTGTTGTCCACTTTTTATCTAAATGCCCAAAAAACTGCTGGGTGTAATTGCTGTTCAAATGATCAAAAAGCTTTTGATTTTTGGGTGGGCGAATGGACGGTTACTAATTTCGCCGATGGTACTCCTGCAGGTAAGAGTAGTATTAACAGGGAAGAAAATGGATGTGTGATTCGTGAGAATTGGGTCAGTGCCAACCCGGGATATACTGGTACCAGCATCAACTTTTTCAACATAGCCGATCAGCAATGGGAACAGTTATGGGTGGACAATACCGGTACGCACCTAAAATTAAAAGGAAACAAGGTCGGCAATCAAATGATTCTTACTTCAGAAGAGTTTATGAAAGATGATGGTAAAATGTATAGAAACCGAATCATCTGGACCAAAAATATGGATGGTACCGTGCGGCAACTTTGGGAGGTTTTACAAGGGGACGATCTTGTATCCACGGCATTCGATGGACTTTACAGAAAGAATTAGCATGGTCGCTTAGGGGTATAAAAAAACCGGTGCATGCACCGGTTTTAAAACTAACTAACTCAAAAAAATGCTAACTCAGATAATTATAATTCTTTGCAAAATTCCCGCTTAACCGTGGGATAAAGGTTAAATTAACTTTAGGAATTTGTTATAAATGTCTCATTTTATTGAAATTATAACGACAATAAATTTCTATTATTGTGTAATTCGAAAAAAATTATGATTAATCTTGCAAAGCAAATACCTTTTTTAACAAATCGGTGGTCCTAGAGGAAATTTTTGTCCGAATTTCCTTCTCTTCCACGGCAATCATGGTATATACTCCAGACAAGGCTTGGGTGGTAGTGTAGTCGGTTAAATCTGGGTTTACGTTGTTGGTAAGCGGCAAATTGTTGTACTTGGTAATGATGTTGCTCCAGATTTGGTCAGCCCCCACTTTTTGAAAAGAATTTTTGATGATAGGATTAAACTTTTCGTACAATTTTGTTTTGGTTGAACCTTCCAAGTACTGTGTGGCGGCATTGTCGCTTCCCAATAGAATCTGTCTGGCATCATTAAAGGTGATTCCCTTAACGGCCTCCACAAAAATAGGAGTGGCTTCACCCACGGCATCCTCTGCCGCACGGTTGATGATTCTTAAACCTTCATCGGCCAGATTGCCAAGACCCACATCGCGAAGGGTTTTGTCTACCTTCTGAAGCTCTTGGGGTAAAAGGATTTTTACCAGTTCATTCTTAAAAAAGCCATTCTCAAGGGCCAACTTGTCCACTTGTTTTTCAATACCCATGTTTAGGGCTTCCCTAAGACCTTGGGCAATTTCTGCGTTTCCAATTCCTGTGGTTCCTTGGGGCAATTGGTTTACTACTTGTTGCAGTTCGGTGCATCCCACAAACTGAAATAGGAGAATGCATAGCAGTGTTCGTTTCATGGTATTTTTTTTATAGTTATGGAGTGAAAATATAGAATATTAGCCCTTAACAAGGTTTGTGGGATGCAATTTTTAAGAAAAAATCACCGTCTTGTTGTTGTAGACCATGGTTTTTCGGGCTACGTGCAACTGTACGGCACGGGAAAGTACAATACGTTCCAAATCTTTACCCTTGGCAATAAAATCTTTTATGGAATGCGAGTGGGAAACAGCCGTAACATCCTGTTCAATAATAGGGCCGGCATCCAAATCTTCAGTTACATAATGACTAGTGGCCCCAATAATTTTCACACCACGTTCAAAAGCGGCATGGTAAGGTTTAGCTCCTACAAAGGCTGGCAAAAAGGAATGGTGGATGTTAATGATTTTTTGAGGATAGGTATCAATCAATCTTGGGGATATAATCTGCATGTAACGTGCCAATACGATAAAATCCACTTGGTGTTCCTTTAATAGTTTGAGCTGTTCGGCTTCGGCATTCTCCTTGGTTTCCTTGGTGACAGGAACATGGTAAAACGGAATCTTGAACTGTTCCGCCACATAGGCCAAATCTTGGTGGTTGCTCAGGATAAAAGGAATATCAACCAATAATTCTCCGGATTTGAAACGGCTCAATAAGTCATAAAGGCAATGGTTGTACTTGGATACAAAGATGGCCATTTTTGGTTTGTAGCCTTCAAGATAGGCATCCCACTCCATATTGAATTCCTTGGCAAGCGTAGCGTCAAATTCTGTCTTGAAACCATCCAAAACAATTTCTTTTTCAAACTCACTTTGCAAACGCATAAAGAAAACCCCCGCTTGTTTGTCCACATGCTGATCCAAATACACAACGTTTCCTTCTTGCTGATGGATAAAAGTGGTTACTGATCGTATAATACCGGATTGGTCAGGACAATGGATAAGTATAGTGAGCTTCATGGACGAATTTAGACCGATAAAATTATAACATTCAGAAAAAGCAGACCAAAGGACCAAAGTTTTTTGTAATATTCTAAGTGAAATCGATTTTGATTTGCATTTTCTGTAAATTGCATGGCGGAAAAAGACCTTTTATTGATAATGGAACAAATCAAACCCTATTCGCCTAAAAATAAAATCAGGATTGTAACTGCAGCTTCGCTTTTTGATGGGCATGATGCAGCCATTAATATCATGAGGCGTATTATCCAATCCACTGGTGTCGAGGTGATTCACTTGGGGCATGATAGAAGTGTGGCCGAAGTGGTAGATTGTGCCATTCAGGAAGATGCCAATGCCATCGCCATGACTTCATATCAAGGTGGGCATAATGAGTACTTCAGATATATGTTTGATTTGCTCCAGGAAAGGGGGGCTGGCCATATCAAGATTTTTGGAGGTGGTGGAGGTGTGATACTTCCCGAGGAAATAAAAGAATTAATGACCTATGGAATAGAGCGCATCTATTCACCTGATGATGGTCGCCATATGGGATTGCAGGGGATGATCAATGATTTGGTGCAGCGCTGCGATGCCCAAGTCCCGGATTTAATACTTCCCAAAGGGAAAAAGGTCGGAAAAGTACTGGAAGGGAAAGATGTCAATTCAATTGCTAGATTGATTTCCTTGGCAGAAAACAGACATGACGAGTTTGAAAAATATAAAGATGAAATACTGGACGGAGCTACACAAGTCCCCGTTTTGGGAATAACTGGAACAGGAGGTGCTGGGAAATCCAGTTTGGTAGACGAGCTGGTCCGCCGCTTTTTGACGGATTTTCCCGAGAAGCATGTGGGCATTATTTCTGTGGACCCATCCAAACGAAAAACCGGTGGAGCACTTTTGGGGGATAGGATCCGGATGAACGCCATAAATAACGAACGGGTATATATGCGGTCGTTGGCCACCAGACAGTCGAATTTGGCCCTTTCCAAACATGTATCGGAAGCCGTTCAGGTTCTTAAGGCCGCAAAGTATGATTTAATTGTTTTGGAAACCTCCGGAATAGGTCAGTCAGATACCGAGATTTTGGAACATAGCGATGTGTCTCTTTATGTGATGACTCCGGAATTTGGAGCTGCTACCCAGTTGGAGAAGATAGATATGTTGGACTTTGCGGATGTGGTGGCCATAAATAAGTTCGATAAAAGGGGAGCTTTGGATGCCCTTCGCGACGTAAAAAAGCAATACGCGCGAAACCATAGGCTATGGCATGCCAAGGAAGAGAACCTTCCCATTTTTGGGACCATTGCTTCGCAATTCAATGATCCTGGGATGAACAATCTTTACAAAAAGGTTATGGATACTTTGGTGGAAAAGGCAGGTTCCAAATTGGTTTCAAATTTTGAGGTGACCCAAGAAATGGCCGAAAAAATATATGTAATTCCACCATCCCGCACCCGGTACCTCTCAGAAATATCCGAGAATAATAGGTCTTATGATCTTAAGGCAATCAATCAAGCCAAGGTCGCCCAAAAGCTGTACGGTATTTTTCTCACCTTGGCCAGTATTTTGGATATGGACCAAAGTAAAGCCGAGGAACTTTTTTTGGGTAAATCAGGTCTTAATGAGGATAATGTTCTTTCCCATTTAACAAGTGCCGATGAAAAGAGCTTATTGAATATATTGATCAAAGAGTTTGATAAGGTGAAGATGCACCTCCTGCCACAGCATTGGGAATCGATTTTAAAATGGCGGGATACGGTTGCCCAATATAAATCCGAGGTCTACTCCTTTAAAGTGCGGAATAGAGAGGTGAAGATAAAAACCCATACCCAATCACTTTCCCATAGTCAAATCCCAAAAGTGGCCTTGCCCAAATACAAGGCATGGGGTGATATTCTCAGTTGGATTTTGCAAGAGAACGTGCCAGGAGAGTTTCCATATACTGCTGGACTGTATCCTTTCAAGCGGGAAGGGGAGGACCCTACAAGAATGTTTGCAGGGGAAGGTGGCCCGGAACGTACCAACAGAAGGTTCCATTATGTAAGTTTGGATATGCCTGCAAAGCGTCTCTCCACAGCTTTTGATTCTGTGACATTGTATGGAAATGATCCTGACCACAGGCCAGATATTTATGGGAAAATTGGCAATGCCGGAGTGTCCATTTGTTGTTTAGATGATGCCAAGAAACTCTATTCCGGGTTTGATTTGAGCAATCCCATGACTTCTGTGAGTATGACCATCAATGGGCCGGCTCCGATGTTATTGGGCTTTTTCATGAATGCTGCCATTGATCAAAACTGTGAGAAGTACATCAAGGAAAAAGGACTCGAAAAAGAGGTAGAGAAGAAGATTGAGGACATCTTCAAAAAGAAAGAAACAGCCCGTCCCACGTACTTGGGAGACCTTCCCGAAGGGAACAGCGGGTTGGGGTTGATGCTTTTAGGGGTCACTGGAGATCAGGTGTTGCCCAAAGAGGTGTATGAAAAAATCAAGAAGGATACCCTGAGCCAAGTTAGGGGAACGGTACAGGCAGATATTTTAAAGGAGGACCAAGCGCAGAATACCTGTATTTTTTCAACCGAATTTGCCCTGAGGTTGATGGGGGATGTGCAGGAATATTTCATTGACCATCAAGTGCGTAATTTTTACTCGGTCTCTATTTCAGGATACCATATAGCCGAGGCCGGTGCCAATCCCATCACACAATTGGCTTTTACCCTCTCCAATGGGTTCACTTATGTGGAATATTATTTGAGCAGGGGAATGGACATTGATAAGTTTGGTCCCAATCTATCGTTTTTCTTTTCCAATGGGGTGGATCCCGAATATGCTGTGATAGGAAGGGTGGCCCGAAGGATTTGGGCCAAGGCACTCAAGGAAAAATATGGGGCCAACCCTAGGGCCCAAATGTTGAAGTACCATATACAAACTTCGGGAAGGAGCTTGCATGCCCAAGAAATTGATTTCAACGATATTAGAACTACGCTGCAAGCGCTCTACGCCATTTATGACAATTGTAATTCTTTGCATACCAACGCCTATGATGAAGCCATAACCACTCCTACCGAAGAATCTGTCCGAAGGGCCATGGCCATACAATTGATCATCAATAAGGAATTGGGATTGGCCAAAAATGAGAATCCACTTCAAGGGTCTTTCATCATCGAGGAGTTGACAGATTTAGTGGAAGAGGCAGTATTGTTGGAGTTTGATAGAATTACGGAACGGGGCGGAGTATTGGGCGCCATGGAGACCATGTACCAACGTTCCAAGATTCAAGAGGAAAGTCTTCATTATGAAACCTTGAAACATTCCGGGGAATATCCCATTATTGGGGTGAATACTTTTTTAAGTTCTAAGGGATCCCCCACCATTTTACCGGCTGAAGTGATTAGGGCAACGGAAGAAGAGAAGAAAAACCAAATTGATACTTTGAACAACCTCCACACAAGGGAACGTGGTGCGGCAGAAAAGCATTTGTTGGTGCTACAACAGGTCGCAGTTCAAAATGGAAATATTTTTGAAAAACTAATGGAAGTCACCAAATACTGTTCTTTGGGGCAAATCACAAAAGCCTTGTTTCAAGTGGGAGGACAATACCGACGTAATATGTAAAAAGGGAAAACTAGTCGTTTCTATTGTGAAAAGACTTTCGCCACTTTTTAAAGGAAACCCTAAAAATTTTAATTTCCTTCCGAAGCAGGTTTAGATATTCCTTTTCCTTTACACCATCACGTTCCAAACCATTGCAATAGGCTAAAATATTGCGGGTCATAATGTTGATGTAGCTAAGACTTCGCATCCGAACGGAATAGGAATTGCTCAAAGCAGCTTGCTCCACTTCTTTGGTAATGAGCAGTGCATCGTTTTTAAGGGATTGGGAAATGTCATCCCGAAAATTATCGATCTTACGCAACGATAGAATTTCCTTATTATAGGAAAAATACGAAGCCACAGCTTCGCTCAAATCTCGCAAAGCCAAAGAATTACGGTAGACAACCAGTGAATTTAGAGAACTCTTCTCCATGTTTTCATAGCAATTTTGTCCTATAAAATTACGCACGAATTAAAAATTGTTACTTTGTTTTCAAAAGAGAAAAAGTTATTTTACCTTTAAATATAAATTTTGAAAGCTATTTTTCTTTACATATGAAGGTCGATGAACTTAATTGGCAAATCTTGGGGTATTTGCAGCGAAATGCCAGGGAATCTTTTGCCAATATTGGGCGTAAAGTTGGTCTTACACCGCCGGCGGTTGCAGAGCGTGTAAAAAAGATGGAGGACTTGGGAATCATTGAGGGCTATGGTGCCAATATCTCTTACGTTTTGGCGGGTCATCAGCTTAAGGCAATTATTATGTTGAGGGCCTTTATGGGAAAACTGAAGCCTTTTTTGGACAAGGTGAAGTCATTTCAAGAGGTGGTAAACTGTTATCGGATTACCGGGAACGAGAACATTATCATGGAAGTGGTGCTTCGGGACCAGGCCCATTTGGAAAAATTTATTGACGAACTTATTGTGTACGGAGAATGTAGAACCCATATAGTATTAAGTAATGTTGTGGCCCATGCCCCAATAAAGAATGGCAAGTTGATCAAGTAAATTCCGATTAATGCATGGGTAATTGGAGTTCTTAACCTTTTTTGGCTAGATTTTTGTTGCAATAGAACTATGAAAAAACCATACTTATTACTTTTTCTCTCAGGTATTCTGCTGACCTCTCTTTCAGCCCAAACCATAACCTTAAAAAAGGGGGAAATCATTGAGTCAATCCCGGCAAACGATTCCATTTCAAGTACTTTTTCGCTCTATCTTCCCACATATTTTACTACAGACAAGCAATGGCCTTTGTTGATGGTATTCAATTTGGAAGGTAAAGAAAAACAAGCCATGTCCATGTTTTTATCATCCGCTGAAGAGGAAGGCTATGTCTTGGCTGCGCCTAGGGTGTTAGATAGTATTTCATTGACCAATAATATGTTGGCAACGGCAGGTTCACTGGAAAGTATAACAGGCATGTTGCCTATTCAAAATGGGAGATTGTATGCGGCAGGTACAGATTCTGGAGGACGTTTTGCCAGTTTGGTGCCCACTTTTATCAAACAAGTAAAGGGGGTGATTTCCATAAGCGCATCACTCGCCAATACAGACTTACTAAATATAAAGGAACCCTTCCATTTCATTGGGATGGTCAACAAGAACCATTTTAATTACCCAACACTATTGTCGGATGAGAAAATATTGGACGCCTATAAATTTCCCAACCATATATTGTTGTTCGAAGAAAAAAGCGATTGGCCAGAAAAAGAATACCTGAAAAAAGGAATGCAGTTGTTCACTCTGCAGGCCATGGGAAGAAAATGGATACCCAGGGATTCTGCTTATGTGGAAGCAGCTTTTCAAGAAGATTTGGAGAAGATAAACAGTCTTAAAAACTCTGGAAACTTTCTTGTGGCCGAGCAGTATTTAGGTGAAATGATGGGCATGTACGGGGCGCTGAAAAATTTGGATTCACTTCGGAAAGTACAAAAGGAACTAAGAAAGAATAAGCAGTTTAGGGCCATGAGACGTGCCGAAAATGCCGCTTTTTTGAAGGAAACACTTTTAAAGGAAGACTATCAGTATTATATGGAAGAGGATTTGCTTACCCATAATTTTAAGAATTTGGGTTGGTGGAACTATCAAATGACCGAGATAAACAAGTTTATCACAAGTTCCAACCCCTACGACGTGGAAATGGGAAACCGTTTGTTGGGTTTTGTGAATGCATTGGCAGCAGACAACATTGAAATGGTCCAGACGAATGATGTTGTAGACCAAGATGCCCTTGCTTTTTTATATATGCTAAAAACGATCACGGAACCCAATAACTTCGAATTTTACCTCAAGACTATTTCCTTAAGCGCTAAGAACGAGGATTTTGGGACTTCTCTCTTCTACTTGGAGGAGGCTTTGAAAAAAGGATTCAAGGATAAAGAGAAGTTGTATGGATTGGAGCATACGGCCCTATTAAGGATAACCCCTGAGTTTAACACCTTGGTCTCCAAATATCTAAAAGACGCCCTTTACGATATTATTGAGGAAGAATAAGTTTTGGAACATCGTCAAGTTTCCAATCAATGACCAACCCGCCTGCTATGGATTCGGCAATTTCCTTTCCATATAGAAATTCGCATAGGTAGAGAGCCGCTTCAAAACTTTTTGCCCCACCTGCCGAGGTAATGAACTTTCCATCATGGACAAACAAAACGCTATCCTTGACATTGAGATGGGGGAACATTTCCCTGTACTTCCCAATATCACTTGGGAAAGTTGTGGAAACCACACTATCCAAAACTCCCGATTTGGCCAATACAAAGGCTCCATCACAATGCGAGGTCACAAATAGGGCTACCTTGCTCACCTTACGCACAAAATTTAGCATTGTGGTATCTTTCAAGTCCGTATCCAAGTGATGCTCTGCGCTTGGAACCACCAAAATATCAATTTTGGGCAATGCGTCCTGGGTGTAGTCAAAATCGGGAAGTATACGTATGCCCTCGAACGAGGTTATCGGTTTCAAAGTGTTGGCTACAGAAAAAGTGTTCATGGCCTTGATCCCTTTTCTGAACTGTGTATGCTGAAATATATCGAAAGGCGCCGTGAACTCCGTATTGTACACTCCATCCATGATCAAAAATCCCACATTGTATCGGTCAGGGTCCAAAGTTGGTAATATCCGCTGTTCTACCTGTTGGATTTCCTCTATTGATTTTTTCTCCGAACAAGCGGATAGAAAAACCAAGGTGGCTAAAAAGAATACTTTGTTCATCATAGTGGCGCTAAGTTACCATTAAGAATGATTTCCACTACTTTTGTTGTAAAATTGAGTGAATGAAATACGTGTTGACCCTAGTTGTGTTGATTATTTTGTCATGTGGCAATGGTAAGAAATATCATGACCAAGAGGAAAAGGTATCTTCCAAATCATCTTTGGTGGAGGATATATTAAAATTTCAGAAAGAGACAAACGAAAGTTTTATGGACCCTGAAACCTCTCCACTCCCGGATAGATATCGCAAGGATTTTGAAGGACTGGATTTTTTTGAGCCTGACACTACCTATGTGGTCAAGGCAAAGTTTGTGTTGACTCCCGACGCCGTACCATTTTTGTTGCCCACCACCACAGATAGGAAAAGCCGAGAGGTGGTTTATGGAATTGCCCACTTTACCCTGAATGGAAGTGAACACCAGTTGGAAGTCTACCAAAGTCTGGATTTAATGGATGACGAGGAGTATGAAGATTATCTGTTCCTCCCTTTTTTAGATGAAACCAACGGGGCAGAAACCTATGGGGGAGGACGTTATATAGACTTGTCCATTCCGGAAGGGGATACTCTTGTGATTGATTTCAACAAGGCATACAATCCGTATTGTGTATATAACAAAAAGTACTCCTGCCCTCTCGTGCCAAGGCAAAATTATTTGAGAACTATGGTGAGAGCAGGAGTGAAAAACTTCAATAAAGACTAAAAAAGCCTTAATCCTAGTGGAGTAAGGCTTTCTCTTGGATAATTTTCCTTGGGATTAAAAGGAATATATCGCAGCAAAAAGCACAGAGGCCAAGCTAGCTGTAGGGGCTCTGTCATTATCTATAAAAACATCTTCGGAAGCACTGTCCAAACGAATTTCAGGTTTTAGTATCAAATCGCCAACAGTGGCACTCCCTGTAAGTGTTAAGGCAAACACACTGGCATCACCATCCGCATCAAATTGATCTCCGATTGCGCCAAAGAAATCACCTTCCATGAAATATTCGCCGCGAAGGCCAATTGAAAAGTTTTCCGAGGTTTTATATTGTGGATAAAGGGCAACGCCTGTAAAAGTTCCGCCATCGTCTTCTTGACTAAAGTGGGCGGCGTTTATACCCAGAAAGAATTCTTCGGAGACATCAAAGCCTCCCGTGAAGTCTACTTCAAATCCACCTTGGCTGTACAAGAAATTCAAAAACTGACCGGAATATCCCAACTGGGCTCCAACAGCGTAATCCCCGGTTCCATTCAATTCGGTCAAATCCGTGGGGTTCATTACAGCCAACATGGCAGACCAATCACTTCCCAAATCAAAATCAGCCTTTAAGCCTGTATGGCTAAACGGGCCGTAGGAAAATAGATAAGATGTACTGTAATTAAAATTGGCAGCAGGAGAAATTACTTCATACCCTAAAAAGGTGTTGAAATTACCAAAGGTAAGTGTGACAGCATCGCTGACATTCCAGTATACATACAATTGGTTGACGATATCTCCTGTGGCGGAATACATCGGCGAGGCAAAAATAGCATCGGTTCCCCTGGGTCCAAAGACCAAATCGGCCACAAATCCTACCTTTTCTCCTTCATAGTTGGCGATGACGTTGGCCATACCCAGGGAGAATCCATCCAAATTGGCAAATGATGAACCTGGGGCAATGGCTTCCTCGCCATTTGGAGCTGTAATGTTTGATCTATAATAGGCGTCAACAGTACCACTAAAATTGAATTTCGGCTTTTCTTCTTCTTGGGCAAACACACCCATAGAGATTAGCGCCAGTGCTGGAAAAGCGATTTTTTTTACGTAATTTGCATTCGTAATCTTTCTCATCTTGGAATCGTTTTAGATGCCCTTCTTGCGAGGGGCATACGGTTATTTAAATAGAGTTAGTTTGAAGATTATGTAACGGAGCGTTCTGCCAAACGCTCCGTTTTTTTGTTTGAGCTAGTTAGTTAGTTGTTTTGGGAGGAAATGTGTTCCGGGTATGCCTCCATTCCGTGTTCGTGAAGGTCCAAGCCTTCTATTTCTTCTTTTTCGGAAACCCTAAGACCTATGGTCTTCTTTAAAATGAACAGTACAATGAATGATGCTGCTCCAGCCCAAAGGATATATGCCAGTGAACCGTAGGTTTGCACCCATAATAGTTTGGCACCGCCTCCATAGAACAATCCGCCATCCAAGGCAAAGAATCCAATAAGTACTGTGCCCAAAAAGCCACATACACCATGTACTGAAATAGCTCCTACTGGGTCATCAATTTTCAATTTCTTGTCAATGAATTCAATAGACGAGACCACTACAATGCCACAAATAAGTCCAATGAAAAGAGCTCCAAAAGTGTTTACGGCACCACAACCTGCAGTAATGCCTACCAAACCGGCCAAAGCACCGTTCAAAGTCATGGAGATATCCGCCTTTCCGTATCTGGCCCAGCTAAAGAAGAGAGCCGCTATAGCTCCCATGGCTGCAGCAATATTGGTGTTGATGATAACGCCGACTGCACCAACAGTGTTCTCTCCTCCCCAAGCCAATTGGGAACCACCGTTGAAACCAAACCATCCCAACCATAAAATAAACACACCTAGGGCGCCAAAGGCCATATTGTGACCGGGGATAACTTTTACTTTGCCATCTACGTATTTTCCAATTCGGGGACCTACCAAAATAGCGGCCACTAAAGCTGCTGCACCTCCAACGGCATGAACCACAGAAGAGCCCGCAAAATCGATGAATCCGGCAGTGTTCAACCAAGCATCATCATCAAATGGCCAATACCAGCTACCGGATATGGGGTAGATAAGGGTGGTGAGTACGGCTGAAAAGATAAGGTAGGTCGAAAATTTGGTCCTACCGGCTATGGCACCAGATACAATGGTAGCAGCTGTAGCACAGAAAACGGTTTGGAAGAATAAGTTGTGCCAATCCGTTGCACTAAAAAAGAAATATCCTTGATCGGAAGGGCTTGATCTAAAAAAGCCTCCGCCTACAAGGTCGCTGCCGTACATAATGGCATAACCTACTGCCCAGAACATAATGGAGCCTATTGAAAGGTCCATAAAATTTTTCATTATAATATTGCCCGAGTTTTTACTGCGGGTAAATCCAATTTCCACTAGGGTGAATCCTGCCTGCATAAAGAAAACCAAAATGGCTGCAATGGTAATCCATAATGCACCCATGTCACCATTAATGGTTTCAATGGCTTTATCTATTGCTTCTTGTCCTTGTACAATCATAATCTAAGTTTTTTTGAGTTTTTGGCTGTTTGTTTAGTTAATTCCTGCGCTACCGCTTTCCTTGGTTCGTATCCTGTAAGCTTCTATCATGTCTGATACAAAGATTTTTCCATCACCTACGTTTCCAGTACTAGCGGTATCCAATAGGACATTAATGGTCCTTTCCAAAAAATCATCCGAAACCACAATGACCAGATACCTTCGTTGTATATCACTGGTACTATAGGATATGCCTCGGTATACATGTCCCTGTTTCTCGTTTCCAACTCCAGTCACATCCCAGTAACTGAAGAAGTTGACCTCAATCTGATGTAGGGCTTTTTTCACCTCATCAAATTTTGATTTTCTAATAATTGCCTCGACTTTTTTCATAATAATACGGTTAATTGATTTCCCAAATATATGTTAAACCATATAAGACCATATATCTTTAGGGGGTATAGGTCCAATTTTTATTAAAATAAAAAATCACCCCCTAAAATTTTAGGGGTATGCTATTTTAATTATGTTTTTTATGGAATATTGATGAATATGTTTTTTCCAGAAAGGATAAAACGCAAGATTTTGATGCGCAAACGAAAGAGCTGGCGACTAATTGTTAAAAATTTAACAAAATGAAGAGGCGTTTCAGGAATTATAACTTACTCGCCGAACTTGGAGAGCCATAATCCTAAGACAACGGCAAAAATGCCGATAACAATGCTGGAAATTAGATAGATGGAAAAATGAAGCAATTCACTGTTCTTGAGAAGAAAGTGTTTTTCAAAAGCAAAAGCGGAAAAAGTAGTGAAACCTCCGCAAAAGCCCGTTGCCAAAAATAGTGTGGAATTTTGGGATAATAGATTGCTTTTGGCGGATAAGCCCAAAATAAGGCCAATAAGGAGGCAACCAATTATATTTACCAAAAAAGTACCAAAGAAAAAATTTGGGAACAAGGGGTTCAAGGGTTTTGAAATGGCATACCTAAGAACGCTGCCAAATCCACCCCCTAAAAAAACAAGAATGGCCTGTTTCATACCCAAATGTACAAACTATACTGCTTTTTTGTACTCGGTTTCAGAAGACTCTTGGGGGAAGAACTTTGTAATAGTGGTCTCTGAAATTTTTTGAATCGGTTTTTTAAATCCTTTTCTACTTTTAGTGGCACTGAAAATTAAAAAAAGGCCATTGATTGCGAGCAAAACAAAAAATAGGCTAAAAAAAGTTGTCATTTATTTCTGCTAAACAATTGTTAAACAAAAGTACGTTTTTTCCTATAGGTTTGGATTATTTAGCGCTATAAAAGTTGTCAACCTCTCGTTTTTTGTGGGGAATCTAATTCTTATGTTAATTTTTAAGAAAGTTCTTGATCAAGAATAGGATAGCAATAAAAGTCATAAAAGAAATCAGCACCCATTTAACGCCTTTATAATTTTTCTTATGTAATTTTTTGTCCTTTCTATATGTGAAAGAGATGATTGCCACAAATGCTATGATAAAAAGTAGCGCAAAAATTAACTGTCCTGAGCTGAACATATTTTTTATTTTTATGCAAAGCTAAATCAAATCGAGTATAATGAAAAGTAAAATAAAGGCGGTGGAGTTGTTCCACAATTCTTTTGGTCTAGGTGTTTCAACCAAGCCAAAGGCAAATTTGGGAAAAGAGAAAAACTTATTGAGGTTTAATCTTATGGATGAGGAGAACCAAGAGTATTTGGAGGCGGCCAATGATGGTGATTTAATTGAAGTGGCTGATGCCTTGGGAGACATGCTTTACATTCTGTGCGGAACCATCTTGGAGCATGGCATGCAATATAAGATTGAAGAGGTTTTTGAAGAAATTCAACGAAGTAACATGAGCAAGTTGGGATCGGATGGAAAACCTATATATAGGGAGGATGGAAAAGTGATGAAGGGGCCAAATTATTTTAAACCAGATATTCAATCCATTATGGACAAATAAAAAAGGCACCTTTAGGTGCCCTTTTTATTAACTTATGAAACTGGATATCGCCAACCGAACTTGTCTTCGGCTCTATTGTATTGAATGTCTGTTATTCTTTTCTTCAGGCGTGAAGCAAAGCTGTCCTTTAGTTCTGGAAGCTCGTAATCTTCTCCCTTATAACCAAAGGCACCTATGGGTGAAACCACTGCAGCCGTACCCGCACCGAACATTTCTTTCAAGGAACCGTTTTTGGCAGCTTCCACTATTTCATGGACAGAGACTTTCCTGACCTCGGTTTTTATTCCTTCGTCCTTAGCAATGTCCAAGATGCTTTTCCGGGTAATACCGTCAAGAATACGGTCATTGGTAGGGGCTGTGAGAAGGGTGTCTCCAATACGTACAAAAACGTTCATGGCACCAGCTTCCTCAATAAATTCGTGAGTGTTGTCGTCGGTCCAGATGACCTGTTGATATCCTTTTTCCGCAGCCAGTTGGGTCGGGTAAAACTGTCCGGCATAGTTACCCCCTGCCTTGGCATAGCCCACTCCACCATTTGCGGCTCGTGAATAGGTTTCCTCAATCAAAACCTTTACACTCCCAGAAAAATAGGTTCCGGAGGGTGCACAGGCTATGATGAATTTATAGGCATTGGCAGGTGAGGCGTGAAAACCGGTGCCAGAAGCAAATATAAAAGGTCTAATATATAAGGAACTGCCCGGAGTGGTAGGAACCCAATCTTTTTCCAATTGCAATAAGGCCGTAAGTCCCTCCATAAAATAAGCCTCGGGAAGTTGGGGAATTGCCAATCGCTTTGCGGATTTGTTCAAACGTTTATGGTTTTCCAAAGGACGGAACAACCATATTTTTTCATTGTCGTCCTTGTACGCCTTCATACCTTCAAAAATAGATTGCCCATAGTGAAATATCTTTGCTGAAGGATCCAGGGTAATGGGTTGGTAAGGAACAATTTTTGGAGTTTTCCATTCGCCATCAACGTAATCGCAGACCAACATGTGATCTGTGTAAATGCTTCCAAAAGAAAGATTTTCAAAATCCACCTCATGGATTTTGGATGTTTTTGCCTTTTCTACTGAGATATTGTTCATTACAGCTTCCATATCATTAACATTAGGAAGGTTAAAATTAGCTATTTATTGTTACTTTTAGGAGTTTCAAAATTCTAATTTCTGTTCTTTGTTCAGAATGGTTCAAATATTGGATAAAATGAGGTCTTTTAACATTTTTTATGCTGTTTTGCTATTGTTTGCAACCCAATTGATATTTGCCCAGGAGCAAGTCAAGAAAGAATACTATGGAAAAAAGTTCACTGTTTTGGAGAAACCCGGAAGGAATGGGGCTGTTTTTGAAAACCTATCGCTAAAGGATTCTGTCCAAACCCAATTGGTGGGTGAGATCAAGGAAGTATGCCAAGTAAAGGGGTGTTGGATGAAGGTTAAAATCAATACAGATGACGAAGTCTTCGTACGGTTTAAGGACTATGGTTTTTTTGTGCCGACCGATGCTTCGGATAAAAAGGTATACATGGACGGGATTGCTTTTTTGGAAGAAATGTCCGTGGACGACCAAAAACATTATGCCAAGGACAGTGGTGCTTCGCAAGAAGAAATTGATAAGATCGTGGAGCCCAAGCGCATACTTAGGTATGAGGCAGCAGGGGTTCTCATTGAAGAATAAGATTGAAAAGAAAGATCATTACTACAGGAGATGGCTCAAAGACCATCCAAATAGAGGAATGGGATGAGCAGTACCACTCCAAACATGGTGCCGTACAGGAAGCTTATCACGTTTTTATTGAACACGGTTTGCGGTTGTTCAAAAACTCAAAAATCAATTTATTGGAGATTGGTTTTGGTACTGGATTGAATGCCTTTATTACTTTGTTGGAAGCCGAAAAACTAGGTTTGACCATAAATTATGTTGGTGTGGAAGCCTATCCGGTTTCCTTAAAAGAAGTTGCCGAATTGGGGTATGGTACAAGGTTGAATGCCTTGGGCCATCAACAATTGTTCGAGAAAATGCATCAGCTCCCTTGGGAGGAAAATCTCCAGATTTCTAAAAGTTTTTCGATCAACAAGCAACAAAAAGATTTTAAGGAAATAAATGATAAGGAAGAATACGACCTTATCTATTTTGATGCGTTTGGGGCCAGGGTACAACCAGAGCTTTGGACCGAAGAGATTTTTAAGATAATGTATGAATCTCTTAAAAAAGGAGGTGTTCTGGTCACGTACGCCGCCAAAGGTAGCGTAAGACGCGCCATGCAAACTGTTGGGTTTACCGTAGAGCGGCTGCCCGGCCCACCCGGAAAACGCGAAATGCTCAGAGCAAGGAAAATCTAATTGACGTCAACCAGTTGTTAAGATCGTGGCTAGAGTTTATCATAAATTTGCTTAAAGTAGGGCTATTTGTGTTAAACCTAAATTAATACCTCATAAACAGTCTTTTAAACCTGTAAATTTGTGGAAAAATGGAGGTATGAAGGTGCTGATTACAGGTGCTACGGGTTTAGTTGGACAAGCAATCGTGAAAGTTTTGCATGAGAAGGAAATTGCTGTCAACTATTTAACTACCCAAAAGCGCAAAATAGTACAGTCTGAAACGTACAACGGTTTTTATTGGAATCCAAGTAAAGGCAAAATAGATTCAGCTTGTTTTAAGGGAGTCGATGCCATAATCAATCTGGCAGGGACCAGTATTGCCAAACGTTGGACCCCAATACACAAAAAGAAGATTCTTTCCAGTAGAATCAATAGCCTACAAACATTGTACAATGCATTGGAAAAAGAGGATACATCGACTATTGAGTTATTGATTTCCGCATCTGCCATTGGTATATATCCAAATTCCCTTTCGCAATTCTACAATGAACAGGAGTCTAAGGTGGATAATAGTTTTGTTGGTGAGGTGGCCCAGAAATGGGAGGCAAAAGCCGATACATTCAAGAACTTGGGAATTGAGGTTTCAAAAGTTCGTATCGGGATTGTATTGTCCACCCAAGGTGGAGCTTTGCCCCAGATGGCCAAACCTGTTAAAAAATACGCAGGAGCTCCAGTGGGTAGTGGAGATCAATGGCAATCTTGGGTACATATTGATGATTTGGCGCAAATGTTTGTGTTTATCTTGGAGAATAACCTCAATGGAGTGTATAATGGTGTGGCGCCCAATCCGGTAACCAATGCCAAAATGACCAAGGAGTTGGCGCGGGCATTGGACTATCCACTTTGGCTTCCAAATGTGCCCAAGGTATTGCTTAAGATGCTTTTGGGTGAAATGTCTTATCTTCTATTGGCAAGCCATAGGGTGAGTTCCAAAAAGATGGAAAATGAAGGGTTCGATTTTCAATATCCCAATATTTGTTTGGCATTACAAGACCTTTATTCCGAAAAGAACAGCAAGGCATCATTGGATCCTGTTTCTGAGGAGTTGGTCTAATAGCATAACTTTTAGTGTAAGTCTAAATCCGCTTTAGCGGATTTTTTTAGGTTTTGTTGTGACATTTTGACATTTTCGAGCAATTGGCAGTACTTTTGCCACTTCAAAAAGAGAATAAAATAGACATATATGAGCAAGAAAAGTAAGGTTGAGGAAATGGAAGGGTACCAAGAAGAGGCCCAAACTGTTGAAAATCCTGAGCTGAACGATGAGAATATGGATAATGCTGGGGACAAAGGAGAAAATGTGGAAGCTTCGGAGGAAGACAAACTACGTGGGGAGTTGGCCAAGGAGAAAGATAAGTTTTTAAGACTTTTTGCCGAGTTCGAAAACTTTAAAAAGAGAACTTCCAAAGAACGCATGGATCTTTTTAAGACGGCGGGCCAAGAAGTTATGGTATCTCTATTGCCCGTTTTGGATGATTTTGATCGTGCCTTGAAAGAACTTTCCAAATCTGAGGACAAAGAAATGTTCAAAGGCGTGGAGCTTATCAACAATAAGTTTAAGGAAACGCTTAAAAATAAGGGCTTGGAACAGATAGAGGTTGGCGAAGGCGATACTTTTGATGCTGAAGTCCACGATGCCATAACCCAAATCCCGGCACCCAACAAAAAATTGAAAGGTAAAATCATAGATGTGGTTGAAAAAGGCTTTAAGCTTGGAGACCGTATCATTCGACACCCCAAGGTGGTCGTTGGCAACTAACTAGCAGTGTATGAAGGAGGACTATTACGAAATATTAGGTGTTTCCAAAGGAGCATCCGCCGCAGAAATAAAAAAGGCTTACAGAAAGAAAGCTATTGAATTTCACCCGGACAAGAACCCTGGGGATGCCAAGGCAGAGGAGATGTTCAAGAAAGCGGCCGAAGCCTATGAGGTTTTGAGCGATCAGGACAAGCGCGCAAAGTACGATCAGTTTGGCCATGCAGCCTTTGATGGTAGCGCTGGATTTGGCGGAGGAGGTATGAACATGGATGATATTTTCAGTCAGTTTGGAGATATCTTTGGAAGTGCATTTGGTGGTGGATTTAGTGGTTTCAGTGGATTTGGCGGTGGCGGACAGCGTAGGGTCAAGGGAAGTAATCTGCGTATTCGGGTAAAACTTACCTTGGAAGAGGTTGCCAACGGGGTAGAGAAGAAAGTTAAGGTGAGACGAAAGGTGCAGGCCGATGGGGTCACCTACAAAACCTGTCCCACTTGTAACGGTTCTGGGCAAATCACCAAGATTACCAATACCATTTTGGGTAGAATGCAGACCGCTACCACCTGTAATACCTGTGGCGGTTCTGGTCAAACCATAGACAAACGTCCTGCTGGGGCTGATGCCCAAGGACTTAAAGTAGAAGAGGAGACCATTTCCATTAAAATTCCGCCAGGGGTTGAAGACGGTATGCAATTAAAGGTGTCCGGAAAAGGAAACGGGGCGCCTGGAAATGGAATCCCAGGAGATTTATTGGTAGCGATAGAGACCATTGAACACGATACGCTCAAAAGGGAAGGGGATAACCTTCACTACGATTTATACATCAGTATTTCGGAAGCCGTACTGGGCAGTTCCAAGGAAATAGATGCTATTGGAGGCAAAGTGCGAATAAAATTGGAACCTGGAATCCAATCCGGTAAGATTTTGAGATTGAGGGGGAAAGGAATCAACAGCATTAATGGTTATGGTAGTGGCGATTTGTTGGTGCACGTCAATGTATGGACTCCGAAGGAACTAAATAAGGAACAGCGGGAGTTTTTTGAACGAATGCAAAATGACGAAAATTTTGTGCCAAAGCCTGAAAAATCGGACAAATCCTTTTTTGAAAAGGTAAAAGATATGTTCTCATAAGAAGAAAAAACTTGCTGTTTAAATAAAAAACGTATATTTGAAACTGATGTTGGGTGACCAATATCTAATTTTCTTTTTCATAGCAATTTTTTTCCCATCCTTGAAATTTTTAAGGGTGGGTTTTTGTTTTAAGGGGATTTGATCGTATTGGGCAAATACATATCTTTGAAAAAATAGAATGCATGGAGAACATCCTTGTTGCCAAAAATGTTTCCAAAACATATGGAAACTATACCGCATTGAGCAACATTTCACTCAATATACCCAAAAATTGCATCTACGGTCTTTTGGGACCCAACGGTGCGGGTAAAACCTCTTTCATCCGGATAATTAATCAGATTACCCATCAGGATTCTGGGGAAATTTTGTTCGATGGTGAACCATTGGCACAACATCATATAGCACATATAGGGTACTTGCCAGAGGAGCGCGGTCTATACAAGAGCATGAAGGTAGGGGAGCAAGCCCTTTATCTGGCCCAATTAAAGGGGCTATCCAAAAGTGAGGCCAAGGAAAAATTAAAGTATTGGTTTGACCGTCTAAATATTGGCGACTGGTGGAACAAGAAAATCCAGGAACTGTCAAAGGGAATGGCACAGAAGATTCAATTTATTGTAACTGTTCTTCACGACCCAAAATTGTTGATTTTTGATGAACCTTTCAGCGGGTTTGACCCCATAAATGCCAATATCATCAAAGATGAGATTCTTCAACTCAAGGAAAAAGGAACCTCGATCATCTTTTCTACCCACAGAATGGAATCTGTTGAAGAACTATGTGAATATATCGCCCTGATTCATAAATCGGAAAAAATCCTTGACGGAAAACTCTCTGACATAAAGAAAGCATACAAAAACAACATTTTCAATGTAGGGCTGCAGACCCAGGAAAATGCAGAAAAGTTGATCCAGGAACTGAACGAAAAGTACCATATACTGTCCTCGGGTTTCGATAATGTGGAAAAACAATTGGATTTTAAAGTACAATTGCCCTCTTCCCATACTGCCGAAATACTTTCCGAACTATCCAAAATGGCCAATGTGAACCGTTTTGAGGAAACCATTCCGTCGGCCAATGATATTTTTATACAAACCGTAAACAACAAGGACAATGATAGGTAAATTAGGACTGATCATAAGGCGGGAGTACTTGGCGAAGGTGAGGAACAGGACCTTTATTGTCATGACCATACTAAGCCCACTCTTGATTGTGGGGATGATCATATTGATAGCCTACCTTACCAAGATAAATGATAATGAAAAGAGAGTCATTTCCATTCTTAATGAGAGTGCTTTTTTTCAACAGGAGTTTAAGCCCACAGAGCATATCTCCTATATTCATTTGGATGGGTTGAGTTTGGATGAAGCCAAAGACTCCATAAGTGCTTTGGGGTATTACGGACTATTGCACCTCCCTTATGGCGAGGATGGGGAACAAGTGGCGGAATCTGCCCATTTGTACACAAAGGACAATCCAAGCACACAGATTACGCAGCACTTGGAAGGCATTTTTCAAAGAAAGTTACGGCAAGAAAGATTGAAAAAACTAGGGGTTTCACAAGATCAGTTTTCACTGGTGGAACAGCCTTTTGACCTTCAACTGGCTACTTTTGATGGTGAAAAGAGTGTGAAGGGCATCAATGAAATTAAAGCTTTCATTGGTGGCGGCTTTGGTTATGCCATTATGATGTTCATTATTATTTATGGTGGTTTTGTAATGCGGAGCGTAATAGAAGAAAAGACCAGCAGGATCATTGAGGTGATTATTTCCTCCGTAAAACCCTTCCAATTGATGCTGGGCAAGATCATAGGTACATCTTTGGCGGGAATTACCCAGTTTACCATCTGGTTGATATCCGCTTCGATATTACTGTTCTTGGCGGTAGTGTTGTTGGGTATAGACCTTGGAGCCATGGCAGGCAATACCAATATGCCGCCAGGTGCAATGAATGAAATGTCCCAATTGGCAACCATGGACAGCGAGATGATGATTTATACAAAGGAAATATTGGATATTCCATGGGGGTTGTTGATAGTTTCTTTTTTTATCTACTTTATTTTGGGATACCTGATTTACAGTTCAATATATGCTGCCATTGGGGCCGCAGTGGACAATGAGACCGATACCCAACAATTTATTTTCCCCATTATTTTGCCACTCATGTTGGCCATTTATGTGGGGTTCTTCTCTGTTTTTAGCAATCCGCATGGACCCATTGCGGTTGGCTTTTCATTGTTTCCACTGACCTCGCCAATTGTCATGTTGATGCGATTACCTGGTGGAATTGGGGAAGGTGGTGTACCTTTATGGCAATTGTTGGCATCCATAGCTTTGTTGGTGGTTACTTTTCTGGGAATTGTATCCCTTGCCGCGAAAATTTATAGAGTTGGGATATTGATGTACGGTAAAAAGCCAACCTACAAAGAATTGATCAAATGGTTACGATATTAAACGAACATGCAAACTGATAATGAGATAAAGGAAATCATCCAAGAAGATATATGGGGTTCCATCAAGGAGTTCCTCAATCTTGGATTTCATATTGGTGAGGGAGAAAAATCCATTAACCTGACCTTGGGACTTCTTCTCTTACTGACCATTACCATTATTGTGGCCAAGTTTGTCTTAAAGTGGGTCAGATATTTGCTCACCCATAAGATGGAGCGGGAAGACAAGCAAAAGTTTTCAAGTGTCTTCAAGTTCACCAATTATGTAATTTATCTGGTGGTGATCTTGGTCACTTTGAGTGGTGCCGGGATAGATATTACGTTGATCATCACCGCATCGGCTGCGCTCTTTGTAGGTTTGGGATTGGCACTTCAGGAATTGTTCAAAGACATTCTTGGGGGTATTTTCATTATAGTGGACAAGTCTCTTCAGGTTGGTGATATTGTTGAGGTTCAAGGTAAGGTGGGCAAGATATTCGAAATAAAGCTCAGGACTACAAGGGCCATTACCAGAGATGATAAGGTAGTTATCATTCCAAACCACAAGTTCATCAGTGATATCATGTTCAACTATACCCAAAATCATCGTACCACACGTGAGAGGGTAAGTGTTGGGGTGGCGTATGGAAGTAATGTGGAGTTGGTTACCCAAATTTTGGAACAAGTGGCCGCCGAACAAAAGCAAATCCTTAAAAACCCAAAACCATTTGTGTTGTTTGATGACTTTGGAGACTCGGCCCTTATGTTCTCTATACATTTTTTTACCAACGACAGTTTCAGCGACCCTAGGATCAAAAGCGAAATGAGATATAAAATCAATTCCAAGTTCGCAGAAAACAGCATAAGCATTCCGTTTCCGCAACGAGATGTACATATTATTCAGCAAAAAACTTAAGCAAGATAAAAACCTCAACCTGCAGTTCAATACTTTGGGGGTGCTTGGCGTCCCTAGCCATACTTTGTGGGCCAAAAGCATTCGCCCAAAGCACCGATATTTTCAGAGTGGAATACTTGAATATCCCCGAAAACGATTCTGGAATAAAAACCCAGCGGTATAAGTTCCTCTTTAATCTGCCCATACAGGTTAATGCAAAGAAAGATTACCTTATTACCGGCATGGAATACAACCGCTTTGATGTGGGCTATTCCCAAGACTTTCCATTTGATAAGAGCGAACTGATTCGGTTTCATGTCATTGACATGAATTTGGGATTCATTACCAAATGGAACGAGAATTGGAACTTCGTCTCCATTCTTACCCCAAGAATGGCCTCTAATTTTACCAGTGGGTCCCTCACCGATGATTTTTTCCTGAATGCGACAGCCGCATTTTGGAAAGAACGCCCCAATGCAGACCGGCCATATAGAATAGTTCTGGGGCTCACCTATAACAGTACCACCGGTATCCCTGTTCCGTTACCTTTGATAAATTATTATAGAAAGTTTCATCCAAAGTGGTCTTACACGCTTGGAATACCGCGTTCAAGCTTTAAGCATTACATCAACAAAAAACATTCAGTGGACTTGGCATTGTTCTTGGATGGGTATTTTATAAATGTCCAGAACAATATTGTTTTGCCCAATGATCAAGTTGCATCCAAAATATCATTGACCGCTCTGGTGGGTACGCTGGGATATCAGTACAACCTATCCAAGAACACATCCATTTTTGTTATGGCTGGTCGTTCTTTCGAACAGGAAGGAAAGTTAAGGAATGACGATCAAGGAGATGTTTTTTTGCTGAATGACGAGGCAAATTTTTATATTAGGACTGGCTTCAAAATAGGAATCTTTTAAAAAAAGCGTATGTCAAAAATTCTGGTAATAGAGGACGAATCAGCCATTAGAAGGGTTTTAGTGAAAATTTTAGTCGAGGAAAGTGATTCTTATAGTGTTCAAGAAGCAGAAGATGGACTTAGTGGGATAGAGACCATAAAGAAAGAAGACTTTGATTTGGTCCTTTGTGATATAAAAATGCCAAAAATGGATGGTGTTGAGGTATTGGAGGCCGCAAAAAAAATAAAACCTGAGATTCCTTTCATTATGATTTCTGGGCATGGCGATTTGGATACCGCAGTGAATACAATGCGAATGGGTGCCTTTGACTATATCTCCAAGCCACCAGACTTAAACAGATTGCTTACTACGGTACGGAATGCCTTGGATCGAAAAGAGTTGGTGGTAGAGAATAAAATCCTTAAAAAGAAGGTTTCCAAGAATTATGAGATGGTGGGCAATAGCGAAGAAATTGGAGTCATTAAGGATATGATTGAAAAGGTGGCCCCCACCGATGCACGCGTACTGATCACAGGATCTAATGGTACAGGAAAGGAATTGGTGGCCCATTGGCTACATCAAAAAAGTCCACGGTCCGCAGCACCTTTTATTGAGGTGAACTGTGCTGCTATTCCATCCGAATTGATAGAGAGTGAATTGTTTGGCCATGTAAAAGGCGCCTTTACTTCTGCTGTTAAGGATCGGGCAGGCAAGTTTGAGGCTGCTAACAAAGGCACTATATTTTTGGACGAGATTGGCGATATGAGCTTGTCGGCACAAGCCAAGGTACTTCGAGCGTTGCAAGAAAACAAGATTTCCAGGGTAGGTTCCGATAAGGACATTAAAGTAGATGTTCGCGTGTTGGCAGCTACCAACAAGGATTTAAAAAAGGAGATAGAGGACGGAAAGTTTAGAGAGGACCTTTACCATCGTTTGGCGGTCATCCTAATAAAAGTACCTGCATTGAATGATAGACGGGACGATATTCCTATACTGATAGAACATTTTGCCAAGAAAATAGCATCCGAACAAGGAACAGCTCCCAAGGAGTTTTCAAAAAAGGCCACCGAACTTCTTAAAGGGTATGACTGGACCGGAAATGTTAGGGAGCTACGTAATGTGGTTGAACGTTTGATTATTCTTGGGGGCAAGGAAGTGTCCGAAGAGGACGTTAAGCTCTTTGCCAGTAAATAATCATTCCAAAGCGCCACATTTATCCAAACGTGAAAGTGCATCTTTGGTAAGGTTCTTTACCCGCTGATGGTATTCTTTCTTGTGGGCCGACAATTCGGTGTTGAGCAGGACCAACCTTGATTCCTCATAAATATTGCTCACAAATCGTTGCGCTTCCTCACAATCTACCTCTTGAACCACTTTTTCCAAAGAGGATTCAAACCCTAAAAGGCAATTGTGTACCTGCTGCTTTACCATATTTTCATGCGTCAGGAACATTCCATGTTGGTTTTCCAACGCTTCCTTGGTGTTCATGACCAAAGTAGAGTTACCGTAAGAGCTTATATGCTCTTGTTCAAAAACCCGTAGCACTTTAATGCCGATCAAGGTGTTCTCCAAAGCTCGGTGCAATGATTTTTTGGAAGTCTTTAAAGACTCGGCCTTAGTAGCAGTTTTAAGCTCAGTTAGGGCATTCTCCAGACTTTCAATGGTTCCCTCGCATCCGCAGTCCAAAAAATTGGATCGGGTTTTTTCAATGCCATTCAACGCCTTGTATGCATGGTATTTGGCCATTTCCATGTCTTTGGAAACAACGGCATCCTGTATTTTGCTTTTGATGTATTCAAGGTTGGAATTGGCATATTCACAGGCATTTGTGCCTCTAAATGAAACCATTAAGCATAGGCCAAGTATACCTATGACAAAGACTATAAGTAGGATAATCTTTCTAGTATTCATAACGCATTTGATTTGGGACGTAGCGTCTTTGATTCCCACTAAATTAGGACAGGGGTGAGGCCGTTACGAATAAGATCGATAAAAAAGCAATCTTCATCCATGAGTGGTAAAAGTGTCGATGAATAGCAGTCTTTTTTGGGTTGAAAGAGTGCTCAAAATGGACTATATTCAATCCCATGGAAAAAATCAATACGAATACATATAAAGTAGAAGAAGGGTTTAATTTATCCCAAAGAGCTACATATCAGGATTTTGGAGCGTCAGAAAAAGAGTTGAAAAAGGAACTCAAGTCAATCAGGAAGGATTTAGGAGAGTTCCAAGATACCATGTATGCCCATGGTAAATATGGAGTTTTGGTATGCCTACAGGGCATGGATACCGCAGGAAAGGATAGCTTGATCAGGGAAGTCTTCAAAGACTTTAATGCTCGGGGGGTGGTAGTGCATAGTTTTAAGGTACCCACACCGTTGGAATTGAGACACGACTATCTATGGCGACATTACATTGCACTGCCAGAACGGGGCAAGTTTTCCGTATTCAACAGGACCCATTATGAGAATGTACTGGTCACCAAAGTGCATCCCGAATACATTTTAGGGGAGAATATACCCGGAGTGGAATCGGTTTCCGATATAGATGATGCCTTTTGGGAGAAACGTTACAGACAAATCAATGATTTTGAAAAGCATGTGGCCGAAAATGGGACGGTGATCTTTAAGTTTTTTCTACACCTCTCCAAAGAAGAACAGCGTCAACGTTTATTGCGCAGAATCCATTTAAAGCGAAAAAACTGGAAATTTTCCCCAGGTGACCTTGAAGAGCGCAAACTATGGGATAACTATCAAAAATGTTATGAAGAGGCCTTGAACAAAACCTCCAAGGAACATGCACCTTGGTTTGTGGTTCCGGCAGACAATAAAGAGGCGGCCCGTGTCATTGTGGCATCCGTAATGCTGGAAGCGTTAAAAAAGTACAAAGATATCGAGGAACCCGAGCTCGATGATAAAATAAAGGCTAATTTAGAAACCTTTAAACAAGAACTGGAAAAAGAAACCCCATGAGATTAGTACTGTTTTTAACCCTTTTGCTGGCAAGCACCCCTTTTTTTTCACAATCCGATGACGAAAAGCAAATAAAGGCCATATACGACAAAGCCTTAACTGATGGGCAGGCGTACGAATGGTTGGATTACCTTTCGAACCAGATTGGTGGTCGTTTGTCTGGGTCAGTACAGGCACAACAGGCAGTTGAGTACACCAAAGGCCAGTTGGATTCATTAGGGTTAGATAGAGTATGGTTACAGCCCGTAATGGTACCCAAATGGGTAAGGGGACTCCCGGAGTTTGCTTATATGGAAACCAAACCCGGACTCACTACCAACATGCCCATTTGTGCCTTGGGAGGTTCCGTGGCCACGCCAGATGGTGGCCTAAAGGCCAATATTGTTGAGGTTCAGGGGATAGAAGACCTTCAAAAATTGGGCAAGGATAAAATAGCGGGAAAGATTGTCTTTTACAATCGACCTATGGACCCTACGCTGATAAGCACTTTCGCATCGTATTCTGGTTGTGTGGACCAACGGTATTCCGGTGCGGCCGAGGCGGCCAAGTATGGTGCGCTTGGTGTGATCGTACGTTCCATGAACCTGCGCTCGGATGATTATCCGCATACGGGTTCCATGAGCTATGGCGATACGCCCGTTTCCCAGAGGATTCCTGCGGCGGCCATCAGTACCAACGGGGCCGATTTGTTGAGTACCACCCTAAAACTCAATCCCAACATCAAATTTTATTTTAAGCAGAATTGCAAGCAATACGAGGATGTGCAATCTTATAACGTCATTGGCGAAATCAAGGGAAGTACCTATCCCAATGAGGTAATGGTCGTGGGTGGACATTTGGATTCTTGGGATTTGGGTGATGGTTCCCATGACGATGGTGCCGGTTGCGTACAGAGCATGGACGTCCTTCGATTGTTGAAGAAAACGGGATACAAACCCAAGCGCACCATTCGCGTAGTGCTGTTCATGAATGAGGAAAACGGCCTCCGCGGAGGTAACAAATATGCCGAAGTGGCCTTGAGCAAGAACGAAAACCACGTCTTTGCCTTGGAAAGCGATTCAGGTGGATTTACCCCAAGGGGTTTTTCACTGGATTGTTCCGATGAAAATTTTGACCAGATCCAAAGCTGGAAAAGCTTGTTTGAACCTTATTTAATCCATTTGTTCGTGAAAGGGTTTAGTGGTGCCGACATTGGCCCCATGAAAAACCCCGATATTGTCCTGGCCGGTTTGGTACCCGATTCACAACGGTATTTTGACCATCACCATGCCGAGAACGACACTTTTGAGCACGTGAACAAACGTGAGCTGGAGCTGGGAGCAGCTTCTATGGCCAGTCTGGTGTACCTAATGGATAAATACGGTATTATTCCAGCATCAAAAATAAAGGGATAACCAAGGGTCAACCCTCCAAAATCCGTTCGATTCTTTTGTCGGGAATGAGCCAAATCAAGGCTACAAGGACGAACATAGCTCCTGATACCCATGGTGTAATCCAGGCAAAAGCAATCCCAATAAGGTACAGAATGGGGGAAAGCTTGCCCTTCAGGTCCTTGCCCACGGCTTTTTTCAATACGGAGTCCTCTCCCTGTGTTTTAATGATAGTGTACTGTAGATAGAAATACGCCAGTGCTGCCATCAAAAGGATGACACCATATAGGGCAATAGGGTTTTCCGAAAAATGGTTTTCGCCCATCCACCCTGTTACAAAGGGAACCAAGGAGAGCCAGAACAAAAGATGCAGATTGGCCCAAAGTACCTTTCCCGTGACCTTTTTTACCGTGTGCATCATATGGTGATGGTTGTTCCAATAGATGCCCAAATAGATAAAACTGAGCACATAGCTCAAAAAAACTGGGATCAAAGGAACAAGGTCCGTGAATTCCTCTCCGTGGGGAACCTTGATTTCCAAAACCATGATGGTGATGATGATGGCCAGTACGCCATCGCTGAAAGCTTCCATTCGTCCTTTGGTCATAATAGAGGTATTTAGGGTTGGATCATACGCCTAATATACCAAAATGACCATTTAACCTGTCTTTGAAGTCGACACAAGTTTGGACTTTGTGGTCTTTTTCATTCTTTTGGGGCCGTACCACAACCAAAAACCTGTGATGGTGAACAACAAGAGTGAAGTGCCCATCATACTGGTATACACCAATTTTATCACTCCCGAAGTTCCCAGATAACGGTCCAGAATGGAGCCGTCGTGTACTTTTTCCAAAAAGTCTGAACGGCGCTGGCCAATGGAAAGCACATTGCCCGTGGCACCATCCAACTGTACCTCGTAGTATTCATCCACAAAGACAAACTTTACCATGCCCTTGTCTTTTCGCATATCAATGCGGTCCAGTTCCAAGGAAAGTTGGGGCGAAACGGAGTTGTGCAAGGTATTGCAGGCAACGGTATGTAGGCTGTCCACTGGGAGCCAGTCCCGTAGATCGGTGGAAGTGCCCTTTTGCGACTCGGGAAGGATCATCCCTGCAGTGTTCTTTTTCCAGCCGAGCAACAGGCCGGAGACCGATATGAAAAAGAAGAATACAAATAAAAAGGCACCTGTGGTACGGTGCACTTTTCTAAAAACCCGTAAAATTTTCGCCTGCTTTTTTCTTTTCCCCATACAACTGTAAAATAGGTACAAACAATCCTATAAAAATCGGCAAAATTTATGAGATTTCCAGAAATTTAAGACTTATGGGATTCTACCGCATTTGGGTTCCATAAGCGATACCTGATGAACCGTTCATTGCCCACATGAAGCTCACGTTCCCTTACAAACCCCAAGCGAAGCAAACCTTGTACGCGGGTGCGCGTGGGCGGGAACAATACGGTTACCGAGGGCAGTCCCATCTCCCCAAAAGCCTTTTTAATGATGCCTTTATACAAGCTTTTGCCCAGTCCCCAATAATCCGGATGGAGGACCAAGGCCAGATCGGCCTCCCCATTTTCGGGCTGTAGGCCGCCCCAACCTGCAAACGTGCCATCTACCACAAAGGCCCATGGTCCGTACCCGTGTTCCTGCCACAGTTGTTCCTTGGCGGTGATAAAGGCCTTGCAGTGCTCCTCGGTGAAATTTTCTTTTAGCAAGGGCATTTGGCGGCGGACCAAGGGATGGT
Source organism: Flagellimonas alvinocaridis (assembly GCF_004916895.1). Taxonomy (GTDB): domain Bacteria; phylum Bacteroidota; class Bacteroidia; order Flavobacteriales; family Flavobacteriaceae; genus Flagellimonas; species Flagellimonas alvinocaridis. The sequence continues at coordinate 271,562 of NZ_SNTZ01000002.1, forward strand.
TCATCAAGGCAATGAGCTGCGAATTTTCAATTTCGGGGAGGCGTTTGTAGGCTATATGCATGTTTGGGAATAGTTTGGATCCTATGAGGTGGATTGGTCGGGATCCTGCTCCAAAATAACAAGGGAAAGCTTTTTTCTGAACGATAAATCTTTAAAATGTCATATAATTATATGACAGTCAATAAATTAATTTGATTTGTCAAACTTTTGTATGACACAATTTCCATTTCAATAGTTGATATTTGTTTTGTGGACAAAGAAGAGCTAAAAATGAAACTCAGAAAGCGGTTGGTCCAACTCCGGGAAGAAAAGGGGTTGCGGCAAGCCGATTTGGCATATGCTTGTGGTAAAGACCGGCAAGCTTTGGAGAAGATTGAAAATGGGAGGGTAAATCCAACGGTCTACACTTTATATGAAATTGCCCAAGTTCTGGAAGTTCCCTTGCTGGAGCTTTTTAGGTTTTAAGGAGATCATTGCATCACATCAGCCACCAACTTGGTGTCCGTATATTGGGTAAACTTGGTGATCTTTCCGTTTTTCAGGACATACCGATGGGCAAAATCCGCGGTCATGGATTTTCCCGTTTTGCCATAAGTGCCCTTGTACTGTCCAATGGCAAAGACCGATTCGCCTACATCCACATATTCGTCAATGGTTGCGGTCCAAGAGGTCCAGTTCTCCCCAAAATTCTGGAACACGTTTTTGAGAATGGCATCAAACCCAATATGGTGCCCTCCATTGGGAAAGCCCTTCATTTGGATCCATTCAATGTCCAGGGCAAATTTTTCCTTTATGGCGTTGGTATCTCCTTTGGAGAAGTCTTGGTACAAATCCTTTATGGTTTCAATGTTCGATTTCATTCCTTGTAGTATCTCTGCGGTTCGTTTTATAGTTTGATGACGTAGGAGGTCATGCTCTTGATCTTTTCGCCTTTGGCCCCTTTGAACTCATAAAAGTCCGAAAAGGCATACTGCTTTCCGTTCCGCATCACCATGGTCCCGCGTACAGCCCCTTCTTTTCCGTGGCTAAGGATTTGGTCCAAGATCAATTCCGATATGTTTTCGGTGGTCATTTGTTCCAATGCATCGGCAAATTGCTCTTTTCCCTCTATTTTTCCATTCCCAACAATGGTCCAGACGATATCATCCGTTACACTGTCCAGAAGGAATTTCACATTGGCTTTGACAAACGCACTATTGAATTCTTTCAAAAATGCCATTTTGGGAGAGTTTCCGCAGTTGGGCTTCGAGGTGATTTTTGTCATCCGGCAGGTTTTTGGTCTAAGTTCAGGGTTTCCAGTTTCAAAAAAGAGTGATTTGGTTATTTTATTTTTTCCGTCCCACAAACCGCACCACCGAACCAGTTCCCGAGTGGTAAAGTCCTTCGTTGAGCTCAACTTCCTTTTCCACAAGCTCAATGATTTCATAATCCGTAAAATCTTGGAGCAATTCTTCCATGGAGAAGAGGCTTTCCAAGTCCCTAGGGCCGCCCACCTTGGGGTTTTTCTCCCGATAGGGCAGATGTTTTTTCCCAAAAGCCTCAAAAATTACCGTCCCACCCTTGCGTAAATAGGCGCTGAGCAGTTTGTGGTATGTGGACTTAATGGAGGCCGGAAAATGGGCATAGATCAGTACAATGGCATCAAATTGCCCTTCGGTATATGCAAGGTCGGGTAGTTGCCCCACCTCATAGTTCAAGTATACTTTGTTCTTTTCGGCAAGCTGTAATGCTTTTTTCCGTCCTTCCGTACTGATGTCGAATGCGGAAACGGTCCAACCCAATTTGGCGGCATACACGGCATTGCGGCCTTCACCCTCAGCGGCAAAGAGGATGCTCCCAGGCTGAAGCTTTTCCAATTGTTCGCGCAGATACTCATTGGGTTTTTCCCCAAAGGCGTATGCAGTGTTGCTATATCGTGCGTCCCATCGTTTTAACCAAGGGTCTTTCATATTGTATGATTTTAAATTTATGACATGGCATTAGTTTGGTGCTACCGGGGTTACGGTATAGCCCAAAGCCTTTAACTGGGGTATCAACCCACATTCATACATAAGATGGCTTAACCCTACCACAATAAAACAGTTATTGGTTTGTAGTTTGCTCTCTATAGTTTTCATCCATGCCTTGTTTCTATTGGTCAAGATCAAAGTATTGGTGCAAGGACGGTTCCATTGGTAATCAATATCCATTTTGGCGTACCAATCCACTTCTCCACAACCATCTTTATTTTTGGATTTTATTTTGTCCATGATACCTGCAAGTCTTTTTTTATGGACTCTTTTGGGCATGCCTTCCACATCTTTGTTGATAAGATTGATTTGTTCTTCCGTGGTTTCCAATCCCAACAGGGGAATGTTTAGATTTTGGGCCTTGGTGCCTATGTAATCATCCAGGGAAAGATAATTGGCTTCAGTATCTTTTGACAAACAGATTCGTTCTTTAAAATAGCGGTTCAAGAACACGTGAAGCTCGGTCGGCGTCAATTTGTTGAAGTCCATTTTGCTTGATGCAAAAATACGTTGGACCCATTGTAAATCTTCTCTGTCCAAGTACTGATTCCACTTGGTTTCCACTTCACGGTGGTTAATGATATCCTCGGCCATTTGCCCAGGTACATTCAGATTTTCCTTTATTAATAGGTCCGAAGTCGCCAAAAATTCATTGGCTGATGTGAGGGAATCAAAGAACTGTTTTCCAAACGCATGGTGCGTCCCAAACAAATAAGAAGTTTTTTGGGTATTGGGGCTGGTAACCTTAAAGAGGAGCGTTTTTATGGGAAAGACACTTCGGGCTGTACCTTTTTTGCCATATGTGGTGGTAACGCATAGCATGGCGCATAAAAATAAGGCGCTCCAGTTCATTGTATTTGTCATGTATCAAATTTTCGAAAGAATCTTTACTGAGGTTTTGATGGTTGCATATAGGTATAAAAATACTTTCTATTTCCCAAAAAACCATCTATTCAAGGTAATGCTCTTTAAAACCCCTACCTTTGCATCCTTGGAAAATATAACATCCGAATAATTTATAATCAGAAGATATGCAAGACGGAATCTACGCGAAATTCAATACCTCCAAAGGTGAAATATTGGTGAAGCTTACTTATGATAAAACCCCGGGTACTGTGGGTAATTTTGTGGCTTTGGCAGAAGGAAATATGGAAAATTCGGCAAAACCACAAGGTAAACCCTACTATGATGGGTTGAAATTCCACAGAGTTATTGCTGATTTTATGATTCAAGGAGGCTGTCCGGAAGGTACTGGAACTGGAGACCCTGGGTATAAGTTTGATGATGAGTTTCATCCGGAATTGACCCATGAAGGACCGGGGGTACTTTCTATGGCCAATGCTGGTCCTGGTACCAATGGGAGCCAATTTTTTATTACCCATGTGGCCACACCTTGGTTGGACAATAAGCATACAGTTTTCGGACATGTGGAGCATGGACAGGAAGTTGTGGATACCATTGCTCAAGGAGATGCTATTGAAAGTTTGGAAATAGTCAGAGTAGGAGATGCTGCCCAAAATTGGAATGCCATTGAGGCTTTCAGGACTTTTGAGGGTGCCCGTGAAAAACGAATTGCGGAAGCTAAAGCCAAGGCAGAAGCGGAGATGGAGGAGTTGGCTGCTGGTTTTGACAAGACCGACAGCGGACTACGCTATAAAATTATTCAAAAGGGAAGTGGTGCCAAGCCCCAAAAAGGGAGTACCGTTTCAGTACACTACGAAGGCTGTTTGTCCAACGGGCAGGTTTTTGATTCTTCCTATAAAAGAAATCAACCTATTGATTTTAGCCTTGGTGTTGGCCAAGTAATTCCTGGATGGGATGAAGGGATAGGATTGTTGCAGGTAGGTGATAAGGCCAGATTTGTAATACCATCGCACTTGGCGTATGGAAGTGCTGGAGCTGGAGGTGTTATTCCACCAGACGCCACTTTGATATTTGATGTGGAACTGATGGATGTGAAATAACATGAGTTTAATTCAATGATACTGGAAAAGCTTCCTTAAAAAAGGGAGCTTTTTTATTTTGTGCTTTTGCTACTGATCAACAGTACACCAAAGTTGACAACCAGTAATAGAAGTAAAACGGTAAAGAATGTGCCCATATTGGATTTTTGTCTTTTTATTGATAACAATTCAACGTAAGAAAACCCTACTCTATTGCCTTTAATTTTAAAAACTTACTCTATTCTCCGTTGAGAGTCCCTTATTTTAAGAACCCTTTTTGGAACCAATGGCACTTACAATGAGCAATAATGCATTGATGATAAAAAGGATGAGGAGTATCCAAAAAAAAGCGGTCATGGTATTTGTTGTTTAATGGTTATGGGGAACGGTGTTTTAGAGTAGATAGTAAAAAGAAAAGAGGTTGCGTGGAATTTTTAAAAAAATAAAACCCGGACAATTGTCCGGGTTTTTGATCTATAAAAAAGTACGTTTATGCCTTAATCAATAACTTGCACGTTTACGGCGTTTAATCCTTTTTTACCTTGTTGTAGTTCAAATTCTACAACATCACCTTCTCTAATTTCGTCGATCAAACCTGAAACGTGTACAAAGTGATCTGTTTCTGAACCTTCTTCAGTGATAAAACCATAACCTTTTGAATCATTGAAGAATTTTACTGTTCCTTTACTCATAATAAATACTAAAAAAATTAATTGAGCAGCGAAAGTACATTTAATTTATTGATAATTAGGCTTTTTATGCTTTTTTCTTGTAAATAACTATGCTGTTGGGTCTGGAGTTAACCGCAAATAAGGCTTAACTTCTTCAACGCCACGGGAAAAGATTTGTTTGGCCTCTTCGGTGGGTATGGCAGGACTTACCACTACTTTTTCCCCATTTTTCCAGTTAGCAGGAGTGGCCACTTTGTGGTTTGCCGTTAACTGAAGGGAATCCACGACCCTCAGCAACTCGTAAAAGTTTCTTCCTGTTGAAGCGGGATAGGTCAATATTAACTTAACTTTTTTGTCAGACCCAATAATGAATACCGAACGAACGGTAAGGGTGTCGTTGGCATTTGGGTGAATCATATCATATAGGTCGGATACTTTTCTGTCCTCGTCCGCAATAATAGGAAAATTGACTACTGTTTGCTGTGTTTCGTTGATGTCCTTTATCCATTCCTTGTGGGATTCGGCACCATCAACACTCAAAGCCATCATTTTAACATTGCGCTTATCAAATTCGTCCTTAAACTTGGCGGCAGTACCCAACTCTGTTGTACAAACCGGAGTAAAATCGGCAGGGTGGGAGAAAAGAATGCCCCAACCATCACCAAGATAATCGTAAAAGTTCAATGTGCCCTCAGAAGTTACGGCAGTGAAATCAGGAGCGGTATCGCCCAATCGTAGTGTGGCCATTTGTATTTTGTTTTTAGATTAAAAATAATAGTATCCTACAAAATTAGTAGATAAATTAATTGTTGGTTTTTCAGCGCGTTAAAAGTGTATTAAAATTCTATGCTGCACTTATACTTTGTAGTCGTGTGATTTGTGTTTGCATGCAAGAGTTCATTATTTTTGATGTATGGAAAAAGAACAATTGGAACAACTTCGGTATCCCATCGGGCACTATCAGATTCCAGAACCGATCACGCAACAAAATTTGGATGAATGGATTGCTATTTTGGAATATCTTCCCGAGCGCTTGGCAAATATGGTCAATCCACTTTCCGAGGAACAATTGGAGACTCCTTATCGCCCAGATGGTTGGACGGTGAGGCAGTTGATACACCATATTTCGGATAGTCACCATCATAGCTATATTCGATTTAAATGGGCACTTACCGAGGACAATCCGTTGATCAAGCCTTATGATGAGAAAGCTTGGGCAGAATTGTTTGATTCCAAGACCGCTCCCATACAAATGTCCTTGGACCACTTAAAAGTGGTACATGCCAAGCTTGTACATCTTTTAAAAGGCCTTACAGAGGAAGATTTACAATGCAAGTTTACGCACCCCGATGGTAATGAGGAGACAACACTAAAGGAAAACATAGGACGCTATGCATGGCACGGCAGCCATCATTTTGCCCATATTAAAAATCTTTTGGAACGTCAAGGCTGGTAAATCAAAGTTGTTTTGTCAAAATGTACATGGCTTTTTCTGAAGGTTTTGCCCCAATAATGGTAAGTTCACTTTCTCTTTTTATTTTGAAGCCATTTTTAAGGTAAAATTGCAAGGGTTTTCCTTTTTGCATGGTATCTAGCCAAACCACTTTCTTTTTTAGGTCGATGGCTTCTTTTTCGATAAGCTGAAGCACCTTTTTACCCAATCCTTTTCCAGAAAATGCCTTGAGCAGATAGATTTTTTCTGCTTTGAGTGATGTCTCATCAGGAAATTCATCCACCCCTTTGTTCTTCACCAATTTTACGATGCCAACAATATCCTGACCCATTTTTACAAGGTAATTGGTTACGTTGGGGTCCATTAACTCTGCACTTACAATAGTGTTGGTAAAGCCAATGGAAATATAAGGAGTAGGGTCTTCATTTTCCCACAGATGGAGGTAGTGTTCCCGATAAGATTTTTTCCCAACGGAGATATACGTTTCCAGTGTGGAAGCATCCACGGTCTCCAAAACAACAAGATTGTTCATATGTCGCTTTCTCCTCCTTCAGGACCATAGAATAATACCCATGTGGCAAAATCATCAGTAAAATTTTCAAACCGATGTTTCACTCCTGCAGGCACAAACAAGAAATCCCCAACCGAAAAAGTGGTTCTCTTTCCATTGTTCAAAAACTCACCACTTCCAGAAATTACTACATACACCTCGTCCCTGGAATGGGGTTGTTGTAGATCGACTTTTTCTGGTTTGTAAATTTCAACGGACAGACTGCCGTGCTGAAACAAGGTCAAAAAGCGGGAATTTTTGGTCGATAGTTCTTCCAGGGCCTCTTTTGGACTGATTTTCATCTACTTCCATTTAATATTGCAGCCAATACTAGGCTTCTGATCTATGTTTACTTGCTTCCCGGTTAAAATGGCATCCATGGCATCTTGGAGGTCGGACCCGGTGAGTGGCAAGCCATTTCCCGGTCTTGAATCGTCCAATTGTCCTCGGTACACCAATTCCAAACCAGAATTGAAAAGATAAAAGTCAGGCGTGCAGGCTGCGTCGTATGCTTTGGCCACTTCCTGACTTTCATCATAGAGATAAGGAAACGTGTATTCCATTTCCCTGGCATTTTCTTTCATAAGATGCGGGGCATCCTGAGGATAATTAACCACATCGTTGCTGGAAATCGCCACAAAACCAATACCATGGGCTTGGTATTGCTTGCCAAGTTTGGATATCATTGGGTTTACATGAATCACAAAGGGGCAATGATTGCAAATGAACATGACCACGGTTCCTTTTTCTCCTTTCAAATCTGATAAAGAAAGGATTTTATCAGAAACAGTGTCCCTTAATTTGAAATCTGGAGCTTTGGTGCCCAGTGGCAACATATTGCTTGGGGTTCTAGCCATAATTGTTCATTTTTGGATGACTCTTTCCATTAGTGGATGCACTACAACATCCCTTACATCATGTGTCCAAAGAAAATGGCGTTCATCAAAAGCTTGTTGGTGCCATACCAAAATGCCCTGAAGTTGGTGTTGTCTGTAAACAATACCACTCTTCCCTTACCCATTCGTTTTACCTTGAATGGAACACTATTTTTGATGAGTTCTGCATTTTCTTCCGAAATATAACCACTCAACAACGGATTATTGGTGTACTGAATCGGGTTGTCATAGCTGTTCTTTTCTGGGTTCAAATAGATGTTGGTATTTCTGAATAGGGCCAATCTGTCGTTTTTGTAACCATAATTAATGGGATGTGATCTATCCAATATGGCTTCAAAGATGGCGCCACCTGTAACTTGGGCTCCTTGAAAATCCTGTTTTTGATCAAAAGGAATGTTTTTGGCGACCAAAGTATCCTTGCGTAGCTCTAAATCTATGAATTCGTTGCTTTTAAACCAATTGGCCGTGTTTCGGTAGCCAATCACGGTACCCCCGTTCTTTACCCATTCCTTAACCTTTTCGGCACCTTTTTTATCCAATAGATTACTGCCGCCCCAACCAGTTCCTGGAAGAATCAATGCAGTGTACGAATCAAGATCCGCACTGTTGAAATAACGGGTGTCTATTTTTGTGATTTTCATGTCGTAGCGCGTATCGAACAAGTGCCAGATTTCCCCGGCATCGTAGGAACGCGTGCCATCTCCTATCAACAAGGCAACTTTCTGCTTTTTCAGGGCTTCAAAATCATTGCTTCCCAAATCTATGCCTTGGGTATAGCCTGTTGAAACACCATTAATTTTAATGCTACTTTCTTGGGCAATTTTATTCAAAAAGGTATAAAGCCCATCCGAATCCAGTTTTTGATTTTGGACGGGAACCATGATAGAACCATAGTCATAGCGTGTTCCTTCCAAGGTAAAGGGAGACATGGCCGCTTTGGCCCTCAATCCTTTTTCCAAAATTTTGTTCAAGACCTTTGGTGTATAATATTCATGCCACTCGAACACATAGGCGTAGCTGCTCTTTTTGTCAACGCCGCCAGAAGGTTTTTCAAAATCCATAACCTCAGGTCCTGCATTGGACAGGGAACTAAGTTCTGCGTAATCCACATTGAAGGCCAAAGGAAAGGTCCAAGCGGAGATGTCATAAAAAAGACTATCGGTAAAAGTGGTTCGCTTTTCAAACATGGCGTTGATGAGTCTTGGATTCTTTTGGTTCATCGGAACTACATAGCTATGCCCTTTTTTGAAAGTTTTCCCACCAATGGTGGCATCAGAGGCTAATTCGTGAAACTTGATCTTATGTCTCTTAAGAATTTCGGCCAAATGCCAAGTTTTTGAAGCGTCCTTGCTGTCACCAAAAATAATGGCCTTTGTTTTGCTACGGGCGGCTTCATTGCGAAGGTCTGCATAGAACGCTTTCTGATAGTCCAAAATTTTGGTGCGCATATTCTTTGCGGCCTCAATGGTAGATAGCGCAGTAGTAAATTGGTTTCTTATGGTAAATGGGAAGGTTAAAATACCATTTTCGCTCTCTTGGATATGACCTCTTGAGCTGCCTTGTTCAAAAAGAATGCCAATGCTTCCATTTACATCGGGGAAGGTAGACCCCTTGCCGTAATAATAATCATCATAATTCTCTTCGGAGTAGTAGAGTGACCCAATTTTGTCCAAAGCCTTGGCATGGTAGCTTCCAATTTCCTTGGTAAGTTCCTGATTTATTTTTGGTGTCAATGGATGTACCCTTGTAGGTTCCCCGGGTTGAAAGAAAAAGGTGGAGTTAGTGCCCATTTCATGGTGGTCGGTCAAAATATTGGGCAACCATTTGTGAAACGTTTCAATTCGGGCTCTACTCTCTGGCAATTGCACGGGAAGCCAGTCACGGTTCATATCAAACCAATAATGATTTGTACGTCCTCCGGGCCATACTTCATGGTATTCCCTTTCGTTGTTGTCTGGATTTAAGTTCTGGCTTTTGTGGATGTTGGCCCAATAGGCAAAACGTTGTAGCCCATCAGGATTGAAACTGGGATCCATGAGAATGACCATATTGTCTAAAAGAGATTCAATTTCTGGGCCTTGGGCAGCAGCAAGATAATAGGCGTAAGCCAATCCCGCATTGGAACCACTGGGTTCGTTTCCGTGAATGGAAAACCCTTGGTAGACCACAATGGGCATATTGGCGGTGTCTGTATTGGCATTTCCTTCGGAAAGAGCCACATGCTGTTGCCGAATGGTCTCTATATTTTGATGATTTTTTGGTGAAGTCACCGTGAGCAGGAGTAACGGTCTTCCCTCAAAAGTTGTTCCCCGATTTTCAATGGTGATTCTGTCGCTGGAAGCGGCAAGGGTCTGCATGTAGAACATCAATTTGTCGTGGGTCACGTGCCATTCCCCAACTTCATGGCCAATGACATCCACTGGTTTTGGGATTGTACAATCATAAGAAATGTCATCGGGCAAATAATAGTCCAAAGTAACTTCTTGGGCATTAAGGGTAAAACTTGCAAAAATGGCAAGGAAAAGGAAGTTGAAATTTTTCATTGGTTTCTTCTTGAATTAGTCATAGGTTAAAAATAAAAAAACGACCTACATTGTGAAGGTCGTTTTAATGTTTTTTTAGGATGATATCCCAATTAAATGTCATCAAAATCAACATCGGTAAAACTACCTGGGGCAGTTCCATTTTCACTAATGTCGTTTTCTTCTTTTTTAAAATCCTTTTGATGACGTTCGGAAATTACCTCTTGGCCCTTTTCGTCAATGATGTAATCCATCATTTCTTCCATAATTTCCTTGAAAGCGGTAAAATCTTCTTTGTACAGATAGATTTTGTGCTTTTTGTAGTGGAAGGAGCCATCATCATGGGTAAATTTTTTACTTTCCGTAATGGTTAAGTAATAATCACCGGCCTTTGTGCTTCTTACATCAAAAAAGTAAGTTCTTCTCCCGGCCCGTAAGACTTTGGAGTAAATTTCTTCCTGATCCATGATATCTTTCTCGCCCATGTGGTCTGTTGTTGTAATTAGTTGCTTTGTTGTATAATTCTACCAAAAATGTAAAAAAAAAGCTAATTCAGCAACTTTTTTATTATTCTTTCCCTGAAAGCTGGTTGATATAGAGTTCTTTATAATAACCATCAACATTGTTCAATTGATCATGGGTGCCTTCTTGAATAATCTTGCCATTTTCCAACACAATAATCTTATCGGCATTCTTGGCAGATGATACCCTATGACTTACTATCAGGGTGGTCTTGTTTTGGGATGCCCGTTTGAGATTGTTCAGGATTTCTTCCTCAGTTTCGGTATCCACGGCGGACAAGCAGTCATCAAAAAGATAAATTTGGGGGTCTTTGAGCAACGCCCGCGCTATGGAGACCCGTTGCTTCTGTCCACCACTAAGGGTTATACCCCGCTCACCTAGTATAGTATTGTATTTCTTGGCAAAACCCTCAATGTTTTCATGCACAACGGCTTTCTTCGCCACAGCTACAATCTCATCAAATGAAGCATTTTCATCACCAAAGCGGATGTTGTTCTCTATGGTGTCCGAAAAGAGGAAAGCATCCTGCGGTACGGCACCAATAGAACTCCTTAGACTGTTCAGGTTCAGCTTTTGAACGGGAATACCATCTACCAAAACCTCGCCCGAAGAGGTGTCGTACAAGCGGGCCACCAAATCCAGGATAGTGGATTTTCCAGATCCCGTTTTTCCTAAAAAAGCAACGGTTTCCCCAGCTTTTATTGTAAAGGATACATTGTCCAAGGCAGTAATGTTGGTGTCATCATAGGTGAAGGACACATTCCTGAACTCAATATCCCCTTTGATAGGTGTAGACGCTACAACCTCATTTTTAATGGTGGGTTGTATGGTTAAAAATTCATTGATCCGTTTTTGTGAGGCTTCAGCTCTTTGGATGATGGAAGTGAGCCATCCCACAATGGCGACAGGCCATGTTAGCATGTTTACATATAGGATAAACTCAGCAATAATTCCAAAAGATTCTATTTGCCCATTTATATATTGCATGCCACCCACGTAGATAACAATGGTGTTGCTAATACCAATGAGCAGCACCATCAAGGGGAAAAACCAAGCGTTTACTTTGGCCAAGGCCATGCTAGTGTCCTTTCCTTCTGTGGCCAAATCCCTAAGTTCTTGGTTGATCCGTGGTTCTATGCTATAAGCTTTGATCACGGAAACCCCTGAAAAGGATTCTTGGGTAAAGGTGGACAGGGTTGACAGGAATTCTTGGACCTTGGTACTTCTTTTATGGATGATTTTACTGATCTGATAAATCAAAACCGATAAAACAGGTAAAGGCAACAAAGTATAAGCAGCCAAGGTTGGCGCTTTTATGAACATTAATGGGATCAAACAGGCAAAAAGCGTGAAGGTCTGGATGCCATACATAATGGCAGGTCCGCCGTACATGCGCACTTGGTTGATATCCTCGCTGATACGGTTCATGAGGTCCCCGACACGATTCTTTTTGTAAAAATCAAGGTTCAGGATTTGATAGTGATCAAACACCTCGTTCTTTAGGTCATATTCAATATACCGGGATACATTAATGATGGTCTGCCGCATCAAAAAAGTGAACAGAGCGGAAAGTAAAGCCGCTCCAACTACAATCAATATGTAATGGAACAAAGATTGCTTTGCTTCGGAAAGTGTAATGGTATTTCCAGTGTACTTTTCAACAATTTGGATGGAATTGTTCACGTAATGGGGTAAGACCAAAGAGAACAATCTAGCAATGATGGTGATCAACACCCCCATCAATAACTTAAACCAATATTTTTTGAAGTATTTATTAAGGTGTTTCAGTTCCTTCATAAGAGGGAAGGTGGTTTTTAGAACGTCTGATGATTGACAATCGAACAAAGATATACCATTGGCCCGAAAATAAATGTTATAAAACTGATAAGAAAACAACTTTGGTAGGCCACATTGAAATATAAGACTATTTTTGCGCTGTGAAAGCCAATCAATGACTTTAAAAGTTCTTTAAAAATGCTTACCAGAAGGCATATCAGAGTAAAAGTGATGCAGTGCATCTACGCACTGGTCCAATCCAAGGACGACTCCTTGCAGAAACAGGAAAAATTCCTAAGAGTTAGTATTGAAAATATGTACGTGCTCTATTTGCTGATTCTAAGCCTTTTGGCCGAATTACAGCGTTTGGCGGCCAAACATGCCAGTCATGCTTCCAAAAAGTACCTTGCCACTGAGGAAGATAAGTATCCCGATCGGGAAAAGTTTGTGAAGAACAGGTTATTGCTTCAAATTGCTGAAAATGAACTCCTGAAAGACGAACTTTCCAAAAGAAAATTGAACAACTGGTACTTGAACGATGAGTATGTAAAGATTCTGTACAAAGAGGTCGTTTCCAGTGAGATATACAAAGAATACATGACCAATGGAAAGGATGGATATGAAGACGATAGGGAAGTGGTGGCACAGCTTTTTAAGGAAATAATTGCCCCGAATGAGAAGATTTATGAATATTTTGAGGATGATAAACTCACTTGGGTCGATGATTTCCCCATTGTGAACACTTTTTTGTCCAAACGACTTCGAAAAGCAACCGAAGCTTCAGGGAATCGTTTTTTTCTACCCTCCTTGCTCAAAGACCAACAGGATATGATTTTTGCAAATGACCTTTTGACCAAGACTTTGCTCAATGATGCCAAATGGGAAAAGGAAATTGAGGGGAAAACTCCCAATTGGGACAATGACCGTATAGCCGAAATAGATCTGATCATCTTAAAAATGGCCATCTGTGAGTTGCTCAACTTTCCTTCCATTCCGGAGAAAGTAACCTTAAACGAGTATTTGGAGATCGCCAAGGAGTATTCCACACCAAAGAGCAGTATTTTCATAAATGGGGTTTTGGACAAGTTGGCCAAAGAGTATAAATCTGACGGAAGACTACAAAAAATAGGTAGAGGATTACAATAAACAATATTTGAGTATTTTTGGAAAAACAAATTTTTATCATGAAAAGAATAACAACAGTTTTTAGTTTGATCATGGTTGTTGCCATGATCAGTGTTTCCTGCAAAGACAAGGCATCCAACAAAATAGTTGCCGACAATGTGGAAAATGCAACTTCAAGGGACGAAGCTCAAAAACAGCTTCCCGTAATGAGCTTTGAAAAGGCTGAGCACGATTTTGGTGCCATAACCCAAGGAACTCCACAAGAGACTACTTTCAAGTTTACCAATACCGGAAATGCCCCCTTGATCATCACCGATGCAAGAAGTAGCTGTGGTTGTACTGTGCCGGAATATCCAAAGAACAGCCCGATTGCTCCTGGGGATTCAGGCGAATTGGTAGTAAAATTCAACGGTTCAGGACAAAATCAGGTGACCAAGAACATTACCGTTACAGCCAACACAGAAAAAGGCACTGAAACCTTAAGGATCAAAGCCTTTGTTAATCCTAAGGAAGCGGCTCCTGCCGGTCCTGTTAAATAGATAAATTACCTTAATGGAAAGTTTAGGACAGTTTTTACCTCTGATATTGATTTTTGCCGTGGCGTATTTCTTCATGATTCGTCCGCAGGTCAAACGTCAGAAGGATGAGAAGAAATTTACTTCGGAGTTGAAAAAAGGAGACCGCATCATCACAAAAAGTGGGCTTCACGGCAAAATCGTGGAATTGAACGACAAGGATTTCTCCTGTGTCATTGAAACCATGGCAGGCCGTCTAAAGTTTGATCGTTCCGCCATTTCCATGGAAATGAGTAGAAAATTGAACACTACTCCGGATAAAAAATAGTTTCTCAAGAAATTAAAAGTAAAACGTCCCTCACAATTCAGTTTGTGGGGGACGTTTTTTTGTATCTTATTCAAAATTTGAAAAATGGGTACAAGAAGACAATTCATAAGACAAGGGTCGTTATATACGGTTGGTTTGGGAACTTCCTTGTTTTTTCCCACAGAGATTTTGGCCACTATCCGAAAGACCATCAGCCCCAATGATAAAATTCATGTGGGACTTATAGGTTGCAATGGTATGGGATTTGCCAACCTTACCTCAATTTTAAAGAATAGTGAGGTTGAAGTAGTGGCACTATGCGATGTGGATGAGAATGTGCTTCGTGCCAAGACCGCAAATTTGGAAAAGGCCAACATCAAAAAACCAAAATGGTATTCGGATTATCGCAAGATGTTGGAAGATAAAGACATCCATATTGTCATTATTGGAACTCCTGATCATTGGCATTGTCTTCAATTGGTTGATGCAGTGGATGCCGGAAAAGATGTCTATTGCGAAAAGCCCATTGCCAATTCCATAGCTGAGTGCGAAGCCATGTTGTCTGCTGTTGATACCAGCGACCGAATGGTGCAGATAGGACAGTGGCAGAGAAGCCAACCCCACTTTGTGGATGCTATAAACTATGTGCATTCGGGGAAATTGGGTCAGATACGTTTGGTAAAGACCTGGGCCTACCAAGGTTGGATGAAATCCATTCCCAAAGTGGCCAACAGTACCGTTCCGGCAGGGGTGGACTATAAGATGTGGTTGGGCCCTGCACAAGACCGTCCTTTTAATAAAAATCGCTTCCATTTTGATTTTAGATGGTTTTGGGACTATGCAGGAGGTTTAATGACCGATTGGGGTGTGCATTTAATTGATTATGCCCTGTATGGTATGAAGGCAGCCACGCCAAAGTCCGTGATGGCCATGGGAGGGAAGTTCGCCTACCCTGATGATGCCGCTGAGACTCCGGATACATTGCAAACGGTGTATGAGTTCGATGGCTTTTCACTTTTGTGGGAACATGCCAACGGTATAGATGGTGGTAACTACGGCAGAAACCATGGTGTAGCCTTTATTGGCAACAATGGCACCTTGGTGTTGGATCGCGGAGGATGGGAAGTCATCCCTGAGAAAAATCGACCTAACTGGAGTGAGGATTTGGGACCTAAAATAGAGCCGGTGCCCCTACAGACCGTAGATGCGAATGGCTTGGATTTACATACAGTAAATTTCTTGGAAGCCATTAAGAAAAGGGACAAGACTATTCTTAATGCTCCTATTAAGGTAGGTTACGATGCCGCGGTTGTTAGCCATATGGGCAACGTAGCCTATAAAACGGGAGAGCGCTTGTTCTGGGATGCCCAAAGAAAACAATTCAATCATAAAGAGGCCGATTTACTATTGGTCAATGAATACCATAATGGCTGGAAAATGCCAACCAAATAAGTTCCGTCAAACATTATGAATGTTTTCCTCGATAGCCGTTCACAGGCCATGTGTTTATGCTTTGCATTGGTGTTGATGTTAGGATGCTCAATTCCAAAAAAAGAAATTGCATCGCAGGTAAGACAAGTACCTTCTCCCATGCAGGATCATATCCGGGAACACGCCCGACTGAAGAATGAAGAGCCTCCGGGTACTAAGATTTTATTGGAGAATATATTGTCTAAACCGGTTACAGTATACTTGCCTCCTGCTGCGGAGGGCATTAGAGAGTTGGATTTGCTCATCCATTTTCATGGAACACCCTTTGTGGCCATGCAGGCCGTTCACAATTTAAAAAGGCCTATGGTTTTGGCCGTGGTGCAACAAGGTTCGGGTTCTTCGGTCTATGCAGCGCCTTTTGTCGATGTGGAGGTCTATCCCCGTCTGTTGAAAACCATACAGGATGAATTAGGTGTAGACCAGATCGGAAAAGTATATTTTAGCTCCTTTAGTGCCGGATATGGTGCCGTTCGTGAGTTGTTGAAAGCACATGAAGATAGGATATATGGTATTGTGCTTTTGGATGGACTCCATACCGATTATCTTCCCGATGCCACCCCTTTAGCACAAGGCGGACAATTGAATGCGGAAAAAATGAAAGGTTTCTTGGCATTTGCCCAAAAAGCAGTCAACGGAGAGAAGAAGATGCTCATAACCCATTCCGAGATTTTTCCGGGAACCTATGCCAGTACCACCGAAACCGCCGATTGGTTGATCACGGAATTGGGGTTAAAACGAAACCCGATTCTGGAATGGGGTCCCATGGGCATGCAACAAGTGTCTGAAACCCAAAAAGGCAATTTTGAGGTCAAGGCGTTTGTGGGCAATACAGCCCCCGATCATGTGGATCATTTGCATGGGCTAGAGGATTTTATAGAAGTGATGATAAATTGAGAAATACAGTTTTTGACTTGTTCGAAGCCATGTTTTTTTGGTATCACAATAGGCTGTCGCAAAAGAGGGATATAACAAATTTGACTGCGTTAAATAGTTTCAAGTTTGAATATTTGTTGGGATTGCTTCTTGTTGATTCTGTTAGGAGTGATTTTTATGAGCTGATCTCTTAATCCAGTTGCTATTGGGTTTTTCCAATGCGCAATCTTTCCTATTCGCCAACTTGTGTTTATAATACTGTTTACTTTTAGCATTCTTAATTTCTGAAATGTTGAAAATGCCTCATTACCATTAAATTTACTCAAACACTCTGCAAGGATATATGCATCCTCTATTGCTTGACATGCTCCTTGACCCATATTTGGGGTTGTGGCATGGGCTGCATCTCCTATCAGACAAGTATTGTTTTTGTACCATTTTTTTATGGGTGCTAGGTCGGCAATGGTTGCTGTATGAATTTTCTCTATTGGAGTTTTTGAGATTATGGACTGTATAATATGGTCATATCCTGAAAAAAAATCAGGTAGCTTATCCACTGAATGCTCGCTGGCACTTTTTTTAAAGGTTTTTGAAGCATACCAATAAACTTCATTTGACCCAATTTGCACAAATCCCAACCTGTTGCCTTTTCCCCAAGCTTCATTGAGTTCGTTTTTGAATTTTTTGGGTAAAGCATGATTAACAGTTCCACGCCAGCAAACTTGAAAAGCGTTTCTTATTCTTGTGGTTGGAAACAAAAAACCTCGAACCGTAGAGTTAAGCCCGTCAGCTCCCAATGTAATTTTAGAGTTGATTTTTTTACCGTTTTCAAACCTTAAAAGATTGGAGTTGCCCACCACTTCCATTTTTGAAAGTTTGTAGCCCAGTTTCAAACTATTGGACTCTAATTCCGTTGCCAATATTTTTTGAAGTGCTGCTCGGTGAATGGCAATATTTTGACAATCATACTTGGTCTCAAAGTATTTTAAATCTATACTTGAAAGTTTCGTCAAATTAGGCGAGGTGATATTCATGCAAGATATTCGATTCCCGTTTTGAACAATTTTAGAGTCCAAGCCTAGTCTCTGAAAAACTTGCATAGCATTGTTTGCAAGTATTATACCAGCCCCAACTGGTTTTAACTCATCAGCTTGTTCATATACCTGAGCTCTTATTCCTTTTCTTTGAAGGGCTATGGCCATAGTTAAACCTCCTATCCCTCCTCCTATAATATCCACTCTCATTTTAATAATTCATAATATAGGTTTAAATGAGTGCGAAAATTCAAGCAATAAATTACGACTTCCATAGTAGTGTAATATTTATCTATAGGCGTCATTTAACCCAATGCCCCTTTCAATCAAGGGCAGTATTTTTTCCAACCGTCTTTGTTTGGTCTGCTCTTGTTTGGCTTCAGAGATATATTCGCAAAATTCTTTTTGTTTATAGGGAGTAAAATTTTCGAATGCGGTTCGCAACTCCTTATTTTCCTTTAATTTTTCCTGAAGCAATGACGGAATGGTCACTTTTGATGTCTTTTCCACAGTAATCTCCAAACCCTTTTTTTGATTTTCAATGGCTTCCTGCATATAGGCGAGCACACTTTTTTTATCAATTCCATCTAGCGTATGGAACTTCCAATGCCGCATACCCTTGGTTTTTCCTTCTTGGGCATTTTCCAACATTTTTTTGGGATCTTTCAAGAACACCCCATTAAAGAACCAGACCCCAAAATGATTTTTGAACTTGCAGATGCCAAACACATTTTTGCCATTGACCGTATACACCGGAAAACTCCATTTAAAGTCCTCCTCACTTTCGGTTTGCAGGGCCAGTTTTCTGAGTTGGGCTATGCCTTCTTTAAATGGGTGGTCTTTGCTATAATACGCCGCTATTTTTTCTGATTTTCCCATAATCATTTAATTTGACTGGCTGTAAGTTCGCAAATCTTTACAATAACCTGAACAGCTTTTTCCATACTTTCCA
The DNA here is from genome assembly GCF_004916895.1 of Flagellimonas alvinocaridis. Taxonomy (GTDB): domain Bacteria; phylum Bacteroidota; class Bacteroidia; order Flavobacteriales; family Flavobacteriaceae; genus Flagellimonas; species Flagellimonas alvinocaridis. Next base: position 290,201 of record NZ_SNTZ01000002.1, read on the forward strand.
AAGGGACATATTCATATTTCCCATGAAAATTGTGTCCTCCGGCAAAGATGTTGGGGCAGGGTAGTCCCATGAAACTCAATTGTGACCCGTCCGTTCCGCCCCTAATGGGTTTAATGATGGGTTCAATGCCCAAGGATTCCATGGCCTCCTGTGCAATCTCCACAATGTGGAACACCGGCTCCACCTTTTCACGCATGTTGCGGTATTGGTCTTCAATCTCCACAGCGATGCAATCTCCATGTTTTTTATTGAGTTTTTCGGTGATATTGACAAGAAGCTCCTTCCTGGCTTGAAAATGTTCGGCATCATGATCACGGATGATCAAGTCTATTTGGGCCTTTTCAATTTCCCCCTTAAGCTTGTGCACATGGAAAAAGCCTTCCATTCCTGTGGTATGTTCCGGGACTTCCCTCAGAGGGAGCAAACTTAAAAATTCATTGGCTATGGAAATGGCGTTTACCATTTTGTTCTTGGCATAGCCGGGGTGGACGCTTTTTCCTTTAACCATGATTTTGGCACTGGCCGCATTAAAGTTTTCATATTCCAGTTCGCCCACTTGACTACCGTCCATGGTATAGGCCCAATCGGCACCAAACTTTTTTACATCGAACTTGTGGGCGCCCCTTCCAATTTCTTCATCTGGGGTGAAGGCAATCCGTATTTTTCCATGTTTTATTTCGGGATGTTGTACCAAATACTCCATGGCCGTAATAATCTCGGCAATACCTGCCTTATCATCAGCTCCAAGCAAGGTATTGCCGTCCGTGGTGATCAAAGTTTGACCTTGGTACTGCAATAAATCCTCAAAATAACTTGGGGAAAGCACAATGTTCTTCGTCTTATTTAGGACAATGTCCGTTCCATCATAATCTTTTATAATCTGTGGTTTTACATTCCTTCCCGAAAAATCAGGAGAGGTGTCCATATGCGAAATAAAACCGATGGTGGGCACTTTTTTGTCCAGATTACTGGGTAAGGTTGCCATGATGTAGGCATTCTCATCAATGGAAACTTCCTGAAGACCAATTTGATGTAGCTCCAGAACCAATTTTTTTGCCAAATCCCATTGTTTTTCCGTACTAGGGGTAGTTTTGGAGTAGGGGTCACTCTGAGTATCGGTGGTTACATAATCCAAAAAACGGGACAATAGTTTTTCCATGTTGTGCTTTTTATCAAAAATAATGGTTATTCAATGGTAATTTTAAGAAAAGAGTGTTTTAAAACTTATCTTTCCCATGCTTTTCAAAATTGACCAAACTTGCACAGAATTTTAGTAATTGTTTTTCTTTCATCCGTCTTTGGCGTAAAGGCGCAACAGGAATGTGCCTTGGGCGTGGGAGGTACAGATTATGAAACCATTGCGGAGGTGTTTCAGCTAAACGATGAGCAGAGACAAAGTCTTAGGAATTGGAGCGCCGAATTAAAGGTCAGGAATGAAATCCTGGGTAATCAGGCTGAGTTTCTTTTAAAACAGCATGAAGAAAGTTCTCCCGAAGTCTTGATGACTATTTCCAAAGAGTATAAGACCATTATGGACAGTATGAAACAAAATGTCCGCATGATGGACAAAAGATTACTGTCAATTTTTAATCCAAAACAGTATAACTTTTACGTGAAACTCTGCGACCAACTTACCTTGCGCCCTATCTATATAAACAGGTCAGTTGACGAAAAATGAACGATTTGGTGTGTTCTGTTTTAAGAGTTTTTATTTTTGTTGAAAATCTTTTGAATGTATAAAACCCTCATTCGCCCAATCTTATTTTTGTTTGATCCAGAAAGCGTGCACCACTTTTCATTTTGGGCTATTAAATGGTTTTCCAGAATGGGACTTGGGCCTCTTTTCAGAAAGATTTTTGAACTAAAGGACCCAAGGTTGGAACGAGAGGTTTTTGGGGTGAAATTCAAAAATCCTGTGGGTCTGGCCGCTGGATTTGATAAGAATGCACAACTCTTCAACGAATTTTCGGATTTTGGTTTTGGTTTTGTTGAAATAGGGACCTTGACCCCCAAACCGCAACCCGGAAACCCTAAGAAGCGGCTTTTTAGACTACGAAAGGACAGTGCCATTATAAACCGAATGGGATTCAACAACCATGGGGTTTTTGAAGCGGTGGAACTGTTGAAGAAAAAGCATCGGGTCATTGTGGGTGGTAACATTGGTAAGAACAAGGTAACTCCCAACGACCAAGCCGTTAAAGATTATCTAATCTGTTTTGAAGCTCTTTTTGAGCATGTAGATTATTTTGTGGTCAATGTAAGTTCACCGAACACACCAGGATTACGGGAGCTTCAGGATAAAGAACCGTTGACCCAACTGCTAAAAAAACTAAAGAGGCAGAATGCCAAGCAGGCTAAAAAAGCGAACAAAAAAGAAAAGCCCATCCTTTTAAAAATTGCGCCAGATCTAAGCAATGACCAACTTTTGGACATTATAGCTATTGTAAAAGCCACGGAAATTGATGGGGTCATTGCCACAAATACTACCATTTCCAGAGAAGGCCTTAAATCTGACCTGATTGTTTCAGAGGAGCAAGGAGGGCTTAGTGGCAAGCCTTTGGCCAAAAGGAGCACAGAGGTCATTCGGTTTTTGTCCGAAAAGAGCAACAAGGCATTCCCAATCATTGGGGTGGGGGGAATCCATTCTCCTGAAGATGCCCTTGAAAAATTGGATGCTGGTGCCGATTTGGTGCAGTTGTACACCGGATTTATTTATGAAGGTCCGGGTTTGATCAAAAAAATCAACAAGGCCATTTTGGACCGCACATCGTAGAACAAGATGCATCAGTTGTTCCTGGTAAGCACCGAAACCATTAATTATCCCATTCTTATTGGGTTTTTGGTTTCTTCTGCGGCCTTGGCCATTTCTCCTGGACCAGACAATATTTTTGTGCTTACCCAAAGTATTTCCAATGGTGTCAAGGCAGGCTTGGCTACGGTTTTAGGATTGGTCAGTGGGTGCTTGGTGCATACCACTTTGCTTGCTTTTGGAGTGTCCGAAATCATTAAGCGCAGTGATGCCCTCTTTTTTGGAATAAAACTTTTTGGCGCTGCATATCTTATCTATTTGGCAATTAAAGTTTATAGAGGCAGCGATGCCATTCACGTTGAACAAGAAAAAGGGCCTTCACAAAGCTCTTTTAAACTGTTTAAGACCGGTTTTGCCATGAATGTCCTCAATCCCAAGGTCACTATTTTCTTTCTGGCATTTTTTCCGGGCTTTCTCTTTAGCGAAACGTTGAGTTCGGTACTCCAATTCTATGTGCTTGGCCTGCTATTTATGTTGGTGGCTTTCGCCATTTTTGGGATGATCGCGTTTTTGGCCGGAAGCATTTCAACCTATTTAATGCGCCATCCCAAAGTAGGAAGTTATCTCAAATGGGTCCAGATCATTGTTTTTGTGGGAATCGCTATTTATCTATTGCTATCGGATAAATAGTGCTAATTTTACAGGCAACCAATGTCAAAAGTAAAGCTCATAGAATGTCCGCGTGATGCCATGCAAGGCATAAAGACCTTTATTCCCACCGAGGAAAAAGTAAGGTATATCCAGTCGCTTTTGGGATGTGGTTTTAACACGTTGGATTTTGGCAGTTTTGTCTCGCCCAAGGCCATTCCGCAGATGCAGGATACAGCAGAGGTTTTGGCAGGATTAGATCTTTCTAAAACGAAGAGTAAGCTCTTAGCTATTGTAGCCAATATCCGAGGTGCGGAGGATGCCTGCAAACACCCTGAAATTACTTACTTGGGTTACCCATTTTCAATTTCCGAAAACTTCCAAATGCGGAACACCCATAAGACCATAGCGCAATCTGTGGATACCCTAAAGGGTATACTGGAATTGGCAAATGCCCATGGCAAGGAAGTGGTAACCTATATTTCCATGGGATTTGGAAATCCTTATGGCGACCCTTGGGATGTGGACGTGGTAGGGGAGTGGACTGAAAAATTGGCCGATATGGGTACCAAAATTTTGTCCCTTTCCGATACCATTGGGAGTTCCACCCCAAAGACCATTTCGTATTTGTTTTCCAATCTCATCCCCAAATATCCGGATATTGAATTTGGCGCACATTTGCACACCACCCCGACCAAATGGCATGAAAAAGTGGATGCGGCCTACAAAGCAGGTTGCAGACGCTTTGATGGTGCTGTTCAGGGCTTTGGAGGATGTCCCATGGCCAAGGATGAGCTTACCGGGAACATGCCCACGGAAAAAATGCTATCCTATTTTACAGCCGAAAAAGCCGATTCAGGTGTAAACTGGATGGTTTTTGAGGCTGCTTACAACAAGGCCACCGAACTTTTCTCCGCGTATCATTGATTTTTTTTGATGCTTGTCGTGTACTAAGCCTTAAAATTTATTTAAACTAAGTCCAAATAAATTTGGTTGCTTTAAGAGGTAGGAATATATTTGCCGCGCAATTATTAAAAAACATGAAACAAACAACTATTCTATTTGCTTTGTTATGTGCATCATTTACGTTTGCACAGACACAAACCGACTCAATCCAACTTGATCCCCAGAAACAAATCAACGCTGCACAGCGTTTACTATCAGGAAATTATGCTTCTGCAGTAACCGTGGGTGCCTATGGCGAGATGCTGTACAATCAGCCTGAAGGAGATAACGGTGAATTGGATGTACAACGTCTGGTTCTACTTTTTGGATACCGATTTGACGACCGTACCCAGTTTGTTACAGAGGTGGAATTTGAGCACGTTGAAGAGGTCTTTGTGGAGCAGGCTTTTGTGAACTACAATGCGGCTCCCAACCTTAATATCCGTGGTGGATTGATGTTGGTTCCCATGGGAATCATAAACGAATTCCACGAACCAACCACGTTTAATGGAACAGAGCGCCCAGGTTTGGACAATTCCATTGTTCCCACCACTTGGCGTGAGCTTGGGGTAGGGGTAACCGGAAGGTTCAACTCCATTTCCTTGGGATATCAAGCCTACCTTTTTAATGGATTCAAATCTGCTGAAGCCGATGGCGAAGGTGGTGTAGCTGGGAAATTAAGTGGTTCCAGCGGCCTTCGTGGTGGAAGACAAAAAGGAATCCAATCCACCATTGATAGCCCTAACCTATCCACCAAGCTGGATTACTATGGCATTCCCGGATTACGATTGGGTTTTTCAACCTATTTTGGACGTACCCAAGCTGATGACGACGTAGAGGAATTTGATGGTGCGGATATTGGTATCGCCATGTTCGGACTGGATGCCCGATATGCCTACCAAAACTTTACGGCCAGAGGACAATTTATACATGCCTCGCTATCAGATACCGATGCCTATAATGATCTAACCGGAAGTAATTTGGGAAGTGCATTGCAAGGTTGGTATTTGGAAGGAGCCTATAATGTCCTTCCAGCGGGAAATAGACAAAAGCTTTTTGCTTTTGCTCGTTACGAAATGTATAACACCCATGCGGATACCGAGGGTGGTTTGGTAAAAAATGAGGCCTATGACCGTACCGATGTTACTACGGGATTAACCTATCACATTGCACCAGGCGTGGTGGTCAAGGGAGACTATCAGTTCAGGAGTAATGCTGCAGATGACTCAGATGTGCAGGACCGTTTGAACTTTGGAATAGGAGTTTGGTTCTAAGAAGATTGAAGTAGGGTGGATGTAATATTCCACCCTATTTTTATTCGTAATGAGTCTAAATTAATATATTTGTGGGATGAAATCGGCAAAACCATATTTAGCTATCCCCTTTATTTTAATGCTACTTGCATTCGCCGCTCCAAAGGAGGTCAACAAGAGAGTGCTGAAAGAAGTGGAAAAGACCTTCGAGGTAGTTGATTTTACCATGCAGCCCATTACGATTACGAATGACTTGAACACCAAACTGCCTACTAAGATATCAGGGGAGAATTTGTATCGAATCACTGCTGGAGATTCAACTTTGGGATATGCATTTTTTGACCAGGCTCCGAGCAAAACTGCAAAGTTTGATTATTTGGTGTTGTTTGATGGCAGCGTAAAAATCATCAATACAAAAGTATTGGTCTACCGGGAGGAATACGGTGGTGAAATTGGGAGCAAAAGATGGTTGAAGCAGTTTTTGGGAAAAACAGGCGGTGATCGTGTAAACAGTGAGACCAATATAGATGCCATCTCCGGTGCCACCATATCGGTGAATTCCATGACCAAATCCATGGACAATCTGCTTCAGACGATAGGAATACTTCAGGATAAAGGACAGCTATAATGGTATATAACGGTGTGTTGTCTACATTCCCCAAAGAGATTCGCTTGTTCATAAGCACCTTTGTTATTATACTATCCATTGGATTTTTCACGGGATTGCTCTTTATCAAAGAAACCGATTCTACAACACCTGCAGGTATCGAGGAAAATTATTTGGGCAACGAGGAAGATGAAGAAGCCACGGTGATGAAGTTCAAGAAGGGCGACCGTGAGATGCTCACCATTGTGCACACGCATATTCTGTCCATGTCCATGATCTTTTTTTTGTTGGGAGGATTGGTATGGTTGACTCGTTTACCAAAAAAATGGAAGCTCTTTTTGACGATAGAGCCTTTTTTATCGGTGGTATTGACCTTCGGGGGCATTTACCTGATGTGGAAAGGCATATCTTGGTTTAAATATGTAGTTATTTTTTCAGGCATATTAATGACCCTTACGTATACTTGCTCCGCCGCATTGGTTTTGTGGCAGTGTGCTAGGCCATCGCGAAAGTAACGAGTATTGGATGTGGGGGGAAAGTCCTTTCGAAATCAGTTTTCAATAAACGTATAATCAATATCATGGTAGCCGATAAGTTCTGGTTGGAGCTTTTCGTAACGCAGTAGCTGCTTTATTTCGATAAGCTCTTCCTTGTTCACCAAAACAATGAAATGTTTCTTCCCAACCGAAATGGGGATTTTACGCTGTTGCGACCAATGTTTCAGCTGTTTTTCCCAATACGATGCATCCAACTGGTGGATATACTCTTTAAAAGCATCCAATTCCCATTCGTATAATTCAAAACACAGGTTGTTGAAAATCAACTGAAATAGCTTGCTTCTATTGCAAAAGGTCAATATACCATTCTTGGATTGGTCTAAAATGATGAGGGATTCACACATATCAAATTGGATTATGGGATAAATATATTAATTATTTATAATAAGTCTAAATAAAAATAAATTTTATATACCATTAACCAAATGCCAAAATAGATAGATATGAACTAAAATAGTGGTACATTTGCACGCAATTAATTCGTAATTGCAATGGAAGCCCACCTAAACAAAATTGTTGGCGAAGGATTGACCTATGATGATGTCCTGCTTGTGCCAGCATATTCCGAAGTACTTCCTCGGGAAGTCAATATTCAATCGAAATTTACAAGAAACATTACCATTAATGTTCCTATTGTATCTGCTGCTATGGATACGGTCACTGAATCCCGTATGGCCATAGCTATGGCTCGCGAAGGAGGCATTGGTGTGCTTCATAAGAACATGACCATCGAGCAGCAAGCCCTTAAAGTCCGTAAGGTTAAAAGAGCCGAAAGTGGTATGATCATGGATCCTGTTACTCTTCCTTTGGATTCTACGGTTAGGGATGCCAAAGCCAATATGAAGGAGCATAGCATTGGGGGAATTCCAATTGTGGATGATAATAAAAGATTGATAGGAATCGTGACCAATAGGGATTTGCGGTTCGAAAAAAATAATGATCGCCCCATTGCGGAGGTCATGACTTCGGAAAATTTGGTCACTGTTGGTGAGGGTACTTCATTGCAACAGGCCGAGGTAATTCTTCAAGAAAACAAAATTGAAAAATTACCGGTGGTGAATGACAAGGATGAATTGGTTGGACTTATCACCTTTCGGGACATCACCAAACTAACCCAGAAACCCATTGCCAATAAAGACCAATACGGTCGCTTGCGTGTTGCTGCTGCGGTTGGGGTAACGGCCGATGCTGTGGAAAGGGCAGGGGCCCTTGTAAATGCTGGTGTGGATGCAATTATTATCGACACAGCACACGGTCACACCAAAGGTGTGGTCGGTATCCTAAAGGAAGTCAAAAAAACATACCCAGAGCTTGATGTGGTCGTGGGTAATATCGCTACTGCCGAAGCAGCCAAGTATTTGGTCGAAGCCGGAGCCGATGCCGTAAAAGTGGGTATAGGACCAGGGTCTATATGTACCACCCGTGTGGTTGCCGGAGTTGGCTTCCCGCAATTCTCCGCTGTACTGGAAGTGGCTGCTGCCATAAAAGGTACTGGGGTTCCTGTGATTGCCGATGGTGGTATCCGATATACTGGGGATATTCCCAAAGCTATTGCTGCTGGGGCCGATACGGTGATGCTGGGTTCTTTGTTGGCAGGTACCAAGGAATCTCCTGGAGAGACCATTATTTATGAAGGTCGAAAATTCAAATCGTACCGTGGAATGGGTTCTGTTGAGGCCATGAAACAGGGCAGTAAGGACCGCTACTTCCAAGATGTGGAAGACGATATCAAGAAATTGGTTCCTGAAGGCATTGTGGGACGTGTACCCTACAAAGGTGATCTATACGAGAGCATGCATCAATTTATTGGTGGTCTGCGTGCCGGAATGGGCTATTGTGGTGCCAAGGATATAGAAACCCTTAAAGAAACTGGGCGATTTGTGAAAATCACTTCCAGTGGTATCCATGAAAGCCATCCGCATGATGTAACCATCACTAAGGAAAGTCCAAATTATAGTAGATAGTAAAATTAAACGGATTTATTTTCCAGCGTAGGTCTGCCAATCCTGATCTTTGTAGATATTGTCCCCAAAGTAACGGGCAATTTGTAGAAAGGGCTCTACCTTTTGGTATCCGGGTACCGGAGATAACATTTTTAAATCCTCATCCAAAAAGACCACCGTGGGATAACTCATTTTTCCTTGCAGTAAGGCTGCGGCAAATTCATGGTAACCTCTTCTTCCAGAAGGGACAAATTTGAAGGTCTTACCTTGAAATTCAATGGGGTCTTTCCCTTCGGCGTCCAACTTTACCATGTAAAAATTGTCCTGCATGTAAGCGGAAACCTCAGGATTTTGAAAGGTGTCCTTGTCCATTTTTTTACACCATCCACACCAATCAGTGTACACATCGATGAATATTTTTTTGGGCTTGGCATCGGTTTGTGACAATTGTACAGCTTCTTCCCAAGATACCCAATTGATATCCTGTGCTTGGGCCTGAAACCCTGTCAATAGAAGAAACATTAAACTGATTTGGGTAAAAATTGTGCGCATAGTGCCTATGTTTTGAGGTATTGGTCTCTTAACCAATACAAAACTAACGAAAATTGTGCCAAAAAAGTATTCAACCCCAAAACTCCAAAACGAAGATAAGCGCAGCAATGACCAAGGTCAATGGGGAATAGAACTTTGAATCCATTCCCGCAAAATTGGTGTTCTTCACTGTCTTGAAAAAACCAACGTATCTAAAATCCCCAATGGTCCTTACTAAAAACAAAGCGCCAATTCCCAAAGAGATATGGGTCAACCCTTCAAAATTGAAAAACTCCAAAACCTTGTTAAGGTAAATAGAGGCAAAAAGTGCCAAAAACAAACCTACGAGGAATGTGCCTGCTTTCCCGGGCCGCATCAATAATTGACCATCTTCATTGGTGGGGAGCACCCGTGTGGGGTCCTTGATACCAAAAAGAACCCAATACAAATGCAATCCGGAAAGGAAGATAAATACAATGGCAAGCAATAGGGCAATGACCCCCATCTTATTTTACAGCTTCTTTTTGGGTTACTTTGAATAAATCTTTGGTATCCACCTGGTTTCTTAAAATATCATCAAACGTTTCCCTTTCCCTAATTAGGTGCGCCTTGTTTTTATACCATAAAACTTCAGCTGGCCTATATCTGGAGTTATAGTTGCTGGCCATGGTAAAACAGTAGGCTCCGGCATTTTTAAAACAGAGAATATCTCCTTCCGATATTTCGTTGATCCTGCGATTGCTGCCAAAAGTATCCGTTTCACAGATATATCCCACAACGGAGTAATACCGTTCCCGCCCCTTGGGGTTGGAAATGTTGATGATGTCGTGACTAGAACCATATAGCATAGGTCTGATAAGGTGATTGAATCCAGAGTCAACACTTGCAAAAACGGTGGATGTGGTCTGTTTTACAACATTGACTTTTGCCAAAAAGTAACCAGCCTCGCTCACCAAGAATTTGCCAGGCTCAAAGGCCAAGGTAAGTTCGCGACCATATTCGGCACAGAATTCATTGAAACGTGCGGTCAATTTTTTACCCAATTCTTCCACATTGGTTTGAATGTCACCTTTTTTGTAAGGAACCTTAAATCCGCTTCCAAAATCTATAAACTCCAAATCTTTGAAGTTTTTGGCGGTTTCAAATAGTATTTCAGATGCATAAAGGAATACATCAATATCCAAAATATCGCTTCCTGTATGCATGTGAATACCATTTATATTCATGTTGGTAAGTTCCACAATGCGGAGTAAATGCGGAATTTGATGGATGCTGATACCAAACTTGGAATCGATATGACCCACAGATATCTTAGAGTTTCCACCGGCCATCACGTGCGGGTTTATTCGGATACATACTGGAATATCAGGATGCTTGCTTCCAAACTGTTCCAAAACGGATAGGTTGTCTATGTTGATTTGAACTCCAAGTGCCGCAGCCTGTTCAATTTCTTCCAAGGAAACACCGTTGGGAGTATATATGATGGATTCAGGCGCAAAACCTGCCAATAGCCCAAGTTTTACTTCTTGTATGGAAACCGTGTCCAAACCACTTCCCAAATGGTTCATAAACCTAAGGATGCTGATATTGGACAGTGCCTTGGCGGCATAATTCAATCTTAGGTTTGGAACCCCTTCAAACGCTTGGGTCAATCTATGGTATTGTGAGGCTATTTTTTCGGCATCGTAAACGTAAAGTGGAGCACCAAACTCGCCGGCAAGCTTCAATAAATCTTTGGAATTCATATGGATTAGTCTTTCCGACAAAACTAAGCCTTGTACTCGGGTTGTACAAGAATAAAAAGTAGAGAAATATTTTTGTAACAAATTGTTTTATAAATAACAAATGACTTTTTAAATACTTGCGCCTTTGGGTTTCACATTGTACATTTAGGCAAACTCCAACAATGAAACTACCACTATTTCCACTACAATCTGTTTTTTTTCCGGGTGAGACCGTTCCCTTGCACATTTTTGAAGAGCGATACAAGCAACTGATCAATGATTGTAGAAATGAAGCGATCACTTTTGGAATACCAGTGTTCATCAACAATACCTTATCCTATGGAACCGAGGTGCAATTGGTCGAGGTTGTAACGACATACGATAATGGTGAAATGGATGTGATCTGTGTGGCACGTCAGGTGTTTAAGATGCTTTCCTTTGAAAATCAAATGGAAGGGAAGTTATATGCGGGTGGAGATGTTGAGTTTTTGGATATGGAGAACAGCGCAGATGAGAAACTTAGAGTGGAAGTCCTTGAAAAAGTGGAAGAGTTATATGGCCTAATGGATGTTCCCTTTACCCAAATTTCCCCAAAACAGTTCAGTAGTTATTCCTTGGCACATAAAATGGGACTTTCCTTTGAACAGGAATACCAATTGCTACAGATTTCCAACGAAACCGATCGCTTGCTGTTCATCAAAGGTCATTTGGAATCCACCACGGCTATTCTAACCCAAGTAAACCATGCCAAAACCGTTATTGAAATGAACGGGCACTTTAAGAATTTTGACCCTTTGGACTTCGAAGACTTTAAAATTTGAAGGTTCAATTCAACAAAAAGCACTACAATTGTCATAGGTAATGGATTGGAAGGCAATTATTCTTTTTTCATCTTCTATTTCTCGGTGTGGTTTTCTATTTTTGTCAACGAACAAAAGTTAATTCACAGATGAATCTTCACGAATATCAAGGAAAAGAAATTTTAGCCAGTTTTGGAGTAAGGATACAACGCGGAATTGTTGCCCGAAACGCGAATGAAGCGGTAAGCGCCGCCAAACAACTTACTCAGGAAACAGGTACGGGATGGCACGTGATCAAAGCTCAAGTGCATGCTGGAGGCCGAGGTAAAGGCGGAGGCGTTAAATTGGCCAAGAACTTGAAGGAAGTTGAAGAATTGGCAGGAAGCATCATAGGGATGAACCTTATTACTCCACAAACATCTGCAGAGGGAAAGAAAGTACACCAAGTATTAATTGCTGAAGATGTTTACTATCCAGGAGATAGTGAAACCAATGAGTTTTATATGTCTGTATTGATGAACAGAGGTACAGGTAGAAACATGGTAATGTACTCCACGGAAGGTGGGATGGATATTGAGGAAGTGGCTGAAAAAACCCCTCATCTTATTTTTACCGAGGAAATTGATCCCGCAACAGGTCTTTTGCCGTTTCAGGCTAGGCGTATAGCTTTTAATCTAGGGCTATCCGGAAATGCGTTCAAAGAGATGGTGAAATTTGTTACTGCCCTTTACAAGGCATATGAGCAAAGTGATGCCAGTCTTTTTGAAATCAATCCAGTCCTTAAGACTTCTGATGATAAAATCATGGCCGTTGATGCCAAGGTGTCTATAGATGACAATGCATTGTATAGAAGAAAGGCCTATGCCGAAATGCGTGACCTTCGTGAGGAAAACCCCATTGAAGTTGAAGCTAGAGAGGTGGGGTTGAACTATGTGGATTTGGATGGTAACGTGGGCTGTATGGTGAATGGTGCCGGATTGGCCATGGCTACTATGGATTTGATAAAAATGGCCGGTGGTGAACCTGCCAACTTTCTGGATGTTGGAGGAACGGCTGATGCAAAAAGGGTGGAAGAGGCTTTTAGAATCATCCTAAAAGATCCGAATGTAAAAGCAATATTGATCAATATCTTTGGCGGTATTGTTCGTTGCGATAGGGTGGCACAAGGTGTGGTGGATGCCTATAAGAATATGGGCGACGCCATTAAGGTTCCCATTATCGTTAGATTGCAAGGGACCAATGCCGAATTGGCCAAAGAAATCATAGACAATTCTGGATTGGCCGTGCATTCTGCTGTACAGTTCCAAGAAGCTGCGGATAAAGTAAAAGAAGTATTGGGGTAATTTCCGTAATACTCCAAAAGATAAGGGCAACGTTTTTTTAACGTTGCCCTTTTTTATTTTTCTTGATCCAATACAAAAACCATTTCAAGGTATTCAAACTTTTGCTGTTTTTGATAGATGTTTTAATCTAAAAAGGAGAAGTGTGTTGATAAGCTTGCAAACCACTTCCGTGATGATGGGAAAGCATGAATATTAAGCCAAGGTTACAGAAATTAAATGTCAGTTAAATCGCACCGTTGGTGTATTGATTTCGGTTTTTTGGAGCGTAATTTTGCCTTGTCTTTCAAAAAGAAACGTTCATTAAAGAGTTGTAAAACCTATTCTTAAGCATCATCAAAATCAGAAAACAAAAACGAAATCATGAAAAAAATCAAAGCTATTACATTGACTTTTACGTTGTTCGCAACTATGGCCCTTTTTGCCAATCCAAGTACCGAAGAAAATCCTGAAAAAAGCCTTTGCTCCCAAATCCAAGGGATGTTGAAAAACAATACCCTTAAATTAGCTACTGAGGATTGGACGGCACAAGTTATTTTCACCATAAATAAAAACGGTGAGCTTGTGGTGCTTTCAGTGGACACAAAGAGTAGTACTCTTGAAGGGTTCATCAAGAGCAGATTGAACTATCAGAAAGTGAAATTGGAAGGAATCCCTTCCGGAAAAGTATTTGCTGTTCCTGTTCGGGTTACGGCATAGCAGAAGCTATTGTTCAACTATTTCAAAAAGCCCTGAATCGTATCGGGGCTTTTTTATGCACTAAATTTTGAGTTTTCGAGTTATGTAATATAGGAACCTATCTAAAAATCTGCACCTATGGGTACCTACGAGGAAAAATTAAGTATTCTTTCAGAGATGATCGCTTTTGCAAGGGTGGATCATTCTTTGAAGGAATCTGAATACCAATTTTTACTCAAAGTGGCCCTGAACTTAGGTGTGCAAAGGGATGTATTTGATGGACTTCTCAAAGAAAACTCCCCAAGGATTGTGCTGAAAACCCAAGCTGAACGCATAGTTCAGTTTCACAGGCTATTGCTTTTGATGAATGTTGACCAAGAACAACACAAAAAGGAAGTGAACACCTTGTACAATATCGGACTTCATATGGGGTTACCTCCGGCAGCTATCGGTCAAGTGCTCGAGGTCATGCACAACTATCCAGATAAAGTAATTCCACCAGATGTGCTAATCAATATCTTCAAGGCGCATTACAATTAATGTCATTTTGTCATAACATTTTGTTAAAACCATGTCAAATAGACATGATTTGTGCAGTGGTACATAATTTGTCCTATGCATGGTGATTTAAAAGTTTAACCTAAAAAAGTAAATCGCCATGAGTATAGTAAAGAGAAACAATCTATTTTTCCCCGCTTTGTTGAATGATGTTATGGGACCGGATTGGTTCGGTGGCACCGACAAGTGGAATACTACTGTTCCTGCTGTAAACATTAAGGACAATGAGAAAGAATTTGAGCTTGAATTGGCTGTTCCCGGTGTCAAAAAAGAGGATTTTACCGTGGAAGTTGACCATGACGTGCTTACCGTTTCCAGTGAAATAAAGTCGGAAAGCAAGGATACCAAGGAAAATTACACCAGAAAGGAATTTTCGTATTCATCATTTAAAAGAGCTTTCACCTTACCTGAAACGGTAGATGGCTCTAAAATCGATGCAAAATATGAAGATGGGGTATTGAAATTGACGTTGCCCAAGAAAGAAGAAGCATTACCAAAACCCAAGCGCCTGATTTCTATTGGGTAAATAAAAAATGAAACGCACCAACTAGAGGTGTTTCATGATGGTTAGTTAGTTGGCGCGCTCCGGCAGAAATGTTCGGAGCGCGTTTCATTTATTCCTGTTCTTGGAGCATCTTTATTTCATCCCGAAGTTTGGCTGCCTCCATAAAGTTGAGTTCTTTAGCCGCTTTTTCCATGGCTTTTCTCTTTTCACGAATCAACTTTTCTTTTTGATTCTGGGTAAGGTATTCCAAATCTGGTTCTGCGGCACGCAGTTCCTCTTTTTGGAAATGATAGGTAGATACAGAATTTCTGGCCAATGCACTGTCCAAGCTCTTATTCAGTGCCTTGGGGGTAATATTGTTTTCAAGATTGTACGCCATTTGCTTTTCCCTGCGATAGTTGGTCTCATCAATAGTTTTCTTCATACTATCGGTTACCGTATCGGCATACATAATGGCCTTGCCATTAAGGTTACGTGCCGCGCGGCCTACAGTCTGTGTCAATGAGCGGTTACTTCGCAAAAAACCTTCTTTGTCGGCATCCAAAATGGCCACCAACGACACTTCAGGCAAATCCAGTCCTTCCCTGAGTAGGTTGACCCCGATCAGTACATCAAAAAGCCCTTTTCGTAAATCCTGCATAATCTCTACCCTTTCCAAGGTGTCCACGTCACTGTGTATGTATCGGCAGCGAATATCTATCCGAGCCAAATACTTGGTCAATTCCTCTGCCATACGTTTGGTAAGGGTGGTGACCAAGGTTCGTTCATCGAGTTCCACCCGCTGTTGTATTTCTTCCACCAAATCATCTATCTGATTTGCACTGGGTCTTACTTCTATAATGGGGTCTAGCAATCCTGTGGGACGGATGACCTGTTCCACATACACACCTTGACTCAGTTCCAACTCATAATCAGCAGGCGTGGCACTTACATAGATAACTTGATTTTGAAGTGCTTCAAATTCTTCAAACTTTAAGGGGCGGTTGTCCATGGCTGCAGGTAGACGGAAACCGTATTCCACCAAATTCTCCTTTCTCGAACGGTCGCCACCGTACATGGCATGTACCTGTGGGATGGTCACATGGCTTTCATCGACAACCATCAGATAATCGTCTGGGAAATAATCCAACAAACAGAAAGGCCGTGTACCCGGTTCCCTTCCATCCAGATATCGGGAGTAATTTTCAATTCCGGAGCAATAGCCAAGTTCGCGGATCATCTCCAAATCAAAATTGGTACGTTCGTCCAGTCGTTTAGCTTCCAGTGGTCGGCCTATTTCTTTGAAATAATCAACTTGTTTTACAAGATCATCCTGTATTTGGTGTATGGCATTTTGAAGCACATCTGGCGATGTCACGAACATATTTGCCGGATAGATGTTCAGTGAATCATAAACCTCAATGACCTTATTGTTGAAGGGGTCCAATGCTTCAATTTCTTCTATCTCATCCCCAAAAAAATGGATACGAAAAGCATGGTCGGCATATCCTGGGAATACATCCACAACATCTCCCTTTACCCTAAAGTTTCCATTTCTAAAATCTGCTGTGGTACGGGAATAGAGGCTTTGTACCAGTTGTTTTAAGAATTTAGTTCGGGAAATCACCTGATCTCTGTGGATGGAAATCACGTTCTTTTGAAACTCGATGGGGTTTCCTATACCATACAAACAGGAGACCGAGGCAACCACCAATACGTCCCTTCTGCCTGAAAGGAGGGATGAAGTGGCGCTGAGACGGAGTTTTTCTATATCCTCATTGATGGAAAGGTCCTTTTCTATGTACAATCCGCTAGAGGGTATATAGGCTTCGGGCTGGTAGTAATCATAATAGGATACAAAGTATTCCACGGCATTGTTGGGAAAAAACTGCTTGAATTCGGAATACAACTGTGCGGCCAAGGTCTTGTTATGGGCCAGCACCAGCGTGGGTCTCTGCACCGATTCCACCACATTGGCCACGGTAAAAGTCTTTCCAGAGCCGGTCACCCCCAATAAGGTCTGGTGGCCCTCATTTCCTTCAATGCCCTCTACCAATTGTTTTATGGCCTGTGGTTGGTCACCTGTGGGTTTAAAATCTGATACTACCTGAAATTTCATAGGATAAAAATACTAAAGGGTAGGGCTATAATAAAGCAAATGGGTAATATTATCGCTTTAGTGTGAAGTGTCCTTTTATTTCCCTGTTGGAGTCATCAACAGCCCTGAACCAATATTCGCCAGCAGGTAACGGACGGCCATTAAAATTCCCATCCCAGCCCAAAGAGTTTTGGGAGATTTCCTTTAACAGTGCCCCATATCGATTAAAAATATAAATGCTTTGCAAAACAACTACGTCACCATTTGGGGGTTGAATGAACTGCCAGAAATCATTGATATTATCTCCATTGGGGGTAAAAAACTTTGGGAATCCCTCCAAGGTCAGGTCCTGCGTAAACCTTTTCTCGGCTATGCCACATCCATTTTTGTCCCTAACGTAAAATGTATGTGAGCCAGGCTCCAATCCCCTAAAAATGTTATCATCAACATAGGGTCCATCCCTATTATCCACAGCATATTCATAGTCTCCGCTTCCAGATGCTTCCACACGAATCTCTAAACTTGTTCCCGCATTGGAAGCCTGTAATCGTTCAATGGTAGGTGACTCCGAGGAGACCACGTTAAACACTTTGGTCGTGGGGCATTCAATAATATCTCCCGATTGGGTCACAAGGTTGTAGGCTTCATATCTGTATGAGCCATTTTCGGTCAATGCCACTTCATTGGTCTGGGAAATTAGGCTCTCGGCACCAAATTGATCTATTTGATACCATCTAAAACCATCGGCAACATCATCAGAAGAAATTATTAGGGGAGCTTCATTTTCACAGAAAGATACACTGTCCGGGAAATCAATTTCCGGATTTAGGGTTACAAATTCACCCGAAGCCAAATCCAAATAGGGACCGCATCCCAGCAAGGTTGAAAAACTCTCTTGGATGCAACTTTGGGCAGAACCAGCATCATTAAATGGAATTACCCTGATGAAAAAGGTC
The DNA here is from genome assembly GCF_004916895.1 of Flagellimonas alvinocaridis. Lineage (GTDB taxonomy): Bacteria > Bacteroidota > Bacteroidia > Flavobacteriales > Flavobacteriaceae > Flagellimonas > Flagellimonas alvinocaridis. The sequence goes on from NZ_SNTZ01000002.1 coordinate 308,072, forward strand.
TGATTGGGCACAAAATTTAGTACAGGAGTGGAATTTGTGAAAAATGTGGCATTATCCAAAATGTCCGCTCCGTTGGGCGTTGATCCAATGGTTACCCGGTAACCTGTTGCATCGGGAACCTCAAACCATTCCAGAAGCGGGGTCAATGGTACATTTATTTCGCCATTTGGAGGGTATACCATACTTGTGCAGCTGGGTAAGGGGGAGACCTCGCTGGTGGTAAAACTCTGAGAGGGACAATTGGTGGCAGCCCCTATGCTGTTGTAGGGTACAATGGTAACATAAATGGTTGTTTCGGAAGGTAGTTCTCCAGGTGGGTCGTAGCTTAAATTGTTTCCTGCATCAAATGTGTTCAAAATATCGACACCGCCAGGAGTAGTGCCCAAGCTCACATAATACCCAGTGGCGCCATAGGTATATTGCCATCTAATGTTGGAAGCGGGATTTACATCGGTGGCCATGTCAACTGGATTGGTAGTTTGGGTACAAGCAGGGGGCTGTGTCAATGTTTCCGTGGTGAAACTTTGAGTAGTACAGATAATGTCGGGTTGGTCAAAAAAGAACAATGTTATGGTTACATATATCGTGGTGTTCTCCGGTAGGCCTTTGGGAGGAGTATAGTTGGGCGAATTCCCGACGTTTTGGGCATTGAGCAACTCTGTGCCTCCAGGCGACGTGCCCAGTGAAATAAGGTATGCCGGGACTCCGGGCACAGATTCCCATGAAATGGTAGTGTTAACGGCCACATTGGTTGCTCCATTAACAGGATTGACCAAGTCTGGGCATTGCTGTCCATGGGTATTTAAGACCATGAAAAGCAAAAAAAACGTAATGCCTATTGTTTTTCCAATTCCTATTGACATATTATCGTTTTAGAGTGAAATGCCCTTTGAAAACCCGACCGTCTTGCAAGGTAACCGCAAACCAATAATCTGAAGCGGGGAGGTGACTGTTGTTGTACATGCCGTTCCAACCTTGAGTTTTTGGACTTACTTGGGCCAAGAGTTTCCCGTATCGATCATAGATTAAAATTATACTTTCTGGTTGAAATTGTTCATTGATACCGATAATTTGCCAAGAATCGTTGATTCCATCTCCATTTGGGGTGAAAAATTTGGGATATCCAATAACCGAGATCATTTTTTTGGATAGGCCACAGCCATTTTTATCCCGAACATGGCCTGTTAATAATCCAGGTTCTACGTTTTCAAACAATGGAGAATCTTGATATAAGATTCCATCCAATGAATATTCATAATCGCCATCTCCCGAAACCTGAATTTCGACAATATTGTTTTCGGAGATATCGCTTACCAAGATATCTTTGATCAAAGCTTTGTTCGAGGGCAATATTTTGAACCGGGCAGTGTTGGTACATTCCATCGACCCATTTGGGGTAGGATAAATGTTACCTGCCTCAAGAATGTAGTTTCCAGTTGAGGTAACCTGCATATTTTGCTCATTCGCTATAAAGATATGGTCATTGCCTTCCTCCCGATACCAACGGTATATATCAAAACCATCCGGAGCGTCAATGGAATGAGGTGGCCCATCAGTACACCATATGACCTCGTCCATAAAGTCTAATGTTGGCACCGGGTATACCACTAGGTTGATTAAGTCTACGTCTTCACAGGCATTGGTATCTTCAATTCGCGCAAAGATTGTGGTGGAAGTGGAAATATACTCTTTATCTATGGGGTTTTGTTCCAAAATGGCATCTGACTGTGTAGGATAAAATGAAACTGTGGAAAGCGGGTAGTTTGCTTCCCTATACGCATCGAGGTCAAAAAAACCCGCCAGAAGTACATCATGGGGATCTTCATCACAGATGGGAAAATATTTTTCATCTTCCTCTGTCAATACTATCGATTCTACTATCAATTGAAGCTCCCCAACATTTTCGCATCCATTGGCATCCACAATTTTGTAATAAATGATTTGATCAAACGGGGTTGTGTTTGAATAGCCCACTGGATTTGGAATGGGATTGTCCAGATTCGCATCCGTCATGGACTCATAAAAAGTGAAGGAAAAGGAATTGTCAAAGATGGCTTCATTCAAATTGAACTGGGTGACTCCATCGATGTTGTTATTCATCACGATATCACACTGCGACAAAGAAAGTGTGGGAGCATTCGGAATTGCATTCACCGAAATGAACGCTTCACCAATGATAGGGCATATACTGGGATTGTTAGAGATGATTTCCAGACTGTACCGACCGGAATCTGAAAATGAAGCTGGGGCAACGGTTAATACATTTGTTGCATTGGATATTGGATTTCCATTCTTTTTCCAATGGTATGTGGCATTGGGAATACTTTCTGCTTCCAAAGTGAATTCATCACCTTCACATATGCTGAGCGATGTGGATGTGGTGCCATCATCATTTTTTATGAGCTCGACCCTATTAAAGAATGATTGGACAAAAGGGGGAAGTCCTTGATTGGCAATGCCATTTCCCAAATAGACTGCGTCATGGATGTAATTGGCAGCAATACCCTTTTCGTTGGGGTTTTCTATGACTCCGAGATGGTCCGATCCTATAAGGTAGTTTTCTGCGGTGGTTCTGTAGATTTTTCCATTTTGACCGAGTTGCAAAGCACCTCTATAGATGGGTCTTTGGTCCAACTCAACCTCAGTTGAGGCTATGTTGGGTTCGGTGATGTCGTATTGGAGCAATGAAGAAGAATGTACGCCTACCTCTATTGGCGCCGCATCGTTAAAAGTGTGCACGTATAGGAACTGCTGGTTGGGCGAAAACTCCAAACCATAGGCAGATTTATTGGGTACGGATACTTTTATCTCCTTTTGTTGGGACAGTAATCCGGTATCCCCATTAAAACTGTAAATAAATAACCCGGAATTGCCATTGGCACTGGCCAGAACATTTCCATCTGCTGAGAATTTCAAGTAGCCTCTGGGATCTTCGATGTTTAAATTATTGAAAGTACTTGTGACCGGAGTGGTATTTACTCCATTTTCGTCAACCTGAAAAGCATAATAGGTGTTGAAAGGCCCAGGGTTAGAGGTTTCAGGACCTAGAGTGACCACCCAAATGGACTGGTCCAAACAGTTTTTTAGTACAGCGGCAATTTTTTCGGAACAATCAGGGAGCAGATTAATGTTTTTTTGGGTAATGGTCCCATTGCCTCCATCCAACGTAAGATCTACTATGGAATAGTTCAAACCGCGGTCAAGATCGTTCTGGGAGGTTGAAGTATCAACGGAAAAGATGTAAATAATGTTAGGGTCATCCGGTTTTTGGACGATGATTGCCGATTGGGTGCTTGAAGGGTCTCCATATAACCCTGCTCCGTTTACCATGACATCATGGTTTTTGTTGAAGACCCGAATGCCGTCCGTATATAAAATAAGGTTGCCCGAAGCATCCGATAGAGAGGCGCAACCCTCTAAGGTATTAATCCTACTATCGGTAAGGGAAGTGACGCTCCCATCATTGTTGAACTGTATTCCAGCACCCTTTCCAAAATACCAACGGGAAGTTTGTCCCTGACCAAAAATAGAAAGAGGGGATAGGCAAAGAAATAGAATAAATAAGTATTTACTTAGCATTCAGCATAATAAGAGTATCTCACAAGATACTACAAATCACGCTTTTTGAGGAGTAGGTAGGACAAATAGATGAATACTGCCGTCCAAAAGAGGACGATCAAGAACTCGTACCAATAGGTATGGTAGTCAAACCGAAGGTTTTCACCAATTTGGTCACCAATATTCTGTACCGCTGAAAGCCGGGTTCCCGGTTCTTTGATGAGGTTCATCATGGACTCCAATGGAAAGAAGTCCTTTACTTTTTTTGCGGCGGGCCAACTCATGACCTTCCAGCCCAACAAACCAAAGATGACCTGTTCCAGAATGGTCCATAAAATCAAGAAGCCCAAGGCAAAAGCCGACCGTTTCACCAAAATGCCCAAAAAGAGACAGAAAGAGAAAAACCCCACCAACTTCACAAAAAAGGCCAATAGAAACTCCAAATCCGAAAAAATGATGGAGAGTTCGTTATAGTCGGAATAAATCAATCCCAAAATCAAGGATACCGCAAACACAAAAACAGTTGAAATCAAGGCAAAGGAAACCACGGTGAGAACCTTGGACAATAGAAATTCCTTTTTGGATAATCCATCAATAAGGTTTTGTTTGATGGTTTTATTGCTGTACTCATTGGCCATCATGGAAACAATGACAATAGCCAAAAACAGTTTAAAAATGGCAGTGACGAAGGTATTGAAGTGCCATATATAGGGGAAATTAAATATTCCTTGGTCGGCCAAATGAAACTGGACCGGGCCGATGTCGAACTTTATTGCCGCAATCAATGCTATAGAAGTAAGCAGCACAAAATAGGAGATGATAAGAACCTTGCTGGCTCTATTGTTCCAGAGTTTTATGAATTCTATTTGTAGTAGACGTACCATTTCGTAATTAGGTTAGTTGTTTTTGGTAAGACTTAAAAATTGTTCCTCCAGACTTTCCTTGCGCTTTACCAAATGGGAAAGGATAATGCCTTTGTCATATAGCATTTTATTGAGGGACTCCGCGTCCATTTCTTCTTTGAGGTAGGCAGTAAGGGTGCCGTTAAAACTGTTTATTTTTCCAAAACTGGCATGGGTTTCCAACAGTTCTTTCATTTTTTCCATATCTGCTGAACGAAGCTCAAAAAAGCCGTGACTTGCCATCATTCCATCTACCGGTCCTGAATATAATTTTTCCCCTTTACGCAGGATGACCACATGTGAACACACTTTTTCAACTTCGTCCAATAAATGGGACGCCAATAAAATAGTGGTGCCTTGCCCGGCAATGGTTTTGATGATCTCCCGTATCTGATGGATGCCTTGGGGATCCAATCCATTGGTGGGCTCGTCCAAAATGAGGATTTCAGGGTCATTGAGCAGGGCAGAGGCGATGGCCAAACGCTGCTTCATTCCAAGGGAATAGGTCTTGAATTTACTGTCTTTCCTGTCCCAAAGACCGACCAGTTTCAGTTTTTCTTCAATTTTGGCACTAGGAACCTCCTTAATCTTGCACACCAGTTTTAAATTCTGGATGGCCGTCATGTACGGGTAAAAATTGGGACGCTCTATAATGGCTCCCACTTTTTTCAATGCCTCATGGGTCGAAGTGGAACCATCAAACCAACTGAAATCACCGGAAGTGCGGTTCACCACATTTAAAATAATGCCCAAAGTAGTGGACTTGCCACTGCCATTGGGGCCTAATATGCCATAAACATTACCCTTTTCTATAGTAAAGGACAGGTCGCTTACAGCCGTTAGAAGACCAAATTTTTTGGTGAGATGATTTACGGTGAGTATAGTCTCCAAGACAGAATCGTTTTTTGATTAGTTTATAGTAACTTGACGAGGTATAGCGTAATTTGTTACAAAATAGGAAAAGAATGTCCGAGGAAAGACTGATGTCCAAGAAAAAGCCTGCCTACCCGGTCCATAAAAAACTGGATAGTTACCTCCATAAATACAATAGAAAAATAGAGATTCCCATTTTCTATGATGATTTGCTCCGCTTTTCGGGGTCTGTGGTGGTCTACGATGCCAATGAAGAGGACACGCTCTGGGTAAGGGTGTATTACTCTGATTTTGATCGACAGGAAATCGATATGAGCTTAAAACAGGTGTATTCTATTTTGCATTCGGATGGTAGTGACCGAATTCTGGAGTATTTAAATGTAGATGCCATTGATTTTTGCACTTTTGGCAATTCTAAACCTTTCCGTATCAAAGTGCGGAATATCCTCAATGACAACTACACTTATTTTTATGTGAAGAAGACCGATGCGTCAAGGATATACGGTTTGGAATTGGAACATATGCTCTCCCCATACAACCTTAACTTTTTGGTATATAAGGGAACGCTTATCGAAGAGCATATCGCGGGAATTCCGGGTGATGTCTTCATCAAGGATATGCTGCCCAAATGTTCCGAATCCGAAAAGGCCCAATTGGCCAAGGAGTTCGTGAAATTCAACGAAAGGTGTATGATTCGGTTATTGGGTGATATGCGCTCCTATAATTATGTCATTGTCCCGGTCCATGATTTTGATCATGTGGTCTACAAAATCAGGGCCATTGATTTTGACCAGCAGTGCTTTGAAGGAAAATTGAAAGTGTACCGTCCCCAGTTTTTTAAAGAGAACTATAAAATGGTGGAACTGGTACGCGCCAAATTGCAAAAAGATTCGGTAGATCAGTATAAAATTGAGGAACGCTCCATAGTGGCCAAGCGTATCCTAAGCTCTGGAAACCGTATTCGTAGGCTGATTGCCGCTGTTAAACCCGATACCATATCGCTTCCGGAGAACATTGAACAATTAAAGCACGAAATCTATGATCTCACCAAGGATATGGACTTTAAAAAAAGCACGACCATGGGTGAAGTATTGTCGCTTGCGTTGGATTTTGTAAAACGAAATTATGAGGATGTGAGCATGAAACAGATCATCGAGAAGAAATTCTAGCTCTTCTGTTCCTTGTTGAAATACACCAAATAGTAGTACATCTGTCGTTCCTCGTCCCAACCTTTTTCCACAAATTTTTGGGCGGATTCCGGATTGATGAAATCCATTTTAATCTGGATGTTGGTGTCCAGATTGATAACATTCTTGATTTTTTTCCGGGCATCGGATACAGCCTTGTTGGCAATATCAAAATTGGAAACGTCCTCAATGCTGTATTTGGGACCTTTTTCAACCTTGTAGTGTTTGAACTCGGGAATTAAATCTGGGTTTTCCATCACCTCATTTAAAAAAGAGGTTTCCTCAAAAGCATCGTTCTTGGCAAAGTGGTTCACCGCGCGGTTCATGAAGAGTACTTCCTGTTGTTTGTCCTCGGCGGGCAATACCACGTCCTTGGCAAAGTTTTGACAGAACTTGAGGTAGTTTTTGGTATAAAAGTTTTCATCGGTCAAGGGAACAAGACCCAAAAAGTTCTCCAGCCAATATTTGGCATCGTAGCGGTTACTATCAACGGACAAAACTTTGAACCCTTCTTCCTTTTCCATGTTGAAAATGATGCAGCCCTTGTCCAATTTGTTGATATTGATGCCTTGGCGGATCAAAATTTCCAGGTTCTGTTCCTTTTCTTGGAATTGAAGGAAGTCATGCTTCAGCTCACTTTTGAAAATCCCCACGGCATCCGTTTTTTTATTGTCGATGACCATGTCCGAAAAATGCACCACATACACTTCCCCGCTTTTGATGTGGGGGTGGTTGGATTGTTCAAAAAGGTGACTGGTGATTTTTTTGGAGGCCTGATGGGCCGTTCCATAATCCAAGAACAATTCCGCAACCGATTTGTACACTTCATTGAACTCCAAATCAACGTCATTAAAGAACCTAAAATAGTTCTCTTCCTTCTCCCGAAAAGGCTTAAAGAAGTATTCTTTGAGCAATCCGGCCATTTCATCATTTAATGAGAAAGGCTCCGCAGACAAAAAGGCGGATTCGTTCTTGCTCTTGTTTCCCACTCTGTGGAGGGAGATACTTTCGATTTGGGCGGAATATAGGTTTAGCATTTTTTAAGTTAGGAGTTAGGAGTTAGGGGTTGTTAGTTCCAGTTTTCGTCAAAATCCATGTCGTCGTAACTGTCCAGAAGATTGTCAAAATCAACGGAAGCATCGGGATCTGATTCGAATTTTTTTTCTGGTGGGGAATCCGGGAGTTCCCCAAAACTGAAGAGGATGTTCGGATAGACCCTTCCGTCTTCCTTGTCCACAATGTCAGCCAATTCCACAAAGAAAGTCCACATACTGAAAAAGTCGTACACATAAATCAACTTTGGGGATTGTTCGGTCATTACATCGTCAAGAACAGTTTCGTTCATCAACCGGACATCGGAACCGTTCTCGCTCATATCGAATAAGGCGATTTCCTCATCTTGGTTCCATTCCTCGTCACAGGTATAAAAAGAGGCCATTTCACCACCCTCAAAACCAAAGGCTTGGGTTATGGCATTATGGAATTCTTCCAACGTGTTGTTATCCTCAATTTCAATATCCCTGAAGATATCTTCCTCAGCATCAAGAATAATCCTGATCTTATAAATCATCCAAAAATTTTTAGAGTGGGCACAAATTTACGACAAATAGGTGTTATTTGGTGAACCGATGCAAGGTAAAGGTCATGGCTGCCAATAGGAAAAATGCTCCGATCTGGTGCGCAATGCCCAACCACAGGGGAACCGCATATATCAGCGTCAATACTCCCAAGATAAATTGTAAAAAGACCAAGGCCAGTAACAATTTCAATCCTTTTTCCTGAAGGGGCGTACGTTCCACTTTTCGGGTCCTGAACCAAATAAGCGCTATGAATCCAACTACAATATAAGCCAAGTAACGGTGTACGAACTGCACACCACTCTTGCCTTCAAAAAAGTTTTTGATTACAGGCTGATGTTCTATGTAAACGGTCTCGTGCATTAGTTTTCCCTCACTCATCATGGGCCAATGGTTGTGGATAAAACCAGCGTCCAATCCGGCTACAAAAGCGCCCCAGATGATTTGAAGCAGCAAGACCACATACCCAACACGGATGAGGTTTCGTATGTTGCGGTTGATTTCTTTTTTAGTGGGGTAGATCAGGTCCAAGGCCACCCAAAGACTGAACGCGAAGGTAAGGAAGGCCATGGTGAGGTGGGATGCCAACCTAAAATGGGACACATCGGGATGGTCCACCAATCCGCTTTTTACCATATACCAACCCAAAAAACCTTGAAATCCACCTAAAAACAAAAGGACCAAACATTTTTTAATGGTAGGCCGGTCCAGTTTTTTAGTGAACAAAAAGTAGAGGAAAGGTAAAATAAAGACAATGCCAATAAACCTTCCAATGAAGCGGTGCAACCACTCCCAAAAGTAAATATCCTTGAAATCTTCGATATCAAAATGCGAATTCAGCTTTTGGTACTCTGGGTACTGTTTGTACAGGTCAAATGCCTCCTGCCATGCTTGCTCGTTCATGGGAGGAAGGGTGCCGTGGATCAATTTATAATCCGATATGGAAAGCCCGGAATGGGTAAGACGGGTAATACCACCCACCAAAACCATCACAAAAATGAGCGCGCAGCCCGTCAACAACCAATACACAACAGCTTTGTTCGTTTTCATTCCGATTGGACTTTTAAGTTCAATTTTTTGCCTTTTTCCAGCATAAACTGGTAAGCGGCCTCATATTCATTGGGAATTTCACCTTCCAAAATGGCTTCTTTAATGGCCTCTTTGATGATGCCAATTTCCTTTGAGGGCTTTAAATTGAAAGTTTTCATGATCTCCTCGCCGGAAACCGGAGGTTGAAAATTGCGAACGTGGTCCCGTTCTTCCACTTCCACTATTTTTTGGCGGACAATTTGAAAATTGTTCTTGTATCTTCTTTGTTTCTTGGGATTTTTGGTGGTGATGTCCGCTTCGCAGAGGGTCATAAGGTCATCCACATGATCACCGGCATCAAATACCAATCGCCGTACCGCAGAATCGGTTACATGGTCTTCAGCCAGAACAATGGGTCTGGAACTCATCAACACCATTTTCTGAACGAATTTCATTTTTTCGTTCAAGGGCATCCGTAACCGTTTGAAGAGTTTGTAAACCATTTTGGACCCCACAAATTCATGGGCATGGAAGGTCCAGCCAATTTTTTTATGGAACTTTTTTGTGGGTGCCTTTCCAATGTCGTGCAGAAGCGCGGCCCATCGCAACCAAAGATTATCCGTGGTTTCAGAAATATTGTCCACTACTTCCAAAGTGTGCCAAAAATTGTCCTTGTGGCGTTGTCCTTCAATCTCCTCTATGCCCTGTAAAGCCGTTAATTCTGGAAGTATAATCGGCAAAAGTCCCGTTTTGTGCATCAATGAAAGACCTACGGATGGTTTTTCACTGAGCAATATCTTATTTAGCTCGTCCACAATCCGCTCCCCGGAAACAATCTTGATGCGTTCTTGGTTTTCCGAAATGGCTTGGAGCGATTTCAATTCTATGGTAAAATGCAGTTGGGAGGCAAACCGAATGGCCCGCATCATCCGCAAGGGATCATCGGAGTAGGTGATGCCCGGTTCCAAAGGGGTCCGGATGATTTCCCTATCCAAATCGGCCAATCCGTCAAAAGGATCTAAAAGTTGCCCGAAATTGGCTTTGTTCAACGCCAATGCCATGGCATTGATGGTGAAATCACGTCGATTTTGGTCATCTTCCAAAGTGCCATCCTCTACTATGGGTTTTCTACTGTCCCGGTGGTAGCTTTCTTTCCGTGCGCCCACAAACTCCAGTTCCAAATCCTTGTGTTTGATCATGGCGGTCCCAAAATTCTTGAAAACCGAGATGTCCGGTCTTCCTTTTAGTTTTTTGGCCACGGCTTTGGCAAGCTGAATTCCACTGCCTACGGCAACAATATCAATGTCCTTGGGCGTTTTTCGGTTTAAAAAGTAATCACGGACATATCCACCAATCACATAGGAGTCCACGCCCAATTCATCGGAAGCTTCCCCGATAAGTTGAAAAATAGGATGTTGTATGGCCTCTTTATGGAATTCCTGCGTCATTTTATTCCCGGATTACCTTCACCTGCCCATCATTGCCCAATTTTATAATGGATGATGGGGAAGGATCTTTGTTTTCGTCCGGCAAATTTACCACATAGTCCACTCCTTTTAAAATTTCAGGGCCTATATCCTTAAACCGTTTTGGAGTGGGTTCTCCAGAGATATTGGCTGATGTGGATACAATGGGCTTTCTAAATTTGTTGATGAGGTATTGGCAAAACTTGTCCGAAGCCACTCGAATGGCGAGTGTATTGTCTTCTGCGACCAGGTTTTGGGCCACACCAATGGGTTCATCAAATACAATGGTTGTGGGTTTGGTAGCCAAATCGATAATGTCATAGGCCACTTCGGGCACCTCTTTTATATGGCGTTCCAACATAGCCTGGTTGGCCACAAGACAAATAAGGGCCTTGCTGTCCTCCCTGTTTTTAAGGGCATATACTTTCTGGACGGCTTCAGGATTTGTGGCATCGCAGCCAATGCCCCAAACGGTATCGGTAGGGTAAAGGATCAGTCCGCCTTGCTTCAGAACCTCGAAGCATTTTTGCAGCTCGTCATTAAAATCGGCGCCCATTTATTTTTTGTATTTCAGCTTTTCGCGCTGTACGCTTTCAATATCCAGAATGTCTTTTTGTTTGTAGGTCAATGCTTTGTGGGTGGCCCTGAGGTCCCTACACAGTTTGCGAAGTCCCATAGGCTCCAAGGAGGCGGCATGGTCGGTACCTTTCCAAGTCCGGTCAAGGGTAAAATGCCGTTCAATGACATGGGCGCCCAGGGTGTAGGCGGCAACATCTATGGCAATTCCCAAGTGGTGCCCAGAAAACCCGATGCTTTTGACTTTGTCCCCATATTTTTCCTGAAGTGTCAAGATATCCAAAAGGCAGACATCCTCAAAAGGTACGGGATAGCCCGAGGTACAATTGTAGACGACCAAGTCTTTGCCTCTACCTCGCTCATCAAAAAAGTCCACAAGTATTTTGATTTCGTCCTTGGTAGTCATTCCCGTTGAGATATGGATTTCCCCATGGTAATTATCGCACAACCATCCCAACATCTCAAAATTGTTGTTGCAGGCGGATGGGATTTTTATAAAATCCGGATTCAATCCGCCAATCTCCTTGGCTGATGTGGTTTCCCAAACGGAAGTGGAGTAGGTAATACCCACTTCTTCGCAATAGTCTTTCAATTCTTGGTGTTGGTCCACATCGAACTCCAAAAATTCCCGGTGTGCCCCATAAGTATCCCCATAAGAATTGATGGGATTGGGGTGGGGGGCATTGTATTGCGCCTCGGTCAGTAATTCTTTATTGTTCCGCTTTTGGAATTTTACCGCGTTGGCATTACCAAAAATCTTGGCCATGTTGATCAACTCTTTGGCGATTTTCATGTCGCCTTTGTGGTTGCATCCGATTTCGGCAATGATATAGGGTTCTTTATAGGTCATTGAATCTTAGATTATAGTTGATGATAAATTCGCAAGCCTCGCGAATGGCACCTTGCGCAGATTTGTTCTTTAAGACCATATCTGCATGGTGTTTGATATGTTTGGTTGCGTTTGAGGGGCAAAAGGACCAACCGGCCCTTAGGATGTTGCTCCAATCGTTTACGTCGTCCCCAATATAGGCAATCTCCTTTGGGGAGATATTTCTTTCCGAAAAGAGGTGTTCCAGAAACGAATATTTGTCCTTTATGCCCAAAAAGGTATCCGCTATCTTTAATTTTTTCATGCGCTGACCCACTACTTGTGAATTTTCTGAGGTCATGACCATGACATTGACCCCATGCTCGCGCAACACTTCCAGCCCCATACCATCGCGCATATCAAAGCACTTGGAGAATTCCCCTTCCTTGTTGAAGGTGACGCTCCCGTCCGTGAAAACGCCATCCACATCCAAAATAAAGTGGTTGATGCGTTGGGCGGATTTGTTGGATTTGAAATGGGAAATCAGTAATTGTTCAATAATTTGAAAGTCGGTTTCTGAATCAATCTCCACCAAGGTTTCCTCATGCATTTCAATAAGGCCAATGGAGCCACTCAACCTGTTTTTGGACTCCAGAAGTGCTTCTTTATTGGTACAGTAGACCGCCCCATTTTCAATAAGAAGTCCATCAAAATCCTGTCGTCTTGGTCTTGCTTTGAAGTCGTAGTTCAACGGTTTGCCATCTTTGGACCAAGTAAAACGGTGTGTGTTCACCGCGCTGAGCACGGCATCAAAACCTCCGTCATCCAATTTGGACAAGGCCGCATTGATATCGTTCCTTTTGGTAAGAGGTGATGTGGCTTGCAACAGGCAAAACACATCAAAATCAATCTGCGCGGACTCACAAAATTCCAGCATGGCGGCTTCGGTGGAAGCCGTATCGGAGGCATTTTCATCGGAGCGTTTCAAGGGTTTTACCTTTGGCGCCCATTTAAAATGCTGGGAAATGTAATCGATGATGTCGTCATCATCGGTAAAGACATAGACCTCATCAAGGTTTGAGAAGATGGCTTCTGTCAAGACCCAAGTGAACAAGGGTCTGCCCAACAATTTCTTTTTGTTCTTGCCAGGGATGCCCTTTGAGTTTTTTCGTAGTGGTATGAATCCGATGCTTTTTTTTGACATAACTGAATGCTATGGATGAACGTCCATGTTCTTTATCAGGTTCCTTGTTGCTTTAACGGTAAATTTATCCAAATAATCCTTGCCCAGAAAAAATCTGTGCTTAACAATTTCCAAATTGGAAAGTGCGGTGGAAAAGAGGGTGTAGCCATGTTCAAAGAAAAAACCTTCACGTAACCCTAATATTTCTATGGGGAAAAGGGCTGGTAACACGGTAATGTCCTTAAAATGTTCTTCGTATTGGGTGGTTTCCCTGGGATGGGTTTTTAAGATAATGTTCATGCCCGAAGGCACCTTGGAAATCACATCCCTGTAGATGGCTATTTTTTCGGCCTCGCTCTTTATGACCTTGTCCTCGGATATGGGCTGGGTAAGGATGAGTGCATTGTTGTCTCCTTTGATGGCAAAGGCATTTTCCGGTAGAAAAATGGAGAAAATTTCCTGTTTGGTTTTTTCATCCAGCTTAGCCACCTCTTTTTTAATGTTCAACTCCACGGCTTTTTTGGGGAGTGGGGCAGGTAATTTTTCAGGAAATTGGGCAAAAATGGTTTTGATTTCTTTATCAAAACCGCCACCAATGGGGGTCTTGGTGAGGTAGGTCTTTATGAATTGCTCAAAATTACTATGTCGTTGGCTATAGGTTCGCGCACCATCCTCTATCATTTTGAGGTCCTTTTTGCCAAACTCGTAGAGAAAATAGCTTTTGGACGAATCGGTATCGCATAGATAGATATCAGAATTCTGAATAAAGGTCTTTTCCTTGGCAAGAACAGGGTGTTTGGACTCTAGATAGGGGATGAGTTTTTGTTTCCTACGAAATGAATAATTGAATTTCCCGAGATCGGACACATGGTCTTTCCGTTCCGAAACGATGTGAACATCCCTAAAAAAATGCTTTTTTAGATTCGGAATAAGCGTTTCGATCATGGGCGTGCTTTCTACCAAAAAAAGAAGGTTTTCTCCCAAATTCCCTGTTTCGTATCTCGAATCTTTTAGGATATGCAACAGTGCAAGATAAATATGATATATGGTAGATCCCACATAGGTTCTGGACATACGGGTCAGATTAATAGGAGGAATTTATTGGAGATGAATGGCAAAAAACTACTTTTGTAAAATTAGTCAAAAGTAAACAATATTCAGTGATTCAGGTAAGCGTCATAGTAAGCACCTACAATAACCCGGAATGGTTGAAAAAAGTCCTATGGGGTTTCAATTGCCAAACATACAAGGGTTTTGAGCTTATAGTGGCCGATGATGGCTCGGGTCCGGAGACGAAACAGATGGTAGAAGAAATGCGGGAGCAGGTCTTTTATGACATCAAGCATGTTTGGCAAGAAGATGATGGGTTCCAGAAATGCAGAATCTTGAACAAGGCCATTGATGTTTGCGATGCGGAATACATCATCATGACAGATGGAGATTGCATTCCCAGAGAAGATTTTGTTCAGGTGCATTACATAAACAAAGAGCAAGGTTATTTTATTTCTGGGGGGTATTATATGCTGCCGATGAACATTTCAAAAGCCATTACTTTGGAGGATATTGAAAAACAGAATTGTTTCAATATTCAATGGTTGAAGGAGATGGGTATTCCCAAGACTTTTAAAAATAATAAGCTGACAGCAAGTGGGTTTATCTCAAAGCTTTTGAATACGATTACACCAACCAATGCCAGTTGGAACGGCCATAATTCCTCGGCATGGAAAAAAGATATATTGAACGTCAACGGTTTTGATGAGCGTATGCAATATGGAGGTGAGGATCGGGAATTGGGCGAACGCCTGTTCAATTTTGGAATAAAGTCAAAACAGCTAAGATACAGTGCGGTCTGCGTCCATCTGGACCATAAGAGAGGGTATAAAACACCAGAGGCGATTGCCAAAAATCAACTGATACGAAAAGAGACAAAGTCCAAAAAGGCAGTTTGGACTCACTATGGCATTACCAAATAATAGGCCAATTCATTTTTCTTTTCCAACCTTTTAAGCTCACGGAACCTTTCCAATACCCCAAGAGCATTAAGATAACAGATGGTGATACCTTTTTTGCCATCCAAGAAACCAAGTCGAAGAACATAGTGGTTGAAGAATTTCCATATAGGCTTGACCGTCATGAGAACATAGTTAAAGTGTTTTTCTTTATAAAAGTCCTCTTTGGCCTTTAGTTGACCATATTTAAGCATTTTACCCTTGTAATCCTCATAATTCTTGTAGCAATAGTGGGTAAGTTTTTCTTTGAGAATACAAGATTTGCCATCTACTTCCAAGGTTTCGTGCACCAATTTTTTGTCAGTGAAACACACTTTACTTTTCCTGAAAAGTCTATGATTCTTGTCTGTTTGCCACCCACTAAAATTAAGGGGTTTGTTTTGGAACATGAACTTGCGATAAAACCAGTAGGCTTCGCAAGCTTCGGGATTGTTTATGGTGCTAGTGATTTCCTTCTGTAACTTTTCGGTCACCACTTCATCGGCATCCAGAAAAAGAACCCAATCATTTTTAGCCTGTTTTAGGGTAAATGACTTTTGTGCAGTAAAGTTTTCAAAAGGATTTTGAATGACCCTTACTTTGGGATGTTCCAGTAAATACTCGTAGGTGCCATCGGTACTATAAGAATCCACAACAAGGATTTCATCGGCAAACGAAACGGAATCTATACATTTTTCAATGTAGCCCATTTCGTTGTAGGTTATGATCAGTGCTGAAATTTTTTGCTTTGGGGTGCTCAATTTTGGCATTTTCAATGGTAAATGGTTAGGTATGTACAAAACTATAACAAAAAAACAGGGTAAAAATTGTTTATCTGTTTATTTTTCCTACAACAACAACAAAACAGGATACCCTACTTTTTATTCAAAAAATTAACAGTTAAAACGTTTTTACATCTCTAAGATTAAGAAAATGAAAGAAGGTTGCTTTCAGTTTTTACAAAAGCGAAAAGTATTTTACCCTTTTATCTGACAACTGATTGATGTCTAAGTCTGTTGCTGAATACCTTCTTCCATTAGCTCTATTATACTGCTACGTCGTGCTCCCTAAGCGCATTGTTCAGTGAAGTCTTTTTGTCCGTACTCTCTTTTCGTTTTCCAATAATAAGGGCGCATGGAACTTGATATTCTCCTGCGGGAAATTTTTTGGTATAGCTTCCGGGAATGACCACAGATCTTGCTGGTACCCTTCCCTTTAATTCTATGGGTTTGTCTCCGGTAACATCAATGATCTTCGTAGAGGCTGTCAAGACCACATTGGCTCCGAGAACAGCTTCTTTTTCCACACGGACTCCCTCCACAACAATACAGCGCGAACCAATAAAGGCATTATCTTCAATAATAACGGGCGCAGCTTGGAGGGGTTCCAAGACACCACCAATACCTACACCACCACTTAAGTGGACATTTTTTCCAATCTGGGCACAACTGCCCACCGTGGCCCAAGTATCCACCATGGTTCCTTCATCCACATAAGCACCAATATTCACATAGCTGGGCATAAGAATGGTTCCTTTGGAAATATAGGCGCCGTGTCTGGCCACTGCATGGGGCACTACACGCACTCCTTTTTCCTGATATCCTTTTTTCAACGGAATCTTATCATGATATTCAAAAATGCCAGCTTCAAGCACCTCCATCTTTTGGATTGGAAAATATAGGACAACGGCTTTTTTTACCCATTCGTTTATTTGCCAACCGTCTTTTATCGGTTCTGCGCATCGCAATTCTCCCAAATCAATTAAATTGATAACCTCCCGGATGGCATTCTGGGTTTTCTCTTCAGACAACAACGCTCTGTTGTCCCATGCTTCTTCAATCAGTGCCCTTAATTCTGTCATTTTTCTTAAAATTTTGACAAAGATAACCCCCTCGTGAGAATATTGCGGTGTATTTTAAGGGCATAACATTTTTAAGGTTATTTTTGCCAAAAAATTGATTTGGCAAGGATTTTAGCTTTGGATTATGGAAAAGTGAGAACTGGAATTGCAGTAACAGATGAACTGCAATTAATAGCTTCCGGACTTACCACGGTTGAAACCAAGGACTTGATTTCTTTTCTTGCTGATTACATTAATAATGAGCCTGTGGAATTGTTTGTGGTAGGGTTGCCCAAACAAATGGACAACACCCAATCAGAATCGGAAGACTTGATTCAGACTTTTTTAAAAAAGCTTTCGAACAAGTTTCCTGCTATACCCATAGAACGTCAAGATGAACGGTTCACATCCAAAATGGCATTTCAATCCATGCTGGATAGTGGAATGAAAAAGAAGAAAAGACAGGACAAGAGCCTTGTCGATGAAATTAGCGCCACATTGATATTGCAGGCATATCTTTATAGAATTTAGTTTTATGATTTTACCTATTGTTGCCTACGGAGACCCTGTTTTAAGAAAGGTTGCAACTGACATTACAGCAGAGTATCCCAAACTGGATGAATTGATTCCAAATATGTGGGAGACCATGTACAATGCCCACGGCGTTGGATTGGCCGCACCGCAGATAGGGTTGCCTATTCGTTTGTTTTTGGTTGATACAAGTCCTTTTTCAGATGATGAAGACCTTAGTGAAGCAGAGCAGGAACAGTTGAAGGATTTCAAAAAAGTCTTTATTAATGCAAAGATTGAGGACGAAACAGGGAGCGAATGGGATTTTAATGAAGGTTGTCTGAGCATTCCAGATATTCGGGAAGATGTAAAACGTAAACCAGAGATTACCATTAGTTACCTTGATGAGAACTTTGAACCCCATACCGAAACCTATGGTGGACTATTGGCAAGGGTAATTCAACATGAATATGATCACATAGAAGGGGTCTTGTTCACCGATAAGCTTTCATCCCTTAAAAAGCGTCTGTTGAAAAACCGCTTGGACAAAATTTCCAAGGGAAAGATCAACGTGGACTACAAGATGCGATTTCCCAATATCAAAAAAGGACGTTAAAAAAGTCAGCATTTGCGATAAAAACATATTTTTGCGCGCATAAATTTATTTTGAATGGCATTGGACAAGATTTTATCTATAGGTGGTAAACCTGGACTTTACAAATTACTGACACAGACCAGAAGCGGTTTTGTGGGTGAATCCCTTTTGGACGGCAAGCGCATCACCGTTGGTATGCGAAGCAATGTGAGCGTTTTGTCCGAAATTGCCATCTACACTTTGGAGGAAGAAGTGCCTTTGAAGGAAGTCTTCCAAAAAATCAAGGAAAAAGAAGGGGGGAACAAAACCTCCATAAGCCATAAGGCGGACAAAATAGATTTAGAAGAATATTTCTTCAGTGTACTACCCAACTATGATGAGGATAGGGTGTATGCCAGTGACATCAAGAAAATTATCCAGTGGTACAATCTTCTTACCGATAACAATATCACGGACTTCGTGGAAGAAAAAACTGAAGGCGAAGGGGAAGAATCCGCCGTCGCCTCCAGTGAAGAAGAATAATTATTCCTCTTTCCAATCCACCAATTTGGTGGGATAATATGCTACTTGTTTCTTGTTGAGGTACGCTACCTGTTGTGCCAAGCGTTGTCTGTAGTCTTCCCAATTGCAGTGCTCTGCGGGGGACCAGCCCAATTCGGCGTATCCAATGGCTCGTGGAAAGGCCAAGTACTCCATTTCGGTACTATTGCTTATGGTCTCTGACCAAAGTGGTGCTTCAATACCCAAAATGCTTTCCCTGGGCAACCCTTCAATATAAGTTTCGGGATTCCAGTTGTAAGCTTCATCAACAGGAATATACGCGGCCCAGTGCAATCCAAATTTGGAAAGTGAATCATACTGCATATCCAAATAGGCTTTTTCCGCTGGGGATAGAATGATTTTGGAACCATCTTGTGCGGCCTTGGTGGCATATTTTGCCTCGTTCCAAAGTTGAAGCACACTGGAAGAGCTAATGTCAGCTTGGGCCACTTCGTTCCATCCCACCATTTGTTTGCCGTGTTTTTGGATGATTTTCTCTACCTTTTCCACAAAGAGGATGTAATCACTTTTCTTGGTAACATGGCTTTCATCACCTCCCATGTGGAAGTATGGGCCAGGAGTCAGTTCAACAATCTCACCGATTACATCATCCAAAAAACTGTACACGGTGTCCTTTTGGGCATCAAAGGTGCTAAAGCCCACTTGGGTCCCCGTGTAGGTTTTCAAAGGTTTTCCGTTACCGTTCAAGAACGGATAGCTTACCGATGCAGCATTGGTGTGTCCGGGCATATCCACTTCGGGAACTATGGTGATGTGTCTATCTGCGGCATAGGCCACAAGCTCCTTATACTCTTCTTGGGTATAAAAACCGCCTTTACCACCACCGACTTCAAATTCACCACCCACTTCGGTCAATTTGGGCCAGGATTTGATTTCCAAACGCCATCCTTGGTCATCGGTCAGGTGCAAGTGTAGGGTGTTGTACTTGTAATAGGCCAAAATGTCAAGGTATTTCTTTACTTCGTCCAAAGTGAAGAAGTGTCTGGCCACATCCAACATGGCCCCTCGGTATTCAAACTTTGGACTGTCCACAATTTGTCCCGAAGGGATGGGCCAAAGGGCATGGTCCGTCAGGGTATCGTTGCTTTTTTCAGGGATGAGCTGTCGCAAGGTCTGTATTCCCCTAAAAGCTCCTGCCGCGGTTTTGGCATTCAACAGGATGGAATCTTTTTTAATGTCCAATTGATAAGATTCCGCTGTTTCCAAGCTCGCATCATCGGCCAAATTGATATAGATAAACCGTTCCACGGATTTTGAATCATCCGAGGAATTTACGGCAAGATCCAATCCAGTGGACCATTTAATTTTTTCGGAAAGGAACTGACCTACTTTTTCAAGTTTTGGATCTGTTGTAGAAGTATAAATGGCCGTATTTTGGTCCAATCCAAAAGCGCTGTGCGTTGCAACTGTTTTTACAGGTTTCGGAATTAAAGGGGCGGCCCCCAAATCGGTCTTTGGAAAATTGATTTCTGGCTTGGCCGGCTGGCAGGCGGCCATGGCAATCAATACCAAAAAAGCTACTGAAATTCTGGATATCATAATTAGTTAGGGTTTGTATTAAGGTTGATATAATCTTTGAGGGTTTGCTGCCAAATGTCGTACCCCTTTTTGTTCATGTGCAATCCATCTTCAATGAAGATGTCATCCATTACTTTTCTGTGGTTTAGCATAGGAGTCCATACATCCACAAATTCAACACCATCGGTCTTTGCGGCCAATCTGCTGAGTTTTCTGTTCAAACGTTTGTACTTACGTCTCAAATGCCACCGGGAAATGCTCGGCTTGGCCGAAATCAACACAATTTCCATTTGGGGCCTCTCCTGTTGTAGGGTATGCAGGATTTCCTCCGAGAGTTTTAGGATGGCCCTTGGTCTTTTTTTGGCACTGATATCGTTGTCTCCTTCATAAATGAACACCTTTACAGGCTCATAATCCAATATTAACTCATCCAAATAGTGTTGAAGATCGGAAAATTCAGAGCCGCCAAATCCGTTGTTTAGAATTTGATAATCGGGAAACCGTTGTTGTACATCTTTCCACATGCGTACGCTGGAACTGCCTGTGAAGACCAAGGTGGGTTTTGTGGCATCCCAAATGGAATCATTGTTTTTCTGGATTGTTTCCACTTCTTTTTGATAGCGTTGGATGTCTTGGGCATGCGGTAAAAAGGGGAGTAATAATATTGGTAGGAGTAATTTATTCATTGGAGTGATTTAATTAGTGCTGACAAGATTTTGGGCAAGGCTCCATTCGTAAAACCGTTCGATCCAAGTATCGGAGGGAAGTCCTTGTTTCCGCATTCCAAAGCCATGACCTCCTTTGCTGTACAGGTGCAGTGCAACTGGTTTCCCCGCTTTGTGCCATGAGGAATATAGTTCTATGCTCCCTGTGGCCAATCCCAGAGGGTCGTCCGTGGCGCAAATAAGAAACATGGGAGGGGCGTCTGTCTTGGGTTCTTGAACCGGTATTACATAAGACCAATAGTATACGGGAACCAGAAAATTGGGTTTGCTTTCAGGGGTGTAGTTGTATCCCACGCCAACCGTTACGGCTCCTCCGGCAGAAAATCCCATAAAACCAATCTTATCGGGGTCAATACCATAATCGGCAGCATTTTCACGAACATATTTTATGGCATTCAGGCCATCTTGAATAGAATAGGGGAGTACCTTTCCAGCTTCAATCCCAATTTTATCGGGGTCACTGTTTGAAAGCTCTTCGATTTCGGCAACACCATCGTTGCCGGTGGGAACCAATCTATACTTTAAAACAAAAGCAGTGATACCTTTCTCGTTAAGCCATTGGGCCACTTGGCTACCTTCGGTGGTGGTGCTCAAGGCATACAATCCACCTCCAGGAGCCACAATTACCGCAGTTCCGGTATTGGTTCCCTCTCTGGGTCGGAGCACCTGCATGGTGGGTTCAGATACGTTGGTGGTAACATGAGCTTGCCAAATTTCTGAGAAGTATTCCGATTCAGGAGAGCTCCATTCCACGGGAGGATTACCATCTTTGGGCAGTTTGATGATCTCTTGTGCCGATATTGCTACGGATAGGAAAAAAGTTCCGAGCAAGAATATTGGTTTCATGCTTGCCATTTTTTCAAAAATACGATTTTCACCCTAGCACCCCCTTATGTTTTTCGCAACTATTTTGATGAATGTTGAAAAATAAGGGAAAGTCTTTATAAATATGCCAACAATTCGAGGTGCGCCTTTTTCATGTCTTTGTATTTTTGGACAAAACCCAATGCATGAATACGAGAACTGAACAGTTGGCCGCTTTTGATCGTCTTTTGACCATTATGGATGAGTTGAGGGCCCAATGTCCATGGGATAAAAAGCAAACCATGCAAACCTTGCGCCATCTCACTATAGAAGAAACCTATGAGTTGGGTGATGCCATTTTGGACAATGACCTGGAAGAAGTCAAAAAGGAATTGGGCGATTTGTTGTTGCATATTGTGTTTTATGCCAAAATAGGTTCGGAAACCCAAAACTTTGACATTGCCGATGTGGCCAATGGTATCTGCGAGAAGTTGATCAACCGCCATCCTCATATCTATGGCGACGTAATTGTTGAGAATGAAGAAGAGGTGAAACAGAATTGGGAGAACATCAAACTCAAGGAAGGAAAAAAAAGTGTGCTTGAAGGGGTCCCCAATAGCCTTCCAGCATTGGTCAAGGCCAACAGAATACAGGAGAAAGTGGCTGGAGTTGGATTCGATTGGGAGCAACCGGAACAGGTGTTTGAAAAACTACAGGAAGAATTGGGTGAATTACAGGAAGAAATTAAATCCAACAATACTGACCAAATGGAATCCGAATTTGGGGACGTGTTTTTTTCTATGGTCAATTACGCCCGATTTTTGGGAGTGAATCCCGAGAATGCCCTGGAGCGGACCAATAAAAAGTTTATAAATCGCTTTCAATTTTTAGAGGGGAAAGCCAAAGAAAAGGGAAAGACCCTGAAAGAAATGACCTTGGCCGAGATGGATGTATTTTGGGAAGAGGCTAAGAAAATAGATAAACCACAATGAATATGATACAGACCAACCGTTTACAAAAAATTGCAATACTTTCCCTGCTGATGGCAGTGGCATGGAGCTGCAAGACCAAAGAAGAGCCCAAAGTGGAGGAAAAACCCAACATCCTCTTCATTCTTTCCGATGACCATACCTCACAAGCCTGGGGGATTTATGGGGGTATTTTGGAAGAGTATGTGCAGAACAAGAATATTCAACGATTGGCTAATGAAGGGGCTGTTCTTAATAATGCTTTTTGTACCAATTCTATCTGTAGTCCTAGTAGGGCTACCATTCTTACAGGTCAATATAGTAATGTAAATCAAGTGTACACTTTGCGAGAACCGCTTCCGGTAGGACATCCCAATGTGGCAAAAACGTTTGGTGAGGCCGGGTATCAAACCGCGGTGATAGGCAAGTGGCATTTGTTTAGACAGCCCGAAGGCTTTGACCATTTTGAGGTTTTGCCGGGACAAGGAGTTTATGTGAATCCAATCTTGAAAACCAAAGATAATTGGGTAGATGGTGCTGATGGCACCCAAGGGAAACAATACGAAGGCTTTTCCACAGATGTCATCACCGATTTAACCATTGAACATTTGAAGAACAGAAACAAGGACAAACCTTTTTTAATGTTCACCCATTTTAAGGCCACACATGAGCCTTTTGATTATCCGGAACGATTTGCAGATTTGTATGTGGATGAAGAAATCCCAGAGCCCGAATCTTTACTGGATTTTGGCCCTGAAAGCACTGGAAGGACATTCAATGGACAAATTTTGGAGCGCTTGGCCGACCGTTGGCAAGCCGCAACCGAAAGGCCGGATGAGTTTTGGACCTATTATCCGGGGTTACCTTACCCCTTGGATGGCTTGGACAGTGTTCAGAAACGTAAAAAAATCTACCAAAAATTGGTTAAGGATTTTATGCGTAGTGGTGCTGCCATTGATGATAATATAGGTAGACTGCTTGATTTCTTGGAAGAAGAAGGTCTGGCCGATAACACCGTGGTAGTTTATACCGCAGATCAAGGCTATTTTCTGGGCGAACATGGCTTTTTTGATAAACGTTTGATCTACGAGGAATCCCTAAGAATGCCCTTCGTAATCCGCTATCCCAAGGAAATCAAAGGTGGGCAGCGTATAGATGATATCATTCTAAATATTGATTTTCCAGCATTGATGGCAGACTATGCAGGAATAGAAAAACCGTCTTACATGCAAGGGAGAAGTTTTCGGAAAATCCTAAACGGAAACACTCCCGCCGATTGGAGAAAGCAAATGTATTACCGCTATTGGTTACATGAACCTAAAAGACCTGCTCACTTTGGGGTAAGGAACCATCGATACAAATTGGCATTTTTCTACGGACAGGGATTGGAGCGAAGCGGAGCTTCGTCCGAAGCCACAGACCCACAATGGGAATTCTATGATTTGGAAAACGACCCCAAGGAACTCCACAATGCTTACGCAGATCCAAAGTATGCCGATATTATTTCGGAAATGAAAAAAGCCATAGTGGAAGAACGCCAGAAGTATGGCGATACCGATGAGAATTTCCCAGAGATGCAATCCATTTTGGAAGAAGCATTTTAGAAGCTTTTTCTAGAGATTTATCATTTTTTTAATTCGGTCAACCGTACCAAAGGTTCTATATTTGTCGGTTCCAATTGTCATGGCCATGTTTCAACGGTATACCAAGGAATTTGCATACAACCTTAAGCTCTCTTACCCTGTAATTTTGGGGATGCTGGGTCATACGTTTGTAGCTTTTGCTGACAATATCATGGTAGGCCAACTGGGAACTGCAGAGCTTGCAGCGGTATCATTGGGCAATAGTTTTGTGTTCATAGCCATGTCCTTGGGTATTGGTTTTTCAACAGCCATTACCCCCTTGGTGGCCGAAGCGGATGGAGCCAAAAATCAAGCAGATGGCAAAAGTGCCCTCAAACACGGATTGGTCCTGTGCACCTTGTTGGGATTGTCCCTCTTTGGAATCATTCTGCTATGCAAGCCATTGATGCATTCCATGAAACAGCCCCCTGAAGTAGTGGAACTGGCCATACCTTATTTAGAACTGGTTGCCTTTTCATTGGTGCCTTTGGTCATGTTTCAGGCGTTTAAGCAATTCTCGGAAGGATTGTCACAGACCAAATACCCCATGTATGCCACCATTTTGGCCAATGTGGTGAATATCTCACTGAATTACCTATTGATTTTTGGTTCATTTGGATTTCCAAAGTTGGGAATCGTTGGAGCGGCGATTGGTACCTTGGCCTCACGATTTATCATGGTGGGGTACATCTGGTTTCTTTTGAAAAGGAAGGAGAAGTTTCAACCCTACGTGACCGGGTTCAACTTTAAGGTGATAGAGAAGAAGGTGATGAACAAAATCATCAGTCTTGGATTTCCATCGGCCATGCAGATGTTTTTTGAAGTGGCCATATTTACCGCTGCCATTTGGTTGAGTGGGGTGTTGGGCAAAAATGCCCAAGCAGCCAATCAGATAGCATTGAACCTGAGTAGTATGACCTTTATGGTGGGAATGGGACTCAGTGTGGCGGCCATGGTCCGTGTGGGCAATCAAAAGGGACTGCAAAACTTTAAGGAACTCAAAAGAATTGCCGAATCCATTTTTTTCCTCACCCTATTGTTGGAAATTGTTTTTGCCGCTCTCTTTTTGATCGGGAGACATTGGTTCCCTACCATTTATTTGGATGTGGACGACCTTGTCAACCAAATGGACAATACCGAAGTAATTATTATTGCTGCCAAGTTGTTGTTGGTAGCCGCATTTTTTCAAATTTCGGATGGTTTACAGGTCGTGGTCTTGGGTGCTTTAAGAGGACTGCAAGACGTAAAGATTCCTACCTTGATCACGTTTGTAGCCTATTGGTTGATCGGATTTCCCATTTGCTACTACTTGGGTCTGCACACCCATTTTAAAAGTACCGGTATTTGGTTAGGATTGCTGTCCGGGCTTACAGCTTCGGCGGTATTGTTGTATATTCGATTCATCTATTTGACCAAAAAATTGATACAGGACTGATTCGGATTTTATTGACCGGATTTAAATCAAAAACATATGGAACTGCCCAAATTTCTTTTAGCGGACAACACGGATTATCCCGATGCGATATTTATCGTCCATACCGAGTATCCACGGTTCATTATCAACCTGGAAAATGATGAAGTGGAATGGATGGAGGAATTTTCAAAAGAAGATGAAGCGGAGCTTGCTGATGAGGCTGAGGGCCTTATTGAAGCGGCAACGGCATTCTATGATCGCGAAGTTTCCCGATACGACGAGTAGATGCTGGACCAACTGCTGCAATACGATAAAGACCTTTTTCTCTTCCTCAACGGATTGGGGACCCCGACTTGGGACGGTTTTTGGATGTTCATGACCAAGACCAAGAATTCATTCCCTCTGTATGTACTGCTGCTCTATCTTTCCTATAAAAATTTTGGATGGAAAAAAACGGGTGTCATTTTGGTGAGTGTAGCCCTCTTGATTACCTGCACAGACCAACTATCCAATTTTTTTAAATACGGCATAGGCCGTTTGCGACCTTGCCATGATCCGGAGATCAATGGGGTCATGCGTTTGGTGAAAAGTTATTGCGGAGGACAGTTTGGTTATTTTTCTGCCCATGCCGCCAATTCTTTTGGGCCAGCCACTTTTTTCATGGTCCTGTTCTGTGGGAAGGTGAGATATATGGGATTCATCCTTATGATATGGGCCTGTTTGGTGGCTTATAGCCGAATTTATATTGGGGTGCATTTTCCCTTGGATGTGCTCACAGGGGCCATTGTAGGCCTGTTGTTCGGATGGTTGTTTGCCAAGTTGGCTATATTTGCATTCCAAAAAACAGGGACATGATTTCAACGGCCAGATACTGGTTTTTACTTACCCTTATTGTTCTGGTCTATATCGCTGGAATGTTCGTGACCCTTTTCGAGAACGATTCCGCACAGTTTGCCGTTATGGCAATGCGAATGGTTCAAGAAAATGATTTTTTGAGCCTCTTCAAGGGACCCGAGGAATACTTGGACAAACCGCACATGCACTACTGGTTGGCGGCACTTTCCTATAAAATTTTTGGGATACACGATTGGGCCTACCGGATTCCGGGTATTTTGGCGACCCTGCTGGGGGCCTATAGCTGTCATGGCTTGGGGAAATTGCTATACAACAAGGATGTGGGTAGATTCGCCGCCCTGATTTTTATGACAGCACAGACCATTGTATTGGCCAACATCGATGTGCGTACCGATGCAGTTTTGACCGGCTTTGCCATTTTTTCCATTTGGCAGTTGGTCACGTACATTGAGAAAAATACCCTTAAGGGTATCATACTGGGTGCTTTTGGAGCTGGGATGGCTTTTTCAACCAAGGGCCAGATTGCACTTGTGGTCATTGGGGTTTCGGTGCTTTGCCACTTGGCTTATACCCGAAAATGGATGCGATTGATCAACTGGAAGGTGTTGGTGGCTTTAGTGGTTTTTGGTTTGACTATAGCTCCCATGCTCTATGCCTACTATCACCAATTTGATTTGCACCCCGAGAAAATTATTCGAGAGAAAGACCATCGCAGCGGTATCTTTTTTATTTTTTGGGAACAGAGCTTTGAACGTATGAGCGGCGAGGGAGTAGGCAAAAACAGCAGCGATTTCTTTTTCTTCTTCCATACTTTTTTATGGGTATTTCTACCATGGACCGTTTTGGCATTGATAGCCTATTGGACGAAACTCAAAACATTTTGGGAAATCAAGTTTGCCTACAGGCCGCAATTGGAGTTCCTGACTTTTGGTAGCATCTCCATTCTTTTCTTTCTAATAAGTTTTGCGCAGTTTAAGCTACCGCATTACATGAACATACTTATTCCTTTGTATGCGGTCCTTTCTGCAGGATATCTCTATCGAATCCATCATGAACAAAAGGAAAAGGTGGCTAAAGTATTGGTTATAGTACAGTACTTCATCTTGAGTTTGGTTTTCGTTTTTACCGTTTTGGTTTGCTTTTATGTGTTCAAACTGGAGCATTGGTACGGGTATTTGGTCTTATTGGCAGCACTTTCAGGCGTTGTCTACTATTGTTTGAAACGAGAGGTACCTTATCTAAAAGTTTTAACCATTTCGGTTTGTAGCTCATTATTGCTGAATGGACTGCTCAACACCCATTTTTATCCCCGTCTTCTTCAATACCAGGCAGGCTCAACCATGGCAGGGAAAGTTGCGGAGGACAACATTCCTGTGGATAAGATTTACAAGATTTCGGAAGGACATACCTGGGCCTTGGATTTTTATAATAAGAACCCTGTCAATATTACCACCTTAACGGAATTGATGGATATGAGCGATGTTTGGGTATATGCCACGGATGCCGAGCTTGAAAAAATGCAGCGAGATGGATTAGATTGGAGTCAGCAAATTACAGTGGACCAATTCCGGATTACACGTTTGCAGATGAAGTTCTTGAATCCCAATACCCGTCAACAGAAATTGAACCGAATGCATTTGGTGCATTTGGATTAAGATGTCGTTTCCAATAGTGGTTTTTTGAAGTGATAAAAAGCACCCAAAAGAGAGACCAAGGCAGTAATCAAGAAAAAGGTAAAACTTATACCAATGGATGTGCTGACATTCAATCCCAACCATTCGGCTCCATACAAAAAGGTGACCTCCCTACTTCCGATACCACCAATGGTCAATGGAATCACGGATACAATAGAAGAAACCAAGAAGACAAAAAGGTATTCCACAACATCCAATCCAATGGACAATGATTTCAGAATACATAGCACACAAACCAACTGGGCCAGTTGCACCAAGGCCGAATAGCCCAAGGATTTCCAAAATACTGGAAATCCAGAAATGAAAAAGCGTTTGTTTACCCACCAAAAGACCACGACACTTACAGGAATGGCCAGAGCAACAAGTCCGTTCAATCCATTAAAAAAAGCACTGGAAGATAGGAGCGCCAAGGTACAGGCATAAACAAACAGTAGCAGCATGCCACTCAAACGGTCTACCAATAAAACCGAGACCACTTTCTTTGTCCCGGGCTTATATTCTTTTTGGACCACGTAGCCTTTGTAGGCATCACCGCCAATTCCACCAGGGAGGAACAGGTTGTAAAACATGCCCAATAGATATAGTTTTAGGTTGGCCAATTGTGTGATTTTTGCCCCAATCCCATGAAAATAAAGGTTAAGTCTAAAAGCAGCCAACACTTTTGAAAGGATAAACAGTAGGATGCCCAAAATCAAAAATAGAGGGTCACTCTTTTTTAGGGTCTGTAATACATCCTTGAGTTCTATTTTGGTGAAAATAAAATAAATCAATACCGTACTGATGATGATTTTCAGTGCCGTAATGAGCTTCTTACGCAGTTTTTCCGTCACCTATAGAGATTTTTTTGATGCGATAAGGTCGTTTCTGTTGGGATTCGTAATAGGTGCGAATCAACAACTCCATCACAATACCAATCGTGAAGAGTTGTATGCCCCCCAAAATGAACATGACCCCAAAAATGAGCAAAGGCCTACTGCCAATGTCTTGACCAAAGCCGAGTTTTACAACCAGCAAGTAGATATTTATAAAAATGCCTAGAATGATGAGCAATACCCCAAAAATTCCAAAAAGGTGAATGGGTCGCTGAAAATATTTTCGGATGAATAGCAATAGCATCATATCGGCCACCACCTTGAATACCCGTTCCAGACCATACTTGGAAACCCCGGCATGGCGGGCATGGTGTTTCACGGGAACCTGCTTGATTTGGGCGCCTTCCAGATGTGCCAAAAGTGTAATAAAACGGTGCATTTCACCATATAGGTTGAGTCCTTTGGCAATATCCTTGGTAAAGACTTTGAGGGCACAGCCATTGTCTTTGATATCGAGTTTGGTCACCCTTCGCACCAAGAAGTTGGCAATTTTGGAGGGAATTTTCTTGATGAGGGAATCCTTACGTTTCTGACGAATCCCTGTGACAACATCATATTCCCCGCTTACAGCATATTCCAGCATTTGGGGAATGTCGGAAGGGTCATTTTGAAGGTCTCCATCCATGGTAATGATGTATTCCCCTTCAGCGTAATCAAGTCCGGCGGCCAAGGCCAAACTTTGTCCGTAGTTCTTTTTCAACTCGATCAAATGGACTTTGCGGTCATCCATTTCCTTGACCTTTTGGCGGGTCTTGTCAGTTGAAAAATCGTCCACATATACAATTTGATAGTTGTACCCTTCAAGACTTTCATGGATCTTTTGGGTGAGAAGGGCCACATTGTCCTCTTCATTGTACAAGGGGACCACTATGGATAAAAGGGAATCGGTGACGGTGCTCATTCGTTTTGAAATCTGTACAAATTTATTGCTTTTATTTAAAGTTACTTGGTTATATCTGCCAACAGATTTTTTGCGGCATAAAAGGGGGATATTTTGTTTTCCTCAATAGCCTTCAACATTTTGTCCTGAGCTTTTTTGAACGATGCTTTTTGATAAAAATACTGCTTGATTTGTTCGTCTACGGTTTGAAGGAACCAGTTTTTGTTCTGAAGTTTTCTGTTTTCTTCAAAATGACCATTTTTCTTATTCTGTTCTACAAAATCCTTAACCATATCCCAAATCTCTTGAATGCCCATATTTTCTATGGCTGAGCATTTTAAAACTTTGGGTATCCATCCGTTTGCTTTAGGTGGGTAGAGGTGAAGGGCCCTTGAAAATTCTGCTGCGGCCAAGTTGGCCCGCTCCAAATTGTCACCATCGGCCTTGTTGATGGCAATGGCATCGGCCATTTCCATGATGCCCCTTTTAATGCCCTGCAATTCATCGCCCGCTCCGGATAGTTTCAAGAGCAAAAAGAAATCTACCATGCTGTGTACCGCAATTTCACTTTGCCCCACACCAACGGTTTCCACTAAAATGACATCGTACCCCGCAGCTTCGCACAAAATGATACTTTCCCTGGTCTTTTGGGCCACTCCGCCCAAAGAGCTTCCGGAAGGAGAGGGTCTGATAAAGGCGTTGGGGTCTTTTGAAAGGGACTGCATGCGGGTTTTATCCCCAAGAATACTGCCTTTACTCAAGGAACTTGTGGGGTCTACCGCCAGAACAGCCACCTTTTTTCCTTTTGAGGTCAGGAGGGCACCCAATGCTTCAATGAAGGAGCTTTTTCCTACTCCTGGAACACCAGTAATCCCTAAACGGATACTGGAATTTGGTCGGGAAAGACATTTCTCGATTACAGCATTGGCCTTTTCAAAATGCTCGGGATTGGTGCTTTCCAACAAAGTAATGGCCTTGGCCAGTAGCGCCTTGTTTCCTTCAAAGATGCCTTTGGTCAAGGTATCCACAGAAATTTCCTGTTTCCGTAGCTCCTGAATTTTGGAAATGGTACCGGGAGTTGTATTTTTTTTGTTGGCCAAGATATCTTTTAATGGAGTCCTACTACTAAGGTATAAAGTTTTTATGGGTTATACTGTATTACAAATGATTGTGACCACTACTTTTAAATGGAGGGAATAAGCACTATTTCACACAAATTTAATAACTGTAATTAGGGACATCCATCTACAAATGGTAACTTCTCATGTTGAATATTGGATAGTAGATTGACTAGTCCGATTTTTAAGAACTTAACACCTAATTTACAGATGAAAACTATTTTTGAGAGTAAGGCTACCAATACGGGAGGACGTTCCGGGCATGTACAGAGTGAGGATGGGGTAATCGATTTTGACATCAGTATGCCCAATTCCAAAGGAAAACCTGATTCAAAATCCACCAATCCAGAGGAACTTTTTGCCGCAGCTTATTCTACCTGCTTTGCAGGTGCTTTACAAGCTGTTGCCAAGGAACACCATATTGACGATTTGGGGGATTTCAGTGTTACGGCCACTATTGAGTTCAACAAAGAGGAGGATGGTTTTTACTTGGAAGCAACCTTAGATGCTTACCTGCCTACGGTTGATAAGAATATGGGGGAGACGTTGATCAATGCCGCCCATGAAATTTGCCCATATAGCAAGGCCACACGGGACAATATTACTGTACACTTGAATCTTCTTATGGACGAATAAAAGATTGAAATACATGTCGTTAAAATAAATCCCGTTGAACCTTCAACGGGATTTTTTGTTAAAAAACTGCAAAAAGAGAACTATTTTGCAACGTTGTTTTTTTTCCATCGTCCTTACATAGAACAACAAATTAACCCAACATAAAACCGACCGTGTTTCAAATTGATCTGGTTGAAAGATGCAAGGCCAACGACCGCAAGGCGCAAGTAAAACTGTACCGCCAATATTGCAATGGTATGTACGGAGTGGCCATGCGCTTTTTAAAAAACCCGGATGATGCCGAGGATGTCCTCCAAGAATCCTTTATCAAAGCTTTTCAGCGTATTGATCAGTATAAAGGCGAGGTTACGTTTGGGGCATGGTTAAAACGGATAGTGGTGAATGGGAGTATAGATTTTTTGAAATCGAAGCACCAAAGAACCATTGAACTAAATGAGAATTATTTACAGGTAGCTGAAACGGATGATTGGAAGGTAGATGGAGGAATATCCATGGAAGAGGTAAAAAAGGCTATTGAGGAATTGCCAGCAAAGTACCAATATGTGGTGCAGCTTTATTTAGTGGAAGGCTATGATCATGGGGAAATAGCAGAGATATTGGAAATCTCTGAATCGGCCTCACGTACCCGACTATTGAGAGGTAAGGCACAATTGAAAGAAACATTAAAAGATATAGCTTATGGCACAGGATCTTAAAGAAATGTTCGCCAAAGAGCGGGAAAGGACACACAGCATGAAAGAAGGGCACGAGGCTCGGTTTTTATCCAAATTGGAGAAAGAGCTTCCGGACCCCATCAAAAATAGGACTCCCCAGATTTTTTGGATGCGAATTGCCGCTTCGGTTGTGGTTATTTTGGGAGTTACCGTTTACTTTTTATCCGGGGAGCAAAAAATATCCCCAGTTATAGACCAAGTGGTTGGGAATGAGACCAAGATCCAGCAAACCCTTTCTTTGGGTGATTTGTCCCCAGATTTGCAGAAAGTAGAGAATTATTATCTCACCAATATTAATCTGCAACTTTCAGATTTGGAGTCCAACCCGGAGAATAAGGAAGTACTGGACAGCTATATGGCGCGATTGGCCGAACTGGATGCGGAATACCGCCGACTTAACGTAGAGCTTAACGAAATAGGTCCCAATGACCAGACCATTGGTGCCTTGGTAAAAAACCTTCAATTGCGATTGCAGTTGTTACAACGATTAAAATCAAAGTTAAATCAATTAAAATCATCAAAAAATGAACAGGAATCATCAAATATGGTTTAGCCTGATGCTCTTTGTGGTGGCGGGTACCGCTATCCAGGCACAGGAGAAATCAAAAACGTACAAGGAGACCTTCAATGTTGACAAGGAGGCCGTCATCAACCTGAATACCAGTTATGCAGACATTGAGTTTGAAACGTGGGACAAAGACCAAGTGGAAGTAACTGCCGTGGTGGAACTGGAAGGAGCCACTGACGAGGAGGCAACATCGTATTTTGAGAAAGATCTGATCAAGATCATGGGCAATAGCAAGGAAATTGAAGTTCGCACCCAAGGAAACCGCTTTGGTCCCATGGTATACGATTTCAATAGTAATTTTGATTTTGTTTTTCCTGATGTGCCCTCCGTGGAGCATATCATGGCAGATATTGAAATTCCGGTGATTCCAGAGATTCCCGAAATTCCAGAGATAGTTGTTATTCCCGAATTGCCCCCAATGCCGCCCATGCCCTTTATGGAGTTTGATTATGATGCTTATAAAAAAGATGGGGACAAATATTTAAATGAGTGGAAGAAGAACTTTGATAAAAATTTTGACAAGAAGTACAAAAAGCGTTTTGAGGAATGGAGCGATCAATTGAAAGATCGGGCCAAGGAAAGGGAGGAAATGAGAAAGCAGATGCAGGAGGACCGTAAGCAGCTCATGGAGGAGCGCGAACAAATGCGAAAGGAAGTTAGGGAAGAAGTGAAGGCGCAGAGAGAGGAAGCAAGAAGCCAGCAGGAAGAAATGAAACGCGAGCATGAAAGGGTAATCCGTATTCATAAAGATGGTCCCAATGTATTTTATTATTCCTCGGAGGATGGAAAACATAAGGAATACAAGGTGAAAAAGCGTATCAAGATCAAAATGCCCAAGTACATTAAACTTAAAATGGATGTGCGGCACGGTGAGGTGAAATTGGCCGCCAATACAAAGAACATTAATGCAAGCTTGTCCTACGCAAGCTTGCTTGCTTCTACCATCGATGGCAGTAAGACCAGTATAAAGGCTTCGTATTCCCCCATTGTGGTACAGCAGTGGAACTATGGCCAGCTACAGACCGATTTTGCCGATAACGTAAACCTGAATGAAGTAAAGGAGTTGAAATTGAATTCCGTGTCATCCAATGTGTTTATTGGAAAATTAAAAGGAAAGGCTTTGGTGAACAGTACTTTAGGGGCTTTGAGTATTGATACTGTGACCGATAGTTTCAGTACTATTGATGTTTCCGTGGAGAATGGGGAAGTAGCGTTTAAATTACCTTCGGTGGCGTTTTCAATTTATGTGAATGAAACAGCCTCAGAATTTACCTATCCAAAGTCCATGGTATTGGAAACTTCCAAAAATCATGCTACCCAAGTACACAAAGGGTACTATATCAATCAAACAGACAATAAATCCATAAATATCAACTCCAGATATAGTGATGTTGTCCTGAAGCAATAAAGCTTCCTTTTCTCCCCAAGCTCCAGAAAACGCGCAACGCTTCTTTCCTAGTTGCTTTTCTGGATGTAATCACAAATGTTTTTTATAAACCCGAATTAATGGGTGTCTTCCTTTAAATAAGATCCAAATTTGGCCTTAAACTTATTTAACCTAGGAATGGATACTTGTTGGATGTACGGATTGTTGGGATGCTTTTTCTCGTAGTCTTGATGGTATTCCTCGGCCATGTAGAATTTTTCAAAGGGCTTTACTTGGGTAACAATGGGTTTTCCAAATACATTGGCAGCTTCCAATTTGGCAATGTAATCTTCAATGGTTTTCTTTTGAGTGTCATCTTTATAAAAGGCGATGGACCGGTATTGAGCACCACGGTCCGGCCCTTGACGATTTAGGGTGGTAGGATCATGGGACCCAAAGAAGACCTGTACCAATTGGGGAAATGAGATAACATTGGGATCGTAATATACTTCAACGGCTTCTGCATGATCTGTACGGCCGTATCCCACTTGTTCGTATGTTGGGTTCTTTTTCTTTCCGCCCGAATAACCTGAATAAACCTCTTTAACCCCCTTTACGCTTTCAAAAATGGCTTCAACACACCAAAAACAACCACTGGCAAAATAAGCTGTCTCATACTTTTGAAGTTCTTCATTCGATGGGGCCATTTGTTTTAGAGTCTCTTTCTGTTCTTTTTGGCCCATTTCCTGTTTGTTGTTTTTGGTCTTGGACTGACAACTTATAGATGTAAATAATAGTAAAGTCAAAAAGGAAATCTGAATGGTCTTCATTTGTGTTGTTTTTTGCTTAGTAGGGATAAGATAGCAACTATTACGATGAGGGGTGTTAAAAAGTGTTAATCGATGTTTTTGGAACCTTTTCCAATAGCCTTTCCGTATTTGAGTTAAAAATCAAATTTGTAAGTTTTTTACCACTTTAAATCTATTTTCTGTATTTCTTTTCCTACAAATAATCTCTTTGTTTACAAGGGTTTGCAGAGATTCGGTCTTTAAAACGATCGATGAAATGCACGCCGAATCGGTGTGCTGTTTTTTGACCCAAAATCGTTCATCGACGATAAAAAACACTTTATCCAAGAAAAGTTTCTACACCGAAAAAAAAGGGGGGTTTAGCGACAGAAATCTGATCCAGGGGTCATGCGAGGGTAGATTTACATTGTAATAAAAACCCAAATCATGAAAACAATTTTAACCATCATCGCAGTAATTTTCTTCGGAACAGTAGCTATGGCACAAGATGCTAACAAAGAAGTTAAAGTTGATGCCGTTACTGTAGGAGTTGAATTGAACATTGATATCCAGAAGCAAGCCAAAAAGGAAACTGAGGTTGCTAGGTTGTACAAGTTCAAAAACTCTAGGGTTAAAAAGGAGCTTTCTTTCAAAACCAAAAAGGACAGAGCTAAATTGGCATAATCATGATTGTGGGTATCGTTATTCCATTTACACTTTTTCTAGGGGTTGCTTTTGTGATGGCCTCAATAGTCTTTTCGTTCCGAAAAAAAATGTTCCAATAAAAAAGCAGGATGTCAGTATTTTATATACTTCTATCCTGCCAAAAATTAATTTAATCCCAGAATCGTTTATGGATGCTATTTTGATCCCGGTTGCTTTAGGTTGTAGTTCAATTTTTCTTTTGCTTGTTGTACTTGCTTCTTTACGTCCCGTAAAAGTGCCTTCGCGTCGTAAACGATTCCGTCTTTAACGGTATAGGTAACCCCGCCCACACGGACCACTTCATTATCTTCGGTCAGCTTAATGGCTCCTGTACCATAGAGTACCTTGAAGTTCCGTAGCGGATTTTCCGCTAGGATTACAAAATCGGCCATCTTACCAACATCCACTGTGCCAATCTTATCAGAAGCACCTAAGGCTTCCGCTCCATTCAACGTAGCAGACCGAATGATTTCCAAAGGATGGAATCCTGTCTCGCGTAGCAACTCCATTTCACGTATATAAGCAAATCCATACAATTGGAATATAAATCCGGAATCCGACCCTGTGGCCACACGACCACCCCGGTTCTTATATTCATTGATAAAGGTCATCCAGAGCCTGTAGTTCCGTTTCCAGGCCACTTCCTGTTCGGTACCCCAATCGTGCCAATAGGAGCCATGTGATATTTTACTGGGTTGGTAGAATTCCCAAAGGGAGGGCAAGGTGTAGTCTTCGTGCCATTCGGCTCTTCTGGCTCGGTGTAAATCCCGACTGGCCTCATAGATATTAAATGTGGGTACCAGCGTAAAATCCAAGCTGATGAGCTCATCCATGACCTTGTTCCAATGTTCTGAATACGGTTTGGCAGCTTGTTCCCATAGTTTTCCTGCTTCCTCAAAGCGGTGCTGTTCATTTTGATAGTTATAGTCCAACGGATAATCCTGTACGGTTCTGTCCTCGAAAAGAGCCTCTGGAAGACCATACCAATGCTCCATGGTGGTTAGACCGGCCCGGGCGGAATTGAGTACGTTCCATCGAGCTACATCGGTTTGGGCATGATGGCATGCGGACCGTAACCCCAACTTTTTGTTTTCATCCAAGGCAGCGGTCATGATTTCTGGAGGGGCACCAAAGAACTTGATGCCATCCGCTCCACGTTCGGCATTGGCGCGTACCCATTTCCGAGCTTGCTCAGGTGTGCTTATTGGGGAACCATTCAGCGGGCTAAAATCTCCACCTTGTTGCCCAAAACCAGTATAGGCATAAATACGTGGGGCAATGATTTGGTTCTTTTCACTTTTCCGTTTGAGGTCAAGTGTCCAGTCTACACCTCTACCACTAGGCTCCCGAACGGTGGTGATGCCGTGTGCCATCCAAAGTTTGAACACATAATCGGAGTCTGCCCCTTGGGCTTCACCACCAATATGGCCATGCATATCTATAAATCCCGGAAGGAGGTACATACCGGAGCAATCCAACTCCTTGCCCCCGGGTTTTAGCTTAGGTCTTTTGGCTTCATCTATTTTAACACCAGGGTACCCCACCACTTGGATGCTTACAATTTTATTATTTTCCACAACAATGTCAATAGGGCCTCTTGGTGGTGAACCGTTGCCATTGATCAAGGTTACGCCTCTAATGATAAGTTGCGAAAATGGTCCTTCACTCATGCTCTCTTGACCTGTGGCCCAGAGAAACTGGAGTGATATTACAAGGAAAAGTATTTTTTTCATGATATCTGGTGTTGGTTATTCTGGAACCTCAATCTTATCCCCTAAAAACAATGCATTTAGGAACAGACGGTTGGTGCCGTACCATGACCCCCGGAAATTGGGGTTGTCGGCAAAAAGTACCACACGACCGCTTCCCACCTCACTAACAATTAAAGAGGCAGAGGGTTTAAGGTTTTCTTCCATATTCTTGGAAGTGATAAAGCCATCAATATGTGGATTCTTGGCATACTTGCCCACGGTTGCGTAGGCATTCTTACTTGGAGACAACCACACGGAATTGTTCTTATAAACAGGGATAGACGTGTCTCTATAACCAAAAGCCAAGGGGTGGGTCACATCCAAATCTACCTTAAAAATGGCTCCTCCCACACTTTCCTTGCCAATGTTCTCCGGGGCGTCCACATAAGGTTTACGTTCCACAGTTGCGGTGGAGTCTTTCTCCTGTTCGGTCAATTTTTCTTTGACCAATTTTTTATCGATAGCCCATTTGGAAGCCGTTCCAATAGTAATCAAAGTATTGCCTTTACTTACCCAATCTTTGATTTTTTTAAGTTGGTTTTCGGAGAAATCATAGTTTCCGGATATCATGACCAAAGTGTTGTACTTGTCCATATCCAACCTGTTGAAATTCCGCAAAGGTACCTTGGTAATGGGCATATGAACACGGGTATCCAATAAATGCCAAACCTCTCCGGCTTCATAGGACCGTGTGCCATTGCCAATAAGCATAACTGCTGTGGGTTTGGTAATGGGAGAGACGTACCTGCTGCCCAAATCAACCCCCTGTAGGCTATATCCTGAAGGAATGGCATAGGCAGGAACCTGAAATTTCTTTTGGGCCTCTTGGACCAATTCGTACACAGTATTGGCATCTTTCTTTTGAAGACTGACCGGAACAACCAAGGCCCCATAGTTGAACTTTTTATCACCAGTGGTTGTTTTTATGGTAAATGGTTTAAAGGAAGAAGAAAGCACCAATCCTTTTTGTTGAAGAAAATGCAACGCGGCTACAGCATTATAATCATCATAATCGATGATATAGGCATACTCTGATTTTTGCACGGCCGGTGAATTCACAAGACCATCTGTGGAAGTTACTTTCTCGCCCAAGTTTAGGTTATTCACTGGACTATATTTCATATTGTAGAAATTGGCCACGGACCAAGCTGAAGCATCATAATAAACACTGTCCCGATATTTACCGTAGGTTTCAAACATGGTCTGCACCATTCTGTACTGCGCTTGACGTGTGGGCACCACAAACCTGTTCCCGGATTTATAAACATCTATCTTGTGCAATAACAGCTTATCTATAAAAGCCTTTACACGATTGGCGTCATGATCGTCCCAAAATGTATATCCTTGAATTCGGCTCTTTGAAGCATTAGTGAGTCCACTTTTAAAAAAATCTTGTTGGTATTTGCGCAGCATGGCCTTGTTTTCAACCGCTGCTTTAACGGTGGTGATGCTAGAGGTGTATTGATTTCTGATTGTGAACGGAAAAGTAATTTCCCCGAAATCGGTGGTTTGTTTATGCCCTCTAGAGCTTGCCTGCTCAAATAACAATCCCAAACCGCCCTGAAGATCAGGGTAGGAGGAGCCGTAACCAGGATAGGTCCCATCAAAAACTTCTTTGGTGAAGTAAAAAGAACCAATACTGTCCAATGCTTTGGAGAAATAATCACCAAAAAGATTGTTGAGGTCTTCGTAGTTTTCTTTGGGCATGATGGGGTTTAGGGAGCCATTGGTCTTCATCGGTTCAAAAAAATACGTGCTCTGGCTACCCATCTCATGAAAGTCGGTCACTACATTGGGGTACCACTCATGATACCAAGTCAATTTGCCCCTACTTTCTGGGTGAATGGCCAATAACCAGTCCCTATTTAGATCAAACCAATAGTGGTTGGTCCGGCCCATGGGCCAGTATTCGTTATGTTCGGCATCGGCAGGGTCGGCCACCAATGGATTGCCTTGATACATATTGGCCCATTGGGTATGCCTGTCCCTTCCATCTGGATTAATGGTAGGGTCGATAAAAATTACGCTGTTCTTTAAGTAATTCAATATTTCAGGATGGTTGGAAGCGGTCAAAGTATAGGCTGTCAACAAAGCTGCTTCGGAGCTGGAAGGCTCATTCCCGTGGACGTTGTACCCCAAATTGATGAAAATGGGGACCTCATCATAATTGGTTGGGGTTTGGGACGGGTCTGTAAATTGAAGGTGTTTTTGCTTCAATTGTTCCAGGTTGTTCAAGTTTTCTGGTAAAGAAACCGTTAGCATGACCAGTTTTCTTCCTTCATGTGTTTGACCGTATTGGTGGATGCTGGCCCTATCCGAAACTTCAGCAAGTTTGGTTAAATAAGCCACGATGAGGTCGTGTCGCGTGTGCCTATCACCAATGCCGTACCCCAAAAACTCTTCAGGCGAGGGTACATTATCGTTAAAAGGGTGGAATTTCTTAAAAAAGTAATCTTGGGCAGATACTGAAAAGGTAATACAGACAAGGAAGGTTCCTAGGAGTAGTTTTTTTAACATGCGATGAAGATTAATGATAATCTTCTAAAGATAAAAAAACAGTTTAATCAACAGAGTTGAATTCCTCTATAATTTCCTCAAACTCTATACGATAATAGGTCCCTTTCTTGGCATAATCACGTGAAATGGTACCTCTTAGCTGGCGTGTTAGGTTATAGATAAGTTTAAGTCCCAACGAATTTGTTGTTCTGGGGTTGATGTCCTCGGAATACCCAATGCCATTATCTCCCAAGAACATCTCATAACGATCATTGGGCAGCTTGTGCAAAGAAATATGGATTTCCCCATCATGCTCTTCCGTTATACCATATTTAAGAGCGTTGGTAATGGTTTCGTTGATAATAAGTCCAAGGGGAATTATG
This sequence comes from Flagellimonas alvinocaridis, assembly GCF_004916895.1. Taxonomy (GTDB): domain Bacteria; phylum Bacteroidota; class Bacteroidia; order Flavobacteriales; family Flavobacteriaceae; genus Flagellimonas; species Flagellimonas alvinocaridis. Next base: position 348,601 of record NZ_SNTZ01000002.1, read on the forward strand.
GTATCTATACTGAGCTTATTGTCGTCAATATCCAAATTGACCTTGACACTATTGGAGTTTCCTTTTACCGAACGTACCAGGTAATCGCATAATTCTTGTACATAGGGCTTAAGTTCAATTTTTGAAAGGTAATCGTCCCGCTTGTAGAGCATTTCGTGTACCATAGCCATGGATACAACCCTATTCTGACTACTTTTGATGATGTTGCTGATTTTTTCATCGGCTATGGCACGGGATTGTAGACTCAACAGGCTGGAAACGGTCTGTAGATTGTTCTTGACCCGATGGTGGACTTCTTTTAGTAAAATTTCCTTCTCCTGGATGCGCTCTTGAATCTCGTTTCTGGACTTGTATAATTTGTGATGCGCCCTTAAGAGATTTTTACCAAAGACGCCGCCCAATAAATAGACTGCAAAAACGGCACTCAAGAATGCAAACCAATCCCTGGATTCCAAAGGAATGGTATTTTCGGTAACCTTAAAGTTCCCAACATCATACAGAAATAAAATGGCGAGCACAGATAGGTTAATAATCAAATAGAGCTGTCCGAATACCTTGGTGGTCACATAACCGGCAAAAACTACAATGGCCAGTACAAAAACAAACGGGCTTTGAATACCACCACTATATATGGTTACCAAAGTGGCGCCGATCATGGCCAAGACCGAAGTGAGATTGTATGTGAGGATAAGGTTTTGGTGTTGCTTGTAAAGAAGTGTGTTTACCAAATTTACGACGGCAAAACCAAAGCAGGCATACGGAATCACGCCTTTAATATCTAGAAGAAAGAGGCAGATTATCCCTAGGATAAATGCGAACAAAGAAGAGCTATAATTAACTTTAAGTATCAAATCAATTTTATCTTGTAATCGATATCTGTCCTTAATAGGAATCTTCATATGCTACGCTTGGTTGTTTTCCTCTACTACGATAAGGTTGAAAATGGAGTAGTAAAAGTAGCTTGTTACGGGGTGTTTGTGCTGTAAATCTAAAATGTTTTTTGATATAATCAAAAGCGGCAGCTAAAATCGCTGCCGCTAACTAAATTTTTATTTTTTTGGAAATTAATCCTCCACAAGAACCCACTCGCCCTTTTCAATAAGGGGCTCAGCTTGTTTGTACTTGCAGGTTTTGCTTTCCCCGGACATCACATTTTTAATGGTGACCCGGTCGTTCCTGCCAATTTTTGGTTTTTCACGCACAATGGTCTCGGTAACTTGTGGTCTTTGTCCTTGGGTCTGTCCTACAGCTCTGTTCTGGGCAGCTAGTTCATCACTGTTTGGAATTTCTTCTTTTGAGGTTTGAAGATTTTCCTTGGGTCTTCGCACATTTCTGGCTTCTTGGATTTGACTAGTGTTTTCTGAAGGCAATTCTCCCTTAAACAGGAATGAAATTACTTCTTTGTTCACCTTGTCTATCATTTCCTTAAAGAGTTCAAATGCCTCGAACTTATAAATTAAAAGCGGATCTTTTTGTTCGTGTACGGCCAACTGGACAGATTGCTTCAACTCATCCATTTTTCGCAAATGCGTTTTCCAGGAATCGTCAATTATGGCCAATGAGATATTTTTCTCAAAATCAGTGATCAATTGCTTACCATCTGTAGAATAGGCTTTTTCCAAATTGGTGACCACATTCAAGGTTTTGATGCCATCGGTAAAAGGTACCACAATGCGCTCAAAATTGTTGGATTGGTCTTCGTATACCTTTTTGATGACTTGGAATGCCGTATGGGCACTACGTTCCATTTTCTGTTGATAGAACTGGTAGGAAGCCTTGTAAATGGTATTTGCAATTTCCTGAAAGCTTAATTTCTTAAATTCTTCTTCACTTATGGGTGATGTAATAGAGAAGTACTTGATCAGTTCAAACTCGAAGTTTTTGTAATCATCGGCCATTTTATTGGTTTCTGCGATTACCTCACAAGTATCGTAGATCATGTTGGCAATATCCACCTTAAGCCGTTCCCCTTGCAAGGCATGCTTTCTACGTTTGTAGACCACTTCCCTTTGGGCATTCATAACATCATCATATTCCAAAAGACGTTTACGGATACCAAAGTTGTTTTCCTCTACCTTTTTCTGGGCCCGTTCAATAGATTTGGTCATCATGGAATGTTGAATGACCTCACCTTCTTCCAAGCCCATTCGGTCCATCATTTTGGCTACTCTGTCCGACCCGAACAAGCGCATTAGGTTATCTTCCAGAGAAACATAGAACTGCGAGCTACCTGGGTCTCCTTGACGTCCAGAACGACCTCTCAACTGCCTATCCACACGTCTGGAATCATGGCGCTCCGTACCAATAATGGCGAGACCACCGGCATCCTTCACCTCATTGGATAGTTTAATATCCGTACCTCTACCGGCCATGTTCGTGGCAATGGTCACCACGCCTGCTTTTCCAGCTTCGGCAACAATGTCCGCCTCTTTTTTGTGAAGTTTGGCGTTCAATACATTATGGTTGATTTTGCGCACACTCAGCAATTTGGAAAGCAGCTCGGATATTTCCACTGAGGTAGTACCGATCAACACAGGTCTTCCAGCGTTGGCTAGTCCGGTAACTTCTTCAATAATGGCATTATATTTTTCACGCTTGGTCTTATAGATCAAATCATGTCTGTCATCACGGGCAATGGGTCGGTTGGTTGGTATTTCCATCACATCCAACTTATAGATTTCCCAAAACTCACCTGCTTCAGTGACCGCTGTACCAGTCATACCGGCCAGCTTGTTGTACATTCTAAAATAGTTCTGAAGGGTAATCGTTGCAAAGGTCTGTGTCATGGCCTCGATCTTCACATTTTCCTTGGCCTCGATGGCTTGGTGAAGCCCATCGGAATAACGTCTGCCATCCATAATACGACCGGTCTGCTCATCAACGATCATTACCTTGTTGTCCATGACCACGTATTCCACATCTTTTTCAAAAAGCGTGTAGGCTTTTAATAGCTGTGTCATGGTGTGGATGCGTTCACTCTTTACCGCAAAATCTTTGAAAAGGTCTTCCTTTAGCTCTGCCTCTTTTTCAATTTCTAGATCTTGATTTTCAATTTTGGCGATTTCACTACCGATGTCGGGCATCACAAAGAAATCCTTGTCTTGATCTCCTGAAATATAGTCGACCCCTTTGTCTGTAAGCTCTATTTGGTTGTTTTTTTCATCGATTACAAACAATAATTCGGCATCGATTTTGGGCATTTCCCGATTGTTGTCCTGCATGTAGAAGTTCTCGGTCTTCTGCAACAATTGTTTTACCCCCTCTTCACTCAAAAATTTAATGAGCGCTTTGTTTTTGGGAAGTCCACGGTGTACACGTAGCAAAAGGAACCCACCTTCCTTGGTGTCACCTGCTGCGATAAGTTTCTTGGCTTCTGCCAAAACACCTGTCAGATATTGGCGCTGTTTCTGAACGATGTCCGAAACCTTTGGTTTTAATTCGTTGAATTCATGACGGTCACCTTCCGGTACGGGACCAGATATGATCAATGGGGTCCTTGCATCGTCAATTAATACGGAATCCACCTCATCTACAATGGCATAATGGTGGGGGCGCTGTACCAAATCTCCCGGGGTATGCGCCATATTGTCGCGCAGGTAGTCAAAACCAAACTCATTATTGGTTCCGTAGGTGATATCGGCATTATAAGCGGCCCGTCTTCCATCAGAATTAGGTTGATGTTTATCTATACAGTCCACGGATAAGCCATGGAATTCAAAAATGGGTGCCATCCAAGCACTGTCCCTTTTGGCCAGATAGTCGTTAACGGTTACCAAGTGAGCACCTTTGCCGGCCAAGGCATTTAGATAGAGTGGGAGAGTGGCCACCAATGTTTTTCCTTCCCCGGTCTGCATTTCGGCTATTTTTCCTTGATGCAGTGCAATACCTCCAATGAGCTGTACATCGTAGTGTATCATATCCCAAGTTACTTCCTTACCAGCGGCATCCCATGAATTTTTCCAGATGGCGGTGTCGCCTTCCAAAGTAACATAGTCTTTGTCACCGGAAAGAGCCCGGTCAAACTCTGAAGCAGTGACCGTAAGCGTTTCATTGGCCGCAAAGCGTTTTGCGGTTTCCTTTACCACTGCAAAGGCCTCAGGGAGGATGTTATTCAATGTTGTCTCCGAAATTTTATAGGCTTCCTCGTTGAGTTTGTCTATTTCGGAGTAGATTTCTTCATTGCGGTCTATGTCGTTGGAATTACTTACCTCTTCCTGTAAAGCTGCAATTTTGTCATTGATTTCTTTACAGTCTTCGGCAATCAAGCTTTTAAAGGCCGTGGTTTTTTGTCTAAGCTCATCGTGGGACAATCCTTCCAATTGTTCCTCGAAGGATTTTATTTCTTTGACCAAAGGTTGTAGGGACTTTACATCTTTCTCCGATTTATCTCCCACAAAAACCTTCAGTACGGAATTTATAAAACTCATGAATTGTGTTTTTTTTAGAATGGCAAAAGCTGTTCCATTGATGGGATTATACTGGAAATCTTTTGCTAGGCTGCCAAAATTACATAAAAAAAAGCCTCAAATGAGACTTTTTAACGTGCTTTGTTTATTCTGAAAATCTAATATTCATCCTCATTCCAGAGGTAGTCTTCCTCGGTGGGATAATCTGGCCAGATTTCCTCGATGGATTCGTATATTTCACCACCCTCTTCCTCCATGGACTGTAAATTTTCTACAACTTCCAACGGAGCTCCAGTACGGATGGCGTAATCTATTAGTTCGTCTTTGGTGGCTGGCCAAGGCGCATCACTTAAATATGAGGCTAGTTCTAATGTCCAGTACATAGTAACGGTTTGATTTTAAATTTTTTGCAAAAATAATTTTTAAACCCAATTTGCCAAGTAAAAACTGCATTATTTAAAAATTATTTTGACATTGGCAAAACTCTAACGTTAAAAAAACAGATTTATTGGTCCAATTTCTCGGGAATCCACTTGACTTCATCGGCTTTCAAATCTTTTGACAACTTTCGTGCCAAGACAAAGAGATAGTCAGACAGGCGGTTTATATAGGACAGTAAGGTTTCAGGAACCGATTCGTTTTCGTTCAGATAAGAAATCATACGTTCTGCTCTGCGGCATACGGTTCTGGCAATATGACAGTATGACACGGTGGTATGTCCTCCCGGCAAGATAAAATGTGTCATCTGGGGAAGATTTTCGTTCATGCTGTCCATTTCCCTTTCCAACAATGCAATATCATCGGCATTGATACGTGGAATTTTAAGTCGATTATCCTTTTTGGGTTCTGTGGCCAGAATGGACCCCACTGTGAAGAGCTTTTCCTGGATAAGGGCGATTGTTTTTTTGGAATGGGCATCTATCTTCTGATCACGTAGCAGCCCCAAGAACGAGTTGAGTTCGTCAATGGTGCCGTAGCTTTCTATGCGAATATGGTGTTTGGGAACCCGTGTCCCTGTAAATAATGCGGTGGTACCTTGGTCCCCTGTTTTGGTATATATTTTCATTTTTACAATTATCAATGTTCAATAAACAATGAACAGTTGTATGGGTGACTAAAATGTATTTTTGCTAATTGCTAATTGCTAATTGCTAATTGCTAATTGCTAATTGCTAATTGCTAATTGTCTCGCTCATGTTGTCGTTTACCTTCCATAAACTTGCGGGACCTTCTGCGTTTGGTACCGCGCTTGTTTCGGAATATGATAATCAAATAAATGAGTCCCAACACGGCCAGAACGTACCAAATGGTGTTATCTGTTGCTACATTTTCCATACCTAAATTTACTTTTTTATATCCGAATGGTGAAATGTTCCTTGACCTGTTCTTTTCGAACAAATAGAACCCCACAATGAAATAGGTCCATACTTACCGTAATATTTGGTGATTCAATGAGGTTTTTCCATTCAAGTTCGCTTTCTTGGTCTTCATGAATGGAGTCTATCAAAACCATACTGTCATTGTGCAACTTTCCATTGGAGAGAAGTTTCTCCAAATCATGGGCATCCAAATACTTCGTATACAAAATATCAACCATGTTTTCACTAGGGTGTACTTGAGGGAAATGGATTTCGACCAATTTTTTAAGGTCCGGATTTTTATGGATATATATGGTTTTGACCTTAAAATAGCAGATGCTTTTTAGCAATACATTTGCTGTTTTATCCTTGCTGAATTTTCCTTTGGCGTACAGGCATTTGGTTACATATTTGAAGACAAATGGTGAGTGGACTCCATGTTGGTTGGTGGATTTTGATAAAAACTTTAGAAAAGTACCAAATCTGAACCACATACTTATCCTTCTAAAATGGCTGAAAGTTCAAACCAACGTTCTGTTTTTTCTTCAATGGTATCTGAAATTTCTTTGAGTTCAATGGAAAGCTGGTTGATTTCATCACCGCTAAGATCGGGGTTTGTAAACTTATTCTGTAAAACCTCTTTTTGTTCCTCCAATTTTTGAATGTCCTTTTCCAATTGTTTGTATTCCCTTTGCTCCATGTATGAGAGCTTACCGCTAGTGTCCTTTTCTTTCCAATGGGTTTTTTCCAATTTTTCCGAAACGTTGACCTTGTTTTCACGTTCCTCTGCAATTTTACTGGTTTCATACACTCTGTAATCGGTGTAATTGCCAGGAAAGTCTTCAATTACACCATTTCCTTTGAAGATAAACAAGTGGTCCACTATTTTATCCATAAAATAACGATCGTGGGATACCACGATCAAGCAGCCCGGAAAATCCAAAAGGAAACTTTCCAACACGTTCAAGGTAACAATGTCCAAGTCGTTGGTGGGTTCGTCCAAAATCAAGAAATTGGGATTCTGTATGAGCACTGTACATAAGTACAGGCGCTTACGCTCCCCGCCACTGAGCTTTTCAACAAAATCGTACTGTTTTTTTCTATCAAAAAGAAAACGCTCCAGTAGCTGTTGGGCAGAAATTTGTTTGCCCTTTTTAAGGGGGATATAGTCCCCAAACTCCCTAATGACATCAATGACCTTTTGTCCTTCTTTCTCCGGAATGCCTTTTTGGGTGTAGTAACCAAACTTTAAGGTGTCGCCTACTACTACCTTTCCTCCATCAACCGTTTCTTGTTGGGTGATGATATTCAAAAATGTGGACTTTCCTGTGCCGTTCTGCCCAATAATACCCACTCGTTCCCCTTTGGTGAAGGTATAATCGAACTTATCCAGAAGTAACTTTTCCCCATATGATTTGGAAATTTTGTGCAGCTCCAGAATTTTACTGCCCAAGCGTTCCATGTTCAGTTCCAGTTGTACCTCGTGTTCTTTACGGCGTTGGTGCGCCCTTTTTTTGATTTCGCTAAAGTCATCAATCCGGGATTTGGACTTTGTGGTACGTGCCTTGGGTTGTCTCCTGATCCAGTCCAACTCTTTTTTGTAGAGTTGTTTGGATTTGTGTTGTTCCACTTCCTCCCGCTCCATTCGGGATTCCTTTTCCTTAAGGAAATAAGTGTAATTTCCTTTGTAGCTGTATAGTTGGTTGTTGTCCAGTTCAAGGATTTCATTGCAGACCCGGTCTAGAAAATACCGATCGTGGGTCACCATGAACAGCGTGATATTTTCTTTGGCAAAATAGGTTTCAAGCCATTCGATCATTTCAAGGTCCAAATGGTTGGTGGGCTCATCCAGAATAAGCAAGTCTGGTTTGTTGAGCAGGGCATTGGCCAAGGCCAAGCGTTTTCGCTGTCCTCCCGATAGTGTTTTTACCTTGGCATCGAGCTGGGTCAATTGCAGTTGGAAGAGAATTTGCTTGTATTGGGTCTCAAAATCCCAGGCGTTGAGCCGTTCCATGGCCTCAAAGGCTTTTTGGTAGCGTTCGGTGTCCTCGGTGTTTTCCACGGCTTTCTCATAGTTGGAAATGACCCTCAAAGTTTCATTGTCCGTGGCCAAAATGGTCTCTTCAATGGTAAGGTTGGGGTCCAGACTGGGCTCTTGCTCCAAAAAAGCCATTTTAATCCCCTTACGCACCGTTACTTGCCCCGTTTCGGTAGCATCTTTCCCGGACATGATGTTGAGGATGGAGGTTTTTCCACTTCCATTTTTGGCGATGAGAGCTATCTTTTGGTCTTTGTTTATTCCGAAGGAAATATCAGAAAATAAGACCAGCTCCCCATATGATTTAGATATGTTCTCTACCGTTAATAAGTTCATGGAGAATGTTTTGTGCTATAACTTGGAATACCGCAAGAGGTAGACATACCGAATAGCAAGGGTCAAAAGTAAAGGAATCAGCACAGGTGAAAAAATCTGGACCTTAATTATCCAAAGTAGCAACATGAGGCCTATGAGGCCCAATGCTGTCCATAAATATTTCGGTAGCCATTGCGGTAATTTGTCTTGGAATATAAATACAAAAGCAACTATCGCGTTGAGGGGGAAGGCCCATAACACATTAAAATTTTTGGGTGTTGAGGTGTGATCGGTGGCCAACCATAACACCAATAGAAAAGTGCCGACCAACCCGGTCAACAAGAACAAAGTGAAATCCAACCAACGGCTTCGTGTTTTGTGTTGATGGTCAAAATAGGTGATTAAGGCCGTGAATCCCAACAACAAGCAGAACCAAAACAAAGGAGATAGTGGAAAGAAGCTTTGTTGTATATGTTCATCATAATCCAAAACTGAACGCTCTCGCTTCAATAAGGGTTTTCCATTCAAAGAGGTATGGCGTATCTGTTCCATGGCGTAATAGGGTAGGAACATATGCTCCTGTACAGTAGCCTTTCGGTCTACTACGGAACCAAAAGCCAAGTCTATACCAAACATGGACCAAGAGTTGATATTCATAAATTGCCTTACTAATTGTCGGAAGGTGTATTGTTCATTCAAATAAGAACCATCAAAAACAATGGCATCCCCAAATTGGTCTTTTAGGATGTCCCCGGTAATGCTGGAGCAATTGTTCAGTAGCGGGTCGTAAAGATAGTCCCGGTTTTGGGGCAGGTAATTGTTCTCGAAAAAAGCAAGCAGTTGATTTCTTTGCTCAAGGGTGAGGTCCAAAATTTGTTCCTTGACCCATCTTTTCTCCATTTCATATTCAAAAAGAAAGTCATCAAAACTGCGTCTGGAAAGGGAGTAGATCAATTTTCCCTTGACGAAGTTCAGGTAGAAATTGGGTCGATTAAAATCAAACGTACCATAATTATAGACCACATCTATTCCCAACACAGAATCCTGCACCCGGAACGAACTATGCCCAAAAGCATAGTAGAGCTCATCGCCAGCGGCACAGGTGAGGAGGCTTATTTGTGACTTTTCTGAGAGTTGTGGAGCTTGGGCAAGCGCCTGTACCCCTAGTAAAAGTGATATGGTAAAAAAAAGGATTCTTGCCTTCATGGTTTGATTTGTCTGGGCAAATATCAGAATAAATACGGCTCAGCCGAACATCAAAATCTTTTTACCTTATTTTTACGGAAATTGAAATTTATGAAGTCGTATATTCCCAATTTTCTAACACTACTCAATGTGTTCAGTGGTTGTGTGGCTACCGTCTTTGCCGTGCTCAACCATTTGGAATGGGCCGCTCTCTTTGTCTTTATTGGGATTTTTTTTGATTTTTTCGACGGTTTGGCTGCTCGCTTGCTCAATGTGCAAAGTGAAATTGGGGTACAGCTAGATTCCCTAGCTGATATGATTACCAGTGGATTGGTGCCTGGGATTGTTATGTTCCAATTGCTCAATATGGCGGAACGTGGCGGATGGAACCTTGGTTTTTTTGGCCACGATGATGAAATTACCCTATTACCTTTTTTAGGTTTTGTGATTACCTTGGCTTCAGCATACCGTTTGGCAAATTTTAATGTGGATGAGAACCAAGTTTCCTCATTTAAAGGATTGCCTACACCGGCCAACGCCCTTTTGATCCTTTCCTTGCCCCTTATTTTATTGTATCATACCAATGAGGTGCTCAGTGGAATTATACTGAACCAATGGTTTTTGATAGGTTTAACTCTTCTCAGTGCTTATTTATTGAATTCCAGAATTGAACTTTTTGCCTTGAAATTTGACAATTGGAGTTTTAAGGACAATGCGGTGCGATATCTGTTTTTGATAGGTAGTTTGATTATGCTGCTGACCTTAAAATTTTTGGCGATTCCTTTGATCATTGTTTTTTACTTGATCGCTTCGGTTTTGAACTTCCAAAAAAATGCCCAAAGCTGAACAAAAGTATGTAGATGGTAAAGTATACCCTTCGAAAGTAGGGTTGGAACTTCTTGTTCCAATTCTATTGATTTCTGGTGCGGGCATGGTTCCTGCAATCAAAGAAGGGGCTTGGGTAAAATTGGCCATCCCAATCGGGATCTTGATTTTATTTATTGCCATATTTTATTCCATATCCTATGAAATTAAGAAGGAGGTGCTGGTGGTCAAATCCTTTTTTTGGTTCAAAAAAGTAATTCCCATTGAATCAATTAAGGCTATTGAGGAAACTTACAACCCTATTTCGGCTCCTGCCGCATCCTTGCAAAGACTTGAAGTGCGTTATGACCGATTCAACAGCATCATTATTTCGCCAAAGGACCGGATGGGTTTTATTGCACATTTGAAGGCGTTATCGCCATCCATTCAGGTGAAAGTGAAAAAATGGGAGGAGAAGAACTAAAAGTCCAGTTTCTTTTTTCGAAGCTCGAAGTTTTGCCCCAAATATACCTTTCTGACCATTTCGTCCACAGCCAATTCTTCGGGAATCCCCGCTTTTAAGATTCCTCCTTCGAACATCAGGTAAGACCGTTCGGTAATGGCCAAGGTTTCCTGAACGTTGTGGTCCGTGATCAAAATACCAATGTTTTTGTTCTTCAATTGGGCCACGATTCGCTGAATATCTTCCACGGCCACGGGATCTACACCGGCAAAGGGCTCATCCAACAAAATAAACTTTGGATCGGTTGCCAAGGCGCGGGCAATTTCGGTACGTCGGCGTTCGCCTCCGGACAATAGATCACCCCGGTTTTTACGGATATGCCCCAGACCAAATTCGTCAATAAGCGACTCCATTTTCATGTGTTGCTCTTTTTTGCTCAGTTTGGTGAGTTGCAATACACTAAGGATGTTTTTTTCAATGCTCAATTTCCGGAATACCGAAGCTTCTTGTGCCAAATATCCAATACCGTTCTGCGCCCTTTTGTACATGGGAAAGTTGGTAATGTCCATGTTGTCCAAAAAGATTTGACCACCATTGGGTTTTATAAGGCCTACAATCATATAGAAAGACGTAGTCTTACCTGCTCCATTTGGACCCAATAGCCCTACGATTTCACCTTGGTTTACTTCGAGCGAAATGCCCTTAACAACTTTTCGGCCCCTATAGGCCTTCATTATATTTTCTGCGCGTAGCTTCATACGAATGTGCCAAAACTAAACATATTCTATTTTTGCGGCGTGTTCTTTTGGTTTTTTTTAAGCATCGTGTTCCTCCAAATCTTCCCAAAATTCATAGGCCCTGCGCAAATGGGGAACCACAATGGTTCCTCCGACCAAGGTAGCGATACCCAAAGTTTCCATAACTTCTTCCTTGCTGGCCCCTGCCTTTTTGGAGTGCTCCAAATGGTATTTTACGCAGTCATCACAGCGAAGAACGGCAGAAGCAACCAAGCCCAATAACTCTTTGGTCTTTACATCCAAAGCACCGGCCATATAGGCATTGGTGTCCAAATTAAAGATACGCTTGATGAGTTTGTTGTTCTCGGCAAGCAATTTTTCGTTCATTTTGGAACGATAGGCATTGAACCCGTCTACACTATTTGGCATTTTTTCTCTCTTTTTCTTTTTTGGCTTCTCTCTTTACGACCATGCTGGAAATTCTGATACTGATCTGATACAAAATAAGTACAGGCACGGCAACCACAATTTGGCTGGTTACATCGGGAGGTGTAATGATTGCTGAAAGAATCAGGACAATCACCAAAGCTATTTTTCTATATTTTCTCAAGATTTCCGGAGTCACCAACCCTACTTTGGTCAAAAAGTAAATGATGATGGGCAGTTCAAACATGATTCCACATGCAATAACCGATGATCTTACAGCGCCTACATATGAGGCGAGGTCTATTTCATTGAGTACCTCTGAACTGACTTGATAGGTTCCCAAAAAGTTAATGGATAAGGGAGCTACCACGTAATACCCGAAAAGAACCCCTAAAAAGAACAGGGAGGATGCGGTTAGGATAAAACCACGGGAGTATTTACGTTCGTTCTCGTAAAGTCCCGGACTGATAAATTTCCACAATTCGTACAAAATGTATGGGAAACCAAGGATTATACCCGCCCAAATAGAGGTCCAGATGTGGGCCGAGAACTGTCCAGCCATCAATCTACTTTGAATGGTAAAGGGCATGGAGTCTCCGCAAAACTCGGAATTAATGCCAAAATAAGTGGCGATTCTACAAAAGAACTTGTAGGTGGGGAAGTCCATGTTCTTGGGTCCGAACAAAATGGTGTCAAAAATAAATCCTTTGAAAACGAATGCCGCGCAGGCAATAATAACTATGGCCAAGGTTGAGCGTATCAAGTGCCATCTCAATTCTTCCAAATGGTCCAAAAAGGACATCTCATCTGGATTTTTCTTTGCTGTTTTTGCCATTATAGGATTCCCTCGTTAATAAGGTTATGGATATGGACTACCCCAGCATAGGCCCCATTGTCAAAGGCCAATAGTTGGGAAATCCCTTTTTCTTGAAGTAATTCCAATGCGGTTACCGCAAGGGTGTCCACATCTACAGATTTAGGGCTGGAGGTCATGATATCTTTGGCGGTAAGCCCGTTGATATTGTCATATTTGCTCAACATTCTTCGAATGTCCCCATCGGTAACAACACCTACTACCTTACCATTTTCAATGACTGCCGTAACACCCAACATTTTTTCAGAAATCTCAACAATCACCTCTTTTACATTTGAGTTGACATCGACTTGCGGTTTTTGGTTGTTCACCACAATATCTGCAACCCGCAAATATAGCTTTTTGCCCAATGCGCCACCGGGATGGTATTTGGCAAAATCTGAGCTGGTAAACCCTCTGAGTTCCAACAGGCATATGGCAAGGGCATCACCCATGGCCATCTGTGCCGAAGTGCTGGTGGTAGGGGCTAGATTGTTGGGGCAAGCTTCTTTTTCCACATAGGTGTTCAGTACAAAGTCTGCTTGTTTGGCCAAGACCGAATCCAAATTGCCCGTAATCCCGATCAATTTGTTCTTTCCAATTTTGATCAAAGGAAGCAAAGCCTTTATTTCGGGGGTGTTCCCACTCTTGGAAAGACAAATTACAATGTCGTTTTCTTGAATGGTGCCCAAATCGCCATGAATGGCATCTGCGGCATGCATAAAAATCGCAGGGGTTCCGGTAGAATTTAATGTGGCCACTATTTTGGAGGCTACAATGGCACTTTTGCCCACTCCGGAAACCACAACCCTTCCCTTAGATTCCAAGATATACTGTACGGCTAGGGCAAATTGTTCGTCAAGCTGGCCAATAAGATTGCCTATGGCCTTGCTCTCGATTTCCAGGGTTCGTTTTGCAGTGGATAAAATAGACTGAATGTCGCTCAATGTAATTAACGGATTAACTGATTGTATTCCTAAAAGAATGTCTTATATTTAAGTTTACAAACTTAATCAAACTATCTTTTATGTCCATTTATGGAAGATAGAATACTTCCTACTTTTAAATGACGTTGAAAATTTAAAGTCAAACCCCATTTTATACAGGGGGTTAGATTAAAATCGAAAATGCGGAAATGAGTCTTACGAATACTGAGTTGCACGCCTCGCTAAAAAAGATTTTTGGTTTTTCAAAGTTCAAGGGACTTCAGGAAAATGTAATACAAAATGTGCTTGATGGAAAGGACACTTTTGTAATCATGCCAACGGGTGGAGGTAAATCCTTGTGCTATCAACTCCCGGCCATCATGAAAGATGGTGCGGCCATAGTCATATCGCCCTTGATTGCCCTGATGAAAAACCAGGTGGATGCCATTCGAGGCATATCCGAGCAGCAAGGAATAGCCCATGTGCTTAATTCTTCATTGACCAAGACCGAGGTAAAACAGGTCAAGGAAGATATGGTCAATGGTCTTACCAAGTTGTTGTATGTGGCGCCGGAATCCTTGACCAAAGAGGAGAATATAGAATTTTTAAGGAGTGTTAAGGTGTCTTTTGTTGCGGTAGATGAAGCCCACTGTATTTCGGAATGGGGACACGATTTTAGGCCCGAATATCGAAACTTAAAGGGGATTATCAATCGATTGGGGGATGATATTCCCATCATTGGACTTACAGCCACGGCCACACCAAAGGTGCAGGAAGATATTATAAAGAATTTGGGCATGACCGATGCCGAAGTATTCAAAGCCTCCTTTAATAGGCCCAATTTGTTCTATGAGGTCCGTCCCAAGACACAGAATGTAGATGCGGATATTATTCGATTTGTAAAGCAGAATCAAGGGAAATCGGGAATCATTTATTGTTTGAGCCGAAAACGGGTAGAGGAGTTGGCCCAAGTGCTTCAAGTGAATGGAATTAGTGCCGTTCCCTATCATGCCGGCTTTGATGCCAAGACACGTTCCAAATATCAGGATATGTTCCTGATGGAAGAAGTAGATGTGGTAGTGGCTACCATTGCTTTCGGGATGGGAATAGATAAGCCCGATGTCCGCTTTGTCATCCACCATGATATCCCAAAGAGTATAGAAAGTTATTACCAGGAAACCGGAAGAGCCGGAAGAGATGGGGGTGAAGGACATTGTTTGGCCTTTTATGCCTACAAGGATGTGGAGAAATTGGAAAAGTTCATGTCTGGCAAGCCCGTGGCCGAACAGGAAATAGGCAATGCCCTATTGCAAGAAATTGTAGCGTATGCCGAAACGTCCATGTCACGGAGAAAATTTATCCTGCATTATTTTGGGGAAGAATTTGACGAAACCAATGGAGAAGGGGCCGATATGGATGATAATGCCAGAAACCCCAAACCCAAAGAAGAGGCCAAGGACGAAGTGGTGAAACTCTTGAAGGTCGTTAAGGACACCAATGAAAAATTTAAGACTAAGGAAATTGTAAAAGTATTGGTGGGCAAGGTCAATGCTATGATCTCATCGCACAAAACCGACGAAAAACCTTTCTTTGGCATTGGTTCCGATAAGGATAAAATGTATTGGATGGCCCTTATTAGACAGGTTTTGGTGGCAGGATTGTTGAAAAAGGAGATAGAGCGTTATGGTATTCTGCATCTGACTCCAGCAGGGGAGGTATTTCTGCAGAAACCGGAATCCTTCATGATGACCAAAGATCATGTTTACACAGAAACAAGTAACGATGCTGTGGTTGCCGCTGCAAAATCAGGTGGAGGTAGTGCCGATGACAATCTGTTAAAATTGCTCCGAGATCTTCGAAGGGGTGAGGCAAAAAAGATTGGAGTGCCTCCTTTTGTTGTGTTTCAGGACCCTTCGTTGGAAGACATGGCCCTAAAATACCCTATTTCAATGGAGGAGATGCTCAATATCCAAGGAGTAGGGGAAGGTAAGGCCAAAAAATATGGAAAACCATTTGTATCACTGATTGCCAAGTACGTTGAGGAGAACGATGTGATTAGGCCCGAGGATTTAGTGGTGAAGAGTACGGGGGCCAATTCAGGATTAAAGCTATATGTGATTCAAAGTGTGGACCGCAAGTTGCCGTTGGATGATATAGCTTCGGCTAAGGGATTGCAAATTCCCGAACTTATCAAAGAAATGGAGCAGATTGTCTTTAGTGGGACCAAATTGGATTTAGGGTATTGGATAGATGAAATCTTGGATGAAGATCAGCAGGAAGAGATCCACGAGTACTTTTTGGAAGCAGATACGGACTCCATCTCCCAGGCCATAGAAGAGTTTGATGGGGATTATGAGGATGAGGAACTCAGACTCTACCGACTCAAGTTTATCAGTGAAGTGGCCAACTAAGGGGCCAAAAGTTCAAAAGGATATAATTTCAGGTTTCTAAGTACCATAAATAGCAGTACAACAACCAAGAGTACCAATGGCGCGTATCGATAACCGAGAAGGCTCTTCCCTTTAAGAACCCCAGCTTTTACAAGTAAGTGTTGCAGGATCACAAATAGTGCAGGCAACAAGAGGGCATTGTGTCCTATAGCGTCGCCAATACGCAAATGCAGAAGATCATGAATGGCTCTTTGGCTGCCACATCCAGAACAATATATGCCCAAATATTGGTGCATGGGGCACTTTGGAAATAGAAAACCATTTTCTGGATTAAAGGAAAAATAAAGGAGTATTGCCACTACGGACAATACTCCCAATCCTACTACCAATATTTTTTTAGTAGCTGCCTGCATTGGACAGAGCCCCTAAAAAAGCAACGCCGAAGAAAGCTACATAGATAATCCAGATCAAGACAGAAAGCCCGATTCCTATGAAAGCCCACATTTTTGCATTCTTCGATGCTTTTTCAGCTTCTGCATATTCTCCGCGGGCATAGCATTCATTTACTTTTGATGCGTAAATGATACTTGCAATTCCTGTGGCAATACAGCAGAAAATAGTGCTTAAAATGGCCAAGACCATATAATTGTTCGGTTTTGGCGGCATACTTTGGTTAGTTTCCATTATAATTTAATTATTTATTGATATTGTTCCATCATTTGGTTTACACGTTCCATATAGCCTTCCCAGCCTCCCATTTGATTTATGGACCAAAAGGTGTAAATCAGATAAAGAGCGCCAATGACCATTCCTACGATGGCAAGGATTTTAACGGTCTTAAGGGTGCTGTAGTTGGAATAATTCTCCGGACTTTCTGCATAGACCTTTTCGTCCTTTCTTACCAAGAAAAAGGCAATTGCACCCAAAATTAGTCCCGGTGCTCCTCCAAAACAGCAGCAAAGCAAGGAGAAAATGGCCAAAACCAGGGCCAAGGTAACGTTTGGTAATTTTTTCTGTTCCATGATTTAAAGTTTAAAATATGAGTTTTGTGGTATAATTGATCAAAATAAGGGCTACAGTTGCAATGCTTAGGCCTATGATCAAACGGTTATCGAATTTAAAGTTAAGTACTTTTGAGCTTATCAATACCAGAAATAGAGGTATTAGGGTGAAAGTTGCGGGATACATTTTAAAAGCGGCCCATAA
Source organism: Flagellimonas alvinocaridis (assembly GCF_004916895.1). Taxonomy (GTDB): domain Bacteria; phylum Bacteroidota; class Bacteroidia; order Flavobacteriales; family Flavobacteriaceae; genus Flagellimonas; species Flagellimonas alvinocaridis. The sequence continues at coordinate 365,708 of NZ_SNTZ01000002.1, forward strand.
ATTTCCTTCAAACAATAGTGCTACCGACCTTTGCAATCCACAACCAGGACAATCCACCCCCAGTAATTCCTTATTTAGGCAGGGCAGCATGTATTCTTTTAGACTGAGTTGTAAGATGGTTAGTAATGGGTACATCATCGCTAATAGAGTGAAGAAAAATACTATTATTTTTGCGTTCAGGGCCAACTTTTTTAGCATTTTTTTAAGATGGGACGTATGAAGGGTTTTGTTATTGGAGACAGGGTAGAGGTACTGGATGAAGCCATCTCGGGCAGGATTGAGTCCATTACGGATGATGTGGTCATTATTGTCACCGAAGAAGGTTTCCCTTTGCAATATCGTATAACCGAACTGGTGAAAGTGGCGGATGGTATCACCGTCTCCAATTTTGAGGTGTCCCAAGTTAAAAGGGAAGAGGAAAGACCTAAGAAAAAAAGATCTCAAACCACAAAGCCTAAGGAAAGGAACGCACCCAAAATGGAGGTGGACCTGCATATCAACCAATTGGTGAAATCTACCAAGGGTATGGAAAAATTTGACATGCTCAATCTACAATTGGAAACGGCAAAACGGCAGTTGGATTTTGCTATTTCCAAGCGTATCCAAAAGGTTGTTTTTATCCATGGGGTGGGAGAGGGAATCCTTAAAGAAGAGCTGTACTACCTTTTCAAAAAATATGACAACCTCAAGTTTTATGATGCCGACTACCAAAAGTACGGCCTTGGGGCAACAGAAGTATATATTTATCAGAATGCCTAATTGGTAGGTATTGTGGTGCTGACCTCTCCAAATTCGTTGATGCTTAGATTGGTAATCCGCTCGCCTGATTTGGTTACAAAAGAAATACCGCTCAGGCTTATGGTATGCACAAAGCTGGTATTGTCTTCGTTGGCAGAGGTTTCAATAAAAACCGCCCCGTCTTGGGCCTCAATCTCATCAATTACAACGGGGTCAACCGGAGGGAAATCATCACAAAAATAGTTCTTGCCAACATCATCTGAGAATACCCGATAGGTAATTTGGGATTGGCTGGGTACGGAGCTTTCCGTGGTCACGGTCTCTCCCGAAACGCCCTTATTGAGGACGCCGCTCTGGAGTTCCAAAATCAAGGCCTCGGTCCCATTTATTTTGAACAGGATATTTTTGGCGGTTGTTTGGGGCGTTGTACAGAACTGAACTGAAACACTATCGAAGTCAATGGTCTCGATTTGCAAATCGCCATCGCTGCATGAAACGAACATAGCAACGGAAAGACCCATCAAGAAAAATTTTCTCATGCATCAAATTTAAAGCAATTCCAATGTAATACCCCAAACCCAAGGTACACTTTAAAAGAAATTAACTTTATTTCCCCTATTTTTGGCCTACTTAACTTGAGAACTTAATCATGCAAAAAGTATACCTGGACAATGCGGCAACAACGCAGGTAAGGGATAAGGTAATTGAGCGGATGCAAGAGGCCTTGGCACAATTTTATGGCAACCCTTCGTCTACACACAGTTATGGGAGGTCGGCTAAAACTGCTGTTGAAAAAGCGCGGAAGACCATTGCCAAAACCTTGAATGCGCAACCATCGGAAATTATTTTTACATCTGGTGGGACCGAGGCAGATAATATGATTTTAAGATGTGCGGTCCGGGATTTGGGTGTAAAGACCATCATTACTTCCAAAATTGAGCACCATGCCGTGCTTCATACGGCTGAAGAGTTGGAAAAAGAATATGGAATTGCACTTCACTTTGTTGAATTGGATGAAAATGGCAACCCAAGTCTAGATTATTTAGAGCATCTTTTAAAGCAGGACGACTCCAAAAAGTTGGTAAGCTTAATGCATGTGAATAATGAGATAGGGAATATCATCGATATAAGGGCCATTGGCGACCTATGTAAGGAAAATGCTGCGCTGTTCCATTCAGATACGGTACAGTCCATTGGGCATTACCCTTGGGATGTACAGACCATTTCCATTGATTTTATGACTGCGGCAGCCCATAAGTTTCATGGGCCAAAAGGAATTGGATTTGCGTTTGTCCGTAAGAATTCAGGGTTGAAACCCATGATTTTTGGTGGCTCCCAAGAGCGTGGGCATAGGGCGGGCACAGAGCCTTTTCATAATATTGTGGGCTTGGAGGAGGCCTTTGTGAAAGCGTATGACAATCTGGAGACAGAAACCCAGCTTGTTAAGGATTTGAAGCGTTATTTTATTGAAAAAGTGCAGCAAGAAATACCGGGGGCTGTTTTTAATGGACTCTCAGGTGATATGGAAAAAAGCACGTATACCTTGGTGAATGTCCGTTTACCATTTGATAAACAGAAAGGATTGATGCTTTTGTTTCATTTGGATATGAAAGGTATAGCCTGTTCAAAGGGAAGTGCGTGTCAATCTGGCAGCAATTTGGGTTCCCATGTACTTACCGAAATCCTGCCCAGTGAAGAATTGGAAAAGCCCTCTTTGCGCTTTTCATTTTCTAAATACAACACCAAGGAAGAGTTGGATTACACCATTCAGGTGCTCAAGGATTTTGCTGAAAGCTGATCAGCTCTTGTTTTTGCGCTTTTTTTCCTTGTCGTACGGAAACTTTCGGGAGGCTGTCTTCATCATTTTATCAATGAGTTCCGTGGTGTTCTTTCCGGTTTTTTTGGTGATTTCGTTTTCGTATTTCCAGAGGAGTTTGCCGGTTTCCCCATCACTGATTTTCACCCCGATTCTACCGTAGTTGGCATCTCCGCTAAAATAGTCCAGAAGACTGAAATTGGTGGGCACTCCCTCAGAAAGTAAAATGTTCAGGTTTAGGTTGCCACTGATGATGCCGTCCACCTTCAGAATATCGCAAAGTTCCTGTGTGGTGTAAATGTCCAGGTTATTGTAATCAATACCGTTTTGCGACAAAATGGCATTGGTATTGGCAATGTTCTGAAAATCCACATTGAATTTTTTACGCTTCTTGCGTTGCGAAAAATAGGTTTCCAAGGCATTCTGTACAGCATAACCTTCCCTTTGGGCCAATGTCTTGAGTTCATTGTGGTCTACAGTTTCTTTGAGCTCCAAGTGGGCAATAAAGGGTACAATGGCCAAAACATGGTGGTCTTGGGTAAGTTCATCAAACTTTCTATTCTCATAGATGTTCTTTTGCCCCAGTGCCAATGCAGTGGTAAAGAACATAATAAGCGGAAAGATTTTCTTCATCATTCTAGTTAAAATCGCATCCCAAATTTTAAGTTGAAGACACGGCTTGTCAAATAATTCGGCACGGCAAATTGCCTTTGGGTATCTACATCCCTTACCCAGGTATTGGTTATGGAATTTTGAGTGTTGAATAGGTTGAAAATTTCAAAACCAACACTACATTCTCTAAACTTATATAGCCAATGCCCTTGCGGATGTTTGTTTTTTTCGTCTGCAAAAATATAGGAAATTCCCATATCGGCCCTTTTATAATCTCTTAATCTATTCTGAAAATTGTAAGGGTCGGCAGTATTGGGTGACCCTCCGGGGACCCCAGTATTGTAAACTAAGTTGAGATAGAGTCTAAGATTTGGGATGTTGGGCATATAATCTTGGAACAGCATGGCAAACTTTAAGCGTTGGTCAGTGGGTCTGGGAATGTATCCGCGCTCCGCTATATTTTCCTTGGTCTGTAGATATCCCAAACTTACCCACGACTCTGTTCCGGGTACAAAAGCACCAACAAGCCTTAAGTCCACTCCATAAGCAAAAGCAGTTGTGTTATTCTGGGCAGCATATCGTAACCGAACATCTTCAATAGTGTAGGGGTTTACATTTTTTAAATCTTTGTAATAAGCTTCGCCCAATAAAGTAAATGGCCTGTCCTTGAGGTTAAAACTGTATTCGCTCCCCAATACATAGTGAATGGATTTCTGCGCTTTCACCTGGGGATTGATTGAGCCGGTAATATCCCTAAGTTCTCTATAAAATGGAGGTTGTTGGTAGCTCCCGGTGGAAAATCGAAATAAAACATCCCGTTCCCAATTTGGTTTTATGGAAAACTGAACTCTTGGACTAAATATGGTCTGGGAGCTGTTATTAAACCCCTCTCCTGATATGGTCCAATGCTGGATTCTGGTTCCCACATTAAAATATAGGGTTTGGTTTTTCAGGTCCATTTGGTGTGCATATTGGATAAAGCCTGCCAATCTACTTGTCTTAACATAGTTTGTGGCCATAGCACTTTCATACGGAAGGATATCGCCCAGAAAAGGTTCTTCTGGTTGATTGTTGGGTAAGGGAGGTTCGGAAGGACGTATGATATAGCCTGCTGAATCAATAAATTCAGATTCCCTGAGTTGATCACGGATATCTTCATGGGTAAACTTGAGGCCCCATTCCAGCGTTTTTCTGTTTTTGGAAAACTTTCCGGTATGGGAAATGGTGAAAATTAAGGCGTCCAGCTGATTTCTTGCCCTCGTGAACTGGGAACCAATGCCCCTTGGGGCATTGGCATCACCGGAGTCTCCATCGCTGAAGTCGGTATCCACTGGTCCCAGCTCATAAGAAGCGATGATGTCCGAGAACTCTTCCTCTTGGGTATGGTATAAAGAAGAGGTAAGTCCCAATACGGTATTATCCCCCAAGTAATAGTCCAATTTTAATGCGCCCAGAGCATTGGTGTATGTGTTGTTTTCCCTTCCTTGATAAAAGACAAGCAAAGCTTTGGGGTCATTAATGGTCCCAAAATTGGTTTGCCGGGTGAAAGGTTCATTTTCATAGTCGTTTATGGAATAAGTGCCCAAGAAACTTAAATGAAACACGTTGGAAAATCTGTATGTAAGGTAATTTTGGGCATCAACGAACTTAGGGTTCAGGTTGCTTTCTGTTTGTTGACTATTAACCAATAGGCTGTTGTTTCTGTATCGTACCCCAGTAATGGAGGTGAATTTTTTGTTTTTAGATGCCGTTTCCAGTGTGCCACTGCCGCCAAGAAAACTTCCATTGAGGCGCAGTCCAAACCTTGTTGGGGTTTTATAGGTAATGTCCAAGACAGAGGATAGTGCGTCCCCGTACTTTGCTTGAAATCCACCAGGGGAGAAATCCAATCCAGAGACCATATCACTATTTACAAAGCTTAAACCTTCTTGTTGTGCGGAACGTATCAAAAAGGGGCGGTAAACTTGAATACCGTTCACATAGACCAGATTTTCATCAAAATTACCTCCGCGCACATGGTACTGTGTACTTAATTCATTGTTGAAGGATACACCTGGAATCAGTTTCAGGACATTTTCTACTCCAGCATTGGCACCTGGGATTTTCCGAACCGTTTGGGGAGAGATTGTGGTTATGCCCTCAAGTTTTTTCTCACCCGTGGCTGAAACTTCCACACCTGCCACCTGTACTACATCCTTGTACATTACAGGATTCAATTCAAAAGTTTCATTGGTGAGCAAGGTCAGCTGTTCTACCACAATGTCTTTAAACCCCACATGGGAGAAAGTCAAGGTATTTGGAGTGTCGGCAACTACTTGAAGTATAAAATAGCCGTTATCATCCGAAACCGTACCAGCGTCCCCATAAACAATATTCACATTGGGAATTGGTGACTGTTCCTCATCCAAAATAGTACCGAATACGGTTGCGTTTTGTCCTTGGAGCAATGCTGCCCAAAACAGTAAAAACGGAACAGTTATGGGCTTGAGGTGGATCAATGGGCTATTTTCTGAAAAAAGTACCCGTAAAGGTACTGGAGTTTCCTACATTATCCGTAACGGTTACTTTTAGCTCACATTGTGTGTCATTCAAGATGTTATCATCAAAATTATAGGTAATGGTATTGGTCTTTGGCTCGTATTCCATCAAAATCCATTTCCCATTTAGTGTGGCGGAATAGGTATCAATACCGCTTAAGTCATCCGAAATGGTCAAACTTAAATAGCTATAATTGCTCAGCCACTGGTTCTCTTTAAAGTTTTTTGGCGATATGGTTGGGGCAACGGTATCTTTGGCCAAGGTATACATGCCCATAGCGCGTGTTCGGGTGGTAAACGAGCCGTCCCGTTTGTAAGTTTTGGAATAGGATGGTCTCTTTTGGTCATCCAAACGGGCAATGAACAATTGCTTTCGTTCTTCGGGAGTATATTGGGACGGGTCAAAACTAATGGTGAAGTTTCTGTGGGCAGCCACACTATTGTCATGTATCATCACCGTATCCTTCCCCTTTTTTAAATCGATGTAGAAATCCTCATAAAACGTATTGGCGGGAAAATATACTTTGGCAGCACCTAAATCAAAATTATTGGGCTTGTTTGCAATGATGAAGTCACTGGTAACTTCATTTTTCAAATTGTTCTTGGGAGATTCCTTTTTTCCTTCAACGGGAATAATGACCTTCGTCTCATTTCCTTCAATATCGGAAATCAATAATTCCACATTATAGGACATACCTTCCTCAATATCAATTTTTCCATTGTTGTAAAGGGTTTTGTATATGCTCAGATGATTATACGGTTCCTTAAAACATTTTTGGATGCGTTGTCGGTACTTGCCAAAATGGGCATAATCTATCAAGGTGTTTATATACCGGGTTTCTCCAAAGGAGAAGGTTTCAAAATCGTATTCCAGGTACACTTTTCCGTTAACGGTTTGTTTAACCGAGTAGACTCCATTCTGGTTGGCGGCCATATCTTGGCGGTCAAAACTGTTGATGCCAAAACCTATGGTACCATTGGCTGTAACTTTGTCTGCCTTAAAGCTTCCATCTGCTTGTTTGGTAAAATTGACTTGTATTTTTTCTGAACTTCGGTTAACCAAGGCATCGTTGGATAGGGGATAGGCAAAAAGACCTACTAGAGAGGGGTTTGTGGCATCCCTTACGTCGTACCCATAGAGCAGGGGATTGGTAGGTTTTTCGGAAACGCTGCTGCGGATTTCAAAATGAAGGTGTGGGCCGGAAGAACCACCAGTATTTCCGGAGTAGGCTATGATATTGCCTTTGGAGACCTTTAGTTCTCCATAATCTGGAAAAATCTCAACTTCATAGGATTGTTTGGCGTACTGTACTTTTTTTACGTACTCCTCAATCTCGGGACCAAATTTTTTAAGGTGACCGTAGACCGAAGTGTGCCCGCTGGGATGTGCCACATAGAGCGCCTTGCCATAGCCCCAGTGGGAAACTTTAATGCGGGTAACGGTGCCATCCGCCACGGCCAAAATGGGCAACCCTTCCCGTTGCTGCGTCTTAATATCTATTCCCGAATGAAAGTGGTTGGACCGTAATTCCCCAAATGTACCAGCAAGTACAATGGGAATTTCCATGGGGGATTGAAATGTATCGGTAGGGTAATTTTCTTGTGCTTTAAGCACTAAGGAAAACAAAAGGAAGACACCAAAAAAGTTAAAACGCATGCTATATTTTATAATTAGATACGAAAATAACCAATGTTTTGATTTGTAAAAAGTCCATAAGAATGCCAAAAAAGGTTTAAATGAACACTTTAAGAATAAATCCAAAAAGTATTGCGAAGTTAGCCAAGGTTGGTTAACTTTGTGTGGTACGCATTGATGTTTGCATATATGGGCGAACTTGTTGAGATTGTTGATTCTTTGGAAAACAAAGTGAGCAAACTGTTGCACAAAATGGAGTTGTTGCATCAGGCCAATGCCAAGTTGAAAGAAGAATTGGACCTTGTTAAAGAGGAGAACAAACTTAAGCAAGACGCCGTTTTGGAATGGGAAGAAAAGTATAATTCCTTAAAAATGGCAAACACAATGCTGGGTAGTAATACTAGCAAAACAGAAGCTAAGCTCAAAATAAATACATTAATTCGCGAACTTGATGTTTGCATAGCCAAGTTGGCGGATTAGTTTGTTCCAATATGATGGAAGAGAAGCTCAAAATAAAGCTTTCCATTGCTGATAGGGTATATCCTCTAACAATAGACCCTAAACAGGAGGAAGGATTGCGAAAAGCGGCCAAGAATATTGAAAATTTGGTCAAAAAGTTCGAGCAGAACTATGCTGTCAGGGACAAACAGGACGTTTTGGCCATGTGTGCCCTGCAGTTCGCCTCAAAAATAGAGCAAGGCGGAATAGATCAGTCAGAAGGAACCAAAGCTGCCATGGAACGGCTAAGGGCCCTGAATGATTTGGTGTATTCCAAACTAGGGGAATAAGTTCTTTAAAATAAATATTGTTACTGCCCACATTGGTAATATTTTTTTGACAAACTCAACACTATTATAATTAAAAAGGGTGAGTTTAGGTTGTAAAAGCAGGCCCTACCTGTATAGGGATCCTTGAGCAGCATGGTAGCCCTAAACCTGTAATTTGGAGTTTGTACAAAACTTCCTCCAGTGTGGGCTTTTTTTATAACCAAACATAATCAACATGGATAACATCATAGTAATCGTTATAGCGGCTGTTGTGGGCTTGGCAATAGGATTTGCCATCGCCAAGATGATGGAGAAGGGCAAGGCGACCAAAATTATCTCCAATGCCAAAAGGGATGCATCAAATATCATAAAAGAGGCCAAGAAGGAAGGTGAGGACATCAAAAAGGATAAAATTTTCCAAGCCAAGGAAAAGTTTTTGGAGTTAAAGGCAGAGCATGAAAAAGTAATCATCAATAAGGATAAGAAGATTGGTGAAGCGGAAAAGAGAACCCGGGACAAAGAATCCCAAGTCAGCAGTGAACTTGCCAAGAACAAGAAATTAAATCAGCAACTGGAGCAACAGCTCAAGGAGGTTGATCATAAAAGTGAAATCCTCGACAAGAAACAATCCGAAGTTGAAAAACTGCACAAAAGCCAAGTACAACAGTTGGAGGTAATCTCGGGCCTATCGGCCGAAGACGCAAAGAGCCAATTGCTAGAATCCTTGAAAGAAACCGCAAAGTCTGATGCCATGGCTTATCTTCAGAGTACTTTGGAGGAAGCAAAGCTTACAGCACAGCAAGAGGCAAAAAAGATTGTCATCAATACCATCCAACGCATTGGAACGGAGGAAGCCGTGGAGAACTGCGTATCTGTTTTCAATTTGGAATCTGATGATGTAAAAGGGCGTATCATTGGACGGGAAGGTCGGAATATCCGTGCTTTGGAAGCAGCCACAGGTGTAGAGATCATTGTGGATGACACTCCTGAAGCAATTATACTGTCTTGTTTTGATTCCGTTCGGAGGGAGGTTGCCCGTTTGTCTTTGCACCGTTTGGTGACCGATGGACGAATCCACCCAGCACGTATTGAAGAGGTCGTTAAAAAGACGGAAAAGCAAATCAACGAAGAGATTGCCGAGATTGGAAAACGCACCGTAATCGATTTGGGGATTCACGGTCTTCACCCAGAATTGATCAAGGCCGTTGGACGAATGAAGTACCGTTCTTCTTACGGACAAAATCTGTTGCAACACTCAAGGGAAGTGGCCAAGCTTTGTGGGGTAATGGCCGCTGAATTGGGAATTAATCCCAAATTAGCCAAACGTGCAGGACTTTTACATGATATTGGAAAAGTACCCATGGCCGAAGTGGAAGTGGAAACACCGCACGCTATATTGGGAATGCAGTGGGCGCAAAAATATGGTGAGAAAAAAGAGGTTTGTAATGCCATTGGTGCCCACCATGATGAAATAGAAATGACCACCCTTATTTCTCCCATTGTACAGGTTTGCGATGCCATTAGTGGCGCACGTCCGGGAGCCCGTAGACAGGTTTTGGATTCATACATTCAACGGTTGAAGGACTTGGAAGACATCGCTTTTGGATTCAATGGTGTGCAAAAAGCCTATGCTATTCAAGCGGGTAGAGAGCTTCGTGTGATTGTGGAGAGTGAAAAGGTAAGCGATGATAAAGCGGCCGAACTTTCATTTGAAATTTCCCAGAAAATACAAACAGATATGACCTATCCCGGCCAGGTGAAGGTCACTGTGATTCGTGAGACCCGTTCAGTAAATGTGGCAAAGTAAGTTAGGCGGTTTTTATTTTTGATAAACACCACTTTCCAAGCACAATACCCCTTTTTGAAAGTGTACCAAAAGATTGGTGAGTTTGGGTTTTGTGGATTCTCCCATCAAAACGTTCAATCCTAATTTAGGAGGTCCAAACTTAGCAATACGAGCTAAAAGCGAAGTGAAGAAAGCTACTCCAGCTTGGGTTTGGTCTTTTTTTGATTTCAAAGTAAAACCTAGTTCTGCCATGATTTTTGCCATTTCTTCACCTTTGAAGAGAAAACTTAATCCTTCATGGGCCGCCCATGGCATGGGGTAGGTGACGCCATCATCACTTTTTCTAAAAATGTCATAGTATAAAAAATACCCTCCAGGGCGTAATACCCTGTAAGCCTCGCTGTAGAACTTCTGTTTGTCCGGAATGTTCATTTGTACATGCTGGGTCCAGACTACATCAAACGAACTGTCTTCAAAAGGAAGTTCGGTGGCACTTCCTTGAACAAACTGGGTTTTGTCATCAAGTCCTACCAGTTTGGAAAGGGCATTGGCAGTATTCACAAATTCGGTGCTCAGGTCTATTCCAGTAGCATGGCAGTCATATTCATCGGCCAACATTCGGCAAGGGCCTCCAAGACCACTGCCCATATCCAAAACTTTAAGATCTTTTAGGGCAATGGTTGATGCCAATTCTCTTGAAACTTCCGCTCCCCTCACATGAAATTCATCCACGCCGGCAATGTCACTTCGTTTTACATGACCTAGATTTACATGCTGATCTTTGAGGCGATTTAAAATCTCATGGTATAGGTTTTCCTTTAAGTAATGGGTTTCAATTTGTTGATTCAATGCATCCATGATATCGTGTTAAGGTTTACGGATATTTAAACACAGGATTGGTAGGGGAAAGTAACAAATACTTACCTGCTCGATTGTAAAAAAGCTCCTAAACCAAAAGGATTTGCATTAAGGATCAACATTAAGAAAATCTCACCTCTTTATTCTTCCTCATATGAATCTTCTTCCTCTATCTCCCGGTTGATTTTGTTCTCAAGAATGTTCAGTTTTTTGAGTTTTTCCTTCCAGGTTTGTAGCGCTTCTTTCTGCTTTTCTATGTTGTTTATGACCTCTTGTACCAAAGGATTGTCTTCAGAATCATTGGAGAAAAATTGAAGATTGTTCTCCAATTGCCTGATTTCCGACTTGCTCTCATCAATTTTTCTTCTGATAAAGACCCTTTCGTTTCCTATGGCGCGGTTATCCTCCGTTTTGGCAAGTTCCTGTACTTTATTTCCATATTTCAGGAGTTCGGACTCTTGTTTGCTAATTCCCAATTTATTAAAAAGGGCATCCATGATTTTATTGAACTTACCATTGATGTGCTTTTTGTTATAGGGGATATGACCATAGCTTTTCCATTCGGCCAAAAACTTTTTAAGGGTTTCCAAATCCTTATCAGTATTCCCACTCAACTTAAAGGCACGAAGGCGTTCCAGACAGGCTGTCTTCTTTTCCAAGTTTTGGTATTCCTCTTTGTGGGCATCATTTTTTTCAGCATGCAGCCGGTTAAAATAATGATTGCAGGCATTCTTGAACTCGTTCCAGATTTTATCGGAATATTTTCTGGGAACATGGCCAATTTTTTTCCACTCACTTTGAATCCGTTTCATTTCTGGAGTGGATGTATTCCAGTCATCACTATCTTTTAAAGATAGAGCGAGCTCCAGAAGAGCTCTTTTCTTCTCCAAGTTCTTGTGCTGTTCCTTTTTCTGGTTTTTGTAAAAGGCATTTTTGTTCCTGTTGAATTTCCGGACAGCTTCCTTAAAGGCGCTCCAAGTTTCTTCGTTGACTTTTTGAGGAACCTTACCTGCCTTGAAAAAAGAATCCCTAAGAGCTTCAACTTGTTTGATTTGTTGTTGAAGGGCTCTATGGTTATCGGTCACATTTTCCGCTATATTGGCGATTTCAGCAATGATATCTTGCTTTTTTTCAAGGTTTTTTTCGTAAACTTTTTCAAGTTCTTGAAAATGCTCTTGCCTACGCTGGTGCATGGCCTTGGTAGCATTGCTGAAACGGTCCCAAACCTCTTCACGCTGTTCCTTGGCAACTGGGCCAATGTCTTCTTTCCAAATTTTGTGCAAGGTTTGCAACTCCCGAAAAGCTTTGCCCAAATCTGGTTCATTGACCAATGCCTCAGCGCGCTCTACGAGTTTTAGCTTTTCTTCCAGATTGTGCTTAAAGTCAAGATCGCGCAACTCACGATTTAGGTGAAGAAAATCATAAAAGATTTCCATGTGGTGGTGGTAGGTGCGCCAAACATCGTTATAACTGGCCCTAGGTACTGGCCCTGCATTCTTCCAATTTTCTTGGAGTTCCTTAAAATTTTTATAAGTGGTGTTGATGTCTTCCTCTACATCAATAAGCCCTTTAAGCTGCTCAATGATTTCCAATCGCTTTTGGAGGTTGCTCTTCAGTGTTTGCTCCAATTGCTTGTAATAGTGGTCACGTTTTTCACGATAATCGGAATAGACCTCGTTGAACTGCCTTTTGGCAACTGAGTTGTACTTAAAATCTACCTCGTTGCCACCTTTGGAAACGAATTCTTCCTTTTTGTGCTCTAAAAATTCTTGGAACTTTTGGTCAAACTCATATTTAATGGAACTTACGTGTTTGCCAATGGCCTGTATCTTTTCATTTCTAATAAGGCGCTGGAGCTCACCCACAAGGTTTTCCATGGGCATGGAATGATAGTCCAGCATAGGGATAAAGTGCCTTTTTTCATTGTCCGTGTCTTCAGCATCTTCAGCATTGTCAGCATCTATTTCATCAATAGCCTCATTGGAATCTTGGATATCTGCTTTTTTCTCTTCCTCACCCTTCTCAGGATTTGGGGAAGCAGTTTCTTCGGATTTAGTGTTCTCTATAGTTTCAGAAACAGTATCATCGGATGACTTTGGGTCAGAAGTGGGGCTTTCCTCCAAGGTTTTCTTAGTATTGTCCGATATGTGCTCTGTGCCACCTTCAGCTTGCTGAAGTTTATGATCATTTTCCTGCATTAGTAGTCTCCTTTCCTTTGGATTGATGATAATTGTAGCCAATTTAGCAACTTAATTGTCTAATAGCAAAAGTATTGATTCTTCTTTTGTGGAAGTTTTTTGTTGTGCGGATTGGCCATAATGGCGCACTGTTGACCTTTTTTAAGGCGTATTCCAGATTTTCCAAGCTTTTTCAGCTTGGTATTGAAGCATTGATAAACCGTTGCAGATGGCAGCCCCATTAGCCTCTCCCATAGCCAAAAAGGTAGTTTTTTCAGGGTTGTAGATCAAATCGTATAGTAAATGGCCGCTTCCAACGAATTGATAGGACAGATCTGGTTTTTCCGAAACATTGGGATGAGTGCCCAAAGGAGTACAGTTTATAATAACGGTATGCGTCTCAATAATATCCTTGTTCAATTCATCATAGGTGAACTGCCCGATTTTCTTGGTTCTGGAGACGAACGTATTGGCAATGCCCAACTCGTTCAATACAAAGTTAATGGCTTTGGAAGCTCCTCCCGTACCTAAAACAAGTGCCCTGGTATGATGGGGTTTCAAGAAGGGTTTTAGTGATGTTTTAAAGCCATAAGCATCGGTATTGAATCCTTTTAGGCCTTGTTTGGTAAACTTAATGGTGTTCACGGCGCCAATTTCCCTTGCTTGTCCATCCATGTCATCCAGATAAGGAATAACAGCTTCTTTGTATGGAATGGTAACGTTAAGGCCCTTTAGTCTGTTTTGGGATAGAATTTCACTGAATTCTGTTATTTCTTGGAGGTCGAAGTTCTCATAACTATGGTCCACTAATCCCAAGTCCTTGAATTTTTGGGTGAAATACCCTTGGGAGAAGGAGTATGAAATGTTTTTACCGAGTAGTCCGTACCTGTTTTTTTTCTTTCCTGTTTTTTCCATACCAATCCAAGAGTAATAATATCAAAATTCCCAAAATAACAAAGAGTATGGCCCACCAAGTCTCGGTATGACCCAAATTGGGAAGATAGCGTTCGTAATTGAGGATAACCTTATCGCCATTGGAGTCCAATACAGGATTTCCTAAGTGGTCCATTTTGTACATGGTGCGTTTCCATGGCCATAAAACCCCCAAAGACCCGGTGATAAATCCTAAAATGGCAGCGGTTGTGGAAGCCTTGTAATGTTTGAGTACATAGCTCAACAAATGCGAAAAGGTGACCAAGCCAGTTGCGGAACCTAAAGTAAATATGGCCAGAATTTTTAAGGTTTCCATGCGTTCCGCATTGTCCAGAAAACCAAAATCACCCGAAAAAATATCGGAAAAAGTATCGTACAGGGCATTTACAGAATCGACCAGTAAGAGCACATAGTTTCCAAGGAGAATCAATATAAACGAGCCAGAAAGACCTGGAAGAGTCATTCCGGACACGCTTATTATTCCACAGAAAAAGATGAAAAATAGATTGTCGTTTTCCGTGGCAGGGCTAAGGAAACTGATGGATATTCCAACAATTAAGCCTAAAACGCCTACTAGAATTGTCCTTTGGTTCCATGAATCATAATCTTTGCCGATGTAGTAAATGGACCCTAAAATCATTCCAAAAAAAGTGGCCCAGACGAGTAATTCGTTATGGTCCAAGAAATAGTCCAATATTCTGGAAACACTAAAATAGCTCACCAGCATTCCAAAAATGAGCAGTATTAGAAACTGGGCATTGGTGTATTGGTAAAAACTTTTGAACCGTCCATTAAAAAATAGTTTAACGGCCTTGGAGTTGAGTTTCTGCAATGAATAGATAAACTCTTCATAAAAACCTCCTACAAAAGCCACAATGCCACCAGAAACTCCGGGCACTTTATTGGCTGCTCCCATACAGAGACCTTTGATGACCAAAAAGAAATTGTCCAGAAAAGATCTAGGTTGATGCATATGCCCAATAGGTTTTCTTTATTTTTTGGAAGCTAATCTTTCCAGGATAAAAATAAGCGAAAAACCAATTATAGCTAGGATTATGGCAGGGATTAACTGATTGTCCCCGTCAAATGAGGAAGGCCAGACATTGATATCGTCCACAACTATGGTTTTGTCACCAAAGGTTTTGGTCTCCAATACTTTCTTCCAAGGCCAAATTTTGTTCAATGAACCCAAAATGAATCCCGTTAAAAGGGCCAAGGTGAGATTTTTATGGTGATTAAACATCCATTTTAGCAAACGGGCAAAACTTAGCAGTCCAAAAATGGCTCCGAGCCCCACGACCAATATTATTTTAATGTCCCGTTCATGAACGGCGTCCAAAATAGTTTTGTAAGACCCAAGCAATACTAGGATAAACGCACCTGAAATTCCGGGGAGAATCATGGCGCAAACGGCCAGTGCACCCGACACAAAGAGGTAGGGCAGGCTGTCGATATTTTCGCTAGCAGGAAGTTCAGTGATGAAATAGGCCAAAGCAGCACCAAAAATTAATATCAATGCTGTTCCCAAAGTCCACTTACTAATTTCCTTCCCCACGAAAAAAATACTGGCCAAAACAAGACCGAAGAAAAATGACCAAAGCAAGATGGGTTCATTTTCAAGCAGCCAGCTAAGGAATTTTGCCAAAGAAAGCACACTGATAAAAATCCCAAGAAAAAGGGCCACCAAAAAATTTCCATTGACCTTGGTCCACGCTGCTTTAATGCCTTCCTTTCGCAAAATCCCTATGAGCGATAGATTTATATTGTTGATTGAGGATATAAGTTCCTCATAAATACCGGATATGAAAGCGATTGTACCTCCCGAAACACCTGGAACCACATCCGCAGCCCCCATGGCCATTCCTTTAAGGGTTATAAAAATATAGTCGGCTAATCTGCGTACTTGCATGGATTTGGGGTAATGTATTTTAGATTATGTGGAGGTCTTCTTTATTTTGGAGACAAAGGATTTAACCCATTTTATTTCACTGAACTCGGGAAATTCCTCATCGAACAGCTGTAATTTATCCATGTCCAATTGAATGGCCTGTGCCAATTTTTTCTTGGCTTCCGCCATTTCTCCATTTTTAAGGTAAAGGCCAGCCAACTTATAGGTAAGTTCGGGGTTTTCAGGATAGAATTCCAGTCCTTGGGTAACCACTTGGATGGAAGAATTTAAATCTCCCATTCTTTTGAGGGTCTCGGCCCAATTTTTCCAAGTGCTTAACTCATAGTTGCCTAAATCAACAGTTTGTTTGTAGGCAAAATCGGCCTCGTCATAATTTTCTAGGGCAAAATAGATTTTTGCTGACTTTTTCCAGTACAGGGGATTATCCCCATCAATATTGATGGCTTTGTTGATATAATACAGCGCTTTTTCATAATCTTTTAGGCTGTAATGAAAATCGGTAATGGCGAGCCATCCTTTGTCCAGGAGTGGGTCTTCGTGAACCGTATTGTAATAGTAGTATTTGGCCAAATCCGTATTACCCAACTTTTCGTGACACTTGCCCAATCTTAAAAAGGCATGACTGGTTGGGTCATCTATGGAGATTGTGGCTTCATAGTTTTCAATGGCCTCATTGTACCTACCTAGTTTTTCAAGTACTTTACCTTTTTCGAAATAGGCTCCAATAAAGGAATCATCTGAAATTACTGCAAAATCAAAAGCAGTCAAGGCCTCGGGATACATGTCCATGGCATAGTACATTTTTCCCAACTGATGCCATGCCACTTCGCAGTAGGGGTTACGCTCCAAATAATCGTTCAGATAGTGGATGGCTCCATCGAAATCCTCCAAGAATTCAAAGCAGTACACCACATTGTAAAGGGAGGAATAATCTCGGTCATCAAACTCAACGCATTTCATAAAGCTTCGCTTGGCCCGTTCATAATCGTCCATAAAAAGATATTCCATGCCCAAAAGAGAATGGATGTCAAAACTATCTTCAGTGAGGTGGAGTGCCTCCAAAAGCAGATTTACCGCTTCTTGGTGATTGTCTTGTTTGGATTGAATATTAGCGCGCTGAATGTAGATTTCCTCATTGTAGGCATCCAAATTTTGGATTTCGTCCAATAACTTTTCGGCCGCTTCATACTTGTCTTCAAAAGCCAGCACTTCTACCTGTAACAATTTCAATTCCAGTGAATTTGGATGCTGTTCCAAACCAATTTGGATAGCTTTTTTCCCCAAGGAAATTTTGCCGTTGTTAAGGTAATGGTGAATAATCTCTTCAAAGTCCTCTGCATCAAAAAAGTAGACATCATCTGTCCGAAGCATGGACTCGAATTTGCTAATGGATTTGTCAGAATGTTCGTTAGAATCTAACGCCATAGGAACTTGTTTGGTTTGACTATGGACTTAAAATTAACCGTTTGTATAGGTGCATTCGTCCATTTTTGGGGTATGTTATCAACAAATTAGTTAACAGTGGCAGGTTTATACCGGTTTAAAATGTCTATTATTTGGTCGCAACCTTGCTCAATTTCTTTCATTGAAATAGTCAATGGAGGCGAAATCCGAACCGCTTTTGGTTCAAAAAGTAACCAAAAAAGAATGAGCTTTTCTTTGGCAGCAGTTAGAATTAAATAATCGGCAATTTCCTTATGCTTTACTATTGGGGCCAGCATTAATCCTTTTCCTCGTATTTCAGTTATCAAAGGATGTACCAAACGTTTTCTAAACAACTTTTCCTTTTCAAGGGTTTCTGTAATAAGTTGTGATTCAGTTAGTTCTTGCAGGGTTGCCAGACTGGCAGCTGCTATGACAGGGTTGCCGCCAAAAGTAGTGATGTGTCCCAATTTAGGGCTGTCCTGAAGCGCAGACATAATTTCCTTGGAAGCCACAAAGGCTCCAACTGGCAGCCCGGATGCCATTCCTTTTCCAATGACCAAAATATCTGGGGGACAGTTAAAATGCTCGAAGGCAAAAAGTTTTCCTGTACGGCCAAATCCTGGTTGAATTTCGTCCAAAATCAAAAGTGCACCTACCTCGTTGCAGCGCTTCCTAACTTTTTCCAGATATCCCTCTTTTGGAAGAATGAATCCTGCACCCCCCTGAATGGTTTCCAAAACCACGGCTGCAGTCTTGGTTGTTATTTTCTCCAAATCTTCATAAGAATTGAAGTTGATGAACCTAACATCGGGGATTAAAGGTCTAAAGGCGCTTTTTCGTTCTTCAAAACCCATTATGCTTAAACTTCCCATGGTATTGCCGTGGTATGCCTTGTTGGCAGCGACAATTTGGGAACGTCCCGTATACCTTCGGGCCAATTTTAAAGCGCCTTCCATGGCTTCGGTTCCCGAATTTACCAAATAGGTGGTCTCTAGGTTTTCTGGAAGATGGGAGGCCAGTAATTTGGAAAATTCCACTGCGGGTTGTTGCACATACTCACCATAGACCATTACGTGCATGTAGCGGTCCACTTGCTGTTTTATGGCCTTGATCACCCTAGGATGGGAGTGTCCCAAACCACAGGCGGATACTCCTGCCACAAAATCCAAATGGGCATTTCCATGTACATCATGGATATAGCTGCCTTTGGCATGGGAAATCTCCAAGCCTAAGGGATGTGGGGTGGTTTGGGCCTGATATGTGAAAAAATCCGATTTGGGCATTAGGGTGTCTGTACTTTGGTAACCTGCGTTTTCTTGGGCTTCGTGGCTTTGGAATTGATGGCATTGACAGGGTCGTTCTCATTTTTGTTCCGTTCCTCTTCCTCCGCATCAATATCTATAGGGTTTTCAATACCCCGAATCTTTACCAGTTCGATGTTATTGTCGTCCTCATCAAAAATTTCATCTTTGGAGCGAATACGCTCATCGCCACGCCAGACAAAGCCTTTTAATTTTCTGCTCTCCACGGGCAAATCTTTTTCTGGAAAAATGTCCCCGTCCGGATTCACAAAAAAGGAAATGTCCTCAATATCGTTATTGGCCATGAGCAAACGTATTCTACTGCAAATGGTCTTGTCTATGCCAATAAGTTCTTCGTCGTCATTATATACGTAATAAATAACCTCGGTGTTTTTGACCAAGTCTATGATTTTAAGCTCATTTTCGATGAATTTTCCGAAGAGATCTTTGCCCTTGGCTTGATTGTATCCTGTACCGCTAATGGTATCCAAAGAAATGATGAACGCATTTTCCAGAACTTTGAGGGAATCCAGTTTTTCGGTTTCCAAATCTGTGATCAAATGGATGCTGTCTCCCGTAATTTGGTTATCCACGTTCCAAAGAATGGGATTTGTGATCAGTTGGGTGATTCCGGTCTTCTCACTAAAATGGATGGAATCACATTTGCCGCTCAAGTCTGTCTTGTAGAATTTGGCATTTCGAAAGGCCCGAACAATACGGTCTTCAGTTTTGCCAGTGGCCATCAGGGTATCTCCGTGCATGTAGAGCGAATCGTTCTGTACCAAGCTTATGGAGACGGCTCTTTTGGTGGCAAAAACGGAATCCTTCGCTTTGAATACCTCAGCGTGGTGCGCTTTTATTACGCTGTTATTGATGGTGTCGGTAATTTTAATGTTGTTGGTTCCCGAAGCAAACTCCGTGGCCTTGTCAAAATATAGGCTGTCTCCTTTTATGATTTTGTTGTCGTAATCAATTCGGGTGTTTTTTATGCCATAACCTTGTTCTACCTTGGTATCATAAAAACCACGTTCGCAGTAGATTTTATAGTCTTCCCCTGTAATGGTGGAGGGGCCGTACATGTATGCATTTTTGGAAATCCGGTAGTAATCCAGCTGCTCTGAATCGATAATGTACTCGGGATTGTCTATATGGACTTTGTCTTTGAACTGCACTTTTTTAAGTTCGGTGAAGTACGTGCCAACTTTACTGGTGAGCACATTGACCGAATCGACCACCTTCCCCCCAGAGTTATAGTAGGAAATCTGCTTTTCCCGGTCAAAATAGAGGGTGTCCGTGGTCAGGGTCATTTTCCCATCGGAAAGGTCTACATTTTCCCAGGCCTTGGCCAAACTGGTGTTTCCGTTCCAGTCCAGTTTAGCGCTGTTCATTTCAATGGAATCCCCTTGTTGAAGCCTAACATTGCCTAGGGCCCTCAGCCTATTTTCTTTGGAATAAAATATGGCGATATCGCACCATAGGTCGGCACCTTGGTGTTCAAACTGTACTTGGCGCTCATCATCCCTGCTAAAAATGGAAGCTCCGGGATACTCGCTCTCATTTTTGGTGAAATTGGCCCCGTACACAATGTTGATTTGCCTACTTTGGGTTTGCGGTGTCTCTTCTTGGGCAATGGCCGTATAAAGCGACAAAATCAGAATGAAAAAAGAAATCCTTTTCAAATCCACAGAATTTTGTCCAAAAGTATGACTTTTAATGCAAGTGGCATACGGTATTTGGAAAGCTTTGGGATTTGAAAAGGATTGTGATTTTCTCTATCCGTTAAGATAAGCGGTGTACATCCAAATGAGTTTTTCTTGTTCCCTGATATAATCGCTCATCAAGGCATTTGTGCCTTCGTCATTGGAATCCCCTGACATTTCCAAGAGTTCCCTTTCCAAAGGTAGGAGTACTTCATACCCTTTTAGGATTTGGGCAACAGCCTCAACGCCGTTGGATATGTTTTTAGCCTCTTTAATTTTGGACAATCCCATATAATCGCCATAAGTGTGTAGTGGGGTAAATCCCAAGGTCAGGATTCTTTCGGCAATCTCATCGATTTTTATAAGGGAGTCGTTGTAAAGCTCTTCAAACTTCAGATGTAGTTCAAAAAACTTTTCTCCTTTTATATTCCAATGAAATCCTCTAGCATTCATGTAGAAGATTTGATAGTTGGCCAAAAGCTGATTTAATTTTTCCGATAAAGCTTTTGAAGCATTCTTATCGAGACCAATTTGATTAAGGGTAGCCATAAATGTTATTTTTAAATGATTTTTTAGCCCTATCTACAATGATTTAGGACTCCTCTATTTATCATTACAAATTTACGGATAACGAAGCATAGCTTTGGTGACCTAAGTCACAAAGAAACCCTAACTTCCTTCATGGGCTAGGGAATCTAGGGTTGATTTATGGCTTTTCCGAAGGAAAGATTATCTGTGTATGGTCTGAAGCCTATCGGGACCTACTGAAACAATCTTGATTGGAACTTCCAATTGCTGTTCCAAGAATGCGATGTAATCGTTCAAAGCAGGTGGTAATTCCTCTGCCTTTGTAAGTTTGGTAAGGTCTTTTGCCCAACCCTTCATTTCGGTGTACAAAGGTGTTACATGTTCTTCCTCAATATTGTAAGGTAGGTGTTTTATCTCTTCACCCTTGTATTTGTAAGCAGTACAAACCTTAATGGTTTTAAAGCCGCTAAGTACATCGGCTTTCATCATCATAAGTTCTGTTACCCCATTGATTTGAACGGCATATTTCAAAGCTACCAAATCCAACCAACCACAACGGCGCGGTCTTCCAGTAGTGGCGCCAAATTCATTTCCTACGCGGCCCATGGTTGCCCCATCATCATCAAAAAGCTCGGTAGGGAAGGGGCCACTGCCCACACGGGTGGTGTATGCCTTGAAAATCCCGAATACCCTTTTTATTTTATTGGGAGCCACACCCAACCCAGTACAAGCACCTGCGGCGGTGGTATTGGATGAGGTTACATAGGGATAGGTGCCAAAGTCAATATCCAGTAATGAACCTTGTGCGCCTTCAGCCAGTATTTTTTTACCTTCAGCCTGTGCTTTGAAAACATATTCCTCACTGTCAATGAAGGTCAATTTCTTCAACATTTCAACACCTTCACAGAATTCGGCTTCCAACTCGGCCAAATTGTACTGTATATCCACATTGTAGAAACTAATCATGGCTTCATGCTTATCGGCCAAGGCACGATATTTGGTTTTCCAGTCTTCAAATTCCAAATCGCCCACACGCATACCGTTACGACCTGTCTTGTCCATATAGGTAGGCCCAATGCCCTTTAATGTGGAACCTATTTTGGCTTTTCCTTTGGAAGCTTCAGAGGCGGCATCCAATAATCTGTGGGTGGGTAAGATTAAATGTGCTTTTCTGGAAATCAACAATTTGGAAACGATATCGATGTTGAACTTCTCCAAATTGTCCAACTCTTTTTTAAAGATTACTGGGTCTATGACCACGCCATTTCCCACAATGTTAATGGCGTTTTTATGAAAAATGCCCGAGGGGATGGTGTGCAATACGTGTTTAATACCATCGAATTCCAAGGTGTGTCCAGCGTTTGGGCCTCCTTGAAAGCGGGCTATGATATCGTATTCCTTGGTCAGTACATCAACAATTTTTCCTTTTCCTTCGTCTCCCCATTGGAGTCCAAGCAATAAATCTACCATGAAATGTGTGGGTTATTCGGTTAGGTTCTTTTCTTTGTTACGGGTGCCGTAAAAGTATAATGAATGTGTATTGATCTTAATGTCAAAAACTTCCTCAATGGTTTTTTTGATGGATTGTATGCGGGGATCACAGAATTCCACAACTTCTCCAGTATCTGTTAAAATAACGTGGTCGTGTTGACGATCAAAATAGGATTTTTCATATTGTGCCTGGCTCTTTCCAAACTGATGTTTTCGAACCAATTTGCACTCCAACAACAATTCTATGGTGTTGTAAAGCGTTGCCCGACTTACCCTGTAGTTTTTGGTTTTCATTTTAATGTAAAGCGATTCTACATCAAAATGGTCGTCACTTTCATAAATCTCCTGTAGAATGGCGTAGCGCTCAGGTGTTTTACGATGTCCCTTTTCCTCAAGGAAGGCAGTGAACACATTCTTTACGATTTCCTGATTTTTGTTGTTCCCCATGGCTTTCTCTACCTATGCTAATGCACAAAGGTACAGCTAAAAATTAAATTCTGGTCACTTTATCTATTCCCTCGACCCGCTTTAGATTATCCATCAACTTTTTAAGGATATTGTTGTTTTTTACAACCAAGGTGATCTTCCCGGTAAAAGTACCCCCTTCCGCATTAAAGTTTAGGTTTCTCATATTCACGTGCATATTGTCCGAAATGATTCGGGTAATATCGTTCACCAATCCCAAATTATCGATACCGGCCAATTTAATGTCAACGGAAAACTCCTCTTGGGTGGAATCTATCCACTTGGCACTCATGATCCGGTAGGCGTAATTGGATTGCAAAGAAATGGCGTTGGGGCAATTCTTTTTGTGCACTTTTATACCATCGTTTACGCTGACAAAACCAAAAACATCGTCACCGGGAATTGGATTACAGCATTGCGATAATTTGTAGTTCAATTTTTCTTCCTCCTTTCCAAATACGAGCATGTCGTACTTGGTGGTAATTTCATCCCTATCGATGTCCTTTGGTGCAGGAGTTCGTCGAATCCTGTTTTTGAAGAAATTAAGGAAGGCATTATGATAGGAAGAGGCAAAATCCTTGAGCTTATCATTGTCTATGACCCCTATGCCCACACGATAGAACAAGTCCAAACTTGTCTTTAGTTTAAAGTAAGTGACCAGTTTGTTTACGGCGTCCTCATTCAGGTTTATTTTTTGGGATTTCAACTTCCTTCGAAGAATTTCCTTTCCTTCAGCAGCTATGTTCTTTTTTTCCTCACTCAAAGAGGACTTTATCTTGGAACGCGCCCTGGCCGTCTGCGTATAATCCAACCATGTTTGGGTAGGTTTGGCACTTTCTGAGGTTATGATTTCCACTTGGTCGCCACTCCTGAGTTCGGTTCCCAGGGGTACAAGCTTTCCGTTTACACGGGCCCCGCGTGTTTTCATACCTATTTCGGTATGGATGTGAAAGGCGAAATCCAAGGCAGTGGCTCCTTTTGGCATAGACTTAAGATCTCCCTTGGGTGTAAAGACGAAAATTTCCTTGGAATATAGATTGAGTTTAAATTCCTCAACAAAATCCACGGCATTACCGTTAGCACTCTCCAAAGCTTCCTGGAGGCGGTTCAACCATCCTTCGATACCTTGTTCTTTTTGATCTCCGTGCTTGTATTTAAAGTGGGCGGCATACCCTTTTTCAGCAATTTCATGCATTCGTTCACTTCGGATCTGTACTTCAACCCATTTTCCCTTGGGTCCCATTACAGTGATGTGCAGTGCCTCATATCCCGTGGATTTCGGAGAGGTGATCCAGTCTCGGAGTCGAACAGGGTTGGGGGTAAAGTGGTCGGTGACTATGGAATAGATTTTCCAAGCCAGAAATTTTTCATTCTTGCGATCGGACTTGTAAATGATTCTAATGGCAAACTTATCGTATACCTCATCAAAGGAGACATTTTGGGCCTTCATTTTTCTTCGGATGGAGAAAATGGATTTCATCCGTCCCTTAATGTGATAATTGAGGCCTTCCTTGTCCAACGAGTTTCGAATCACATCGGAGAAGTCCTCGATATAGGCCATTTGATCTTCCTCAGAATCCACAATCTTGGCCTGAATATCCTTGTACACTTCAGGTTCTGTATACTTTAGGGCCAAATCCTCTAAATGGGTCTTGATGTTGTACAGCCCAATCCTATGGGCCAACGGGGCATAGATGTACAGGGTCTCCGAAGCAATCTTCACCTGCTTGTGCTCGGGCATGGAATCCATGGTGAGCATGTTGTGGTACCGATCCGCTATTTTAATGATGATTACCCGGACATCGTCGTGGAGGGTCAGCAGCATTTTCCGAAAGTTTTCCGCTTGCTGACTGATATCCATGTCCTTTTTAAGGTGCGCTATCTTGGTAAGTCCGTCTACAATACGGGCCACAGTTTCTCCGAACATACGCTCAATATCTGCCAAGGTATAGGGCGTGTCCTCAACTACGTCATGGAGCAGGGCAGAAGCAATGGAAACAGCATCCAGGCCAATTTTGGAAGCCACGATTTTGGCCACGGCGATAGGATGGAAGATGTAGGCTTCACCAGATTTTCGACGTTGTTCCTTATGGGCATCTACGGCAACATCAAAGGCTGAGCGTATCAACTTTTTGTCCTCGTCGGTCAAAGTTTGATAGCTGATGCGAAGCAATTCTTTATACTGCTTGGCAATCTCTTTGTTCTCTTTTTCAATAGCAGCCTCCGTCATAGTATATTAAAGTTAGCATAAACTTTACAGGTAAACAACAAAAACTATGCCTTTAAGTTTCTGATTCGTTCTACCAAAGGGGGGTGGGAATAGTGGACAAAAACGTAGGCGGGATGCGGGGTCAGATTACTCAGATTGTTCTTGGAGAGCTTTTTTAACGAACTGACCAAAGGGGGTGCCGAAAAGGTCGTTTTGGCATAGTCATCAGCTTGAAACTCGAACTTTCGTGACAAACAGTTCATGGCCAGCCCGGTGATTTCCGATATGGGACTGTACAACAAGGCAAAACCAACAAGACCTGCATGGAAACTTGGAGTACTTACCCCGATGGCTCTCGAAATTTCAGGATTGTTGATGAAGAGCGAAAGAATGTACAACGTAAAACCCATCAATGCCAAGGAAACCATTAGATTGAATATGATGTGCTTTCTTTTATAATGGCCAACCTCATGGGCCAATACAGCAACAATTTCCTCCTCGCTCAGGTCATTGATCAATGTATCGTACAGGGTAATGCGTTTTTCTTTCCCAAATCCAGAGAAATAAGCATTGGCCTTGGTGGATCGTTTGGATCCATCAATCACAAAGATGTTCTTTAATTCAAAGCCTACTTTTTGCGCATAGTTTTCAATGGCATTCTTTAAGCTGCCATCGTCCAAAGGAGTCTGTTTATTGAAAAGAGGAACGATCAATCGGCTATAAAATAGATTCATGAAAAGAATCACTGCTCCAATCATAATCCATGCATAGAGCCAAAACCTAGGGCCTGTCCATTGGTAAAAAAGAATGAAGAGCGAAAGTAGTCCACCGCCAAAAATTAGGGTGAGAACACCACCTTTGAGTTTGTCCAAAAAGAATAGCTTCTTGGTCGTTTTGTTAAAACCATAAGTTTCTTCAATAACAAAGGTCTTGTAATATGAAAAAGGTAATCCAATGATGGTACTACCCAAAACAATAATTCCAAAAAACAGCAATGCCATTGGTATGGTGTCTTCTGTAAAGGATCGTGTAAGACCATCGACCCATTCAAACCCGCCGAACCACAAAAAACAAAGGGTGGCCACCAAAGAAAAACCGTCGGAAAAAAGCCCAAAACGATAATTGGTCTTTTTGTAGCTCTGGGACTTTCTGTATTCGGTTTCATCAAAAACATCTGACAGTTCTGATGGGACCTCCGATTTGAACTGTCTGGCATTAAGATATTCCAACAACAGGTGAACGAGGTACTGAACCACCAAAATAGCAAGGATTATATAAAAGAGTACATTCTTTTCCATAGCTTAAAATCCACGTTGCCGCTTGGCTTCAAATATAAGTATTGCAGCCGATACGGAGACATTCATGGAATCGATTTCCCCTTGCATGGGAATAATTATATTTTGATGGGAATGCTGTAGCCATGTCTGGGTCAACCCTGTAGCCTCGGTGCCCACTACAATGGCAGAGGCTTGTTTAAAATTGCATTCCACATAATTTTTGGAGGCTGATAGTGCAGCACAATATATAGTGATGTTTTTCTCTTTGAGAAAAGCGATGATTTCTTCGGTTGTGCCCATTCCAATCGTGTTGGTGAAAACGCATCCTACACTGGAACGGATAATGTTTGGGTTGTATAGATCGGATTTGGGGTTGGCAATAAGAACGGCATCCAGGGCAGCCGCGTCCGCGGTTCGTAACAAGGCTCCCACATTGCCTGGTTTTTCGGGGGCTTCGGCCACAAGGATCAATGGAGTTTTGTTTTTGAATTGAATCCCGTCCAAAGAGTGGGACTTGCTTTGGGCAATGGCCAAAATTCCTTCCGTGGTTTCCCGGTAGGCCATTTTTTCATAAACCTGTTGGGAGATTTGGATCAATTCGGTATGGGGATTCTCCAAAAACACATCGATATCAGTATCTGAAAGGACTTCAGTGCAAAAAAAAACGGTTTCCAAGACATAGCCTCCTTTTTGGGCCAGTTTCATCTCACGTATGCCTTCTACAACAAAACGGCCCGTTTTCTTCCGTTCCCTGGCTTTTTCTTTAAGGAGCAGTGTTTTTTTAACCAAAGGATTTTGGATACTGCTGATCAATTTGGCTTTCATCACATTCCAAAAATAGAGATTCCTGTAATTAATGAAAGGGGTTTTCGACCAATCGTGAAATTTATTTACCATGAAAAAAATAACCATCCTAGCCCTAGTACTGATTCTAGGGTCGTGCAAGCCCAATGTCAAACAAAAAGCTGTCCAAAATTCTGTTCCTGAAAAGTCGGTCGAACCACATTCCCACTACCCCGATGTCTTGATGCAGGTTTTTGATGCCCATGGCGGATTGGAACAGTGGAAGCAACAACGAACCCTGTCATATATTATCCCTAATCCCGACAACCCAGAGACCCATACGGTCGATCTTTGGTCAAGAAAGGACCGAGTAGATGCCAAAGAAGTTTCCATGGGTTTTGATGGGGAGGAAATATGGTTGTTAGATCCTGAATCTACCTACAAAGGGGATGCCGCATTTTACCATAATCTGATGTTCTACTTCTATGCCATGCCTTTTGTACTGGCGGATGATGGAATTGTGTATGGTGAAGCTGATGTGTTGAGGTTTGAAGGGAAAGAATTTCCCGGCGTAAAGATTGCCTATGAGTCTGGAGTGGGGGTTTCATCCAAGGATGAATATTTTATCCACACCGATCCAGATACCCATCAAATGGCTTGGTTGGGCTATACGGTTACCTATCGTACAGGTGAAAAATCGGATAACGTAAAATGGATTCGTTATAATGATTGGCAGACCGTAAATGAATTGGTCTTGCCCAAATCCATTACATGGTACAATTATGAGGGAAGGGACATTCTTGATCCCAAAAGCACAGTGACATTCGAGGATGTTGCTGTGGGTACCACTCCCAAGCCCAAAGAATTTTATGCCAAACCTGAAGGAGCTATTTCGGTGGAGGCTAAAAAGAATTGATTGCTGGTTACTGATTAATTTTGTTAAAATGGAAGCGGCGTTCTATTGAACGCCGCTTTTTTTTATTTTCCTTGGTTTTCGTATTTGCCCATATACCGTTTCCAAAGTTCAGTCTGATGGGTTTCCAGAGAAATATCCCTGCCATCTATAAAAGCTTTGATAAGTTGGTTGGTGCGCATATCCAGAGCGTCTCCTTCAGAAATGAACAAGGTAGCACTCTTACCTACTTCCAAGGTGCCGTAGTGGGCATCGATTCCCAATATTTTGGCGGTGTTACCCGTTAATAATTGTAACGCTTTCTCTTTATCCAAGCCTTGACCAGCCACTTGTCCTGCATAGAAGGGTAGGTTTCTGGTCTGGAAGTTGGACATTGACTCATTTTGCAAGCCTACCAATAGTCCAGCATCCACCAATAACTTTGGTAACTTGTACGGGAAATCGTAATCATCATCATCAAATTGGGGCAAGGCATGAGGCTGACTCACCAATACAGATACATTATGCTCTTTTAGGAAATCGGCCACTTTGTGCGCCCGGTATCCCCCTACCAATACAATATGTGTTACACCTATCTTTTTTGCTATGGTAATGGCATCCATGATTTCCTTTTCTCCATTGGCGTGGATATACAAACGTTGGGAACCATCAAAGATTCCCTTCATCGCGGCAAAAGGTAGATGGGTTTCTTGAGCATTTCCACCTCCATACGCTTTTGCATTTTGGATGAAAGTTTGAACTTCATCTACCTGTTCTTGGTAATTTTTATTGGGTAAAAAGGCATTGGGCTCTCCTAACCATGAGCTACCTTTTCTGAACAGAGAGGGCCAATTGAGGTGAATACCATCATCTAATTTTACTGCTGCGTCCTCCCAGTTCCACGCATCAAACTGTACAATGGTGGAAGTTCCGGAAATCCGACCTCCCCTAGGGGTAATTTGCCCCAAAAGAACCCCATTGGGCCGCATACTTTCTACAACCTTTGACTCTGCATTGTAGGCAATTATACTGCGTACGTTTGGAATCATTTCGCCAATTTCATCTTGATCGTTACTGGCGCGTACTGCATCCACTTCCACAAGTCCCAAAGATTTTGATGGGGCTATAAAGCCAGGATACACATGTTTTCCTTGGGCATTGATCATGGTGCCAATGGTCGGTGCCATAAGATCGGATCCAATGGCTGCGATTTTTCCATCATTAAAAATGATGGTGCAGTTCTCTATCACTTCCCCATTGCCAATATGGGCAGTTGCACCAAAAATGGCAATTTGTTCCGTTTGTGCCGGGGCTGGTGTTTGCTGGGCGTTTGTGATAACCCCAAAACCTATTGCTATGATTAAAAATAGTTTCTTCATGATTCGTTTTTATAGGGTTTCACATTCAAATCGTTCTTTCTTGTTCTGTACTGGGGTCTGTGTTTTCCCCCCATTTTCTTTTTCATTCAACATCATGTTGATGAGTTGGTTTCTTTCCTGTTGTACAGATTCACGAATAGCTTGGTCTTTTTCAATATCAAAATAAACAGTGCCTTCTATCAAAGTTTTTTCCGCTTTTGCATAGATGGAAAGCGGGTGGGCATTCCAAAGCACCAAATCGGCGTCCTTACCTTCCTCAATACTTCCAACCCTATCATCCAAATGCAAAAGTTTGGCGGGGTTCAGCGTAACGGTCTTCCATGCTTCAATTTCTGACATTCCTCCGTATTTTACGGTCTTTCCAGCTTCTTGATTCAGTCTTCTGGACATTTCTGCATCATCACTGTTGATGGCTACGGTAACTCCTTGACTGGCCATGATGGCGGCATTGTAGGGAATAGCATCGTTTACTTCAAATTTATAGGCCCACCAATCACTAAAGGTTGAACCTCCCACACCATGCTCTGCCATTTTATCGGCCAATTTGTAGCCCTCCAAAATATGGGTGAAGGTGTTCATTCTAAAACCAAATTTTTCCGCAACCTTCATCATCATATTGATTTCACTCTGTACATAAGAATGACAACTGATAAAGCGTTCGCTGTTCAAAATTTCGGAAAGTACTTCCATTTCTTCGTCATAACGTACGGGCTGCCCACTTTTCTTCTTGGCATCGTATTCCTTGGCGCGTTGGAAGTAATCGGTGTAAACTTGTTCCACACCCATTCTGGTTTGTGGAAAACGGGAATAGCTGTTCCAGTTGGACTGTTTTACATTTTCACCCAAGGCAAATTTTATAAACTTGGGAGAGTCTGGGAAAACCAATCCATCCGCATTTTCGCCCCATTTTAAGCGAAGAATGGCAGAACGCCCTCCAATGGGGTTGGCAGAACCGTGCAGTAATTGAACGGTGGTTACCCCACCGGCCAAGTTTCTGTATATGTCCAAATCCTTTGGGTCTATGGCATCCTTCATCCGAACTTCGGCAGAAGAATTATGACCAGCTTCGTTAATGGACAAAGCTGCAATATGTGTGTGTTCATCTATAATCCCGGAAGTTAGATGTTTTCCGGTGGCATCCACAGTTTTTGCACCTCCTGCGCGTAGGTCTTTGCCAACCTTGTCAATCTTGCCATTCTTTATAAGGACATCGGTATTTTCCAAAATGGCGTTGCCAGTCCAAACAGTGGCATTTTTAAAGAGAATGTTTTCCTGTTGGGGTTTTGTTTTGTATCCGTAGCTCACATTGGGGTAGGTAACCGCCATAAGTTGGGGTTTTTGCGTGGAAGACGATTTTGACGTTTCCTTGAATGGCCCAGATTGGGTAAGGGTTACTGTAGTTTCAGTACCGTTGGGCAATACAATCTTCCCGCCGATATTTTGGGAATCTGATGAAACTTTTCCTGCAAAACGATAGGACTCCGTGCCATTTTCGGAAAAAGAAAGATTAAGCCAATCGGTGGAGTATTCCAATTTAGCATCCACTTTTTCGGTTCCTTTTTTAAGCTCTACTTTGGGTTTGTTTGCTTCCCCGGTAATGGAGGCGGTATAATTCTGTCCATTTATGGACACGGTATATTCTCCGCGAATATCTTTTTGATCCTTGGATTGGATAACATTTTTGACACCTTGTACCCAGTTTTCGTAGAGGGTGGTTTCCTTTTCAAAAATGTCTCCCGAAGCGATTAAAAAATTGGCCTGGCTACCGGGTTGTAGGGAGCCTATGTCGGACGATTTTCCCAAAATTGACGCTGGCACCGTAGTCAAAGCTTCCAAAGCTTTGGTTTTGGAAAGGCCATAGGTAATGGCTTTCATTAATTTGGATGAAAGGTCCGATGGAGATTTTAACTCATGTAAGGTAAATGAAAATTGAATCCCATTGTCCTCCAAAACCTTTGGGTTGGAGGGTGCTAAATTCCAATGACGCATATCTTTCAAGGCCACATATTGGGCTTCGTAAGGGTTGGAAACATCATAGGCATCCGGAAAATTTAGAGGAACGATCAATCGTGCATTGGTGGCCTTAACATCCGCTACGCGCTCATATTCGTCGCCTCCTGCTAAAATAGTATACTGGATTCCAAACAAATCCCCGATTTTATCGGCTCGAAGGATGTTACCATTCCCTCCGGCTGCAAAGATTTGGCTGAGACCCTTATTCCCTTCCAAGGCTTCCAAGGAGCGGTCGGTAGTTTCTACATTGCCTTTGTTGTACCAATCCAAATCATAATATAGCTGGCGCATCAAGGCCGTGGCTCCCATGATGGATGTAGGGTAAGACTGTCTTGAAGTGATGCTTTTATCAAATGAAAAATATTGGGCAGATTTATCGGAAAGGATTCTTTGGGACTCTGAAGCTTTATCATTCAAGGCCACCAAAACACCGGTTCCGCGTGCTATTCCATCCTGAATATGTGAATTGACGACGCCAAACCCTGCCTTACGTAGTTCTTCGGCCTTTTTACTATCATAGGAAAAACCACTGATGGCATTGTTCTCGGGCATAATATGATCGTTCCAGTAAAATCCTTCCCTACTGGGGTCGTATTGTGCCGACCTACCGCCGCCATCTGCTTTTTTCGGTTTTGCAACTCCATAGTCTGAGAATGCATCGATAAAGGAAGGATAGATATAATTTCCTTGAAGATCTTCAACAATGGCATTTTTGGGAATGCTTACCGACTTTCCTACTTGTACAACCTTTCCATCTTGTATAAGGAGCGTACCGTTTTGGATAATTTGTGTCGGAGTCACATAGATTTTGGCATTGGTGAATGCCGTGTAGTTGTTGTTTTTTGTTTTGACACCGTCATTTTTTGGAAAATAGTCCTGTGCCATTAAAAAAGCACCGCCAAGGAAAAAGGCAAGTGCCACGAGTTTCATTTTCATATTACAATCAATTGAATTAGTCGCTTTAAAGGTAATTGAAGTAGAGGTATTGCACAACCCTAGGAAGAAGTCTCTTTTTTTAGGTGGAAATTGATCATTAGTCCAACCACCGAATTATAGCTTTTAATACCTTCTTCTTGATTGTTCATTTTTAAAAAGGTGTTGAAAATGGATTTAAAAACCGGTTCCAACGGATTTTGATAGTGGTCCCAGAAATCCCTGAGCTCTTGGAAATTCTTTTTTACCCCTGGATGGAGTGCTGCAATGATTTGCTTTGAAGTGTGCTCATCTTTTCTGGAAAGGTCGGAGAGGCAATACCCCAAGGCATTGTGGTATGCAGCATATTTAAAATAGGGGTCATTGTTTTGAACAGTGACCAAATACCCGATAAAATTGGTGGCATCCTCGGCCGAATAACCAAGTTGATGTCCCACTTCGTGTCCGCTTACGGTGGGCATACGAAATAAAGGGGTAATGCCATTGACTTGAGCTTCGTTGCTAAAAGGGTTCAAATACCCACCATAGCCCATGTAAGTAAGTGGGATGCTAAAAATAGAAATTTTGAGGCTGGGACTCTTGTATGCCAAGTCTGGATAGTCTTTTTTTAGTTTGATATATCCTTCCTCAGTTTTTTTGAATATCTCCTTTTTAGAATAGGGAATCTGAACTGGGTCAATACTGTCACCGGTAATTTGATGCTGATATGCATTCGCTTTCTTGGCAAAGTATTGGGTCAATTGGGTCAGCTCTTCAAGGGTGTACTCCCGTTCTATGCCCAATTTCCATGTGATGGGCTGTCGGTAGTAATTCATTCCCCAAAGCAAATGAAAAGCAAAATAGGAGATGGAAAGTACCACACCAATATTCTTGAGAAAATGTAGCGGTTTGGATTTTATGGTTTTCCTGTGTTTATATAGATAGCGGATGGCCAATATGCCAAGGGTCAGATAGAGTAAATCTCCCACGGAAAAAGGAATCCATCCCAAAAGAATCCTCAAAAATCTGGAAATAGGCAGATAGAGTCCATTGCTGTAATACGTCTCAACAAAGTTGGGGTATGCTGCCATCCATTTTACCAATACAACTTGGATAGGAAGCGCAATGAGGATGTAAGTTTTTACCTTTTCTTTTTTCAACATTTGAACATAAAAAAAGCCGCACGGAAAAGTACGGCTTTTTTGTGTCTTGAATATAAGGGTTATTGTTGGATTCCGGTTATCTCCACATCAAAGACCAAATCGGAATTTGGAGGAATGGGGCCACGACCTTGCGCTCCCAATCCTAGGTGAGGTGGAAGGAAAATACGGATTTTATCACCGACTTTTATGGTAAGAAGACCCTCCCTGAAACCTGGGAATAACCTAGCTTGGGGGCTGTATTCCATAGGAACTGGGGCATAACCACCCTGATCTCTTCTTGCTGGGTTCAATTGGTTGAATTTTTCTGCTACCTCTTGCATGTTGGTGTCAAACAGGTCGCCATTGAGCAGGTACCCTGCGTAGCTCACCAAGACTTGTTGTCCTTCCTTGGGTTGCTCGCCCTCTCCTTCGGTTACGGTGTAGATCCGTAGACCGGTTGGGGTTTCTTCAGCGGCTTCTCTTTGCTGTGCAAATTCTGCGATAAGTTCTTCTTTCATCTTCTGAAAAGCAGCCTCTGCGACCTTTTCCTCTTCGAAATAGTCACCCATGATCTTATTGGCGTCAAAGTTTTTGGCCTCTTTGCCATTGCGAACTATCTCGACCTTGTTCATCACTACGGGAACTGTGGGTCTGTCCCTAGGGTCGGTTTCCACGTTGGCTATGGAGTCTACCACCTCCATACCACTTACCACTTCCCCAAAAACGGTGTGCTTGCCATTGAGCCAAGGTGTGGCCTTGTGGGTGATGAAAAATTGGCTTCCATTGGTTTTTGGACCGGAATTGGCCATGGAAAGTATTCCTTTTTTGGAATGGGATAAAGAATCATTGAACTCATCTTTGAACTTATACCCAGGATTTCCTCCTCCTGTTCCAGTTGGATCACCTCCTTGAATCATGAAATCTTTAATGACTCTGTGAAATGAAATACCGTCATAATACTTTTTATCTTTCAGGCTATCTGCAACAAATGGGCTGTTGCCTTCGGCCAAGGATACAAAATTGGCCACGGTCACCGGGGTTTTTTGGTATTCCAATTTAATGATGATATCGCCTTGGGTGGTCTGTATATCGGCAAAGATACCATCTCCCAAATCTGCATATTTGCTGGATTTGCATCCTAGGAAAACCATGGAAAACAAAGCGATTAAAGCTAGGGTGTGTTTCATGTTAGGTGTAATTTAATTTAGACTGTCTTTGTGAATAATGATTGTATGTAACTCTACTGACGATTTTAAAGGAGTTCTTGGTGCAATGGAGTTATTGTCTCCTTGGTAACCATAGGCTTGTAATGATGGAAAAACAAAGGTTGCTTTTTCGCTGATCTTAAGGAGCTTTACCGCATTTTGAAGCCCGGGGAACAATTGCTCTTTGTCCACTACGTATGAGGTTGGGCCAATATCTTTGGCAGTATAGATGGTGTCATTGCCCAATGTCATCAAGTTATAGGAAAACAATATTTGGTCATTGGTCTTTGGGTGATATTTGGCGGTATCATTTTTAGTCTCAAAGTAGTACCAAAAACCATTGGGACTTGCCATATAGGTGTGCAGCGTGTCTTTTGATATGATGTCTTGGATGACTTTCTCTTCTTCGGCGAGCAAGGTTCTGTTCCGTTCTACGGACTCCTTAAAAAAACTGCCCGACCTTACTTCCACGGGTCGCCGGGGCTCAGGGTTTCCACAGGCAGCGAAGAATACCAACAAAAGAATCACTATTATCCTCATGGATTTAATTGGCTTTTATAGGTTGTTAGGATTTCATTGAATCGCTTCAAGGTTTCTTCCATTGAAAGCTCGCTTTTCCCTCCAGCGGCATTGTCGTGTCCTCCGCCGCTAAAATGTTTTCGGGCAAACTCATTTACGGAAAACTCGCCAATGGACCTCAAGGATATTTTAATAATCCCTTCATCCTTGTTTTCAATAAAAATCAACGCAAAAATAATCCCTTCCAAAGTAAGCCCGTAATTCACAAAGCCTTCGGTGTCTCCCTTTTTAAAATCATTGGCATCCAGTTCCTCTTGGCTAAGGGTGATATATGCCGTTTTGTATTCGGGTAGGATGACCATATTGCTCAAAGCCACTCCCAGCAAATGTAAGCGGGAAGGCGAATTGGTATCAAAAACCTGTCTATGGATTTCCATATTGTCCGCACCCCGATCAATAAGGTCCGCTACTACCCTATGGGTTTTGCTAGAGGTAGATCGGTATTTGAACGATCCGGTGTCTGTCATTATTCCGGTGTACAGGTTGGTGGCGATAGCGGCCGTAATACGATCGGTTTCCCCTAAAAGATCAATGAAATTATATACCATTTCACAAGTGGAACTCATATTCACATCGGAATAGGTTACCTTGGCATAATCACTGGGTTGTTGGTGATGGTCGATCATAATGAAATCGGCTTGCTTCTCTTTTAGCACGGATTCCATTTGTCCCGTGCGGGAAAAATCGTTGAAATCCAGTGTAAAAATAACCGAGGCTTCATCCAATAATTTTTGGGCCTCTCCATTGTCCCATTCAAAATTTACAACAGATTCGTTTCCTGGCATCCACTTTAAGAATTTAGGATAATCGTTGGGTGCAATTACATGGACGGTCTGCCCTATGGATTTTAAAAATCCCCATAAGCCCAAGCATGCTCCCATGGCATCTCCATCGGGGTTTTTGTGGGGGATGATAACAATTTTTTGGGGCTGCGAAAGAATAGACTTAACCGCTGAGATGTCCTCTAAATTCATGCGGCCAAAGATACAATAATATAATATAGAGGTAACTGGATAAGCTCTATTTTTGTTCAAAATCAAATTGATTACATGAAGTATACCCTTCTCATATTTAGTGCTACCATTTTCTTTTTTGGCTGCAAAAGAAACCCCAATAAAGCGGATGCCATATTTGTGGTCGCTTTTGGTTCTTGTAACATACCCCAGGAGCCCAACCCATTTTGGGATGATATTCTGAACGAAAACCCCAATGTTTGGATTTGGGGTGGTGACATTGTTTATGCCGATACGGACAATATGGAGAGACTCAGGGCTATATATGCCATGCAAGACAGTGTACAGGGTTATGCCCAACTGAAGTCAAAGGTCCCTGTTATTGGTACATGGGATGATCACGATTTCGGAGTGAACGATGGTGGGGAGGAGTTTATGGCGAAGAGTGAAAGCCAACAAGTGTTTCTGGATTTTATGGGTGTGCCCAAGAATAGCCCTAGAAGGAGTAGGAAGGGTGTGTATGCTGTTCACAACTACGAAACAGCAAAGGGCAAAGTGAAAGTTCTGGTGCTGGATACCCGCTATTTCCGAAGTGCCTTGGTGAAGGATACCGTTTCGGAAAAGAGATATAAGCCCAATTTGGTAGATGAAGCAACGGTTTTGGGTGCCGAACAATGGCAATGGCTGCGACATGAGCTTCATCAATCTGATGCTGATTTTAATTTGATTGTTTCCAGTATCCAGTTTTTATCAAGGGAACATGGATTTGAGACTTGGGGCAATTTTCCGAAGGAGGTAGAAAAGCTTGAAAAACTCATTGCTGAATCAAAAGCTAAAGGCGTAATAATATTGTCAGGTGACCGACATATTTCTGAATTTTCCCGGAAATCCGTTCCTAATTTGAAATATCCCTTGGTAGATTTTACGAGTAGCGGGTTAACACACTCTTATTCCAGCTTTACAGGAGAGTCTAATCCATATAGGGTGGGTGATGTGGTTTCCCGTACCAGCTATGGCATCCTTATGCTAAACCTTAAAAGCAAAGAAGTACATTTTAAGATAATGGGGGAAGATGGCACTGTGCTTCAGGAACTAAAACAAACCTATTAAGCCTTGCTCGTTGGTTTAAAAACCGTAAGTTTGCGCAAAATTTTAAAAAATGACTGGAAATAGAACATTTACCATGATTAAGCCAGATGCGGTTGAAAATGGCCACATAGGTGCAATTTTGGAAAAAATAACGGCTGCTGGATTTAAGATTGTAGCCATGAAATACACCCAATTGAGCCGAAGGGATGCCCAAGAGTTCTACGCTATCCACAAGGAGCGTCCATTTTTTGGAGAGTTGGTGGAATTTATGACCAGAGGCCCCATTGTTGCTGCTATCTTGGAAAAGGATAATGCGGTGGATGATTTCCGTGCATTGATTGGTGCTACCAATCCAGCTGAAGCTGCGGAAGGTACTATCCGAAAGTTGTATGCAACCAGTATTGGGGAAAATGCCGTACACGGTTCTGATAGTGATGAAAATGCCGCTATTGAAGGGGGTTTTCACTTTTCGGGACGAGAGGTGTTTTAACCCAAACGTTCTCTAATATAATAAAAAAACCACCGGAATCCGGTGGTTTTTTTGTGGCTTCACAACACTTCTAAATTAAAAACAAGGCACTGCATTATCGCCGCTAATGTTCATTCCCTTATCATTTAAGGTTTGTCTGGCTGCATTCACTTCTGGCACATCACAGTATTGTAATCCTGTCGCGGTCAAACTTGGAGCTTGTATATTTTGAGCAGACCATCCTATCAAGGTGCCATCATAGGCAAACGTGGAAAGTCCAGAATTACTCAACATAAAGGCCATCGAGGTTACATTTTCAATGTTCCAGTCTCCTAAATCTCTATTAAATAAGGTGGCGTCATTGAACATGCTCATCATTGTGGTCACCTGGCTTGTATCCCATCCTGTAATATCTCCATTAAATGCACTTCCATTATCCGCTCCTTGGAACATGGCTCGCATGGTGGTTACTTTACCTGTATTCCAATCGGAAATATTGCCATTGAAAGCTATCGCATTGTTAAACATGTTCTCCATGTCAGTTACATTCTCAACGTTCCATGCACTTAAATCTAAACTGGTATTCAAGTCCTGATTAAAAGAAGTGGCATTGGAAAACATGGCATTCATGTTGATGACACTTTCGGTGTTCCAATTACCGATATCTTGGTTGAAAGAAGTAGCAGTGTCGAACATTGCCTCCATGGTTTCAACAAGACCGGTATCCCAAGAGCCTATATTCCCGTTAAAGGCAATTGCACCGATGAAAGTGCGTTCCATATTGGTGACTTTGCTGGTGTCCCAGTTTAAATCTTGATTAAAAACAATAGCATCACTGAACATGCTTTCTATGCTGGCAAGTTCCGTGGTCGTCCACCCACCAATGGCACCGTTAAAACTGCTTGCGCCGTCAAACATACGGGCCATGGTAGTTACTTTTTCCACATTCCACGAGCTAATATTGCCGTTAAACGCCGAGGCGCCACTGAACATATAGCTCATATCCGATACATTGCCAACATTCCAATTGTCAAGGTCGCTATTGAAGGAATTTGCATTGCTAAACATCCCAGCCATGGAGATGGCTTTGCTTACGTCCCAATTATTTAGGTTGCCATTAAA
This sequence comes from Flagellimonas alvinocaridis, assembly GCF_004916895.1. Taxonomy (GTDB): domain Bacteria; phylum Bacteroidota; class Bacteroidia; order Flavobacteriales; family Flavobacteriaceae; genus Flagellimonas; species Flagellimonas alvinocaridis. Next base: position 404,411 of record NZ_SNTZ01000002.1, read on the forward strand.
GTTGGTAGCACCTGCAAAAGCATCATCATATATAGTGACTTGACTTAGGTTAGGGGTATCCGTGACATTATAATTTTTTAGGCTAATACAGTCAAAGAATGCCTTTTCCATGGACTGCCATACGGTGGTTCCCCATTGCTCTATGCCCACCAATCGGTGTTTGGTTGACGAATTTGACATTTTGATGGCAAGGAAAGCACCCATTATGGCAACGGTATAGTCTCCGGGTGCCTCATAGGAATGTGTCAGGTCGGCATTGGAAATTACCACTTCGGTATGCCCATCCCCCCAATCAATCTCAAAATCGTAATCGTTGTATGCTTGATTCAACCCAATTTCTATGTCCAGACCACCATTTACTACGGACCAAGTAGTCACAAAAGAACGGGGGTCATCGGCCAGTTTACCATCATCGGTTACATTGATCGTCACTTGGATAGTGGTGGTTGTATTGCCGTCTGTTACTCCTACCGTGATGATATGTTGTTCAGAAGTTTCAAAATCCAAATTTTTACCCTCAGCAACACTTAGAGAACCTTGTGGGGTAATGGCGAAAAGTTCATTGTCGTTTTCTGTTATCAAGAATTCTAGTGGGTCCGATTCTGGATCATTAGCGGTCAACGTGCCAAAGACTACACCACTGCCTATGTTTTCATCGACCTGATACACATAGGAAGCTTCATTAAAACTTGGTGTACCATTGTTTTCATCAACCTCGGTTACATTGATAGTTATGTTTGCTTTGGCGCTATCCTCACCGTCACTGACACTGACACTAATTATGTGTTGGGATTTAGTGGCAAAATCAAGCGATTTTCCGTTGGCTAAGCTCAAGGAACCTGTTTTGGTAATTTCGAACAAGGCATCGCTGTTGGCAGAAATACTGAACTCCAAGGTATCCTCTTCATCGGCATCGGTGGCCTTAATGGTTCCTATGACGTAAACATCGTCAATGTTTTCAGGGACATTGAATGTTTTTGGGTCCGTAATTACTGGAGTGTTGTTGTTACTTATATCGGGACCATCGTCTTTACTGCACGATATTATGGCAAGTGCGAGAAGACTTGCGTAAAATAGATTTTTCAATTTCATGCTACTGGGTTTATTGTTTTACCGTGCCAATGTCCAGTTTTATGATGTAACTCTATGTAATGAATTGATGGATGCCTTGTATGAATTGACGGATGATGGAAATTAGGTGGGGCATTTTACCGCAACACCAACTTTTTTACCAGTTCCTTCCCTAGTTCTTCATTGATCATAGCAATGATCTTGCTTTTTCCAAGACTCAGTTCTTCACGGAGTACCGAAGAGGATAGGGATACAAAGAGGGTCTCGTTTTTGAGTTCCACCAAGGTGGTATAATTGTTTACCCCGTTGCCCATTAATCTGTTCCAAGCTTCGCGGGCATCTACCTTGTCCATACCCTTTTGGAGCTTATTTTCCTTGATGAACTCGTTCAACGCTTCGCTAAGGGGCAGATGGGAATTGTGTCTCTTGGCCATTATTTTGGAATTTTAATGGGTTCAAAGCGTTTGTAGGAGTAGGTGACACCTTCTGCGTTCATTACGGAAAAGTTGGTGGAATCTATCTGCACCAATGTTTCTTCCCAATCGCTAAATTCACTGGAATAACTTAAGATAAAGAAGGCGTCCACTTGGGTTACGGTTAATTGTTCCACATCATGAGAGGTTTTGTAGGTGCCATCAAAACGAGGCTGCATTTTTTTACGAAAACCTTTGCCATTTTCCAGTTGGATGAAATCTATGGTGGGGTTGACCTTGTATGTTTTTTTGGAACCGTCTGGAAACCCCACTTCGGAAATCTCCCAATACCCGTTCAGATACTGTAGATTTTCTTTGGGAATGGAGGCTTCCTTGCATCCCCAGGCCATCAAAATTGAGAGAAAAAAAAGAATCCGAGACATACTACAAGGTAAAGATTTTATAGCTCTGATGAATGGTCTTGACTACATTTTCTGTTCGTTCCGCATGGGTGTCACTGATAAAAATCTGTCCAAAATTATCATCCTTTACAAGACCCACGATATGGGAAACCCGGTTTTCGTCCAGCTTATCAAAAATATCATCCAACAGCAGAATGGGAGTGGTGCTGGCCTGCTCCTTGATAAAATGGAACTGGGCCAATTTTAAGGCGATCAAAAAAGATTTTTGCTGACCTTGACTGCCAAATTTCTTGATGGGATGTCCGCCAATCATAAAATTCAAGTCGTCTTTATGGATGCCCACGCTGGTATATTGTAGGGCTCGGTCCTTATCAATACTCCTTTCCAATAGATTCAAGAGGTTTCCTTCGGAAAGTTGACTTTCGTAGGAAAGTGTGATCTGTTCGTCTTTTTCAGAAATATGGGCGTATTGTTTTTGGAATATTGGGATAAGAGAGTCAATGAAATCAACCCGTTTTTTATGAATCTCCGTCCCTAAATTGTGCAATTGTTCATTGTAGATGGCCAAAGTGTTGGGGTCAAAGGTGTGGTTGGCCACAAAATATTTCAGCAAAGAATTCCGCTGCACCAATACCTTGTTGTATTTGATAAGGGTCTGTAGATAGGCCTTATCCGATTGTGAAATCACCCCGTCCATGAATTTCCTTCGGGTTTCACTGCCCTCAAGAATAAGGTCTCGGTCCGAAGGCGATATGATTACCAAGGGCAAAAAGCCAATGTGTTCCGAAAACTTCTCATAGGCCTTTCCGTTGCGTTTGATGATTTTTTTGGACCCTTTTTTAAAGCTGCAGATAATTTTTTCGGTCCGACCTTCCTTTTCAAATTCCCCGTCCACTACAAAAAAATCCGTATCGTGTTTAATGTTCTGGGTGGCCACCGGATTAAAATAGCTTTTTCCAAAGCAAAGGTGGTAAATGGCGTCCAGAATATTGGTTTTTCCCACTCCGTTATCGCCCACAAGACAATTGATTACAGGGTCGAATTCCAAGGTTTTGGAATCGAAGTTTTTGTAATTCACTAAGGATAAATGTCTTAAAAACATAAAACTTTTAGGGGCCAAAAGGGTTTTGCGATTTTGAGGACTGGTTAAAGATTCCAAAAATAACGAATAAATTGCCTTTTGATTTTGGATAAAAACTTTATTTTTGCCCGACCAATAAAATGACGCATGGCAACATACAAGAGAAGAGGCTTTAAACCCAAAAACAAAGCAGAGGAAGCCCAAGTTGAAGAACAGGACAGCACAACAGCAGAGGTTTTTAATACCCTAGATGAAAGTGCTTCCAAGACCGAGGCCTGGGTACAGAAGAACCAAAACTACATTTTGGGAGTGATTGGTGCCATTGCTGTGGGCGTATTGGCATTTTTAGGCTACCACCAATTCATTCAAAAGCCGAAAGAAGCTACTGCAGCCAACGAACTTTTTTATCCACAACAATATTTTGATCAGGCACTTGCCAGTGAGACAGCGAAAGATTCCTTGTTCGCCATGGCATTGAATGGCGCTGAGGGGAAATACGGATTCTTGGATATCATTGAAGAATATAGTGGGACCAAAGCCGCTAATTTGGCTAAATATTCTGCGGGGATGACCTATTTGAACCTTCAAAAATACGAGGAAGCCATTGCCCATCTAGAGAATTTTTCTTCTGATGATGCTGTTTTGGGAGCTATGGCCAAAGGAGGTATTGGGGATGCATTTTCGCAATTGAACCAATCCGAGGATGCTTTGGACTATTACGAAAAAGCCGTTGCACATAGTGACAATGAGTTTACAACCCCAAGATTTTTATACAAGGCTGGAGTAATGGCCTTGAAATTAGGACAGAAAGATAAAGCTGTCGGATATTTTGAGCGTATCAAGGAAGATTATCCAAACTCCCAAGAAGGCTCTGGTATTGATGCACTGATTGGAATGGCCAAAAACTAAATTATGGCCACTGAGAACAAAAATCTATCTCTCTACGATAAGAGTAAAATCCCAAATGCGAAGCAACTTCGGTTTGGGATTGTTGTTTCTGAATGGAACCATGAAATAACTGAGGCGCTCTATAATGGCGCCCATGAAGCTTTGGTGGATTGCGGAGCTTTGCCTGAAAATGTCGTTCGGTGGAACGTTCCCGGTAGTTTTGAGCTGACCTATGGCTGTAAAAAAATGATTACGGACCAAAAAGTGGATGCTGTCATTGCCATTGGTAGTGTCATTCGTGGTGAAACCAGTCATTTTGATTTTGTTTGCAGTGCCACAGCACAGGGTATCAAGGATTTGAACATAGCATATGATGTTCCCGTGATTTTCTGTGTACTCACCGACAATACATTGCAACAGGCCCAAGACCGTAGTGGGGGCAAGCATGGGAACAAAGGAACAGAAGCTGCTATTGCTGCCATACAGATGGCGGTGTTGGGGAAGTAATATCAAGTTCAAGTTTCAAGTTCAAAAAATCCATAAATCTTGTAATCGGGGCAATCCAGCCCTGTTAACATTTTTTGGGAGCTTCCCTCAAACCTTTTTTTCTATTTTAAGTACCTTTGGGGTTAGACGGATATGAATGCCATGCGAAACCCTTTAAAACTGAAGAAAAATAAATCATTCAACTACTCGCCGCGCTACTACAAGGGCGAGGGCAATCCGTATAAAATAGAACACAAACTAGATAAATTTCGAAGTACCGCGCATACGCAGAGAGGGCTCCTGAACAAAATCAGTTCGGCCAAGGAAGACCTAAAAATGGAAGGTGATAAGAACATGAAACTTCGTTTTCTTGTTATTGTGGCCATTTTGGTGCTGCTGTTCCTTTTTGTAATCGACTTTGATTTATCCATATTCCTGAATCCCTAATGACGGACATCATTAAACTCTTACCGGACCATGTTGCCAACCAGATTGCAGCAGGGGAGGTGGTCCAACGTCCGGCCTCGGTGGTCAAGGAATTGCTGGAGAATGCCATTGATGCAGGGGCAACAATCATAAAACTGATTGTGAAGGATGGGGGTAAGGCACTTATTCAAGTAGTGGATGATGGTAGCGGTATGAGTGAGACGGATGCTAGATTGTCCTTTGAACGTCATGCCACTTCCAAGATTTCGTCGGCACAGGATTTGTTCAACCTACGCACCAAAGGGTTCCGTGGTGAAGCCCTGGCTTCCATAGCGGCTATTGCCCATGTAGATATGCAGACTCGAACCCACACCAATGAGGTGGGTGTGCATATAAAGATTGAGGGTAGCAAAATTGTTTCCCAAGAGGTTGTGGCCACGCCCAAAGGCACTTCCATATCAGTAAAAAACCTTTTCTTTAATATTCCGGCTCGTCGCAATTTCTTAAAATCCAATCAGGTAGAGCTTCGGCATATTACGGACGAGTTTCATAGGGTTGCCCTGGTGCATCCCAATATCGAGTTCCATTTTTATAACAATGGCTCGGAGATTTTTAATCTTCCCAAAGGGAAACCACGTCAGCGTATATCCCATATTTTTGGAAGTCGCATGGAAGACCGTTTGGTTCCTGTGAACGAAGAGACCGAGGTGGTGAAAATTTCAGGATTTATCTGTAAGCCAGAGTTTGCCAAGAAGAGTAGGGGGGAACAGTTTTTCTTTGCCAATGACCGGTTTATCAAAAGCCCCTATTTGCATCATGCTGTTTCTGCAGCTTTTGAGGGACTGATAAAGCCAGATACATATCCAGGCTATTTTATTTATTTGGAAGTTGACCCGTCTTCGATTGATATCAATATCCATCCCACTAAAACAGAAGTGAAGTTTGATGACGAGAATACGCTTTATGCCATTCTCCGTTCAACGGTAAAGCATAGCCTGGGGCAGTTTAACGTGGCACCAATACTGGATTTTGACCATGACCCCAACTTGGATACCCCTTATGCGTACAAGGAAAAAGGGGCCGTTTTACCCAAAGTAACCGTTGATGCGACTTTTAACCCTTTTCAGGAAGCCACGGAGCGAAGGAGCGGAGGATCTTTTCAAAAAGTAAGCGCAAAAGGTTGGGAAGATTTGTATGAAGGTCTAGATGAGGATTTGGATACAGATAACTTTAGCAGTCTGGCCATTGAATCGGATAGTGATGTACAGGGAACCATGTATACCGATGATGAGGTGGGAGAGCATTTGGCCACGACTTTTCAGCTACGGCGAAAATATGTGGTGAGCACGGTGAAATCCGGGATGTTGGTCATTCATCAGAATAGAGCACATGAACGGATTCTCTTTGAAAAATTTCTAGGGGAAATAACTGTAAAGGAAGGGGTGAGCCAGCAGCTTTTGTTCCCGTTGGAGCTTTCCTTCAATACACAGGAATTGGGAATATTACAGGAAATCAAGGATAGCCTGACAAACATAGGTTTTGCTTTTGAAAGTTTGGAGGAAGAGACTGTAAAAGTGACAGGAGTGCCCCTAGTGGTTCCAGAAAGTGGAATTGGCACGGTATTGGATCGCTTGATTGCGGATTATATGGAAGGATTTGATACTGGTTCCATTTCCCAGGCCGAAGTATTGGCCCAAGCACTTTCCAAAAACTTGGCCGTACGGACAGGGGAGATCTTGGACCAAGAATCGCAGCTGGCCTTGGTGAACAATTTGTTTGCCTGTAAGGAACCAACCTTGAGTCCGTTTCAAAAATTGACATACACCATTATCTCCGAAGGGGATATCGATAAAAAATTCAGTTAGATGGGTAGAATGACCGATGCGGTAAAACATTTATTGATCATTAATGTGATCATGTTTTTTGCCACGCAATTATACGGGGACCAAATGTACCAATGGATGTCACTTTGGTTTCCTAAGAACAGCAATTTTGAATGGTGGCAAGTGGGTACCCATATGTTCATGCATGGTAGCCTGATGCATATTGTGTTCAATATGTATGCGCTGTGGGCGTTTGGAACGCCGCTGGAACGGATATGGGGACGCAATAAGTTCCTGTTCTTTTATTTTTCGGCTGGTTTGGGGTCGGCGGCATTGCATACAGGAGTCAATTATTACTTTTTCAGCGAAGGATTGAATGCTTTGGAAAGTGCGGGTTTGGCCAGAACACAGATCATGGAAATCATATCGGGGGGGCAATATAGTCCTGATTGGTACAACCTAGCTTCAAAAAGCACTATCGATAGTTTTTTATCAGCATATAATGTCCCTGCTGTGGGAGCTTCTGGGGCCATTTATGGGGTTTTGGTGGCTTTTGCCTTTATGTATTCCGAAGCCAAATTGATGCTGATTTTTCTACCAGTACCTATAAAAGCCAAATATTTTGTGCCCTTATTGATTGCAGGGGATTTAATTTTTGGTATCAGCAATGTAAATACCGGAGTGGCACATTTTGCGCACATTGGGGGAGCATTGATTGGGTTCATTATGATGTGGTATTGGAAAAAGAACCAGTTTAACAATAATCGTTGGGATTAAACTATGGCAAACGGCGGATTACAATATCAATTTGCTCGGTTGAACATTGCGGAAAAGCTCATCGCCATCAATGTGCTGATCTTTATTCTGGATGGACTTTCCGCAGCGCTGTTGGGCTATTCAGTTTCCCATTGGTTTCATTTGCCCAAGGATTTCTTGACGTTTTTTGGTCAACCGTGGTCCTTGGTTACCTATTCGTTTTTTCATGCTGGACTGGGACATATTTTTTGGAATATGCTCATGCTCTATTTTACCGGCAGGATTTTTTTGAACCTTTTTGATGGGCAGCGATTCCTAAATGTATACTTTTTGGGAGTTATCGTAGGAGGGATTGTTTTCCTCTTAAGCTACAATATCTTTCCAACTTTATTGGACGCCAATACAGCATTGATAGGAGCTTCGGCAGGGGTTACGGCGGTGCTGATTTTCATCTGTGCCTATATTCCCAATCAAGAGGTTCGGATTATTTTCTTCAATGTTAAACTTTGGTACGTTGGGGTATTTTTTGTTTTGGTTGATTTGATACAGATACCCTATGGTGGAAATGTAGGTGGTAGATTGGCCCATTTGGGGGGTGCTTTTTTGGGATATATCTATGCAAGGCAACTGTTGAACGGCAAGGATATAGGAGACGGATTTACCAGATTCGTAGAAGCCATTGCACAGCTCTTTAAGCCAAAAGAGAAAAAGGCCAACATGAAGACCGTTTACCGAAAGAATGCTTCCGGAAACAAAACAATGGATTATGACAAGGCCGCCAAACAGAAGAAAATAGACACTATTTTGGACAAGATCAGCAAATCTGGATATGAAAGTTTGTCCAAAGAGGAAAAAGACTTTTTGTTTAAAGCCGGCAAGGAGGATTGATGTATGAAAAAAGCAGCTTCACTCATTGAAAAGGTAGCCTTTGCGATCAACATTTTGGTTGCCTTTTTCTTGCTTATCACGTGTTTGTCTTCATATCTCAATTTTCAAATAATACCCATATTTTCGGCTTTGAGCCTGTTTGTTCCCTTCTTGTTCATCCTTAATTTTTTGTTCATGATCTATTGGGTCTTCAAGAGGAAGCGAAAACTTTTTCTGTCTTTGTTGGCCCTTGTGATAGGCTATTTAGGTTTCGGACCTTTTTATAAGATGGGGGATGAAACCAAGAAAGCCCAATCCAATGACCTTACAATCATGAGCTATAACGTATGGGGGTTCAATAAGAATGAGTGGATAAAAGAGCCTAATATTGGCAACAAGATAATTTCGTTCATTAAAAAGGAAGACCCCGATATTGTTTGTATTCAAGAGCACAGCAGAATACGGTATAAACAATTGAGTCAATATCCCTACCGTAGTGAAACGCCCCAATTATCGCCAAGAACCATACAGGCCATTTTTTCTAAATACCCAATTATTGGGAATGGGTCCCTGGAATTGCCAAACACGGTCAATAATATTATTTATGCAGACATTTTGTTGGGCAAGGATACAGTTAGGGTCTATAACCTGCATCTGCAATCCTTCAGCATCGTCCCCAAAGCAGAAACCCTTTCAAATGGAGAGGAATCAGAAAAAAATTATAAGCGACTGGTAAGTACTTTTGCCAAACAGTTGGAACAAGCTAAGTTCTTTGCGGAGCATATAGAGAAAAGCCCATATACCAATATTGTGTGTGGGGATTTCAACAATACACAATTTTCCAATGTCTATAAGATTGTGAAAGGAGATATGCAGGACACTTTTTTGGAAAAGGGCGATGGCTTTGGACGTACCTACAATCTATTGGGTTTTCCTCTTCGGATAGATTACATCTTTGCTGAACCTAAAGTAGAGATAGTGTCGCATAAAAATTTTGATGAAAAATTGTCCGATCACTATCCAGTCATGGCCACGTTGCGCCTGAAATCACATCAATAGACAATCCATAAAGTCTGCAAGAATATGGATGAGCAATGCTAGACCCATTATTCGGGTAGGTTTAAAAAAAGGCAGAATGGCGTATCCCAATATGGCCCAATAACTGTGTAGGGGATGAAAACCAATACTACATCGGTTGGGGTCGAATAAAGGATTTGCCCAGAAATGGTCCACATCAATCACGATGCCGCATAACAGGATGATTGCTACCCTTAATTTACGATCCTTAAAGAAAAAAAAGGCGATTAAAATCGGGATTAGAAAATGTATGCCGTAGTGTACGAAATGCCTAAGCATGTAAAAAATCCAAAGGTTGATTTTCCAAATAGGAAAGTGCGTTGGTGCCTTCGTTGAACAATAAATCCAATATACTGAGATTGGATACAAACCCATGTCTGTCATCAAAGACTTGTGGATAGGGTTCCATTTCTGGATTGACTTCCTTTTTGGCTTCCACTAAAAATCTGCCATCCATTTGGTTCGACAGTTCCGGTTCATACAATGCTGTTTTTTCCTCTGATATCCCAATTCCCAAACACTCTGCAATGGTTTCAATGGTTTTAAGATTGTAATCGTACAATGAGGTATGTGGACCTTCAAACAATGGTCTTATGTCATCCTCATAAAACTCAAAGAATGGTGAGGTTCTATATGCTGTTTCCAAGGTACGCCAATGGATTTTTTTCCACGGGTAGCTGTTGTCCATTTCCACATGGGCATATTTTTGCCTGCCTTCTTTTCCACCCGCATGTTTTATAGGGATGTTGAGCATGTGTTTCCCTTGGTCGGTACAGATATAACAGCGGTTTCTATAGGTCTGTTTTTGAAAATTGTCATGAGCCTCCCAAATAACATTGTGCTGTGCAATAACCGAAAAGGTTGCAATGCTGGGGAAATAGGATGGGTGCAGTACTATTTTCAAGAACGTAAGGGTTTTGGCGGAAGTCTTATTCTGCCTTTTTCTTTCTTCGCTTTTTTATGAAGTCGAACAGAATCCAACCTACAATCAGGGCCACAAAGTATTTAAAATAGGAAATGGGTTCCCCACTTCCACCAACTGTGGTGAAGATACGGTCCCAACGAGGCTTCCAATTAGACAATCCCTCGTTGAAATTGTCAAAACTCATCCATAAAAATACAGGCTTGCCCACAATATGATCTGCGGGAACATAACCCCAAGCCCTACTATCCTCAGAGTGGTCCCGGTTATCTCCCATCATCCAGTAGTAATCTTGTTTAAAGGTATAGGAGTTGGCTTCTTGACCATTGATAAGTACTTTCTGCCCGGTAACCTCTACATCGTTATGTTCGTAATCCCTGATGATTTTTTTGTACAAAGGAATGGTTCTGGCATTGATTTCAACCGTTGTTCCTTCTTTGGGGATGTAGATGGGACCAAAATTGTCACTGTTCCAAGGGTACAGGTTGGGTTTTTGGGGGAAAGAGCCTCCGTATACACCCTTTTCTTCAACAAGTTTTACTACCGAATCTATGGCAGGATTTTCCTGAAGCTGCGCAACCATTTCATCGGTAAGGTTGGCAATTCTGGACCTTGGTTTTTCTTCTGTCAATGATAATCTAAGCTGTCGTATGACTTCAGTTGGAATGCCTTTTTCTTCCGTAACCAATTCAATTTTGCCATCTTGACTCCTGTTGGCGCCCAAGACAAACGGGTTAAGTGCATTGTACTGGTTTTGGTTTAAATTCCCTGCGATGTATGTTCTAAAATAGTCCGAAGCATCCACTTCTTCCAACAGTTTACTGGATACCCCGTTTTGAGCATAGATGTTGTAATTGTACATGGGCTTTGCCCGGTCTGACAATTGTAGCTTTTCCCCATTGATGTATACAAATCCATCGATAACGGCCAAGGAATCGCCAGGTGTGCCCACACATCGCTTTACGTAATTGGATTTTTTATCTATGGGCTTTTTTACGGCTTTTTCAGCTCTAAAGAATTGATAGAGCGTGTCCGAAGGCAGGCTAAAGACCACAATGTCGTTCTTCTTTACCCGCTCAAACCCTGGTATGCGCATGTAGGGCAGCTGTAATTTGTTGATCCAGGAAGTCTTGTAGGTTTCTGGATTCACATCGGCCAAATAGGACCGTTTTCTAAGCATGGGCAGCGTGTCATGTACCATGGGCGCTGCCAAGGTGGTCATAGGTATCCGTGCACCATAGTGAAATTTGCTTACAAAGAGAAAATCACCTATCCGCAATGTACGCTCCAAGGACCCCGTAGGTATTACGTATGGCTGAAAGAAATAAGTGTGGACAAATGTAGCGGCCACAATGGCAAAGACGATGGAACTCACCCATTCGCCCAGACCGGTTCTTGGTTTTAGGCTGCGATCTTCAATATAGGTAACGTCTTCTGCATAATTTATGTAGTAGATGTAGAAGCCAAGGGTCAATATTACCAACCAAGTGTCCAATAGGCTGTTCTTTCCAAAACTTCGAATGGTCTCTACCCAAACCACGGGGAACATCAATAAGTTGATAATGGGGATAAACAGTAGCAGTACCCACCACCAAGGACGGTTGATGATTTTCATCAAGATTATACCATTATAGATGGGGATGGCGGCTTCCCAAGCTTTCCGCCCTGCTTTTACATAAAGTTTCCATGTGCCCAAAAAATGGATGACTTGGATGACCAATATAAAAATGATCCACTGTGTACCGCTCATATAAAAGTTTCTTTGTAAGACTTACAGTCTCTATTCTTGTTACGTTTTTTAATACAGGTTTAACACGTCTTTCATGGAAAAGACACCTGTTTTGCCCTGAATCCATTCCGAAGCGATTACTGCTCCCAAGGCAAAGCCTTCGCGATTATGGGCCGTGTGCTTAATTTCTATGGAGTCCACCGAACTGCCATAGGATATGGTATGTGTACCTGGTACCATTCCCTCGCGTTTGGATGTAATAGGTATAATGTTGTTTTCTTCTTGGTCCAATTTCCAACCTTTGTAGTCAGACTGAGCAATGATTCCCTCCGCCAAGGTAATTGCAGTGCCACTTGGTGCATCAAGCTTTTGGGTATGATGGATTTCTTCCATAGAGACATTGTACTGCTCTAGACCGGACATCATTTTGGCCAAATACGAGTTCAATTCAAAAAAAATGTTCACTCCCAAACTAAAATTGGAGGCATATATAAACCCTGATTGGTTTTTATTGCAAATACTGACAGCTTGGTCATAGTTGGATAACCAACCGGTGGTGCCGCAGATAACCGGTACTTTGTGTTCAAAACACCCAGTTATATTGTCAAATGCAGACTCAGGAGTACTAAAGTCTATGGCAACATCCATTTTGTGATAGGGAATTTCCTTGGTATCCACATCAACCTTCGCGACAATGGTATGGCCTCTATCTTGGGCAATTTGTTCAATCATCCTACCCATTTTGCCATAACCAAAGAGTGCAATGTTCATAATTTAGAATTTTACGACCAGGGCCATTCCAAAATTGGGTTCCTGGGTGAAAGGGTTCATATCTAAATAGGGTTTAAAATCAACCACAAGATTGTCATCCACATTATACTGTTTCAAATGTGCATCCACGTTGGCATCAATAATATTCAAGGTGTACAGGACTAGGGTAATCACCAACGAAAGGTCCCTGCTGCGCTGGGTGCGTTCTTGGGCGTCCTGAAGCGCCTCGTCTGATACGTCCGGGCCTTCGCCATCCCCATTGAGGTCATAGAACTCATCGTCTGTAAACCCGGCCAGTCTTCTTTTAAAAGCGTTCCGAGCACTTCTGTATTCGGTGTTGTTGAAAGAGTAAGTGTATATGGCTGTTCCCAGTGCTCCCCAAACAATGGGAGCTTTCCAGTATCGCTTGTTGTATATCTGCCCCAATCCAGGAAGGACTGCAGAGTAGAATGCTGCTTTACTGGGGGCCAAGGGATTTATTGCTTTCTTTTCGTAAGTTACTTCTTCAATGGTTATACCAGAACCCTCCAAATTTTGGGCCAACGAATCAATCTCGGCAGGGTGGGGTGGTTCCATATCTTCTTTCTTCTCTTCTTCTTGGGCGAGACCAAATTGAAGATTCAATAAAAAAAGGAACAATAATAATAGGCCTTTATTCACCTGTAAGTAATTTTTTGATACGCTGAAACTCTTCCTCGGAGTGAAAAGGAATTACTATTTTTCCTTTTCCGGTTTGGGATGAGGTAACATCTACCTTGGCGGAAAGAAAATCTTTGAGTTCATCCATGCCTTTGGAAACAAAACTGGGAATTTCCTTGGAAGCCTTTGTTTTCTTTTCGCTTGCCTCTCTCGAAGGTTCTTTGAGTGTTTTTACCAAACGCTCAGTGTCCCTTACTGAAAGACCGTCTGAAACCACCTTCTCATAAATGGCTATCTGCTCTTTTTTCTTCTCGATATTGATCAAGGCTCTGCCGTGTCCCATACTGATAAATCCATCCCGCATTCCGGTTTGGATGATGGGGTGTAGTTTAAGAAGACGGAGGTAATTGGTGATGGTGGAACGTTTTTTACCTACACGATCGCTCAATTTTTCTTGGGTAATCTGGATTTCATCAATCAGCCTTTGGTAGGATAGGGCAATCTCGATGGGGTCCAAATCTTGCCGTTGGATGTTTTCCACCAAGGCCATTTCCAAGGATTCTTGGTCGTTGGCAATACGGATATAGGCAGGAATAGTTTCCAGCCCTACCAGTTTTGATGCACGGAACCTGCGTTCCCCTGAAACCAATTGGAATTTGTTGAAATCCAATTTCCGAACGGTTATGGGCTGAATAATCCCAAGTTCACGAATGGAACTGGCCAATTCTTCCAAAGCCTCATCATTAAAATTGGACCTCGGCTGAAAGGGATTCACCTCAATGGATTCAATATCCAGTTCAACTACATTGCCTATGACCTTGTCCGCATTTTTATCCCCAACGGATTGAATATCGTTTTCGGGATCTTTCAGTAGAGCGGACAGGCCTCTTCCCAAAGCCTGTTTTTTGGTTGCTTTCGCCATCTAAACTTTCTCCTTGTTTTTCTTCAAAATTTCATTGGCCAAGTTAAGGTAATTGGAGGCACCTTTGCTGCTGGCATCATATTTTATAATGCTTTCACCATAACTTGGGGCTTCGCTTAGCCTTACATTTCTTTGTATGATGGTGTCGAACACCATATCTGCGAAGTGTTTTTTCACTTCTTCCACGACTTGGTTGGATAGGCGTAGCCTTGAATCGTACATCGTCAGCAACATGCCTTCTATATCCAAATCGTTGTTATGTATTTTCTGTACACTTTTCACCGTGTTCAATAGTTTGCCCAACCCTTCCAATGCAAAATATTCGCATTGAATGGGAATCATAACGGAGTCTGCAGCGGTAAGTGCGTTTAGCGTCAATAATCCCAAAGACGGGGCGCAATCAATCAAGACAAAATCGTAACGATCTCCTAGACCCTTGAGCGCTTCTTTGAGCATATATTCCCTGTTGTCCTTGTCCACCAATTCAATCTCAATGGCCACAAGGTCGATGTGTGCCGGAACCAAATCAACATTCGGGGAGTCGGTTTGAACAATTACATCCTCAACGGGCATGGTATGTTCCAATAGTTGGTATGTGCCATGCTCCACGGAATCAACATCAATACCTAGCCCTGAAGTGGCATTGGCTTGGGGATCAGCATCAATCAGTAACACTTTCTTTTCCAAAACACCAAGGGAGGCCGCAAGGTTTACCGTAGTAGTGGTTTTGCCAACACCGCCCTTTTGGTTTGCAATAGCAATGATTTTGCCCATTTCATAGTAAGTTAGGTGCTAAAAATACGATTATTTAAGATGCTAAAAAATGTATTTTGTTAACAGTGGGTGAATAACCATGGCATTCAGCGTTAAAGAAAGTTAAAGTTATATTTATGAGACCGTTAAGGGCAATTAATCCATTAAAATCTTTAAGATTTCAATAGCTGCATCACTAATTTTTGTACCAGGTCCAAATACAGCCACCGCACCACGATCTAGAAGGTGTTGATAGTCTTGCTTGGGGATAACGCCCCCAACAATGACCATGATGTCCTCACGACCCTGTTCTTTTAGTTCTTGCACTACTTCTGGCACCAAGGTTTTGTGTCCTCCGGCCAACGAAGATATGCCCAGAACATGTACATCGTTTTCCACGGCCTGTTTGGCTACTTCGGCAGGGGTTTGGAACAAGGGTCCAATATCTACGTCAAAACCGAGATCGGCATAGCCAGTTGCCACCACTTTGGCACCACGATCATGACCATCCTGTCCCATTTTGGCCACCATAATTCGAGGTCTTCGTCCCTCCTGGGTTGCAAATTCGTCAGCCATTTTACGGGCCCTGACAAAACTTTCGTCGTTTTTGATTTCTTTCGAATACACGCCGGTAAAAGATTGGATTTTTGCTTTGTAGCGTCCAAAGGCACTTTCCATGGCGTCACTGATCTCTCCCAAGGTGGCGCGAGCTTTGGCCGCTTGTACCGCTAAAGCTAACAAATTTTCACGGTCAGCATCGTTCTGACTGGCTTTTTTGGCCGCTAAACGGATGTCATTGAGTGCTTTTTCAACTTCTTTGGAATCCCGTGTCGATTTTATTTGTTCAAGTCGCTCCATCTGCTGTTGGCGTACTTTGGCATTGTCCACTTCCAAAATTTGCAGGTCATCTTCATCCTCCAGTTGGTATTTGTTCACGCCAACAATAACATCTTGACCGCTATCGATTCGGGCTTGTTTTTTGGCAGCAGCCTCTTCAATCCGTCTTTTGGGGATACCTGCTTCAATGGCTTTGGTCATGCCACCAAGTTTTTCAACCTCCTGAATCAATTCCCAAGCTTCCTCGGCAATTTCTTGGGTCAATTGTTCAACTACATGACTTCCGGCCCATGGATCTACCGTTTTGGTAATATGGGTTTCTTTTTGCAAATAGATTTGGGTGTTACGGGCTATCCGTGCCGAAAAATCAGTAGGTAGGGCAATGGCTTCGTCCAAAGCGTTGGTGTGAAGACTTTGAGTGCCACCAAAAGCAGCCGCCATTGCCTCAATAGTGGTCCTGGCCACATTATTAAAAGGATCTTGTTCTGTTAAACTCCATCCACTGGTCTGGCTATGAGTGCGCAGCATAAGTGATTTTTCGTTCTTGGGATTGAATTGTCCTACCAACTTGGCCCACAACATTCTACCTGCCCTCATTTTGGCAATTTCTGTGAAATGGTTCATCCCAATGCCCCAAAAGAAGGAAAGTCTGGGGGCAAATTCATCGATTTTCAGTCCCGCCTTAATTCCTGTCCGAATATATTCAATGCCGTCAGAAAGGGTATAGGCCAATTCCATGGCGGCAGGGGCACCGGCTTCGTGCATGTGGTATCCAGAAATACTGATGCTGTTGAAACGGGGCATGTTTTTACTGGTGAACTCAAAAATATCTGCAACAATTTGCATGGATGGGGCAGGAGGATAGATATAGGTGTTCCGCACCATAAACTCTTTGAGGATGTCATTTTGGATGGTCCCGGAAAGCTTTTCCATGGAAACACCCTGTTCTTCGGCTGCTGCAATATAAAAAGCCATGATAGGGATAACGGCACCGTTCATGGTCATGGATACGGACATTTGGTCCAATGGAATATGATCAAAGAGGATTTTCATGTCCTCAACGGAGTCAATGGCCACACCGGCCTTGCCCACATCGCCAACAACGCGGTCGTTGTCCGAGTCGTAACCTCGGTGGGTGGGAAGATCAAAAGCCACGGAAAGACCTTTTTGGCCCGCCTTCAAATTTCTTCTGTAAAAAGCATTGCTTTCTTCTGCCGTGGAGAAACCAGCATACTGGCGGATGGTCCATGGTCTACGAACATACATGGTGGAGTACGGACCACGAAGAAAAGGGGATATGCCCGCAGCGAAGTTGACGTGGCTGAGATTATCAGCTTTTCTGAGCTCTGAGTTCTGAGTTCTGAACTCCGAACTTAACTCCAAATGTTGAAGGTCTTTTCTACTCATCATCCAATCTTTTTTGTTCCAAGGCTTCGGCCAATCGTTTCTCAATGATGGGTACTATCAAGGTTTTTCTGGGCTGTGTTTTTACAAAGGGATATAGTTCCAAATCATTTTTCATGCGATCTTGAGGGTTTTGATACGCATTGGTGCCCAGAAGTACAATTTTGCCCTCATCAAAAAGTTGCTGTTCCTTGGTGGCACTTTCCTTAATTTTTTGTTGGATGACCCCTTTTTTGAGCGCGCTTAAAAAACCGCCGGATTTTTCAATCTGTTTGAAGAGAGCCAAAGCTTTTTCCGCCAATTGCTCTGTAATGGATTCAATGAAGTAGGCCCCATTGGAAACTTCTGAAACCGTTTCAAAATAACTTTCCTCCTTCAACAATAACAATTGATTGCGTGCAATTCGCTCTGCAAATGCATTGTCCTTATGGTAAATGGCATCATAAGGAAGGTTGCAAACTGTATCGGCACCGCCTAAAATGGCCGACATGCTTTCCGAGGTGGTACGGAGCATGTTCACATTATAATCGTAAAGGGTTTTGTTCCGTTTAGTGGGGATGGCCATAATGTGGCAATCGCTATCAACCCCATATTCCGAAGCCAGACTGCCCCAAAGCCAACGCAGTGCCCTTAGCTTGGCAATTTCAAAGAAATAATTACTTCCCACCGCTACTTTGAATGCTATGGGAAACGATTGCTGAGTTGTGCTTGAAGTGGCAAAATGATTAAGGTATTCATGGGCATGGGCCAACCCATAGGCCAATTGTTGTACCATATTGGCCCCTGCATTTTGGTAGATTGCTATATCCACACCAAAGGTGGCCACTGAAGTATGTGTGTTGGCAAGTTCATGGATTTCTTTCAAAATGGCGTGGTCCTTTTCAAGGTTATGGAACCAATTTCCATCATGGGAAAGATGCCCGATTAAATCGATATTGAGGTATGCCTTGGCATTTTTACCCTTCAAAATTTCCAAAAGGTTTTTGATGGGCTGAACGGCCAAAAACTGAAATGTGAAATGAAGGGGCACGCCTCCCAAATCGATATTGGAAAGCAAAAGGCCAAAATCAGTTTCTCCGTTTGGAATGGTAAAATATAAAGCTTCAATACCCTTGGTCAAACTTTCCAAAGCCTTTTTGTTTGCTGCTTCCTCATTTCCTGCATAAATGGTTTGACCTACATGCCATTTTCGGGAAGCGGAAGTTGGGTGGGCTTTAATGTTTTGCAGGTCCTCTTCATGATAAAAGGGTTTCACCGCAATCCCCTCCAAGGACTCCCAAACCAGGGTGTCGTTGTAATCAGCACCCTTTAGGTCGAACTGTATTTTTTGCTTCCATTGTTTGGAGGAAACTTCGGGAAATTCTTGGAATAGGCCTGTTTTACTCATCTTTTTTGATTTTTAGGCTGTCTTCGTATTCAATGAGGAAAATTTCCTCGTTCTCCTTTTTCATATAGTATTTCTCTCGGGCAAATTTTTCCATTTCTTCGGGGTCGGACATCTTTTCCAGGATTTCTTTGTCCTTGGCAATCTCATCCTTTAAAAACTCTTTCTGTTTTTCCAGTTTTTTTATCTCTTTCCGAAGTTCCCAGTGTATCAAAAAGGAGTTCGTATCAAAAAAAGCCATCCAAATCACAAAAATGGTCAACACTAATACATACATATTGGTCATGACCTTGAACCATTTTTTATTTCTAAGCTCTTTTAAACCCATATTTTACAACAATTTATCGTTGATTATGGTCCTCACAATGTCCACGGCAACCGTATTATAATGATTATTTGGGATAATGATATCCGCAAATTCTTTTGAAGGCTCTATAAATTGCTCATGCATGGGTTTCACTGCTGTTTGGTAGCGGGTCAGCACTTTTTGAAGGTCATGTCCACGCTCCCGTATATCGCGTTGCAACCTTCTTATCAATCGTTCATCGGAATCGGCATGCACAAATATTTTTATGTCGAACAAATCCCGAAGCTGTGGGTTGCTCAATACCAAAATACCTTCAACGATCATCACTTTTCTGGGAATCGTAGGAATGGTTTCCTCCAAACGGGTTTCTTCCACAAAAGAGTATACGGGTTTATTTATGGTTTTTCCTTGCTTTAATTGCTCCAAATGGGAAATCAATAAATCAAAATCTATGGAGTTGGGGTGGTCAAAGTTAATCTCGCCCCGTTCTTCCTTGGTCAAGTGGGCCAAGTCGTTGTAATAGGAATCTTGGGAGATGATTCCCACTTCATTTTCGGGCAATTGGGCCACAATTTGGTTCACTACGGTAGTTTTTCCGCAGCCAGTTCCCCCGGCAATTCCTAGAATCAGCATAAAGAAGATTTTAGCCCAAAAGTAAACATTTGGCGGGATTTGTGTTTGGTTGAAATGTATTACCAAATAGGCTTTATGCCGATTGATGCATTAATCTTATATTTATCAAACTAACCTATAGGAACACTATTTATGGACAATCCGTATACCGTTGTGGTTGATGGAACTTCTGAATTTCAACTGTCAAAAGAGGATATTGCTTCCCTGGATATCATAAAAACGGGCCCCAATGGATTCCATCTCCTGAAGGATGGCACTTCCTATCATATTCAAATGGTGGAGATGCAATTCAATGCCCGTACCTATACCGTCAGCGTGAATGGGACTGAGCATCAAGTATCCATAAACACCCCTTTGGACGGGCTCATCAAGGCAATGGGTTTTG
The DNA here is from genome assembly GCF_004916895.1 of Flagellimonas alvinocaridis. Lineage (GTDB taxonomy): Bacteria > Bacteroidota > Bacteroidia > Flavobacteriales > Flavobacteriaceae > Flagellimonas > Flagellimonas alvinocaridis. The sequence goes on from NZ_SNTZ01000002.1 coordinate 424,407, forward strand.
CCTCCAACGGACAAAAAAGCATTGACTCCATTATGGCACCCATGCCAGGACTGATTTTGGACATCCTGGTCAGTGAGGGCCAGGAAGTGGAGGAAGACGACCAGCTGTTGATCTTGGAAGCCATGAAGATGGAAAACATCATCGCTTCGCCTAGAAGTGGGATCATTAAAAAAATTGGAGTGAAAAAAGGTGATGCAGTCGATAAAAAACAATTGCTCATAGAATTTGAATAGGAGGCCATGAAGAAAATATTGATAGCCAATAGAGGGGAAATTGCAGTTCGGGTGATGAAAACTGCAAAAAAGATGGGCATACGAACCGTGGCGGTCTATTCAACCGTGGATCGGAACGCACCCCATGTGCAAATGGCCGATGAAGCGGTTTGCATTGGTGAGGCACCTTCCAACCAATCCTATTTGAAAGGGGACAGAATCATTGAGTTGGCCAAAAAATTGAATGTTGATGGCATACATCCAGGCTACGGCTTTTTGAGTGAGAACGCAGAATTTGCGGAAGCGGTGGAAAAAAATGGGTTGATATTCATCGGACCCAAATCAAAGGCAATCCGAATGATGGGCAGTAAACTGGCGGCCAAGGAGGCGGTTAAGGCTTATGGTATACCCATGGTGCCAGGGATAGATGAGGCCATTACCGATGTGGCCACCGCCCGTGAGATTGCCAATGAAGTGGGGTATCCCATTTTGATCAAGGCCTCTGCCGGCGGAGGAGGTAAGGGTATGCGTATCGTTGAAAAGGAAAGTGATTTGGAATCGGGCATGCAACGTGCCATCAGTGAAGCGACCTCTGCGTTTGGGGACGGTTCCGTCTTTGTTGAAAAATATGTGGCTTCGCCTCGGCATATAGAGGTTCAGGTGATGGCCGATACCCACGGGAACATTCTTCACTTTTTTGAACGGGAATGCAGTGTGCAACGCCGACACCAGAAGGTGGTGGAAGAAGCGCCATCCTCCATTTTAACCCCTAAGCTTCGGGACGAAATGGGCATGGCGGCCGTCAAGGTAGCCCAAGCCTGCGACTATGTTGGAGCAGGAACGGTGGAGTTTTTGATGGACGCTGACCACAACTTCTATTTTTTGGAAATGAATACCCGGCTGCAAGTAGAGCACCCAGTTACCGAAATGATTACGGGGATGGACCTTGTGGAATTGCAGATACGCGTGGCCAGGGGAGAAGAGTTGCCCATGAAACAGGAAGACCTCAAAATTCATGGACATGCGGTGGAGTTACGGGTATATGCCGAAGACCCCTTGAATGATTTTTTGCCCAGTGTGGGCCGATTGGAAACCTATCAATTGCCTGCTGGTGAAGGTATTCGGGTGGACAATGGTTTTACCGAAGGGATGGATATTCCCATTTATTATGACCCCATGCTTTCCAAATTAATAGCCTATGGCAAGACCCGTGAAGAAGCCATTGAATTGATGCTCAACTCCATTAAGGCGTATAAGATAAAGGGAGTGGAGACTACTTTGTCCTTTGGAAGCTTTGTCTTTTCCCATGAAGCCTTTCGTTCTGGGGATTTTGACACCCATTTTGTGAAGACCCACTATGCCCCGGAAGTGGTCAAACAGCAACAGGCCAAAGAGATGGAAGTAGCTGCATTGGTCGCTTTTCACAGCTATCTTGAAGACCAAAAAATAGTTCAACTGCCCAAAAATTGAATCCATGGAACCGAAAATAAAAGCACTTCAGGAAAAGTTGGCCAAAGCTCATTTGGGTGGAGGTGAAAAACGCATAGAAAAGCAGCACGAAAAGAAGAAACTAACGGCTCGGGAACGTGTCCACTATTTGTTGGATGAAGGGTCCTTCGAAGAGATGGGAGCTTTGGTGACCCATAGGACCACGGATTTTGGGATGGAAAAGGAAAAGTACTATGGCGATGGGGTGGTCACCGGTTATGGAACCGTACATGGCAGGTTGGTGTATGTGTATGCCCAAGATTTCACCGTTTTTGGAGGTGCCTTGTCAGAAACCCATGCGGAAAAAATCTGTAAGGTAATGGATTTGGCCATGAAGGTCGGGGCACCAATCATTGGGTTGAACGATTCAGGGGGAGCCCGAATTCAGGAAGGCGTGCGGTCGTTGGGAGGCTATGCCGATATATTCTATAGAAACGTGCAGGCATCGGGGGTGATTCCCCAAATATCTGCTGTGATGGGGCCTTGCGCAGGTGGTGCGGTGTATTCGCCTGCCATGACGGATTTTATCGTAATGGTGGAGGAGACGAGTTATATGTTCGTTACTGGACCCAACGTGGTCAAGACGGTTACCAATGAGGAGGTTACTTCTGAAGAATTGGGAGGCGCCAGCACCCATGCGGCCAAGTCTGGAGTGGCCCATAAAACCTCCTCCAATGATGCAACCTGTCTGGACGATATCAAAAAACTGCTGGCGTATTTGCCACAGAACAACACAGAGGCACCCAAATTACAGGAATATATTTTGGGGGATGAGGTAAGGGAAGAACTGTCGCACATTGTGCCGGACAATCCCAATAAGCCGTATGACATGCATGAGGTCATCAAGGGCATCATTGATACCGATTCCTTCTACGAAATACATAAGGAGTATGCCGAAAATATTCTTGTGGGCTTTGCCCGAATAGGCGGTAGAAGTGTGGGGATTATTGCCAATCAGCCGATGTTCTTGGCGGGTGTGTTGGATGTGAAAAGTTCCCGAAAAGCAGCCCGTTTCACCCGTTTTTGTGATGCCTTCAATATTCCGTTGTTGGTTTTGGTGGATGTTCCTGGATTTTTGCCAGGTACCGATCAGGAGTGGAGCGGTATCATCATGCATGGGGCAAAACTGTTGTATGCGTTGAGTGAAGCCACAGTACCTAGGGTCACCCTAATTACCCGAAAGGCGTATGGAGGGGCCTATGATGTAATGAATTCCAAACATATCGGTGCCGACTTCAATTTTGCATGGCCCAGTGCCGAGATTGCCGTGATGGGAGCCAAGGGCGCCAGTGAGATTATCTTTAGGCGTGAAATTGCTGCTTCGGACGACCCGGAGGCCAAACTCAAGGAAAAGGAAGCGGAGTATGCCGAAAAATTTGCCAATCCCTACCGTGCGGCGCAACGCGGATTTATCGATGAGGTTATCCTGCCAAAAGACACCCGACGAAAATTGTTGAAGGCCTTCGCCATGTTGGAAAAGAAACAGGTGCAACCGCCCCGAAAAAAACATGGGAACATACCGTTGTGATGAATTTTTTCAATACAACGGAACCTCAGGACAAGAGTGTTTTTGGAACTGTCAGGTCGAGCGCAGTCGAGACCTTAATCTTGGTCAGGACGGTACTTGTAATGTGTCGCATTTCTACATTCAGACAAAATTTGAAGCAAGTCCAAATTACCTTCTACCAATGCCATTTTCTTTTTGGCACTCCATTTTTTTAATTTCTTTTCAAAAAAGATGGCTTGTAACACATCATTGAATTCTTGTTGAAAAATAAGTTGAACAGGTCTTCTTCGATACGTATAAGCCGTTTTGTTGATTCCGTTTTGGTGTTCAGCAATCCTTCGGTCAATGGCATCGGTAATTCCCGTGTAGATTGAACCGTCGGCGCATAATAGAAGATATACGTAGTAAAGTTTCATATTTGGAAGAGGTCTCGACTGCGCTCGACCTGACACCAAACATAACAAAGTTTTAAGGAAAAGGTCTCGACTGCGCTCGACCTGACATTTTTGCTATAAGATTACTGTTTTCCCCGTTTTCACTGATTCATCCGCAGCCAACACCACTTTGAGGCTGTTCACGGCATCGTTCAAGTGGTCGGTGAGGTCTACATCATTTTGAATGGCATTGAGCAGGTATTCCTGTTCCAAAAGACAGAGACCATCATGGTCGGGCTCATCGGCAGTATTAATGATTTCATCATTTTTTACAAAATGCCCATCACTGTCTAACTGGCTATGGTGCAATTTTAAGCTTCCGGTCTTGGTATGGCCTTCAATATCACCGGATTCCCCCTTATCCATATCATTGATGGAAACACAGCCTTTTGGACCTATGACGTCCTTGACAAAAAAAGCGGTTTCGCTCATCATGGGTCCCCAGCCGGCCTCATACCAACCCACGGAACCATCTTCAAAACGGACCTGTAACTGGCCATAGTTGTACATGTTTTTGTCCACTTCCTCTGTCAATCTGGCCCCAATGGCAGAGACGCTAACAGGATTTGAACGTACCATGGAACACATGACATCCACATAGTGGACCCCACAATCCACAATGGGCGACATGGAGTGCATAAGCTGTTTATGGGTATGCCACTGTTCTCCAGAACTTTGTTGGTTGAGGTTCATTCGCATGACCAAGGGTTTACCCAAGCCCTGTGCCATTTGCACAAACTTGGTCCAGGTAGGGTGTACCCTTAGAATATATCCCACCACCATTTTTTTTCCAAGTTGATGGGCCAAATCCACTAAAATTTGGGCTTCTTCGACCGTTAAGGCAAGCGGTTTTTCCACAAACACATGGGCGCCAGATTCCAAAGCTTGTTTTACATAGTCAAAATGGGTATCAGGGTAGGTGTTGATAGAAACCACATCGGGTTTTGCCGTTTCAAGGGCGTTCATGTAATCGGAAAAAGTGGGAACGCCTCCCAGTTCATTGGACAATCGTTCACGGCTTTTGGCACCACGGCTCACAAGTCCCACAATTTCAAATCCATCCAGTTTGTGGTAGGCACGGGCATGGGAAGTTCCCATATTGCCACAACCCACGACCAAGGTCTTTAAAAGGTCCATTTAGTTTTTGGTTTTCTCAAAGATAGGCATCGAGCTAGACACAACGAAATCAAAAAATGTCATAAAAATAAGGTGGTTTAAAGATGTAAGCCACCAGTTCTATTCACCTATAACGTTTGATGCGTAAACATAACATTAATACTTTCTTAAAAGCTTCGTAGACCCAAGGGGTATGCCTAATTTTGCAGCATGCAAAAAGAAACCCAAAAACCTAATTTTGAATTTATAGCCCTAATGGCTGCCCTGATGTCCATCGTGGCCTTGGCCATTGATGCGTTATTACCCGCCATCTCTAATATTGGGGTTGATATCAATAGTCTGGATTCCACAGATAACCAAATGTTGGTGACCATGATATTTTTGGGACTGGGATTGGGGCAGTTATTCTTCGGTCCGCTGTCTGATTGTTATGGAAGAAAGCCTGTGGTCTATGCTGGTTTTATTTTATTCCTACTGGCTAGTATTATCTGCTTGTATGCTCCATCCCTGGAGGTGATGGTATTGGGTAGGATTCTACAAGGGATTGGACTTTCGGCACCTCGGACCATATCCATATCCATCATCCGGGATACCTATGAAGGAGATTATATGGCCAAGATCATGTCGTTTGTGGTGGCGTTCTTTATTTTAGTGCCCGTGGTGGCCCCAGCCATAGGGAAGGTTATACTGGATAGTTTTGGTTGGAAAGGTATTTTCTATGTCCAATTGATTTTTGCCTTGATCATAGCACTTTGGTTTTGGAAACGACAACCCGAAACCCTTCATCCTGAATTTAAGATACCATTTTCTGGACATGTGTTCATTGATGGGTTGAAAGAATTTATTCGCCACAAGGAAACCGTAGCCTTTACGATTACCTCTGGTCTGGTGACTGGAGCATTTTTGGTGTATCTGAGTTCGGCCCAACATATTTTTGAGGACCAATATGCCCTAAAAGAGGTATTTCCCTATATTTTTGCGGGATTGGCGATTTCCATTGGACTTTCCACCTTTTTGAACGGGACCTTGGTGATGCGTTTTGGTATGCGAAAGCTGTCCTTTATGGCCACATTGGCCTTTACCATAATTGCTTTGTTGTATACGGTACTTTTTTTTAATTCACCCAACCCCAGCATTTATGTATTGGTGGCATTCTTGTCTGCACAGTTTTTCTGTCTAGGATTCATGTGGGGAAATTTTAGGTCCATAGCCATGGAACCCATAGGACACATAGCAGGAATTGGAGCGGCCATAAATGGCTTTGTATCCACGATTTTTGCCATACCCATAGCCACTTTTATTGGTGAGTTTGTGAAAAACAGTGTTTGGCCCTTGTTTGTAGGCTTGGCCGTTTGTGGGCTATTTTCGGTATTGATTTTTATGCTGGTGCGTAGAAAACCCAGAAGAATGGTGACTGCTTAATCCGTGGTAGGATAAAAGATTTCTCCGCTACTGGAATCTTCACGGGCCCCTGTGACCGAACGGAGCACATTGGTTTCACCTTTAAGGCGTAAAACGCCCATCAATGCAAAGACCAAGGCTTCCTTGTACGCAATCAAGGTTTTACTTGGTGTGGAAACTGTTGCAGTGCTTCCCAATTTTTCTTGTAGCGTGTCCATAAAAAACTGGTTCAAGGCGCCACCGCCCGTCGTCAATAATTTATTGGGGGTCTTTACCGCATACTTTTTTACCTCGTTGGCAATCTGCTCGCAATTGTGGTGGATGAATGTATGTAATAGATCAATGTTGGTGGCCTTTGAAGCTTGAATCAAAGGAACAATTTCTCCTGTGAACCATTCATACCCGGTCGATTTTGGATAAGGCAGTTTGTAGTATGCCAAACTGTTCAGTTTTTGTAAGAGGTCATGGTCCAATGTTCCCGTTCTGGCCCGGTTCCCATTTTCGTCATAATCCAATCCCATTCTTTGGGTAATGTAGTTTAAGGGCATGTTGGCCAAACCAATGTCATAGGCTATCCGGACTCCGGTATCATCAAACGAGATATTGCTGATACCTCCCAGGTTAAGACAGAAATCATATTCACGGAACAACAATTTGTCTCCGATGGGTACCAGAGGGGCTCCCTGACCACCCAAGGTAACGTCCTTGGTCCTAAAATCACATACAACCTGTTTTTTACTGGTATTGGCCAACAGTTGGCCATCGCCAAGTTGAAAGGTGAACCCATCTTCCGGTCTATGGTGCGACGTATGACCGTGACTCGAAATAAAATCCACTTCTAAGTTTTCTTCGTCGATAAAGTGTTTGGATTGTTCCCCCAACCAAATGCCATAGTCTTTATGGAGTTGAGCGTGGTCTTCCTCGGACAGGAAAATGGCATTTTTGAGGTATTCCCGCATCTCATTGGTATAGGAAACCTCTTTTATGCGTTCAATGGAAAATTTCCAACGCCCATTTTCCTCTATAAAATGACAATAGGCCATATCCAACCCGTCCAAGGAAGTGCCGGACATCAATCCTAAAACTTTATACGTACTCATGCTTTTTTAATTTTGATGATCAGGGAAATGGGTTTTTCTTCATCGTTGACCACTTCTTCAATAGAAACCCCTCCATGCTGTAAACCATTCAATTCGTTGATCCAATCCTCCAGCGTTCGGGCGTACCATGAATGGCCGTCCTCAAAGTTGCCGGGTAAACCTTTCCAGGAATCGGTGAGCCACTGACTTTTATAGGGCATACCGTTTTGTACCAGAAAAAAGGGGTGCAGGGTTTGAATGACCACAGTGCCTCCAGCGGTTAGATGGTTCAAGGTGTTTTGTAAAAGGGGAACAAGGTCATCCTTTAGATATAAACAGAAGTTGAAGACCGCGGCATCAAATGGTGCGCTAGGAATGTTTTTTCCCGATATGATGTCCTCAAAGGTGACTACATGGTAAGCTTCCTTTCCTTTGGTCTTGGCTTCGGAAATTAGGCTGGCTATGGCATCCATGCCGGTAGCCTCCCATCCCAAGGCAGTCATTTCCCGGGTCAGCCAACCTTCACCACAACCTATGTCGGCAACTTTTTTGCCCTTTAGATTTTTGATGGTTTCCACAATGGCCGCGTTGGTGAACTTTCTGGAGGGGATGCTTTGGTTCTGGATGACCTTGATCCATTCCAATGCATTTTTCTCCCATGAGGAAATGATATCGGTTTTCACGGCTGAAAGGTTTTAAGTTGAACGGGTAGTTTTCCTGCGGCCATCAACTTTCCAATGAAATGTTGGAAGGCCTCTTCTTGAAATTCTGGGAAATCCTGATACACCAAAACCGCATTTGATGTAGGGGACAGTCCCATGATATCCAAGGCATATGGATTTCCAAAAAGATAGATGAGTACATTTTTCTGTGCGATGATGTGTTTGATGAAATCCAACACCTCATTCTCAAAACCAAAATTGTTTTTTGGCTTTACGGCAGGGGGAAAGATGGACAGCACCACATTTTGATGCTTTTCCAACAATGTTTCAAGGGTCGCTTTATCTTTTGTCAAATCCCATTGTTTCTGGCCGAGGTCCTCCTCGATTTTTACGGAAAACCCATTATGGCTGCTATTGTTCACCGACAAGTTGAGAAATTCACCACTCTTGATTTTGGATACTTCCTCAGCTTTGCCGTAGAGTTCTGTAAGGGTATTTTGCGCCAATAGTCGGTTTAGCCCTGAAGGTTCTTTGGGTAGAGAAGTGTCTTTTGAATGGGAAAATGCTTTTTCCTTGAGCTGCCAAATGCGTTCAAAACTTTGCTCAATTTGTGCTTCGATGGCAGTGTTGAGGATTTCGGTAATGCCTTCGGGCACATGTTCGCTAAAGCATAACATATCCATTCCTGCGGCAAAGGCGGTCGCCTCCAACTTGCCCTTTTCGGGATATCTTTGGGAAACGGCATGCATATTCAGCGCATCGGAGATGACCACTCCATCGAACCCCAGTGTATTGCGTAACAAGTCTGTGATGATTTTTGATGAAGTTGTGGAAGGTTCCTCGCTATCCAATTGCGGAAGTAACAAGTGCCCTACCATGACGGAGTCCACTCTATTTTGTATCAGTTGGTGAAAAGGGTACAATTCATTTTCCTGGAGCTCTTCCAAGGATTTGTCGATTACGGGAAGTCCCAAATGGGAATCGGTGGCGGTATCGCCGTGCCCGGGAAAATGTTTGATGGAGTTCAATGTTCCTGAACTTGCCATACCTTTTAGGTATGCCCCAGCTTTGGAAAGCACCTCATCTTTACTATCTCCGAACGATCGGTAACCGATCACTGGGTTTTCAGGATTACTATTGATATCCACTACTGGAGATAAATTCCAATGAATGCCGGCTTCTTTACAATCCAGTCCAATATGCTGGCCTACCTGCTCTATGAGGTCCAAGTTATTGGTCAGAGCCCCCAACGTGATGGCATACGGGTATTGCGGGGTGTTTTCAATTCGCATGGCCAAACCCCATTCGGCGTCAATGGCAATCAGAAGAGGCTGTTGTGCCGCTTTTTGATAGCGCTCAATGAGGGTTTTTAGTCGATTATAACTTTTTTCGTTGTGAACGACCTTCTTTTTTCCTTCAAAATTGGTGGCCGCACTGGCCCTGCTATGAAAGAAACATAAGGCCCCTACATAATGATCATGAATCAATTGTTCCATTTTGGTAACCTCTTCTTCCGTATCGTTTATAAATACGGCAGGCATGAACAATTGCCCAACCTTTTGCCGTAACGACAGGTCTTTATGGGCCGAGGTATATGGAAGTATTTTTTTATGCATCTAATTCGCTTGTCTTTTTGCCGTAATCGGCTGGGTATTCAATAAATCTGAGTAGGAGGAATGCCGGAATGGCCGCGATGACCACCCAAACAAAGAAACCATCGTATCCCAACCATTCCTGGATGTATCCGCTGAGCATGCCGGGGAGCATCATGCCCAAGGCCATAAAGCCGGTCGCAATGGCATAATGTGATGTTTTTGAAGCACCTTCGGCTACATAAATGAGAAAGACCAGAAATGCGGCAAACCCAAATCCATATCCAAACTGCTCTACCACCACGGTGCCCACTACGGCATATATGCTGGTGGTCTGGGTGATGGCCAATATGGCATAGAGGATATTGGGCAGGTTTAGGGACAATAACATGGGGAACATCCATTTTTTTAATCCATCCCTCGAGATAAGGATTCCGCCAATGATTCCGCCCAAGGACAGCATGATGACCCCAACCGTTCCATAAATGGTACCTACCGCTTCGGTGGAATAACTGAGCCCTCCAACCTCCAATTTGTCCAAGAGAAAAGGGGAGGCCATTTTTACCAATTGCGATTCGCCCAAACGATAGCTAAGGACAAACAAAAGGGATATTCCAATATGCTTTTTTCTAAAGAAGGATGCAAATACCTCCCAAAAACTAGTTGGCTTTTCAGAATCTTTCGTTGACGGTGCCTCGAATTTTGGAGCGGCCATAAAATTGGTCGCGGTCAAGATTAGCATCAATACCGCAGCACCAATCATGGTCAAAGACCACGCTTTGGTGTTGTCTCCATATTTGTGCTCCAAAAAGCCGGCGACAATCACCAAAAGCCCTTGTCCGGTCACCATGGCCAATCGGTAAAAGGTACTCCGCATACCAATAAAAAAGGACTGCTTTTTCTGTGAAAGCCCGATCATGTAATAACCATCGGAGGCAATATCATTGGTGGCGGATGCAAAGGCTGCCATCCAGAAAAAAGCCAAGGTAATAGTGAAAAACGCATTGGAAGGCAAAAAGAGGCCAATGCCCAAAAAGGCCATGGACATGATCAATTGCATGACTAAGAACCACTTCCGCTTGGTGCCGTTCAATTCCACAAAAGGGCTCCAAAGCGGTTTTAAGACCCAAGGGAGGTAGAGCCAGCTGGTGTAGAGTCCAATTTCTGCATTTCCAATGCCCAAGCGTTTGTACATGATAACGGAAACGGTTACCACCAATACGTACGGTATACCTTGGGTGAAATAGAGAAAGGGAACCCAGAGCCAAGCGTTTTTGTCCTTTTTTGCTACATCCATTGTATTGTTTTTTCTTTGGTTTTTAATCCATAGGATTTTGGTCCAAGAGTTGGGCAGAGCTTTGATTGCCATAGGCATCGCGAACCACTACCGCCATATTCTTTTTAATGTACTTCCTGTCAAACTCAATTTGAAGGCAACCTAAATCCTGACTTTCGGAAAGATACGCTGTTCCAATAAGTGTTTTTGGTTCCTTGGTCTTTGGATTCAACTCGTAGAGAAGTACATATCTCGGAATGGAATCGCTGTGCGAAACACAAACTTTTAGTTGATTGCCATGTTTTTGTACGGATTCAACCGCGGGTATGGCAACTGTTCTTTTAATATGGTTCAGCGGACCGGGATTTTGCACCGGAAGCTTATAAAATTTTTTCTGAAGTTTTTGGGTTACCTTTTCATGTTGTCCAACTAGGGATTTGGCACTGAAAAAGATGTTCCCGTTGATATTGTTCTGTTGTCTGCTAAAGGCCAACTGCTTGGGGATTTCGTTGTTTCGTTTCCAGGCTTTGTCTGGGTTGTTCTTTATTTTGTAGGTGCCGTTTCCAATATAAAGGTGGGTGTTTGGAGTGGTGTTGGCCCACCACGTAGTGATTTTTTTATGGGAAGCTACGGGGTAATCCATACTCCAGTAGACTTGCGGTGCCAGATAATCCAACCAGCCTTTTTCCACCCAGAGTAGGGGGTCGGCATACAAATCCTCATAGGTGGTCTGTCCTGCTTGGGTGTCAGAACCTCTGGGGTCTGTACTCTTGTTTTTCCATACACCAAAGGGACTAATACCAAACTGTACCCATGGTTTGTTCTTTTTAATGGTGTGGTGTACATCTTTCACCAAGGAATCCACATTACTACGGCGCCAATCCTCTATATTTTGATTGGGAAGGCCATAGGTGGCAAAAGTGGCTGAATCTTTAAAAACCTCTCCTTTGACCTTGTAGGGATAGAAATAATCATCGAAATGGATGGCATCCACTTCATATCCAGTGACCAATTCTTCAATGATTTTACTGAATTTCTGTCGAACTTCGGGCAAACCTGGGTTGTAGTAGTACTTTTTCCCATATTTTACCATCCAGTCCGGGTGCTGATGGAAGTCATGTTGTTTGGAAAGGGAGGTAGTGTCCAAATCAATTGTGGCTCTATAAGGGTTGAGCCATGCATGGAATTCCATACCTCTTTTGTGGGTTTCGGCTATCATCCATTGCAAAGGATCGGGAAAATCTTCAAGAGCTTTACCGTCCTTACCGGTAAGGTATCTGGACCATGGTGCCAAATCAGTCTGATACAATGCATCTCCGGCGGTCCTAACCTGTACAATGGCCGCATTGAAGTTTAGCTCTTGGTAAAAATCCAATAGCGCAATGAAGTCGCTTTTCTTTTTTTTAACATCATCTGAGGGATTTTTGGGCCAGTCGATATTAGCTACAGTGGCAATCCAGACCCCTCTAAATTCTTCTTTGGGAGCCTTGGTCACTGCGCAAGATAAGCAGAAAACGATTGGTAGTATGTATAAAAAACGCTTCATGGAAATAAATAAAAAAGGCCTACTATGCACTAAATGTAGGCCTTTTCACTTGGATTAAATTAAAACAACTAACAACTCAAATAATTATATTATCAAATTGATGGATCTGCTGGAGTGCTGGTATTGTTGTCCCTTTCCGTATTCGGATAAGGATAAAAATTCCGATTACGCTCTTCATCAAAATTTTGAACACTTGGTGTTGGTTGAGGCCTACCAAACCTTCTGCTATCTTCCAAGCTTGATCCAGTCAGGAATAACTCAGCACGGCGGTTTTTGTATACTTCGTCCAAAAGGGCATCTACTGAAGTGTCCCCGGCATAAGCTGGTACATTGGCATTTACCCCAAATATATCATCTGTATCGGTCAAGACCTCGTTCAATGCTGCAATGGCCGCTCCAGTATCAGGTGTTGCCTTTCTTAGGTTGGCTTCAGCAATAATCAAGTTCATCTCGTCTGGAAGGTAAACCGGGATGGATTCAGTGTCGCCATCAAAGAAGCCTGCCAAATCCTCAATGGGCAATTGGTTTTGGTTTAGTTCATCCAATGGGATTAGATAGAAATCGAACCGACCGTCATTAACATCGAATGTAAAGGAATCTGGCAAACCAAAATTGTCCCTAGGCTTAAAGTTTGGGGCACTGTTCTGGTATACCCTGCTCCAGATTGGATTCAGGTTTTGCGAATCATATGTGAATACTGAACCTGAAGTCTGATCAACAGCTGAAGCGGCACTGATGGCAGCTTCATAATTACCTGCATATAGGTTGAACCTTGCCAACATGGCATCAATGGTATTGGTCAAATCGATATCACCGCGTAGGATCTCCGATTGGAATTCTCCTGAAATTGGGTTGGCTGAAATAGCTGCTTTGGCCTCGTTCAATAGGTTTATGGCCGCATTGAAACCTTCAATCCGAGATACAAAAGGCGGATTATCCTCCGAAGTGGCCACAATTACTTGTTCATAGCTTTGGGCCAAAGCTCCTATGCTCATGGCTTGATAGAGTTTGGCATAGGCAACCAAACCACTTTGGGTTCCGGGGTCAATATCTATGGCACTTGCATTTTCGGCTATATCTTCCGCAATACCAACAACCCGTAACATGGTGGACCAAAGTCCGACGACATTGGAGTTGGAGTTGGGGATATCGCCCCCATCTTCCAATTCAATCATGTTTTGGAAAGTGGTGGTAATGCCACCTTCCCTAGCCGTAATGGCAGGGGTTTCAACAATCCACCGTAAACCAGTGGTGGAATAGAGTTGCTGCATCCCAATAGTTGCCGCCAAGATACCTTCCCTGGAAGAGAATACTTGGTCGTCCGTCGCGGCATTGGGATTGTCAAAATCGGTTTCGCACGATGTGATTGCCACTACCGAGGTAAGCAATAACATCAGCTTTAGTTTTGTATATCTGTATATTTTCATCATCAATTTTTTTATTGGATTAGAAACTAACGTTAAAGCCTAGTTGATAGGTTCTTGGAATCGGTACTGTAGCAAAGTCAAATCCACGTACCCCGTTGCTCTGTCCGGCGGCACTGACTTCTGGGTCCCAACCAGAGTAGTCGTCCCAAGAAATTAGGTTTCTACCTACCAAGCTGATCTTCACATTGTCTATATACTCCCATTTAGGCTTAAAATCATAGCTTAAGGCTACTTCACGAAGTTTTACAAAAGAACCATCCTCTACGAATTCCTCGAAGATGTTGGCCTGCGCACTTCCGTATCCTTTGGGTAGATTACCCAAAAGTTCTTGACCTACTTGGGCGCCGCCACCAAAGATGACGTTATCCAATAATCTTCGGTTCCAGTTAAATACATCGTATCCCTGTACGGCATCAAACTGAACGCGAAGACCAAAGTTTTTATAGGAGAATTCGTTGATCAAAGAACCGAACCAATCTGGGTTGGGATCTCCCAATACTTTAGAAGACTCTCCATCCTCTGTGGTGCCCCTAAATGGGTATCCATCTGCATCCAGGGCAATGGAGCCATCCTCGTTTCTAGCATAAAACTGTCTGTAGAAAACCCCTAGAGGTTCTCCTTCTATGACGTAGTTGGTAGAGAAACTTCCTGCCAAGGCCAATCTTCCACCTCCGGCAACGTTGGTAACTTCGTTTTTGTTCTTGGAGAATGTGGCTGTAACATCCCAGTTAAAATCTTGGCTTTTAATTGGAACTCCTCTCAACAATATCTCAACACCTGTATTCTCTAAATTACCTACATTCTCGAATCGGGAGCCAAACCCACTTGAAGGAGCAAGGACCCTTGGCAATAGAAGGTCGGTTACTTTTTGTTTATAGTAAGAGAATTCGATACCCAATCTGCTGTTCAATAGTCCAGCATCAAAACCAATTTCAATCTCATCTTGACGCTCTGGCTTAAGGTTTTCGTTACCTTGGGCGGTAGAAGGAATCAAGCTTACCGATCCGGTCAAGGCATCAGGGTTGTAAACTGAAAATCTGTCAAATGCGCCCAAAGCGGTCAAGTTACCAGCCTGCCCCCAAGAAGCTCTTAGTTTGAACAGGTTGAAGGCTCCACCAAAGGTGTTTTTCCAAAAGTCTTCATCAGAAACCACATAAGACCCACTGGCTTTGAAGTACAACTGATTTCTTTCATCCTCCCCAAATGTTGAGGCACCATCCATACGCACAGCTCCATTGACGTAAATTTTGTCATTAAAGGAGAACGATTGTTGGAAAAAAGCACCCCAATAGGATATTTGGGAACGGCTTTCACCTTGTTCCAAAATACTACCTCCGGTGGCCGTTACCACTACAGGTGGAAGTCCTGTGGCATTGATGCCAACCCTGTCACGTTCTTCATATTGCCAGGAACCACCAAGGGTAGAGGTGGATGCGATGGCATCGGTGATATCTGCCTTATAGGTAAGGTTCAAATCAGAGTTGTACTGAAAGCTGTTCAAATCCGACCGTCTGGCATATCCATCGGCATTAGGGGATGTATTGTTGATAGGGATGTATGCTGTGGCGGATTGGTTGTAATAATCCATACCCAAGGTGTACTTGGCACTCAGATTATCCGTAAAGTTGGCATCCAAAGCAACGCTCGTGATGAAACGGTTGGTCTTCTGTCCGAAATCGAATCGGGCAACAGCTTCTGCCGGGTTGGTTCTTGGAACCAATAGTGAGGTTACCGGATAGACTCCTGATTCATCTGGAGCCGGGTTTACAGAGTTGTCACTGAAAACAAATCCAGTAATGGCGCCGTAGGCATTGTTGATACCCCCGTTGGGCACATCTTTGCTGACGCTTCGCACATAATTGAAACCACCAGTGATTTTTAGCCAATCAAAAGCTTGTTGGGTAAGGTTGGCCTTGAACCCATATCGCTTGAAGTTGGTGTTTTTTACGATTCCATCATTGCTCAAATGGGAAGCGGATAGGTAATAAGAGGTTTTTTCGGTACCTCCCGTCATGGAAAGGTAGTTTTCCACACCAAAACCAGACTCAAAGATTTCATCCTGTAGGTTGTATCGGTCAACGGCAACGGTGTTCAGGTCGGAACGATCGGTTGGAACGGTCCAAGCCAATGGTACTTTGTTGTAATCGACTTCCTTGCGGAGTTCATTGATACGTGTATTGGTCATAAAGGAAAATTTGGGCTCTCCACTTTTTCCTTGTTTGGTAAAGATTTGTACCACCCCGTTACTTGCCCGTGAGCCATAAATGGCAGCAGCAGCGGCCCCTTTGATGATCTCTATCTTCTCAATATCGTTGGGGTTGATGTCCGCCAAACGGTTTTGGGTGTTTCCACCTAAATCCACTAGTTCGTTGCTAGAGTTACTGATGATGATACCGTCCACTATATAAAGCGGGTCCGAATTACCGGAAATGGTACTGGGGCCCCGTAAACGGATGCTGATACCCCCTGCAGGGTCACCAGAGTTCTGCTGAACCAAGGCGCCAGTGATCTTACCTGCGATGGCTTGGTCAATTTGTGTGGCGCCATTGTCTACCAAATCTTCTGACTTGACCGAAGAAATGGCATTTCCCAGCGCTCTTTTGTTGGCTCCTGAACCCGTACCGGTAACAACCACCTCGTCCAAGCTCAACAAATCTTCAGAAAGAACGGCATCAGTGGTAATGGTGAGATTTCCACTGGCATCAATAACTATCTTTTGGGAAGAGAAACCCAATGAGCTAAAGGATAGGTTGTATGATCCAGATTGTAATGACGCTGTAAAGCTATAGTTTCCATCAAAATCGGTAACAGTACCAAATGATGTGTTTTCAATAAATACCGAAGCGCCTACCACTGGAAGTCCAGTGCCGCTTTCAGTTACGGTTCCCGTTAAAGTGTACTGACTTTGTCCAAACGCGCTCAACGTTGTGGCAAGTATGGCCAGCAGTACCAATCGGAACCTCATTTTTCCTAAAAAAGCATGAAGTTTTCCCATAAATCTGAGTAGTTTTAATTAAGAGTTAATAGCAATAATTTAGTTAGTTCAAGGCCTAGGGCCAAAGGGTTCATAGGCTTGTTCAGTGAATCTTCGAAACCTTATATAGACTTTAAAATTGAATGGATAAACCATGAAAAGAGCCTATAAAAATGTTGCAAAAATTCGAAAACCTATTGTCAAATATATGCAAAAACAGCAAAACATTGCATATAAAAGCGATTTTAATTGAAATAATCCAAATATCTGCCTATTTTTGCATTATATTGCTGTAATAAGCAATCTTTTTAAGATTTATTTAACTTTACCCGATATATGTTAAAGGAAGAACGGCATCGATTCATTTTAAATGAAGTGGGCATCCACAATCGGGTATTGCTGACCGATATTGCCAGTTTATTGGATGTGTCGGTAGATACTATACGAAGGGATATAAAGGAGCTCCATAATTCGAAATTATTGAAGAAGGTGCATGGTGGTGCCATTTCGTTGGGATTCAATAATTATAACCCAATAGGTAAGACCGTATATTCCCTTGAAGAAAAATCCCGAATAGCTGAAAAAGGCATATCATTGATTAAAGAGGGACAGGTAATTTTGTTGAGTGGGGGTACCACCAACCTTGAATTGGCCAAGCGCTTACCTTCAAAATTTAAGTTGACCTGTTTTACACCCAGCTTGCCCATTGCCGTACAATTGTTGACAAAGAGCAATATTGAGGTTATTTTTATAGGGGGAAGACTATCCAAGGATTCCCAGATTGCTATTGGTGGGAGCGCCATTAACATGCTTTCGGAAATAAAGGTGGACATCTGTTTTTTGGGAACCAATTCCATTCACCCCGTTGAGGGGCTTACAGAATTCGATTGGGAGATCGTGCAAATGAAGAAGGCTATGATACACAGTTCCAGAAAGGTGGTGTCTCCATGCATTTCTGAAAAAATAGGTTCCTTACAGCGTTTTAAAATATGCGGTGTAGAAGAGATAGACGTGTTAATCACCGAACTGGAGCCCTGGGATGTTAAACTCGATGCATTTAAGAATATGAACATACAATTACTGTAACCAAGTGAAAAAACACATCAAAATCACGGAAGAACCGTCACTTTATGACCAATTGGACCAAATGGACGCCTTGGATATTGTGACAAACATTAACAATGAAGATAAGAAAGTAGCCCATGCCGTAGAGGCGGTTTTGCCTAAAGTGGCAGAATTGGTAGATGAGATTGCCCCCCGTTTTAAGAAAGGTGGACGCTTGTTCTATATTGGTGCAGGTACCAGCGGACGTTTGGGCATTTTAGATGCTTCTGAAATTCCCCCAACCTTTGGAATGCCCCACGAAAGAGTAATTGGATTGATAGCTGGTGGAGATATTGCAATTCGCAAGTCAGTGGAGTTTGCCGAGGATGATACAGAGCAAGCCTGGAAAGATTTGATGGAACACAACATCAATACCAACGATGTCCTTGTGGGCATTGCAGCATCGGGGACCACACCTTATGTGTTGGGCGGTATTGCCGATGCAAGGAAGAACGGAATTCTTACTGCTGGAATCACCAATAACCCAGGGTCTCCTCTAGCTACCGATAGTGATATCGCCATTGAGATTAATGTAGGTCCAGAGTTTTTGACCGGAAGTACCCGTATGAAGAGTGGAACCAGCCAAAAATTGGTGCTCAATATGATTTCCACAGCGGTTATGATCCGTGTAGGTCGGGTTAAGGGAAATAAAATGGTGAACATGCAGCTGAGCAATATCAAATTGGTAGACCGTGGTACCCGTTATGTTATGGAGGAACTGGGTCTGGAATATGATGAAGCTGAAAAAGCCCTAAAGAAATACGGTTCCGTCAAGGCTGCCATTGATGCCCTCAAATAGGCATTTCAATTACATATCTGGCACCAATTTGTAAACTCCCTTGCCTTCTATGCCTACATAGATAAATCCGTCAGGGGCCTGTTTTACATTGCGAACCCTACCCATACCGTCCAATAGTTTTTCTCGGTATACAACCTTGTTGTTTTCTATCACCATACGTTCCAAATACTGAAATGATAGTGAACCAGCCAAGAGATTTCCTTTCCATTTGGGATATTTGTCCGAAGACACAAAGGTCATTCCGGACGGACCAATGGAAGGGGTCCATTGGTATATCGGTTGTTCCATGCCTGGTCTTGAGGTCTCATCCGTAATCTTTGTGCCGCTATAGTTGATTCCGTATGTAATAACGGGCCATCCATAGTTTTTCCCTTTTTGGATGATGTTGATTTCGTCCCCTCCTCTTGGCCCATGCTCATGCTCCCACAATTGTCCTGTTTCAGGATGAAGCGTTAACCCTTGGGGGTTTCTATGTCCGTAACTGAAAATGGCAGTTTTTGCACCGGTTTTACCAATAAATGGATTGTCATTGGGAATGTGGCCATCATCATGTAACCGGTATATTTTACCGCAATCCTTGGTAATATCCTGGGGATTTATGTCTCTGTCCCCGCGATCTCCAATAGAGAAGTACAAATAGCCTTTTTTATCGAATTCCAATCTAGAACCAAAGTGTTGTCCTTTGGTAGAATTCGGTTCGGCTTTGTAAAGCAGTTGGGTTTGTACAAGTTCGTTTTTGGAGAGTTTTGACCTGAAAATGGCCGTATTGCCCCCTTTTTGTTCTCCTTCGCTGGATGCAAAGGAAAAGTAAATCCATCCATTTTCCCTGTAATTGGGATGCAGTACAATATCCATAAATCCACCCTGACCGCGGGTATATAGATTTCCGGGAATATTCCCAATTTTTATGGTTTCGCCATTGGCATGAAGAAGGAGTTCACCTGATTTTTCAGTCACCAAAATACCCCCATTTGGCAGAAAAGCCATGCCCCATGGGTTTTGTATACCTGTAATTATGGGTTCAACAGTAAAATCAATGGTTTTGGGAAGATTAATGCCTTTGTCGGAAACTTGGGCGCATGATGTACCGAGCAGTACAACGAAAAAATAAATAAACACCACACTTTTTTTCATAGTTTTACGTTGAAATAATAGATTTTATAGATAAACGGCTACTTTTTTGTAGTTGATTGTTGACAAGATAAAGAGATTTTTATAAGTATAGATAACTACGATTTAGAATATTAAGGTCCCAAATCTAAATATTCTGTCCTAACAAGACTTAACCTATGCTCCCTCAAAAAACAAGGCATCTGCTATATGCCGTGTTGGTGGTGTCCATATCCATAATAAGTTCCACGGTATTAGCAAAGACAGAAGTCAAAAGGATACTTACCCATATAGTATCCTCGGTTTCCAATTCGGCTGGGCAGAAAGAGGCAACGGTTGCCACCGTGAATGCCCCAGTAAAGAACATGGAAACATCTTTCGGTGCGGCAAGTGCACCTATGTTCGCGACCATTATCCAAGGGGCCAATGAAGAAGTAACTTGTCCCAATGACGGCAGCACACTGGCCAAATTTTTCTTATGTGGTACCAGTGATGTTAGAACGCTTACACTTAGTCAATCTGGTGGAAGTTATGAATGGCAAAAACTAGATCCCAATACCTGTGCGCCAACTGTGGTGGACAATTGCCCCACAATCAATGGTGCCTGTACTTGGAATACGGTAGGCGTAAACCCTACTTATAATTTATCTACGGCAGGTGAGTTTAGGGTGCGAATAGGTTCTGGGCAATACTATTATTTTAAATCGACACTTAACCCTTTGAACCCCCAACTGATTAAAGAAGATATCATTTGTGGCAATCCGGGTAGGGTGGAGGTGACCAATGTGCCCGCCGGATACGAATACAGTTTGAACACTCCTGCTGGACCCTATCAAGATGCTCCGTTTTTTGATATTACCACATCGGGAAGTTACAGGGTATATGTAAGGCTGAAAAATGTTTCTGCGAGTGCTTGTGTATTTCCATCCAATGTTCTTACGGTTAATGATTTGGATATTTCGGTGGATGTTACCGCTAATGATATTCTATGTAGCGGGGAACTCGGAAGCATAGACGTTCAAGTATCCGGTGTCCCGGGATTTTATACATATCGATTGATAAAGAATGGGGTTACCGTGGATACCTTTGGTCCCAATTCAGCCGACGCATATACGTTTGCCAATGTAAGCCCAGGAACCTATAGTATAAGGGTAGAAACCAATAATTGCTCCGAAATCATTACAACGGATACATCGGGAGGAAGCATTACTATAGGAAATGGGATTAGCCCGTTGGCGGTATCGGCCACGGCTTCGGATAGTTTTGGTTGTGGGGCCACTTCGGTAAATGTGAACTTGACCACATCAGGGGGTACGGCGCCGTATCGTTTTAGTGTGGATGGTGGGCCTTTTGGCTCAACCTATACCGGTAGTACGAGTTTTACAGTATCGACCCCGAACACATACAATATTTTGGTAGAGGATGCCAACGGTTGCCAACGGAGTGCATCTGTTGATGTTCCCGATATTCCACCACCAATTTTCAACATTACCGAGGAAGATGCCAATTGTGGTGGCGCCAATGATGGTAGAATAACCATCAATGTTACCAATGGGTTTGGTTATGAAATTGAATATAGCATCAATAACGGAGCCAGTTTTCAAATAAGCAATGTGTTCTCCAATTTGGCTCCAGGCAACTATGATGTTGTACTACGGTACGAACAGGATTCTTTTACCTGTACCACTACACCACAAGTGGCGACCATTGGGACACCTTCAACCATTACGGCCACGGCCACCCCGAACTCTATGCCTACCTGTACCAATGAAAATGGGGGGCAGATTACTATTTCAGGGGTTTCTGGAGGAACGGCACCTTACGAATACAGCGTGGGGGCCGGCTTTAGCGCAAACCCTGTTTTCCCAAGCTTGGGGGTGGGTACCTACACCCCGCTGGTAAGGGATGCCAATGGATGTGTGCAAGCACTCCCAGATATTGTTTTCAATGCCTTGAATAAACCTACCAATCTGGATTTTGCCATTTCAAGTTTGGATTGTATCACTACCACGGCTTCTGTGCAACTTACGGTTACGGGAGGAACAGGCCCATATACCTATGAAATTATTGCACCAGCGACAAGTGTGGTCAATAATGGAAACAATGACACCTTTGCTGGATTGGGATTGGGGACCTATACCTTTAGGGTGACCGACAATGAAGGTTGCTCTTATAATGAAAATTATGCCATCACCGATATTAGTTCCATAGGGGTAACGGCTCAGCAAACAAAGGTGGTTACCTGTGTTGGGGATTCGGATGGGGAAGGACGGTTTTTAGTGGATGGATTCAATAGCACTTACAGTTACAGTATTGATGGAGGAACAGTCTTTACTGGACAAAATGGAAGCATCATTCCTTTAACAGGGCTATCCGCAGGAAGTTATGTGATTTCCGTGACTGATGAAGAGACCAATTGTACCGATACGGCAACTTTGGTGATAGAAGAGCCTTCAACAGCCTTTGCCATTTCCAGTTTGGATGTTACCGACATGAGCTGTCAAAATGGAAACATTGGCGCTGTTCGAATCAACACCGTAGGAGGATGGGGAGGTAACCGTTATACGCTTACCCAGCCGGATGGTTCAACCAGAGGGCCTAAAAATGGAAGCACTTTTTCCAATCTTTCCCAAGATGGTACGTATCAGGTAAGCGTGACCGATGCCAATGGCTGTACAATTACAGATAGTTTTACTTTAACAAGTTTGGATGCACCTACGCTGACTTTGGATGCGGGTGCTTCAGATTTTTGTTACGACAATTTTACAGCAGCCACCTTGGTGGTGAACGCTACTTTAGGGGCTGCCCCGTATCAATATCGAATTAATGGAGGAGCTTGGGGAGCAAGCAACAGTTTTTCTGGGCTTACCCCGGGAACCTACACCATCGATGTTAGAGATGCCAACGATTGTAGGGATACCGTTACGGAAATCATAGAGCCACAGGTGGTTGCCAATGCCACTACAATCCAAGAACTGGACTGTGCCGGACCACCTGCCCAGATTCAGGTGAATATCAGTAATGGATATACCTCTGGAGGAAATTACGATATATATGAAGTGAGTGTAAATGGGGCGCCGTATACTTCGGACAATAATAATATCACAGGAAACTCTTTTGTGTACAGCATTCCCAATGATGGCTCTATAGTTTCAGACACCACCTTCCAGTTTTTGATTACCGATGCCAATGGCTGTACCAACGAAACCAATGTGGTAACGATTTCGCCAACAGAGCTCATTGCAGGCTCTGTTGTGGGTACCGATACCCAATGTGGTGATAACACAAGCGGTATTGTAGAACTAATTCCGGATACAAGCCAAGGAATACCTCCCTATGAATTCAGTAATGATAACGGGGCTACCTTTAGCACACAGAATATTTTCTCGGGATATGGTCCTGGAACCCACGGTGGATTTGTAATTCGTGATAGTAGAGGCTGTGTAAGCCCAGCCTACGATGTAACCATTGGGGCCAGTGTTCCATTGGATGCCACGGTTACCCCCACAGACCCTGTGTGTTCGGCGGGATCGGTTAACGGTTCCATTTCCACAACCATAAACAATGGCGTAGCCCCTTTTGATTATGTACTGTTGGATGTGGCTGGAAATCTAGTGGCCTCTTCCATGGGAACGGGAAGTACAACGGTAAACTTTCCCAATCTTCCTGCTGGGGATTATACCATTGTAACCACAGATGCCCAAGGTTGTGAAGATCGGGATCAAGTGGTCTTGGACCAAAACACCCTGGATTTGATACCTTTGGATGCAGCTCCGTTGAATTGTACAGACCCTTTCCTTTCGTATAGGGTACAAGCTGTGGGAGGCACCGCCCCTTATGAATTTAGGCTTGTTGGGGGAGGCCCATTTGTGCCTGCCAATGTAAATGGTGTGGATATTCATGATTTCTCGGCCATAGTGACCTTTGGCGTAACGTATTTTGTGGAAGTCAGGGATGCCTTGGGATGTATTTACATTGAAGAAATAGATCCCATAACAGCTCCTACCCCAGTTACTGTAACAGCAACATCTACAACAGCATCGTGTAATGTGGCAGGGAGCGGGTCCATCAACTATGAAGTTTCGGGATTACCTGCCAATCCGGCCAATTTTACGGTAACCCTTCAAAATACGGATACCGGAGTCACACTTTCTGGTCCGACAGCATTTACCAATGAAACCCTTCCGTTTTCGGATACTTTTACGGGATTGGCGCCAGGTAATTATCAAATTATCGTTAATGATACCGATACCGGATGTACGGGAAGTACTTTGGTGTTCATTGATTTTAGTTCACCGTCCATTACCATTGATAATTTTGTGGAAGCTACCTGTAATGCAGGTGCCTTGGTCA
Source organism: Flagellimonas alvinocaridis (assembly GCF_004916895.1). Taxonomy (GTDB): domain Bacteria; phylum Bacteroidota; class Bacteroidia; order Flavobacteriales; family Flavobacteriaceae; genus Flagellimonas; species Flagellimonas alvinocaridis. The sequence goes on from NZ_SNTZ01000002.1 coordinate 448,487, forward strand.
CAGTTCGAGGTTTTGGAGGTACGGCCCCATTCAATTATGCCTATGTGCCTTCAGGAGCTGCGGCACCTACAGTTTTCTCTTCGGATACGACTTTTGAAATAGCAGGGCCTTATCCTTCCAATTACGATTTTTATGTGCAGGATGCCAATGGTTGTACCGCTTTTACCACATTATCGGTAACCCAAGAAGCAGGTGTGCCCACTCCGGTCATTGATGTGGTCAACCAGTGTACGGCCACCAGCGGCTATCAGATTCATATGGTATCTCCATTGACTTCAGGCCCCGAACCAGAAAACACCTTCCAGTATGATATTGGTAGTGGATTTCAAACTGGTACCACTTTTACAGTGCCCAACCCCGGCAGTTATGTGATTACTGTAAGGGATGGCAATGGTTGTACCAATACCGTGACCGCAGAAGTATTCGATTTCTTTGCGATTTCGGCAGATGCTACTTCGTTCCCTACCTGTAATGCAGGAGATGGGGTCATTACGGTGAACACTACGGGAGGTAGTGGTAATTTTGAGTATCAATTGCGGGATGCGGGTACCTTGGCCAATATAGGTCCTGCCCAGTATACCAATGTTTTCAACAACGTTTTGCCGGGAGATTACAATATTTTGGTAACCGATTTGAGTTCCAACACCACGCCGTTGTGTTCTGATGAGGCCATAGTCAACGTGTCCACCGTGAACACTCCAGTGATCACAGCCACTCCAAACAGTGATGTTACCTGTAATGGAGCGGATAATGGTACCATTTCTGTGGAATTGCAACCCGGAAGTGATACCGATACCCCATTAAGTTATATCCTTTATGTAGGTTCCGGTTCCACGATTTTTGCCGGCCCCCAAGGTTCGCCCGTCTTTGATGACCTGCCTCCAAATACCTATCAGGTTGAGGTGGTATCCGATAGAGGCTGTACCGATAGATCAGGAAACATCATCATAGATGAGCCCTCTTTGTTGGAATCCAATGCCATAAATACCGAGTTCAGCTGTAATCCATCCAGCAATCAATTTAGCACGGCCACCATTACCATTTTTACCGACACCAACGGGGATGGAACGGGAACTGCCACGGGAACTGGCCCATACACCTATAGTATGAACGATGGTACTCCTCAGTTTGATGGTACCAACTTCCAGACCAGTAATACATTTGAAGTCATTGACAATGGAACCAACCAGACCATTACATTGACAGTCCGAGACCAAAACGGCTGCGAGGACACATCAACCGTAACCATTAACAGTCCAACAGATATTACATTCAGTTATAATGTAAATCCAATTACCTGTGATGTTTCCGAAACAGGTGTGAATCCAGGTACCATTGACATTATCATCAATGAAGGACCGGGAAACTATGAGGTAGAAATCCTTCCGCTAGGTTCGGAACCTGCAAGAAGTTCAGGTGGAACTGATCGGGTTACATGGGATATTACCAACCCGGGCGACTATATTTTTGCAGTGACCGATGTGGGCAGTGGTGGATGTACCTATCTTACCACTACGGTGAACATGCCAGAGTACAATACCATGGAAGCTTTGATTGCCGAAGTGCAACCTGTTACTTGTTTCAATGGTAGCGATGGTATCATCAGTTTGGAAATCAATAATTATAGCGGACAATACAACTACGAAGTGTTCACAAGGGATAATGCCGGTGTGGAAACTTCGACAGGTGTTACCGGTAGTTTTGACACCAATGCACCCATAAATACTCCTGAACTCATCAACAATGTACCTGCCGGGAACTTGGTGGTATATATAGAAGCATTGGATTCCCCTTTCTGTGATGTGATCAGTAATGTTGCCACAGTTCGTTCTCCGGATAGGGCGCTTACAGTGGATGCCGTACAAACCTCCCCGGTGACCTGTAATGTTCCCGGTTTGGGTGAGATTACAGCGGCCGGAGATGGTGGATGGGGAACCTATCAGTATCAATTGGTGGCTTCGGATGGAACCATTTTGGTGGATTACCCCAATACCAATCCTGTTTTTGAAAATCTCTCCACAGATACCTATACCATAAACGTTAGGGATATAAGGGGGTGCGAGGCAACTCGGGATATCAATCTACCATTGCCAATTCCAATTTCTGCAAATATCGAGGTGGTACAACCTTTGGCGTGTAACAATGACAACAATGGAATTATCCAAGCATTTGCCATTGCAGGAGGACAAGGCCCAGGAAATTACCTCTATCAATTGAACAGGATTACAGATGGTACCAACAGCGGGCTTCAGACCACACCAACTTTTGCCAATCTATCCGCTGGAGATTACAGGATTACCATTTTTGATGGATGGAACTGTAGCTTTACCACAGATTTGATAAGCGTGGAGGACCCTGAAATAGTTGTGGCCGAGCTTGTGGAATTGCAACCTCCCGGTTGTGGGGATTTGGGAAGAATGGAATTAACGGTGACCAATCCTGAACCTGGAGTGGACTATTTCTACCGAAGAGCAGGAACAACGGACCCATTTGTACCATTTGGCGCTGGGATGACGAGTGTGGAAATTGCAGAAGATATTACTATTGACCCAGGACCTTTCCAGTATGATGTCCAAAATTCAAATGGATGTCCGTTTGAAAAGTCTAACCAAATTTCCTTGGACCCAGCTGCACCTTTGGTGATTGCATTGGATTTGACCAACGCCACCATCAATTGTGCAGGTGAGGCAACTGGAATTATACGCTCGGAAGCCTTTGGCGGTATTGGAAGCTATATTTACACCTTGGTAAACTCCAACACCCTTCCCGTGACCGCGGCCACTATTGTTCGTCCTGCGCAAAGCTCCGGTATCTTTAGGGAGTTGAACCCCGGAACGTACTATGTATATGCACGAAGTGGTGGATGTGAGGCCATATCGGACCCCATAGTTATTGAGCCAAAACCACCTTTGGTATTGGAGTATTTGGAGGCAGTTCCCGTAGTCTGTGCCGGAGACGCCAATGGACAGATCATTATTGAAGCCAGTGGTGGTACTGGAGCCATTAGATATTCTATTTCTGATACCTTGAGTGAATTCTTTGAAGGGGATGATCCAAATAATCCGAACAGGAAGACTTTTAATGATCTTGCTCCTAGAACCTATGATATTATTATTCAGGATGATTTGGGCTGTACTATCACCAGAACTGTGGAAATCACTCAGCCGGCCGAACTGGTGGCAAGTGTTGTTTCTACTACCCCGGAAGTCTGTCTTGGTGATAATGATGGTACCTTGACTTTAGGAGTTACCGGAGGAACGGCCCCATACTACACGAGTGTGAATTCTGCGGATGATGCCGATTTTGTCCAGAATGACAGCTTATTTTTTGACAATCTGGCAGGAGGCGAGACTTACGTAATATTTGTTAGGGATGCCAATGGTTGCCAGACCAATGTTGTGGCAGATATAGGCATTGGGATAGAAATAGAAGCTGAACCTGTGGTGGAGTATGGTTGCGACGGTATTTTCCCGAATAGCACTGTTCGTATCAATATTGCAGATAATTCCCAAGTTCCGCAATTACTATTTGCCTTGGATGTGGATGATATTTCCATGGCTACCGAGCAGCGTACTTTTGGTGACCTCCCCGCGGGAGAGCACACAGTATTCATTTATCACCAAAATGGATGTGTAACCTTTGTGGAGTTTGAAGTTGAAGCTTACGAACCTCTAACCTTGGAAGCAATTAAGACAGGTCCCAATGAGGTAACGGCCATGGCAACGGGTGGTTTCGGAGGATACGAATATTTCTTTCAAGGAGAATCGTACGGTGAAACCAACATTTTTAACATCAGTGTTGATGCCAACATCAATATTATGGTACGTGATGAGCGGGGGTGTGTGGCAAACCTGGTAATGCCGTTTGATTTTGAAGGAATGCCTGAAATGCCAGATTTCTTTACACCGGATGGCGATAATTTAAATGATTATTGGTATCCTGGAAACCGTGAATTTTTCCCAAATATTGAGGTCATTATATACGACCGATACGGTAGGGTAGTGGCCCATTTGGACCAAGTGAAGAAATGGGATGGAAACTACGAGGGTAAACCCCTTCCCACAGGGGATTACTGGTATGTGGTAAACGCCAACGACAGGGAGAAACAACGCTTTGTAGGACATTTTACCTTATATAGATAGAAGGGGCTAAACAATTGCATGTACAGTTCTGGGCTAAGGTTCAGATACTTGTGCGACGTTTTCGTATGCCTATTTGGAAGAGAAGTGTTTTTCTTTTTTAATTTCAGGAATTGGCAAGGTAATATCTGTAAAATTTATATTTTTGCATTCCGTTTTCGGGATGTGGCGCAGTCTGGTAGCGTACACGCATGGGGTGCGTGTGGTCGCTGGTTCGAATCCAGTCATCCCGACGAACCATGGTTTTATGACACTAAGTAAAACCTTAATTAATTGAAAACCAGAAAATTAATTTTTTCTGGTTTTTTTTATTTCCATCTGAAACCATCGGTGAGGATGTCCTATAGAGTGTCCTATTTTTGTCGGGAAAAATTCCCTAAATTGTACTTCCATTATTGATTTTTCGTGTGATTTGACTTTCGCTTCAACCAATGTTTCACTTAAAGCGAGAACACATGAATACCTCTAACTCCTTCAGTATCAGTTTTTGGCTGAAAAAATCAGGAAGAAAAAAAGATGGACGGTTTCCAATTTATGTCCGGATCAGATGTAAAGGAAAAAATGCAGATCTCAGTGTCCATAGATCAACTTTTGAAGAACGATGGTGTCCTATTTTGGGAAAAATGGACCATAGGGCCAGTGAATCCGTTGTTGTAAACAAATATCTGGACGACGTCCGTGCAAAGTTGCTGGAATGCCATCGGCAACTTAGTGCCGAGAGTAACTTTATAACGGCACAATCCATCAAGCTTCGATATCTGGGAAAGGACAAGGTGATGCTCACCCTATTGGACCTTTTGGAGTACAACCGAACCTATGAGTTGCCCAAACTGGCCAAAGGGACGGTCAAGAACTATTCCTCCACAGAGACCTACCTGAAACGCTTCATTGCCAAAAAATATCGGGTACCCGATATTGGGCTGGCCTCGATAGACTATGCCTTTTTGATCGAGTTTGAAAACTTCCTGCGGAACTGCGAACCCATCAAATCGTTCCAGACATTGAACAACAACGGTATCATGAAACATATGCTGCGGTTCAAGAAATTGGTGACCATGGCCTATAAATTTGATTGTATCCCCAAGAATCCCTTCAATCTGTATAAAGTGAAAATGGAGGATTATGACAGTGCTTTCTTGGAAGAGGAGGAAATTCTGGCGCTGGACCAATTGGAATTCGAGGAAAAGGGCATGGAACTGGTCCGGGATATTTTCCTTTTTGCCTGTTATACCGGACTCAGCTACATAGAGATCAAACTTCTCAATCCCAATGGTATCGTATCCGGCATCGACGGGGAACTCTGGATCGATGTAAAACGCCAAAAGACCAAGACCGAAGTGAAGGTTCCCCTATTGCCCAAAGCCAAGAAAATCTTGGAGAAGTATGTGGATTTTCCCAAAAATGAAAATACCGTTCTTCCAGTGTATTCCAATCAAAAGGTGAACCAATACCTAAAGATCATTGCACAAAGGGCAAATATTGATAAGCACCTAACCTTCCATGTGGCCAGACATACCTTTGCAACGACAATCACCTTAATGAACGACGTGCCCATTGAGACCGTTTCCAAACTCCTCGGGCATACCAAGCTTTCAACGACCCAAAAGTATGCTAGGGTCGTGGAAAAGAAAATCAGCAAGGACATGGCCCAGTTGAAGGAGAAATTGGGAAGCGGGCAAAGTAAAGCGAACGACAATTCGGAATATCCGACCCTAAAGATTATCAGGTAATGTGACCCAGGGCTTGATATTGTTCTTTTGCCACCCATTTATTTTAGAGTTTGCTAAAATAATAAATTACTGTAACTTCGTAGTATGGATAAGAACATATGCATACGTTTGGAGGCGGATGCCAAACAGATAATGGAATGCAGGGAAACTATGCAAAATTTGGAAAATTCCATGGACTCCCTTTCAGGGATAATGAATTTAATGGGCAATCCGGTTCGGCTTAAGATTCTCTACCTTTTGAACCAAGAGCAACGCTTATGTGTCTGTGACCTTAGTGATATACTGGAAATGAATGTATCCGCAATTTCACAACATTTGCGCAAGCTCAAGGACAGAAATTTGATCACATCCCAAAAGGAAGGCCAGATGATCCATTATTCCTTGGTGACCGATCATTCGCCGTTACTTTTTCCAATTTTTGACCTGCTCGATAAAAAAGAACAAATAAAACCAGTAAACCATGAATAACAAGAAAACCTTAATGGGATCTTCCATTATTTTGGCCATGGCCACCTCCCTTTGTTGCATAGGACCACTTTTGGCCATTGTGGCCGGAACATCTGGCCTGGCGTCCAATTTTAAGTTTTTGGAACCGTTCAGACCGTATTTGATCGGAATTACGGGTTTGGTTTTGGTAGTGGCGTGGTACCAACAGTTAAGGACAGTCGCCAAAAAGGAAATAGACTGTGCATGCGATACGGACGAAAAGCCGGCCTTTTGGAAGGGTAAAATTTGGTTGATGACCATCACGGTCTTTGCCTTAGCGATGCTTGCCTTTCCCTATTATGCCCAATCTTTGTACCCGAAACAGGAAGCCAAGGGTCAAACGAACTTTTTTGCGAGCCAAGATGTCAAGGAAATCAATATTCCGGTCGTGGGAATGACATGCAGTGGGTGCGAGGCACATATTGAACACGAGGTCAATGGACTTGATGGGATCATCATGGTCAAGGCAGATTACCAAAAAGCCAATGCACAGATAATGTACGATCCCGCCAAAACCACCAGGGATGCTATCGTGAACGCCATTTTGAAAACCGGATACACCATAAAGGACCAGTGATAATGGATATCAATCTGTACTCTACAATTACCTGTCCGCATTGTGGCAATTCCAAAGAGGAAAAGATGCCTACGGATTCTTGTCAGTTCTTTTATGAATGTGAAAATTGCGGCTCCATTCTAAGGCCCAAAAATGGCGATTGTTGCGTGTATTGTTCCTTTGGTTCGGTGGCCTGTCCCCCCATTCAGGCAACATCCGGATGTTGTGGTACATGACCAAGTGACCCTGAAAATTTGTAAAGCCTTGGTTTGAACCTAAGTATTTTTATCGAAAATCTTTTTATGTTGAATCAATATATTGTAATATTGCGATAAAATAATGATATGGGACTGGCAAAGACCGAAATATTTACCGAAAACCAGAATGAGCTCGCCCTCATCGGTAAGGTATTTGCCCATCCCGCCCGGATTGCCATATTGCAGCACCTCTTCAAGGTCAAGGCCTGTGTCTGTGGTGACCTTGTGGACGAGATAGGACTGGCACAGCCTACGGTTTCACAACACTTGAAGGAACTCCGGAACATGGGACTCATCAAGGGCGATGTGGAGGGCACCAGTGTCTGTTACTGTGTCAATGTGGCAAATTGGAACGAAATGAAGGATAAGTTCAAGGCATTCCTCGATCAGGGGATTGAACTGGACCAAGAGTGCTGTTAGTATTTTTTTGAACCCATTAATCGTTTTATTGCGATTAACTAATAAACTGAAACCATAAAATAGAAACCATGAAAACAAAAATGATCCTAACCATGGCACTGCTGCTGTTGTGCCTCCCATTGACCACACATTCCCAGGAACTGAGGGGAAAGATCCAACGCTCCGTAAAGGAACTGAAGACCGTTTTTCCCCAGATATCCAAAGAAAAGATCCAGCTTTTGGACCAACTCGCCGCCAGAATGGTGTCCAATATGGGGGAGACCCCTTATACCGTTGTATTTGTGGACCAGGACAATGACGATATGGGCCAATTGGCCATGATCTGGCTCAGGACGGGCCTTATGTACTACGGATTATATGACAGGTTCAAGGTGGAATCCGCTGGTCTGGATACCGCCAATGAGACCCTTCCCGGTCTGGCCCTGCTGAAGAACGATGGGTTCAGGGTCTCCAATGCGCAGGGCGAATCCCTGTTCACGTATTCGGTCCGCTATGGCTCCGATAGTTGGACCATCAACAGAAAGACCCTCGAATCCTTACATTTGGACGAGGACAGCAGTGTCAAGGTATATGTACAGGATGGGCTGACGGACCGAAATGCAGAGGTCCTTTTTGAAAACAAGGCCGTCATCGCGGGGGAAATGATCTATGTCGCCACCCAGGTCGATGCTATTATCAAAGCTAAAATGAACAATCCATGAAATTATCAGAAGTAAAAGAAGTACTGTCCCGATTGGAAACCCTTGGCTTCCAATTGCCCACCGGGGAAATGGTCCCCGGACATTTCCATGTCACCGAAGTGGGGAAGATTCACAAACACTTTATAGACTGCGGGGGAACCGTGCGCCATGAGGAAGTGGTCAGTTTCCAACTGTGGGAGGCCAACGACTATGACCACAGGTTGCATCCCGAAAAGTTGGTTCATATCATCGAACTGTCCCAAAAGGTATTGGAAATAGAGGACTCACTGGAAGTCGAAGTGGAATACCAGGGCACCACTATCGGAAAATATGGCCTTGCCTTTGATGAAGGGCATTTTCTGTTGACCACCAAGATGACCGACTGCCTTGCCAAGGACCAGTGTGGGGTCCCCGAAAAGAAACCAAAGGTAAGACTGTCCCAATTGAAAAGTGAGCCCTGCTGTTCCCCGGACGGCAATTGTTGCTAAATCTTAATTCTATATAATGACTACGACCACAACTAGCCTGTTCCCTGAAATAGCGGGATTCATCACAACCTTGAAACTGGATGCCGTTTCCCCGGAGCGTAGGGAAATCCTTGATCCCCTTGCCGGGTTCATACAGTCGAAAGTTTCCGAAAATCAGGAAATACGCCTGAATTTCATTTGCACCCACAATTCCAGGAGGAGCCACCTGTCACAGATATGGGCACAGGCCATGGCTTTCCATTTCAACATCAAGAACGTATTTTGCTATTCGGGGGGGACCGAAGCCACGGCCCTGTTCCCGATGGTGGCGGAAACCTTGGGGAAACAAGGGTTCCAGATCCAACAGCTTTCACAGGGACAAAATCCTGTCTATGCCATCAAATATGCGGAAAATGCCCATCCGGTGATCGGGTTCTCCAAGAAAATGGACGATGCCTTCAACCCCAGTTCCGGCTTTGGGGCCATCATGACCTGTGATTCGGCCAATGAGGCCTGTCCCTTTGTGCCCGGTGCGGAAAAGCGCATCCCCATCACCTTTGAGGATCCCAAGGCCTTTGACAATACCCCGCAACAGGCCGAGAAATACCTTGAAAGGAGCATACAGATAGCAACGGAACTTTGGTATGTATTTTCACAGATCAAATCATAACACATGGCAGTAAAAAAATTGAGCTTTTTGGACAGGAACCTTACCCTTTGGATCTTTATCGCCATGGCGGTAGGGGTCGGTATCGGTTACTTCTTCCCGTCCTTCCCCGACATCATCAATTCGTTCAACAGCGGCACCACTAACATCCCCATTGCCATAGGTCTCATCCTGATGATGTACCCACCTTTGGCAAAAGTGGATTATAAACTGTTGCCCAAGGTGTTCAAGAACACCAGGATCTTGACCATTTCCCTGGTGCTCAACTGGATCATCGGCCCCGTGTTGATGTTCGTCCTGGCCATCCTCTTTTTGAGGGACTATCCCGAGTATATGGTCGGATTGATATTGATAGGTTTGGCCCGTTGCATTGCCATGGTGCTGGTCTGGAATGACCTGGCCGAGGGCAGTGCGGAATATGGTGCGGGACTGGTGGCCCTGAACAGTATCTTCCAAGTGTTTGCCTACAGTTTCTATGCGTGGATCTTTATCACCGTTTTGCCCCCATATTTTGGCTTTGAAGGGGCCATTGTGGACATCTCCATAGGGACCATAGCGGAGAGTGTGGCCATTTATTTGGGCATCCCCTTCCTTATGGGCATCCTTAGCCGAACGATATTGGTCCGGATCAAAGGGGAACAGTGGTATGCCCAAAAGTTTGTTCCCGCCATTTCTCCCATGACCTTGATCGCCCTGTTGTTCACCATTGTGATCATGTTCTCCCTCAAAGGGGAACTTATCGTGGAGATTCCCATGGACGTGGTGGTGATCGCCATACCCCTCTTGGTGTACTTTACCCTGATGTTCATCATTGGGTTCTTTTTCACCAAGGCGATGGGTGCCGAATATGACAAGACCGCTTCGGTGGCCTTTACAGCAGCCGGGAACAACTTTGAGCTCGCCATTGCCGTGGCCATTGCCGTCTTCGGACTGGATTCCGGCCAGGCCTTTGCAGGGGTCATCGGGCCCTTGGTGGAAGTTCCTGCCCTGATTCTGTTGGTAAGGGTCGCCTTTTGGTTGCGCAAAAAGTATTTTAAACCGCAAACCGCATAAGGATGAAAATTGCACTCTTCTCGGACATCCACGCCAACCTTCCTGCCCTTGAGGCCTTTTTTGTGGATGTGGAAAAACATAGGCCGGACGCCATCTATTGCCTTGGGGACCTTGTGGGCTATAACATCTGGCCCAACGAGGTGGTCCATGAGATCAGAAAACGCCGGATACCCACCATTGCGGGCAACTATGATTTTGGCATCGGACGCAACAGTGATGATTGTGGCTGTGCCTACAAGAGCGATGAGGAAAAGGCGAACGGGGCAATTTCCATATCCTATACCAACTCCATTATGGGGGATGATGAAAGGGCCTACCTGAAAAACCTTCCATCCCATATCAATGTGGAGTTCAAAAGGAACGATGAAACAGTGAACCTACTCCTGGTGCATGGAAGCCCAAGACGAATCAACGAGTATCTTTTCGAGGACCGGAAGGAGAAGAGCCTGGTACGCATCCTGCGGGATGCAAATGCCGATATCCTCTGTTTTGGACATACACACCAACCCTATCACAAGGCCCTTTTGGATTATGATGGAGGCACCATATACCGCCATGCGATAAATATCGGATCCATCGGAAAGCCCAAGGATGGCGACAATAGGGGATGCTATGTGCTGTTGAACATGGATGGGAACTTCCGTAGGCCGGACAAGAATAGCATCCATGTGGAGTTTGTACGCTTCGAATATGATGTCGAAAAGGCGGCCAAAGCCGTTGAGGGCAGCATATTGCCCAACGCTTACGCTGGAGCATTGAGAAAGGCCCATTGATTATTTTTTAAGGCCTTAGTCTAAATATTTTCTTGTAAGACAATCCAAATCTGTGATGAATTTTGTAAGGAACAATGTAAGTACAAGAATATAACAGGCAACTTGGTGGAAATATTTTCCATTGTAAATCTACCCTTGATCAGCATTTAAGGGAATTGAAAACCATGGTCAGTTACAGGGAAATTTTACCACTACTAAAGCTTCATCCTTAATTGACAAAGGAAATAGGAAGAGTGAAAAATAAAAGTTTCACCAACCTCTTTGTATACATATCCTGTGTAGGCTGGCACACCATTAAACCGAAAGCCATAAAAGCAAAGCCATGAAAAAGAAATGTTGCGATATTAATGAACAGATCGAAAGTTTCTACAGTTATTTAAAATACTTTACCTTAAAAAAGGTTCGGGATGAAACCATTGCGGAAGATATTGTGCAAGAGGTAATGCTGAAACTGGTCGAGTCCTATCAAAAAAATAGGGAAATTGAAAACATCAAGGCCTGGCTGTTTCAAGTTGCCAGAAATACCATTTATGACCATTTCAAAAAGAGTGCCCCAATTGTTGAACTTAGTGATGTAAAGATACTTGAGGCAACTGAACCAACCAATCTGGAGCTATCCGTGTATGATCATATGATACCCATGATCCAGTTCCTTCCCAAAAAATATGCCGAGCCTTTACAATGGAGTGACATCGACAAACTATCCCAAAAAGATGTAGCTGAAAAGCTGAACTTGGGGTATTCGGCTGCAAAAATGCGGGTGCAAAGGGCAAGAACAAAGCTAAGGGAATTATTTGTGGAATGCTGTGATATCGTATATGATGCCAATGGCAACTTCGTCAATTGCTCTGTTAAGGAATCGTGTATCCCGTTAATAAACCACTTGGTTGATTTTCAGGCATCCACAAAGTACAAATAGGTAGAATCATTTTTTTATTGAGAATTGTGTCTTTTGACACGCCATTTTAGACTACATAGTAAAGTTTATTTAAAATTACTGAACTATGAGTACTGAAGTCAAAATTTTACATTCATCCTGCTGCGCCACTGCATCCCCCATAAGGGCACAAATCGAAAAAATTGCCAGTGAAAACCATCTGGACGTAAACATCACCGAGTTTTCTGACCTCAAGGACACCATGCCCTACGGGGTCCTTACCTTTCCTGCATTGGTCATTGACGGGAAGGTTTATGACTATAAAAAAGTCAGCAACGACAAGGTGTTATTAGCAATTCTTTAAAACGTTTTTAAGATGGAAATCTTTACAAAACTGCTTACCCGACTGGCAGACTATGTTGTCCATGTCCTTTTGGGTATTCCTGATACGGATACATTCGGCTCAGCATTACACTATTTCATCATTGCCTTTGGCTCTATTTCCATTCTGGTTGTGCTGGTGACCTATGTAATGGGAGTGGTAACAAGCTATTTGCCCATGGAAAAAATCCGGGATTATTTGGAGAAACACAAAAAATCAGGTCTTGGGAATGTTGTGGCCTCCTCTTTGGGTGCCTTGACACCTTTTTGCTCGTGTTCTTCCATTCCTTTGTTCGTGGGAATGATGCAGGTCAGGATCCCACTGGGAATTTCACTTTCCTTCCTCATAACCTCACCCTTGGTGAACGAAATCGCTATTGCCATTTTCTGGTTGGGCTATGGTTGGAAAGTTACAATAGTGTACCTACTTTCAGGAATCGTCTTGGGGGTGATCGGTGGAATTATCCTGGAAAAGATGGGTATGGCCAAATATGTGGCAGAATGGCTCAAGGACAATGAATGGAAAGCGCATTCGAGGGAAAAGGATAGCAGAAATTTGCTGAAACGATTTCCTGGAATTCATCGGGAGGCCATTCGGACCCTTAAAAACCTTGTCCCCTATATTTTTATAGGAATTGCAATAGGGTCATTTATCCACGGCTATGTCCCCGAGTCATTTTTTGGCACCTATATTTCAAAATCCAACCCTTTTGCGATTCCCATTGCCGTATTGGTATCGATTCCATTGTACATTGATGCGGTTGGAATCCTGCCCATATTGGATTCGCTCGTTGACAAAGGGGTTCCGTTAGGGACGGCCATGGCCTTTATGATGGGTTCGATCGGACTTTCCATCCCCGAAGGCCTGCTGCTCCAAAAAGTGATGCAAAGGCAGTTGATCATTGCCTTCTTTTCAACTATTGCCATTGGAATGATCATTTCCGGTTATTTGTTCAACCTCCTTTTTTAACAACCTATACTTATGAAATGTGATATATTCAATATTTGGGAAGACCTTCGGACTGATTTAAGGAACTATGTGGGCAAGCGTGTTTACAATGAGCATGATGTTGATGATATAATGCAAACGATTCTTATCAAGGTCATAACATATTGTGAGAAAAAAAATGACGTAAGATATATAAAGGCTTGGTTATACAGGATTGCACAACATACAATTTTTGACTTTTACAAGAAGCCAAGAAAGACCACACTTGTTGACCTGGAACAGTTGCACCTGTTTGTTCCGGATGAATATGATGAAAACGTCTTTGTTTGGCTCGATAAGTTTATAAATGGTCTCCCTATCGACTATTCAACTCCCTTGAGACTTTCGGATATAGAAGGCCTTCCGCAGAAAAGTATTGCCGCGCATCTGGGCTTGACATTATCGGCAACAAAGTCAAGGATCTTAAGGGCAAGGAAAAAGGTTAGGGCAAAGTTTGATGAATGTGGTGAAGTTGAATATTCTGAAAACCAAATGTGGAGATTTACCATTACAAAATCCTGTTGCCTATCATAATTTTGTATAAACCTGCATCCTTTGTCCATTTTCCATGTCTTAGGGGTAAACTTTAATCTTAAAAACGTATGAACATGGAAGTAAAGACAAAAAATGCATTGAGAGTGACCCTTTTTCAAGTGGGAATGCCAACAACTGGGGAAGGTACTTGCTCAGCCTGTGATTCTGTTCAAGGTGTATTGCTATCGGCGATTCAAGAAGTTCAAGAACTCTTTGATCATTTGAACTGCGAAATCTTGTTCAGTTCAACCATGATTAAAACGATAGAGGAAGCCGAAAAAGCCCATATTGTTGCTTCCCCTACCATAAGGGTCGGCAACCTCGATTTCCATCCTGAACATTTGGAAGACAGTCCGGAAGCCAGGGAATGGGTTTGGAATGGAGCTACAATGGGAGAACCCAATAAAGAAATCTTAATCGAGGTATTGCTCAAAGGCTATTTTGAACCCAAAAATGACCATGGGGAAATAACCTTGTCCCCTTACATTCTAAAACACTTAAAAGGAGAAGTGACCGCGGATTCCAACTGCGGATGCCATTGATGAATGATTGGGTGAACCGCCTTAGGTTCTGTTAGATGAGATTTACCTCATACAAGAAAAGACCTTATTAAGCTCATCGGAAACGATGGGCTTTTGTTTTACCTATTTTTTGAATTTGGCAATCTTCCCAGTAGTATTTCATTACCGTTCAATACCCCAATGCCGTATCGTCCCCTCGTTTGTCCGCCCCGCCCTCAAATAAGTCATTTTCAGGACTAGGACGGCGGATACGCTTCCCATAACCTAGGTTCGTGCCTGATTGATATTGTAGCCTTTGGTTTTTAGGGTTCTATGGGTTTTCAAAGAAAAACCTTCGGTTTCAAACATGCGTACAAGGGATATCCATCTAAGGTTTGGAACTATAATACCCTTATGGGCCTTCTGGAGGGGTAGATTTCTTTTTTATCTTCCAATAGTTTTCGAAAGATAAGCCCGCAAATGGTTTGTCGGACAAGGGACGGCATAAAGCCGTTCCCCTGTCACTTTTTATTCCGTTTCCTTGCCACTCCAAAAATTTGTCTTCCGCTTGGTTTCCGCTCAAATATTGTTTAACCAAAATCCAAAGATCATGGAAGCACAAACAAAGAAGAGAGCGACACGTAAAGCAGGTAACAACCAAGGTTCAAAGTCGGAACAAACCAAAACTGTGGAGAAGGTGGAAAACGTTCCACAGATCCAGTTGTTGGGAATCGATTCGGTTTTCCCGGACCCAGACCAACCCCGAAAAACCTTTGATGAGCAAAGTCTCAATCATTTGGAACAGAGCATTGCCGAACATGGGGTGCTGCAGCCGATCACCGTACGAAAATCCGACGAAGGTTTTATCATCGTCATGGGTGAGCGAAGGTATCGTGCCAGTAAATTGGCAGGATTGACCACTATCCCTGCCATGGTAAGGGACTATAGGGACACTGAGATTCTGGAGGTCCAGATCATCGAGAACCTACAGCGCAAGGATGTGGAACCCACGGAGGAGGCCGAGGCCATCCAATTTTTGTTGGATCGTTACGAACCCGGGGAGATTGCAAAACGTCTGGGCCGATCTGAGAACTATATCCGGCAACGCATCAAGTTGGCAGGATTGATCGAGGGATTCAAGGCCTTTATCCGCAGTGGGGAAATGACCCTCTCCCTAGGGGTGGCCGTGGCCCTTTTTGAACCCGGAGAACAACTGATGCTGTTGGAAAGCCTAGAAGACGAATTCCAGGAACATCGGATCAAACGGATGATCGAAAGCCGCACCTTCGATCTGTCCAAAGCCCCTTTTGGGTTGTCGGATAAGACGTTGCTTCCCAAAGCCGGGGCTTGCCATACCTGTCCCTTCAATGCTGCCAATCAGGGCAATTTGTTCGGTGATGGGAAGATGGTCTGTACCCGGACCTCCTGTTTTGAGAACAAAAAGACCAAGACCTTTATGCAGCTATTGAAAAGCGTGAAAAAGGAAGGATTGAAACTGGTGCCCAACATCAACAAATACCGGGTGGACGAGGAACGCAACCAATGGGTCATGGCCCAAATGGAAAAGGAGGGCCTAGCGGTGCATTTGACCAATGGGCTGGACATTTTAAAGGAGCCCATAGAACCTACCATGAATCACATTAGGGAGGAGCACCGACACTATGAATATACCGAGGAAGAGTTGGGTGAATTCCTGAAAGAGGCCCTGGAATCCTTCACGGAGGAAAAGGAGGCATGGGACAAGGCCGTGGACCTTGGATTTGAAAAGGGTATCCTGCTGGAAACGGACACCTATTTGACCCGGCCGGTATTTGTGAAGGTCAGGGAAGAAACCCATAGTGGAAGTTCAGGTACCAAGGCCTTGGAGCAACGCAAAATGTCCGAGTGTACCCCGGAGGAGCAGATCATCAAGATCAATACACGGGAATTGCGGAAAAAACAGATCGAGAACAACAACCAGTTCAAGGAAGTCGTGGACATGATACGTGAGACCGATTATATCAACCTGAAAAAGCCTTTGTCCACGGATGAAATGGTGGCCATTGCCATTTCCCTGTTCGAGAACAACATCGGGTATTATAGCCAAAGGGAACATTTTGGGGAATTCTTCGGCGAGGATTCCAAGTTATCCGATGGGGAACGGGTGGCCCGGTTCAAACAGGGTTTCAAAAAGGAGACCTTGTATAAACTGCTCCGGTTCCTGTTGACCCGACAGGTACACCTTGGGGAAAGCAACCACTCCAATGATTTGACCAACCGATCCTTTTATGTGGCAATGCAATCCTTTTACAAGGAGAAGATTTTGGGAATCGAAAAATCCTATACTGAAAAGCGTCAAAAACGGGAGGAACGGATCAAGGAAAGGGTGGCCAGTTTAGAACGGCAGGCCAAAATATTGGAGGGATAGGGCTTCCAAATGGTACAAAAGAAGGGTTCGGGAAAGCGAACCCTTTTTATTTTGGTCGAACCATGCCGGTGTCCTACCACAGATAGGGATTTGAATAGTTAGGGAACCCAAACTGGGTCAGGTTACCCATCAACCTTGGAAAATACTTTGGAATGAATCTTCAATTTCCTGGATTTCAGCATCTGTCAATTCCGCAAATTCCTTTTCCCTTCTTTTTTTGGACAATATACCTTCATTCTGGTTCAGAAACTTGATCAAAAGATCGACTTTGGTATCCGGTAAGGTCACACGGGCATTGATAAGGTTTGTCATCCGATCGTATTTTTCCAAATAGTCCAATTCTTCCGGTATGATCCTTTCAATGGTCTCTTCCACACAGGTATACAGGAATTCCGCTTGTTTGGTCAAATCAAAGTACCGGTATAGATCAATGGTTTCGTTCAGGATATCGATGTTATGGTCTTGTGTTTCCTCCCATTCGATCAAATCGACCCTTGGCGAGGAAAAATGCTCCAGAATATCCTGATATTCATCAATCCGTTCCAGAATGGCAGAGGATATGGGGAATATCATACCTCTCTTGGTATACCCCATCCGGGTAAGCAAATGGTGGATGATATAGCGATGTATCCTCCCGTTGCCATCGGATAGGGGATGGATAAAAACAAAGCCAAATGCGATGGTGGCCGCGGCCAATACAGGATTGTACCGAGACTTCTGCAACAGCTCGTTCGTGCCGAACAACCCTTGCATCAAAAGAGGAAGGTCCTTGGCCTTGGCAGAGATGTGGTCGGGCAAGGGGGAGAGGGTCTCCCTATCGTGCTCCCCAATAAAGCCTTCCCCGGTCCTGATGCCCATATGCCTCAGTTTTTTGTTGCCGATGACAATATGCTGTAACCGTTCGATCTCCTGTATGCCCAAAGGGGACTTGCCCGATTGGCCTATGGCTTTTCCCCAATTCCTTGCCCGCATGCTCGGGGGATGTTCCCCTTCTATGGCAAAGGATGCCTTCGAGTCCTTCAACAATAAAAAAGCAGCGGTCCTTCGAATAAGATCCTTGTCCCGTTTGCCCAATCCCTTTTCGATGGTTTCAGATAGGTCCTTGGCAATATACCCATCCAGTTTTGCCGTCCGTCGGATCATCGGGCAGTACCCCGGGACCCCGGGCAGGTTGTTCTTGACGCGATGCCGTGTGGAATTCTCGGGCTCGGCCGTATATTGTAGGTTGGGGTCCACCACCGTTACATAAGTGCCCTTGTTCAGGTTCGGTACGTCAAGGGTTATTCCGGTCAGCCATTCGTATAGAAACCACGCCCTTCTAGTGTATTGCCCCGTGGGCTCCTCTTCCAACATTTGGTGTATGATGGCATCCCCGGTCAACTCGAAAAACCTTTTGAGGAGATATAGGTCCAAGGGCTCGTATTTAAGGGCAAAGACCAAATGGCTTTTCAGGTCGTCCTTGGGTTTGTGCCTTATGGTGAACACTTGCCATTGGTCCGTATCGTAGCGTTGGTGCTTCTCCGTTGCCATGGCCAATATATCAGGCAGGGGAACCGCTACATCAAATTGATTCTCCATTGTGGCAATCAAAAGGGACTGACCTACCAAGAAACCTTCCTCAGGTAAGGTGCGGCCATGAAAAACCGTTATTTTCTGTGAAAAATCATTATTTTTCATATGATGACGTGAAATATAATGACAAATATACCATGAAAAACAATTACTTGGCGTGAAAAACGATGATTTTTATATATTTTTCATGAAATATAAGTACATCTGTCTGGGTTGACCGTTGAAGATCTTGCACTTCCGGGGCTAGCGAACCCTTAATGGGGGATATTCCCTGTCCGTACCCATGAACATGGTCAAAAGGAAAGGTCAATAGGGTATGGACACCTCTTCGTAGTCCACTTTTTCAATGATGCCCGGATAGTTGGAATCCACACTTCTACTATAGAGGTCCTTGGTGACGGGATAGGCTTCCAGATCACCTTCCCATAGATCGTCATCGATAAGATCTTGAACATCTGATTTATTGTTGCCGTTATGTAACCAAGCATCCAAGTTTTCATCATCAATGATGACGGGTCGCCTTTTCTTTTCATTGTGGATTTCCTCGAACATGGGGGTGGCGTCCTTGGTGAGTACGGCAAAGATCCTCCGTCCATCGGCCGTGTTGGTATAGATGCCCGCTAGGTATATGGGGTCGCCGTTCTTTCTATGGAAATAAAACGGAACTTTAAAATCCTTTCCCTTGACTTTCACTTTCGTATTGTGTGGTTCGAAGAATCCGTCCACGGGAATGATACAGCGTTGGTGCTCCCAACAGTACCGGTACACGAAGTGGTCAAAGAGCTTTTCGGATTTGGCATTCAGTCCCCCAAAGGTTTTTGGGTTCTTGAAATACTCCGTGTAATTTTCCTGCTTTTCCTTTGGGGGCATGATGCCCCACATCGCAGGGAGCATATTGTAGGGCTCTTCCTGGCCCAAAGTCCACATCACAGGATGGCTCCAGCCGTTGGCGTGGAAATAAATGAGTTCCAGGTCGGTGTCCAGGTCACCGTACATGGCCTTGACAGAAAGGAGTTTTTCCAGCTCCTTCCGTTCCCGGGTCTGTCTGGTCGAGTAACACATGTTGAGGTTGAATTATGCCGTATTAAGATAGGCAAAATTGTTAAAGTTTTGAAACGGGTTGTTTCTTTCCGTACATTTGGATATTTTCCAAATTATAGGAATAAATCCAACATTTTATGAAACCCACCATTCTCCATATCGATCTGGATACCTTCTTCGTCTCCTGTGAACGACTACTGGACAGCCGTCTGATGAAGCGGCCCCTCTTGGTCGGTGGGTTGGGGGACAGAGGGGTGGTCGCGGCCTGTAGCTATGAGACCCGGCGTTTTGGGGTGCATTCAGGGATGCCCATGAAAGTGGCCCGGAGGTTGTGTCCGGAGGCCACTGTGATTAAGGGCAATGCAGGGACCTATATGAAGTTCTCGGACAATGTGACCGAGATTATCAAGGAGAGTGTCCCGGTCTTTGAAAAGGCCAGTGTGGACGAGTTCTATGCCGACCTTTCCGGGATGGACCGTTTCTTTGGCTGTTACAAATACGCCTCGGAAATTCGACAACGGATCTTGAGGGAAACGGGATTGCCTATTTCCTTTGGACTCTCCCAGAACAAGGTGGTCTCCAAAGTGGCCACCGGGGAGGCCAAGCCCAACAACCAGATGAAGATCGATCTTGGACTGGAGAAAGAGTTCCTGGCGCCTTTACACATTCGTAAACTGCCCTCCGTGGGGGAGAAAACCTATGGGCTTTTGTCCAATATGGGGGTGACTACCATACAGACCGTACAGCAACTGCCCTTGGAGATGCTGGAAAGCGCCTTTGGGTTGCATGGACGGACCATCTGGATGCGGGCCCAGGGGCTGGACAATTCCCCCTTGCTCCCGTTTCATGAACGGAAGTCCATTTCTACGGAACGTACCTATGGAAAGGATACCACCGATATGGTCAAACTGGAGACCACCTTGTTCGCCATGGCCGAGAACCTGGCCTACCAACTCCGAAGGGCCAATAAGATGACGGGCTGTGTGAGTGTGAAGATCCGGTACAGTGATTTCAAGACCTACACCAAGCAGAAACGGGTTCCCTATACTTCTGCGGACCATGTGTTGGTACCCTTGGTGAAGGAACTCTTTACCTCCCTTTATGACCGAAGGATGCTCATCCGACTCGTGGGTGTCAACTACAGTCATATCGTAGGGGGGCATTACCAGATCGACCTGTTCGCGGATGACGAAAAACTGCTCAACCTCTATCAGGCCATGGATCGTGTACGGAATCGATTTGGGGAATCCAGTTTGATGCGGGCCTCGGCCATGGGGGCCCATAGTATAGGAAGAGGCGGAAACCCCTTTGACGGACAACCACCCATCTTATTGGCCCATAGACAACAATAGCATGTACTTGAACTGCCATACCTATTATTCCTTGAACTACGGGGTGCTTTCCGAAACGGAGCTCTTGGAGTTGGCCTGTTCCCATGGGGTGGAAACCTTGGCCCTGACCGATATCAACAACAGTTCGGCAGGGATGAACTTTGTGCGACTGGCCCATGAGCAGGGAATACGTCCCATTCTGGGCATCGATTTTCGGAACGGGAACGTACAGGAGTTTGTGGGCCTGGCACAAAACAATGAAGGGTTTCGGGAGATCAATGCCTTTCTATCCGAACATTTGCATAAGGGAACATCCATTCCCTCCGTGGCTCCAATATTCGAACATGTCCATGTCATCTATCCCTTCGAGAAGATCCAGGAGGAGGAACGGACAGACTTCCGAGCTTATGAGTACATTGGGGTATCCGTCGAAGAGCTCCGGAAATTACGGTTCTCCCGGTACCGGGATTATACCGATAGATTGGTGTTGTTACAGCCCGTGAGCTTTCGTAACAAAAAGGATTTCAATACCCATCGGTTGCTTCGGGCCATAGGATTGAACACACTGTTGAGTAAACTTCCCCAGTCCGAGGAGGCCAGACCCTCTGATACCCTTCGGTCCATGGAGGAACTAAAAAAAGCCTTGGTTGATTTTCCGCATATCTGGGAGAATACGCAGCGGTTGATGGACTCCTGTACCATTGCCTTTGGGTTTGGAAGTGAGCGGGTTTCCCAGAACCAGTCCCGTTTTTTGGCGTCCAAGGCCTTGGATGTGGAGCGGTTGCGGGAACTGGCATTGGATGGGCTGCCTCGACGCTATGCCCATCCCACGGAAAAGGTCAAGGAGCGGATGTTCCGGGAACTGCGTACCATTCAGGAACTGGACTTCGTGTCCTATTTTTTGATCAACCATGATATCGTCTCCTATGCCAAGTCCAAAGGGTATCCCTATGTGGGCAGGGGGAGTGGGGCCAACAGTCTGGTGGCCTACCTAATTGGGATCACCGATGTGGATCCCATTGAACTGGACCTGTATTTTGAACGGTTCATCAATCCCTTTAGGGCCTCCCCTCCGGATTTTGACATTGATTTTTCCACCTGGGACCGGGACGATGTCACGGCCTATATTTTTGAACGTTTCGAGCATGTGGCCCTATTGGGAACCTACAACACCTTTAAATACCGGGCCGCTGTTCGGGAACTGGGCAAGGTGTTCGGTCTGCCCACCGAGGAAATCGATAAGCTCAGTGCAGGTCGGTATGAGCAAGGAAGCTTGGACGAACTGGCCCGATTGGTGCTGAAATACGCCACCTATATCCATGGGATGCCCAATTACATCAGTGTGCATTCCTCGGGGATCTTGATTCTGGACCGTTCCGAGCATTACTATTCGGCCACGACCCTGCCGCCCAAAGGGTTTCCGACGGTGCAGTTCGATATGATCATTGCCGAGGATGTAGGCCTGTTCAAGTTCGATATCCTTGGGCAACGGGGATTGGCCAAGATCAAGGAGGCGGTTGAGGTGATCAAGGACAACCGACCCGATGCCATGCTTTGGGACATCAAGAGCGTGGAGGCCATGAAACAGGATGCCAATATCAATCGGCTGTTGAGCCAAGGAAGGGCGATAGGGGCCTATTATGTGGAATCCCCAGCCATGCGGGGGCTGATGAAAAAGCTACGGACCCATGACTACTTGGGACTGGTGGCGGCCAGCTCCGTGATCCGTCCAGGGGTATCCTCCTCGGGGATGAAGGATGAATATATCCGCAGGGAGCGGGAACCGGAACGCCGCAAGGAGGCCAATCCCATCCTGTTGGAGATCATGCCGGAGACCCATGGGATCATGGTCTATCAAGAGGATGTGCTCAAGGTGGCCCATCTCTTTGCAGGACTCGACCTAGGGGAGGCCGATGTGTTGCGACGGGGGATGAGCGGAAAGTTCCGTTCCCGGGAGGAATTCCAAGCAGTGAAACTCAAGTTTTTTGAAAACTGCAAACAAAGGGGGCACGATGCTGCCTTGACCCAAATGGTCTGGGAACAGATCGAGAGTTTTGCGGGCTATGCCTTTGCCAAGGGACATTCCGCTTCCTATGCGGTGGAGAGCTACCAGAGCCTGTATCTGAAATGCTACTTTCCCCTGGAATTTATGGTAGCCGTGCTCAACAATGGGGGAGGGTTCTATGATACAGAGCTCTATGTCCATGAGGCTAAGATGTGGGGAGGAATTATCCATCCGCCCTGTATCAACCGCAGTGATCATGTCAATGTCATCTATGGGAAGCACATCTATTTGGGGCTGGGGCAGCTTCGGAGTTTGGAACGTTTGGTCATCCAACGCATCCTGAACGAAAGGCAGCTCCATGGGAAGTTCCGGGATTTTGATGATTTTATCGACCGTGTCCCGATTGCCATCGAACAGTTGACCATCTTGGTACGTATCGATGCCTTTCGTGTGTTTGGGGTACCCAAGAAACAAGTGCTTTGGCAGGCCGTGTTCAAGACCAGGGCCCATCGAAAGGATACGGTCCAGAAATTGCTCTTTAAACCCAACCACCGGCATTTTACATTACCAAACTTACCTTCCCATCCTATTGAGGATGCCTATGACCAAATAGAACTCTTGGGATTTCCGCTATGTGGGTATTATGAATTGATGGACGGCAAGGTAAGGAGCCGATTGACCGCCGGTGATTTTGAGGCCCATGTCAACCAAAGGATATGGATCTATGGTTCCCTAGTGCATACCCGACTGAACACCACATCCAAAGGGGACACGATGCGCTTTACCACCATGCTCGATCTGGAAGGGCATTTTTTTGACTGTGTCCACTTTCCCCAAACAATGGCATCCACACCCATTCATGGAAAGGGGACCTATCTATGCCATGGAACGGTGACCGAAGAGTTCGGGCATTTCAGTCTGGAGGTGATCTCGACCATCAAACAACCCTTGAAACCTGACCCAAGGCAGGTAGGTACAGGTGCACTGATGGCCAAATAAAAGGCGTGTAGAACCTATTCCGATCAATACTGCCCAAAGATAAACCCGGAAAATATTTCTCGGACAAGGGACGGCATAAAGCCGTTGCCGTTGTCACTTTTTTCATACTCTAGTAATGACCTGATATTTTAGGGGGAAAACTCCAATAATGAAGTTTGGAACTACTTTTTATTGGTCCAAAAAGAGTTCCTTTTAAGAACCATTCTTTGCAATAGAGTTGCACTTGGATTTTTTTATCTTTGCCCCGTGAAATTTTTGACAATCATATTAACAATATACTTCTTGGCGCTCAACGTGGTGCCTTGTAGTGATTCAGGGAATGCCTCTGACGATTGCCAAACTGTTTCGGTAGTCGATTCTGACGGCGACCAAGGTGACGATTGTGAACTTTGCTCGCCTTTCTGTCAATGTCATTGTTGCCACGTTCACACCATAGATTTTGGGCTTGTCGCATTTGAACCGTACCAGCCAGAAATCCCAGACGAATTCTTTGCCCATTTTGATGACCTCGGCAAGGATATTCCACCTTCTCTTTTACAGCCCCCTCGGGCATGATCCAGTTTTTATAGGATAAACTATCCTGTTTTGACGTGACTTTTTCATGGTTACGTCAATATCGTGCGTTGCTTTTCATCAATGCGCCCAGTAAGAATATAAACTGAATCAATACCCTTGTCCATGATCAACAGAATCATTGATTTTTCAATCAATAATAAATTTATTATTGGTCTGCTGACCCTCGCATTGATTGGTGCGGGCGTTTATAGCATGACCCAAGTTCCCATCGATGCCGTACCGGATATCACCAATAATCAAGTGCAGGTCATCACTCAATCACCTAATCTGGGAACAGAGGATATTGAGCAATTCGTGACCTATCCCGTGGAAGTTGCGATGAGCAACCTACCCAATGTCAAGGAAATCCGCTCTGTTTCCCGATTTGGTCTTTCTGTAGTGACCATTGTATTTGATGACGAGGTGGGCACTTATCTGCCGAGACAACTTGTAGCTGAAAAACTGCCCGAGGTTCAAGAACAGATCCCTTCGGGTTTTGGCAAACCCGTTATGGGTCCAATTTCAACGGGATTGGGCGAAATCTATCAATATACCCTTGAAGTAGATGATGAACATCAAGGTGAATATTCGGCAACCGAACTGCGTACGATCCAGGACTGGATTGTACGGAGACAGATGGCCATGGTGCCCGGCGTGGTGGAGGTAAACGCCTTTGGCGGAAACAAAAAGCAATACGAAGTGGCGGTTGACCCGGACGAACTTCGCGCCATTGGTATAACCATTACAGAAGTGTTCTCGGCCCTTGAAAAGAACAACCAGAATACAGGTGGGGCCTACATCGAGCGTAACCACCAAGCCAACTTCATTCGTGGTGAAGGGCTGGCCAGGACCATATCGGATATTGAAAATATGGTGGTCAAGGCCGTTAATGGCATTCCCATCAAAGTGAAGGATATAGGTAAGGTAAGCATGGGAAGTGCGGTACGCTATGGTGCGCTTACCAAAGATGGAAAGGGCGAAGCCGTGGGCGGAATGATCTTGATGCTCAAAGGGGCAAATTCCAACGAGGTGATCGAAAACGTGACCCGACGTGTGGAACAGATACAACGGTCCCTTCCTGAAGGAGTGTCCATCAAACCTTTCCTGGACCGCAGCGAATTGATCGCCGAGACAACAGGCACGGTAACGGGGAACCTTTTGGAAGGTGGGCTTATCGTGATCTTCGTGTTGGTCTTGTTGTTGGGAAATTGGCGTGGCGGACTCATTGTGGCTTCGACCATACCCTTATCCCTATTGTTTGCCTTTATTCTGATGAATGTTTTTGACGTATGGGCAAACTTGATGAGCTTGGGGGCAATCGATTTTGGAATCATTGTGGATGGTGCGGTGATCATCGTAGAGGGCACCGTTTTTTTAATGTACTCCTATGTGGTCAAAAAGAATGGCGTTAGTGCAGAAACACGGGATGACATCGCCGCTAAGGCCTCCAAAAAAATGATGAACGCCGCTTTCTTTGGCCAGCTGATCATTCTGATCGTGTTCCTGCCCATTTTGGCCTTGGAGGGTGTCGAAGGGAAAATGTTCCAGCCCATGGCCCTCACCTTCATTTTCGCGATGATCGGGGCCATGTTATTGTGTCTTACCTATGTACCCATGGTTTCGGCATTGTTCCTACGGCCGCCAAAATCCAAAAAACAATCCTATGGCGATAGGTTCGTGCATTGGATTGAGCGGAAATATGAACCGTTGTTGACCAAATCACTTTCCAAGGCCAAAGTGGTCGTAAGCATTGCCCTTGGTCTTTTTGCCATTGCCATTTTCGCCTTTACGAGAATGGGCGGTGAGTTTATCCCGCAATTGGACGAAGGTGATATTGCCTTTCATGCGATCTTGAAACCCGGCAGTTCCCTGTCGGAAACCATCGAAACCACGACAATTATTGAACGTATCGTGAAGGCCGAATTTCCCGAAGTTGAAACCGTTCTCAGCCGTATCGGTGTCGCCGATGTACCAACGGACCCGATGCCCATGGATATTGCCGATGTCTTCGTTATCCTCAAACCAACTGATGAATGGACATCTGCAGAAAGCAAGGATGAACTCGTGGAAAAAATGAAGGAGGCCATCAGTATCGTTCCCGGCGTGAATTTTGAGTTTACCCAACCTATCGAAATGCGCTTCAACGAACTACTTACGGGTGTTCGTGAGGATGTGGCCATTAAATTGTTCGGGGAAGACCTCGGCATATTGGCAAGCAAGGCCGAGGAAATGGGGGAAATCATTGCCACCGTTCCCGGTGTGGCGGATATGAAAGTTGAGGCCACGGACGGCCTGCCACAAATCACCATTGACTACAACCGCAATAAATTGGCACAGTACGGTCTAAAGATCGAACAGCTCAATAAAGTGGTACAGTCCGCCTTTGCAGGAGGAAAGGCGGGCGTAATCTTCGAGGGTGAAAAACGGTTTGACCTGGTCGTAAGACTTCTAAAGGAAAACCGACAAAGCATCGAGGATATCCAGAACTTGTTCATCAACCTGCCCAATGGTTCGCAAATCCCATTACGGGAAATTGCCGAGGTAAGTTATGAACCCGGCCCGATGCAGATAAGCCGTGACAATACCAATAGGCGGACCTATGTGGGCATCAATATTCGCGACCGTGACGTAAAATCCGTTGTAGAGGATATCCAAGAAAAATTGGATGCTCAGTTTGACCTGCCCACAGGATATTACATTCGGTATGGTGGAGCTTTCGAAAATCTGGAACGCGCCAGCAATAGATTGCAAACTGTGGTCCCTATTGCCTTGTTCCTGATTTTCATATTGATTTATTTTGCGCTAAAGTCCTTTCCACAGACCTTGATGATCTACCTCGCCATCCCGATGGCCACCATTGGCGGTGTGTTCGCCCTCTGGTTAAGGGATATGCCCTTTAGTATTTCCGCGGGGGTCGGCTTTATCGTGCTTTTTGGCGTGGCCGTTCTGAACGGACTCGTCATGATAAGTGGTCTCAATGAACTGAAGGAAGAAGGCGTGACCAATCTTAAAGGTAGAATTATAGAAGGCACCAAAAGACGGATTCGTCCCATTATGCTCACGGCCTTTACGGATATTTTAGGGTTTCTTCCCATGGCCGTTTCGGCTTCGGCCGGGGCAGAGGTACAGCGACCTTTGGCCACCGTGGTCATTGGTGGCTTGATAACTTCGACCCTCTTGACCCTCTTTATCCTACCCATCTTTTACCAATGGGTCGAGGGACGTTCGGAACGGATGAGTAAACCCGACCCGAAATGGGTTACCCCTGTGGTCATGGTCCTTCTTTTGTTCGCCACCGCACTGCCTGCCAAAATGCATGCGCAAGAAGGTTTTGAAAATGCACGGCAGATCCAGCCTAAAGATTCACTGCCCGCTATTTCATTGGAAGAGGCGGTGGAAGTTTCCAAGAAAAACTACCCGCTGTTGAAAGCGAAACAATGGGAGGTCCAAAAACAAACCGCCCTAAAAGGTATGGCTTACGACCTTGGCAATACCCAGGTCTTCACAGGTGGCGAAGAAATTGTGGACGGACAAGGAATTTATACCTTGGTTGGGGTTGGACAACAGAATATCGACCTTTTAAGCATCCGTGCAAAAAGGCGTTTGCAGAGACAACGCATCGCTTTGGCCGAGACAGCTCTTGACCTTTCCGAACTGCAAGTGGAACAGGAGGTCAAAAAGGCTTGGTCAGAAGCCTATCGACAACGACAGAAATTTGAACTGTACCGTGAACTGGATTCCATTTATTCACAGTTTAAAAAAGCAATAGAACTCAACTTCAAGGTAGAGGCCATTTCCCGGCTGGAATATTCATCGGCCACAAATCAGGCCTTACAAATCAACAATCAACTGCAACAGGCCGAAAGTGATTATGCCATTGCCCTACAAAAGCTCAATCTTTGGTTGTTTTCGGACATCTACTATTCCGTTCCAGAAAAACTTGATGAAAGTGCGGTAACGGTTTTAGGATGGGACGGGGATTTGGGAAAACACCCAGCGCTGGAACTTTCACAAAGGCGCATCGAGGAGGCCGAGGCGACATACGATGCGGCACGGGCTGACTTGCTGCCTAAGTTCAACCTTCAGGGCGGACTGCAACAGGTCAATGGCAATAGCGGGTTCTACACCTATCAAGCCGGCATTTCGGTTCCTTTGTTTTCAGGTGGACAGCGTAGTCAAGCCAAGGCCGCCAAAATTGAAAGTGAAATCGCAAAGACCAATGCGGATTATACCAAACGCCAGCTGCAATCCGAATATCGGCAGGCGGTGCAAGCCTATCGGAAATGGAGCGCATCGTGGCAATTTTATAGGGACAAGGCCTTGCCGCTTGCCCAAGAGCAGCGCAAGGGAGCGTTGTTGGCCTACGCGGAGGGTGCGGTGGACTATGCAGCGTTCACACAGATTATTCGGGATGCCATAAACACGGAAACGGATGCACTTGACGCTCTTGACAACTATCTAGAATCAGTATTTGAATTACAATATTTTAAACAATAGACAAATGAACAATCTTTTTAAATATAGCGTTATCGGGCTCGTGACGATGCTCTTGGTTCTTACTTCCTGTGGGAATTCCAAAGCCGATACTGAGGAAGCAAAGCAAAAAAATCCTGAAGTGGGTGAAATGCACAAAGAAGGTGAAGTCAAGGAAGCCATGCTAACGGAAACGCAATTCCGCAACCTTAACATGAAAATCGATACCGTTGCCCCACGTGTTATGAAGCAATATGTGGAGGCCAATGGCCAACTGGAGGTCCCACCACAGAACGAAGCGACCATTACTACGGTCGTGGGTGCCAATGTGGTGTCCATAGAGGTCATTGAAGGCGACAAAGTAAGCAAAGGTCAAACGGTTGCCTATCTGTCCCACCCCAATATCATCCAGAAACAGACCGATTTCCTGAACGCCTACAGTAACAGCCAGTTTCTTAAGAAGGAATTTGAAAGACAAAAAACCCTGTATGATGCCGGGGTGGGCAGCGGGGCCAACTTTCAAAAGGCCGAAGCGGAATACCGGGCCTCCCAAAGCCTGGCAAAAGGATTGGAAGCACAGTTGGAACAATTGAACATTAGTGCATCCGGGGTCAGAAACGGTACGATTTACCAACGGGTGGCATTGCGAAGTCCCATTGAGGGATTTGTCCAAAAAGTAGCGGTCAAAACCGGACAGTACGTAGAACCGCAGACCGACCTATTTGAAATCGTTGACACCCATCACGTCCATGCCGATTTAATGGTGTTTGAAAAGGATGTGTACAAAGTAAAGGTAGGCCAGCAAGTATCCTTCAATGTGCAATCCATTCCCGGAAAGGAACTTACTGCGAAAATTTATTCCGTAGGGAAAACTTTCGAGCAAAATCCCAAAGCGATACACGTCCATGCTGAAATCGAGAACAAGGAAGGGCAGCTGATTCCAGGGATGTATGTTGAAGGACGGATTGAAATCCAAAAATCCGAGACCGTTGCGGTGCCTGAAAGTGCAATAAGTTCAAACGAAGGAAAGAAGTATATTTTTAAAGCGGAGCGTGAAGGCAATGACTGGAGCTTCAAACCTGTCGAAATTAACACAGGCCCAAATGACGGGGATTGGGTCGCCATCGATTTTGTAGATTCCGTTGGGCCATATACTACATTTGCATACAACAATGCCTACTATTTAATGGCCCAAATGAAAAAAGGGGATGCGGGACATAGCCATTGATAAAATTACAATATGATGACAGAAATTGAAAAAACATTGGAAAACAAAGGTGTACGCCCAACGGCGATGCGTATTTTGATCTATAAATATTTGGCTGAAAAGGAAGTGGCCATTGCCCTGACCGATATGGAGAACGCTTTCTCAAAAGCGGACAGAACCACATTGTACCGGACCCTGAAGACCTTTGAGGAAAAACGAATTGTGCACCAAATAGATGATGGCACCAATATTTCAAAGTATGCCCTGTGCGAACCAGGTTGCAATTGTGAAATGGAACAAGATCTGCACCTGCACTTTCATTGCGATAACTGTGATGAAACGGTCTGTCTCACTGAGCATAAGATTCCCCATATCAATCTACCTGATGGGTATGTGGCAGAAAATGCCAATTTGGTCATTAAGGGAATTTGCGACAAATGCAGCGGGCAATAATTGCACTTCCGTTGCACGAAACTAATTACGACCTTACCGTCTATGAAAAAGAAAAAAGTAAAACTACGTGATCTAGGTTCAAAGGAACGCCAGGGCGAAAACGGACACGAAAGTGGCCATAACCATGGTGGTCCTGAAGGTGTATCTAAATTCAAAACCTATTTACCGGCCATTTTCAGTTTTGTAATGCTCATCATCGGCATAGCAGTGGACTATTTTGATGCTTTCCCGTTTTTCAAGGGCTGGATAAGGATCGCATGGTACACCCTTGCCTATTTGCCTGTTGGTTTTCCTGTCATCAAAGAAGGTTGGAACAGTATAAAGCATGGTGATTTCTTTACTGAATTTTTCCTGATGTCCATTGCCACTTTAGGGGCCTTTGCCATAGGCGAATACCCAGAGGGCGTGGCGGTAATGTTGTTTTACGCCGTGGGCGAACTGTTCCAAAATGCAGCAGTCAATCGGGCAAAGGGAAATATTAAGGCCCTTTTGGATGCGCGACCGGACGAAGCTTTGGTGCTTCGTAACGGGAATTTCGTTACCGTAAATCCCGAAACCGTCGAGATTGGCGAAAGGATACAAGTACGTGTGGGGGAGAAAATCCCCTTGGACGGTATTCTCTTATCCGAAAGAGCTTCCCTCAATACGGCGGCAATTACTGGCGAAAGTAAGCCCGATACGATAAATAGGGACGAAAAAGTCTATGCCGGAAGTATTAATCTCGAGGGTGTTATCGATGTAGAAACCTCCAAAGAATTCAAGGACAGTTCCATCACTCGAATCTTGGATATGGTACAAAACGCCACAGCCAGAAAATCAAAGACAGAACTGTTCATTAGAAGATTTGCAAGAATATATACGCCCATTGTGGTTTTCCTTGCCATTGGATTAACGTTCTTGCCCTACTTTTTTCTAAATGACTATGTATTTAAGGATTGGCTTTATCGCGCTTTAATATTCCTTGTGGTTTCCTGTCCCTGTGCCTTGGTCATTTCCATTCCGCTCGGCTATTTTGGTGGTCTGGGAGCGGCATCCCGAAATGGGATTCTTTTCAAAGGTGCATCTTTTTTGGAAGCAATCACCAAAGTGAACACGGTAGTGATGGACAAAACGGGAACCGTTACCAAAGGGGTTTTTAAAATCAAGGAGATCAAGACCGCCCAATTTGAGGAAGCCAAGTTTATGAAATACCTGATGGCCATGGAGGAACAATCTACCCATCCCATAGCAAAAGCAATTTTGGAATACAAAGCCGAAGGCACGGATATAAAGGTAACCGATGTATCGGAAGTTGCAGGAAAGGGATTAAGGGGAACGGTCAATGGGAAAACAGTGCTGGTGGGCAATAAAGCCCTAATGGCCTCAAACAACATTGATGTACCTTCAGAAACCGATGATATTGTAGATTCTATTGTAATGTTGGCCATTGATGAAAAATTTGCAGGCTATGTTACCATTGCAGATGAACTCAAGGAAGATGCCCATCAAGCCATCCAACAAATCAGGGATGCCGGGATTTCGAAAATCATAATGCTTTCGGGTGACAAAGATTCCATAACGCAACAAGTCTCGAAAAAGTTAAACTTTGATTGGGCAAAGGGCGGCCTATTACCAGAAGATAAGCTCGGCGAAGTCGAAGAACTCAAAAAACAATCAGACACCAAAGTGGCCTTTATGGGCGATGGCATTAATGATGCGCCCGTTCTGGCCATCAGCGATGTGGGCATTGCCATGGGAGGCTTGGGTAGTGATGTGGCCATTGAAACAGCAGATGTCATCATTCAGACCGACCAACCGAGCAAGATGGCACGGGCCATTAAAATAGGACGCTCCACCCGAAAGATAGTTTGGCAAAATATTGGGCTCGCTTTTGGCGTGAAGGCATTTGTGCTCATCCTTGGAGCGGGAGGCCTAGCCACGATGTGGGAAGCAGTTTTTGCTGATGTGGGGGTTGCCTTATTGGCAATATTGAATGCTGTTCGACTTCAGCGGATGAAGTGGAACACTTAGTTTCAAAGAGGAACTATTTTTTGGGCTAACTTATATTTCAGCCGTTGTTGGCAGCTCCATGGTTGGCCAAGACCTTCAATAAAATTGTACATGAGACGCTTCGCAGGTTGAGACACCCAAACAACTTTCCTTGTTTTGGAGGGGACTTCAGGAAGGTTAGGGGTCTGATTCTTCGAGAAACGGCGACAGGACTTATGAGACAATATGAAAGCTTCCGGGCATAAAGAATCTTATCCGAACAATTACGAAATGCTTATCACTGTAGATGAAAAATAATCCGGTCGTAGGGTAACTCCAATACTTTTGTTCCCTTATTGTCGTAATGTTTGATGAAACTTCATTTGGGCAAAACGGAAGTCGCCCAAACGGATTTTTGGTGCGTCCTTCCTTTGCAAACCCTTCTTGGGGTTTTGCCTATAAGGCCGCAAATCCGCTTGTCCGCCCATCAAATTTTAAGGGTCCCGTAATAAAAGAAGCCCTGATTGTTTTTCGGGGCATCGAAAAACAGGGCAGGGCCCAAGGACTTCCAATCAGGACACCATCGCCTGCAGTCGCTTAACTTCCCGTACGCTCCCTTGCCAATGGGTCGGATGGAATTCCTAGGGCCCTCATCGAACCTGTCAAGGCCAAGGCAGGTTTTGTCCATAAATAGGGTTTCCACTTCCTTGAAAACCTTAAGGTTTTGCTACGTCGCGGAGCCTCCCGATTTCTGTCCAAAAGCCTTGACAGAACCCCCTTCTTTTATTGTGCTACGCACGTAAGAAGCAAACAAACGCCCCTTAAAATTTGGGAGACAAAAACCAAAAAAATAGAGGGGAAATTTTTAACCCTGTTTGCTGATCTGTCCATAAAGGAAGACGGCAGGCCTTTAAAACCTTTTATCATGAGTACATTAAGAAACAAAGTGCAGTTGATCGGAAACGTGGGGCAAGACCCTACCATTACAGACCTTGACAAAGGCAAACGTGTGGCACGCTTCACCATGGCCACCAATGAACACTACAAGAACTCCGAAGGGGAACGGGTGACCAATACCGAATGGCACACCATCATCGCATGGGGGAAACTGGCCGACATCATCGAGGGCTTCGTGACCAAGGGCAAGGAAGTTGCCATCGAAGGGAAATTGACCTCCCGTTCCTATGAGGACAAAGAGGGAAATAAGAAGTATGTGACCGAAGTAGTGGCCAGTGAGATTTTATTGTTGGGTGGTGGTGATAACAATACCACCGAGTAAAATGGATAGGGGGTGTCCAGTCTTTGGGCATCCCTTTCTTTTTTCATCCTTAACACATTTGAAATGGAACACCGTGTCAATGAAATACAGATCAGTTATCGGGAAAAACTCAGCACGCTGAAATCCCTGTCCGTGACGAACTCCAATGAGGTGGCGAATCTATTGTTCCAAAATTGGGACAACAAGACCATAGGCCTGCACGAGACCTTTAAGATCGTGCTGCTCAACCAGTCCAACAAGGTAAAGGGCATTTATCCACTATCCCATGGGGGCATCACAGGTACCTTGGTAGATCTGCGCATCCTTTTTGCCATTACCCTAAAGACCCTTTCCGTGGGGATCATCCTCGCCCATAACCATCCTTCTGGACAACTCAAGGCCAGTTATCAGGATAAACAATTGACCCAAAAGATCAAAGAGGCGGCACAGCTTTTTGATGTCAAGGTTTTGGACCATATCATCCTTGCGCCTGATGGTAGGTATTACAGTTTTGCTGATAATGGAATTCTTTAATCCAATGGTCATGGAAGCGAATACAGCGAATACAGAAATGATGGAATTTGAAAAATGGTTGGAAGAACAATATGACCCAAGGTATTACCCCGATGGGTTCGATCCAAGCCTATATGATCTGTGAGCAATGAACTATCAAAGTTTTGAATAATGGTCTATTTGAACTTTACCAACCTTGATAGCGAGACCCAGGAACGTTTGCTTTCCGTATCCAAAGAAGATGTGGAAAGCCGTTCCGGGACCGAATTGCTCCAATTTGCAGAAACGCATGATAAGGACTATGATACCCTCTTGGAAGAAGAGGCAATGCGAAATCTCTACAGTTATGATTTCGTATTCAATATGTGAATGCCAAAACACACCATCGAAGCCCATCCATCACGATGGGCTTTTTTTATGGGTTCATGGTTGGTTTTTAGGTGGGTCGAACACCCAAAAACCAATTTGGGAAATTCTTGTTTGCAAAGTATTGGGCAACCCCAAAGTATACCTATCCCTTATTTGACCGCAAGTTCGCCCTTCAAAAATGTTCCCATCAAAAGACTACGGCATAAACCGTTCGTACCTCACTCCTTATTCCGTTTCCTTTTGAGCTGAAATTTTTGGGAAGTGCGGGGATGCCCTCAAATAATTAATAATCTAAAATCATGTATTATGAAAGCAATTGTAAAAAAGTCATTGGAAATCCCTGCAAAGAAACATCCAAAGAAAAGCGTTGTCAAAAAGACAGCGGATGCCACGGTGGACAAAACCTACTCCCTGGTGGTCAATCTCTGGATATTTCGGTATGAGTATTACAGGGAACAGACCAATACTGTTCCATCGGAGGACTGACGGGAAC
Organism: Flagellimonas alvinocaridis; assembly: GCF_004916895.1. Lineage (GTDB taxonomy): Bacteria > Bacteroidota > Bacteroidia > Flavobacteriales > Flavobacteriaceae > Flagellimonas > Flagellimonas alvinocaridis. The sequence continues at coordinate 483,639 of NZ_SNTZ01000002.1, forward strand.
AAGACCCTTGAAAAAGGGTCTTTTTTTTGGCGTTCCCGTGGAACTCCCGACGTTGTGGAAACCCAAAAATGGACGTTTCATATTTGCTGCGGGCAAATGATGCCATTTGCCCGCAGAACGCATTTTTGTGCCTGAAGGAATGTGGGTATATTTAAGATGCTACATCGTAGCAAAGTTTGCACGGCAACCCAACTTGATCTGACTTTCCAAAAGTCCGTGCTCCATAGGGTAAAATATGAAAAGGGACGGCTGTCTTTTTAAGATGGTTTGTGCGATGCTTTTTGGGCCTTTGGCGCAAAAAGGGAGAAGCAAGAGGATAGCGTGCTGGCGCAGCGCTACCGATTAGGATTGCTCCGCAAGGCCCTGTTTATAGGGGTTTGGGGTATTTTATAAAATTTTGAGCTTTTGGTTTTTGTTGAAAAAATGGGCCGGGCCCAGTAAAACCAAGGAATTTTTGTTGAAAAAATGGATAAAGGATACGAAAAAGAGACGTTTGCGGGACTGAGGATCAAAATCTCGGTGGCCCTGAAATTTCGGAGCTTTTCCAAACGGCAAGGAAAGTCCCATTCCATGACCTTGTTGGCCATGGTGGAGTTCTTTGACCATAATGGTATATCGCCCGATGAACGGATGCACGAGACCATTGCAAGCCTTAAATATCTGATCAAACGGCGATTCAATGCCATGGTGGCCATTATGCGCAGTATCGAAAAAGAGCAGACCCTGCCCACGGTCAGTATGATACAGGCCCTTTTCCAGCAGGAACTGGAGTCTGAAGACGGCGAGGAATGGGAAGGGGACTTTGAATTTTTTGAAAAGCAACTCACCGAGATCAACACGCCCACCAATCCCGAACTCTTGGATACCGAGACCACCGTGCCCAAGATCGTGCATGAACGGCTGAAGGAACAGTTGGAGGAATTGAAACAGGATTTTGGGCATGTTCTGGATCATGTGTCCGTGACCAAGAACCGCTTTGGAAAGGACCACCTAAAAGTGGACCTCAAACCCGGGGCCATTGAACAGTACCGCACCAAACTCAAAAATCTATAAGCATGTACATCGCCATCACAAGACAACACTTGGGAGATAACTATCACGGCAGTGCCAGTGATTTTGTTAAGTATCTCGAAAAGGAGAATGAAGGGAAGGCCCCCGAAGCTCAAGAACTTTTTTTCAACCAGACAGAAAACGACATCGATGCCCAGAGGGTCATTGCCGAGATTGATGCCAATACGACCAAGCTTTCGAAACGGGATCCCAAGTTCTATTCCATCATGGTCAGTCCATCCCAAGCCGAGCTCAAGCATATCGGAAACAACCCTGAAAAACTGAAGCAGTACACCCGGGAACTGATGAAGACCTATGCGGCCTCCTTTTATAGGGACAAAGAGGTGACGGTCAATGAGGTGCTGTATTTTGCGAAGTTGGAACGGGAGCGGACCTATTCCGAAAAGGACAAAAAGGTCAAGGAGAACCAGGCCTATGCCAGCAAGATCTTGGAACTGCAACACCAGATCAGGGCCATCAAAGAGGGTAGGGAGCAAGGGGATATCGCCAAACTACAGGAAAAAATTCAGGTCTTGGAAACGGAGGCGCCCCATAAACAAAATGGCAAGCGCATCGTTCCCGGAATGACAAAGGAAGGCCACCAGAGCCATATCCATATCATTGTCAGTCGTAAGGATGTCACCAACTCCCATAGCCTCTCCCCAGGATCCAAGTTCCGCACCTCGGAGACCACCCTCAATGGGGAAAAGGTCAAACAGGGCTTTGACCGGGACAAATTCTATCGAGCAGCGGAGAACAGTTTTGACAAACAATTTGGTTATCGCAGGAACTTTGTGGAGACCTACCATGCCCGAAACCTTCTGGATAAGAATCCCAAACAGTTCTTTGCTGCCCTTTTGGGACTACCAAGCAATGAAAAACAGGCAGCCAATCAATTGTTGTTCAAGGCCGGAATCAAAGTGCCGAGCATCCCCACCAATAAAGCGCAGTTGGCCTATAAAGCGATGATGCAGCTCAAAAAAGGCATCGGAAAGGCCATGGAATCGGGATCCATTGGAATTTAAATAGTGTAGATATGGAAAATTTAGGATGGATTGAAATAGTATCTGGGATCGTATTCGGGGGAGGAATCTCGGTTGCAGTAAATCGATTTCTCAAATATGGGTTTGTGATTTGGGTTTTGGGAATTGTTCTTTTAGCGGTGGCCAATGGTTTAGTAGGAGGATGGGATGGTTTCATAAAGGGATCATTGACCCTTTGGTTGCCATTGTTTTTTGTCCATGTGGTGATCTATGGTCTGGTGGATTACTACAAGGACAATAAGAAACCCTCCAAAGTCTTTGAGGTGAAAATGAGGGTAAAGGGGAGGCCATTGGTACTGGGAAACATCCGAAGGGGGGTCTCAGTGATGGCTTCTGCAGGAAGCGGTAAGACGGAGAGTGTCATCTATAATTTTTTAAAGCATTTTCAAAAGGAGCATTTCTCCGGGGTCATCCATGATTACAAGGATTTTGAGATAACCGAAATGGCCTATCCCTTGTGGAATGGTGAAGAGATCCCCTTTAAGATTGTTTCTTTTGGACCTATTTATAATCGGGTCAATCCAATAGCTCCCCGATACCTGCCCGATGAGGAAAGTGTGCATGAGGTGTCAAGGGTGCTATTGGAGAATTTGATGGAACATAGGGACTCGGACGAGAACAGTATCTCCCGCTTTTTTAAGGATGCAGCCGAGGGCTTGATCAGTGGATTGATTTGGCGATTAAAGACCGATTATCCACACTATTGCACCTTGCCCCATCTCATGGCTGTTTTCCAACAATTGGCCACCAAGAGCTTGATCAAGTTCCTAAAGGGAAACATCACCTCCCGTGCCATGGCGGATGCCTTTATCAGTGGCATAGGATCGGAACGACAGACAGCAGGGGTGCTCAGTACCCTGGCCAATGGATTTAAAAAGATCAGTACACGAAAGATCTTTATGGTGCTTTCCAAGGATGAGATCTCCTTGGATATCAATAATGAAGACCATCCATCCATCATTGCCTTGGTGAACAACCCCCAAAAGGATGCTTCCCTTTCCCCGGTGATTGCTACCATTATCCATACCATTTCCAAGCAGATGAGCCAACGCAACCGTAAACCTTCCTTTATGTTGTTGGAAGAGGCTTCTACTTTGCGATTGTTGAACATGCATCGGATTCCAGCCACTTTGCGGAGTTATGACATTGTTAGTGTCTATGTGTTGCAGGACAAGATCCAGAACGATATGATGTACGGGGAGAAGGCCAGTAAAGCGATTCTCTCAAATTTATCTTATCAGTTTTTCGGGAAAGTCAATGACCCAGACACCGCTCGATACTATGAACGTTTTTTTGAACTGGTCAAGATACCGACCCGTAGTGTGAGCAAGAGTTCAGGGTTGAACCTGGAACGACGCATCACGGAAGGGGAAAAGGAAGTGTCCAAGCGTAGGGCCGAGGTGTTTTTTCGGTTAAAGCAGGGGGAGTTTGTGGTTTTTGCAGATGGGAAGGACAGAAAGGTGCAGTTTCAAAAGCCAGAAATTGAAAGAGGATTGTCCAAGCCTTTGCTGGTTTCAGAATCGGAACTGGAGCAGCATTATCTAAAAGTGCATCATGATATAGGGACTATTTTTAGTTAATTTCATTTTTTAAAATGATTGTTACGAAAAACCCCTATCCAAACAATGGTTTTTCCACAATTTCAGTCACTTATTTACTTTTTTTGACCTTTATGGTTCGGATAGAATATTAGATTACTTATTTTAGGCTTACTTCCCCAATTACTATTAAATTGATTAAATAAGACTGAGACCTTCTCATGGATAGGTATTTAATGTCTACAGCGATAATTATTCCATTAATATTTAGGTAAGTGCATAAGGATTTATTTTTTTCTATTTACAACGCCAAGGACGAAGAAGAACTTCTCGATGTAATTTCAAGTAGCCCTAAGGTATTTGACAACTCAAATTGGAAACCTTTGGGAAACAATGATAGCAATTATGGAGTGGTGAAAAACCAGCAATCCAATCCTATTGCAGCCTTGATTGAAAAGATTACCAATGCCATTGATGCTATCTTGACAAAAGAGTGCCATGTAGGTGGTGTAGAGCCAAAGTCCACGGAGGCTCCAAGATCCATGGAAGAAGCCATTGAACGGTTTTTCCCCAAGAACAATTGGGATCTCCCATCTTTCAGAAAAAAGCAATCTGAGGAAATACAAATCATAGCGGATGGTAAAGGCCCAAGAAATCAGAGAAACCAGTATCCAACGTCGGTTATTATCTATGATAATGGAGAAGGGCAACATCCTGAAGAATTTGAAAATACATTTTTATCCCTTTTAAGAGGAAACAAAAATGACATCCATTTTGTTCAGGGGAAATATAATATGGGTGGTAGTGGAGCCATAGTCTTTTGCGGAAAGAAAAGATATCAGCTTATTGCCTCGAAAAGATTCACGAATGACGGTGAATTTGGTTTTACCCTAGTAAGGGAACACCCCAAAAAGGAATCCGATAATGCAAAGGAAACCTGGTATGAATACCTTTTGATTGACGGGCAAATTCCATCTTTCCCTATTGAGAATCTTGATCTTGGTTTGTCCAATAGGAATTTTGAAACAGGAACAATTGTCAAATTATACTCGTATCAATTTCCCAAAGGGTATTCTGGTTTTGCGCAGGATTTGAACCAAAGTATAAATGAATTCCTTTTTGATCCAGCTTTACCCATTTTAACAGTCGATACTGCCGCAAGATATCCAAATAACAAGGTTCTTGAGAATGACTTGTTTGGATTAAAACGGCGTCTGAACAATGAAGAATCAGAATATCTGGACGATAAGTTTTCAGAGACATTCGATGAGGAAAGCACCTTTGGTAAAATGAAGGTGTCCTGTTTCGTTTTTAAGCCCCGGGTAAAGGATTATGATTTAAAAAGAACCAAAGCCATCATCCAAGATCGATATTTTAAAAATTCGATGGCGGTCATGTTCTCTCTAAATGGCCAAACGCATGGAAGCTATACTTCCGAATTTATAACACGGTCGTTAAAGCTCAATTTGTTAAAGCACCATTTGTTGATACACGTGGATTGTACCGAAATGAAATACAATTTCAGGAAGGAACTGTTCATGGCTTCCAGGGACAGGTTAAAAGATGGTGAAGAGACCCAATATCTAAGAAGTTATTTGGCGACTCAATTGAGTCGAAAGGATGGAAGGTTGGCGGATATAGAAAAGATTAGGAAGCAGGCCGTCGATATAGATACTACCTCCAATACCAATGAATTGCTCAAGAACTTTACCAAGAACCTACCCTTGGATTCTGAACTGGCCAAATTGTTGAGCCAAACGTTTAAACTTGACACGAAATCGAATAAGAAAAAGGATGGAGGGAGAAAACCTTCTCCTCAGAAAAAGGAGGATACCCCTTTCTTACCACAGAGATTCCCTTCTTTTTTCAAGATAAACGGGATTAATGATGGTGATTCAGAAGTGGCTAAAATTCCTTTGAATGGAGAAAAGACGATAAGGTTCTCAACTGATGTTGAGAACGATTACTTCGACCGGACAGAGGAACCTGGTGATTTGAAAATTACGGTGTTGAATATCAAACCCAATGAAAGTGAAGGTGGCACAGGTCCCGGACTGCCAAAGGGAATAACTGAAATTTTCAATGTGGTTAAAAGCAGTCCAAATAAGGGTGCTATTAAAATATCGTTGAACCCAAAAGATGATTTAAAGGTTGGGGACAGTGTTCAGATAAAAGCAGATCTGTCATCCCCAAACGGGGGGTTGTCCGAACTGTTTTGGGTCAAGATTGTCGAAAAAGAGGAGTCTAAGGACAAGAAATCAAAAAAGGAGGAGGATAATGAACCTTTAGGGCTTCCACAATTGGTGTTTGCCTATAAAGAACCTAATGAAGACCTCAAGGATAGGGTTTCATGGGAGGATGTAGGAACTGCTACGGGATTGGATATGGACTACAATACGGTAATGGTGCCCGAGGCAGAAGGGGATACCCTGAAAAAGATTTTTGTGAACATGGATAGTTCTGTGCTAAAGAACTTCATTGCGAAGTACAAACATCCCAATCAGCAGCAATTGGAAATTGCCAATAGAAAGTATTATACCTCAGTGTATTTGGATAAGCCGGGTAAACTGACCCACCTTCGCCGGATAAAACTGACCATAGCAAACGAACTGCCCAGATTTGATCTATCCTTGGGTTAAACTTAGTTTTTATTTTTTAATTTTCTTCTCATCGATTCTCCTTTTATATCTATTCTGT
>NZ_SNTZ01000011.1 GCF_004916895.1 Flagellimonas alvinocaridis
TCACGGAGGTGGACGGAAGCATCACCAACGAGATACAAAATTTGGCGAGCGTGCTGGGAGAGGGCAACAGCGCGGGCACATCCATTACGAACGTTACTGACCCGACCAATGCGCAGGACGCCGCCACGAAGAACTATGTTGACACGCAGATCACGGCGAACGCGGCCGATGGCTCGGAGACCATCGTGAACGCCGGTACGGACATCAGTGTGAGCGGCACAGGCACCACTGGCGACCCCTACGTTGTGAACAGCACCTTCACCGAAGTGGACGGAAGCGTGACCAATGAGATCAATACCCGCTTCGAGGTGAGTGGGGCGAACCTAGAGATAGAGGACAGCAACGGTACGTTACAGGTACCTTTGGCCAACTTGGGCAGCGACGACCAGACCTTGTCGGAAGTACTCTCCGAGGGCAACAGCGCGGGCACATCCATAACGAACGTGACGGACCCGACCAATGCGCAGGACGCGGCCACGAAGAACTACGTGGACACGCAGATCACGGCCAACGCGGCCGATGGATCTGAGACCATCGTCAACGCCGGTACGGACATCAGTGTGAGCGGCACAGGCACCACTGGCGACCCCTATATCGTGAACAGCACCTTCACCGAGGTGGACGGTAGCGTGACCAATGAGATCAATACCCGCTTCGAGGTGAGTGGGGCCAACCTAGAGATAGAGGACAGCAACGGTACCCTTCAGGTAGCTTTGGCTGACATCAATATTGATCAAACTGCTTCAGATGTTGATTTGGATACATCGGTTGATTCAGATGGAGATGGTAGTTCGGAAACAACTGTTGAAGGGGCAATTCAGGCCATGTCGCCGATTGTCTCCAAAGCGGCTCGGATTTTTTATCCACCCTCTATCGCTGTTGATGCCTCAACAAATGGAGTTGGTCTAACATTAAACCTATATGATCAGTATGTGGCACAATTTGGCACCCCTGCAGTTGCAAGTTTAGGAGCCCCAGCGGCAATACCAACCTATGGTGCAACGGATCTATACTATTATGTGACCTATGCAGACCCAGCAGTCTTTGATAATATGAGTATTGATGCAAGTGGTGAGCTTACCTATGATATCATTGGTCAGCCATCAGACTATAATGCATTGATTAATGTGGTTTTCGTTGTAAAATAAGAATGAGATAAAGACTGATCGATTTGAACTCAAAAAACTTACATAGGTCTTTATTTATTGGATTGTTCATCCTGTTTTTGGGGATGAACTTTGCAAACGCCCAGTTTTTGCTTCAAGCTCCCAATACGGGTGATGAAAATAACTACCAATGGTTTGAAGCTTCCGATTTGGGTACAGTTCTTGGAACAAATTCTTTTTACGAAGCAACCCAACCCGGTGTTTATTTTGCAACGTACGATGGTACTCTTTGTGGATCTAATGCCACGGGATATTTTATTTTAACAGAATGTGAAGCGCCAAACAATGAAGTTACCTTGGATATTTCTGCCAGTGTGCCTTCAGGAGCTACAGTGAGTTGGAGTCCATCACTGAGTGGAGATCAAACCCGACCAACAGTTACAAGTACCCAAAGTGTGATACGGTATACGGCTACCATTACTAAAGTAGGAAACAGTAGTGAGTTACCACGGTTTACGGTGGTTTGTATGAGTCAGGCGGCTACATTGGTTGATGACTTAATCGTAGTCAATGAAGATGAATCTATTCAAGCGCCCATTTTTGACAATGATTCTGATTTGCCATCTACAGGTACCCTTACCACAACGAACCCTACAAACGGTACTGTCAACATTGATGATAATGGCACACCCAATGACCCATCAGATGATAATGTAACATATATTCCTAATCCTGACTTTAATGGAAGTGATAGTTTTGATTACACCATCTGTAACACCTTAGGAGATTGTAGTACTGCTACGGTGACTGTTGATGTGCTTCCAATTGTGGATACCAATGATGACTCGGTTTCAACAGATCAAGGAGTTGATGTGGCTATTTCATGGAGAGGAAATGATAATGACATTCCAACTATAGGAACTATTACTGCTACTGATCCATCCAATGGATCTATCCAACTAAATGATAATGGCACCACGAACAATCCATCGGATGACAATATTACCTACATACCCAATCCGGGTTATATAGGGACAGATTCTTTCGAATACACCGTTTGCGATGACAATGGACATTGTGATACGGCCACAATCACAGTGATTGTAAACTCTTCTGGAGTTGATTTGGATAGCGATGGGGATGGTATTGTGGATAGTTTTGAGGACCTCAATGCTGATAACGACAATGATCCATCTACCAACCCAACAGATACCGATGAGGATGGTATTCCAGATTACTTGGATATAGATAGTGATAATGATGGTATCCCAGATAATATTGAGGCACAACCTGCATTGGGGTATATTCCACCAAGCTCGGTTGATGTCAATGGAAATGGATTGGACGATGCCTATGAAAATGATGGGAATATTGGTTTGATTCCTCAAGATTCCGATAATGACGGTATTCCAGATTATGTGGATACAGATAGTGATGATGACAATGTTCCAGATATTATTGAGGGCCACGATATGAACCAAGACGGCATTGCCGATATAACACTCATAGGTTCCGATAAAGACAATGACGGTCTTGACGATGCCTTTGAAGGCAGTACGGTCATCGATTTGGATGTCAATGATGAAATTGATGACCCTAGCTCAGATCTTTTGGATACGGATTCTGATGGTATCCCAGATTTTAGGGATTCTGATGATGATGATGATGGTATTGAAACCATTGATGAGGATTTGGATTTGGATGGCAACTATGCCAATGACGATTCCGATGAAGACGGAATACCCAACTATTTGGATGCTGATTTGGGTGAAACAACTGCCGAAGCCATTGATGTGATCAACGTTATCACTCCCAATGGGGATGGAGTACACGACGTATTGGCCATTAACGGTATTGAAGATTATCCAAACAACACGGTCAGGATCTATAACCGATGGGGGGTAATGGTCTTCCAGACCAAGTCCTATAATACTACTGGAAATGTTTTTGACGGTACTTCCCAAGGTAGGGTAACGGTCGATCAAGACAACAAGCTTCCTGTGGGTACCTATTTCTACGTCATTGATTATCAGGATCAAGGTGGAAACATGAAGCAACTCTCAGGATACATATACATTAACAGATAAACATGGTTACTGTGGAGATAAAACATATTCTAAGGAACGTACAGAAACTATCGACCCTACTTTTTCTGGTTGTTGTGGGAACGGTCCATGCGCAGCAAGATGCACAGTATACCCAGTACATGTACAATACGGTAAGTGTTAACCCGGCTTATGCAGGTTCGCGGGGGCATTTGAGCATCGCGGCACTATATAGGAACCAATGGTTAGGGCTTGATGGAGCTCCTGAAACACAGACCCTCAACATTCATACACCTATGGGTTACCGAGGAGTTGGATTGGGAATCTCTGTTGTGAACGATAAAATTGGACCCACTTCGGAAACCTATTTTGATGTGGACTTTTCCTATACGATCCAAACCTCTTTTGAGGGTAAGTTGAGTTTTGGTCTTAAGGCCAGTGCACACATGTTGGACATTCGCTATTCAGAATTGGATGAGTTTGAAATAGACCCACAGCTGCAGTCCCAGCAGGATATTCAAAACAAATTTTCTCCAAATATTGGAGCTGGCGTATATTACCATACGGACAGGTTTTATGCAGGTCTTTCGGCTCCAAGGATTTTGGAAACCACCCACTTTGATGAATCCTCGGTATCTACGGCCAAGGAGCAAATCAACCTATATGCCATCACAGGTTATGTCTGGGACTTAAACCCTTTCTTAAAGTTTAAACCCACTCTTTTGACCAAGGTGGTTCAAGGTGCACCCTTACAGCTAGACCTTTCCGCCAATTTTATGCTGAATGAGCGGTTCATTGGAGGGGTTGCCTATAGGTGGGATGCTGCTTTCAGCGGACTGTTTGGTTTTATGGTTTCCGATCAGTTGATGATAGGACTCGCCTATGATCGTGAGATTACCGAATTGGGTGCAGCTACATTTAACGATGGTTCTTTTGAGGTTATTCTTCGGTACGACTTCCGAAGAAACATTGGGAATCTAAAATCCCCACGCTTCTTTTAGGAACAATTTAGAACCCTTAGCCCCATAAATTCCTACAAAGGTCATATTTTTACCTCATGGAAGAGGAAAAAGTGATTTTGGTAAATGAGGCGGATGAACCTATTGGCCTTATGCCCAAAATGGAAGCGCATGAAAAAGCATTGCTACATAGGGCTTTTTCAGTTTTCGTGATGAATGATAAGGGAGAAACCATGCTCCAACAACGTGCCAAAGACAAGTACCATTCCCCTTTGCTGTGGACAAATACCTGCTGTAGTCACCAACGTGACGGTGAGAGTAATATTGAGGCCGGTAAACGCAGACTTATGGAAGAAATGGGGTTTCAAACGGAGTTAAAAGAACTGTTTTCCTTTGTCTACAAAGCCCCTTTTGATAATGGACTTACCGAACATGAATTTGATCATGTGATGATGGGTTCCTACAACGATTCTCCCAATATCAACCCAGAGGAAGTGGCCGATTGGAAATGGATGCGGCCATCAGATATCAAAAAAGATATAGCAGTACAGCCAGAGCAGTATACCGCATGGTTCAAGATTATTTTTGAACGTTTCTATGACCATTTGATGAAAAATCCCCAGACAAAATGAAAGTCAAGGTAAGCAGAAAGGCTAATTTTAATGCGGCCCACCGATTGCACAGACCTGATTGGGATGAGCAGAAGAACCAAGCAATTTTTGGAAAATGCAACAATCCCCGTTATCATGGGCATAATTATGACCTTATTGTAAGTATTACGGGGGAGATTGATCAGGAAACTGGTTTTGTAATGGATTTAAAAGTGCTCAAAGATTTGATCAAGGAGCATGTGGAAGAGGCTTTGGACCACAAAAACCTAAATGCTGATGTTCCTGAGTTCAAGGAACTCAACCCAACTGCGGAGAATATTGCCGTGGTTATTTGGAATAAACTCAGGCCCTACATAGACCAGGCCAATGAATTGGAAGTGGTACTCTATGAAACGCCGCGTAATTTTGTAACCTATTCAGGATAACATGGATTTATACCCTTTAAAGTTCAAGCCCATTCTCAAGGAACGTCTTTGGGGAGGAACAAAACTCAGAGACGTACTCAACAAACCCATAGAGAGTGATATTACTGGGGAAAGTTGGGAACTTTCTGGGGTTAGTGGGGATATTTCCGAAGTGGCCAATGGGACTTTGCAGGGAACCTCACTTCAGGAATTGATAACGCTTCACGGTGAAAGCCTCTTGGGAAAAAGTGTGGTGGAACGGTTTAGGAATGAATTCCCCATTTTGATAAAATTCATAGACGCCAAGCAAGACCTATCCATTCAATTGCATCCCAATGATGCATTGGCCAAGAGAAGACATAATTCCTTTGGAAAAACAGAGATGTGGTACATAATGGATGCCAATCCCGGTTCCCAATTGATCGTGGGTTTCAATAAAGATGTTGAGAAAACGGAATATATTGAAAGCCTTGAGTCTGGCAACCTTTTGAATTTGATGAATTATGAAGAGGTCAATGAAGGCGACACCTTTTTCATCAATACCGGAAAAATACATGCTATAGGAGCAGGGGTGTTGTTGGCTGAGATTCAGCAAACTTCTGACATTACCTATCGGGTCTATGATTTTGACCGAAGGGACAAGGATGGTAATCTAAGGGAACTGCACACTAGTTTGGCCATAGATGCTATTGATTATGAACAGAAAAACGATTTTAAGGTTAATTATCAAAAGTATAAGGATGTAACCAATGCCATGGTGGACTGCCCTTATTTTAAGACGAACTTTTTAGACTTGTCCAAAAACATTGGGCTAGATGTGTCGCAAAGAGATTCGTTCATCATTTACATGTGTGTTGGCGGGGAAGCAAAGATTTCCAACGACTGGGGCACCACTGACATTAAAAAGGGGGAGACGGTCTTGATTGGTGCTTCCAGTAGCAACATAAATATAGATACCAAAGGGGCTAAACTTTTGGAAGTTACCATTTAATAGTACCTTTATAAAAAACAGCGGTATGCCAAGTATACGTGATTTAAAAAAGGATGTCAACTTTGTCTTGGGAGACATCATAGAAGCAGTCTACATTTGGGAGGCAGGCTCGGATAACAAGGAATCCGAAGAGGGAACGGTCATTATTGACAAGGCCATTGAAGCTTTTGATGAGCTCATGGACAAAATCAACCAAAAAAATGTTGAGGACCAAAAAGCACATTTTAGGAGTGTGCGGGCCCAACTCGAGGAAAAGGCCACACAGTTGGTCAATGATTTGAACAGTCTTGCCAGTTAGTTAATCCTGCTTGCTTAGAAAGTCCTGGAACACCTTTCCGTATTTGGATGTGGCTACTTCGGGCGTAAGGGCGTTATATACAGAATCCAAATATTTAGGGTTGGCATCGCTTGCCTCTGCCATCATAATATATGGAGTGGCATAGGAGTCTCCATTGTTCAAACCAAAGTTTAGTGCGTATCTGTATCGTCTTACCAAATTAATGTCCGCTAGTTTTTGAAGCGAATCCAAGGCTGTTGAATCTCCTTGAAACTCAGGTAACGAAGCCTGCTGGGCCAGTGCAATGTCCCTGATGTTGAATTTGGATATCATCTCATTGAATTCCGAAAACTTATCATGCGATGCAGAACCAGAAATCTTTGGGTCGGTATCAAATGTCTTCCATGTGGTATTTATGGTAATCTGACCTGGTTCACCAAAAAAGGTGATTCGGTCATTGATATCGTTATTGTCTTGTTTTTTCAAGTAGAGGTAAAAAATGTCGGGACTTTCCAATTCCTCCGAAAAAGTGAATGCCCCATCACCCTCAATTTCCAAGGAATCCAATGCCACAAGCGTTGAATCCTTGAACTGTTGTAGGTAAAGGGTCCCTTTTTTCAATCCTTTTACATTTCCAGAAATCGTCATGGTGCTTTCTGTGTTTTTTTCACAGGACAGCACCAACATTCCCAATGACAATACAAATAGTAACCTCTTCATGGATAAAAATTTTGCAGGGCAAATATCAAATAATCTTCTGAAATATTTAAACTTTGGAGGCGACTTCCATCAACAAAGCACATAAATAAGCCCCTGCGGTACCCACTACATACCCAAAAACGGCCAAAAGAATCCCCACAGAAGTAAGTGAAGGATGGAACTCTGCCGCAACAACTGGCGCTGAAGCCGCTCCTCCAACATTCGCCTGACTTCCCACTGCAAGGAAAAAGTAGGGGGCCTTGATGAGTTTGGCCACTAAAATTAGAAGACTTGCATGAATGGCCATCCAGATCAACCCAATGGCAATGAGTCCTGGGTTTTCCAAAACTTTGCCCAAATCCATTTTCATACCAATGGTGGCCACCAATATGTAAATGAACATTCCCCCAATCTTGCTGGCTCCGGCACCTTCATAGGTCTTGGCCTTGGTAAAAGACAGTCCAATGCCAATGGCGGTTGCAAACACTACCATCCACAGGAACTCGGAACCTAAGGAAGAGAGAATTTTTTGTTTGTTTCGGATGACTTCAAAATTATCTTGTAAGAATCCTGCAAAATGGGTTCCTAGAAAATGGGCAATTCCAACTCCGGTGAAGGCGAAGAATAGCATCATTATAAAATCCGGAAGTGTTGTAACACGTGCAATTTTATCAGTATAAGTTGATACTTTTTTCTTAAGTTCTTCAATGGACGAACTGTCTGCCTTGAGCCAACGATCTATTTGTTTGGTTTTACCAATGCCCAAGAGAAGAATCGCCATCCATAAATTGGCTACTACAATATCAATCAACACCATACCGCCATAGTTCTCCTGGTTGTAATTGAATACTTCCAGCATGGCCGCTTGATTGGCACCACCACCGATCCAACTCCCAGCAATGGTGGCAAGACCTCGCCAAACAGCGTCAAAGCCACTTCCACCAACCGTTTCGGGAGAAAATATGGAAACAATAAGAATAGCCACAGGTCCACCAAGGATAATGCCTGCAGTACCTGTAAGAAACATAATCAATGCTTTGGAACCCAAATTGGCAATTGCTTTAAGATCTATGCTCAAAGTCATCAATATTAAGGCAGCAGGCAATAAATACCTACTGGCCACATAGTAAGTCTGGGAAGAGGATTCATCCACGATACCCAAACTTGCCAGAATGGCAGGGAGTAAATAGCACATAAGTACTGTGGGTACAATGGAGTAGAATTTCTTCCAAAAACCAGTATTCAAGGATGAGGTGTAAAAGACAAAACCGAGGCAGAGACAGAGTAGTCCAAAGATGACCGTGTCTTCGGTCAAGGGTAGTTGATCCATAGAATTAAAATAGCGATAGCCCCAAATATAGGAAAATCAAAAATGGTCGTGGGCAAACCTTATCCTTACCTTGATCAAATGTTCAGCCAATAGGTCAATTTTAAATTGATGGACCTACTCCTAGGTGTAAAAGAGTTTACAAAATAATTGTCGTTGTACACTAAAAATAGATCGGATAATGGGGCAAAGCGCCATTGTAAACGGGAATTAAAGCCCAGATTGTCCCTTTGGTTGCTATATTGAATCAAGGTGGACCAGAAAATGGATTTGTTGAAGGTGATGTTGATTCGGGGGCTTATCAGCCATATATCTGCACTTTCATAAGGCTCAGGTAGTTTTATGCTATCGTAGTTCAATCCTAGCGAAAGGAAGACCTTAGGTTGTAGGCGGAGGCTCATGTCCCCTTCAAATGAAAATCGCGTACCATTAAAAAAATCGCCATATCCAGGTTCCAGTGAATAGGAAAAAACCTTTCGTTGATCACTCTGGAATTCCACTTCATAGCTGGTGTAGTAATACCCTTGATCAGCAGGAAGTTCCACCCCACCATCTGTTCCGGTAGGGTCAAAAGGCTCCGTGAGGAATGTAAATCGGTTAAAAAGGCGTGCAGATAGCTCTTCCTGGGTTTTAAACTGCGCTTGCCAACCAGAAAAAATAAAATAATCAGTGTTTCTATAGTCCAAGGTAGGTTTCCATTCAAAATTGGGGTTGAATGTAAATCCATGAAAGTTTAGACGTCCCTTTTTGGGCCAAAAATTTAGTTCTGCAAATGGCTTGGCCGATACAACGTCCTCCCTTCGGATGAACCCTAAATCAGAACGAAAATCCTCACCCACAAAATTACCGACAAGGCCAAAATTTAGGTAGCGTGAATTGTAGTTTAGGGTAATACCCCCAGCATCATCCCTTGACCCAATTTCATGGGCAAAGGATTTATGGTAGAAGAATTTTCCAGTCCACGTATTGTCTGCCGAAGCTAAATTGTAATCCAATCCCAAAACCCGGTTGTACCTCTCTGTTTCCTCTAAAAAATCATAATCCTTAAAAGTCTGGCGGTTCACTAAAATGAAACTAAGATTGGAACGGGAGAACATTCTCTGCTGAAGGGCCAAAACCGTATTGTTGTTACCGGCAATATGGTTGGCCTCATCTTCTTCAGTTTGGATGGTTAAAAACCCCAAACGTAGGTTCTCATTTAGTTTTCCACTGAGCCTTACTCCACCAATGATTCCATTTTCTATGGTTTCCCCATCCAAATCCTCTGCAATACCTATTCTTCTTGAAAAGAAGGGGTTTGTATCATCTTCGCTACCAAATGACCCGAAAAGATCACTGTTATCAATAAAAAATTGTCTTCTTTCCGGGAGTGAGATTTCAAAACGGGTAAGATTGGTCACAAAGTTGTCTACCTCAACATTTGAAAAATCTGGATTTACCGTAATGTCAAGGTTCATTCCGTTGCCAATGGAAACCTTGGCATCCCCACCAAAATTTAAAGCGCTGAGGTCATTATCGTTTTCGTAGTCTTTGCCTGCAATCCCATTCACATACGGAATCAAAGCCATGGGGGTCCTTGATTTTCCCAAAGGCTTTTCAAATACCATATCACCCATAAAAGCCAAACTATAGATCAACTGGTTTTGGGGAATTTCCATCCAAGTACTGGTTTCGTTGGATTGCATATCAAAGCGGTAGCTGTTAAAGCGCCATTTGGTCTCTCCTTGTTTAAACTTGAACGAGGTCAAGGGAATGGCCAATTCGCACACATAGTACCCATCGTAAAGGCGGGTTTCCCCCTGCCATTTAACGTCCCAAGAAGTAGTGAAGCCACTTGGGCCAGACCCTCCGTTGGAAATTAGGGCCTCTCTACGTACGCCATAGGGATTCATTCCAAAAAGAAATGCATTGGTACCATCGTTGAAGGTGTCAAACAGCAAACTGATATTGTCGTTTCCCCCAGCTCTGTAGTCCCTTTCCAAAGATGGAATTACATAATTGTCGCCCTCAGTGTTCAGTTTAATTCCAATGTAGAGCGTTGTGGCATTGTACAGCATTTTAATATCGGTCTGTTGTGCTGCCAAGGTTGAGTCTGAGGGGAAATATTGCTGAAAATTGTTGGCACTTTCGGCAGTTTTCCAAATAGTTTCATCTAAAATGCCATCCACCAAAATAGGCTCATTGGTAAATTTAACCGTAAAGCTTTTGGGTTGGGACTGGGCAAAAAATAGAAAAGGAAGAAGTGTTGTAACAAGTACAAGACGTAATCTAAGCATTGTTTTGAGTCTAGTCGGTGCTCAAATTTAAGGCTTAGGGTCGTTAAAAAAATCCCAAAATTTTTTATGAGGATGTTCATTGATAAAAGATTATGAAAATTGTTGTCCACTTGTTTTTACTTTTGATTTTAGAGTTCCCTATTTTTGAAAAAACCTTGGATAATGAAAAAAGTTATACTTCTTGCTTTGCTTTTGCCCCTATGTTCTTTTGGTAATTTTTGGGGAGAAACAGGCCACCGGGTAACGGGTCATATTGCACAAAACCATTTAACGGGAAAGGCCAAGAGGATTTTGAACGACCTCTTGGATGGCCATAGCCTGGCTTTTGTCTCTACCTATGCCGATGAGATCAAGGCAGATCGTTCCTATTCCAAATTCTCGGCATGGCATTATGTAAACTATCCCTTGGGCATGCGCTATGAAGATTCTGAAAAGAGCGAATATGGTGATATTGTCACTGCCATTGAGGAGTGTATCAGGGTGGTTAAGAACAAGGATAGTAGTCGAGCAGATCGGGTTTTTTACCTAAAAATGTTGGTTCACTTTATTGGAGACCTACACCAGCCCATGCATGCCAGTAGGGCAGAGGATAAGGGAGGGAATGATATCCAAGTACAGTGGTTCGGACAGGGAAGTAACCTTCACAGGGTGTGGGATAAGAATTTGATCGTATCCTACGGAATGACCTATACGGAATTGGCCAATGAGTTGGATAGAGGCGTTTCTAGAAAAGAGTGCAAGAAAATACAGGAGGGAAGCATTTATGATTGGGTGGATGAATCCCACGAAATCTGTGGTACCCTCTACGAATCTGTTGAGGTTGGTGAAAAACTGGGATACCGGTATACCTATGATTACAACGACCTTTTATTTGAACAGCTTCAAAAAGGGGGATTGCGGCTGGCCAAGGTCTTGAACGACCTCTTTAGTTAAGCCAGCAATCTATTGCAGAACGGTCTTGAGCTGGTTTCTGTATTCGGATGGATTTTGTCCGGTAAAGGCCTTGAACGACTTGTTGAAATGCGAAAAGTTGTTGAAACCGCTGTCATAGCACACCTGTGTAATGCTGATTGGTTGTTCGGCAAGTAGTTTGGATGCATGTACCAAACGATATTCGTTCACGAACTGGGTAAAGGTCTTATTGGTAATTTTTTTGAAGTAACGACAAAATGAGGGTACAGTCATACTTACTAAATCCGCAATTTCATTTAGGCCGATGTCTTCCTTAAAATTGGTCTTCACATGGTTGAAGACAATATTGATGCGGTCATTGTCCTTTACCTCGGTTTCCATTGCAAACCCTTCTCCATTGAGTACTTTTATTTCATCCGAGGTGGCCAATACATTCAGAATGTTTAAAATGGAAAGCAAGCGCTGAAAATCGGTCTGATATTCCAAGATCTCCATTTTTTCACCCACTTTGGTCTTCGTCTTTCCGGAAAATGCAATACCGCCCTTGGCTACTTCGAACAGTTTTTGGATGTTCTTCATTTCTGGGATGTTAAAAAAATCACTGCCCAGAAAATCAGCTTTCATCTGAATGAGTGTTTCACTTTTGTTGCCCGTTAGTTTATCTGTAAAACCACAGTGGGGCAAGTTAGAGCCAATAAGAATCAGATCCCCATTTCTAAAATAGGAAACATGGCTACCTATTTGCCTCTTGCCAGAACCTCCGTTAATATAGACCAACTCCAACTCGGGGTGGTAATGCCAACCAATGTTCTTGTTCTCATGCCGCTCACTGAATTTCTGATACAGGAATGAGTGTCCAAAACTGGGTGCAATTGCCTCAAAAGCAGGTTTTTGAATCATTTTGGCCATTTTCTTTTTCGTACTGTAAAATTATGGTCATAGCTAAAATAGCGTCTCCACAAAATTAACCAAAATATATGGTATTTTAACATTAACTAATTATTAACCATTCCGGAAGGTTAAAATTGTACATATACTGGAAAAAATGGTGGTGTTTCTGTTCAATCTTCAACCCTAGCTTTGTACTGTAATCTAAAAACAGAATGTTATGAAATCAGTTGTTAAGTATACCGTGGCAATGGCGTTTCTTTTTGCAACAGCAATAGGAGTTGCCAATGGGCCAGCAAAAAGTGAGGTTGAAAGAAAGTTGATCAATGTTGACCTTGACCCCGTATTTGTTAAAAAAGGGGGAAAATTGATGATGAACCTTTTGAACCTATCAGAAGGAGCTGTTACAGTTAAAGTGTATGACAGTCAAAAAAGACTGGTTTACAATGAGACTATAGATGGGCAAGTTGTGGTAGAAAAATCCTTCAACTTTGAGAAAGCCTTTGAAGATGAATACACCGTAGTTGTTTCCGATAAGAAAGGAACATACAAGGAAACTGTGGTGGTAAGATAGTTTGTTTAGTTAATTTTTATGTGCATGGGGGCCTTTTAGGCCCCTTTTTTATAGAAACTTTTTAAGGCGTTCTCTTTTGTGAAGGGGTAAAGAATCATTGGATATGGCCAATTTTAAGATGGTTTGATCTTTTTCTTTGGCATATAAAAGCCTGTAGAATTGCTGGGTGGTCAATGGATTGCTGGACTCCTCTACCAGTTCCATGGTGTCGCCAGAGTTTACTTTGCCCACTTCCAGAATGCGGACATAAGTGCCCGGCCATCCATGGTTTATAAATTGTTTTAGGATTTCTTGGGTTCCAAACCTTAGCCCAAGCTTAAAACAGGGTTCCCTAGGTTGGGTAATCTGAACCAGTGCAGTACCCAATCTGTATATGCTACCCACCCTGATTTGGGATTCATCCAGTCCTTCAACGGTAAGGTTTTCACCAAACATGCCCCAATTCCAATCCAGATGGGGATATTTTTCCTTCCAGTACGGATATTGTTCAACCGAAAACAAATAACAGGCCTTATAGATACCTCCATGCACCTTACGGTCTCCAATGGTATCCCCTGATACGCTTTCGGCTTCCAATAGTAAGGGAGTGTTCACCGGGGATTTATAAATTCCTGTGGTGATCAGTGTATCGTTCCAAGAAACCTCTGTGGGTTTTCCTAAGTTGGTGGAGATAATTTGCATGCCACCAAGGTAAAAAAAACCATCGCAATCTGCGATGGTTTTTTTATCATGTTTTCATTGGACCGATACTATTTTTCCAAACGCTTGGCTACGGCAAATCCTGCCAACAACCCAACCCCTGCCATAAAGAAAATGGTTCCGGGATAGGCTACATCCTCATTCACCCCTAAGTTGTAGACCATAAAGGCTGCCATAAAAATGGCTATGCCAATACCGATAAAAAGAAGGGCAACATTGATAAGGATGATTTTCCAAAAAGGAACTTTACCTTCACGTTTCCCCTGAAAAAAGATGCTGGCATCGGCCCCTTTCTCTATCAAGGCCATGCGTTCTTTGTTCCGGGTTGAATAATACAGATAGGCAATCGCAAAGACTGCTCCAAAAATTACGGGTAAGATGATTACTTCAGATCCCATGATTGTTCGTTTTTAATGATTATACTTCTTTGGTTTTTAGCCTATGACGGGATTTTTATGGATCAGGTTACAGAGTTCCATAAAAAAGTGAAATTTATGTAACCAAAACAATAGGTTTAACGTCCAATCTGCAATGTTGACCACCAAGGAAAGAAAATTGATACAGAGCATTCGCAAGGGGAATACCCGTGCATTTTCTGAATTGGTCAATACATATAAAGATTTGGTCTACACCTTAACCCTTCGTATGTTGGGAAATAGGGAAGAGGCCGAAGAGGTTTCGCAGGACACCTTTATTAAGGTATTTAACTCGTTGGAACATTTTAAGGGCGATTCAAAAATATCGACATGGGTCTACAGGATTGCATATAATACCTGTTTGGACCGGATACGGTTACGAAAGAGCAGAAAATTCTTGGATGTTGGTGAAATGCAAGATTTTATCTTTACGGAGATGGATACGGCCTTGGACAAAATGGTCAGGGAAGAACGGGGGAGGCTTGTGGGGCAATGTCTGGCAAAGTTGCCCAGTGAGGATGCAGGGCTTTTGACCTTGTTTTATTTTGAGGAGAAAAGTCTTTTGGAAATTGAGAATATATTGAATGTTCCGGTAAATTCGCTGAAAGTACAATTGTTCCGGGCAAGGAAGAAGTTGGCAGCGGTATTGGAAGGCCATTTAAAACCAGAAATACTTCAAAACAATGGATGAGCAACAAAATAAAGAACTTGAAGCGTTCATAGACAAGGTCATGGGAGAAACTTCCTTGGAGTCGCCCTCACCGGATTTTACCGAAAAGCTTATGGCAAAGATTGAGACACAATCCCAAAAGCAAGTGTTCGTAGCCCACCCTCTTTTGCCGAAAAAGCTTCTCACATTTCTGTTTCTGGCCTTTGTGGCAGGATTTATTTATTTGCTGATGACCTATGGCCTTGATTCCAGTCAAGGATGGTTTAAAAATATACAGTGGAATTATGATTTCTCCAAAACATGGAGTTGGATGGAAGGATATACTGCTTCCAAGGCAACCCTATATGCCGTCTTGCTCTTCGGAGTGTTGTTTTTTGTGCAAATACCCTGGTTGAAACGCTATTTGGATCAACACGGAACCTTAGGGTAAAATGTATCCATAAGCCCAATACATCAATATAAATTGTAATGGAATCCTGAGAACCAATATCCATTTGGGGATTCCTGCAGCGGCTTTTTTACTGGAAAGCATGTAAAAGTGCACGGTTAGAAATACAGTCAACATGGCAATGATTCCATAGGCACTCAGGTTTCGGGACACTTGAAAACATAGTCCCAAGCCTAGGACCATCTCGGCCGCACCACTCAATAATACTAAAAATTTGTGATGAGGGAGATAGCGGGGCATAATGCGCAAATACATCTTGGGAAATATAAAATGGGCCAAGCCTGCAATTATGTACAGTACGGCCATTGCATAAAGATGCCAAGGATTTTCCATATCTTAAAAATAAGAAAACGGATACCAAAAGGGAAATTGTCAGTTCGAGCGAAGTCGAGAACTCTTATTTAGGATATAGAGGACTTGCATCTCGACTGCGCTCGATGTGACAGTATTTTTGTAGATAGATGTTTATTTGATCATATCATAGCTGCGGCTAATGAACTTAGTGAGTTCTTCACCTTTCAGCAATCCTTTGCTCAATCGGGCCAAATCCAGGGATTGATTGATCAAACGTTCCCTCTTTTTGTCTGTTTTGGTGTTCAATATCTCGCTGACCAATTCATGGTTGGTGTTCACGATAAGGTTGTACATATCGGGCATGTTGCCCATTCCAAAAATTCCACCACCTCCGGTTCGTTGCATTTCCTTCATGCGGCGCATGAACTCAGGTTCAGTGATGATGAAGGGGGAAGCGTTACTGTCCATGGCCTCCAATTGAATAGTGTATCCTTTATCGGCGCTGATGACTTTCTCCAAATTTTCCTTTAAGCGGTCTTTTTCTTCATCGGATAATTTGGAAATGGCCGTATCCTCTTTTTTGACCAAGTTGTCTATATGGTCGGCATCCACGCGGACAAAGGATAGATTTTCCTTGGAGCCCTCCAGTTTCTGCATCAAATGCGAAACAATAGGGGAGTCCATCAACAAAATTTCATAGCCTTTTGCCTTGGCGGCTTCAATGTAGCTGTGCTGCGCTTCCATATCCGAAGCATAGAGAACTACCAATTTATTATCCTTATCGGTCTGGTTGTCCTTGATTTTGGCCTCCAGTTCCTCAAAAGTGTAAAACGTGCCATCCACGGTAGGGTAAAGGGCAAACTTATCGGCTTTTTCAAAGAATTTTTCTTCGGAAAGCATGCCGTATTCAATCACGATTTTGATGTCGTTCCACTTTTGTTCAAAATCCTCCCGGTTGTTCTTGAATAGGGAACTCAACTTATCGGCCACCTTTCTAGTGATGTAAGAAGAGATTTTCTTCACGGCACCATCGGCCTGCAGATAAGATCGTGATACGTTCAAGGGAATGTCAGGGGAATCAATGACCCCACGCAACATGGTCAGGAATTCAGGAACAATACCTTCCACATTATCCGTAACGAACACTTGGTTCTGGTACAATTGAATCCTGTCTTTCTGGATATTGAGGTCATTCGTCAATTTGGGAAAATACAGAATCCCGGTCAGGTTAAAGGGATAGTCCACATTCAGATGGATGTGGAACAAAGGCTCCTCGAACTGCATGGGATAAAGCCCCCTGTAAAAATTCTTGTAATCCTCGTCCTTAAGGTCGGTGGGCTGCTTGGTCCATGCCGGAGCAGGGTTGTTGATGATATCGTCCACCTCTTCTGTTGGAGCTGGCTCGTCCTCTTTGGCCCCTTCTGGCTTGGGAAGTGTTTCCGTACGGGTTCCAAATTTAATCGGAATGGGCATGAACTTGTTGTACTTGGTCAGCAGTTCACGGATTTTGGCATCTTCCAAAAATTCGGTGGAATCCTCCGCAATATGAAGGATGATTTCCGTACCCCTGTCTTTTTTCTTAGCTTCTTCCAGGGTAAATTCAGGGGAGCCATCACAGACCCAATGTACTGCGGGCTCATCCTTGAAGCTCTTGGTGATGATCTCTACCTTTTCCGCCACCATAAAGGCCGAATAGAAACCAAGTCCAAAATGACCTATGATTCCCGTATCCTTACCGGCATCTTTATATTTGTCCAAAAACTCCTCCGCTCCTGAAAAAGCCACCTCGTTGATGTACTTTTTCACTTCATCCTCGGTCATACCGACCCCTTGGTCCAAAATGTGGATGCGTTTTTTGTCCTTGTCCACTTTGACCTCGATGATGGGATTTCCATATTCCACCTTGGCCTCGCCAATGGAGGTCAAGTGCTTTAGCTTTAGGGTTGCATCCGTTGCATTTGAAATAAGTTCCCTTAAGAAGATTTCATGATCACTGTACAGAAACTTCTTGATCAAGGGAAAGATGTTCTCTACTGAAACATTGATTTTACCTGTTGCCATTGTTTTTACATTTTCTTTACGCCATTAGGACAAAAAAAATACCAGACTGATAAAGGTGACAAACTGACATTGACCCTTGACATAGGACCCAGATAAAAATTTAACATAATTTTGTTTATCTTTTTTTTAAAAAAATTAAACAAAATATGTATCTTTAGATTGTTATTGGAAAGATTGCTATGAAATAGGTTTATCCATAACGTACTTTTATTTATTGGTTAGGTTGTTGGAAATGCATCTTCGCTCGGAGGTGCATTTTCGTTTTGTGATAAAGCTCCAAAACCGTCTAAACTTTTATTTTATCAATATTTATGCGGTTCTATGGATATATTTTTTACTTTTCGGTTTAATAGCCCCGTTTTTTTGATAATTTATTTATAAACGTAGGACAATGTA
This sequence comes from Flagellimonas alvinocaridis, assembly GCF_004916895.1. Classification (GTDB taxonomy): domain Bacteria; phylum Bacteroidota; class Bacteroidia; order Flavobacteriales; family Flavobacteriaceae; genus Flagellimonas; species Flagellimonas alvinocaridis. Next base: position 18,054 of record NZ_SNTZ01000011.1, read on the forward strand.
TAATTCAAGAATATCAGGACTGGGATTCTATGTACCTGAAAATGTGGTCACCAATGATGATTTGTCCAAAGTAATGGACACCAATGATGAATGGATTCAAGAACGTACCGGTATAAGAGAACGCAGACATGTGGTAAAGGGCACGGATACCACCACATCCATGGGAGTAAAGGCGGCGCAAAAAGCCATTGAAAGGGCAGGAATAGATAAGAATGATATTGATTTTATCATTTTCGCCACCTTGAGCCCTGATTACTATTTTCCAGGTCCAGGGGTTTTGGTACAACGTGATTTGGATATCAAAACCGTGGGAGCTTTGGATATTAGAAACCAATGCTCTGGATTCGTGTATGGCATTTCTGTGGCGGACCAATATATTAAAAGCGGCATGTACAAGAATGTGTTGGTCATTGGTTCCGAACTGCATTCCCATGGGCTGGACATGACCACAAGGGGGAGGGGAGTCTCCGTAATATTTGGGGATGGTGCCGGAGCAGCGGTGCTCACCCGGGAGGAAGAAACAACCAAAGGAATTTTATCATCGCACCTACATTCTGAAGGACAGCATGCTGAGGAGCTTTCACTGATTGCCCCGGGGATGGGAAAACGTTGGGTAACCGATATTCTGGAAGATGTTGACTCAGGGGAAGAGGATACCTCTTATTTTCCGTACATGAACGGACAATTTGTCTTCAAAAATGCTGTGGTTCGTTTTAGTGAAGTGATTATGGAAGGGTTGGGAGCGAACAATTTGGGGCCTCAGGATATTGATATGCTGATTCCCCACCAAGCCAATTTGCGCATTTCACAATTCATTCAAAAGAAATTTGGACTATCTGATGATCAGGTATTCAACAATATTATGAGCTATGGGAACACAACGGCAGCTTCTATTCCCATTGCATTGACTGAAGCTTGGGAACAAGGGAAGGTCAAAGAAGGTGATTTGGTGGTCTTGGCCGCATTTGGGAGTGGCTTTACCTGGGGAAGCGTAATTATTAGATGGTAAAATGGGAAGACAGATCCCGGAGCTGACCCCGCCGCTGATAGAATTCATCAATAATCAAAAAATGTTCTTTGTGGCCACGGCCATGGATGAGGGTTCCGTGAACCTGTCCCCAAAAGGATTGGATTCATTGAGAGTGATCAATTCCCAACGGGTCATTTGGCTCAACCTTACCGGAAGTGGCAATGAAACAGCCATCCATTTGGAGCACAAAAACCGAATTACCCTAATGTTCTGTGCCTTCGAGGGTGACCCTTTGATTTTACGATTGTATGGAACAGCAAAGGTCTATTCCTATAAAAGTACTGAGTGGGAAGAGCATATTGGATTATTCCCTGAGATGGCTGGGGGTAGGCAGTTGGTTGATGTACATATTGAAAAAGTGCAGACCTCATGCGGTATGGGAATTCCCATTATGGAATACCAACACCAACGGAAAGAACTGGTGGATTGGGCACAAAAGCAGGGAGAAAGTGGTCTGAAAAAATATTGGGAGAAGAAAAACACCGTCAGTTTGGATGGTCTCCCGCATAAGTTTGACTAAATAAAAACCCCGATCTTTCCAGACCGGGGTTTTTTATTGATACCTCTGGCAATATTAACCAACCAACACTTTTTTGCCGAGTATATCAATTTTCAATTATAGAATGCCTCCACCAGTTTCTTTGGTTCGGTCGTCTCTTCTTTTACGCTGTTTGGCGCGGTTTTTTCCACTTCCAAAACGATAGGACAAGCCTACATATACGTTGTTGCTTTCCCAATTGAATCCTCCTTCTTGTAAATATGGGCGTTCCCCATCAAAAGCAAAACGCATGGTGTTGAAAATGTCGTTGTAGTTTACACTTATGGTACCCTTGCCCTCATCAAAGCTATATCGTGCTCCAAGATTTACAAAGTACATGGGTTCTACCTTAAATTGGATGTTTCTGTTTTTACCGCGATAAAATCCAAAGGCTTGTAGGGTAAGTTTTTTGGTCACGGTAAAGCTGTTGTTCATTCGTAGGTTCCAGGCGGTGTTGTCCACTTCCACATCTTCAACTACGATATCGTCTTCGGATGGATCGGCAATGTTACCTGGAATGCTCTCCGTGATACCTCGATTGGTTTGGGAGAAAATATCGAAACTACCATTGATGTTCCACCATTTTGTAGGCCTATAGTTGGTTGAAAACTCAAATCCATATGCGGAAGTTTCATCAAAATTATCGAAAGTGAGTATGATTTTGTTGAAGTCCAGTCGGTCCACAAAAACTGCTCTGTTGATTTCATCCTTGATGCTACGGTAAAATACACCCCCTGTTATGCTACCATTTTTGATACGCCGGGTATAATTTGCTTCATAGGAACTGGTGAACTGAGGCACCAAATTCGGGTTACCAAAAGAAGAGATCAACGGAGTGGCAAACTCTCTGATGGGATTTACTTGCTGCAACCCAGGACGATCTACACGTCTGCTATAGCTTACCTGTAACTGGTCCTTTTCATTGGGAGTAAATGTTAAAAAGGCAGAGGGGTATATTTCGGTATACTTATCGGTAAAGGCTCTTACACTATTGGTATCTGCCTGAACCTCCACATCTTCTATACGTACGCCCATTTGATACGACCACTTCTTGTAATTCTGACCGAAAGTGGCATAGGCCGAGTAGATATCCATTCCATACACAAAGTTGGTATTGGGGGTTGGTACCAAAACACCGTTTGAGTTAAAGGAAGAACCTGTTGAAGCATAGTCCACATCAGTTTCAAAGTTTCTGGCCTCTAAGCCAATTTCCAATTTTGAGATACTGTCCAGCGGATTTACATAGTCCAAGTTGGCTATGGTCTGGTCCCTTTTGGTATCCACAAAATCCATGTAGTTTGGATATAGTGAGGCGCCCACTGATCTAAAATTGGCGTCTTGGTTATTTTCAAAGCGGTTATGGTCCACTTCCAGTTCAATATTATGTCCTTCTTTGGCAAAATCCAATTTGTAATTAAAGTTGTACTGTTCGCTTCGGTTGTCCGAAACATCGTTGAAAAATTGGGTTACATTGCGGGATGCATCCGTGTTATAGGTTACCTCGGTGATGCCCCTTCCATCACCTTCAAAAATGTTTTGGTTGGTGAAAACGGAAATGGTATTTTTTTCATTAAGGTAGAAATCGACCCCCAATTTATACAAGTGGGACTTGTTGTTGTTGAAGAAATCGAAATCTTGCAATGAGTTTTCTTCCAATCTGAAGATATTTCCATTGTTCACATACTTGCCTATGTTGTTGCCATAATTTCCATAAAAGTTAAACTTCCCGTTTCTGTAGTTCAAATCAACAGAACTGTTGAATTTGGCTTCAATTCCTTTGGTAAGCCCCAAGTTAACATTTCCATTGAACCCAATATTGGCGTTTCCGTGAAGCACAATATTGATGATGCCACTCATGCCCTCGGGATTGTACTTGGCCGATGGATTGGTGATCAATTCAATGGACTTAATGGAGGTTGATGGGATTTGACGCAGCAATTGCGCAACAGGGACGTTGGATAGTTTTCCATCTACCATTACCCGAACATTGGAGTTGCCACGAAGGGTAATATCTCCAGTCTGTGCATCTACGTTTACAGATGGAATGTTGTTCATAATGTCTGAAGCTGTGGCACCGGCCGTAGTCAAGTCTTTTCCCACATTAATGACCTTTCTGTCCACACGTTGTTCAATGGTGGTTCGTTCTCCAACCAACTCTACTTCATCCAATTCTTGGGTGTTCTCCATTAGGGTAATGGTGCCCAAGTTCAGGTTTCGGTTGTTTTTGTTGATGACCAAGGTTTCGGAGTGGGTCTTGTATCCTATAAACTGTACTTCCAGTAAAAAAGAGCCATCAGGCAGTTTTTTTATTTCAAAGGTACCATCATCGTTGGTGATACCCCCGGTGATTGTTTCAGAACCATCCTCGGATTTTATAACTACTGCGGCATAGGCCACAGGTTGTTGAAGTGCATTGTCAATGACAGTTCCCGATATGGAACCTAATGCGTCTTCTAAAGGGTTTGCAAATAGTTTGGTTGAGTGTGCACTGCATATAAGCAATGCAAAAAGTAAGACTACTTTTTTCATGAGCTGTTCGTTTTTTGATTAGATTGACGATGATACCTACAAGACGTATTGTAGATGGGAATGTTACATGTAGAAATAATTTTAACATTATTTAACAAAATGTAAATGGGCTCAATGTAAGTGAAGGTCTTTGAGTTAGACTAACATGATGCTGAAAAAAAGAAACCCTGACAATTTCAACCGAAGTTGACTGCCAGGGTTTTAACATTGATAAGCTATACTAAACACTAACCATTAACTATAAAAAATACAGTCTTACCAATGAAAGATTTTATCTATACAATAGACGTGTTTTTTTGTAAAAAGTTTCAATATTTAACGCAGTTTAACACATAAATTAACAAATGGGCCAAACACTTGTCATGGGGGCTTCTACAAACCCAGGAAGATACAGCAATATAGCAATTCGTAGATTGGTTGAGAACAAGGTGGAAACAACCGCATTTGGAATCAATGGGGGAACTGTATCAGGAGTACAAATTAAGGATAACTTGAGTGATTTTCAAAATGTTGACACCATAACCTTGTATTTAAACCCTAAAAGGCAAAAAGAGTACTACCAAAAAATTTTGGACATCAAACCTAAGCGGGTCATATTTAATCCAGGTACAGAAAATCCTGAATTTCAAGAAATCTTGACCCAGGCCGGCATTGAAGTTGAGGTAGCTTGTACTTTGGTACTTCTTGCTACTGGGCAGTATTAGGTATGGTTTCTCTTGTTCTGATCAACCATAGCCCAATAAATGTCAAAAGTCCGTTCAGAGGCAACAACTCATAACCAACGATGTATCCGCCCAAATAGTCGGCAGGGATGTTGGCCACAAGTACAATAATGGTCACTGAAAGTAAGGCGACAATCCACACATAGGCATCTTTTACCTTGTGTTTGGTGAAAATGCCAAAGGCAAAGAGGCCCAATAGAGGCCCGTAGGTATATCCCGCAACAGTCAAAAGGCTATCAATGACATTGCTGCTCAAGATGTACTTAAAGGCAATGATCACCAGTACCAACAAAATGCTCATGGCAATATGGGTTTGTTTCCTGACTTTCTTTTGTTCGGCCTCGGTTTTTTTCTCAACATTTAAAAAATCAACACAAAAGGAAGTGGTCAGCGAGGTAAGCGCACTATCGGCACTACTGTAGGCGGCGGCAATAAGTCCCAGCATAAAGGTAACCGCAAGGGCAAGGCCCAACCCGCCGTTCAGTGCGATTTCAGGAAACAACAAATCCGTTTTTGGTGTACCGTCCATAAGCGGTATGGAAATGGACTCCCGTTGGGCATAAATAAAAAGAAGGGCCCCAAGAAGCAAGAACAGAATCTTGGCACCAACCAAAACAAAGGTGAAGGATACCATATTCTTCTGGGCATCTTTCAAGGATTTACAGGTAAGGTTCTTCTGCATCATATCTTGATCCAATCCGGTCATGCAAATGGTCACGAACATGCCGCCTAAAAACGATTTGATGAAATGGTTGCGGTCCAGAAAATCATCCATTATTAGAATGTTGCTATAATCTTTAAGCTCATTGGATGCCAAAAATTCACCAAAGCTCCAGCCAAGGGCATCATTGATCAGCACTATGGAGAGGACAACGGCCGTGATCATAAAAAGTGTTTGTAATGTATCGGTCCAAACAATGGTTTTAATACCGCCACGGTTGGTGTATAGCCAAATCAATAGAATTGAAATGGCAACGGTAAACTCAAACCGCACCCCAAGGTCATCAAAAACAAATTGTTGCAATACTATGGCCACTAGGTACAATCGGAAAGAAGCTCCCAAAACCCTGGAGATAAAAAAGAAAAAAGCTCCCGTTTTATGGCTTACGGTACCAAAACGCTCCAATAAATACTCATAAATGGAAGTTAGATTAAGCTTGTAATAGAGGGGTAACAAAAGAAAAGCCACCACCAAATACCCGAAAATGTACCCAATAACTACCTGTAAATAGCTAAACTGGGTATCCGCCACCCAACCGGGAACCGAAATAAAAGTTACTCCAGACAACGAAGCCCCAACCATGCCAAAAGCAACCACATACCAAGGGGATTGTTTCCCTGCCTTGAAGAAATCTGCGTTGGAGTCATTTTTACCGGTAAAATAAGAGATTAGAATCAGCACCAAGAAATAGGCACCAATAAGAAGGAGAATTTGTGTGGCTGTCATAAAGGTATTTTGATTTGCAAAGTACAAAAGTTAATTGGTAACGCTAAAATCGTAATTTTGTTGGACATTTAAGGCTATGGAATTTTCATCAAAGCTATTGGAAAATGCAGTTTACGAAGTGTCGCAATTGCCTGGTATTGGCAAACGAACGGCATTGCGTTTGGTTTTGCACCTGTTGAAACAACCTCTGGAAAGAACGGAACACTTGTCCAATGCCCTTTTAAAACTCAAGGGTGAGGTGAATTTTTGCAAGCAATGCCATAATATTTCGGACACAGAACTTTGCGAGATATGCGCCAATCCCAAGAGGGATGAGTCCTTGGTATGTGTGGTGGAGGACATTAGGGACGTAATGGCCATTGAAAATACATCGCAATACAACGGACTGTACCATGTTTTGGGAGGTAAAATTTCGCCTATGGAAGGTATTGGCCCCCAAGACCTGAACATTGTATCGTTGGTGAATCGGGTAAAAGAAGGCACCGTGAAAGAGCTCATTTTTGCATTGAGTTCCACCATGGAAGGTGATACTACCAATTTTTATATCTACCGACAGTTGGAAGGTTTGGAAGTGACTACCTCCACTATAGCTCGGGGAATTTCGGTTGGGGATGAATTGGAATATGCAGATGAGGTAACTTTGGGAAGAAGTATTTTAAACCGGGTTCCATTTGAAAGTTCCATGAAGACCACTTAGATTCGATTAATTTATATGGTTAAATCAATAAAGAGTCGATTTCTTTAGTATTTTTGCAAAATATAAGTCAATATCACTTCGTTAAATAAGAATATGTCAAAATTTGAATTGAAATTACCGCAGATGGGAGAAAGTGTTGCAGAAGCAACATTGACCACTTGGCTCAAGGAGGTGGGCGATACCATAGAAATGGACGAAGCCGTATTTGAAATTGCCACTGATAAGGTAGATTCAGAAGTGCCGAGTGAGGTGGAAGGTGTGTTGTTGGAAAAAAGATTTGAAGTAGATGACGTTATAAAAGTAGGCGAAGTTGTTGCCGTAATTCAAATAGAAGGAGAAGCAGAAGATAGTTTGGATACTGCAAACCCGGAAGAAAAAACTGAAAAGGTTGAAACAGCAGAACCTGCGATTGCCTTGGAAAGTCAAATGGCCCAAGTAAAAGAGGCCGTGTCTTCCCCAGCTCCCGTTTTTTCAAGTTCAGACCGATTTTATTCGCCCTTGGTAAAAAACATAGCCAAAGAAGAAGGAGTTTCCATGGAAGAATTGGAGTCCATTATAGGAACCGGGAAAGAAGGACGGGTGACCAAGAATGACATCAAGGCCTTTTTAGAGAACCGTTCCAACAATGGTGGCCCCAAAACTGAACAAGCACCTGCAGCCGAACCAACCAAAACAGTGGAAGCACCTCCCAAAGTGGATAAAAGTGTTGCAGAAAAACCAAAGCCAACTCCAGTGCAAGCTGGTGCCGGTGATGAGATTATTCCCTTGACCCGAATGGGTAAACTTATAGCACAACATATGGTGGATAGTGTAGCCACATCTGCCCATGTGCAAAGTTTTGTTGAAGTGGATGTTACCAATGTGGTGAATTGGAGAAACAAGGTAAAAAAGAGTTTTGAGGAACGCGAAGGCGAAAAACTCACCTTTACCCCAATTTTTATGGAAGCTGTGGCAGTTGCCTTGAAAAAATATCCTTTAATGAACATTTCATTGGATGGGGACAAGGTCATTAAAAAGAAAAACATCAACCTTGGAATGGCAGCAGCCCTTCCTGATGGAAACTTGATCGTACCCGTAATAAAAAATGCCGACCAACTTAATTTAGTGGGCATGGCCAAGACCGTGAACGATTTAGCCAATAGAGCGCGCAACAATCAGTTAAAACCGGATGAAATCAAAGATGGAACCTATACAGTAACCAATGTGGGGTCATTTGGAAGCGTTTTTGGAACGCCTATCATCAATCAGCCACAAGTTGGGATATTGGCTCTGGGGGCTATTCGTAAGATTCCATCCGTAATTGAGACTGACCAAGGAGAATACATCGGCATCCGAAGTAAAATGTACCTGTCCCACAGTTATGATCACCGAGTGGTCAATGGAGCTCTAGGAGGAATGTTCGTGAAAACGGTGGCCGATTATTTGGAAGCTTGGGATATAAATCGGGAAATCTAATCCAAAAGGAAGCATTTTCCTCTAAGATTCTTACTTTAGGGGTTCAATCATTTCAACTAGCATGAAAATTTACACCCCCATTATCTGTGCTATGGCCATTGCGCTATTTTGCAATACAATTCTTGCGCAAGAATACGCCGCATATCAACAGGATTATTTCATAAAAAAAGGTGATAGTCTGCCTTATCGAATACTATTGCCAAAAGATTACGATGCATCAAAAAGCTACCCCCTACTCATTTTTTTACATGGTTCGGGAGAGCGTGGCAATGATAATAAAGCGCAGCTTATGCATGGCGCAAGTCTATTCTTGGAAAATCAGAATAGGGATGCATATCAGTCAATAGTTGTGTTTCCACAATGCAGGGCCAATAGTTCTTGGGCCAGAATCGGGGTAGAAGGAGAATTTCCGAACCGGGAATTTGTGTTTTACAAAAAGTCTGAGCCTACCAAAGACATGCTCTTATTGGAAGGGCTCATAAAGCATCTCAAAAAAGACTACAGATTAAAACGGGACCAACTCTATGTGGGAGGCTTATCCATGGGTGGCATGGGAACCTTTGAACTGGTACGGCGCAATCCTAGAATGTTCGCGGCTGCTTTTCCCATTTGCGGTGGAGCCAACCCAGAAATCAGCAAGCGCCTTAAAAAGCTCGATTGGTGGGTGTTCCACGGTTCAGATGACAAAAGCGTTCCTGAAAAATATTCAGCTCAAATGGTGGAGGCCATGAAACAAAAAGGTATTAATGTAAAATATTCCGTTTATCCCGGAGTAGGGCATAACAGTTGGGACAATGCCTTTGCAGAGCCCGAGTTATTATCGTGGCTATTTTCTAAATCAAGATAAAAAAAGTACATGGATTTAAAATTGACCAAGCCCATTTGTTTCTTCGACCTAGAAACTACAGGAACCAATGTGGCCAAGGATAGAATTGTTGAAATAGCCATCTTTAAAGTTTTTCCCAATGGCAATAAAGAGAGTAAGACCTGGTTGGTGAACCCAGAAATGCCCATTCCGGCGGAAGCTACGGCAATTCATGGCATATCCAATGAAAAAGTGGCCAATGAACCTACCTTCAAGCAGCTATCCAAAGAAATTTACAAGATGATAAAGGATAGCGACCTGGCGGGATATAACTCTGATCGGTTCGATATTCCATTACTGGCCGAAGAAATGTTGCGTGCCGAGGTGGATTTTGATATGAAAAGTATGGTTTCGGTGGATGTGCAGACTATTTTCCATAAAATGGAGAAACGTACCTTGGAAGCAGCCTATAAGTTTTACTGTGACAAAAATCTGGATGATGCGCATAGTGCCGAAGCAGATACCATGGCAACCTATGAAGTATTGTTGGCGCAGTTGGATAGATATCCGGAATTGGAAAATAACGTAAAGAAACTGTCAGAGTTCACCACCAGAAAACAGTCGTTGGATTTTGCAGGATTTATTGGTGTCAATGAAGATGATCAGCCTATTTTTGCCTTCGGAAAACACAAGGGAAAAACGGTGGATGAAATCATGGAAAAAGAACCTGGTTATTTTGGTTGGTTGTTGAACGCGGATTTTCCCCTATACACCAAAAAAGTGCTTACACAGATTAAATTGAGCAAGCTCAATAACAAGCTTTCCTAAAAGTAGACCTCAAAAAATACACCCTATGAAACTGATATGTATAGGCAGGAACTACGCTGCCCATATTGATGAACTCAAGAATGAACGGCCCACTGAACCCGTGGTCTTCATTAAGCCAGATTCGGCCATACTGCCCAAAGAACAGGATTTTTACATTCCAGAGTTTTCCAATGATGTGCACCATGAGGTGGAAGTATTGGTAAAGATTAAAAAGGTGGGAAAGCACATTGCACCTCAGTTCGCCCATAAATATTATGATGAGATTGGCCTGGGAATAGATTTTACGGCTAGGGACCTTCAATCCAAATTAAAGGAGAAGGGACTACCATGGGAAAAAGCAAAGGGGTTTGATGGCTCTGCAGTAGTTGGAAGTTGGTTGCCAAAGTCCAAGTTCCAGAATGTAGATAATTTAACATTCTCCTTATCCAAGAATGGTGAAAAAGTACAGCAGGGAAACACCTCGTTGATGCTGTGGAAGATAGATGAATTGATTGCCCACGTTTCTACATATTTTATGCTGAAGAAAGGTGATATTTTGTTTACAGGCACACCGGCAGGTGTTGGTAAAGTAAGTCCAAATGACTACCTTTCAGGGATGCTTGAAGGTGAACAACTATTTGAAATTAATGTAAGATAATGATTTACAGCCTCGATAAAATAAATGAAATGGCAGAAGGAGACCAAGATTTCATCACCTCTGTTATTTCTGTTTTTTTGGAAGAAGTTCCTGAAGATTTAGATGGTTTGGAAAAAGCCATAAAAGACAGGGATTATGAAAATGTATACAAATTGGCGCACAAGATAAAGCCCAACGTGGACATTTTGGGTATGGAGCAGACAAGGGCTAGAGCATTGGAAATTGAGACCTTGGGTAAGAATACTGGAAATTTTGACGAAATAGAGGAAAAATTTCCCTTGCTGAAAAAAGATGTACTTCAAGTAGTATCCGAACTCAAGAACGATTTTAACCTATAAATGCAAGCAGAGATCATCACCATTGGGGATGAAATCCTTATTGGGCAAGTTATTGATTCCAACTCCGCTTTCATAGCCAAGGAGCTTAACAAGATAGGTGTTTCCGTTTATCAGATTACCTCTATACAAGATGATAGGGACCATATCTTAACCGCCTTGAAAGAAGCGGGTGAGCGGTCTTCAGTTATTATCATCACGGGTGGATTGGGACCAACCAAGGATGATATTACCAAGCATACCCTTTGCGATTTTTTTGGGGATGAGTTGGTTCAAGACGAAAAAGTCTTGCACCATATTGAAGTATTGTTCAAAAAGTATATTTCCACACCAATATCCGATTTAAATAGAAAGCAAGCTTTGGTACCATCGCAGGCCACTGTATTGCACAATGCCTATGGAACAGCTCCGGGGCTATGGATGAAAAAGGATAAGGTGGTCTATGTATCCCTTCCGGGCGTTCCCATGGAAATGAAAAATTTGATGACAAGCTCGGTTCTGCCTATGATCATTGAGGAGTTTGACCGTCCTTTTATCTTGCACAGGACCATTTTAACGTATGGTCTTGGCGAAAGCGCCCTTGCTGAAAAGATAGAGGATTGGGAGGACAATCTTCCTGAATTCATCAAATTGGCGTATCTGCCCAATTTAGGTAAGGTAAGACTTCGACTTTCTGCAAAAGGAAGTGACAACGATGTCCTTAAATCTACCATGGATGCAGAAATTAAAAAACTTTATCCCCTAATTGGTGATATCATCTATGGAGAAGAGGAAGATGCTTCCGTGGAAGCTCAAATAGCATCCCTGTTGACCGAAAAGCAGTTGACCTTGGCTACGGCAGAAAGTTTTACAGGAGGTAGGATAGCTGAAGGAATCACCTCAATTCCTGGTGCATCCCAATACTTTAAGGGAAGTGTGGTAAGTTATGCCACGGAAACAAAAATTAAGTTGTTGGGCGTTCCAGAAGAACTGATCCAACAGTATTCTGTAGTAAGCGAGGAGGTTGCAGTGGCCATGGCCAAGAACGCCAAAACTATTTTAAATACGGATTTTGCCATTGCCACCACCGGGAATGCAGGCCCTACCAAGGGAGATTCAGATGCGGAGGTGGGAACTGTTTTTATTGCCATTAGCACACCAGAGCGTACTTTTGCGGAGAAATTCAGTATGGGAAACCATAGGGAACGTGTGGTGGAGAAGTCTGTGAACAAGGCTTTTGAACTATTATTGAAAGAAATTTTAAATTTCTGAAAAAGAATTTTGTACGTCCCATTAAAATGGTATAAATTTGCAGCCTCAATAAAATCACTCAAAAGTTCGGGAGATGTCTAAAGTTTGTGAAGTTACAGGGAAGAAAGTGATGTTCGGGAACAACGTTTCCTTCTCCATCAATAAAACCAAGAGAAGATTCGATGTAAATATTTCCAAAAAGAAATTTTACATTCCGGAAGAAGACCGCTGGGTAACCTTGAACGTTTCGTCCAGAGGATTGAAAATCATCAACAAGAGAGGAATCTCTGCCGTGTTGAAGGAAATCAATTCCAAAAAATAAGTAGTCTAAGATCTTAAGTACGATACAATGGCAAAGAAAGGAAATAGGATTCAGGTAATTTTGGAGTGTACAGAACACAAAGAGTCTGGTATGCCAGGTACTTCAAGGTACATTACCACCAAGAACAAAAAGAATACGCCGGACAGGATGGAAATCAAAAAATTCAATCCTATCCTTAAGCGCATGACCGTTCATAAAGAAATTAAATAATAGGTTCTTTAAAAGTAAGACCTAATAAATAATATAAGCCATGGCAAAGAAAACAGTAGCAACCCTTCAATCATCATCAAAAAGATTGACCAAGGCCATTAAAATGGTTAAATCTCCAAAATCAGGAGCATATACTTTTGTAGAATCAGTTATGGCTCCAGAAATGGTCAACGATTGGTTGAACAAGCAATAAGAATCGTTTTTCACGTTTCTTGAACAAAATTAAAAACCGCCTTTAAGGCGGTTTTTTTGTGCGTTTTTATTATCGGTAATTAATCTTTGTTTGCTCGATAGGTAATTCTTCTGTTGGTAATCATAGTGTCCACCTGAAGCGTTAGTGTAGCTGTATTGGATAATGTGTTTCCGCAGATGTAACCATCATTGGTCACTACAACCCGGTATTGGTTGTTGTGCTCGGTGGGTGTTGGGTTGGTAATGGATAATGTGCTGGTGGTTGCTCCAGAATAAATCCCGCTGTCCGAAAGATCGTTCCAAGACCCACCACTGAAAACTTGCCATTGAAACTGATCTCCCGCCGAGGTTACCGATAAGCTGGTTGAACAGCCAGGACAGGTAGTTACATTGGCAGGTTGTGAGGAAATACTGGGAGCAGTACCTGCCTCTCTATAATCGAATGTGGTGTTGGAATCGTTGTCTGCTGGAGTGGTATAGCCGTCCGAGCCACTAGTGACCACACCATTGGCATCTACAGTAACAGGTAAGGGGCCTAAATAGCCGTCATCATTATCATCCGTAAAGCCAGATTCTACCACATCATTACAGCCATCACCATCAGAATCAGTAGAGTATGGGTCATAGGTGCCGTCAGCATCCGAATCCAATACAGAATAGATTGGAATGGCATATACCGTATCATTATCTTCAATGCCATTGTATAATCCATTGCTTCCAGAGCCAGAGCTGGCCCCGTCGATGATTCCATCATTATTACTATCGGAAACCCCTCCCAAGTTCAATATTCCAGACTCGACAATATCCAATATTCCATCATTATCAGAATCCAAATCCAACTCATTGCTGATACCATCACCGTCGGTATCACAAATGGCACTGGCAAAAAGTTCACCGGTAAACCCTTCAGGTCCAGGTCCGGCTTGGTTGGTTACGGTAAAGGTGTTGTTATTGCCAGGAACCCATGTTATGGTATTAAAGGGGGTGCCACCTTGGGCCTGCATCAATTCCAATGAAGTGGATGATGTACTTCTAGTCCCATATAAGTTGGCTTGACCAAACTCGTCTATGATCAATCGAAGCCTTGGCAAACCGTTGGAATTGGCTACCCATGGAGAGCTGATAAAGCTGCCGTCAGATTGGAATACAAAGTATTCCTCACCGCCACCAAGGGCACCATTTTCAAATTCAAGTACGGAAGGGTGTACGGTGGTTCCATTGATGTCCAACTGAAAAGAGTTGTCCATGGAAGAAAAATCGAGCCGTAGATATCCTGTATCGGTATGATTGATGACTACCGACCGTTCACCCACATCGGCCGACGTTAAAAATGAAGCACTGATCGAAGTGCAGTATTCCTCCTCATCCGTAATGCCATCGTTGTCATCATCCAAGTCCACAGCGTCACTGATACCATCGTTGTCCGTATCAATGACCGGGATTGAGGTAGCTGAAATTTCAACATTGTCAATATAAGCACGGTCGTTGCTTTGACTCCAATCAGCCCCTCCTTTTAAAAATCGTATAGTGGTATTGCTGGATATGTAGCTCGTTATGTCTTGACTAAAAGAACCGCTTGTGGAGCCTGCAAATGTATCTAAAGTGGTGTATGAAGAACCATCACTGGAAATTTGAACCGCCAAGGTCTCTCCTGATTCAAGACTGGAAGTTTGCCAATCAAAAGTGAGGGTTGCCGCAGTATATCCGCTCAAGTCGGCCCTTCTTCTAATGTTTTCGCTCCATATATAGCTAAACCTTAGTTCATCTCCGGTTATCCGTATGTAACCACTCGAAGCGGAGTTGTCATCACCAGACTCAATCCAATTTGTAGCCCAGTTTTGAGAGCCATTATTATTGGAATAAGACACCGAACTAAAAGTGTCGGAAAAAGTATCTTGGGCGGAAACTGTTAGAGAAAACAGCGCCACTACTACCAAATATAGTTTGTTGTGAGGTTTTTTCATGGTAAAAGTTGAGAAACTAAACCACTATAAAAGTAGTAGAGTTGATGGAGGTGTTCTAAAATTTGTTGTGTAGCCGTGCATTTCATCGGTAAAACCTAGGGTGCATGAGGTTTACCAGCATGTGTAGGAGGTTGTTTTCTGGAATTCGGTGATGGGGCAAAAGCCATTTTCTTTTAACAAAAATGGCCGTACTTTCCTATCTTTGGGGCTTGGAATGATGTATATCTAATGAGTTTATTCAAAAAAATATTTTCAAAAGAAAAGAAAGAAACCCTTGACAAAGGCCTTGAAAAGTCCAAAACCAGCTTCTTTGGCAAGTTGGGTAAGGCTGTGGCCGGAAAATCCAAAGTAGATGATGAGGTGTTGGACAGTCTTGAGGAAGTCTTGGTTACTTCGGATGTAGGAGTGAACACTACCCTAAAGATCATTGACCGTATTGAGGAGCGTGTTTCCCGTGATAAATATATGGGTACAGACGAGCTCAATACCATTTTGAGAGAAGAAATAGCCGGTCTTCTATCGGAAACCCATGTGGGGGAGGAGACTGAATTCTCCATTCCTTCGGATAAAAAACCGTACGTGATCATGGTGGTAGGCGTAAATGGGGTAGGAAAGACCACTACCATTGGTAAACTGGCCCATCAGTTTAAAAACCGAGGATTAAAAGTGGTTTTGGGTGCTGCAGATACCTTTAGGGCTGCTGCCATTGACCAGCTGGAAGTATGGGCCAAGCGTGTGGATGTCCCCATTATTAAACAAAAGATGGGAAGTGACCCCGCATCTGTGGCATTTGACACCTTGAATTCTGCTGTGGCAGAGAATGCCGATGTGGTCTTGGTGGACACAGCGGGCCGACTTCATAACAAGGTCAACCTCATGAACGAGCTTTCCAAGGTGAAACGGGTAATGCAAAAGGTGGTCCCCGATGCTCCGCATGAAGTTTTATTGGTGTTGGATGGTTCTACCGGGCAAAACGCCTTTGAGCAGGCCAAACAGTTTACCAAAGCCACAGAAGTGACCAGTTTGGCCGTGACCAAGTTGGACGGTACAGCAAAGGGTGGGGTGGTCATTGGAATTTCAGACCAGTTCCAGATTCCTGTAAAATACATCGGAGTGGGTGAAGGTATTGAAGATCTTCAAGTCTTTAACAAGTACGAGTTTGTGGATTCGTTTTTTAATATGTAGCATGGCGACAATGGCAAGCAAATTGAAATTGGTGATCAAATTGTCAATTTGGTGTGTTGTGATTGCTTCCCATGCGCAGATTACTTACCCCAAGGCCAGTCCTTTTTCTTTAGTGGTGCAGGAGGTAGGGTTATCTAAAATTACGGTTGAATATTCCCGTCCAGCAGTTCGGGGTAGACAAATTTTTGGTCATTTGGTGCCTTATGGACGTATTTGGAGGGTTGGGGCCAATGAATCCACCAAAATTACGGTCAGTACAGACATGGAAGTCATGGGGAATCTATTGCCCAAAGGAACTTATGCAGTTTATGCTTTTCCCGAATTGGATGCTTGGGAAATTGCATTTCACACGAATACAGGTCACTGGGGAGATGGCCGAAAGGAATACGACCCTCAAGAAGATTTATTTCGGATAGCAATAAGAGCCAAAGAAGTACGGTATCATCAAGAAAATTTTTTAATTGATTTCGATTCTATTACGCACAATAAAGCCAATATGCGACTCCGTTGGGCCAATACGCAATTGGTAATTCCTTTTAAGGTGGATACCCATGCACAAATGGAAACTGAAATTCGAGAGCAATTGGCTAAAAACCCAACTGCACAAACGTACTACGAAGCAGCTCGGTATTTGCAGGAACAAGGGAAGGATTATCCGCGAGCATTGGATTATCTTAACAAGGCCTTGGAATTGGGCGGGGACACCTATTATTTTCATAGGGTGAAATCGTTGGTACTGGCTAAAATGGGAGATTATGCTTCTGCTATTCAATCTGCTGAAAAATCGTTGAAAATCTCCAGTGAATTGGAAAAGGATGAATTTGTTCGGATGAATGAAGCCAATATAAAAGAATGGAGCACTTTGGTGCGAGAGCCTTAGCCCTAATTTTGTAATCTTCTTATAAAACCCTCTGGGAATAAACTTTCCCTTATTTTTGCATTTTATTTTAAATACCTATGCGCACTAAATCGCTCAAAAAGAACAAAATCAATGTAGTAACGCTCGGATGTAGCAAAAATGTCTACGATTCCGAAGTGTTGATGGGGCAGCTACGAGCCAATAACAAGGAGGTTGTACACGAAGAGGAAGGCAATGTTGTGGTAATCAATACCTGCGGATTTATTGCCAATGCCAAGGAGGAGAGCGTGAACACCATTTTGGAATATGTGCAAAAGAAGGAGGCAGGTGCTGTGGACAAGGTTTTTGTTACAGGATGTTTAAGTGAGCGCTATAAACCCGATTTGGAGAAGGAAATACCCAATGTGGATGAATATTTTGGGACCAGCGATTTGCCCAATTTATTAAAGGCTTTGGGGGCAGATTATAAGCATGAGTTGTTGGGAGAACGCTTGACCACTACACCCAAGAACTATGCCTATCTAAAAATTGCCGAAGGTTGTGATCGCCCTTGCTCTTTTTGTGCCATTCCCTTGATGCGTGGAAAGCACAAAAGCACACCTATTGAAGCGTTGGTGACCGAAGCAGAAAAGCTGGCGGCCAACGGGGTCAAGGAGCTTATCTTGATAGCTCAAGACCTTACCTATTATGGATTGGATCTATATAAAAAACGCAATTTAGCGGAGCTGTTACGGGCGCTGGTAGAAGTAGAGGGAATTGAATGGATACGTCTGCACTATGCCTTTCCCACTGGATTTCCCATGGATGTGTTGGAGGTAATGCGCAATGAACCCAAGATTTGCAATTATATAGATATTCCACTTCAGCATATATCTGACAGCGTCTTAAAAAGTATGCGAAGGGGAACCACCCAGGCCAAGACCACAAAATTACTGCAGGACTTTAGGGAGGCCGTACCAGGAATGACCATACGTACCACTTTGATTGTTGGATATCCTGGAGAGACCGAAGCAGATTTTGAAACCTTGAAGAATTGGGTCAAGGAGATGCGATTTGAACGTTTGGGATGTTTTACCTACAGCCATGAGGAAAATACCCATGCCTATACTTTGGAGGATGATGTTCCCGAAGAAATAAAACAACAACGGGCCAATGAGATTATGGAAATCCAATCACAAATTTCGTGGGAACTTAATCAAGAAAAGATTGAGGAAACATTCCGTTGCATTATTGATCGAAAGGAAGGCAATTATTTTGTGGGACGAACGGAACATGATTCCCCAGACGTAGATAATGAAGTCCTTATCGATGCCACTAAATATTATGTGAAAGTAGGCGAGTTTGTTGATGTTGAAATTACAGATGCCTCCGATTTTGATCTATACGGGGCTCCTGTAACCTCCAAATAACTACATATTTACAAATTCGAAACCGGACAAAGGGATGTCCCTTAAGTCAAACTCAGTTTCATTGAGCAGGATGCCATGTTCCAAATAGGCCTTTAAATTGGCCAACCAGAAGGTCCAACCATTGCTGCAACCATGATGTATGTTGAGTTTATTTTCCTCATCGGTCGGGATTTCAAACTGCCGTAAGGTCAAAAGGACTGCATTTTTGTGGTCTTCCAAGCTTACCGAAACCTTACAGCCCGTAAATGTATACTCCAAAAAATCTTTTCCGTTGGCTTGAAGTACTTTTCCGGTTTCCTGTTCATCCCAATTGTGCCATTTCCAAACATAATCATCGCCCGGTTGTATAAAATCTTCAGACAAGCGCTGTTTTCCATCTGAAGCATACGTGGCTTCCCTCAAAAACCATGAAGTTATTCCTTTGGAAGTTCCCCAGCACCAATACAGTTTTTCCATGGGGGCTTTGATAAATATCTTTTTGTTGAAACTGTCAAAAGTGAGCTTGTTCATCGCTTTCGGTTTAGTTCATATTGATACAGTTCTCTTCCCAACTCCGCCAAGAAAGGTATTCCCACTTCATCATACTCATAGGCATCATCATTAAAAATGCCATCACTATTTACCAGAATAGTAGCAGTGATCATAAAGTCGATATTGTTTTTTGTGTCTTTTATATAGGAGCAATCGGTTAGTGTGCCATAAGCATATCCAACTTTGTTATAGATTTTGATATGTTCTGGCATGGGGTCCGGATTATCACCAAACATGAAGAATTTCACATAACTGTCGTAATATTCTTGAGGATCGTAGCCCAATTTGCCTGGGAGCGTATGCATGGTCTCCAAAAGAAATTCACGCTGTTCCAAACTTAAGTTGAACCGTTCTTCTTCTGGAAAGGTGTCAGGAAAGATTATCCGCTTTAACAAATCGCTTTGAGATTGTATGGGGAAGTAGTTTTTTAGGGAAAAATCAAAAGGCTCGGTTTGCAGGGAATCATCAGCATAGTATCCTTTTCCTTTTTTGATATGGTTTAATTGTAGTGGTTTTGCCGTTCTGTTTATAATGGATTTGCTTATCGAGGTTGTGGAATCATTGAGATAAATTACCAAGGGTTTGGTGGTCACATCGTCAGCATTTGAAGTGGATAGTCTATGTGAAATCCGAATCGGGTCAACCCCTCTCTTTTTCATCCGTCCATTAAGGTCATCTTGCCCTAAAAATTCCAGCAATCGGTTGTTGGCCGCATTATCGGAAACTGCAAAAATCTCCGAAACTGCTTTTGCAAAAGTGGTTTCAACCGAATCACCCTCAATATAGAAACGGGTATATAAGGAAAGTGTATCAGTCTCATTAAGTTTTTCAAGTGCAGCTACCGCCGCAGGAAACTTAACGGTGCTGGCAGGATAAAAATAATTGCCCTTGTCAACTTGAAAATCGTAATCGGTAAAAAGAATGCTGTCGTTACGCCGATTTATTTGGGTATATCGTATCTGTACCTCATGGGTGTCCAACTCATCCATCACCCTTTTTATGAGTGGATTTTCGGAACCCAGTATTTGATTTAGCGGGTTGGTGGAATCGGAATGGTTACAGGCAGTAAGTGCAAATACCAATAGACAAATCCCTAGATGCGCTTTATATGGGAAAAAAGGTAAATTCTTCATGCCTTAATTTTACTAAGTTTCCGAGTATCTCTCTCCGCGATTGGGCCTAAGAAGGCTGCGTACTTTTTTTACATGGTCTTCAGAGACCACCATAAAGACAATACTGTGCGATGGGCTATAATGTTCAACTCCCATTTTATGGAAGGTCACTTGTTCAGCAAGGGCAAATTCTTCCAAGTGTTTTCTGAAATGTTCGGCGGTATGGGCGGCGTTGGGACCTCTAAAATCCCAGATGGCCTTTATTTTTGTATTCAATGCTTTTTCCATCTTATGAGTCAAGAACAGAGATTCCTTTTTCGGCGAAGGCCTTAAAATCTTCCATATATTTTAAAGACTGTTTTTTAAAGGCACCAGGCATTAAAAAACCCATAATTTTCATGCCCAGCCCAGAGAATTGAAATTCGCTTTGCGAAATCCATTTGGTTTTGCCATCCATTTCTTGAAAGTAGTTCTTTTGAATATTGTGAACCCCTTTTGCGTCATAAATGGTATGAAGTTCTTCGGGCAAGTTGCGTTTTATAATGGTTTCCACCATTTCCAGCTCGCGTTTTCCCATTTTGTAGCTGAGGCTCATTTGGGCCCCTTCCAAACCCGGGTTTCCCGAAAGATGTTCATAGTTCACAAGACCTTTTTGCCAATGCTTCATATTTTCTGGATCATCCAGCTTTTTAATGAATTCATCACGGGGGAGGTCCACAGTAACTTCTGTTGTATACTTCATTCCATCTGGTTTGCGCCAATATACTAAATTATCCTTTCTTTGCCTCTTACTAAAAATCTGTTAATGGGAAAGCAACCTGCTTGTGAGGGATTTAGTAATTGTTATTTTTGCGAAATGCATTCGCTCCAAAAAAATATTCTGATCCTGCTTTGCTGTTTGGCTGTGGTTTCATTTTCTGCTTGCAGCTCTTTTTTTAAGGAACAGGAAGAAAAAGAACCTTTGGCTCGAGTAGGTGACACTTTCTTGTACAAAGAAGATATAGCCACTCTGATCCAAGATGATATGTCTCCAGAGGACAGTACCTTGTTCGTGACCAATTACATTAACAATTGGGCGTCCAAACAATTATTGCTGACCAAATCAAAAATAAATCTTCCTGAAGAGAAATTGGCCGAGTTTAATCGTTTGGTTTCCGACTATCGTACGGATTTATACACTAGAGCCTATATTGAGGCATTGGTGCTGCAATCCAAGGATACCGCTATCACCCGTACACAGTTAATGAACTATTACGAACAGGAAAAGGAAAATTTTAAGCTCAATGAAAAGCTTGTACAGCTTAGGTTCGTGGGTATGCCCAGTCAATTTTTGGATATTGATGGGGTTAGGACCAAGATTCGGAACTGGAAAGAATCCGATAAAAGATATTTGGACTCTATTGCCGTTCAGTTCAAGAAAATACACTTTAACGATTCCATTTGGGTAAGTGCATCCCGGGTGGTGGAGGAAATCCCCCCGATGACCCCATCAAATGAAGGATCATACTTAAAAAAATCACAATTTTTTGAGCTACAAGACTCCTTAGAAGTATATTTGGGAATGGTGACCAACGTTCTGGAAGTCAATGATACAGCTCCATTTGATTATATTGAGCCTGATATACGCCAATTGATTTTGAACAGACGGCGATTGAATTACATAAAAAAACTGGAAACCGAAATCATAGATGAAGCCATTAAGAAGAAAGAATTTGAGGTTTATGAATAAAAAGATTAATGTTATTTGCACCTTGGCATTTTTTGCCGCATTCGGGATTGCAAATGCGCAGGATACGGATGAGGCCCTCGGCACTAAACGAGATACCACAAGCACTTCCAACAAAGTAAAGTTAGATGGAATTGCCGCTGTAATTGGGGATTATGTAATTCTTGAATCTGATATCGACAAAACATTGATAGATCTGAAGAGCCAAGGAGCTTCAACGCAAGATATTACCCGTTGCAGTCTTTTGGGAAAACTTATGGAGGACAGATTGTATGCCCATCAGGCCGTTCAGGACAGTTTGTTGGTTTCCGATGATCAGGTCAATGCGCAAAGTGACAGACAGATTCAGCAATTGGTGGCCCAGGTAGGTTCTATGGAGAAGGTGTTGAAGTTTTATAAGAAAACGGATATCGAAAGCTTTAGACAGGAACTATTCGAAATCAACAAGCTTAATATGTTGTCCGAGAAAATGCAGGGCAAGATAGTTGAGGAAATTGAGGTGACTCCGGAGGAAGTCCGCCAGTTTTTCTATAAAATCCCTGAGGATGAAAGACCTGTGTTTGGTGCCGAACTTGAGATTGCACAGATTGTTAAGCAGCCCACGGCATCCGAGGAAGAAAAGCAGAAGGTGATAGATAGGCTAAAGCAAATAAAACAAGATGTTGAGGAAAACGATGCCAGTTTTAATGTAAAGGCCATCCTTTACTCCCAAGACCCAGGTTCCAAATCCAAAGGTGGATTTTATAGTATGACCAGAGAAACTCCTTTTGTGAAAGAATTCAAGGATGTAGCCTTTAGTCTTCAAGAAGGAGAGATTTCTGAACCATTTGAGACTGATTTTGGATATCACATCATTTATATAGAAAAAATCAGAGGGCAGGAACTGGATTTGAGACATATTCTATTGATTCCCGAAATACCCCAAAGTGCAATTGATGCTGCTGTAAAGGAACTCGATACCATTCGACAACAAATTTTGGATGGCAAGTATACCTTTGCCGATGCTGCCTTGAATTTTTCAGATGAAAAGGAGACCAAGTTTGATGGTGGTCTTTTGAGAAACCCCATCAATTTTGATTCCCGTTTTGAGTTGACCAAAATGGACCCCACCCTTTACAATCAGGTTAGGGATATTAAAGATGGAGAAATTTCAAGACCCATTAGGGAAGATGATCCAAGAGGGGGAGCGCCCAAGTTCAAGATCATGAAAATATCCAATAGGTATGATGAACACAAAGCGGATTTTGCAAAAGACTATCTAAAAATACAAGAGTTGGCCCTCAGGGAAAAACAGTTCAAGGCCATAAAAGAATGGATGGACGAGCATATCGAGGACACCTATATCCATGTAAACACCGAGAATAAGGATTGCGATTTTGCAAACAACTGGGTAAAGGAATAGATGCATGTCGGACGTTACAGCTGTTGAAAATCTTGTAAAAAAACATCAGGCTTTAAAAAATGAGATTGCCAAGGTCATTGTGGGCCAAGAAAAGGTAATCGAACAGATATTGCTCTCCATTTATACTGGGGGGCATTCGTTGTTGATAGGCGTTCCAGGATTGGCAAAAACCTTAATGGTAAATACCATTGCCCAAACCTTGGGATTGGATTTTAAGCGAATCCAGTTTACCCCTGATCTAATGCCCAGTGATATTTTGGGAAGCGAAGTATTGGACCAAAATCGGAACTTTAGGTTCATCATGGGCCCCATTTTTGGCAATATTATCCTGGCCGATGAGATCAACAGAACACCTCCCAAAACCCAAGCGGCACTTTTGGAAGCTATGCAGGAAAGAGCTGTGACCATAGCAGGAAAACAATACAAACTCAACAGGCCTTATTTTGTATTGGCTACTCAAAACCCGATAGAGCAAGAGGGGACCTATCCTTTGCCAGAGGCACAGTTGGATCGTTTTATGTTTGCCATTGAACTCACATATCCATCCATAGAAGAAGAGATTCAAGTGGTCAAGACCACTACAACGGACAACGAAGTAAAACTAAAGACCCTCTTCAGTGCGGATGAAATTATTGAGGTACAGCATTTGGTGAGGAGGATACCTGTTCCAGACAACGTAATCGATTATACGGTACGATTGGTCAACCGAACAAGGCCGGGGCTCGAAGGAGCTTCGGATTTCGTGAATAATTATGTGGATTGGGGAGCCGGGCCAAGAGCGTCACAAAATTTGGTGTTGGCCGCCAAGGCCCATGCTGCCATACACGGCAAGTTTTCACCCGATATCGAGGATGTAAAAGCTGTTTCCTTGGGAATTCTTCGTCACAGAATTCTAAAAAACTACAAAGCCGAAGCAGAAGGCATTTCAGAGGAAAAAATTATCTCCAAATTGTTATAAATATCAAATCTTCCCTATTTATTTAGGGTAATTCTAATTCTTTAATCGTAGGTATTTTAGTAAATTTACCAAATTACTAAAATCTTAAAAACTCGATTGTAGAATGGCATTTGATATTGACATGATTAAGGGCGTCTATGCTTCCATGGGGGAACGTGTGGATAAGGCCCGGGAATTGGTAGGAAGGCCTTTGACCCTTGCTGAAAAGATATTGTATTCGCATTTATGGGAAGGAACCCCGACCAAGAAGTTTACCAGAGGAAAAGATTATGTTGATTTTGCTCCAGATAGAATAGCCTGTCAAGATGCAACGGCGCAAATGGCCTTGCTTCAGTTTATGCAAGCAGGCAAAGATAAAGTGGCAGTGCCCACTACCGTTCACTGTGATCACTTGATTCAAGCTAAACAAGGTGCTGCGGCAGATTTGAAGCACGCCAACGAGACCAGTAGCGAGGTATTCGACTTTTTGGGTTCGGTATCCAACAAATACGGTATTGGGTTCTGGAAGCCTGGTGCGGGTATCATTCACCAAGTGGTATTGGAAAACTATGCATTCCCAGGGGGTATGATGATTGGAACAGACTCCCATACAGTAAACGCGGGTGGTTTGGGAATGGTAGCCATTGGTGTAGGTGGTGCAGATGCCGTGGATGTTATGGCAGGAATGGCTTGGGAATTGAAGTTTCCTAAGTTGATTGGTGTAAAATTGACCGGAAAGCTATCTGGTTGGACAGCACCAAAAGACGTTATCCTTAAAGTGGCTGAAATCCTTACCGTAAAAGGAGGAACAGGAGCCATTGTTGAATATTTTGGCCCAGGGGCAATTTCTATGTCATGTACCGGTAAGGGAACCATCTGTAACATGGGTGCAGAAATTGGAGCGACTACATCTACATTTGGTTATGATGAGTCCATGGAGCGTTACCTAAGAGCAACTGATAGGGAAGATGTTGCTGATGAAGCCAATAAAGTAAAAGAACATTTAACGGCAGATCCTGAGGTATATGCCAACCCCGAACAGTACTTTGACCAAGTCATTGAAATCAATTTATCTGAATTGATGCCATTATTGAACGGACCTTTTACCCCGGATTTGGCTACTGAGGTAGGAACCATGCGCGAAAAGGCCGAGAAAAACGGATGGCCTTTGGCAGTGGAGTGGGGATTGATAGGTTCTTGTACCAACTCTTCATATGAAGATTTGTCAAGAGCATCATCCATTGCGCAACAAGCATTGGACAAAAAGTTGAAAACCAAGGCAGAGTTTGGTATCAACCCAGGCTCGGAGCAGGTTAGATATACCACAGAACGAGACGGGATTCTTGAGATTTTTGAAAAATTGGATGCTAAAATCTTCACCAATGCCTGCGGACCATGTATCGGTCAATGGGCACGATATGAAGATCCCAAAAATGCTCCAAAGAACAGTATCGTGCATTCCTTCAACCGTAACTTTGCCAAGCGTGCCGATGGAAACCCCAATACGCATGCTTTTGTAGCATCACCGGAAATGACTGCAGCCATTGCCATTGCCGGTCGTTTGGATTTTAATCCATTGACAGATAAATTGATCAATGAAGATGGAGAAGAAGTTATGTTGGACGAGCCAACAGGATGGGAATTGCCACCAAAAGGTTTTGAAGTAAAGGACAACGGTTATATAGACCCACTTGAAGATGGAAGCGGAGTCAATGTCATTGTAGCACCCGGCTCGGAACGTTTGCAAATTTTGGAGCCGTTTGAGCCCATTACTCCAGCAAGCTTGAAAGGCATGAAACTGTTGATCAAAGCCTTTGGGAAATGTACTACCGATCATATCTCCATGGCCGGACCTTGGCTAAGGTATAGGGGACATTTGGACAATATTGCCAATAACACCTTGATTG
Organism: Flagellimonas alvinocaridis; assembly: GCF_004916895.1. Classification (GTDB taxonomy): domain Bacteria; phylum Bacteroidota; class Bacteroidia; order Flavobacteriales; family Flavobacteriaceae; genus Flagellimonas; species Flagellimonas alvinocaridis. The sequence goes on from NZ_SNTZ01000011.1 coordinate 44,063, forward strand.
GAGCGGTAAACGCTTACAACCAAAAAACCAATTTTGTCAAGAACCAGTTGACTGGGGAGTACGGAGGCGTACCTGATACCCAACGTGAGTATAAGAAAGCAGGGATAAAGACCATTGTAGTGGGAGACCATAACTATGGGGAAGGTTCTTCAAGGGAGCATGCGGCCATGCAGCCACGTCACTTGGGTGTTGCGGCAGTTTTGGTGAAATCCTTTGCCAGGATACATGAGACCAACTTGAAAAAGCAAGGGATGTTGGCACTTACTTTTGCCAATGAGAACGATTATGACCTTATTCAGGAAGATGATACTTTCAACTTCTTGGATATAGATCAGTTTGCTCCAGACAAACCCTTGACCTTGGAAATCGTACATGCAGATGGCAGCAAGGATACCATCAAGGTAAATCACTCCTACAACAATGCACAGATAGCATGGTTCAATGAGGGGTCTGCCCTGAACCTGATCAAAAAGGAGAATGCTTAAACTATTTTTAAGATAATTCAAGAAAACTCCTGATATTGCTGAAATATCAGGAGTTTTTAATTTTAACCAAATCCCTCGGAATGAAAATCAGTAAAAAGACTGTCCTTAATGTTGTACTGATTCTGTTTGTGCTTTCCTTTTTTGTTACCCCTTTGGGGTATTATGGCAAAATCTTGCTTAACAAATTACTGGCCATGTCACCTCCCGTGATAGAACAATCCGAGCGGGAAAAAATAACCGATTACGATTGGAAGCTTAAGGATGCAGATTGGAACATTTTCAATTTTGAAAAATCCAAAGGGAATGTGGTTTTCATTAACTTTTGGGCTTCATGGCGATTACCTTCCGAAGCTGAACTGTCCAGCATACAAGAACTTTATAACAAGTACAAGGGTAAAATGGACTTCTACATCATCACCAATGAAAACAGACCTCCAGTAAAGGCTTTTATGGAAGAGCACGAGTTTACGTTTCCATTGACGTACTTGATCATTGGGGAAAAAATGCCCGTGGATTCCAAGGAGGTTCCTTCTTCTTATTTGATCGATAAATCAGGAAATATTGTAATCCATAAGAAAGGAATAGCAGATTGGAGCAACAAAAAGGTGTACACCTTATTGGATGAATTGATAGCAGAATAACACCCAATGAAAGTTTCCAAAGAGCAAATTAGTAATGGCATATGGCTATTGGCCATTGCTTTGATACTTTTTACCCCGGTTGGGTTTCACCTTCGTGTGTGGGTAACCAAATTTATATCAGCTAGTGCCGATGTGGTATCGGTAGAAGAACAAGAAACATTGGCGGATTACCATTGGCGATTGGTTGATGTTGAAGGAAAACATACTGATTTCAAATCTTTTGAAGGTAAGGTGGTCGTGGTAAATATTTGGGCCACTTGGTGTCCTCCTTGTGTTGCCGAGCTTCCCAGCTTTGCAGAGCTTTACGAGGATTATAAAGATGAAGTTGTATTTGCTTTTGTGGCCAACGATGACAAGGATAAGGTGGAGCAATTCATCGAAAAGAAAGGATATCGACTACCAATCTATTTTCAGGTTTCGTCCATTCCCAAGGAATTGATGTCCAAAAGTATACCTGCTACATACATCATTAGTAAGTCTGGAAAAATAGTGGTCGATGAGAAAGGAGCTGCCAACTGGAATTCGGATAAAACAAGGACTTTGGTGGACCAGCTTATTTTGGAGTAGTTTGCCGTTTGAAGTACTTGAAGGGCACAAGAAGCATTCCAAAACATTCCCCTTCTTCTTTGCCTAAGTGTTTGTGATGTATTTTATGAGCTCTTCGAACCCCTTTGGCATACCAATTATTGGCATTTCGGAATAACTTGAAGCGTTGGTGTATAAAAATATCGTGTACCAAAAAGTAAGCAATTCCGTAGGCCAGAATTCCAAAACCCAATGGCCAGCCATACCAAAACGAGGTATAGTTGCCCAGATAAAAGAGTATCATGCTCACCACGGCATAGAAAATAAAGAAAGCATCGTTACGCTCAAACCAAGAGTCGTGGTCCTTTTTGTGGTGATCTTTATGAAGGCTCCACAAAAAGCCATGCATCACATATTTGTGCGTAAACCAAGCCATAAACTCCATAAAGCAGAATGTGGACAAGAATACAAGTATCCAAAGCGCTAGTTTCATTTATACCAATTGTAATTTATAGTTGAGGTACGAATGTGCCAAAAGTCCAAATTTTTGATAGTTGGGAACCCTAATCCGGGTATTTTTGATTTCCAACGAGGGTGTTCCTTGTAACTTTTGGAGCAATTTCTTGTAGTACCGATAAGCTGTATAAACCCCAAACTTGGCTTGTTCCGGTAATTTTATGATACCTGAATATCCTACTGCCAAATCTGCTTTAATCTCATTCACGATTCTCTTTTTGGAGATTTCATCGAGTTCTGTCAAATTGGTATTGGGGAAATAGGTGCGATCCAAGTGTTCGTAATCTGCTTTGAGGTCCCTGAGAAAGTTTATTTTCTGAAAAGCAGAGCCCAAGGCCATGGCAGATTCTTTTAACTCTTCATACTTTTCCTTGTCGCCATGTACAAAAACACATAGACACATGAGACCTACTACATCTGCCGATCCATAGATATACTCCCGATATTCATCAAAAGTTTCGTAAGTTTTTTTGGTTAGGTCCATCCGCATACTGTTCATGAACGATTCCACCAAATGAAAAGGAATATCGTACTTATGATAGGTATACTGAAAAGCATTCAGGATAGGATTTAGGCTGATTCTATCCGTAATAGCATGCTTCATATCATTTTCAAACCGGTTAAAAAGTGCTTCTTTATCGTACTCGTGGAAGGTATCCACAATTTCATCGGCAAAACGCACAAAACCATAAATGTTATAGATGTCTGAGCGAATGGATGGAGCCAACATCTTGGTAGCCAAAGAGAAAGAAGTGCTGTAAGATTGTGTAACAATTTTGCTACAGTTGTACGATACATCATCAAAAATAGTCTTCATGATCAAAGTTTTTTAGTGATTAGATCAGCTACCAATTTTCCAGAGATTAGGGAAGGGGGCACTCCCGGTCCCGGAACAGTAAGCTGACCGGTAAAAAATAAATTTTTCACCTTGCTACTTTTGAGGTTGGGTCGCAGAAATGCAGTTTGCCGCAGGGTGTTGGCTAAACCATAAGCATTTCCTTTATAGGAATTGTACTGCTCCACAAAATCGTTTACACAGAAACTCTCCTTAAATATAATAGAATTTTTTACTTCTTGTTGGGTGCGTTTTTCAAATCTATCCATCACAATATCAAAATATTGCTCGCGAAGCTCAGAGGTATCTTCCAACCCTGGGGCTATTGGAACCAAAAAGAAACCGGTCTCACAGTTTTTGGGAGCCATTGTGGTATCGGTAATGGATGGAAAATTGGCATAGAACAAGGGTTCACTTGGCCATTGGGGGGTATCGTAAATCTCTTGGGCATGCTTTTCAAAGTCGGTATCAAAGAAAAGGTTGTGATGTTCAACATTGTCCAATTTTTTTCGAAAACCGATATAAAAGAGTAGGGAAGAGGGTGCATAGGTTTTCTTTTCCCAATAGGCCTCTGAATATTGACGGTATCTCTGATCTAGCAAAGTTTCGGAATGGTGATAATCCGCTCCACTAACAACATAGTCCGAAATATGGTTTTTGCCATTGCTACGTATTCCAATGACTTCTTTATCCGATACCAAAATTTTGGACACAGGACTATCGGTATGTATTTTCACTCCTAGTTCTTCGGCCAAACTTTTCATGGCCTTGATAATTTCATACATACCTCCTTTGGGATGCCATGTACCAAGACCAAAATCAGCAAAATTCATGAAATTGTAGAATGATGGTGTCTTGCTGGGCTTCGCACCCAAAAAAAGTACAGGAAATTCTAGGGTTGCAACCAATTTTGGATTTTTAAATTGTCTACGAACCTCTTGACTGATGGTCTTAAAAAACTGATCTACCCTGAGCACCGTCTCTTTGGTAACCAATTCCATTGGTGAAAGTCCAGGCCGAAGCACCACCTTGTTTATGGCTATGTTGTAATTCTCTTGCGCCTCTGAAATAAAATTTCTTAAATGTTGGCTGCTTCCGGATTCTATGCGTTCAAATTCTTCACATATCTTTTCCATACTATCGCCAATGGATAGGGTATCTTCCTCAAAAAAAACTTTGTAGGCTGGATCTAAGCGGTCCAATTGGTAGTAATCGGAGGTTTGCTTTCCGAAATCGGCAAAGAACCTTTCAAATATATCCGGCATCCAGTACCAACTAGGACCAATATCAAAAGTGAACCCATCTTTTATCAGTTGTCTAGCCCTACCGCCAATAGTGCTGTTTTTCTCAAAGACGCTTACATCCAGCCCTGCTTTGGCCAAATGGCATGCTGCTGAGAGTGAGGAAAAACCGGATCCTATGACAATGGCCTTTTTCATGGGTAAAGCAGCGTTATATGGATTCCATTAATTGGGCAATGGAACCATACGTTTTTACGTTTTTGGGAAGATCGTCTTCCGATAGCTCCTGTATCTGATGCCCCAGAACATGTAGCTTGGAGTCTGAGGGAAGTTTCATAATTTCTTTGAACCGATTGAAATAATCGGAGATTTCGTCTTTGGTGGGAGCCACCGTAAAGTAGGAGATAAAATCTATCTTGTGATAATACTTTACCAAGTCCATCAAGCTCTCCAAAGGCATACTCTGGCCCAAGTAAATGGATTTGTAACCTTTGTTGATGATTTCGTAATTGACGTACAGCAACCCAAGTTCATGGATTTCATTTTCTGGGAGATAAAGTGCATAAACATGATCATCCCTTGAAACTTTCTCCATTTGAAGGGCCTCCGTGTTGCTATAAATTTTTAGTTTGATGAGATTGCTGATGAAATGTTCGTGTGCCGGACTAATGGTGTCTGTTTGCCAAAGTAGCCCCAATTCATTCAGGAATGGGATAAAGACTTCATTGAATGTGTCACTAAACGATTTTTCAGACAGCAAACTGTCATATGTTTTCAGAAAAAGGGTTTGATCAAAATTGAGCATGGCCATTTTCAGGTGGTTCATTACATGGTCATTTTCCCTATCCCTGACCGTAATCTCCTTGACCAAATCCGGAATTTGGGATTCTTCCAGTTTTGCAATCTTTGAAATTTTGTATCCGTGATTGTATAACAGCGTTACATTCAACAGTTTCTGAAGACTTACAATGTTATAGGTTCTAATGTTGGTATCAGTACGTTCAGGCGTGAAGAGCTTATATCTTTTCTCCCAAATACGGATGGTATGGGCTTTAATTCCTGAAAGGTTTTCCATATCCCGAATACTGAAAGATTTCTTTACGTTGTTCATCTTTTAAGTAAAAACATTAAACAAATTTACAATTTTAACCGAATTGACCTATTTTTTACCCATAAAATTTAAGGAAGAAGTTTGAATGTTGATATAGTTTTGGGTAAAAAATAAATGAGAAAAGATGGGATAAAAAAAACCGCAACATGGTTGCGGCTTTGTGCCCACGACTGGAGTCGAACCAGCACGTCCTTACGAACACTACCCCCTCAAGGTAGCGTGTCTACCAATTCCACCACGTGGGCCGGCTTTTCAACAACGATTGTATTGGGTAATCGTTGAGGGGCACAAATATAATTCTTTTGTAAAAACCTCACCGCACCAAATTGCATTATCGTTTGGAAAATATACCTTAATGCTATAGGTCCAGATTTCCGGCGAGTTGTTTTAAGATGATTTCGGATACTTTGGCTTGAAATTTTGCATTACTGTGCCTTACTCTGGCATTGATGTAGTTTAATTGAGCCGTTCTAAATTCAATTGTAGGAATAATACCGATTCGGTATTTCTCAACCGTGATGTCCAGGTTTTCCTTGGCAATGGTTTCATTTTTTTCCTCCAGTTCAATGAGGCTTATGTTGGTCAGGTAAGTTTGATAGGTGGTGCCCACCATGGCAATAAGGGATTGCTTTTGCTGTGCAATGGCAATTTCCGCATTTTCCACAGCCATTTTCCCCAACTTTTCATTGCGATTTTGGTTAAACCCATCAAAAAGGTTCAAGGTGGCCCCAAAGCCATAGTTAAATCCTCTGGAATCTGAACTCGTGGTAAAGCCCAAACTAGATTCGGTATGGCCAAAATTGTACCCTGTAGATACAAAAACGGAAGGGTACCGTGATGCTTTTATCTGTTTCAGTTGTAGTTCGCTAATCCTTTTATTGATAATCTCTGCCTGCAATTGGGGATTCTCTACTGCCACCTTGTTTTCGAGCTCTTCAAGAATCAAGGCTTGATCTACAAAAATTTCAGGCGCTACCACAAAATCCATTTTTAGGTCCCGAGCCAATTGCTCGTTCAATAGAATCTTGGTGTTTTTATATAGTTCTTGCTGGCGTTGCATTTGGGTCTGGTCGGTGTTCAGGTCCACTTGCGCATTGAGCACTTCCAATTTTGAGGCTTTCCCAATGGTAAAACGGTTTTGAGCCAGTTCCACTCGTTGTTCGGATATGATCAAGGTACTGTCCAACGCAGACAATTGTTGTTGCTGCTGTACTAGATCGTAGTAAGTGACCAATACCTCGCCAACCTTGTTAAGAACAACTTGTTTTAATTCCGCTTCGCCTAACTTTTGATTTTCTTTGAGCTGTTCGTGATTGGCAAACATGCGAAACCCATCAAAGATGGTCCATTCCAATGCCACCCCATAATTTAGGTTTCTGTTCTTGGCATTATCAAGTTCCACCTCGGTACCATCGGAACGAACCTGGGACAAATTTTGTCGACTATTGTTGTCTGCAACGTTGGCATCGACCTTTGGAAGCATTCCTGCTTGTCCCGGACTCACCGAAAGTTCGTCCATCTTAAGATCGTTTCGGGCCATTTTTACCTGATAGTTGTTTTCCAAGGCAATCTTTACTGCTTCATCAACCGTCAGAAGCTCTTGGGCCGTTCCGAAGAAGCCAACACCCAACCCACATAAAAGGATATAAAATCTTAAATGAATCCCCATACTACGATGCTTCAAGGATTTTGAATTCTGGTCGGATTACTTTTTTCTTGGACCACATTAAATACAGGGCAGGGATTACAAATAGGGTAAGTACCAAAGAGAACATGGTTCCGCCAATGATCACAACTCCCATACCTGTTCTACTGGCCGATGCAGCACCAAGTGAAAGTGCAATAGGCAAGGCTCCTAGTGCAATGGTCAAGCTGGTCATTAGAATGGGGCGCAAACGTGATTCCGAAGCCCTCATAATCGCTTGCATTTTAGTAAGTTCCTCATCTTCTTGTAGTTGATTGGCGAATTCTACAATGAGAATACCATTCTTTGTCACCAATCCAATAAGCATGATGGTTCCAATTTGACTGAAAATATTCCAGGTTTCCCCAAAAAGCCAAAGTGAGAACATGGCTCCCGCTACGGCCATGGGAACGGTAAGGATAATGATGAATGGGTCGATAAAACTTTCAAACTGTGCTGCCAAAATCAGGAAAATCAACAAAAATGCCAGACCAAAGGCAAAAATGGTGTTGGAACTACTTTCCACAAAGTCCCGGGACTCTCCACCAAGGTCGGTGGTGAACGTTTCATCCAAAACACGATCCTTAATGGCATTCATAGCGTCTATCCCATCCCCAATACTTTTGCCCGGGGCCAAACTGGCGGAGACGGTGGCAGACATGTATCTATTGTTGTGAAATAATTGGGGTGGGCTACTGTGTTCTTCGGTGGTGACCAAATTGTCAAGCTGGATCAAAAGACCATCCTTGTTTTTCACAAAAATTGAGGTGAGGTCCATGGGTTCATCACGATCCAATTTGTCAAATTGCCCTATAACTTGATACTGTTTCCCGTTCATCAAAAAATACCCAAATCGTTGGCCACTGAGCGATAATTGCAGCGTTTGGGCCACATCACGGACCGATACCCCCAAGCTTTCTGCTTTTTCACGATCTATGGATACGTAGAGCTCGGGTTTGTCGAATTTTAGGTTGACATCGGAAAAAGAAAATGTAGGGTCCTTTTCCACTTCAGCCATGAACTCGGGTATCTTCTCTTCCAATTTTTCAAAGTTCTTTGCTTGAATGATGAACTGGATGGGAGGTCCCCCGCGACGGTTTACTGAAATGGTTGGTCGTTCTGATGCGTTGGTTTTTCCACCTACAAAGGCCTTGGCCCATCTGCCTAGATCATCTGCAATTTCTTTTTGGGAACGTTCCCGCTCACTGGGGTCTACAAGGGCCACGTTTGCACGACCACTATTTACCGAGGATGTCCCAAACCCGGGAGAGGTGAGAACCAAACTCACTTTCTTTTCCGGAATGGAATCGTTTATGAGTTCTGTGATTCCGGTCATTAATTGATCCATATATTCATAGGAAGACCCCTCGGGTGCTGTTACGCTAAGCCTAACAAAGCTCCGGTCATCATATGGTGCGGTTTCTTTCTGCAATAGTGAATAGAACAGGACAATGAGTCCAATACAGCCAAACAAGATGGGAAAACTGAGCCACTTTCGTTTCATGAATTTACCCAATAGATCGGCGTAGGATTTGTTCATGGCCACAAAATATTTTTCTGTGACTTGATAGAAACGGGATCTACTTTGTTTTCCGGGTTTGGTCAAATAGGCGTTCAGCATAGGGGTAAGGGTCAAGGACACAAAGGCCGATACCATTACCGCTGCACCAAGGACTACACCAAATTCCCGGAAGAGGCGCCCTACGAATCCTTCCAAAAAGATTACAGGCAAAAACACTGCGGCCAAGGTTATGGATATGGAAATCACCGCAAAAAAGATTTCTTTGGATCCCTTTATTGCTGCTTCAATGGGATTCATCCCTTCTTCCACTTTTTTGTAGATGTTTTCAGTGACTACAATACCATCGTCCACCACAAGTCCTGTGGCCAGAACAATGGCCAATAGGGTCAAAACATTAATGGAAAAACCGAACAACCACATAAAAAAGAAAGTGGCGATCAAGGAAACGGGAATATCCAACAAGGGTCGGAGTGCCATGGACCAGTTCCTAAAAAATAGATAGATGACCAGAATGACCAACACAATGGATATCAAAATGGTCTCGGCCACTTCGGTAACCGCTTTTTTTACGAATACGGTATCATCAATGACCACATTTAGCTTAAAATCTGCAGGAAGGTCTTTTTTCAGTCTTTCGTATTCTTCATAAAAAGCATCTGCGATTTCAAGATAGTTGGTGCCGGGTTGTGGAACCACGGCGATGGCCACCATCGGTTGTCCCGAATCGCTCATTTTGGTCTCCATGTTCTCTCCTTCGAGACTTGCTTTTCCAATATCCTTGAGTTGTACCAATTTTTCACTATCGGCCAAGATGATGATATTGTTGAATTCCTCTTCGGTATTGAGGTTCCCCAAAGTCTTTACGGTCAACTCTGTGTTTTTTCCGGTCAGTTTTCCGGACGGAAGCTCCAGATTTTGGGCCAATAGCGCACTTCTTACATCGGCTACGGTAAGTCCGTATGAAGCAAGCTTTAAGGGATCTATCCAAAGCCGCATGGCATACCTCCGTTGTCCCCAAATCTGTACACTACTTACTCCTGGGATGGTCTCTATGCGCTGGGCAAGAACGTTTTCGGCAAAATCGGAAAGTTCCAGAATATTTTTGTTATCGCTTTGCACGGTCATCGAAATGATACGCTGTGCATCGGCATCGGCCTTTGATACTACAGGGGGAGCGTCCAAATCATCAGGAAGGCTACGGACCGCCTGCGAAACTTTGTCCCGCACATCATTGGCGGCATCTTCCAGATTTTTGTCCAAATCAAATTCAATACTGATGGAGCTGGAACCTTGTACACTGGAGGAGGTAATATTACGAATGCCATCAATGGAATTGATTGCCTTTTCCAAGGGTTCGGTAATCTGCGATTCAATGATATCCGCATTGGCACCTGAATAACTGGTCCGTACCGAAACCATAGCGGGATCTATGGATGGGAATTCCCGAACCCCCAAAAATGTGTAGCCGATTATCCCGAACAGAATGATGGAAATGTTCATCACAATGGTCAGAATGGGCCGTTTTATGCTTATGGTTGAAAGGTTCATTGTGCAGCAGTCAAGGGTTCAAAATCTTCCAAAACAACTTCAACAGGGGCTCCGTCTTTGAGTGCCATTACCCCATAGGTCAACACAGTGTCGCCAGGATGTAAATTGGATAGGACCTGAACAGCTTTTCCGGTTCGGGAACCAGTTTCCACATCTATTTCCCTAGCTTTTCCATCTTTAAGTACAAAGATTTTTTTCCCATTTTGAACAGGAATCAAAGATTCTGAAGGGACTAACAGGGCATCATCCAAAGTCTGTAAAGGGAGACTTACGTTGGCATAGGCCCCTGGATAGAGTTTTTTGTCCCTATTGTCCATTTTAGCCCGCATCCTTAACGTTCTGGTGGCGATATCCACTTCAGGGTCAATGGCGTAAATGGTGGCGTTGTATTCTTCTTTGGAGTCCGATGTGGTAAAGGAAAGTACAGTGCCCACCCGTACTTGGGAGGCATATTTTTCCGGAACTGAAAAAGTTATTTTCAACTCATCGGTATTCACCAATTTGGCAATGGCCGTGGAAGGCGTCACATAAGTTCCCTTGGAAATGGCACGAAGACCTATGGTTCCTGAAAAAGGTGCGCGGACAGTAGTCTTGGACAATTGTGCGGCGATTAATTCAGACTCTGCATTGGCAGATTGAAAATCGGCGCTGGCAATATCGTATTCTTCTTGGCTTATGGCTTGCTTTTCCAGAAGTAACTTGGCTCTCCGTTCATTTTCGGATGCCAATTTTTTTGCGGTAAGGGCCTTGGACAACTGCGCTTGCAATTCAATATCGTTCACTTTGAACAAAATCTGACCTTGGGAGACCCGGCTTCCTTCTCTAAAATTGATGCTTTCGACCACTCCGGAGATTTCGCTGCGTAAATCGATCTGTTCATTGGCTTCCAAAGTACCGGAAATGGAAATATTGTCCTTGAAAGCCTTGGGTTTTAAAATCATTCCTTTTACGGTAGTGATTCCAGGGCCTGTTGGACCAGAAATTTTAACTTCGTTGTTGGACTTGATTCTGTAGGCAATAAGAGCGCCCAATCCGATAACCAACAAGGTGTAAAAAATATGTTTTGTTTTCATGAGTATTAATGAATAGCAAATACCACAAAAGCCCATAATTGGGCGTGCTCAAAGATAGCCCTTATGCCCTAATCTATAGGTTGGTGAAAAGATGAAATGTCATACTTTTCTGTAAACGTCCCAATACCGTGGGCCAACGACAATAACCCTCCCCTTAAATACCGAATTTAAGAATTTATAAGGATGGCTTGGTGTAGGTCGATAATCTCTCCATTTCTTTACAAACCCCTGTAGAATCTATGCTCCTTCGGATTGTATCAAAAAATGCACAAATTGTTATTTTGCCCGAAAAAAAATGATTGCCCTAAAAAGTTTATAATTTTACTTGTTTTAGCAGATAATGTAACGGTGAACCCAAAATGAAAACCTCTCTTTTTTTAACTTTTTACGTTGTTTCCCTATCCTTGGTCTTTGGTCAGAATGCCCAACAAGATTCCTTGAACGCCTTGGAAGAAGTTGTGCTCATAGAACAAGGCATAGAAAAAAGGGCGGTGGGTATAACACCATCCAGCTCCATTGGATTGAAGGATATTGAAAAGTTTGGTCCGTTGGATATCGCCACTTCAATGAACCAAATTTCTGGGGTGTATTTACTTTCCGGGGCACTGAACACGAACAGAATTACCATTAGGGGCGTTGGGGCGCGTACACCCTATGGAACCGATAAGCTTCGATTGTATTTTAACAACATCCCTGTGACCAACGGAACCGGTTTTTCTACCATAGAAGCATACGATCTTGAGAATGTGGGAGCGGTCGAAATCATAAAGGGGCCCAAGGGATCTTCCTTTGGGTCGAATCTGGGAGGAGCCATCATACTCAATACAAAGGCCCCTGAAGTAGGGAAAACGTTTTTAGTGAACTCCCTTACCGTAGGTTCATATGAAATGTTCAAGAACAATTTGGCCTTTAGGCATTCCGAAAAGAATTTTAACCTGAGTCTTAGCTATAATCATTTGAAAACGGAGGGTTACAGGCAGAACAATCAATTTGAAAGGGATGGTCTTTTGCTTTCGTCTTCTGTGGTTTTGGGGAATAGGAGCAAGTTGGATTTCTTACTTAATTATATTGATTATACCGCCGGAATCCCAAGCTCACTCAATCAAACTGATTTTGAACAGAATCCTACCAATGCGGACGGAAATTGGTTGGCAGCAGAAGGATTTGAGGCCAACAAATACACTTTGGCCGGGGTGACCCATACGTATGAGTTCAATTCGGTTTTAAGAAACAAGACGAGTATTTTTTATACCTACTTGGACCATTATGAGCCTCGTCCATTCAACATTTTGGATGAATTTACCAACGGATTTGGTCTTAGGTCTGTTTTCGATGGAAAGTTTCTTATGGGCAATTTTACCCTCGGAACTGAAATTTACAAGGATGAATACCATTGGGGCACTTTTCAAAATTTGTTCAGGGACAATGAGGGCAATGGTAGTGTACAGGGGGATAGATTGAGCAATAATATGGAGTTTAGAAGACAATTGAATCTTTTTGGCACTTTTGAATTTCTTTTGGAAAAGAACCTAACAGCCCAAATAGGGTTAAGTCTTAATAAGACGAAGTATGATTTTAGGGATTTGTTCAACGCTGGCGAGGCGAATACTTCTGCCCATCGTGATTTTGATGCAATCCTATTACCTAGCTTGGAACTTCAATACCGATTGAAAAATGGTATCCTATATGCCAATGTGAGCAGGGGATTCTCCAATCCCGGTTTGGAGGAGACATTAACTCCGGAAGGTGTTATCAACCCGGACATTTCACAGGAAAAGGGTATAAACTACGAGTTTGGTGGACAATTTAGGTTGCTCAATGAAGCGCTGCAGCTTTCAGCCACAGCTTATAGAATGCGTATCAATGATCTTTTGGTGGCCCAACGGGTCGGAGAAGACCAATATATTGGAACCAACGCAGGGAAAACTCGTCATCAAGGTTTGGAAATGGATGCCAGATATGCCATTTCGGTTTCCAATGCACTTTTATTGACCCCTTACTTGAGCTATACCTTGAGCGACCATAGTTTTGTGGATTTTGTTGACGATGATTCCAATTTCAGTGGAAACCCACTTACAGGTGTGCCAAAAAACAGAATCAGTTCTGGTTTAGATCTAGTACATGATAGCGGATTTGTTTTTAATCTTTCCCATCAGTATGTAGATGATATACCTCTGACAGATGCCAATACAATTTCCAGTGAGTCCTATAATGTGATCAATGTTTCATCCAGATATAGCCTTGCCATGAACAAGAACCTAAAGCTGGGATTCAATGCCGGGGTCAATAACGTATTCGATACCAATTATGCCGGATCTGTATTGATCAATGCAGTTGGGTTTGGTGGCAATCTGCCGCGATACTATTATCCTGCCAACGGTATAAATTATTACGGAAAAATTGGAGTTACCTACACCTTTTAAACTTTACAAGGTATAGAACGTGTAGGTTATTGTCCATGTGAATACCTCACCAGGAGCTACTTTTACATTAATGTAAGGTTGGGGACAAATCGTTTGTGGTGCCGACCAAACCGCTAAGGAGGATATGGGTTGGTCACATGTGATCCTTACCCCGATTCCAGCTTCCCTATTTTCCAGTCTGATGTCGTAATCCTTCGGGTCATTGTAGTCATAACCAAAAGCCGGACGAATCTGTGCAAAATCATCAATAAGTTCTTTGGTGAACACCACTTTATTGCCCTCAATTTTGGCATAATCCTTTAAACCGGTCTTTTCGGCTGATGAAGCATAAGGGACACCATCCTTGTCGGTTAGCGTAAACGGAAAAATTACTGAATACCCTGGACCAATGGGGATGCCGTCCATCACAAAAAAGTTATGGTTGTTCACCAAACTCTCAATAGGTAGTTTTCCAGTGTTTTTAAATCGATGTTGCAAAACCAATTGGGGCTTATCTTTGATGAGTTTCACCTTTTTTTCATAGTTATACGAATACCCTTCAGAAGTTATCTCATGATGGAACGTAACGGCATTGGTTCGCACCTTGACTTTTCTTTTGCCGTAATCGATAATGTCGTAGGTTTTGGAAAATGAATGACTTTTTCCATCATCCTTTTTTAGTAAACCCACCCCAATCTTTAAAAAAACTTCGCCAGCCTTGGCTTGTTCAAAACCTACGGCCTTAAAATCTTCAACGGGACCCATAATGGCATCGTGCGATAGAGGGTCATAATCTTTGAACCATTGTCCGAAATAGGCATGTCCTTTATATTCCAATTTCGGAATGACTCCAGCCCAATCAAACCGGGAAGCGCGGTAATATCCCTTATCCTTGTCAGGGAGGTAAAGGGTTGCAATGATATTTTCATTATGTATTTTAACTTGTGGAGCTTGTTGTTGGGCCCATCCAAAGGTGGTGAGCAATCCAAGGAAGAAGACAATACGCTTATTATTTTTCATCTGATGGAATGTGGGTTTGAACTCTAAAATAAGGAAATGGAAAACAATTTTGATGTGTGGACATTGGGTTGTTACGGATGATTCATTTTTGAGGCCGGATGTTCTAAAAATCAACCAAATCTTTTTAAGTGTTTATGGTCAAAGGAGAAATGTCTTTTTCTCGATTTATAACAAAATAGCAATGGATTTTACCATGTACATGTTGTATTTTTCAGTTTTAATAAGTGTTTGCAACAACGGCAAGTCCAAAATATTCCCGGAAGAACATGAACTCAAAAAGTAAAGCCCTTTCAAAAAAACTGTACAGGTTTACGATGATGACCCTTGCAACTACTATCTGTTTATTGGGATGTAGACAAAACTCTTCATCCCAATCCCAAATAAAAGTTACTGCATTCGTTGGGGCCAACATCATTGATGGAACAGGAGCCGAAATCATCAAAGACGGTGTTCTATTGGTGGATCAGGGCAAGATTGTAGGTGTCGGAACTAAGGATGCTGTCACCATTCCTAAAGGTGCTTCAATTGTGGAGGTGAATGGAAAGACGATAATGCCGGGAATCATTGATGCCCATTGTCATGTAGGGGTGTCCAGTGGTATGCAATCAGGATATAGTAGGGAAAATGTTGTCAATCATCTAAATACCTATGCACGGTATGGAATTACCACTTTGGTTTCCCTAGGCGACGGAACAGGGATTTCCGCAGAGTTTCGAAACGCACAAAATGTACATACCTTGGATAGGTCCAGACTTTTTATAGCAGGAGAGGTTATCTCTGGGAACACCAAGGGAGATGTCAGGGAAATCATTGATCATAATGATTCGCTCAAAGTGGATTTTATGAAGATACGGGTAGATGATGTCCTCGGCACCTCACCAAAAATGGCCGAAGACATTTACAAAACGGTAATTGACTATTCCCATGAATTGGGATATAGGGTAGCCTCACATATTTTTTATCTGGAGGATGCCAAAAATGTAGTGTGGGCAGGTACGGATTACATAGCGCATAGCGTTCGGGATACATTGGTGGATGAAGAATTTATCAAGTTGATGAAAGAAAACAAGGTGTACTATTCCCCCACCTTGATGCGGGAAGTGTCCACCTTTGTCTTTGGGGGTGAACCCGATTATTTTACAGATTCTTTTTTTACCAAGGAAGTGGATGCCGCCACCATTGCGGAATTGCGCAGTCCGGAACGTATGGAAAGTATTGCCAATAGCGCCAGTGCCCAAGCATATAAGGAGGCCCTGCCCACAGCCATGAAAAACTTGAAGCTGCTGTCAGATGCGGGAGTTCCAATAGTTATGGGAACGGATAGTGGGCCTGCGGGACGATTCCCCGGCTATTTTGAGCATCTGGAAATGGAAATGATGGTAGATGCTGGCATGTCTCCCATGGAAGTGATCATGGCATCTACGGAGAATACGGCCAAGGTGATGAAATTGGAAGGTGTTGGTTCCTTGGAAGAGGGCAAATGGGCAGATTTTATAGTTCTTGACAAGAATCCTTTGGAAGACATGGCCAACACAAGGACCATTTCCTCTGTCTGGATTGCCGGAAACAAGGTGCCGGATAAGAAGTAACGCCCTTTTACACCTAAAGAATTTTATAAAGGATGCTGTTCCACCAGTTCCAGTCTTTTCACAATGGTGTTTTTTTTCAAGAGGGTACCTGGGGACAAAACCGCATTGGCGCCTATTCGGGAATTATCACCCACCAATGCCCCAAATTTGTTGACCCCAGTTGGAATGATTTCGCCATCAAAATTTAGTACAATCTCCTTATTTGTCCGTTCATTGTAATGGTTGGCCGCTATGGAGCCTGCTTCAAAATTTACATTTGAACCAATGATACTGTTCCCAATATAATTTAAGTGTGCAATTGCCGTATTGGAAAACACCAAACTGCTCTTGACCTCTGTTGAAGGCCCAATTTTAACGGAACGATCCAAAAAGACCCCTTCCCTAAAATAGGCATGGGCCCCGATATGACAATTTTCCATAACAATGGTGGGATGTTTAAAAATGACCCCTTGTTCCACAATGGACGATTTGTGGATGGCCACGTGGTTTTCAATATGAAAATCACTCCCAAGATGGGGCAGTATCCCCATAATGAAGGTTTGGACTTCAGTGGTGATTTCCCAAGGTACCCCCAAACGTTTTAAATCATCATAAAAAGGAATGTTGGAAATAAAGTCCCGTAGGTCTATCATATCAATGGAAATTTGTGAGGCTGCCTGGGTATGCCAGAAACAGATACACAGCGCATCGTTGCTAATTTAGGATATAAATTACAATTGGTCCAAGCAGGTTTTCATACCTTTGAAGTCTACATGGGGTGTCCTGGAGAACAGGGCTGAGATTATACCCGGAAGTTGACCACTTCGCACCTGATCCAGATCATGCTGGCGTAGGGATTTTGGCAAACGTGTTTTGCACGTGTTCCATTAGGGGTTCCCATGGTTTATTTGTATAATGGATAACCCGATTGAATGGAATTACTTTCACAACTTACTTTATTACAATGGGTGGGAACCGGCTTTGGTGTGGTTCAGGTCCTTTTGGCCCGCCAGAACAATATCCATAATTATCTTTTTGGTATTGTTGCCATTTTGATCAGTATGTGGGTGCTGTACCAATCCAAATTGTATGCAGATATCCTGTTGAACCTCTACTATCTGGTCATGAGTATCTACGGATGGTTCTATTGGAAAATGGGAAAACAAAAGGAGGAAACCCCAATTTCATATTCCACCAAAAATGAGCATGGGATTGCCATGGGAATCGTTGTGGGTTGTTTTGCGTTGATGGCCTATTGGTTGGGACAGCATACAGATTCGGATGTTCCGTATTGGGATGCCGTGGTCTGTGCCTTTGCCTGGGCCGGGATGTGGCTCATGGCCAAACGAAAGATTGAAAACTGGATTTACTTGAACATCAGCAACCTGATATCCATTCCATTATTGATTTATAAAGGACTGTACATCTATGCAGGTTTAACGGCCTTTTTGTTCATTGTGGCGGTATCGGGTTATATCAAATGGAGAAAAATACTTGCAGATGAAACTGAAGGACAACATGCAAGGGTTTAGGGAGCTCTGTTTTGGAAAAGAAGAACTGCCAAAAGTGGTTCTGGATGTAATTGCCAAGGAGAACTTATGGAACTTATGGGTGCCCAAGTTGTATGGCGGATTGGAAATGACCTTGACCAATGGTTTAAAATCCTTAAGGCATTTGGCCCAAATGGATGGAAGCTTGGGGTGGACCGTGACCCTGTGCTCCGGGGCGAATTTCTTTATTGGGAACTTACCCAAAGAAACGGCGAATGACATATTCATTGACCCAAAAGAACCCATTTGTTTTGGGGGTAGTGGGGGAGTGTCCGGCACTGCCGAAAGAAAAGGGGAGGGATACACCATAAAAGGAACCTGGAAGTATGCCACGGGTGCCCCGTATCTTACTCATTTTACCTTAAGCGCAAAAATTCAGGAGAGAGGAAAAGATGTGCTTGATGAAGAGGGTATGCCCTTGGTACGTTCTTTTGTTTTGGACCGAAAGGATGTAAACATTATCCGGGATTGGAATACCATGGGATTGAAGGCAACCGCTACCCATTCTTTTGTGGTATCATCGGTATGGGCACATGAAAAGTATAGCTTTGTCTATAACCAATGGTACCATCCACAAAATATCTTTAAAATCCCTTTTGGAGTGTTTGCCGATTTGACCCTTTGGGTCAACTATGTGGGTATGGCCGCCCATTTTTTGGAAGAAGCCAAGCTTGTAGTCAATAAAAGTGGGACATTGGATAAATTGGCCAGCGTGATTTCCCAATCAGATGCAAAGATTCTGAGCTGGGCAGGGCAGGCAGAGGATAAAATATATTTAAGTGATGGGTTCCCTGAAGATTGGATTGGGGATATTCACCTTGAGGCTTCTACTTCTGTTAAGACAATTTCTGAGTGTATAATTGGTATATATCCTTTGCTGGGGATTAGGGGGTGTAGTGAGAAGCACCAATTAAATCAGGTGTTCAGGGACTATTTTACAGCCACGCAACATCATATTTTCAGTACAAAAACCGTGAAGGGCCAATGAAGCACCCTAGATCTTGGAAGACGTCTCGTTTTTGGCTGAGATTTAAGATGCAAAGGGGGGGTAAAAAATAATTAGTCAAAAGGCAAAAAAGTCAAACAGATAAATAAAATGTTAGTGGACATATGCACTAGGAGAGGGTATTGAAATCCAAAAGCTACTCTGGTGTACCCAGCAATAGTTGCACTAAATAATTGAGGCAGCGTTAATAGGGGCAACCACAAAAAATTTATGAGGTTTAATTCAAAATTAAAAATGTGTAGCCAAGCAAAACATATACAAGATAAATAATAGATCAGTCTAAAGTGCTTTTCCCAGCATCGTTGTAAAATTAACCTTATGCTCTTTCTGCTGCAAAGAATATATGTAATCAACACAACTATTATCGCGGCTATTATTCTATCCCAAAATGTATCATCTATAAGTGACAAACGACTTTTAAAAACGGCTTTGGTAAGTAGATAATAGGTGAATGCCCCCGAAGTTAAGGAAAGGTAAATGGGGTTAAATTTTAAGGACAGCCTAAACGTTATTTCTTCAAATACAGGTAATACAATTCCACCAACCACAAGCAAAAGCAATGGGCTAAATCGTTCAGCCATACTAGTTGAAGTCAAATTTTCAGGTTCATAAATGAACTGTAGCAATGATGCCACTGTTATCGAGAAAACTACTTTTACAAGAAAGAGGCCTATGGTATCATAGATTTTATGAGTTGTACTTTTCTCTACGGAAGGTTTATCTATAGGGGACTTAATGAAATTCACTAAATCTGTTAATAGAGACTTGTAGTATTTTGGTTTGATCAAAGGATAGGAAATGGTCATCAAGTTCTGGTTTTAGATGTAAAGCAGCATATGGTAAAGGCTCTGAAAACCTGCTACGGTGAGTCGGAGCCTTTATTAAGGGGTTAGTTGGAATGGGTTATTTTTACATTCCAAATCCCATTGGCAGCAGTTTGTTTAGCGTAGGTTTCAAAATCTTTTGCAGGTCTACCTAACACTTTGTCAACATCATACGAAACTTCTTGGTTATCTGGATTTCCCAATACTTCTTCGAACAAATAACCAAAGAGCCAAACATAAGAATCGGGCAATCCTGCTTTTCGCATGCCATCCTTAAATTCTTCAATGGAAATAGGTACAAATTGAATCGGTCTATCAGAGGCTTCAGCCATAATGTCAACCACCTGTTTGAAGGTTCTTTGCTGCGGTCCGGTTACCGTTATGGTTTGTCCGTTATAAGAATCATCTATTATCACTTTGGAAACTACATCAGCAATATCGTCTGCATCCACAAATGGAATTTCAGCCTGTGGCATGGGAAGTGCAACCACTCCATCCAATACAAAATCCAAAAATGCACCTTCACTGAAATTTTGATTGAACCAAGAGGCTCTAACCAAGGTGTAATTTAAGCCTGAGTTGGCAACAATGTCTTCACAAGCTTCAGCTTCAGTTTCTCCTTTGCCTGATAGCAATACCACTTTTTTTAAACCTGCTTCCAAAGCTTTTTCGGTAAGGGTTTTAATGGCATCTCTGGAGCCAGGCACCGCCAAATCAGGATAGTATACAATATAGGCCCTGTCCATGTCTTTTAGGGCTTCATAATAGCTTTCTGTGTTTTCCCAATCAAAAGCTGGGTTTGTTTTTCTACCGACCGCTCGTACATTATGTCCGGATTGTGTCAAGTTTTCTGCAACCCGGCGACCGGTTTTTCCGGTTCCCCCGATAATTAAAATGTTTTCTGATTTCATGTTCTTATGGTTTAATGGTTTATAATTTTGTGTAAATGAGTCCTATTAGTAAGAGTGCAAATGAGATAAATGAAGCAATGGTGCGCTTTATGTGCCATTTGTTCCAAGGCTTTTCAAACTTTGTACGTAGGTCTTTTAATTCTATGGTTGAAAGATTTTCCAATACGGTTTTATCCAGCATTTCATTGAGAGGTACATTCTTGAATATGGTAACGAGACCTATCCCTACAAAAAAGAGTATTGCGGCTATTAGGAACGACCAAAATGTAATGGGATGCGCATTTTCATGTAAATAAGCATTTATGGAAAGAAATACTATAGGCGAGAAGAATACAATTAGAAAACTCCGGTTGATAATACTTCGGTTCATTGCTTGAAAGGATTGTAAAAAGCTTAAGTCGTCCAACCTCCCTATTCCCGGTGTTATTGCATTAGACCATGTAAAACATAATCCTGCGGTAAGTCCTGTAAATAAGATGCCAAGCATCAATACGATAAGTTTAAATTTGATTTCCATTTTTAGTTGGTTTTTAAAGATGATACCCAGGTTAATACATCTTGATATTCATCGCTTGTGAGTTTTATTTTCTTTCCTTTTGGCATACGCTTTTTTATAAATACCTGTTTGTATACATCATTTGACCAGTCGTTCATATTATCCATGGTAAAGACACGTCTAGGATTACGTTTCTCGTGGCAGACATTACACTTGTTGCTAAGGACTTTAAAGGCTTTTGTTTTAATGGGGTCTTTAGCTACAGAACTTGTGTGTAAAAGAGGCTTGTGGTCATTAATGGTTGTCGTTTTGTTATGTGACGCCAACAACGTTATAAGAGCTCCAATTAGTAATTTTACAATAGTTGTCATCCTTCTGGTTTTTTGATTATGCTGACACAAAATTGCTCATACATGCCAACAATCATTTATTCAAGCGGGAGTTTGATTTGTTCGAAAAGGAATTACCCCATCATCAAGATTAAAAGCCTTAAGTTGTGAGAAGACAATGGAAACTACTTTCCAACGAGTTTCGAAAGGCTCTTCATTGGTTTTTGATTATTGTTCCTTAGAAAATCTTGCTGTTTTATCGTATAATTCTTTTCTGAAATTTTCTTCTATGATGTTACCTTCCCTAAAGTTTTCATAGAAAGAGGGCAATGAAAAAGTATCCGAGATGTCGGCTCCCATAAACGGGAAGTAGGTACTTGCGGCTTGTAAGACGGATGCACCACCTCTTCCTCCTGGTGAGGTAGCCATCAACAGCATAGGTTTTTCTCTCCAGACCTTCATGTTTATACGAGATAACCAGTCTAAAGTATTTTTGAATACCGCTGCATAGGACCCATTATGTTCTGCTAGGGATACCATAAATCCGTCGGCAGTATCAAATAATTCATCTAGCCTCTTGATTGCAGTCGGTATACCATTTTCAGCTTCGAAATCGGCACCATAGATGGGCAATAAATAATCGTTGAGGTCAATGGATATAACTTCCACATTCTTCAATAAACCAGAGGTATAGGCCAATAAACTTTTATTGATTGATTTTTGACTGTTGCTTCCTGCTATTGTGATTATTTTTTTCATGATTATTGTTTTAAGGATTAAAAATTATTTATAGAGTTTTTCGGTAATACAGACCGAAAGATGATTTTTCAATTGGGTCCGGCCCATACTGGTCAAAGTCAAAACCGATACCCAATTGGTGGTCATTGAACGATATTCCCGCTCGCAACTGCTGAAAGCTTCTTGAGTGCGTTTTAAACTTGTCCCAGATAGTTAAAAACTGTCCGTTTAACCTAAGCGAAACTTTATCATTTATCGGTGAGTTGAACTGAAACTGTGCAAAGGCTTCGGCATAGACGGCCTTCTTTTGCTCGGAATGGGCAACCGTAGGAATAATTACAAATAGCGCTCGTGAATTTTTTAGTATAAGTCTTACGGACAGGCGTTCCGAATAACCGGCAAAACTGTTGTAATATATAGATGGACCAACAGCAACACTCCTGTTAATGTTCCAGAATAGTGTTGGTTGCACCCCAGCCTCATCAAAACTCTCATTTGCTTTTTTATTGAATTTTTGAAAGAAAGCGAGGGTAGCAATGCTCAGTGTATTTTTTTCATTGATCGGATAGCTTGAATAGAGTGTGAAGTCCGTCTTGCCCAATCCTGTAAATAATTCAACTTGTGTGAATTGCGCTTTCAAGCTGTTCGTAACTCCAAGAATAAATACTGAAAGGATGATTACTATTTTTTTCATGCTCCAAAATTCCAATGTGGGCACATGAAAAAAAATGAAGTAGTTTAAGACTTTTACATTCTATTGACTTTGGAGATGATTTTACTCATAAATTCCGGGGTAATGCCAATGTAACCCGCTAAGTCTTTCTGGGTAATTCTATGGACAATGTTAGGATATTTCGTTTTGAACTCGATATATCTTTCCTCTGCCGTTAAGGATATGCCTTGGTTGGAACGTCTTATATAACTTATGAGCGACTTTTGATATAGTATTCGGTAAAACCTTTCAAATTTTGGTATTTCTTGAAAAAGTAGCTCATAATTAGCTCTGGAGATGCCTAATAATTCTGAGTCCTCGGTAGCTTTAATGAAATAACGCGAAGGTTCTTTGGTCATAAAACTGGCCATGTCCCCTGTCCAATAATCTTCAACCGCAAACATGGAGATATGAGGTACACCATCCTCATTTAAAGTATACACCTTTAAGCAACCTTTAGTGATAAAATACTCGTATCTGGCAATTTCACCTGCTTGCATTAAGAATGCTTTCTTTTTTACTTTTACTTCTGTAAGCAAAGAAATATACTTCTGTTTTTCAAGCTCGGTTAAATCAATAAACCTACTGACATTATCAATAATTAGTTGATGTGAGTGTTCCAATTTCAAGACCATTTTCCATACGTTCTTTAAAATTAAGTATTTGGACCTTGTTGTGGAAAAACATTGCTTATTTTCTCGTTTGTATAAATACTGGGATATTTTAGGCTGGTATGGAACGGAAGAGTATTTTTTTGGACTCTTGGTTTTTGAAGGATTATTGCCTTAAAAAATAAATGGAATAGAGGAATACAAGAGGAGTGGAAAAAGAAAACCCCAAAAACCGATAGATTTTTGGGGTTTTATGGTGACCTGGCTGGGGCTCGAACCCAGGACCCTCTCCTTAAAAGGGAGATGCTCTACCAACTGAGCTACCAGGTCAAAATTTCAGTACTTGGCTGTTTCGCTAAGCGGGTGCAAATATAACATCAATAATCTATTTTCCAAAAGTGAATTAATGATAAATTTGTGTTTTTTTGAAATCGCTTTTAAAACAGATATATGAGAATAGTTTTGATGGGGTACATGGCAAGTGGAAAGTCTACCGTGGGAAGGTTGTTGGCCAGCGACTTACAACTAGATTTTGTGGATTTGGATGACTACATTGAAGAGCAACAAAAAAAATCCATAAAAACCATTTTTTCAGAAAAAGGAGAGATTTTTTTTAGAAAATTGGAGCATCAAATGCTCTCTCAAGTTTTGGATACCAGAAATAACATGGTGCTTTCCACTGGTGGTGGTACGCCGTGTTATTCAGGTAACATGGAGACTATTTTGGAAAAATCGGATGATTCCGTGTATCTGCAACTGTCCATACCCGCTTTAGTTGAACGACTACAAAAGGAAAAGGAGCAACGACCCTTAGTGAGAAATATTGAAGATGCCGATTTGCCCGAATTTGTAGGGAAACACCTTTTTGAGAGGAGAGCATATTATGCCAGAGCCAAGCACATTGTAGAATGTGAGGGCAAAAATCTTGAGGAAGTGGTTGCCGAAATTAAAAAAATGCTACTCTAAGTAGACAGAGTTGTTCTTGGGAATAAACTCTACTTTTATATGTTCATTTAAAGAGGTGGAGAGCGATATACCCTTAAAATCGGCCTTGATTGGATATTTTTTGTGGTTCCGATTTACTAGGACAGCAGTTTTCAATTGTTTTATGGGGGTCTTTAAAAAGTGGTGTACGCCGTAGATTAAAGTGGTTCCGGAGTTAAGCACATCATCCACCAAAACTATGGATTTGTCTTTGTAGGCTTCTTCAGGGATTGATGTCTCGACCCCACTCTTCAGGGGATTTTTCTTGTCCATTCCAACCTTGCACAACGTAATTTGGGCATCGGTTATTTTTTTGAGGATGTCTACGAGTTTTTTGGCAAAATCAATTCCTCCACCATTTATCCCAGCAATGATGATTTCTTTTTCATCCACATTGGTTTCATAAATTTGATAAGCAATCCGTTTTATTGTATGCTGAATTTGATCGTGGGTAAGAATAAGGTTCTTCATGAAATGGAATAATTCATCCAAAGATATAAAAACAGACTATTCAGATTCGTCCAAATAACCATCAATGTCCCTCCTGTCCTTTTTGGTAGGCCTTCCAAGTCCTTTCTTTCTATAATGGGTCTTTGCATGTGTGAGCAGTTCGTTATGCTCAAAGGCCTCCTTGGGGGTAGTGTCTTTCCGGTAAATATCGACCAATTTGGCGCCAACTCGGCTTTCAGGAATGTCCAAAACGGTAAGCTGATAGTCTATTTGATTTTTCCGAAGAACAATCTTGTCCATTGGGAATACCTCTCTTGAAGGTTTAACCGCACTACCATTTACCTTCACCTGGCCTTTTTTAACAGCCGTGGAGGCAACGTTCCGGGTTTTATAGTATCTAATGCACCAAAGGTACTTGTCTATCCGCATGATCTCTGCAAATCTTTGTTAACGCACTGAGCAAAAATAGCGGAAAATTGTATCTTGCGCAGCTAAATGACACACTTGATGAGGTACGGGATTATTGTTTCTTTAGTTTTATTAATTACTTTTTTCTCTTGCAAGAAAGATGATGATGGGGTTGAGACTGTTCCACCAAGGGACTTATCAGAGGTAGCTTTGGAGAACGACAATGCGATAAAAGCATTTATGGAAACCCATTTCTACAATTACGAAGAGTTTCAAAATCCACCAGCTGGGTTCGACTATAAGATTAAGGTCGACACCATTGCTGGGGAGAACTCGGATAAAACCCCAATTTCGGAATCCCCTCTTTTAAAATCGGCTACTGCAACCGTTTCGGCTTCACAATTTGGTATTTCCGATGGAGAAGAAAACATTACCCATACCTATTACTATTTGGTAGCCAGGACTGGTGCAGGCGAAAATCCTCCTACAGTGGCCGATTCGGTTTATGTAAGGTATGAAGGCTACACATTGGATAGAACGTTTTTTGACAGTGCAATAAATTCAGGACGTTGGTTTGATCTTCAAGGAACTATAAGCACCTCTGGGGCCATTGCAGGGTTTAGACTTGGGTTGACCCATTTTAAGCCAGGAAACGGAATAATCGATAACCCAGATGGAACGTTTGAGGTTGAAGGTTTTGGTTCAGGTATAATCATTATGCCGGCTGGTCTGGCTTATTTCAATAGTAGTCAAGTAGGGGAGAGCTACG
Source organism: Flagellimonas alvinocaridis (assembly GCF_004916895.1). GTDB lineage: Bacteria > Bacteroidota > Bacteroidia > Flavobacteriales > Flavobacteriaceae > Flagellimonas > Flagellimonas alvinocaridis. The sequence continues at coordinate 70,022 of NZ_SNTZ01000011.1, forward strand.
CCCCAATTGCATTTAATGTGAATTTATTAGTGGTGAATACTGCGGACCATGACAGGGATGGAATACCGAGTATCCTAGAGGACAGAAATGGCAATAAAAACCTGTTTGACGATGATACCGATGATGACGATGTCCCTGATTATTTGGATGGCGATGATGATGGTGATGGAGTTTCCACGAGAAGTGAGATAACCGATGAAAATGGGGAAATCATTATACCTTACCCAGATGCGGATAATGATAAAATTCCGGATTATTTAGATCCCGATACTAAATGATTCAAAAGATATAGAATGAAAAAGGGCCCGTCAAAGACGGGCCCTTTTTTATGGATTGAAATTTCCACTATAATTTTAAGGATAGTGCAAAGATAACTTGAGAAGGTCTGGAATCTACCCTACCGGATATGTCCGTAATGTTGTCGCCAATAAACTCGGCCTCGTTCTTAGAGAAGCCTCTTTCATAGCGTACATCCAAACCAACTCTTCCCAAATTGACGCCTACACCGGTATTGAGACCAACCGTAAAGTCGTTCTGGACATCCTCTACCTCAAGATCCCCTAAATCGTTTTTAAGGGTGTATTGGAACGCAGGTCCAGCAAAAATGTGCAAAGGTCCAATGATTTTGTATCCCAATAGTACAGGTAAATCTAATTTTGAAATGTCGTAGTCTTGGGAATCACCATCCACCTCATAGCTACTTTTGGTTTTGGAATATACCAATTCAGGTCTAAGATAAATCTTTGGAAAATCCAATTTCCCCCAGAAACCCACATGGTAACCGGCCTTTCCTTCGCCGCCATCCACGATGTCCTGTCCGGAGTCGCCAACGGAACTGATCAAATCCCCGTTCTTGTTGTAGCTTAAACCTGCTTTAATACCAAATCCTGAACCGCTTTGGGCAATTGCGGCAGACCCCAATAGGGCCATTGCTGCCACTAGAAGTGTTTTTTTCATAAGTATTTCGTTTTAATGGATTGAAGAATATCACACAAAAGTGATACCGAAAATTATTTTCGCTTCAATACCCTTAAAACGGCAGCCTCAATAGCTTTATTGTTCAGCCCATATTTCTCCATAAGCTGGTCTGGGGTACCACTTTCCCCAAAAGTATCTTGGGTAGCCACAAACTCCTGTGGCGTAGGTAAATGTGATGCCAACACTCTGGAAACACTTTCTCCTAGACCTCCCAAGAAGTTGTGTTCCTCCGCGGTGACCACACATCCGGTTTTCTTGGCCGAAGCCAAAATGGCGGCATCATCCAAAGGTTTAATGGTGTGTATATTGATGACTTCAGCGGATATACCTTGTTTTTCCAAGCTTTCGGCAGCCAATAGGGATTCCCAAACCAAATGTCCGGTGGCAATAATGGTCACATCGGTACCTTCATTGAGCATGAGTGCCTTGCCAATTTCAAATTTTTGGTCCACAGGGGTAAAGTTGGCTACTTTGGGTCTTCCAAAACGAAGGTATACGGGACCATCATGCTCGGCAATGGCAATGGTGGCGGCTTTGGTCTGGTTAAAGTCGCATGGGTTGATTACGGTCATACCCGGCAACATTTTCATAAGACCTATATCCTCCAAAATCTGGTGGGTGGCACCATCCTCACCCAAGGTAAGACCTGCGTGCGATGCACAGATTTTCACATTTTTACCCGAATAGGCTATGGATTGACGAATTTGGTCATAAACCCTACCAGTGGCAAAATTGGCAAAAGTGGAGGCAAATGGAATCTTTCCGCCAATGGTCAAACCGGCGGCCATGCCCATCATATTTGCCTCTGCAATCCCTACTTGAAAGAAACGCTCGGGATTCTCCTCAATAAAGGTTTCAATTTTTAAAGAACCAATCAAATCGGCGCATAGGGCCACTACATTGGGGTTGGTTCTACCCAGTTCTGTCATTCCAGCTCCGTATCCGCTACGTGTATCTTGTTTTCCTTGATCTGTATATTTTGTCATCTTGTGAGGTCTTCAGAATTAATAATCGCCTAGGGTTTCAGGGTTTTGTGCCAATGCGGTGGCCAATTGCTCATCATTGGGAGCTTTTCCGTGCCATGCATGAGTATGCATCATGAAATCTACGCCATTACCCATCTCGGTGGTCATGACAATACATACCGGCTTCCCTTTTCCGGTTCTGGTCTTGGCTTCTTTCAGTCCGGCAATGACCTGTTCCAAATCGTTACCGTTTTCAATCTCCATCACATCCCATCCAAATACCTTGAATTTTTCAGCAACATCGCCCAACGGCAATACATCTTCGGTAGATCCATCAATTTGTTGGCCATTTCGGTCCACGGTGGCAATCAGGTTGTCCACTTTATTGCCTGCGGCATACATAATAGCCTCCCAGTTTTGACCTTCCTGAAGTTCACCATCTCCGTGTAAGCTATACACTAAATGGTTGTCACCGTTGAGTTTTTTGGCCAATGCAGCTCCGATGGCCACAGACATCCCTTGCCCCAATGATCCAGAAGCCACGCGTACACCTGGCAATCCCTCATGGGTAGTGGGGTGTCCTTGTAGACGTGAATCTAACAATCGGAACGTGTTTAGTTCATCAATGGGGAAATAGCCCCTTCGTGCCAGTACACTGTAAAATACAGGAGAAATATGTCCATTGGACAAAAAGAAGAGATCCTCCCCGATTCCATCCATATCAAATCCTTCCTTGAGGTCCATAATTTCGTTGTAGAGGGCAACAAAAAATTCGGTACAGCCCAAAGAGCCTCCGGGGTGTCCCGAATTTACCTTGTGGACCATTCGTAAAATGTCCCTTCGTACTTGGGTCACTAAATCCTGTAATTCTTGTGTATTTGGCATTAGTATAAATTTAAAGCCCAAAAGTAACGGCATTCAGTGGGCTAAACAAGTGGAAATGGAAGATTTAATCAACGAGTTTGCACACAAACTTTATTTTTTTGTTAAGGAACGGGGAAAATGAGTTGGTTATATTTGCGGTCTTAAACAAGAACATTGAAATTCACCTTACTTCAAAAGGATAACAAGAGCAAGGCTAGGGCCGGGGAAATGATTACGGATCATGGTGCTATCCAGACTCCAATTTTTATGCCTGTAGGCACAGTGGCTTCGGTAAAGGGAGTGCATCAAAGGGAGTTGACCAACGATATCAACCCAGATATTATTTTAGGGAATACCTATCATTTGTATTTAAGGCCCGGAACCGGAATTTTGGAAGAAGCCGGAGGGCTCCACAAGTTTATGGGTTGGGAACGACCTATTCTTACTGATAGTGGGGGCTATCAAGTCTATTCACTATCAGGAAATCGAAAAATTAAGGAAGAAGGTGTAAAATTTAAATCACATATTGATGGTTCACGTCATGTTTTCACCCCTGAAAATGTGATGGAAATACAGCGTACCATTGGGGCGGATATCATCATGGCTTTTGATGAATGCACCCCATACCCCTGTGATTACAATTATGCGAAACGTTCCATGCATATGACCCATAGGTGGTTGGACCGTTGTATGGAACATTTGGAAAAGCTACCCTACACCTACGATTATACCCAAACCTTTTTCCCCATAGTCCAAGGATCTACCTATAAAGATTTGCGTAAACAATCCGCAGAATATATTGCATCTGTGGGAGCGGAGGGCAATGCCATTGGTGGCCTTTCCGTAGGAGAGCCAGCAGAGGAAATGTACGAAATGGCCGAGCTGGTCTGTGATATTTTGCCAGAAGACAAACCGCGTTATCTTATGGGAGTGGGAACACCCATCAATATTTTGGAAAATATTGCCTTGGGAGTAGATATGTTCGATTGCGTTATGCCAACCCGAAATGCCCGTAACGGTATGCTTTTCACGGCCCATGGGACCATCAACATCAAAAATAAAAAGTGGGAAAACGATTTTTCTCCGATAGATGAGATGGGCATCACTTTTGTGGACACTGAATATTCAAAGGCCTATTTACGACATTTGTTCGCCGCAAACGAGTATTTGGGGAAGCAGATAGCCACTATTCACAATCTTGGTTTTTATTTGTGGTTGGTACGAACCGCAAGAGAACGTATTTTAGCAGGGGATTTCCTGGAATGGAAAACCAGAATGGTAGAACAAATGGATAAAAGACTGTAATGCTCACCATACTTGACAAATACATCTTAAAACGTTATTTGATCACCTTTCTGGGGATGCTTATGCTTTTTGTTCCCATCGGAATCATGGCCAACTTGGCGGAAAAGATTGGAAAAATCATTGACAATGAGGCCCCCCTTGCCGAGGTGATTGTCTTTTATGGGAATTTTACTTTGGTGATCGGTAATTTATTGTTGCCCGTCTTTTTGTTTCTTTCCATTATATTTTTTACCTCAAAACTGGCCAGTAACACGGAGATTGTTGCCATTTTGAGTTCTGGAGTGTCCTATAGTCGTTTTTTACGACCGTATTTGATAGGGGCAACCATGGTAGCCATCCTTATTTTTATGATGGGGATGTTCATTGTTCCCCATGCCAGTATTGGATTTAATGAGTTCGAATACAAGTATTTTAAAAAAGGAAGACAGGTTCAGGTAACGGATAATATTTTCAATCAGCTTAACGAGAATGACTACCTCTACGTGAGCAGTTTTGATCCCAACCGAAAAATAGGGTACAATTTCACGTATGAGCATTTTGACTCCATTAAACAATTGGATTTTAAGATTTCAGCAAGTAATATCCGATGGATGGAAAAAGATAGTCTATACCGTTTGACCAATTATGTAAAACGAAAACTCCACGATGATGTGGAATACATTGAGACCAAAAGAAGACTGGACACCCTCTTTACGTTTAAAATGGAGGATTTAACCCCGGTTTCCTATGTTGCGGAAACCAAGAACCTTTTTGAGCTTAATGAGTTTATTGAAGATCAAAAACAAAAAGGGGCTTCCAATATAAATACATATGTGTTGGTCAAATATAAAAGATGGGCTTTGCCCATTGCCGCTTTTATCCTAACCATTATTGCCGTTGCCGTTTCTTCTGTAAAGCGTAGGGGAGGCATGGGGCTTAATCTCGCATTTGGTATTGGCGTGGCCTTTGTTTACATTTTCTTCGACAAGGTTTTTGGTACGTTGGCAGAGCAATCCGGTTTTTCACCCTTGTTGGCGGTAATCCTCCCCAACCTTATTTTTGGTGTTTTTGCCGTTTACATGCTCTTGAAAGCCAAAAGATGATGATCAATATAATCCTAATGTCTTAACGTTAAATGGTTTGCCTAATTTCTGTGGGTAATGCATAAAGTTTTATATTTGTCCCCACTATTTTTTAAGAACTGACTTTCCATGGAGTATTTAGATTTTGAACTTCCCATCAAAGAACTTGAAGAACAACTTCAAAAATGTATGGTGATAGGTGAAGAAAGTGATGTTGATGTAACCGAGACCTGCTCTCAAATTGAAAAAAAACTTCAAGAGACAAGAAAAGAGATATACAAGAATCTGACCGCTTGGCAACGGGTTCAACTTTCTAGACACCCCAATAGGCCATATACCATGGACTATATCAATGCCATCTGTGGAGATACGTTCTTGGAACTTCATGGCGATAGGAATGTCAAAGATGACAAAGCCATGGTGGGTGGTCTAGGAAAAATAGGCGATCAGACCTATATGTTCATCGGTCAACAAAAAGGATATAACACCAAGACCAGACAGTATAGAAATTTTGGTATGGCCAATCCAGAAGGATACCGAAAAGCGTTGCGATTGATGAAATCCGCAGAGAAATTCGATATTCCTGTAGTTACTTTTATTGATACCCCCGGTGCCTATCCAGGTTTGGAAGCAGAAGAAAGGGGGCAGGGTGAAGCCATTGCAAGAAATATTCTGGAGATGACCCGTCTAGAGGTCCCTATTATTTGTATTATAATTGGTGAAGGTGCATCAGGTGGTGCTTTGGGCATTGGCGTTGGAGATAAAGTATTGATGCTGGAGAATGCTTGGTATTCTGTAATCTCCCCAGAAAACTGTTCTTCCATTTTGTGGAGAAGCTGGGAGTATAAGGAAAAGGCAGCCGAAGCTCTTAAGCTAACCGCTTCGGACAGCAAAAAAATAAAGGTCATTGATGAAATCATTAAGGAACCCCTAGGTGGTGCACACGTGAATAGGGAAAAGACCTTTGAAACGGTCAAGAACAAAATTTCATCCCATTACGAAGAACTCAAAAAGTTATCACCAAAACAACTGATAAAATCCAGAATGGATAAATACGCCTCAATGGGCGTTTTCAATGGCTAATTCTTGTTTTTCAAAGGCTAACTTTTTTTATCAGGTTTTTTCCTCTGCTTTTTTTGCGTTATTAACAGAAATCGCAAGTTATTAACAGTAACTTTGTTCATTATCTGTGGAAATCGCATGATGTAAAATTAAAGTTAACTTAAGACCAATTAGCTACTTTCGCATTCATGGACAAACCTAGCCCAATCATCGGTCATAGAGTGGACAAATCAACCCTCATCAATCTAGAAAAAGGCAAAATACCGCCTCAAGCTGTTGATTTAGAGGAAGTTGTGCTTGGAGCTATGATGATTGATAAGAAAGGGGTGGATGAAGTAATCGATATTCTGCATCCAGATGCCTTCTACAAAGACGCGCACAGGTTTATTTACGAGGCTATCTTCAAATTGTTTGAAACTTCTGAACCTGTTGATTTATTAACTGTTTCAGCGCAATTAAAGAAGGATGGAAAGCTTGAAGCCGTTGGAGGGGACTTTTATTTGATCAAACTTACCCAAAAAGTGGCCTCTTCAGCACACATCGAGTTCCATGCGAGGATTATCCTTCAAAAATACATCCAAAGGAGTCTTATCAAGATTTCCAGTGAGATTATTGAAAATGCCTACAGTGATTCAACTGACGTTTTTGACCTTTTGGACGATGCTGAGGCCAAATTGTACGAAGTTACCCAAGGAAATTTGAAACGTTCCGCGGAAACGGCCCAAAACTTGGTGATCCAAGCAAAGAAAAAAATCGAGGAAATTTCAAATAAGGAAGGATTAAGTGGCATTCCTTCCGGATTTGATAAGTTGGATAAGCTGACCTCAGGTTGGCAACCCAGTGACCTTATCATCGTGGCTGCACGTCCAGGTATGGGTAAAACGGCCCTGACGCTTTCCATGGCACGTAACATTGCCGTGAATTCTGGTAACGCGGTAGCCTTCTTTTCTTTAGAGATGTCTTCCGTACAGTTGATCACCCGTTTGATTTCCTCTGAAACTGGGCTTTCTTCTGAAAAATTAAGGACAGGGAAATTGGAAAAGCACGAATGGGAACAATTGAACGTAAAGGTAAAGACCTTAGAAAAAGCCCCTTTGTTCATTGACGATACCCCTTCACTTTCCATTTTCGATTTAAGGGCCAAGGCAAGACGTTTGGCCTCGCAGCATAAAATAAAATTGATCATCATTGACTATTTGCAATTGATGACCGCTGGCGGAAGCCAGAAAGGAGGAAACCGGGAACAGGAGATATCCACCATTTCCCGAAACTTAAAGGCACTGGCCAAGGAACTCAATGTGCCTGTGATCGCCCTGTCACAGTTGTCACGGGCTGTAGAGACCCGTGGAGGCAGCAAGCGTCCGATACTTTCCGATTTGAGGGAATCCGGGGCCATTGAGCAGGATGCGGATATTGTATCGTTTATTTACCGACCTGAGTATTATAAAATTGACGAGTGGGATGATGAAGAGCGTACCCCCACACAAGGTCAGGCTGAGTTCATTGTAGCCAAGCACCGTAATGGAGGTTTGGATAATATTAGGTTAAAATTTGTGGGCGCTCTGGGTAAATTTGATAACTTGGATGACTTTGACTCCCCATTCGAATTCCAATCGAAGATGAATGCGGACGAGGAGAATCCCTTTGCAACCCCAAATCTTCCCAGTGCGGACGAGGCTTTTGGGAGCGCAATGAACAGTGACGATGACCCAGATGACAATGACGTGCCATTCTAATAAAGTTACTTTTCTGTCACCTCGAGCGCAGTCGAGAGGCGTCTTGCTTATTTTTTCTCTGCTCTTTTCCCTTTCCTCTTTCGCCTCTGTCATCTTAATTCCCATGGATGCCGAAAGTCAAGAAAATCACCTTAAAGCCTATGGGATTACTTATTGGGTACTTTCCAAACAGCAGAAGGTACAATGGCTCTTAAATTATCGTGGAGGTTCTTTCATGATGCCCGATGGCGAAGCTATCCGAAAAGAATGCCAGATTCGCGGCGTCTCCTTCGAGGTGCTGTCCGATGGGCAAGCGGAACAGATTTTGGATGAAATCAGTAGCCCATCCCAGAACCAAGATGCTGTTATTTTGGAAAAAGCTCCCAAGATAGCGGTATACTCTCCCAAAGAGAACCAACCTTGGGACGATGCGGTGACCATGGTGCTCACCTATGCGGAGATTCCATATATTACCGTTTACGATGAAGAGGTGCTGGGCGATAAGTTGGCGCTTTATGATTGGTTGCATTTACACCACGAAGACTTTACAGGCCAATACGGAAGATTTTATGGAGCCTACCGAGCTGCTCCTTGGTATATTGAAGGAAAAGAGCAGGCAGAGGCTTTGGCACAACGATTGGGGTACTCAAAAGTGTCCGACGAGAAACTGGCGGTTGCCCAAAAAATCAGGAACTATGTGATTGGTGGTGGATTTATGTTTGCCATGTGCTCCGCCACGGATAGTTTTGATATTGCGTTGGCAGCGGAAAATGTGGATATCTGTGAGCCGATGTTCGATGGAGACCCTTCAGACGCCAATTATCAAGGAAAGTTGGATTACAGCAATACATTTGCCTTCACCAATTTTATTTTGGAACGAAACCCACTTAGATACGAGTTTTCTTCCATAGACATGACTAACAAAAGGGGTAATGTGCCCAAAGAATCTGATTATTTTTCATTGATGGAGTTTTCCGCCAAATGGGACCCCGTTCCTACCATGTTGACCCAAAACCATACCTCTTTGGTTAAGGGGTTCATGGGACAGACCACAGCCTTCACTAGGAGCGAGGTAAAACCAACCGTAATGGTGCTGGGTGAAAATAAAATTAATGGAGAGGCCCGCTACATTCACGGAATCAAAGGGAAAGGATTCTTTACATTTTACGGAGGGCATGACCCGGAAGATTACCAGCATAGGGTAGGGGACCCCAAAACTGAACTGGAGTTACATCCCACTTCACCGGGATACCGTCTCATTTTGAACAATGTACTTTTTCCGGCTGCCCGAAAGAAAAAACAGAAGACCTAAACCAGTTTTTCCTTAAAAAAAGCAATGGTGCGCTTCCAAGCCAAATCCGCTGCAGCTTCATCAAACCGTGGAGTGGTATTGTTATGGAATCCATGGTTTGCCTCAGGATAAAAATGGACTTCATACGCTTTGTCCAATTCCTTGAGCTTGGCTTCATAATCTGACCATCCTTCATTGACCCTTTGGTCCAATTCGGCATAATGGATTTGCAAGGGAGCATTTATTTTTTCAACGTCTTCATCATTGGGTTGCCCGCCATAAAAGGGAACAGCGGCAGCCAAATCAGGAACCTTTACGGCCATCATATTGGAAATCCATCCGCCAAAGCAAAAACCTACTACGCCCACTTTGCCATTGCAATCTTCATGGTTTTTAAGGTAGTTGTAGGCAGCGATAAAGTCTTCCAGCATTTCATTGCGATCTCTTTGACGTTGTAGTGTTCTGCCATCATCATCATTGCCAGGATATCCGCCCAAAGGAGTAAGGGCATCCGGAGCCAAAGAAATGAAACCCTCCAGGGCTGCTCTTCGGCCTACATCTTCAATATAGGGATTTAATCCCCTGTTTTCATGGACGACCACTATGCCACCCATTTTGCCCGAAGCATTCTTGGGCTTGGAAAGCAATCCTCTGATATTACCCCCACCTTTTGGGGAGCTATAGGTAATGAACTTTGAATCCAACGAAGGGTCATCAGGTTGAACCACAAGGGTGTCCTTGTAATTGGGCATGATGAAACTCAAAAGGGAGGGCAGGGTAATCCCGCCAACCGCGTAGAGCGATAGTTTTTTCATGAACTCTTTCCGATCTATTTTGTTGTGGGCATAGTCATCGTAGAGATCAAAAACTTCTTGTTTAATGTCTTCTTTTTTTAAAGCTGCCATGGATGTATGGGTTGATGAATTCCTATGAAGATACAAATAAAATCCAGCAATATTTCTACTATTGGTCTCTGTAAAGTATTAATCCGTAGTGTTCTTGGATTGTCTTTTGGGCCATGCTTGACTGATCATATGGTTGGTTATTAACCATTCTCCATTTATTTTTTCATAGATTCTAAGATGATTGACGTACCGGTCATCCATTTTGCTTCCGTCTGGCCATTTTTGGTTCTTGCGGACATTTAATGATCTAACTGTTGCAATGGAATCATTTAGGAAGGTTATTTCATTTTCTCCGTAGTCATTTTCACCTGCCATGACAAAATCCAAATTAAAAATGAAACCAAGTAACTCCCGTAATTCAGTTTTACTCTGTACCCGATCACCAAAGGCATTGGTCCAATCTGTTCTGTCCGCATAATGTTTTAGAGCCAATTCCAAGTTTTTGGTTTCCCAAGCATTGTCCCATTCCTCAATGCTTTCATTGATTAGGGTTTTGGCATTGTCGTAATCGATAGGTGTTTCCGGTTTTTGGGTGTTACAGCCCATGAAAAGACCAAGTACTGCGAAGGTAAGTCCCAAACATTTCATAAGATTGATTTTTTATTGGGTTGACTTTATAGGGGGAGAAACACCTTTTTTATAAAAGGCTGCTAATCATAAATATATACAAAAAATCAATCTGTAAAATGGGATATTAGATAAGTTTCTCCAAAACCTTTTCCACGCCAAACTCATTATTGCTAGCAGTAGTGTATTGGGCTATTTTGAGCACGTTGGGGTGGGCATTGGCCATGGCAAAACTATAGTTGGAAAGCTGTAGCATCTCCAGATCATTGTTGTAGTCTCCAAAAACCATGACCTCGTTGGAGGTGATTTGGTGTTGGTCCATGACTTTTTGAAGGGCATAGCCCTTGTGAGCATTTTGATGTGAAATATCTACCCAGTTTGCCCCGGATACTTTCACCTTTAGGGAATCCTCCAAAGACCGTACAGCCGGATATATATGTCTCTCTGAACTTTCAAAATGGTAAATGGCAATCTTTAAGATTTCTGTATCCACCTTGGTTTGGTCTTCTACCACTTCAAATTCGGAGTAATATTCCTTGAGTAGTTTCAAAAAATCATCTGAATCTGGATTGGCAAAGGCGCCATTTTGACTGCAAAGCACCGGATGTGCATTGCTCAAGGGCTGTACAACATCCAAAATGCGGTCCACTTCAGATTTAGTGATGGGCGTAGTAAGCAATACTTCTCCTTTCTGTTTCACTAAAGCGCCATTTTCTGCAATAACAATGATATCGTCCTTTATGGAATGCAATTTGTCCACCATGCTGTTATATTGGCGACCACTAGCGGCTACAAAAAGGATATCCTTTTTTCTAAGCTCGTCAAAAATTTCAAAAAAACGGGGGCTCACTTCGTGATTGGAGTTCAACAAAGTACCGTCCATGTCGGTTACCACCATTTTGATCTGCGATAAATCCATTGTCCAGAAATTAAGCTGCAAAGGTATTTCTTATTGGGTGAATGCAAGAATCACTTTTGGTAAACTTTATATTAATTTTGTACCGCACTTTATATATCCATGGATTTTTACCAAAAAGAACTACAACTACAATCTTATCCCCGAGGATTCCATTTGATTACGGATACAATTTTGGACGCCATTCCTGAATTGAAAAAGATAAGGGTGGGAATGTTACAGGTATTCATAAAACATACTTCGGCCAGTTTAACGATCAATGAGAATGCCGACCCCACTGTCCGAATAGACTTTGAAAGCCATATGAATCAAATGGTTCCTGAAAATGCATCGTATTATGTGCATACCTATGAAGGGCCAGATGATATGCCAGCACATATTAAGGCCTCATTGATGGGCACTTCGGTACAGATTCCCATTACCCAAGGAAAACTGAACCTTGGGATTTGGCAAGGCATCTATCTTTGCGAACACCGTAACCATGCTTCGGGAAGAAGGTTGGTGGTTACGGCTTTTGGGGATTAATATCTTTTTTTGACGATTTTTTTGGCCCAGGTCTTGTACATTTTCCCGGAAGGATGAAGACTGTCGGATGCAATCAATGAACGGTTGAAGGCTGCTTTTTTGGATAAGTTGGTGATTTCTATAAACTGTACATTATATTGATTGGCCACGTCTTCTATAATGGAGTTGTAAGTCAGTAATTCTTCAGTAATCTTTTCTTTATCCTTAAAACGGGCAAAGGGAGTAACACTCCAATCAGGTATGGAAAGCACAAAAACATTATTGGGATTATTGTTGGCCAACCGGATGGCTGTCTCCAATAAGGCGGGAAATTCAGCTTTAAAAGTTTCAAGAGGTAGCCCTTGATATTGATTATTTACCCCTATTAACAGGGAAACCAGTTTGTAATTGGAATTTAGGTTTTCAGAATCAATTTGCCTTATCAGGTCTGTGGTGGTCCATCCAGCTTTGGCCACGATTTTGGGTGATGTGACTTGGATTTTCTTTTTGTTCAACAGGCTGACCAGTTGAGCTGGCCACCCATTACGTTGCAGTTCACTCGTGCCTTCCGTATAACTATCTCCCAATGCTAAAAAAGTGATGCTGTCGTTTTGTCCAAATAACACAGCACAATTCATTAGGATAAAAAAGCAGATTATAAAGGGGTTTTTCATGATGTACAATTTATGGACACCATAAAATACAAAAATCCCGCTCAATTGAGCGGGATTTTAATAAGCGGGGTAAGTTTATATTGATTTTTACTTTACTCTGTCCACGATGGCTTTAAAGGCATCGGGGTGGTTCATGGCCAAATCCGCAAGAACTTTTCTGTTAAGCTCTATTCCGTTGGATTTTACTTTGCCCATGAATTGGGAGTAAGACATTCCGTGCAAACGGGCACCAGCATTGATACGGGTGATCCACAATGAACGGAAGTTACGTTTTTTGTTTCTTCTGTCGCGGTAAGCATATAGCATTGCTTTTTCTACCGCATTTTTGGCTACTGTCCAAACGTTTTTACGTCTTCCGAAGTAACCTTTGGCTTGCTTCATCACTTTTTTTCTTCTAGCTCTTGAAGCAACTGAATTTACTGATCTTGGCATAATGTTTCATTTTTTTGTAGCAGGCGGTCGAGAATGATGAAGTTTTAAGTTGTAAATGCTAAATGATTTTTTCTGAACTTAAAACTAAAAACTTAACACTTTAAAGAGCCTGACTCCATGGTTATTAAATAATGTACCGGTTGAACAATTATTTTAAACGTAATTGTTCTTTGATGCTATTCACATCGGATTCATGAACCAATGTGGAATGCGTCAACTTAAGCTTACGCTTTTTAGATTTCTTGGTCAAAATGTGACTCTTGAAAGCGTGCTTTCTTTTGATTTTACCAGAACCGGTAAGCTTAAAACGCTTCTTGGCACTGGATTTTGTTTTCATCTTAGGCATTTTCCTAGTATTTAACTCCGCTTATTATATGCTGAACTTAGTTCAGTATTTTTATTTCTTATTGGTTTTTGGCGCAATGAACATGGTCATACGCTTACCTTCCAATTTCGGCATTTGCTCCACTTTTCCAAGTTCTTCCAGTTCTTGGGCCAGTTTCAGCAATAATATTTCACCTTGGTCCTTATATACAATGGACCGACCTTTAAAAAAGACATAGGCTTTCAGTTTGGCACCATCCTTCAAGAATTTTTCCGCATGTCGCTTCTTAAATTCATAATCATGGTCATCTGTTTGTGGGCCAAACCGTATTTCCTTGATGACTACTTTGGTGGCTTTGGCCTTTAGGGCCTTATCCCGTTTCTTCTGTTCATAAAGAAACTTCTTGTAGTCTATAATCTTGCAAACGGGAGGATTGGCGTTGGGTGATATTTCCACCAAATCCAATTCCTGCTCTTTTGCGATATCCCTTGCTTTGGAAATGGGGTAAACCCCCATTTCAACATTGTCCCCCACCAGCCTTACCTCAGGGGCTTTGATCTTTTCATTGATATTGTGAGGGTTTTTGTTTTCCCTCCTGGGTTGGGGCTTAAATCTTCTTCGTATTGCTATGACGTATACTTTTTAATTAAACTCAATTTTTTAGAACGACTTTAAGGTACTATTTATTTCAGTAGATACCAAGTCGGAAAATGCATCGGTGCTCAAACTTCCCAAATCTTCGCCCCCGTGTTTCCGTACCGATACGGTTCCGGATGCTTCTTCCTGCTCTCCAACAATGAGCATAAATGGGATTTTTTGAAGTTCTGCCTCACGGATTTTTTTCCCTACCGTTTCATTCCTCTTATCAATGAGCGCGCGAATTTCGTGATTTTCCAGTGAATTCAAAACTTTTTCCGCATATTTTTCATGTTTCTCACTGACGGGCAGAACAATAGCTTGGGTTGGAATAAGCCATAATGGGAAATTTCCTCCAGTATGTTCCAGTAGCAAAGCTACAAAACGTTCCATACTTCCAAAAGGGGCACGGTGGATCATTACCGGCCTGTGCAACTCATTGTCACTCCCTTTGTAGGTAAGGTCAAAACGTTTGGGAAGGTTATAATCTACCTGTATGGTGCCCAATTGCCAGTTTCGGCCCAAGGCATCCTTCACCATAAAATCCAACTTGGGTCCATAAAAGGCGGCTTCGCCACTTTCGATCACATAGTTCAATCCTTTTTCTTCTGCCGCATCAATAATGGCCTGTTCGGCTTTTTCCCAATCGCTCACATCACCAATGTATTTTTCAGGATTGTCCAAATCCCTTACGGATACTTGGGCCGTGAAATTGTCGAAGCCCAAAGAGTTCAATACATATAAGGATAGGTCGATCACATTTTTAAACTCTTCGTTCAATTGTTCCGTAGTACAAAAAATGTGGGCATCGTCCTGGGTAAAACCTCTTACACGCGTAAGTCCATGGAGTTCCCCACTTTGTTCGTATCTATATACGGTTCCAAATTCAGCATAGCGCTTGGGTAAATCCTTATAACTAAAAGGGGTGCTATTATAAATTTCACAGTGATGTGGACAGTTCATGGGTTTCAATAGAAACTCCTCATCCTCCTTAGGTGTATGGATAGGCTGAAAACTATCCTCGCCATATTTGGCATAGTGTCCGGAAGTCACATAAAGTTCCTTTTGGCCAATGTGTGGAGTGACCACCATTTCATACCCTGCCTTTTTCTGGGCTTTCTTTAAAAACTGTTCCAATCGTTCACGTAGAGCGGCACCTTTGGGTAGCCAAAGGGGAAGCCCCTGTCCTACTTTTTTGGAGAAAGTGAACAGTTCCAATTCTTTCCCCAGTTTTCTGTGATCACGTTTTTTGGCCCCTTCCAATAGCTCCAAATACTCGGTAAGCTCTTTTTGCTTTGGAAAGGAAATACCATATACTCGGGTCAATTGTGGATTGTTTTCATCACCTCTCCAATACGCTCCGGCCACACTCAATATTTTAATGGCCTTGATGATGCCTGTATTGGGGATATGTCCACCGCGACATAGATCAGTAAAGGTACTATGGTCACAGAAAGTTATGGTGCCATCTTCCAAATTTTCAATAAGCTCAACTTTGAACTCATTGTCTTGGTCCTTATAATATTGAAGGGCATCCGCTTTGGAAACACTGCGCATCTTGTAATCATGTTTGCCTCGGGCAATTTCCAATGCCTTCTTTTCAATGGTTGGGAAATCCTTTTCAGAAACCGTGTGCTCTCCAAAATCCACATCATAGTAGAACCCGTTTTCAATGGCAGGTCCAATGGTAAGTTTAATTCCTGGGTACAATTCCTCCAAGGCTTGGGCCACAACGTGTGAAGTCGAGTGCCAAAAAGCTTTTTTGCCCTCACTATCGTTCCATGTATATAAAGTAAGGGTGCCATCTTTGGTAAGTGGGGTCACGGTTTCCACAACGGTGTTATTGAATTTGGCCGAAATGACATTCCGGGCCAAACCTTCACTGATACTTTTGGCGACCTCCATGGGTGTGGTGCCTTTTGAAACTTTCTTTACCGCGCCATCGGGCAATGTGATTTCTATCATTCGTCTCCTTATTTTGAGATGGTGCGCAAAGATACTATCTTGAGTTGATGCTACAATACTTACATTATATATATGTATTAATTTTCTACATATGATAAGGTGGTTTTGAATTTTAAAAAAGTTGTATTTTTATCTGCTTTGTTTTCAATTAGTTGAAAGTTAATATGTCCAGAAGACAAAAAAACTCTTGTTTATTTAGGAAACGGTGTTACATTTGCAGCCCGAAAAACAACAAAGGGTTTGTTTTTTAGGTAAGTTCAGAAGCTCATTGATATACTGTTTTGATAAGTCGGAAAGGCTGGGATAATTATTTTAAAAAGCATTGTGTAATCAAAAAAAGCATTTTACATTTGCAGCCCGAAAAACACCAAGGTGTTTCAGGGGAAAGTTCATGTAAAAGGATTGTTTTTGAGGTCAAGAAAATGTTTTGAAATTTTTCTCAAAAAAGCTTGCTGGTTTAAAAAACAGTTGTACATTTGCACCCGCTTAACCAAAGAGGTAGAGCGGTTGAAGCCGAAAGAAGATTGATTTTAATGAAATTGAGGTTCGGTTTTGTGAATAAAGAAGTTCATATACATATTGTAACGACAGCGTAAAGAGAATTAAGAACCATTTTGATGCGGGGACTCTGGTTTCCGGGTGTCGGACAGACATTCAAGGAAATACAATGAAGAGTTTGATCCTGGCTCAGGATGAACGCTAGCGGCAG
>NZ_SNTZ01000072.1 GCF_004916895.1 Flagellimonas alvinocaridis
ATAGAAACATATAAGAATTCTCTGTTAATCTTAACTCCCATTTAGGTTTAAGTTCAAAAATTGAGCAAAAATAGATGAAGAAACTAAAAACATATAATTCAAATAACATCAATTTTATTATCGTTTATCCTACTAACCAACCTATCATTCTAACCCTCCCCCACACTTAAAACTTGCATTGTCCCCAATGTAAAGTAAAAATGTAAAAGAAAGGAAAAACGATAAAAAGTATAGTTAAAGAACAAACTCCCCTGGGTTGCCTCCCAAGTAGCGCCTTTGTTTACTGTCGTTGGCTCGACCTATCTTTCCATTCCCTTAATTAACCGGAGGTGGATCTGGAAGATCCAAGTGTTCCTCCTCTTGCCCTTGCAATCCTTCATGGAATATTTTGAGCCTATGCCCATTCACCTTGAACACTTTGGAAATGTCCATGCTTTTTATTTCAACTGCACCATAAGGAAAAACATTAGTAATCACAAAAGGTCCAACCCAACGAGAACGCAACTTACCTGGAAAC
>NZ_SNTZ01000073.1 GCF_004916895.1 Flagellimonas alvinocaridis
AGAAAAAAAAAAAAGAAAAATATTTTGACTCCATCTGTCTATCCTTTATCCCTATGAAATACCAGACGAATAYGGAATGATCTTAGAAGAGATATAATGAAATTCTTTATAATAAATAAATAATAAATAAACAGARTCTTCTTTTATTCGAAACGTCTAGTGATCTTTAACCAATTATGTGCTTCAATATAATTACCCGGAGTAAGTGCTATAGCTTGCTTCCAATACTCAGCGGCTTGATCGAACCAAGCTTCTGCAATTTCAGAATCTCCCTGTCGAATGGCCTGTTCTCCCCGGTCGGAATAGGCTGGTAAATTCCTTCCCTTAGAACCGTACTTGAGAGTTTCCTACCTCATACGGCTCAACCCTCAATCTTTTTTTTGGTATCCCATTTGAATCTACCATATCTAAGTGAATGAGATTCCTCATAGATAGATCTATCCCACTGCTTCGGGCTAAACAAAAGAGGTTAATTACATAAGTTTCAAACTTTAATTTAGATTCATAATC
>NZ_SNTZ01000075.1 GCF_004916895.1 Flagellimonas alvinocaridis
AGCGATCTCTCTATTTCGAAATGTATCGAAACCCTGTGTAGTAAAAAAAAGTGGGGTGCTGTATTTCCAAGATTGGATTTCATATTCGAATGAACCGCGTAATCGTAAGAAAGTGGGTTTTTTAGCTATTGGCCTAGCAAAAGAAAAATTGGGATAGGATTCTATAGGATCTCCCCCCCTTCAAAATCGGACATGAGAGTTTCCTTTCATMCGGCTCAAGTAGGTATACCAAATAAAGATAAACAGGGGAATTMTCACTTCAAAATTATGGAAACCCCCCMAAAGATCTACTTCTTACTCAAGTTCCTAGTGAAAACCAAGCAAGATTTCATTRTATTCTAATTTTATGAGTTCTTTATTCAATTACGACATAAACAAAATGTGAAATTMTTGAGTAATCTACTGCCCTTCAAATGATGAATCCCCTTAAATACTTAATTAAGAGAGTCCCTTGGAATTCATAAGAGATTTACTTGTCTATATATTGTTTCG
>NZ_SNTZ01000076.1 GCF_004916895.1 Flagellimonas alvinocaridis
GATATTGGAAYATCMATTTGGAAGAGATGATGGAGGCAGGAGTTCATTTTGGYCATGGTACTAGGAAATGGAATCCTAGAATGGCRCCTTATATTTCTGCAAAGCGTAAAGGTATTCATATTAYAAATCTTACTCGAACWGCTCGTTTTTTATCAGAAGCTTGTGATTTGGTTTTTGATGCAGCAAGTMGGGGAAAACAGTTTTTAATTGTTGGTACMAAAARTAAAGCAGCTGATTYAGTAGCACGGGCTGCAATAAGGGCTCGATGTCATTATGTTAATAAAAAATGGCTCGGTGGTATGTTAACGAATTGGTCTACTACAGAAACGAGACTTCATAAGTTCAGAGACTTGAGAATGGAACAAAAGATGGGCRGATTTAAYCRTCTTCCRAAAAGAGATGCAGCTATGTTGAAAAGACAATTATCTCACTTGCAAAMATATCTGGGCGGGATTAAATATATGACGGGGTTACCTGATATTGTAATCAT
>NZ_SNTZ01000077.1 GCF_004916895.1 Flagellimonas alvinocaridis
ACGACCGAAACGATTTCACTAGCCGGATAAATACCGATAAATAAATGAAAAAACGCATATCGATTCACGAAAAAACAAAAAACGCCCAACACAACGACGCTAACGAACGATAACGCGACTTACCACCAGAAACCCGACCAAAACATATTAACTCGTCGGATAAGTGCCRAAAAATAAATAAAAAACGCAAAAAGGGGTGCAACACGAGGACTTCCMAGGGGGTCACCCATCSTAGTACTACTCTCGCCCAAGMRCKCTTRRCTGCGGAGTTCTGATKGGATCCGGKKCTTTAGTKCTGGTAKGATCGCATYCGRCATSTAATGCATCATMTATTGTTTTAAGCCTCTCCCCCGAAGCCCCGTTCTCATTTACAAAACCAAASACGAGTTATRCACGGGATGTTTAAATTAAAACAACCACTACAAAATAAACCCGCTTGTGAATTCATAAAATTGGCACGAGAAACAAGACAAAAGAAACCA
>NZ_SNTZ01000012.1 GCF_004916895.1 Flagellimonas alvinocaridis
TAACAAAAAAAGCACTTAGACTTTTTACAGATAGATCTAATCTAAAGGTGGTCCACTTTGGCCCGGCGCGGGTGGGTCACTTTCGTCCGGCCAGCTATGGTCACTTTAACCCGGCGAGGGTGGTATACTATGTCCGGCGTTTCCACCTTAGGTTGAATTTAAACTATGTGCTAAAGGAGAAACACAACTTCCATTTAAACTTAATCCAATTATTTAAAAGACTGTCGACCGGCAATTCCAATGAACTGACCATAATGTTTGGACACAACTATAGCTTTTGAAAAAAAAGCCCTTGTTTCCAAGAGCTTTTAATTTTCTAAAACGGGTTACGATTAATCGGCTGCTTTATCTACCACAAGTCTATCGGGACGATTGGCTATTTCCCATGCCGTGTGGAAAATAAGTCGGGAACGGTTTTCCAACAGATCATAGTTTATTTTATCGGGTGTGTCACCAGGTCGGTGATAGTCGGCATGCGTACCGTTAAAATAAAATATAATAGGAATGTTGTTCTTTGCAAAGTTGTAATGGTCACTTCTATAGTAAAAACGATTGGGGTCGTTTTCATCATTATAAGTGTAATCAAACTCAATGTTGGTGTATTTCTTGTTTACCTCTTCAGATAGGTTGTGGAGTTCCGTACTCAATTTGTCTGAACCTATTAAATACAAATAGTTTCTGTCTCCCGCATATTTTGGGTCTATCCGCCCGATCATATCTATATTAAGGTTGGCCACGGTTTGATCCAAAGGAAGTATGGGGTCCATATCCGTGTAATATCTTGAACCCAAAAGCCCTTTTTCCTCTCCGGTTACGTGCAGGAAAACAATGGAACGCTTAGGACCTTGACCTGCATCTGCCGCAGTTTTGAAGGCTTCCGCGATTTCCAAAAGAGCTACTGTTCCAGAACCGTCATCGTCAGCGCCATTATTGATTTCCCCGTTGGCACTTACTCCAATGTGATCTAAATGAGAAGAAATAACAATATATTCGTTCGGTTTTTCGGTTCCTCTTAATAGGGCTGCCACATTTTCTGAATCTACTTTTTCATTTCCACTTTCCACATTCAGTTTTAGGGATATGACCAGATTTTCAGGTGTGGGATTGGCTTCGATATCTTTTTTTATAGTAGTGGCAGATTTCTCGTTGAGCATGATCAGGAACTCATCACTTGCATTTCCGGCCAAGTCCATTTTACCACTATCATTAGTCTTCATAAAATCAAAATATCCTTTATAGCGGGGAAAGTTTTGTGCATCGTAGTAAAGAATTCCCTTGGCACCTTTGTCCACGGCCAAACTGGATTTTTTTTCCATGGCCTCGGACATGTTCCCCCAAACCGATTTTTCATCATTGCCCGAAACAACATAAGTGCCATCTGCGTTTATGGGCTCACCAGCCTTGATTAGTACAATCTTCCCGTTTACGTCCAAGCCGGTATAATCCGAGTAGGTAGATTCTTCAACACCATAACCTACATAGACCACATCCTTGTAATTACCTTGGGCCATAGTGAAGGTCAATACATCTTCCCCGATGGGGAAAGTAGTATTGTTGATGGTGATACTCCCTTCTGGAACACCAGCCACTTCAAGGGGCACTTTTTGAAAATAATCACCATCTGCCTTGGCAGCCGGAATGCCCATGCTTTCATATTGGGCCTTTAAATATGCAACAGCTTTCTTTTGACCTGGTTCTCCTGTTTCCCTTCCCTCATATTCATCAGAAGCGTAAATATATAAGTGTTCTTTTAATTCATCTTGGGTGATGGTGCTGGCATAAGTAATCGACACATCTGGTCCTTTTTGGGTTGGGGTGTTGTCCGACACCGTTTTTTGAGACGAGTTGCAGGCAAACATCAGGCCCAAAGCAAACAAGGAGATTTTTTTCATTATCAGGATAGTTTTCAAAATTTACCAAAAATAGTCAAAAGATTACTAAAGAATTGGGTGTGCGCAGATTAACTTTCTCAAGCCCTTTATGTATCTTGGCACCCTCTTTTGAAGCGTCATCGCATAATATAAATCGGTGGGATATCCATAGTTGAAAAGGATTCAGATCATGGGCAAAAACAAAAGTATCATTGTGGTTGGAGGTGGCATAGTTGGCCTTTCAACTGCATATTTTTTACACAAGGAAGGACATGAGGTCACAGTTTTGGACAAGTCGGATATTACCTCTGGCGCTTCCTTTGTCAATGCAGGTTACTTGACCCCAAGCCATATTATTCCATTGGCATCTCCGGGAATGATTTCCAAGGGGATAAGATACATGTTCAACTCATCGAGTCCATTCTATATGAAACCACGATGGGATGTTGATTTCCTTAAATGGGCTTGGTATTTTAAAAAATCTTCTACGCAGGTCAAGGTTGATGATGCCATGCCTGTGATCAGGGACATTAACTTGATCAGTAGGGAATTGTATGAAGGTATGAAGGCTTCCGGTGATTTGGGAAATTTTCATTTGGAGAACAAAGGACTGTTGATGGTCTACCAGACGGAAAAAGCCCGTGACCATGAACTCGAAGTGATGGAGAAGGCTGTTACTTTGGGATTGGAGGGTAGGCATTTGGACAAAAATGAGCTACAAAAAATAGAGCCCAATGTGAAGATAAATGCAGAGGGAGCTATCCTTTATGAATGCGATAGACACACCACACCTCCACAGATCATGAAAAATATGCTCAAATATCTTGAAGCAAATGGAGTGGTCATAAAAAGAGGGGAGGAGGTACTAAATTTTATTGCTACAGAAGGGACCATATCCCAAGTGGAGACCAATGCTGGAAACTACACTGCGGACGAGGTTGTCTTTGCCGCTGGCTCTTGGACCTCTGAACTTTCCAAAAAGCTAAGACTACAATTGCCGTTGCAGGGCGGAAAAGGCTATAGAATCAATATGGAGTCCCATACAGGAATAACCATGCCGGCCATTTTAATGGAAGCAAAGATGGCGGTTACCCCAATGGAAGGCTTTACCCGTTTTGCGGGAACTATGGAGTTTTCAGGAATCAACAACACTATTCGTAAAGAAAGGGTGAATGCCATTGCACGAGGAGCCGAAAGGTATTATGAAGGATTGAAAATTTCCGAAGAAGACAAGAGAAATGCACAATGTGGGCTACGGCCTGTAACCCCAGATGGTCTACCTTATATTGGACGGCCCAAAAGGTACGGCAATCTTATAATAGCTACAGGTCATGCAATGATGGGGTGGAGTCTAGGCCCCGCAACCGGTAAATTTGTGACAGAACTTGTATCTGGAAAGAAGCCTTCCATGGATTTAGGTCCTTTTGATCCGGATAGAAAGTTCTGAAGTCATATTTTCTTTGGGTTAATTTAGGCATAGTATGTGCTATAAATTTTTTAGTTGCTCTTTTAAGAAGTAATTTTACCCTATGATAAAAAACTACGCTACATTTTCTTTTTTGCTTTTTTTCCTGAATCTTCATTTGTACCCACAAGAGGTTCGCATATTTCGAGTAGGGGATTTTGATCTGAACGGAAATGTAAAGTCTTGTTTGGTCATTACAGACTATGGTAGGGAGTCTTTTGAATTTAATCCTGAAGGAATTTTAACAAAGACAGTGACGCAATACAATGATTCGGACCAAGACATTACCTATTATAAATATGAAGGGGGTGAGTTGGTTGAAAAACGTATGGAAAGCTACAAAAACAGTACGTTGGATGCATCAACTTCCATGGCCAATTTCTATTCCATAGATACGGTTCCCCAACGTAAGGTTTTGGAGAAAATCATTTCGTACGACAAACAGTTTTTGGAGCAACAAGTGTACGAGTATGATGAAGAAGGCAAACTGACAAAAATAATAACATCCAATGCGGAAGGCGTGGATGAAACCTCTTTTGAGTATTCCCCATATAAAAATGAACTTACCATAAGCACCTTCACCAATGGTATTCTGGAAAAATCGGTTCGCACATCGGAACGCAAAAGCGCCAAGGGAACACAAAAGGTGATTCTTACCAAGGAATATATAGATGGCGAACCCAACAGGGCAACTGAAGAGGTTTTTAACGCCAATGAAAAACTGGTGACCAGCGAATACTTCCTTTATGACATCGGAGAGAAGGAATTCGTTTCCCAGAAAAAGCTTTTTTATTATTACTCGGATGGTGTATTAAGCAAAGTGGTAACAAAGACCCTGACCACCGAAGCTGTGGAAGAGTACATTTTCCAATTTGATAATCATGAGCCGAAGAACTGGGTAAAACAGATTGTTACTCCAAACAACACCTACACTACTCGTATGATAGCCTACTATCCCGAGAAGGAAGCGGCCAAAGAAGGAGAAAACCCAAAGAAATAGGGCTAAACCAACCCTTGGATGATTTCGGGCTTTACTTCATGACCACCTTCAAACATGACTACTTCGGCTTTCCCCTGAAATAGCACATCCAGTTTTATTTTTTCTGATGTAAGGCGTTCTGCGGTCAGGTATTCATCCTTATCCCCATAAACAACTTTTATTTGGGTTTTTTCAAAGTCAAGGAAATAAAAATCTTCCTTTTTTAATTCATTGGGGATACCACCTGCATATAGGATTAAAAGTTTGCATAGGAGTTTTCTACGGGATAAAAATCTAGTGGCCACAGACACCCCTTGGGAAAAACCAAAGAGGACAAGGTTAGTATGGGAGGGGAGTTGTTCTGCTTCCAGGACGGCATCCATATACCGGAGTACATTTTCCATTTCCATGGCAGTATTCTCTTTGGTCAACCAACTGGCCCCTACGTATTTATATTCGTTTTTAAGGTAATATTTTGAAGGAGCTTGGGGAACTATGATATAATTCTCTTCTGGATCAAGTCCTGCAAAATACTTCGCAAAATATCTACTTAAATAGCCAATACCATGAAAGACCAACCACACATTTTTGGTTTTTTCATTGAGGGAATTATGCGTGAGATAGGTGTTTTGGGTCGTATACTGTACGGATTTTTCGCTAGGGGACATAAAGTGGTTTTGCTTAATACTATTGACAAAGCTTTGTGTAATTTTACAAAAAATAGAAGGATGGAAGACCATAAAGATAAGATTCTGTCCGTTTGCAATTCAATTTGCAAAGGGACATTAATGGAAACTTTGGAGATAGAGTATGTTGATGTTGGTGAAAATTTTTTGTTGGCCCGTATGCCTGTTAGCTCTAAAGTGCACCAACCAGATGGGGTACTCCATGGTGGGGCAACCGTAGCACTGGCAGAGAGTGTGGGCAGTGCCGCATCCTATGTTTTTTTAGATGGCAATAAGTTTTTTGTGAGAGGCATTGAGATTGCTGCCAACCACGTTAGATCAATCAAAGAAGGTTTCGTATTTGCTAGGGCCTCTATATTGCACAAAGGCCGAACTACCCAGCTTTGGGAAATTAAGGTCACCGATGAAGAAGGAAAACTAATTTCCAACTGTAAACTGACAACCATTGCCCTACCAAGAGAATAAAGATTTTGAAACTATTATTGGGAGAGTTGGCGATTGCCTTAAGGAGGGATTGCCTTTCTGTATTTATAGAAAGCCCAATCAGAGTCAAATAACAGCTGTTTTTCAATTGGAGGATGCGCTACACTCCGTAGTGGATTTCAGTGAAAAGGGCTTTGTTTTTGCCCCGTTCCAATTCGAAAACGGTGCAGTGCTACTTAAACCAGATGAGATTTTTGTAACCCAAATGGAGAATTCCGAACATTCTCCATTTGGCGAAATTCAACTTTCGGAAATAGGTAGAAATGATCATTTGGAGTTGATTAAAAAAGGCATTGAGGAAATCAATACAGGCCGATTGTCCAAAGTGGTACTTTCAAGAAAACTGGAAGCGGAAACAAAACTTTCCCCGCCTGAAATTTTCACCCAACTTTTGCAGCATTACCCCAATGCATTCTGTTATCTTTTTCACCACCCTAAAATTGGCACTTGGTGCGGGGCTACCCCCGAGACTTTAATGACCATTCAAAACCGGGAAATAAAAACCATGTCCTTGGCAGCTACATTGCCTTTTGTGGAAGGTGAAGTACCCCAATGGAAAGAAAAGGAACTTGAGGAGCAGCAAATGGTTTCGGATTATATTCGTGAGCGTTTGACAGGACTGATGGAATCTTTGGATATAGAGGAAGCTAAATCGGTCAGGGCTGGAAACCTATGGCATTTAAAGTCAAGAATCAACGGAAAAATGTTGCCCAAAACTTCGGTGAACAAGATTGTTTCGTTGTTGCATCCAACCCCGGCTGTTTGTGGTATTCCAACCCAAAAAGCTAAGGAGTTTATCCTTAAACATGAGAATTATAGGCGAACTTATTATACTGGCTTTTTGGGAGAACTCAACCTGAATCAAGCAACCGAAACTTCCTTATATGTAAATTTAAGGTGCATGGAACTCAAGGGGCAGACAGCCTCGATTTATGTGGGAGGTGGTATTACAAAAGCATCTGACCCTGAGCGGGAATGGGTTGAAACCCAGAACAAAAGCAAGACCATACTCCACATCCTTTAATTTGACGCCTCTTTATTTAGGGGAATTTGGTTTTCAGATGTATTTTTGTGAGCCATGATGTACTCAGATATTCCCTCGGCCCAAATGTTGGTTTTATATTTTAAGTCCCGAGGTGTCAGAAATATTGTCATTTCTCCGGGGTCTAGAAACGCCCCATTGACTTTGGGATTTACCAAGAACCCATTTTTTAAGTGTTTCAGTGTTGTTGATGAGCGCTGTGCCGCCTTTTTTGCCTTGGGAATGGCCCAACAATTGCAAGAGCCCGTGGCAGCCATATGTTCGTCAGGCAGCGCATTGTTGAATTATTACCCCGCCGTTGCCGAAGCATTTTACAGCGACATTCCCTTGATTGTGGTTTCGGCAGATAGACCCAGCTACCGGATTGATATTGGGGATGGACAGACCATCCGTCAAGAAAATGTGTTGGCCAAACACATAGGGTATAGTGCCAATTTAAAACAGGACATTTCCCATGCACCTGCACTTGTGGCTAAATATGGCAAGAATCTTTTACAGGAATCCCAGGAGAGTATCCAAACGTACAACGAAACTGAAATTGGAAAGGCTCTGCAGGTCGCACTTTTGGAAAAATCTCCAGTGCACATCAACATTCCGTTTGAGGAGCCACTCTACGGAACGGTTGCTGAAACTTCTCTGGTTATTGAGGAAATTCATGAGGGGGTTGATAAGGCCCCAATATTGGATTTGAACGATTTCAAGAAAGTATGGGAAGCTAGTGGGAGAAAAATGGTTTTGGTAGGGGTTAATCAACCCAATGCCATAGAGAAAGAAGTGCTCGAAGTTTTAGCCAAGGATGGAAACTCCTTGGTATTTACGGAAACGACCTCGAATGTACATCACCAAGATTTTTTTCCGAGCATAGACAGTATTGTGGCTCCTATTGAAAAATCTGAAAATCGAGATGAGCTTTTTCAAGAATTACAACCCGATTTACTGGTTACTTTTGGCGGACTGATTGTTTCCAAAAAAATAAAGGCGTTTTTAAGAAAATACCAACCCAAGAACCACTGGCATGTAGATTCCAAAAAGGCATATGACACTTTCTATTGTCTATCACATCATATTAAGATGGAACCCAATGCATTTTTAAAGCGTGTTTGCAACTTGGATAAAGAACCGAGTGGTTACAAACTAAAATGGCTAGGGGTAAAAAACAACTATGAAGAAAAGCGGAACGACTATCTTGGGCAAATCCCGTTTTCGGATTTTATGGTTTTCAATGAGATTCTTCATCAAATACCCAAAGGGTATCAGGTACATTTGGCCAACAGTTCTACAGTGCGGTATACGCAATTGTTTCCTATGCAGCCTACGTTGAAGGTGTTCTGTAATCGAGGGACAAGTGGTATCGATGGAAGTACCTCTACTGCCATCGGAGCCTCTATTTTTGCAGAAAATCCCACAGTTATGATTACAGGCGATCTTAGCTTTTTCTACGATAGCAACGCTCTTTGGAACGCCAATATTCGCCCTGATTTTAGGATTATTCTGATCAATAATTCCGGAGGCGGAATTTTCAGGATTTTGCCAGGCAATGAGGATACTGTGGAGTTTTCCACCTTTTTTGAGACCCATCATGTGCATACGGCCGAGCATTTGGCCAAGATGTACGGCTTCTCATATGAAACTGCCCATAACGAGGAACAGTTGCATACATGTTTGAATGATTTTTATGATGAATCCACCAATCCCAAGATCCTTGAGATTCATACTCCCAGAAAGCTGAACGATAAAATTTTGCTTGGCTACTTCGATTTCATATCTTAGGGGGTGGTATAAATCATCAACATTAACCATTTTAAAATGAGCAAAAGAGACGAACTTATCCAAAAGTACGCAGAGGAAATCAAGACCAAATTTGGAGAGACCCCAAACATGGACCTATTGACCAAGGTGACCATAGGACTTGGCCCCGCCGTTTACAATTTGGACGCTTCAAAGGTTTCTGGTTCCAATGAAAAGGAATTGGAAACGGTAAAAAACAACTTCTTGATCAAAAAATTGGGACTTTCTGACGGTCCGGCCCTTACTGACGCCATAAACGAGGTAATAGATGCCTATGGCAGGTCGGACAAGAACAAGTACCGTGCAGTAATTTATTATATGTTGGCCAAACATTTCAAGAAGGAATCTGTTTACAACTAAGGCAACGCAAAAAGGAATAGAGCTGCCCAACTGGCAGCTTTTTTTATACCCAGAATTTCAATATACCTTTACACCATGATACAATTGGGCGGCCATAACACATTAAAAGTTTTACGTAGCACCAGCATTGGTCTTTTCCTTGGAGATGATGAGGGGACGGAAGTACTTCTACCCAACAAATATGTTCCAGAGGATTTTAAGATAGACATGGACTTGGAGGTATTTTGCTATTTGGACAATAACGAGCGTCCCATAGCCACAACCCTTAAGCCAAAAATCACAAGGAATGGCTTTGCTTTTCTTGAGGTTGTTGAAGTAGGTGAATTTGGTGCCTTTTTGGACTGGGGCTTGGAAAAGCACCTGTTGGTTCCTTTCAAGGAACAGGCCCAGAGAATGGAGGAGGGCAAAAAGTATGTTGTGTATTGTTATATGGATGAAAAAACGTTCAGACTGACTGGGTCCAGTAGGGTTGACAAGTTTTTATCCAATGAGGATGTGGCCTATGAAGTGAATGATGAAGTAGACTTGTTGGTATATAGAAGAACGCCTTTGGGATGGGAGGTGGTTGTAGATGGAAAGTACAAAGGACTTATTTTTGAAAGTGATGTATTTAGGCCAATGACCAATGGTGATAGCCTAAAAGGCTATGTGAAAAATGTGAGGGCGGATAAGAAAATAGATTTGTCCCTCAAGCCCATTGGAGCCAAGATGCTGGAGCCCACTGCAAAAATAATCTACGATAAGCTTGTGCAAAACGATGGTTTTCTGCCTTTGCATGACAAATCATCCCCTGAAGAAATACAGTTTACCCTCCACCTAAGCAAGAAAGCTTTTAAGAAAGGGGTTGGTATTCTGTATCGCCAAAGAAAGATAAACCTTCAGGATGACGGAATATATCTCTTGTGATTCTTGTTAGCACCTTCAAGAAACAACAGCTTGAATTAAAGGGATTTTGATACCGCTGGGTTTTTTTCTTTCAACAAAAACTTTACATTTGTAAGTATGTAGATTAACTCATTGACAGTTATGTGCTTAGCACAAACTTAGAATCCGTAACTCCCTAGAAATATGCCTTTTATTGAAGAAAGCGATTTATTGGACCTTCACAAGGACATAGATAAGGCCCAGATTATTAATGAAAGACTTTTAGACCAGATAAAGTATAAGAACAAAGATTTGCGCAAAATTAGACTACAGCGCAACATACTTTTAGGGTTTGTAGGTCTTTTTGTAATAGGGACTTTGGCCATTACTTCGTTTACTGCGGGATTGAGTAGCAAACAATCGTACGAGAACCAAAACAATCTTTTGGTTTCCATAGATAGTCTGGATGCCATTAAAACAAGAATAGATAATCTTAAGAGTCAGAACGAGGAACTTAGCTTGGTAAAAGAGTTTTACTTGGCCAAGGAATTCCTGAACAAAGAAAAAATTTATTCCGTACAGGTCAAATCCTTTGTGGACAACAATGTAACCTTGGCATCTGAGGCGCTGACCAACACTCTTTTTGTTAAGACCAATCCGTTCTATGCCTATTCCCTTGGTAATTTTGAAACCTTGGATGAAGCACAGACTTTTAGAAAGCAATTGGTGCAGATGGGCTTTAAGGATGCCTTTGTAGCATCATACCAAGATGGAAAAAGAATAAAAATAGAAGACCCGTATTAATCTTGGGAAATATTAAGGCTTGGGTACAGGCTGCCAGACTTCGCACGCTTCCATTATCATTATCTGGAATTATTTTAGGAACCGCCTTGGCAACAAAACAGGGTTTTTTTGACTTGGGCATTTTTGTCTTGGCACTCATGACAACAGTTGGTTTTCAGGTGACCTCAAATTTTGCCAATGACTATGGCGATGGGGTAAAAGGCACCGACAATGAAGACCGTATTGGACCCGCCAGGGCCCTTCAAAGTGGATGGCTTACCCGTTCAGCATTGAAAAAGGGAATCATTATTTCCATTGCCATCTCCCTGCTTTTGGCCATTGGGTTGGTTTATTTGGCATTTGGTTTGGACAATCTGCCTTACATACTACTTTTTTTAGTCCTTGGTTTTTTGAGCATCTGGGCGGCCATTAAATATACCATGGGCTCAAATCCATACGGCTATATGGGATTGGGAGATGTGTTTGTCTTTTTGTTTTTTGGACTCTTAGGTGTGTTGGGAAGTATGTTCCTGTATACAAAAACCATAGGTTTCACCTCTCTTTTATTAGCTATAGCAGTAGGACTGTTATGTGTTGGGGTTTTAAATTTGAACAATTTAAGGGATGTGGTTTCCGATAAAAAACATGGAAAAAATACCGTAGTGGTAAAAATGGGATTCCAGAACGGAAAGCGATATCATTTCCTGTTGTTGATGGTGGCCTTTATTTGCTGTACAGTATATATTTTGATGGAAGACTTAACGGTATTGCAATCCGTTTTCATGGTTGCTTTTGTGCCGATTTTTATTCATTTAAAAAAAGTTATGTCAACACAAGTGCCCGGAGCCTTGGATGGGGAACTTAAAAAGTTATCCCTAAGCACTTTTTTATTGGCCATACTCTTCTATACATCAGTAAATTATTTTTTGTAATTTTGAGATATAACCAGATAAACTTTATGGAACGTGGAGCAACCGATTAAAATTTTGATTGTAGAGGACAATGTCATCATAGCAGATGATATGCAGTCCATGTTGGAAGAGATTGGTTATGAGATCGTGGACAACGTCATCGTGTATGAGCAGGCAGTAGAGGTGTTAAAGAACAACCATGTTGATTTGGTTCTTATCGATATTATTCTCGCTTCTGACAAAACTGGCATTGACTTAGGAAAGCATATCCGGGATGTTTACAATATTCCCTTCATTTTTGTCACATCCAACTCAGATAGGGCCACAGTGGAAAATGCAAAGACGGTAAAACCAGATGGCTATTTGGTAAAACCCTTTGAGCAACAGGATTTGTATACGTCCATTGAAATTGCGCTTTCCAATTTTAATTATTCAAAAAAGGATGATCCCAAAGCTATTGAAGGAGACGATGGGGATAGCTTTACCTCCAATTCAGTTCTAAAAGATTCCATTTTTGTAAAAAAGCAACATCTATATTACAGAATTCAGTTTAGCGATATCCAATTTATCAAGGCAGACAATGTGTATTTGGAGGTGAATACAGTGGACAAGAAATTTTTGGTGCGTTCTCCGCTTAAGGATTATTTGGAGAAATTGCCCAAGAACAAATTTTATAGAGCCCATAAATCGTACATTGTTAATGTGGACCACATAGATGCCATTAACTCAAAGGACATTATGATCAACAACAACTTAATTCCTATTTCCAAGGATTTTAAAGAGTTCATATTGTCATCCATGAATAGCTAATAAGGACAAAGAAGTATAATATAGAAGAGTGCCCAACCGGGCACTTTTTTTATGCCAAAATCTTTTTTCTATGCAATGACAACAGCTTTTGTGGTGTTCACAACAATAATTACCCACCATAGAATGATCACTGTACTTTAGCAGTGTAAATAATTAGAAAGTAATTTTTTCATTTTCATATAGTGTTCTCGTAAAAGGGTCTTGTCCAAAATGGCAAGGCCTTTTTTAGTTTACATAATCCCTGTCCTCCTGTAAAGCTCCACGAAATGCACAAAACATCGACAAATGGGAGTTTTGCATATACCTAAAGAGGTTTCACAACAGAAATGGACCGTTTCACAACAATAGTGAGCAACTCTATGGGTTTGGGTTTAATTTTGAAGCTAAACTAGCGTTCTTTATATACCCCATACTTTGATTACAAGCTATAATACTGGCAAATGGTACGGCTATTAATCATTTTGTTTGATGGGGGCACGGAAAAAGGGCACAAACAATAGTATGGACCTTGGCGATATACTCCCAGGGTCAATGTATTTAATAGATTAATGGGACGTTACGTAAGATTCTTATTTACTTTTATATACTTTGTTTTTCTTTTTGGTGGGGCTGCACAGTCCATCACTGGAGAGGAACAAAATTCCCTAAAGGAATTTCAGGATATCAACACACCATCAGGAAGGTTCAATATCTTTTTCAATTCGGTGGATAGGTATCACGAACATTCTGCCTACGACTGGCTCGATACCGTAAAAATTTACCTTTCCAACGCGCAAAAGACCAAAGACTCCACCGCCACAAGACTATACAAGGTCATGCAGGCACAGATTTACAATGATCTTGGTGAATATGATAAAAGTACCGCGCTAGCAAAAGAACTTTATGGAACCAAAGATTCTTTGGATTCTGAGTCGCAAAAAATAGTCCTTGAAGTACTGGATGACAATTATGCCAATCTACAGCTGTTTGACAAGCAGATTGAAATCCGTAAAGAGAAAAGGGAAATGGGCATCACAGAGAATGTGGCCTTCTACGATATATATAGCAATCTAGGACTGTACAGAAAGGCAAGAAACCAATACATAATGGAGGTAAAGCCTACCATTGCCGATAACGATTCTTACGGTTTGGCCAAGTACCACAGCAAAGTGGGCAACTATTTACGATTGGACAATTCTGCCCCAACAGCCTTAAGTGAGCTAAAAAAGGCCAAGGCATATTTGGATGTTTATCTTAACGACATTTCAGTACAAAAGAGCGAAGCCGAAATCTTTGAGAGCGATTTGCTCAAGGCAGAGATTGAAGGGAATATTGCCAAATGCCATGTTATGTTGGCAGAGTTTGAACAGGCTATACCCTTGCTCAAAAGCAGTATAGAGGTTCTGGAATCTTCGCCTAAAAATGGACATAGAAATGAAGTCATTGAGAACACACTATACCTTGCCGATGCAAATCTTCAATTGGAACGCTTTGTGGATGCCAAAAAAAGCCTTGATGTCGACTTTGAAAACATAGGAATCTTACAAAGTATAAAGCGCAATAGTTTACTGGCCTCATATTATGACAAGGTGGAAAACTACAAGAATGCCGCCATGTATTATAAGCGCAATGAACGTATAAAAGATTCCTTGGCGCAAAAGCAATCATCCATCATTAAACAGCAATTGGTAACGATTGTGGCCAATGAGGACTTGGAAAATTCACAGCGCCTGATTGATGAGCAAAAGAGAATCAACGAGTTGGCCCGTAGTGAAATGAAGGCCAAGGATGAGCGCATCAATCTTGTTTTCATTTCATTGATATTCACCCTATTGGGCTTTGCAGGCTTGGTATATGCGTATTTAAAAAGTATAAAGAATCAACGTCTGATCGCAGAACAAAAGCATATCATTGAGAATGCCCTTATTGAAAAAGATTCCCTGTTGAAAGAAATTCACCACAGGGTAAAAAATAATTTGCAGATGGTTTCCAGTTTGCTGAGTTTGCAAACCAAGAACACCCGTAGCAAATCGGCCATTGAAGCACTGGAAGAAGGTAAGAGCAGGGTAAAGGCCATGGCGTTGATACACCAGAAACTGTATCAGAACGATGACCTCTCCGTTATTGAAATGCAAGGGTATATTGAAAGTCTCATCAACAGTGTGCAATCTGTATACAAAAAAGGCGGGCATAACATCAGCATTACCATAGATGCAGAAGGTACCGAGCTGGACATTGATCGCGCTATTCCCTTTGGGTTGATATTGAATGAATTGGTATCCAATTCGTTTAAATATGCTTTCCCAGAGAACGATGAGAATGGGAAAATCTACATCCATTTAAGAAAAAATGGCGACCAAGGCTATTTCGAATATACCGACAATGGTGTGGGACTTCCAGAAGATGCCGAGGAAAGGGCCCATTCTTCCATGGGTATCCGTTTGATGAACAGGTTGGTAAACCAACTTCAGTCCAAACTGAACATTGACAGAGATAGCGAAGGGGTGCGCTTTTGGTTCAACTTCAGCTAAACACTTTGCAGCGTAGCTTCCCAAATATGGTTACATTTGAAACCATAGGATGAAGGCATATTATAAAAAGTACACGCTAAACTTTAAAAGGCCCAGTGGTACCTCACGTGGTGTACTCACACAAAAAGAGACCTGGTTTTTGATACTTCGGGACGGAGAGCGTCAGGGTATTGGTGAATGTGGTATTTTAAGGGGGTTGAGCGTGGATGACGTTCCAGGCTATGAAGATAAGTTGCAATGGACCTGTGCCCATATTCATTTGAAAAAAGAGGAGCTTCTGCAAAATTTGAGGGAGTTTCCCTCGATTCAGTTTGGATTGGAACAAGCATTTTTGTCCCTAAAATCCAGTGATCCTTTTGAATTGTTTCCTTCTGAATTTACCCAAAATGAAGCGCCTATACCCATAAATGGGCTAATCTGGATGGGAAATGAAGCTTTTATGCTTTCCCAACTGGAGCAAAAATTAAAAGAGGGTTTCCAATGCATCAAAATGAAAATTGGTGCCATTGATTTCAGCAAGGAGCTTTCCATCCTTGCCTCAATTCGTGAACATTTCACTCCAGATGAAATTGAACTCCGTGTAGATGCCAACGGTGCTTTTGGACCCAAAGAAGCTTTGGAAAAACTCAAACAACTGTCAGAATATCAGCTTCACTCCATAGAACAGCCCATCAAACAACAGCAACCAAAAGCCATGGCAGAACTCTGTAAAAACACACCGCTGCCCATTGCCTTGGATGAGGAGCTAATCGGCGTTTTTGATACCTCAGAAAAGGAAAAATTGCTGCAGACCATACGGCCACAATATATTATCTTGAAACCAAGTTTGGTGGGCGGATTTTCTGGAAGTCAAGAATGGATTACCCTTGCTGAGAAGCATGGAGTGGGTTGGTGGATTACCAGTGCTTTGGAAAGCAACATTGGTCTGAATGCCATTGCACAATGGACATACACTTTGGGAAACACCATGCCGCAGGGTTTGGGTACAGGAAGCCTGTATACCAACAATTTTGAAAGTCCTTTGGTGGTAGATCAAGGGACATTGAGCTATAGGGCTCGGAAGAAATGGGAAAATAATCTAATCAAAAGTTTATGTATATAGAACAAGGCTATAGAGGGGAAATCGGATTATGGAAATTTTTTGTGATACCCTTGGCATTCATGGGTTTTATGGTATTTAACTATGTGATTACGGTAAATTCGCCGGTGAGTGTAGAGGATACCATGCAACAACTCATTGCACAAATGGGCTCAAATATTGTACTGATATTTCTGCTATTGCCTTTAGCCGCCGGATTGTTGGTGGTCTTGGGATGGACCTATCTTGTACATAGACAATCCATCACTTCGTTGACCACTTCCAGAAAGAAGGTGGACTGGAAACGGGTTTTTTTCTCTTTTGGATTATGGTCGGTTCTTACCCTCATCCTCACAGGAATCGATATTTATGCATCTCCAGATAAGTATGTGCTCAATTTTGATTTGGCAAAGTTTATTCCTTTGGCCATCATTGCCATTGTTCTTATTCCCATGCAGACCAGTTTTGAAGAATATTTGTTTAGAGGACATATGATGCAGGGAATAGGTATTTTGGCCAAGAACAGATGGGTGCCCTTGGTGGTTACGTCTACTTTATTCGGATTGATGCACATTGCCAATCCCGAAGTGGAAAAACTGGGTCATGGTGTTTTGGTCTACTATATTGGAACAGGTTTTTTTCTAGGCATATTGACTCTAATGGATGAAGGATTGGAGTTGGCATTGGGATTCCATGCGGCAAACAATTTAATCACAGCTTTGCTGGTCACGGCAGATTGGACTGCTTTTCAGACCAATTCTGTTTATAAGGATATTTCAGAACCAGCCTTGGGATGGGACGTGCTGATCCCCGTTTTTGTGATTTTCCCATTACTGTTATGGTTCTTCTCAAAAAAATATGGGTGGAAAAATTGGAAACAACGATTGTTCGGAAAAGTTATGACCAAGGAAGAATTCGCGACACTTACCCATGAAGAATCCAGTTTGGCATAAAATTCACTCAGATTTCAAGCTCAATGGGGTTTCCTATTCGCCTTTAGGGATTTCCAAACTGGGCAACACTCTGGTCAATGAGGGAAATTCTTTTGAAACGGCCATGGGGGAATTTTTATTGGACTGGTTATCAGACAAACCTACTTTGACCGTTCTAACCTCTGGTTCAACCGGAACACCCAAGAGCATTAAGCTCAAGAAGGAGCACATGGTCAATTCTGCTTTGGCAACCGGTCAATATTTTAAGCTAAGGGAAGGAACAATAGCCTTACTTTGCCTTCCTTTTTCAGGGATTGCCGGTAAAATGATGCTAGTGCGTGCTATGGTCTTAGGCTGGCAGTTGGATTATGTGGAACCGTCTTCAACTCCCTTGTTGGATTCAGAAAAAAAGTATGATTTTGCTGCCATGGTCCCACTTCAAGTACAAAGTTCCTTGAAGCAATTGTATCGGGTGGACCTATTGATCATTGGTGGCGCTCCAGTGAATTCAACTCTTAAAAAGGATTTACAAACCCTTCACACCAACTGCTTTGAAACATACGGGATGACGGAGACCATAACCCATATCGCCGTAAAAGCCATCAATGGCCCCCAATGTTCCGATTTTTTTCAAACCCTTCCCGGGGTTCAAATTTCAACAGATAAAAGAGGGTGCCTAACCATTGAGGCTCCTGACATTTCTGATGAAAAGGTGGTGACCAACGATTTGGTGAGCATGGTATCCAAAAACAAGTTTGAATGGTTGGGAAGATATGATTCCATAATAAATTCTGGAGGGATAAAATTGGTTCCCGAACAGATTGAAAGAAAACTGGCCCCGATTATACCATTTCGTTTCTTTGTTGCGGGTTTGCCGGATAAAGTACTGGGTCATCGGTTGGTTTTAATCATAGAAGGAACCCAATTCGATAAAGAAAATCTGTTTGAAACGATAAGTAGCTTGAAAAGTTTGAATAAATACGAAGTCCCAAAGGAAGTCTTCAATATAAAATCCTTTGTTGAAACCAAAAGCAATAAGGTAGATCGCACCAAAACCTTAAAAAAAGTTTTTTCCTAAACTCATTCAAAGTACGGTTTTACGTTTCGTTTTTTCCCAAATACTAATTGGTGGTTTTGTATTGGCTTAATTGATTATAGGTTG
This sequence comes from Flagellimonas alvinocaridis, assembly GCF_004916895.1. GTDB lineage: Bacteria > Bacteroidota > Bacteroidia > Flavobacteriales > Flavobacteriaceae > Flagellimonas > Flagellimonas alvinocaridis. The sequence goes on from NZ_SNTZ01000012.1 coordinate 17,725, forward strand.
GTAGTGAATCTAAAAACCATGTCAATTATGAAAAATCGAATATTCTTACTGATTTTATTTTTGGTTGGCTTCACTGTTTCTGCTCAAGGAAGAATGATTAGTGGAGTGGTAACCGACAGTGAGGGACAAGCCCTGCCCGGTGTAAACATCATTGTAAAGGAAACCAAAAAGGGAACACAAACAGATTTTGATGGAAAGTATAGTATTTCTGCATACCAAGGCCAGACCTTGGTTTTCAATTATATCGGGTTTAAGTCCAAAACTGTAAAAATTGGTTTCAACAGTACCATTAACGTACAGCTTGAAGAGGATGTGCAAGCATTGGAAGAAGTGGTTATTATGGGCTATGGTGTGCAAAGAACAAGGAGCTTGACACATTCAGTTTCAAGCGTAAAATCCAAGGCGCAGTTGAAAAAGGAAAAGCAAAAAGCCTATCATAAGTCCATTACCCAAGCTCTTCAAGGGAGTACTTCTGGGGTCCAAATTGCAAATAACAATGAATCAGTCTCGGCCCCAGAAAAAGTGTTCAATGTGAATGCTATTCCAACTAATGAGGATGAAATGCCCCTTTATATTGTGGATGGGGTGCCCATTCAAAAAATGAATAATGGTGTCATTGAAAAATTGGAACCCGCAACTATTGATAAAATGAATGTCTATAAAGGTGCCAAAGCACGTAAGATGTTCGGTTCTTCGGCAAGTGGTGGGTGTATTGTTATTACGACCAAGCAAGGAAACTACCAAATTGAGAACGACGAGAATTATGCCAAGATAACGGAGAACAAGTTTCAGCAGGTTGCCTTAAGTCCATTATCTACGTTTTCCATTGATGTGGATAAAGCATCATATAGCAATATAAGGCGCATGATAAACAACGGACAGAAGATTCCAGTAGATGCTGTAAAGATTGAGGAAATGGTAAATTATTTCAGCTATGATTATCCTGAACCCACGGAACATCCCTTTTCAATCCATACCGAAGTGGTGCAAACGCCTTGGAATCCAGATACCAAATTGGTAAAGATAGGTCTCCAGGGTAAAACATATCGCAATGAACAATTACCGCCATCTAACCTCACATTTTTGATTGATGTTTCTGGATCCATGTCCTATGCAAATAAACTGCCATTGCTTAAATCCGCATTTAAACTATTGGTAAATCAATTACGTGAGAAGGACAAAGTAGCCATAGTGGTCTATGCAGGGGCCGCAGGAGAAGTGCTCAAACCCACACGGGGAAACAAAAAAGAAGAAATCATGAAAGCCATTGAGAATCTGGAAGCAGGTGGTTCAACCGCAGGTGGGGCAGGTATTGAATTGGCCTATAAACTTGCGGAGCAAAACTTCATTAAAAATGGAAACAACCGTGTAATCTTGGCTACGGATGGTGATTTCAATGTTGGTCCTTCAAGTGACGGGGACATGGTTAGGTTGATTGAAGAAAAACGCAAGTCAGGAGTTTTTCTTTCTGTTTTGGGTTTTGGAATGGGAAATTATAAGGACTCAAAAATGGAAAAGTTGGCCGACAAGGGAAACGGAAACCATGCCTATATTGACACCATGCAAGAAGCACAAAAGGTATTTGGTCAAGAGTTTGGGGGAACTTTGTATGCCATTGCCAAGGATGTGAAAATCCAAGTGGAGTTTAACCCAATTGCGGTAAAAGGCTATCGACTGATTGGTTATGAGAACAGAATGTTGGCCGATGAGGATTTCATAGATGATACCAAAGATGCTGGGGAATTGGGAAGTGGGCATACGGTAACTGCATTATATGAAGTAATCCCTGTGGGAAATGATAACCCGTACCTTAAACCCGTACATGATTTGAAATACACGCGAACTGAGTCCAATGGAGTTCAGAATGAATTGTTTACGGTTAAACTGCGCTATAAAAATCCAGATGGACATCAAAGTCAGGAAATAAGCCATGTGGTTGAAAACAAATTGACAGAAGCTTCCGCGGAGTTTAATTTTGTTGCATCAGTAGCACTGTTCGGGCTTCACTTGCGTAAATCGCAGTTTACCAATAATAGTTCCCTTAATGATGTAGTTATTTTAGCTGAGAAGGGTATTTCGAATGACAAGGAAGGGTATAGGGCAGAATTTATACGACTTGTAAAATCCTATATGAACAGTATGTAGTAAAGCGCCTTCGGGCACTTTCCTACTTATAATTGAACCCAATCAAAAACATACTTGTTTGTTAATCACAAGAAAACCAACATTTTTTATATCTTCATAACTGATTTTTAATCAGTTATAACCGAAACCTCGGAAAAATGAAAAATATAGTATTGTTTTTGGTTTTGTGGGTTGTTTGGCCACTTTACCCCCAAGCTACAGATAGGATGATTACCGGACGGGTTACCGATGTCTGGGAAACACCCATAGCAGACGTGAACATCGTAGTGAAGGGTACAGAGCGTGGAGTGCAGACCAATGAAGAAGGAAAGTTCTCGGTGAATGCCGATACAGGGGAGGTTTTGGTGTTTTCTGCAGTAGGGTATGGCAATGTTGAAATTGAGATATTGAACATTGACGAAGTGTTTAAAATAATCCTTTCCCCAAAAACAACGAAGCTAAAAGAAGTGGTCATTGAACAGAACAAGCGTAAAACCCAAAAGGATTTAATGGAAGAGTATCCCACCAACAAAAATTTGATAAAGACCAGCTTTGGAATGTTGGACAAGGAGCGTTCTTCTACGGCTTTGGAAATTATTGATGGTGATAATTTATTGGCTGCTGGTCCGGATTTCTTGACCTCTTTGAAGAATTATCATTTTAACATGAGAGTGGTAAGGCCTCCGTTTGCCGATGATGTGACAGTCTATTTGCGGGATTTCGCGTATGGTTCCATTTCACATGATTCTTTAGGATTTGGAAAGCCCAAGGCTATTTTTGATGTGGATGGTTTTGTACAGGAAACTGCGCCGACCTATTTGTCAGGAGCAGATATTGATCGCGTGGCCATTCTTGAGCGTAATGCTGCTGTAAATAGATATGGGCCAAGGGGTGTTGGCGGAGTCATAGTGATCAACACCAAGGGCAAAAACGAAATGGATGAACTGGGATATGGCAAAAAGTATTCCAGCTCCGATGTCCGCAATAATATGAACAAACTGTTTGATGAGGCAAATTATGTTCCTGCGATCCCAGAGTATATGGAAGTATTTGGAGCGGTTTCCTCTGAAGAAAAAGCAATGGAATTGTTCCAGAAAATCAAAGGAGATCATATGGAGGATTCCTATTTTTCAATGGATATGGCCTACTATTTTAGAGAGCGTTGGAAGGATGAAAAGGTGGCAAATACCATACTTAAGGAAGTACATGAAAGATTTTCCCAAAACATGCCAGCTTTAAGAGGCCTTGCATATAGGTATGCTATGTTGGGCAAGCATGATAAGGCTTTGGAGGTTTTCTTGGAAGTATTGGAGAAAGACCCATTGTCTGCACAATCCTATTGTGATGTGGCCAGAGCCTATGCCGAAAGGATGAATCCTAAAAAGACTACTAAAGTTTATGAAGATTATCAAGTTTTGAGAACCAAAGAAGGTATTCCTTTTGATGCATACCGTACAGATCTCTTCATGACCACGGACTCTTATGGATATGTACCATCCAATAAAACTGGACCTAATTTGGAAAAAATAAGCCAAGCCATGGGTGGGGAGACTTCAGCTACCCGAATTGCTTTGTCTTGGAACAATCCCGATGTTACGATAGGATTTCAGTTGGAATCCCCAGACTCATCTTTCAAAACATGGGAAATAAAATCCCATAAAGACGAAATGGATAGAGGATATGCCAGCACCCAATTTTTTCTGAACGATGCCTTGGAAGGGGAGTGGTTGCTAAACCTGCTCTATTATGAGAGTGGAGATAAAGCTCCTACATATTTGCGGATAACCAGTTTTTTTGATTACGGCCTTCCAACGCAGCGAGTGGAAACACGGGTGCTAAAATTAACCCAAGAATATGATGGTAACGGTTTGGTGAAAATAAACACCTTTACAGGCGGATTAGGTAAATAAGGTTTTTTATTTGAAAGCAAGGGATAGAAGAAAATAGTGTAGAAGATTTATCGAAGGAGAGAAAAGTTATCAATATCCAATCTTGACTTTATTCTGCCATTCCATTTTGCCAAGGCTTCAAGGTTATCACCATAATCAGTTTCCTTGCTCATGTTTTTGGCCTCTACATTGGCTCCTTCATAAATCTCGTCGTAAATGGATTTCATTTCAGTAAAGGTCATTCCATCCTTTATTCTGGAATTCGCCAACCGTCTATAAATCTCATAGATATCAAAGAGTAAATTAATGTAAATAAGCTTGTTCTTGGTGTGCTCATGAGTAAACTCGGAAGAGCCAATATCCAATAAGGTCCTCCCTATAATTTTTCTGTTTCCTGCCAAGTCCCAATATAGATCCAGCATATAACCAATGTTGATTTGGTTTTTCCCTTTAGGTCCTGTGGTTTTTCTCAGAACATCAAAAGGAGAGTCATAGTTTTTTCCTGTTCTATATTGCTTATCGCCTTGTATCCCTTTGGGATCATTATCTGCGGCATCCCGCAAATGGTCCCAGGCAAAACGTTTGTCCTCATGCCATGAAAGAACCGATGGCCGTGCATAACTTAAATCATCAATGGGGATATAGCTGTCATAATTGATCAAGAACCCGTTTTCTTTCATGTAGTCCAAAGATCTTTGTTCACTAAAACTTTTTGGGTATTGGTAATTGGTCTCCCAAAAATCATCGGATGCCTGCAGGGCGATTATTTTATCGTAATCATTGCTAAAGGAAATGTCTTTGGTGAAATACGGCTCCTCAAAAGACCTATTGTAATCATAGAAATAAATGAATGTTCGGGAATTGATTATTTCTGAAACATCTCCCGACTTATAATCCATCTGAAATGAGAAATCCAAATACTGTATTTTCCCAAAATCCAAGGGATTAAAAACAATATTAAACTCAATTTCCATTGGGGTAAGGGAAACGGTTTCATTAATGGAGGTCAATGCGTTGGTTACGGGGTCTTTGATGCCAAGCTCAATTTTTTTGACAATTAAATTTTCATAATCCACTATCATTTTCCCATAAAACAGCCTCCCATTTGGATTTTTTGGGGTAAACGATAGAGATGCTTCTTCTTGGGTACAGGAGCTACAGTCGTCAATTCTTACCGTATATTTCCTTTTAAGGGAGTTGTAGTTCAAATTACCAGGATGGTCAGGCAATATTTGGCCGGTCTCTTCAAAAAAAGTAAAATCACTTAAAATTTGGGTGTTGTCCAGACTATAGAATGCAAATGATTTGTTCAAACCAAATCGCCCACTTTTTATAGTAAGACCCGTGATACCACCTGACAGACTTTGTTCACTATTATAAAAGCCTTCTATCTGTTCCAAGGGAATTCCTCTTACGGAAGAAGTCAATGTTAAAAAAGCCTTGCTTGAGGTGGCTTCCTTTTGCTGTCGATATTTCTGCACAATTTTGTCCAATAAGATGTATGGGTATTCTTTATCTTCCCCAGCCGTGAGTACCACTTCGTCCAAATTGGAAAAATCGGGGTCTAGATAAAGGTTGGCCTCATTCTTAAAGTGCACCAAGGCCACTTTCTTTGTTTTATAACCCAAATGTCTCACTTCCATGGAATCTTTCTGGATAAAACCCTCCACGGCAAACTTGCCATCTTCATTGGTAATGGTGTGATGGGTTTTCTCCCCAAAAATGGTAATGGTGGAATAGGGTAACGGTTGTTGGCTCGTTTTATCAAGGATGACCCCCTCGATTTTAGTTTGTGCCAAACTTGAGGTGCAAATAAAAAAAAGTAATAAGCCAATCTTTTTCATCCTTGTTCCATTAAGCGGTGGGGTTCTTTGACTTCTAAGGTAAGCATTTGATTTTTAGTCAGAAAGAAATATTCCAGTGGTTGAATCCCTTCAGAAATAGATTTGGAAAATTTATTTTGGGATTTTGTAACTTCAACCAAAATCAGCTCAATGAACAGACTACTTATTGCATTCGTTTTATTCCCACTTTGTTTACTGCATTCCCAACAAATTCTACCAGAGGTGGAACGGGCAAGGGTGGTGGACGAACTACTTGAAGACCGTTTTAACAATCTGCTTCCAAAACTTATGGATGACGTGGGTATGGATATGTGGATTGTGATTTCACGGGAATACAATGAAGACCCTGTGCTTCGCACCATGCTACCAGCTACATGGCTGAATGCTAGGCGAAGGACTATTCTGTTGTTTTATCGGAATAAGGAAAAGAACACTATTGATAAATTGGCCGTGGCACGATACAATGTGGGAAAAAGCATTGTTTCGGCATGGGATAAGGAAAAGGAACCTAACCAGTGGAAGCGATTGATGGAGTTGATTTCGGAACGAAACCCCAGTAAAATAGGGTTGAACTTTTCCAAAGACCACAATATTGCAGACGGTCTGGACAAAACAGATTATGATGAGTTCATGGCCCATCTTCCCAAAAAGTTCCATTCCCGTGTAAGCTCTGCGGAACAATTGGCAGTGCGTTGGATAGAAACACGAACCGAACGTGAAATGATCATTTATAACCAATTGGTAAGTATAACCCATGCCATTATTGCCGAGGCTTTTTCCGAAAAAGTGATTACTCCCGGAGTTACCACAACCACTGAAGTTGAGTGGTGGATGCGGCAAAAGGTGACAGATTTAGGGTTGGAGACTTGGTTTCATCCAACGGTGGATGTCCAACGTAGCAGTGAGGAATTGGTGGGGCATTTGTATTCCTTTTCTGGACGCCCAGACGATATGGTGATACTGCCCGGGGATTTGTTGCACTGTGATTTTGGTATTACTTATCTAAGATTGAATACAGATTGCCAGGAGTTGGCCTATGTATTGAAACCCGGTGAAAAAGAAGCCCCTTCCTATTTGGTGAATGCCCTTTATGATGGAAACCGCGTACAGGATTTTTTAACGAGCAACATGGTAAAAGGCAGGACCGGCAATCAAATACTGGCCAAAGCCTTGCAAGATGCCAAGGATGCAGGCCTACAACCTGCCATTTACACCCATCCGCTGGGCACCTACGGTCACTCGGCAGGAACTACCATTGGTATGTGGGATGCCCAAGGAGGGGTCATGAAGGATGATGGCGAAAATTATCCCTTAAATCCAAATACAGTCTATGCGATAGAGCTCAATGCCACGGTAAACATCCCGGAATGGAAGCGGGATATCCGTATTATGCTGGAAGAAGCTGGTTTTTTTGGGGAAGAAGGATTTAGATATGTAAACGGTAGGCAGACCCAACTGTATGTAATACCTCGAATACAATCTAATACAGATTAGGCAATTACCATTCATAAGACAAAATAGGGCATCCATAAAACCATACAGGCCATCTGTCAAATTGGACTACATTTTTTGATGTAAAAAACTACATTTATGGAGTAAAAAACAAAACATCAAGAAAATGAAAAAACTACTTCCTTATCTCGCCTTTTCATTGTTGCTGGTAGTGACATTCTTAAGCTGTGAAGAAGAACCCCATTTAGAGTTGGATTCTCCTGAAACAATCACAGAAGTGCCCCGTTCTAGCTTCAACAGCAGGTCGTATGTGAACATGGACGATATCCCAGAGGTCATTGGCAGTCTGGAGAAGCGTATGGGCAGCAAGGTATCCAAATCGGGTCTAGGTCTGGGTAATAAGATCACCGCCAAGGATTACGAGGTATTTCTGGACAGCATTGCCCAAGTGGCGAATGAAGGCTCCAATACCAACTATACCTTTGCATTGGATGTAAAGGGCGCTGGGCCAAACGAGTTCTATAACCTTGTGGTGGGGAAGACGCCGGATGGCGAAATCAAAGATCCCATTGTGGTGCGGTATGCCTTGGAGCAGGAAGATATGGACTATTTTATGAACGGTGGCACCGACCTTAAAAGACTCAATGCCAAGTACAGCTACTACAATTTTGAACGGTTCTTTGATGAAAACCTCAAAATGACGGCCTCCGGTACAGGGGACTGCGGCAGTGGCTATATTGGAGGGGGCCAGCGGGGGAGGTCCCACCGTGCCACCAGGGGGATCTATACAGACCAGTGGCTTTGGGGTCACGGTGACCACCAACTTCCAAACTGGGCATGTGACCACGGTACCCTATAACTTCAATATCTCGGTCACAGATGAAAACGGCAATACCGAAGTGAGTACAGGATATGCCACTAGCCAAAATCTGGACGGGACCTTTGCGACGACCTATGGGCAGGGAGATGTTCAGGTAAAAACCTTTCCGCCTACAACGGCTACAATAAACCAAGATACTAGGCAACAGAATAACTACCTAGGGATGCCTTGTACCAGTGTTTCTTATTTGGATGGTGCAGGTTGGAATGTGAATAATTGTGACCAATCAAATTCGGGGCAGAGCAACAAGGGCACCCTTACTGCAAAGGCGGGGGATTGCGAGATCCCCGAAGGCTCCATGGCCACCTTGACCACCTTTACCTTGATGATTTTAAACAAGACTAGTGGTTATATTGGCCTAAACCTTGCCAATCCGGTAGATTGGTCGCGCTACCTTTGGCTCTCGCACCGGGTAATCCCGGTCTGTATCCCCATTAACCAGTTTGTGGAGGGACATGGGCAGAGTAATGAGGCGAAGACTTTGGTGGCAAATGCACAATTAAAAATGATGCAGGAAAATATGATCAATTATAACCCTCTGGTCAAGTATCCTGAAAATAGCACTTATGAAACAGATTATCCAAGACTCACGGAATATTTAAAGAATGAATTGCCTAATATAGCAGATAATCAAATTGTAGTCAATCTGATTCATGATTATACAGATACCCCAAAAGAAACTATAAAAGAAGCCCTTCAATGGGGAAAAGGCCCCGAAATTGTTATCACAGATTTAGATGGCGATAAGGTCGGTTCCTACAGAGGCTTTTTTGATTCTTCTGAGCTTAATAAATTATATTTGGATACTGGTTTGGTGCTAGCACTGGAGAATGCCCCTAGTATTGAAGCTTCAAGTGCCTTGAGTTTTTTTATAGCAATAACAATTTTACATGAGTATAGCCATTTGGGAGATACGGTTTATGGGGATTCTTTCTGGGGTAATGGTTGGTTGGACTGTGGATTTTGCGATGAAAATGAGGTTGGGAAATTGTTTGAGGGAGAGCTTTTTGATGAGGAGATTTGGTGGGATAATTATGAAATTATTTTTAAACGAACAGGAGGTTTTTAAATTATTTTTGACTTAATGAAATTAATGATTGCTGCATATTTTTTTTTATTTCAGCTAGTTGCGTATGGACAGGATACAAATACGGATTCTTGTGACATATACTTATTGTCCTTAGCAAAGCGAATAGAAAAAAAGAACTATCCTGTTGTGATAAAGTTTGAATTTAGAATGTCTGAGTCTTTGCTTTCAGGTTTGGAAAGCTCAAATTTAATAGATTCTGAGATACTGGGTCAACTTAAAAGTCAACAGAATCGTTTTACATTTACCAAAAAAGCATGTGATAAAGTAAGGTCGTTGTTTATTGACCAAAAAGTTTATAATAATGCAAGTACTTTAGAAGAGTATGTGCTCATTAATTTGGCAGAGCCAATCTTCACCAATGAGTCAGAAGCCTATCTATTTTTCGATCATTTGATAATGATAACAGGAAGAGGGGTTGCAGGTGGTGGTTCAATTCTACAAATTTTTTGCAAAAAAGATGAGCAATGGTACATCAAGTCAACCGATATTTTGGAAATGTACTGATTAGTTAATTTTTAGGTTAATCACTAAATATAGGCCTTAACCTGGCGGTACCTGTAGATTGGTCGCGCTACCTTTGGCTTTCGCACCGGGTAATCCCGGTCTGTATCCCCATCAACCAGTTTGTGGAGGGGGAAGGACAGAGTAATGAGGCGAAGGAGATTTCGGATGATATTGCCCTTGATATGATGGAAGGCATTGAAATTACGGATATTTTTGAAGAGTTTGGAAATAGGCAGTTTTTGAAGGATATCGTCGAAAGCCCTTCATTTCAGACCACCAAAACTATTTTGGAAGCAGCCACGGCAGCTTCATCAAATAGTAAGGAAAAACTCTATGCTGGCACCATAACCAACAATGCACCCATAAATTATACTTTTTTGGGAGAATCTGGTATCAACCAAGGCGAGATTATCTTGCAGAATCCCATCAATTCACCTGTTACCTCTCTTTTTCACAACCATTACCTTAAAGCCAATACCGGTAACCCCACAGATGGTCGGCTTCTAAAAACCTTTTCGCCTGCAGACGTGCTTAACTTTTTTGTTTTGGCAAACGCCAACCTTATCCAGGATCTTGATACCTTTAACCTTATCTTGATGACTCCGGACAATGATTTGCATGCTATAATGATTGCGGATCAGAGTATATTCGCATCCCATTTAGCCACCATGCAGCAGGGCAACTTTCAGGACAATCTGGAAGTTTTTGAATTGTTGTTGAATTTTAAATATGGTAATCAAAATGATCCGATAAATTCAAATATAGATAGTGGATTGGCCGCCAAACGTCTTCATGCCATATTAAAAGATTATGGGTTGGTTATATTCGAATTTGATGAATCAAAAAACAAATGGGTTAGACCATAGAAATTAGATGCGAAATGAAACGTTTTTTTATATTGGGTACAATTGTACTTTTTTTGGGGTGTAATTCCAACTTAAAACTATATGATCAACATGCTTTACTCAAACCTATTAAAAGAGTAAAAGATGATTTCTATATTAAGGATTTTAGTAACAGTTATAAAAGACTTGAAGGTAATTGGGTTTGGGGAAGTGGGAAGGATACACTTGTGTTGAAATTCACACCAATTTTTAAAAAAAAATATGAAGAGAATATTTTCGGTTACAAAAATGCTTATTATGATACCTGTCTAATTACCTTAAAATATCTTAGTAATGGGACGGAGATATTAAATACCCTTGATAAAATACGCACAGAAAATTGTCTTTATGCAGGTCATTTAGAGATTATTACCACTATGTTTTATGTGTATAACAAGTGCCGTTTAGGAGTCTTTGACCAACCCGTATTGATGTTTGCAGGCAATGATTTAGTCTTGGTCAACAAGTGGAACGAGGAAGAAGGCGTTTTCTTTGAAAAGGATGGGGAATATAAAATTGTCATTCCTCGGACAATTACCTTAAAACGATTGGAATAATAGATAGATTGGTTACGGAACCTTTGGCTATTGCAGCGAGTGATTCCCATATGTATAGGGATAGTTTCCCAAGGTTAACATCAGCAAAATGAAAAAGGTATTAATAAGTTTTGTTTTATCCATCTTATTCTTGTCCTGTGATTGTAAAAATTGCGGAGATCACAGGGAGTTTGTTATTACAGATTTCTCTAAAAAAAGAGTAGATACCCTTATCCCGTATGAAAACAAAAGCTATGTTGCTTACTTTATAAAAGTTAAAGGCAATGTCAACGATACTATCAAAATCCAAAGAGAAGGGTATTATGACATGAATCTATATGGAACAATAGATACGTTAATAAATGGGGATTATTACGGGACTGAAAATGTTATTTGGACTTTTGATCCCTATAGGGCAACCAAAGGAAAACTGGAAATTGAATATGGTCTTTAATCTTTTTGAACAGGGTCGTATGGATATCGTGTAAAATCCTCACTAAAGAATAGGTTGGTTATGTCTTTGTCGTACTTAATGCGGAATTTGTTGGAACGCTGAAGAACGTATTGAAATAATGGTTAAATTATAAGCGTATGCCACAAAAAAATACAATATGGATTTAGCCCGCATCATCTTAAAAATGATGTTTGTGCTGGCCTGTTTTCAAGTAACGGCGCAAGAGTCTTCAATTACCATTTCGGGGAGAGTAACCGATGGGGACAGACCTCTACCCAATGTAAACATTACGGTGGAAAACAGCTCCGTTAAAACAGTTTCAGATAGGGAAGGAAAATATAAAATAATGGCCAAACCCTACCAGACCCTGCTTTTTACAAGAATGGGATTAAAAACCGTTAGATTGATCTTGGAAGATGTTTCCTCCATAATGAACATCGAAATGTATCCCCAAATTCAGGAATTGGATGAGGTGATTGTGGAAAAAACAAAGATCAAAAGAGAAGCAGAACTTCAGAAAGAATACCAGAACAATAAAAACCTGATCCGAACGGCCTTCGGGATTATGGACAAAGACAAGATTGGTTATTCCATGCGGGTCATTGATGGCAACAGTTTGGCTGCCATAGGAATAGACTTCTTAACTGCCCTACAAGCAAGGGTGCCCGGAATGCGCGTGGTGCGCTCCCCGAACGACCCCACCAATCCACAGGTCTACCTTAGGGGAGGTAGGGGCATCTCCACTTCGCCCCCCGCTGCTTTTGAAGTGGATGGAACAATTTTTCAAGGTGTGCCCACCTTCATTCCTGTACAGAACATTGATCGTATTGCTGTGATCCCTTCCGTAGGTGCTGGGGCAAGGTATGGTAGACAGGCCAGCGGTGGACTTATCATAATCAACACAAAATCTGGAAATGCGCTTTATGAAACAGGAACAAGCAATCCGTTCGATTTTGCAAAAGTGAGAAACAATATTTTTGAACCATCCGATGTCCACGGATTTGAAAATACCACCAAACCCCAATACTTGCTGGATTTTCAAAATTCAAGTTCCGTTAAAGAAGCTTATGCGATTTTTGAAAAAGAACGGTTGATCAGGGGAGACCGGTTTGATTTTTTCTTGGATGCCGCTGATTTTTTCATGTCGCGAGGAGCAGCGTCTAAATCGGAGGAAATAATTTCCATGGCCAAAGGAAAATTTTCAAGCAACCCGAATACCTTAAAGGCCATTGCCTATTGGTATGAGAAAAATAACGATTATGGGAGCGCCATTGACATCTATGAAGAGGTGCTCAAAAAAAGACCGCGACATGGGCAATCGTTTCGGGATTTGGCCAATGCCCACTATACTAATGGCGATTTTAAGAAAAGTTTGGAAATCTATTCCAGATATATTGTATCCAGAAACCTGGACACTTCGGTAAAAGAAGAGGAAGGCATAGATGCCATCATAAAAACAGAGTTTCAGAATGTATTGAAATCGAATTCTGCGGAAATGTCCAATACAACCATACAAACTGGCATGTATGACAATTTTTCGGGGTCAAGGGTGCTATTGGAGTGGAATAATGGTGAAGCTGAATTTGACCTACAGTTTGTTAATCCTGACAACAGGTTCTATACATGGAGCCATACGTATGAAAAAAATAGCGAACAAATCAATCTGGAAAAAATCAAGGGGTTTTCATCCAAGCAATTTATGATAGATGAAATGTTCAGAGGGGTTTGGCAGGTAAATTTGAAATACTTTGGAAACAAGTCATATCTGCCAACGTATATAAAGGCCACGGTTTTTCACAACTTTGGTCAGGAAAATGAAACAAGAAAATCTTATTATTTTAAATTGGTAGATAAAGAGGTAAACCAAAAATTGTTTTCCATTGTCAATAATCCCGAAAAAGAGGCTAAATAACCCATCAAGTGGAGAACAACAATCAATAATGATAAACTATAAATAACTTCTCAAAGTTTTCCGGGATTATTCGCTTTGCTGGCCAAGAACCTCAAGTCTTTTTTCTACTTGTTCCTGCTTTTCTTTTTTCCCCGTCTGTTTATATATCATCAATAGGGTTTCCAAAATCCGTATATCATCGGGATTGAGGTCCAAACCCTTGGTCAGTACTTGCTCCGCTTTGGCCAAAAGATCATTAACCGTTGCCCTAGTTTTTTTATATTTCTTCTGCCCCATTCCCTGATAGTACCCTTTGGAACGTAATAAAAGAATCAATCCATTAGCCTCATTAACGTATAAGGTTGCCAGGGCCACCCTGGACTTAGTATGTGTAGGGGTAATGTAAATTGCTCGTCTGTACAAAGAAATAGCTTTATGGACTTCTTGCTGTCTCTCATATGTTATGCCAAGATTAAAAGTATGATCAGGATTCTTGCTATCTAGTTTGATCATCTTTTTAACATAGGAGCCGCACATTTCCCAGTCTCGTTTTTTTTGATATGTTGCAGCCAAATAATTTAAAGTTTGCAAATCTTTTGGCAACATTAAATGTGCTGCGGTTAAATACTGAATGGCCATATCCCATTCTTCCAAAAAATAATAGTTTATGCCAACGATTACAAAAACATTTAATTTCCCATTTCGGGCCAAAAAGCCAATGCCCCGATCTAGTAGGGTCAGATAACATTTTAAGGACATCGCAAATTGTCCGTTTTGGTGAAAATGGTAGGCAGCTTCTGCCAGCATCTTCCTATTTTTACCTCCACTGTATTGAAATGCTTTTAAGGCATGCCATGAAGCCAATTCATACTTTCCTTCTTTGTGGGCCGTATTGTGCTGCTGCATATAATCCAACTCTTGGGTCTCGGAAACCGGTAAAAGTTCAACATAATCTTTCTTGGGCAGTGTAGAGGTTCCATCCTGACCCCAGTTCCACCCCCTAATCACGGCATTTTTACGTTTTATGGTAGGGGCATGGGTCTCATTTACCGTTGAATCAGGGACAAAATCAATGGTCTTTAAGCTGTTCTCCTTTGAAACCCCCATTTTTGATAACATAAAACCCACTGCTTCATCGGCCTCTACCTCTTCTTCAAAAAAATCAATGGAATCAATCAACAAGTGTTGCCGCATATGATGGCCCATTGCATGTAAAAACCGACCCAAGATGTTCCAATCATGGTTTGCGATCAGAGAATCTAAGTCCAATGTATTTTCTTGGATAACGACAAAACGTTCCAAGGGGCTGTGGAAAGAATCAAAGTTCATGGCCGAAATACCTCTGATTTGAGCACATGATTTAATTTGAAAGTTTCTTTGTTCTCCAATTAAATTAAAAAGGGAGTCAACTTTTTTCTCTAGTCCAAGAAGTCTTTGTGGTTTTTGGAAACCACATTGGTCAATATATTCTGATACTGGTAAATACGATTCGTAGGTGCACATTTTTCGAATCTGCGCATTGCTTGAAAAAAAGACCAATACGAAGAAAAAAAAGAATCGAGCAGCGTATTGCATTGGATATTGCAATTATGGTTATTGACTAATATAGGAGCTATACCTGCAGAACTCCCATATTGAATGATTTCTCTATTGGGGCATGGTTTGCGGCCTCAATGCCCATAGATATCCATTTTCTAGTATCCAAGGGATCTATAATGGCGTCCGTCCATAACCGAGCCGCAGCATAATAGGGCGATATTTGGTTGTCATATCGCTGTTTGATTTTATCAAACAATTCTTTTTCCTTTTCAGCATCCAAAGGTTGTCCACTTTTTTCAAGGGAGGCTTTTTCAATCTGTAACAGCACTTTTGCCGCCGAATTACCACTCATCACGGCGAGTTCGGCACTGGGCCATGCCACGATCAATCTAGGGTCATAGGCCTTGCCACACATGGCGTAGTTTCCTGCCCCGTAGCTGTTTCCTATGATTATGGTGAATTTGGGTACCACGGAATTGCTCACGGCATTTACCATTTTGGCACCATCCTTAATGATGCCTCCATGCTCGCTCTTGCTGCCTACCATGAAACCGGTTACATCCTGCAGGAACACCAAGGGAATCTTCTTTTGGTTGCAGTTGGCAATAAAACGGGTGGCCTTATCTGCCGATTCAGAATAAATGACCCCACCAAACCGCATTTCACCTTTTTTGGTCTTGACCACTTTCCGTTGGTTGGCTACAATCCCCACGGCCCAACCATCTATCCGGGCATAGCCGGTCAAAATCGTTTTGCCATAACCCTCTTTGTATTGTTCAAACTCAGAGTTGTCTACCAATCGTTTTATGATTTCAAGCATATCGTATTGATCGCTCCGTGAACTTGGGAGGATACCGTAAATATCTTCTTGGTTTTCCGTTGGGTCTTTTACTTCAATCCGATTAAAACCAGCTTTGTCAAAATCACCGATCTTGCCCACGATACTTTTTATTTTATCGAGCGCATCCTTGTCATCCTTGGCCTTGTAATCCGTGACTCCACTGATTTCGGAATGGGTTGTAGCTCCACCAAGGGTTTCGTTATCAATACTTTCACCAATGGCCGCTTTCACCAAATAACTGCCCGCCAAGAAAATACTTCCGGTTTTATCAACAATAAGGGCTTCATCGCTCATAATGGGTAAATAGGCCCCGCCGGCCACACAACTACCCATTACAGCAGCAATCTGGGTAATTCCCATACTGCTCATAATGGCATTGTTTCTGAAAATGCGGCCAAAATGTTCCTTGTCCGGAAATATCTCATCCTGCATAGGGAGGTATACCCCGGCACTATCCACCAGATAGATAATGGGCAATTTATTTTCTATGGAAATTTCTTGGGCCCTGAGGTTCTTCTTTCCTGTAATGGGGAACCAAGCCCCGGCTTTTACCGTGGCATCATTGGCCACTACCACACATTGCTTTCCTTGGATATATCCTATCTTCACAACAACCCCGGCAGACGGACATCCACCATGTTCCTCGTACATGCCATCTCCGGCAAACGCACCAATTTCAACTGCATCGGAATTAGGGTCCAACAAATAATCAATCCGCTCACGGGCGGTCATTTTACCTTTTTCATGATGCTTTTCAATGCGTTTTTTCCCTCCGCCCAGTTTAACCTCGGCTAGTCGTTTCCTTAGTTGGGAAAGCATCAATTTATTATGGTCTTCGTTCTTATTGAAGTTGATATCCATGTACTGTCAATTTCTTCTTATTGGCTAAAGATAAGGAGTTATAATCATTACTTTTGATCCCATATGGAAACTAAGATACGATGGGGCATCGTGGGCCCAGGAAAAATTGCGCGGAAGTTTATATCGGATTTACAATTGGTGGAAGATGCCAAAGTTTCGGCAGTAGCTTCCCGTTCATTGAAAAAGGCACAGGATTTTGCCGACGAATACGCCATTGAAAATGTGTTTGGAAGTTATGAAGAGCTGTTTGCCTCGGATACTGTGGATGTGGTTTATATCGCCACACCGCATCGGTTCCACAAAACATTGACCTTGCAGGCCCTGGACTCTGGAAAGCATGTACTTTGCGAAAAGCCTTTGGGGGTCAGCAAATCTGAAGTACAGAAAATGGTGGATACGGCCAAACAGAACAAGGTTTTTCTTATGGAAGCACTGTGGTCCCGTTTTAATCCGGCCATTCAAAAAGTAAAGCAGTTAGTAGATGATGGGGAGATAGGGGATTTGACCCATATCAACGCAGATTTTGGATTTTATGCCTTGGATAGGGATGAGGATTCCCGGGTGCTTAACCTGGATTTAGCTTCCGGTTCTTTATTGGATATTGGTATTTATCCCATTTTTTTGGCCTACCTATTTTTAGGGAAGCCCAAGGAAATATATGCGGTATCAAATTTTCACCCTAATGGAACGGAATTACAGACCTCAATGATTTTCCAATATTCAAAGGCGCAAGCCGTACTTTACAGCGGATTTACCAGTAGAACACGAACTGAAGCGGAACTATCAGGAAGCCAAGGGGAAATTTTCCTTCCTTCCCGATGGCATGAGGCAGATGGGTATACCTTACTGAAAAATGGTGTTTCGGAGACTTTTGAACATCCGTTAAAAGGAATAGGATTTTACTACGAGATTTTGGAAGTTCATCAATGTTTAAGGGCGAAGAAAATGGAAAGTGACCTTTGGTCACATCAAAATAGTTTGGATGTGGCTGAATTACTGGACACTGTGCGTAAAAAATGCGGGATTCGGTTCCCTTTTGAGGGATAATCGACATATAACCATTTTGGAATAGTCCATTTTTTACGATATTTGACCTTCTACAGAACGATATATATGGGAATGAACAAAAATACTGTGCTCGCTTGGGCCACTTGGATTATGATTTTTGTGGGAGTCGGAATGATAGCGCTTGGCGCTTTCAAGTACGATGAAGTGGCCGGATACGGTTTTGGAGCAGTGGGCATTGGTTTTTTTGCCGTAGCTTGGGTTTTCAATGCACTCAAGGGACGGGTATAAAGTTCTCTTTTCTTAATTTTTAAACACAGCCAAATGTCAGACGATAAAAAGGTCATTTTTTCAATGTCCGGGGTTACCAAGACCTTTAAAACGGCCAACACCCCTGTACTCAAAAATATTTATCTCAGTTTCTTCTATGGGGCCAAGATTGGGATTCTGGGTCTCAATGGTTCCGGGAAATCAACCTTGCTCAAGATTATTGCCGGAGTGGATAAGAACTATCAGGGTGATGTGGTATTTTCTCCGGGATATACCGTAGGATATCTGGAACAGGAGCCCCAATTGGATGAAGAAAAGACCGTACTTGAAATCGTCAAGGAAGGTGCTGCCGAGACCGTTGCTATTTTGGATGAATACAATAAGATCAACGATATGTTCGGTCTACCCGAAGTATACGAGGATGCCGATAAGATGCAAAAGTTGATGGATAGACAAGCAGTGCTTCAAGACCAGATTGATGCTTCTAATGCATGGGAATTGGACACCAAGTTGGAGATTGCCATGGATGCACTGCGTACACCGGAATCGGACAAAAAAATAGGCGTGCTTTCCGGCGGGGAACGAAGACGTGTGGCCCTATGCAGGTTATTGCTACAAGAACCCGATGTACTTTTGTTGGATGAACCTACCAACCACTTGGATGCGGAGTCCGTACACTGGTTGGAACACCATTTGGCACAATATAAAGGAACGGTGATTGCAGTAACACACGATCGTTATTTCCTGGACAATGTAGCAGGTTGGATTTTGGAACTGGATAGAGGTGAAGGCATTCCTTGGAAAGGGAATTATTCCGGATGGTTGGACCAAAAGGCCAAGCGTTTGGCACAAGAAAGCAAGCAGGCCTCCAAAAGACAGAAGACTTTGGAACGTGAATTGGATTGGGTTCGTCAAGGGGCCAAAGGAAGACAGACCAAGCAAAAGGCTCGTCTGAAGAATTATGACAAACTCCTTAGCCAGGACCAAAAACAGCTGGAAGAGAAACTGGAAATCTACATTCCCAACGGACCACGATTGGGTACCAACGTTATTGAATCCAAAGGGGTGAGCAAAGCTTATGGGGATAAATTGTTGTATGAAGATTTAAACTTCAATCTGCCCCAAGCAGGGATTGTGGGAATTATTGGTCCCAACGGTGCTGGTAAGACCACCATCTTTAGAATGATCATGGGCGAGGAAACCCCGGACAAAGGTGAATTTATTGTCGGGGATACCGCCAAGTTGGCCTACGTGGACCAAAGCCATTCCAATATCGACCCAGAAAAAAGCATTTGGGAAAATTTCAGTGATGGACAAGAATTGATCATGATGGGAGGGAAGCAAGTGAATTCCCGAGCTTATTTAAGCCGATTTAACTTCTCTGGTAGTGAGCAGAACAAAAAGGTAAACATGCTTTCCGGTGGAGAGCGTAACCGACTTCATTTGGCCATGACCTTAAAAGAGGAGGGCAACGTTCTACTATTGGATGAGCCTACCAACGATTTGGACGTGAATACGTTGAGAGCCTTGGAGGAAGGTCTGGAAAATTTTGCTGGCTGTGCGGTGATCATTTCCCACGACAGGTGGTTCTTGGATAGGATTTGCACCCATATTTTGGCGTTTGAAGGGGATTCACAGGTATATTTCTTTGAAGGATCTTTCTCAGATTATGAGGAGAATAAAAAGAAACGCTTGGGAACGGATATCATGCCCAAGCGTATCAAATACAAGAAACTTATTAGGTAGACGGGAATTTTACTCTTCTCCGCCGATATTTTTCAATCCTTCCTCAAGAAGTTTTCTGGCGTTTTCCAGATACATTTTTTGGTGATATTCCAAACTATTGGGGTCATTGTTGTTTTCATCAGGAGAGCTTCCAATGGTTTTTGAAAGTTCCACAAGCTGGTCGATGGCCTGTTTGGCCGTATTAAGTTTTTCGCGGGAGTGTTTCTCAAATACCTTAATCATTTCCAGTTCCATAGCATTTTCGGGAGCTTCAGCATCAGCATGGGCCTGATGTTCCATAGTGGTGGTTGCATTATCGGCAACGGTCATTGGGGCAGAAACACCCAAAGTACATTCATCCAAGATGGTAATCAGTTCATTGATTTGTCCAAGGGCTTTTTTGGTAAAAAACCTTCCAGCTTCCCAATCAATGGGCTCAATTGCTTTGTCCAAGGTCTCCAAAGCGTCCAAAGTCTTGTTCTCGGCCTTGGCACAATCACAATCGTCCCTAAAGGTTTTGGATTTTTCAAGAGCCGTTAATGCTCTTTCGGCATAATACATTTGGTGTTCAAAGTTAGTAGCGGTCATTCCTTTTTTGCAATGATTGAGCGCGTAAGTAACCTTGGAATAAAAATTGTCACATTGGGAGAAAGCAGCTTGAAGTGCACAGAAAAATGCAATAGCTACTAAAACATGGGATTTGGGAGCCATGGTCAAGTATTTTTTGATTTGGTTAAGTCTGTAATCTAAACGACAATATATGAGGAATATTTTATTCCATCAAAAATCGTCATTCGGATACCAATCCAGTTGCACCACTTTTATCTTGGAGTTTCCTTCGTTAAGGAGTTTTTTGAACTTTTCAACATCGCTTACATCAGGGCGACCTCTATAGTGATATGGGTAGACTTCTTTAGGCTGAAATTCCAAAACGGCATCTGCAGCACTTTCCACAGTCATGGTGTAGGGGAGGTTCATGCATACAAAGGCCTTGTCAATATTTTTCAGTGCCCTCATTTCAGGGATGTCCTCCGTGTCCCCAGAAAAATAGAGACGCTGCCCACCTATGGTCAAGACATAACCGTTTCCACGTCCTTTGGTATGAAAATCCAACGCTTCTTCTCGCAAATTATACATGGGAATGGCTTCAACCGCTATTCCCGAATAGGTTTTGGTGTCACCATTGTTCAGAACATCCACGGTTAATGTGGATTCATCTGGAATTTCATCAACAACAGCTTGGGGAGCAATTATTATTGTGCTTTCCAATGAAATTTCCTGAAGGGTTTCCAAATTAAAATGATCACCATGGATATCGGTCACCAAAATAATATCTGGGCCATTTTGCCCTTCAAAAGCTGACTTTCCTCCCACGGGGTCTATATATAAGGTAACATCGTTCCATTCCAAAACGGCAGTGGCATGTTCAATAGGTATTATGGAAACTTCCGTAAGACTATCAATCTCAGCTTCGACAATCGCTTCAGGGGTTTCTTCCGATGACTTATTTTTTGATTTACAACTGGCAATCAAAACGATGCCGAGTACTAGTGGAATTATTTTTTTCATCATGGCTACTTTTTTGAAGTTCCTTTAAAATTAAGGTATCTAGACTTTTATGGCGATTTTTTTAAGATTATTTTATTGCAAATGATCCAAACAACGATCTAAAGCGTATATAAACCAAACACGATTGATTAAAAACCTTAAACGAGAATCAATTAACACAAAAAGTTATGACAGAAGCAAAAAATAACAACGGATTGAAGGTAATCGCAGGTTTGTTGGGTGTAGTTCTTTTGGGAACCATTATCTACACCGTAAGCCTTTACCAAGATAAAAAGAAAACCACTCAGGCACTTACACAAGAAAAAGAGTTGGTTGTTGAAGATTTGAACAACTTGAAATCTGAGTACGACAAAGCTATCCTTGAAAGCAATGCTACAAACGAAGAGTTGGTTGCCGCTAGGGACAATATTGCAAAATACATCGATTCAGTGCAGGGCATGAAAGCCGATATCGCTTCTCTTTCTAGATACAGAAGACAAGTAAGTGTACTTAAAGCAGAAAGAGAAAAACTATTGAAGCAAGTAGATTCCTTGACACAATCCAACAGCTTGTTGGCCATGCAACGTGACAGCACATTTACTGAATTGGAGAAGCAGACAGTTTTCAACGATTCATTGATCGTTCAGAACACCCAATTGGCTGATGCAGTAGAAAGAGGTTCTGCCCTTAGCCTTTCTAAATTCTCTGTAGATGCTGTTAAGGAAAGAAGCAGCGGTAAATTGGTATCTACTTCCAGAGCCAAAGCTACTGATAAATTCAAGGTTTGTTTTACAGTTGCCGATAACGTAATAGCCGAAGCTGGTGACAGAGAGTTCTTCATTGAAGTTCTTGATCCACAAGGAAATGTTTTGGGTGACAGTTTCTCAAAATCCAACGAAGAAGGTGCTTCCATCTCTTACAGTAAAGGAACCAACTTCTATTATGAGAACAGCTCTTTGGATGTTTGTGACTACATAAACAAGCCTGCCAGTGATTTCCAAAAAGGAAACTACATGGTAAATGTTTACGACAGCAATTTGAAACTGTTGGGAACTTCCAAGTTTGAGTTGAAATAATACACACACTATCCATAAACCAAAAAGCCTGCTCATGATGAGCAGGCTTTTTTATTTTATACTTTATGGCCTAGATAGTTACTTTAAACTGCCCACCATATCCTCGGGTCGTACCCAAGCATCGTATTCTTCAGGGGTTACATAGCCAAGATTTATAGCCTCTTCTTTTAAGGTAGTTCCATTTTTATGGGCTGTATTGGCAATTTCGGCAGCCTTATAATACCCGATTTTAGTATTTAGTGCCGTAACCAACATTAATGAATTGTTCAAGAGTGTCTTGATTACTTCATGGTTAGGTTCTATGCCTATCGCACAGTTTTCGTCAAAGCTTACACAAGCATCACCCAATAATTGGGCAGATTGTAGAATATTTGCGGCCATCATGGGTTTAAACACGTTAAGTTCATAGTGCCCTTGGGTGCCACCAACACTTATGGCCACATCGTTACCCAATACTTGGGCACAGACCATGGTCAAAGCTTCACATTGGGTTGGGTTTACCTTACCGGGCATAATGGAGCTGCCTGGCTCATTGGCAGGGATAATAATCTCGCCAATACCAGAACGGGGTCCAGAAGCCATCATCCTGATATCATTGGCAATTTTGTTCAATGACACCGCCAATTGTTTAAGTGCTCCATGACTTTCTACAATGGCATCATGCGAAGCCAACGCTTCAAACTTGTTTTTTGCCGTTATAAAGGGAAGTCCTGTAAAGTCGGCAATATACTTTGCCACAAGAACATCATATCCTTTTGGCGTATTAAGACCAGTACCCACGGCTGTCCCACCTAATGCCAATTCGCTCAAGTGGGGCAATGTATTTTTTAATGCTTTTAGTCCATGATCAAGTTGAGAGACATATCCAGAGAATTCCTGTCCAAGGGTTAGGGGAGTGGCATCCATTAAATGGGTACGTCCAATTTTCACGACTTCCTTGAACTCTTTGGATTTCTTCTCCAGTGTATTTTTAAGTTGCTCAACACCAGGAATGGTTACTTCAACAATCTTCTTATAAGCCGCAATGTGCATTCCCGTAGGAAAAGTATCATTGGAAGACTGGCTTTTGTTCACATCGTCATTGGGTTGTATGGTTTTTTCACCTTCCCCAATTTTTTTGCCCGCAATTTCATGGGCCCTGTTGGCCACCACTTCATTTACGTTCATATTACTCTGGGTTCCTGAGCCCGTTTGCCAAACTACCAATGGAAATTGGTCATCATGCTTTCCGGCCAGAATTTCATCACACACCTGCGCAATTAAATCCCTTTTTTCCACAGAAAGAACACCAAGCTCATGGTTGGCATATGCCGCCGCTTTTTTAAGATAGGCAAAACCATACACCACATCCAAAGGCATGGAAGCTGAAGGACCAATTTTAAAATTGTTTCGGGAGCGCTCAGTTTGTGCACCCCAATATTTATCAGAAGGTACTTTTACCTCCCCCATGGTATCTTTTTCGACTCTAAAACTCATTTTACAAAATTTTGATACACAAAGGTAGTTGTTAGTAGAATTATATGGTAGTGCTAAGGGTTATATATACTTTTTTTGAAGGTAGATTTGTTTTTTATGAAAAGAACAAACTATCTTTGTTGAACAAAAGGAAAGAATAATGTTCGAATTTGACCAATATTTAGGTTTTTTAGCTTTTTTGACAATTTTGACCATCGGTTTTTGGTTGATGATCTTCTTATTGACCTTTGTGGTTCCTTACTGGTTGATTGGTAATCTTAGGGAAATGATGAAAGAAAAACGCGAGGCCAAACGTGCCCAGCTCGAAGAATAAAAAATACGATTTATAAAAAAAGAAGCCAATTTGGCTTCTTTTTTTTGTCCCAGCTTAGGAATTTCCTCCCGCTTTAAACTCCCCTTCCTCTTCACCACCATCACCATTGGGTCGGTTGCCCTGTCTTTTCTCCTTGGGCTGGTTAAATCTGTATATAAATGATAGGTTTAACTGTCTTTTTCTCCATTGAAATTCACTATCCCTGATAAATGAAGTAGTTTGTGTATAGGATTGGCGCTTTCTTGAGTTGAACATATCACTTACATTTAATGAAAGTGTAGCCTTGTCCTTGAACAAGTCCTTGCTCAGAGCCATGTCCAAAGAAAACATTCCTTCGGTCTCGGTTTGGGCATTTTGCCGTGGACCCATATAAAATGAATTTGCCTGAAGCTCAATTTTCGCTGGCAGTGTGAACTTGGAACTCAACCTAGTAAAAAAGCTTGAGTTGGAGGCACCGTAATCCACATTGTTGAACTCTCCATCTGTACTGAACATAAAGAAATTGACGCTTCCATTCAATCTCCACCATTTTGTAGGACTGTACATTACGCCAGCTTCTGCACCAACACGTTCATTGGTGGATAGGTTTATGGGCAGAGATCGGATGATTTGGATGCCGTCTGAAGTTACCTGGCCTGTTTCTTCTGTAATGAACTCAAAAGACCTTGTTTCTTTTTGATAGTAAATGGAAGAAGTGAAGGTCAAAGTTTTCCATCTTTTCATATATCCCAAGTCAAACGCATTGGCAAATGCAGGGTCAAGGTCCGGGTTCCCTTGAAAAACATTGGTCCTACTGGATCTTGATGGAAATGGATTGATGAACCAACCTCTTGGTCTGTTAATCCTTCTATTGTATCCAAGAGAGATGTTCTGGGTCTCTGAAATTTCAAAAACTAGGTTTACCGTAGGGAATAGGCCCAAATAATTTTTATCAAAATTAAGATCAACATCTTCCCCAATGAGCTCATCCAACACAGCGCCATCAATGTCAGAATCCACACTCCCTTTCATTTGGGTATTTTCCAAACGCAAGCCTAGCAAAACAGAGAACTTGCCATATTTGTTACCATATTGGGTGTAGATTGCGTTTACGTTTTCGTGGTATGTGAAGATATTGGTCAAGTCGGTGTTGGTTTCAAAATTACCCGTACCTTGATTCAAGGTATCCAATTGATAATCATTGACTTCCTTTTCAAAATTACCTCGGTAACCTGCTTCAAATTGCGCATCTCCCATGGGTAGAACATAATCTATCTGGGCCAAAATATCATCTTGGGTTTGCTTTTCATAAATGTTCTCAAGGGCCAACAAATTGTCATTTGGAAAAGTGTTGTTTTCCTGTATCACCGTCAAAAGATCTTCATCATCCGTTGAATACTGAAAATCTGCTGTAAGCTTGTGGCCGCTATCATTTATGTTATTGGTATAGTTTAAGGAATACTGGCTGCTACGGTCATCCTCACCTTGATCCTCCGTTCTAAAGGTTCGACTGTCCAAATTGTTTTCTATAAAACGCTGGTTGTCGTTTTCCGTTAAATCATTTTCATCGGACCATCTATAAAAAACGCTACCGGTAATGGAAGATTTATCCGTTAGGAAATATTCCATCCCAAGATTTATGTTAAACCCATCATCATTGCGGCTGATGTCTCTTTCTTCGATGATTCTATCAAACTGACTTGCATCGGAAAGGTAAGTGTTGTCATTTCTTCCTTCCCCTGGAGATTCCCTATGGAAATATCCCAATGTGTTGAAAATGTTGAACTTTTCAGTACGAAGATTAAAATTGGTCGTTGCCCTTGCATTGAAAGGGATGCCCACGGTGGTATTAACGGACCCATTGATACCCAATGTCTTTTCCTTTTTGAGTATAATATTTAGGATTCCCGCTGTTCCTTCTGCATCATAACGGGCAGACGGACTGGTAATTACCTCTACTTTTTCAATGGCATCTGCCGGTAGTTGGCGTAGGGCGTCAGTTGAACCAAATCCTGCCAGTGCAGAAGGTTTTCCATTGATTAATATCCGTACATTTTCGTTACCCCGTAAACTGATAGCTCCTTCAACATCCACAGAAACAGAAGGAATATTGCCCAATGCATCACTTACGTTACCTCCGCTTGTGGTGATATCCTTTCCAATGTTATAGACCTTTTTATCCAGTCTTACCTCCACAGTGGTTTTTTCACCCACTACTTCAACTTCTTGGAGTTGTGCAACATCGGGTGCCAATACAATGGACCCCAAATTAATGGAGCTGTTGTAACTTTGGTTGGTGCGCGAAAAAGTTTTATAGGAGATATACTCCACCCGAATATTATATTGACCTGGTGAGGTCTGCACCTCAAATTTTCCATCCAAATCGGTGATTCCTCCAGTTACCTTATCTGGACTGTTCGCATCTTGTAATACAAAAGTTGCATATTCCAATGGTTGGCCTGAGTCTTGATCAACTACTTTCCCAGAAATGGTAATGGAATTTTCGTTTGGCCTTGTTTGGGCACTAGTGGTAAAAATGGTCAATAATAACAACGGGACAATGATCCTGTGCATAGCTTGGTTTTAGATCATCAAATTTGGTAGGAAATTCAGAAGAACTAAAATTAATATCTGCCAACAGCAGAAATGGGCCCGTCAATGACCTTAAGATTTTGTTAATCCTTTTTCTTTTTCTTCTTTTTCTTTTTGGACTTGAAGCTGTTTTCCTGTAGTTCCATAAAAGCGTTGTACTTGTCTTCGGGAAGGCCCGACTTTAGTTCCTCGTTCTGTCTTTTTTCGATCTTCTCGTATTCTTCTTTGGCTTTTAGCGGCTCCAATCCCAAGATTTGTAGCTCAATCCTTTGCTGAACAGATTGCAGCAAAGTGGTTCTTACAACGGCTTCTTCAAAAGGGTTGAGACCTAAAGCTTCGGTAATGGAAGGCATTTGTCCGTCTACGATTTCCTCTGCAGTTGGAGGATCCTCCTTTTTTGGGGTATCATGTACTTGGGGAAGTGTACTTTGCCTTCTACCATATCGGTTTCCATAGGGCGACCCATATCCATATTGGGCAAAAGTCTCACTTGTAAAAAGTAATCCTATCAATAGGGTGAGAATACTTAGAGTATGCACTTTTTTCATGACAGTCGATTCAATTTTCAAAAATAGCAAATGTTATGCCTTTTCTATGCTAATGTTGATATAAATACCTCTGAGCATCAATTCTATAGCAAGGTATTGATTTTTTCAGCTGGTCTACCAACAACGGCTTTCTTTCCATTGATTATAATAGGTCGCTCAATAAGCTTTGGATGCTCCACCATGGCAGCAATAATTTCATCATCGGAAAGTTCTTTCCCTTTATAATTTTCCTTCCAAATGGCTTCACTTTTACGGACAAGCTCCAATGGGGACATCCCAAGAAATCCTAAAATTTCCCTTAGCTCATCTTCGGAAGGGATGTCTTCCAAATACTTTACTATTTCAAAATCTTTTCCTGCGTTCTCCAAAAGTTCCAATCCTTCTCTGGATTTTCTACATCTTGGATTGTGATATATTTTGATCATCGTATTATTGGTTCTCGGTTCTTGGTTCTCGGATTTCTGATGACTGATGTCTGAAAATTATATAATGTATTTAAAAAACAGCTTCAAAAACTATTCCTCTTTTTGCCCCATCATCATTAGATAGGCTTTCAAGAAAGCACTAATGTCCCCATCCATAACGGCATCCACGTTTCCGGTTTCCTCTCCAGTACGTACGTCTTTTACCAGTTTATAGGGGTGCATCACATAATTTCGGATTTGCGACCCCCACTCAATTTTCATTTTGGAGGATTCTATCTCGGCCCGGGCCTCTTGTTTCTTCCGAAGCTCTATTTCATACAACTGCGATTTCAACATTTTTAATGCCGTGGCCCTGTTATCGTGTTGCGAGCGTGAATCGGAACAGGAAATCTGTATCCCCGTGGGTTTGTGTACCAATTGGACCTTGGTCTCTACCTTGTTTACATTCTGTCCACCTGCGCCGCTTGAACGAGCGGTTGTGATTTCAATATCCGAAGGGTTGATCTCAATTTCAATGGTATCATCTACCAAAGGATACACGTATACCGAAGCAAACGAGGTGTGGCGTTTGGCATTACTGTCAAAAGGGGAGATGCGCACCAAACGATGCACCCCATTTTCACCTTTGAGCCAACCAAAGGCATATTCGCCATCAATCTCCAAAGTCACGGTCTTTATCCCGGCAACATCACCCTCTTGATAGTTGAGTTCCTTGACTTTGTAGCCGTTCTTTTCGGCCCACATGAGATACATCCGCATAAGCATGGAGGCCCAGTCACAACTCTCTGTACCACCCGCTCCTGCGGTTATCTGGAGCACAGCAGTAAGCTCATCGCCTTCATCGGAAAGCATGTTCTTGAACTCTAAATTTTCGATGGCCAATACTGCTTTACTGTATTGTTGCGCCACTTCATCCTCGGAAACCTCACCAGCTTGTTGAAACTCCATCAAAACCTCCAAATCACCAATCAAAGTCTTGGCAGAATCAAAATCTTCTACCCATTTCTTTTTGGATTTTAGGACTTGCATTTGTTTTTGGGCTTCTTGTGGATTGTCCCAAAAACTAGGAGCCAAGGTTTTTTCTTCCTCGTTCTCTATTTCTATAAGTTTGGCATCAATGTCAAAGATACCTCCTTAACGCACCAAGGCGCTCAATAAGATCTTTTTGCTGATCTGTAGTGGTCATATACTTAACTTTCGCACAAAAATAAACTTCTTTTGGAATATAATTGAATCAAACTTGATTGGTAAGCCGGCACCCATTTTTCAACCAACGAACCCATCTCACATCCAATATTTTAAAAAGACTTTTCATATGTTTTTTAAAAATGAAATACATACTTTTAGGTCCAATTCCATGCCATTATGAAGAAAAGCATTACCCTATTCGCAATATTGTACTCTTTCTGTACAATGTTGCACGCACAAACATTTGATAAGACAAAAGACTTTCAAAAATTCAATGGATATTTCAACTTCTATTATGATGATAAATCGGATAAAATATATTTGGAAGTCAATGATTTGGACAAGGAATTCCTTTATGTGTATGCCCTGAGCAGTGGGATAGGAAGCAACGATATTGGTCTGGATCGCGGACAGCTCGGGAACGAACAGGTGGTCTTTTTTAAAAAAGCAGGTAATAAATTGTTATTGGTACAGCCCAATTTGGAATACAGGGCCATTACGCAAAACAATCTGGAACGGAAATCTGTGGAGCAGGCTTTTGCCAAATCCGTATTGCATGGATTTAAGATAGAAGAAGAGTCCAAAGGAAGTTATTTAATAGATTTCACTGAATTTTTGATGCGAGATGCTCATGGTGTAGCCAACAGGCTTAAGAATACAAAGCAGGGTTCCTATGGCTTGGACAAATCCAAAAGCGCATTGGATTTTGAACGCACCAAGGCTTTTCCAAAAAATGTGGAGTTTGATGCCATTCTCACCTTTGAAGGAACCCCTTCGGGGAGCTGGATTCAAGCCGTGACCCCCAACCCAAGTTTGGTCACTGTAGCACAACACCACTCACTGATTGAATTGCCAGATGATAAATACCAAAAACGGGAGTTCGACCCACGTAGCGGTTCATACCCCTTTTCATATTATGATTATGCCACCCCGGTCCAAGAGTCCATTTTAAAACGATTTGTGACCCGCCACCGATTGGAAAAGAAAAACCCAAGTGCCCCGGTGAGTGAAGCTGTGGAGCCCATTGTGTATTATTTGGACAATGGTACCCCGGAACCCGTTCGTTCCGCTCTTTTGGAAGGCGGAAAGTGGTGGAACCAAGCCTTTGAGGCGATTGGCTACAAAGACGCATTTCAGTTAAAAGTATTGCCAGATGATGCCGATCCTTTGGATGTTCGTTATAATGTGATCCAATGGGTACACCGTTCAACAAGGGGTTGGAGTTATGGTAGCAGTGTTACCGATCCACGTACAGGGGAAATCATAAAAGGGCACGTCAGTTTGGGAAGTCTACGCATTCGTCAGGACTTTTTAATCGCCCAAGCCTTGATGAACCAACCGTTTGCCGAGCGGGACGACAATTACCAGCCCATGTTGAATATGGCCTTGGCTCGAATTAGACAGCTTTCTGCCCATGAAATAGGCCATACCCTTGGCTTTGCCCATAATTTTGCGGCAAGTACCAACGATCGGGCATCGGTGATGGACTATCCCCATCCCCAATTTGAACTGAAAGGAAGCAACATAGATTTCTCCAACGCCTATGACACGGGGATAGGGGAGTGGGACAAAGTGACCGTAGCCTATTCCTATTCCGATTTTCCAAAAGGTACTAATGAAAAAACAGCCTTGAATGCCATCCTAAAGAAAGCCCAAGATGAAGGGTTACGGTATATTTCCGATCAGGATGCCAGACCAACCGGAGGAGCCCATGCCTTGGCCCATTTGTGGGACAATGGCAAGAGTGCCAGTCAAGAGTTGGAAAATGTGTTGCAGGTCAGGAAAACTGCCATCAACAATTTTTCCATGGATAACATCCGGACCGGCGAACCCAATTCAGTTTTGGAAGATGTGTTTGCTCCCTTGTATTTCTTCCACCGTTATCAAACGGAAGCAGTTTCCAAGCTTGTAGGCGGATTGGATTACAATTACGCCACCAAAGGTGATGGACAACGTACAGTACATATGATAAACGAAGCGGTACAGGAACAGGCTTTGGAATCCATACTGGAAACCTTGGATGCCAAAGTAATTGCCATTCCACAGGATAAATTGGATCTCTTTCCACCCAGGGCCATTGGATACTCGAGAACCCGGGAATCGTTCAATGGTAGAACAGGAGTGAGCTTTGATGCCCTTTCCGCTGCGGAAACGGCTGCGGATATGACCTTGGGACTTTTGTTGCACCCGGAACGTGCCTCTAGATTGATTCAGCAAAAGAGTTTGGATAAAAACCAATTGGGGCTTTCGGAAGTTTTGGAAGAAACCATAAAGAATACCATGGGAGCGTCTAACCGAGATGCCTATTTGGATGAAGTACAGCAGACCATTAATTTTCGGGTGTTGTACCATATTATGAATTTGGCGGCCCATGATGCGGTGCATCCTCAGGTGAATGCTCTTGCCCATGAATCCCTTAAAAACCTCAAGGCGTCCTTGCTTGGAGGTGAAAAAACAGCCATTGCGATAGAAATGGTTCGACGAATTGATGCCTTTTTGGACAAGCCCGAAAATTTTAAATTGATACCTACTCCGAAAATTCCAGATGGATCTCCCATTGGAATGGATTGTATGAACTAGACCTCGATTTTAATGGAAATCAATCTGATCAGTGATACGGTTACCCGGCCTACAGCGGGAATGTTGGCGACCATGATGGCTGCCAAAGTAGGCGATGATGTATTTAAAAACGACCCCACGGTAAATGCTTTGGAGGAAAAAGTGGCCAAATACTTTGGGATGGAAGCGGCTTTGTTCTTCCCTAGTGGTACCATGGCCAATCAAACCGCCATAAAACTCCATACCCAACCCGGTGAGCAATTGATTTGCGACAAATACGCCCATGTCTTTAATTATGAAGGAGGAGGAGTCAGCTTTAACAGTGGGGTAAGTTGTAGATTGGTGGATGGGCATCGAGGGATGATGACAGCCGAACAGGTGGAAGCCTCCATAAATCCTCCAGATTTCTACCACAGTCCCTTGACTTCTTTGGTTTGTATCGAGAATACCACCAACAAGGGAGGAGGAGCCTGTTGGGATTTTACCGAACTTCAAAAAATTAGGAAAATTTGTGATGAATATCATCTCAAATACCATTTGGATGGGGCCCGATTGTGGAA
The DNA here is from genome assembly GCF_004916895.1 of Flagellimonas alvinocaridis. Lineage (GTDB taxonomy): Bacteria > Bacteroidota > Bacteroidia > Flavobacteriales > Flavobacteriaceae > Flagellimonas > Flagellimonas alvinocaridis. The sequence continues at coordinate 49,778 of NZ_SNTZ01000012.1, forward strand.
TGCCTTGGTGGCCAAGAAAGAGGACCCAAAAAGCTACGGAGCTCTTTTTGATACCATAAGTGTGTGTTTCAGCAAGGGAATGGGTTGCCCTGTGGGTTCTGTATTGGTAGGCGATTCCGAGACTATTGCAAAGGCTCTTCGTGTCCGTAAAGTCCTGGGTGGGGGGATGCGTCAAGCCGGCTTTTTGGCCGCAGCAGGAATCTATGCCATGGACCACCATATTGACCGATTGGCGGACGACCACAAAAAAGCAGCCGAAATCGGAAAAGTTCTCTCTAAGCTGGACTTTATCAAAAAAGTGGAGCCCATAGAGACCAACATCATCATCTTTGAGTTGGATGAATCCCAAATGTCATCCCCGGATTTCTTGAAAAAGCTGGAAGAAAACCAGATAACCATCATAGGAATGGGGCAGGGAAAGCTGCGTATTGTCACCCATTTGGACTATACGGATGCCATGCACGACCACTTCCTTACTATTTTGAAAAAAATAGGATAGCTTATTTCATAAAAGAATCCATTCCTGGGATGTTGGGCATCCCTTCTTTGGCCACGGCAGCCAACTCGGTTTCATTGACTTCAGTGGCTTTGGCAATGGCCTTATTTAGTGTGAGTACCAAATAATCTTCCAGTTGCTCCTTGTCTTCCAACAAAGAATCGTCCACACTAATGGATTTAATTTCCCTATTGGCGGTAAGGGTCACTTTCAACAGGCCATCGGCGGATGCTTCATCAATAAGTACGGTATTCAAACGCTCTTTGGTGGCGGCAACCTTTTTCTGGGCTTCTTTGAGTTTGCCCATCATACCCATTAAATCTCCAAACATAGTCGCAATTTTTTAGTTGTAAATGACTTCAAAAGTAATACATTGTAAGAAATCAAAACTTATGGCACCCATCAAAACACAAGTTATTATTCTGATTTTATGCCTTATTTTTGCAGGCTCTTGCCAAAATAACAAACAAGAATCCATGAGTATACAACCCCCGGTGGCCCAAAAGAAACCGACAAAACTGGAGAAACACGGTGATGTGCGGACCGATGATTATTACTGGATGAACAATAGGGAAGATCAGGACGTGATCGATTACCTGAATGCCGAAAATGAGTATTACCAACAGATGACGGCCCATACGAAGGAGTTCCAAGAGACGCTTTTTCAGGAAATCAAATCCCGAATCAAGGAGGACGACTCCTCCGTACCTTACAAATTGAACGGCTACTGGTACATTACCCGCTACGAAGAAGGAAAGGAGTATCCTATTTTCTCACGCAGAAAAGAAAGTTTGGAGGCCGAGGAGGAACTCATGTTCGATGGCAACCAGATGGCCGAAGGCCACGAATACTTCAACTTAAAAGGGGTTACCATTAGCCCGGACAACACATTGGCCGCTTTTGCCACGGATACGGTATCCAGAAGGCAGTACAATATCCATATAAAGAACCTCAATACCGGTGAAATTTTTCCTGACAAAATAGAAAACACCACGGGGAGCTCGGTTTGGGCCAATGATGGAAAAACCTTGTTCTATACCAAAAAGGACCCTGTAACCTTGCGTTCGGACAAAATTTTCAAGCATGTATTGGGTACTTCTTCAGCGGATGATGTGTTGGTGTTCCATGAAGAGGATGACACCTACAATACCTTTGTTTATAAGACCAAGTCCAGAAAATTCATTGTAATCGGTTCGGTGAGTACGCTCACTTCGGAATATCAAATTTTGAATGCCGATGACCCCAATGGGGATTTCAAGATATTTTCGCCCCGTAATTTGGGTGTGGAGTATTCCATTTCGCACTACGAAGGCAATTTTTATGTCCTTACCAATAAGGACAAGGCCACCAATTTTAAACTGATGAAAGTCAGTGAAGGCCAGACTTCATCGGAACATTGGGAAGAGTTTATCCCACATCGTGAGGATGTGTTGTTGGAAGATGCTGAAATTTTTAGGGATTATTATGTGCTTTCCGAGCGGGAGAATGGACTCAACCAGCTCAAAATCTCCCGTTGGGACGGTACGGACAGCTATTATTTGCCTTTTGACAGCGAAACCTATGTAGCTGGACCTTCGGTAAACTTGGATTTTGATACCAACGAACTCCGATATTACTACAATGAGATGGGGGCACCCTATGCTGTCATCGATTTCAACATGCAGACCAGGACCAAAAAGGTTTTGAAAGAACAAGAAGTCCTTGGCGGTAAGTTCGATAAGGCCAATTACACCACGGAACGCTTATGGGCTACAGCATCGGATGGAAAAAAAGTACCCATTTCCTTGGTGTATAGAAAAGATACTCCCCTGGATGGCACCAGTCCGTTGTTGCAATACGCTTACGGTTCTTATGGGAGTACCATTGACCCTTATTTTTCATCCGTACGGTTGAGTTTGTTGGATAGGGGTTTCATTTTTGCCATTGCCCATGTAAGGGGAGGGGAGTATTTGGGAAGACCTTGGTACGATGATGGTAAAATGCTTCACAAAAAGAACACTTTCACCGATTTTATAGCCTGTTCCCAATTTCTGATTGAGAAAAAATATACCAGTCCAGAACATTTGTATGCCAGTGGTGGCTCCGCAGGAGGTTTGTTGATGGGCGCTATCGTAAATATGGCCCCGGAACTTTACAACGGAGTCATTGCCTCAGTGCCTTTTGTGGATGTGGTCACTACCATGTTGGACGATACCATTCCTTTGACCACAGGAGAATATGACGAATGGGGAAATCCAAATGACAAAGAATACTACGATTACATAAAATCCTATTCACCTTACGACAATGTGGAGGCCAAAGATTATCCCAATCTTTATGTTACCACAGGACTGCACGACTCACAAGTACAGTATTGGGAACCAGCTAAATGGGTGGCCAAGCTAAGGGACTATAAAACAGATGATAACCTATTGTTTTTGGATACCAACATGGATGCCGGGCACGGTGGGGCATCCGGTAGGTTCGAGGCTTTACGTGAGACGGTGAAGGATTATGTGTTTATTTTAGATCTTGAAGGAAAAGCCTTTTAAAAATAAAAATGTTACTTTTGTGCCGGACTTTTGGTGAAATATCGCTAATTTGTCCCTTACCTAATACCAGTTATGAAGAAACAGATAAATGCGCACAGCAGTATCCTTGACCTAATTGGAAATACCCCCTTAGTTAAGCTTAACACCATTGCAGCTCCCCTAACCGGAAACTTTTATGCCAAGTTGGAGTCCTTTAATCCAGGACATTCCTCCAAGGACCGTATAGCCGTCCATATCATTGAGGAGGCTGAACGCAAGGGAATCCTTAAGCCAGGAAGTACTATTATTGAAACCACATCGGGCAACACAGGCTTTAGCTTGGCCATGGTCAGTATAGTAAAAGGGTATGATTGTATTTTGGCCGTGAGTTCAAAATCATCGCCCGATAAGATAGATATGTTGCGTTCCATGGGTGCCAAGGTATATGTATGCCCTGCCCACGTTAGCGCAGACGATCCACGTTCATATTACGAAGTGGCCAAACGTCTTCACCAAGAAACCGAGAACTCCATTTATATCAACCAGTATTTCAACGAACTCAATATCGAGGCCCATTATCAGACCACTGGGCCGGAGATTTGGGAGCAGACCAACGGGAACATCACCCATTTGGTGGCTTGTAGCGGTACAGGGGGAACCATTTCCGGGATTGCACGGTATTTGAAGGAACAGAACCCCAATGTGAGGATTTTGGGTGTGGATGCCTATGGTTCCGTACTTAAAAAATACCACGAAACCGGAGAGTTCGATCATAATGAGGTATATCCCTATCGTATTGAAGGTTTGGGAAAAAACCTTATTCCTACAGCCACGGATTTTAACAGTATAGACCGTTATGTAAAGGTTACCGATGGTGAAAGTGCCCATATGGCCCGAAAAATAGCCCATACCGAAGGGATGTTCGTAGGCTATACCAGTGGGGCCGCCATGCAGGCACTGTTCCAGTTGAACACCGAAGGTGAATTTACCGAGGACAGCAATGTGGTGGTTATCTTCCCAGACCACGGCTCACGTTATATGAGCAAGGTTTACAGTAATGAATGGATGGAAAACCAAGGCTTTTTTGATATCCAAAATGCCGAGGTACCAGAAAAAATAGAATACATTAAGTAGTAAGATGTACCGCATAACCTAAATAAAGACGGCAATGATTTCATTGTCGTTTTTTTGTATAAAAATTTCGTTGTGCGTACTTCGTAAAAATCTATACTTTTGCAGTTCAATCAATTTTAAGGTAGATGAAAGATTTATTTGATAGGATCATTGAAAACAAAGGACCTCTAGGGAAATGGGCATCGCAGGCAGAAGGGTATTTTGTATTCCCGAAGCTGGAAGGACCCATCTCAAATCGAATGAAATTCCAAGGAAAGGATGTGATAACGTGGAGTATCAATGACTACTTGGGGCTTGCCAATCTACCAGAGATCAAAAAAGTTGATGGGGACGCCGCCTACGAGCACGGTGCCGCCTATCCCATGGGCGCCCGTATGATGAGTGGCCATACCGATTACCATGAGCAATTGGAAAAGGAGCTTGCCGAATTCGTTCATAAGGAAGCCTCTTATTTGTTGAACTTCGGGTACCAAGGATTTATGTCAGTGATAGACGCCTTGGTGGCCAAAGACGATATTATTGTCTATGATGTGGATTGCCACGCCTGTATTATTGATGGGGTGCGCTTGCACATGGGCAAACGCTTCACATTTAAGCACAACGACCCAGAGAGTTTGGAGAAAAACCTGGAACGTGCCACCAAATTGGCCAACGAGACCGGTGGTGGTATCCTTGTAATTTCCGAAGGGGTGTTTGGAATGCGCGGAGAGCAGGGAATCCTTAAAGAAATCGTGGAGCTGAAGAAAAAATTCCAGTTCCGTTTGTTGGTGGACGATGCCCACGGCTTTGGAACCCTTGGTAAAACAGGGGCCGGAGCAGGAGAGGAGCAAGGTGTGCAGGACCAGATAGACGTATATTTGGCCACTTTTGCCAAATCCATGGCAGGTATCGGGGCTTTTGTGGCGGCCGACAAAGAAATCATAGAATACCTTAAATACAATCTAAGATCGCAAATGTTCGCCAAATCGCTGCCCATGGTCTACGTGAAAGGGGCATTGAAGCGATTGGACATGCTTCGTTCCAGACCAGAGCTCAAGGCCAAACTGTGGGAGAATGTAAATGCCCTACAAAACGGACTTCGCGAGCGTGGTTTTGATTTGGGAACCACCAGTAGCTGTGTTACCCCGGTCTATTTGAACGGAAGTATCCCAGAGGCCATGGCCTTGGTAAAGGATCTGCGTGAAAACCACGGTATCTTCTGTTCCATTGTGGTATATCCGGTTATCCCAAAAGGATTGATATTGTTGCGATTGATCCCAACGGCCACCCATACCCTACAGGATATTGCAGAGACCTTGGATGCCTTTTCATCCATTAGGGAACGATTGGAAAACGGTACCTACAAAAGACTTTCTGCTGCCGTAGCGGCTGCGATGGGGGAGTAAGCTTTATTTAATATTAAATAAAGTTTTGAGGGTTTTATTATTGTTTCGGTTTATTCTTTCCGAAAACGTTTCGCCCATCCCGTAAATATCGGCCAAACAGCTATTGATTACTGAATTTCGTTGTAGCAAATGTTGAATTATTCGATTTTGTTCGTCATTGAGTTTGTTCAGTGACATAAGCCCCATTGCTCCAAGAGTTTGCAGTTCGGGGGAAAATGAAATCAAATTCCCATTCAATTTGTGCTTTTTCCTTTGTTTGACCCACCCCATTGATTCTTTGGTTTTTGGAGAGGTGTCTCTTCCGGTATAACCACACCCAAAACCTACTAGGTACTCTTCTATAAGTTGTTCTTGGAAATCAATAACACCTAGCTTTGATTTATAAAATTTATTGTGCCGATGAACATAATCCTCAACAACAATTGGGTCACTTTTAAATTCGCTAATATGGGAATGCCGTTTTTTTACACTATTAAAATAAGATAGCCACCCATGAATGATTGAATCATTTTTGACCAAAATATTTAATCTTAATTCATTTCCACTGACGGGCAACAAAATATATCTATGGTGTTCATATCCGAAATCCAGCTTTCTTTTCAGTAAATCAGTAATGACTAAAGTTTCAAAGGAACCAAACTTTTTACCTCGCAAAGATTTTAATTCTTGTACATAATCAAACGATTGAAGGTGTAGTTTGATTTTTTCAAAATCATCTTGCCCAAACAAATTTTGGAGAATGAATAGGCTTATTAGAAGAATGATTTTGTGCATTAATTCAAATTCAAAACTGTATGCGAACTAAATTTTCAATCATTTTTTAAGGAGAGATCCTTATACATTTCTTTAAACATTTCTCCCGGGTCTACATCCAAGGCCAATGCAATCAAATAAAGTTCCCAAGCCCGAAGTTGGGTAGAAGGGTTAAGGGTCAATTCACTTATCCTTGATTTACTGATGCCAGTTTTTCTGGAGATTTCTGCCTTGCTAGCTGACTTTTTGGATAAAAACAATCCTAATTCTGTCATGATAATTTTTGATTTTCGATACTCTAATTTAACAGATTGATATTAGAGTTTAGAAAATCTGTACTAAAATTTTGATTTATTCCCGAAAGTAATTACCTTGGTTTTGATTTTCGAACTATAATATAGAATTTCTAAACTTTTTGACAAATGAAAAAATACACCAAATCTGACCTAGAGGTTATTATTGGCACCCAACAAGAAAACCTGACCGTGATACAGGACTTTTTGGGCATTATTAAACACCAGAACGAGCTGTTGCACCAAGCCAACCAAAGGTTGCGGGACCAGATTGCAAAGATGGAGTAGTGGATGCGACAAGATTCCAAGGGTCTTAGGGTTCTATCTGGACTAATAATGTGCTTCCCGTTTCTGGTTTGGCGTTTGAATGGCCCATGGTCGGGATTAAAAGGTACCCATAAATGTTGCGTTTTCTTTTCTCCAGCTCATTATTGAAGGCTTTATCGCGCTCGGCCTCTGTCTTAAAGGCAAAACTTAAGTGCTCAAACTCAGTTTCGCAATCAAAGAAAATTTCAGAATCGGCCATCATAAGCAGTCCGGAAAAGACCCTTTTCTTTACTACCCATGCCTGTTTGGAACTTGGGTCCATTAGTATCGTATTGGGTGGCAGCCCATCAAGGCTATGCTGAATTTCAGTCAACAACCCTCTGCCGGTAATCGTATAACATTCAATGATTTTTACGGAAGTATGGTCCATAATGCATTTCGGTTAATGGTTTTTGATGTGATTTGGGGTATTCTAAGATCATAAAAATCCTTCAAAAACAAAAAAAGTGAACCCCATGGCCCACTTTATGTTTAAAATTTTTGAAATGACTTTAAGGAATGGCGTTGATTTGATCATATATTCTTTGCTTTGATTTTTCAAAAATCTCCCCACCAAACTCCTCATTGTCCAATGAAATGATGGTGGTATCGGTAACACCCATCATCCCAAAAATAAATTTGAGATACGTGGTCTGAAAGTTCATGTGTCCGTTCTTCTCGTTTTCCCCATATCCGGTATCGCCCCGGGTGGACAGGATGAACAGTTTTTTGTTTTCCAATAGTCCCACATAATCCCCATCGGGTTTTCCCGAACGGAATTTCCAAGTCTCGTTGATCCGCATAATCTGGTCTATATACGCCTTGAGACCACTGGGAATGGACCAATTGTACATGGGGGTGCCCAGCACATAAACATCATGTTCTTGAAGTTCCTTGACGAGGATGTTGCTCAAAGCAACTCCGGTTTGGTTTTGTTCCTCCCTGTTTTCGGGCCTTACAAAGGCACTGGCAATCCAACTTTCGTCAATGGGCGGGATTTCGTCCAGTCCCACTTCCCTGTGGGTAAAGGAATCATCGGGATTCTTTTTTCGCCAATTGTCCAAGAACAGTTGTGTAAGTTGTCTACTCTGCGATCTTTCGTTTCGCACGCTGGCATTGATGATAAGTACTTTTTTCATTTGCTCTCCATTTTGAAAGCAAAGTTGTGCCAAAAGAAAACCCTAAAAATTGACCTAGTTCAATTTCGGTTTGTTTTTTCGTATTCGGCTTATAAATTCGGGAGTGACTCCCAAATAGGAGGCAATGAGGTATTGGGGCACCCTTTTGGTGAGTTGGGGGTAGTTTTCCAAAAAGTCGGCGTAGCGATGGGCGGCATCGTACGTATTGTTGATGACGATTCTCCGTTGTAAACTGGCAGTGTACCCTTCCAGAATGATTCGAAAATACCGTTCCAACCTTGGGATTTCCGCCAACATTTTCTGAAATGCCAAATGTTGGATTTGGAGCAGTTCTGTCCTTTCCAACGCCTGAATGGTGTACATGGAGGGTTCTTGTTTTTGAAAGCTGAGGATATCCGTGGCCCACCAATCATCAATGGCAAAATAGAGGATTTCTTCTGTGCCTTTTTCGGGATTGATGTAGAAAGCTTTCAATGAACCGGAAATTACATAATTGTCCGTTTTGCACACTTCTCCATTTTGAAGCAAATAATCTCCCTTCTCCAAAATCTTGGTGGTCCAAAAAGTATTGAAAAGCCGAATCTCTTCGGGAGAAAGCTTTACATGCTTGGATATGTTTAGTAGCAGGGATTCGTGCATCGGACCAAATGAGAGTTTAAAATTCACCAAAACTTGGCAGAAAAACAATTCTAAGTCCTTCTCATTAATCCGCAGCGGCCTGCTGAAAATTGGAATTGGCCGGAGGCAGTATAAATTCCTCATCTTGCCCATGCGTCTTTTTGGAGAGATGCAGGGTATGGGTGAGGTGCACCCAAAGGGCATTGGTGTAGATATAGTGCCCGGCCGTGGTGGTACTGGCAAACTGGTTGTTCCAGCCAACGGATACGGACATCCATCGGTTAAACTGTACCGTGGGCATCACGATGAACCTGTTTTTGTCGAATACGTTGTGCACAATGTGGTCCCCGGCATTAAACATTACCTCGTCACTGATGTTGATCCTAAACTTGCAATCGGGTCTGGTCTTGGAAAGGGAAAAGAGATCAAACCCGGTCATTAGGGCATAACGGAGGCGGAGGGCAAAGGTATTGTCGGATTGTACTTTCCCTTCCACCACGGGATTGTAGAAACGCTGCTCGAACCGGAACCTATGGTTCAGCCGGAACTTGTCGCCATTCCCACGGACAAAAAGCTCTTCGTAGGGGCGATACTCTACTTGGTATTTGTCATCATCGGTATAGAATTCAACATAGGTGAAGCCTGTACTTAAACGTATTTTATCACTTAGAGCGAAACCCCCGCCCAATCTGCCAAAGAAAATGGAGAACTTCTCAAAACCATCCTTCCAACGTAAACCGGAATTCCCAAATAGCATCCATTTTTCGTTCAGATGGGTGATGTTGTTGTACTGGAACCATTGCTCGCCTCTATGCGTGACCTCTCTTCTCTGCCCAAAAACACTATGACCCCAAAGGGCAAGCAACAATAGGGTTAAAAAAAGGGTCTGGCGGGATGGGTTCATAAATCTTTTCGATAGGTTCTTCGGCGTTTGTGCACCACGGGATCAAAGTGCTTCCACATTTGTCTTATAGCCACGTTCTCTTCCAATTCTGGGGTTCGAATGCAGTTGACAACGCCCTTTTCACTGAAGGTTTTGTAATACTCGTTAAAAATAATGGCTGTTACCCCTTTGTTCTGATAATCGGGGCGGATGCCGATCAGGTAAAAAATAACATCCTTGCTTTTCTTTTTGGCTTTCAACAAATGATAGATGCCAAAGGGGAACAATTTCCCATTGGCTTTTTGCAACGCTTGGGAAAACGAGGGCATTACTATCGCAAAGGCCACAAGTTCATCATTGGAATCCACCACAAACTTGATATACTCGGGGTTGATAAAGCTGATGTACTTCTTTTTAAAATATTCCTTCTGGATGTCCGTAATCTTCACAAAAGAGGAGAGCTTGGAATAGGTGTTGTTGAACAGGTCGAACATTTTATCTACCCAAGGCATAATGTCCGCACTCTTGGTAAAGTTCATTTCCCGGAGTCCATACCGTTTCTTCACCAATAAATTGGCCTTGTGGAACAAAGCAGGGTCCGCTTTGGCCGCCAAAAACTTGTTTTCGAGATATTCCTTTTCCTTGACAAATCCGTGTTTTTCGTAATGGGATTGATAGTAGGGGTGGTTGTACCATGTGATCATGGTCCCGATATGGTCAAAGCCTTCAATAAGTACGCCTACCTTGTCCAGATTGGAAAAACCTACGGGTCCTTCCATATATTCGAGCTGGTGCTGTTTGCCAATTTCGGCCACCTTATCCAGTAAGGCTTTGGATACTTCAAGGTCGTCCACAAAATCGAACCACCCAAAGCGCATTTTTTTGAGCTGCTGTTCGTTCACTTCCAACCAATTGACAATGGCGGCTACCCTGCCCACGATTTTACCATCCTTATAGGCCAAGAAAAACGAAGCTTCGGCACTTTTAAAGACCGGGTTTTTGGTTTCATCAAAGGATTCCATTTCATCCTTGATGATGGGTGGAACCCAATAGTCGGAGTTTTTATATAGGGAAAAGGGAAACTTTACAAAGTCCTTTAAATCTGCTTTGGATTGAACCTGCTTAACGGTGATCATACATCAACTTTTACAAGTTCAATAATAGGAATATTACCTACAGCATGAAAGCGTTGGGGTAAAAACTTAGAAATCTATATCGTCTTTATTTTTCTTATCCCGCTTTTTTGACTTTTTCTTATTGGAATTCTTTTTAATTTTTCCATTTTGACCAGCACTTTGCTCATCAATGGGGATAAGTTTGTCTTTGTGGAAATCCAATCGGTAGGAGAAACCGGCAACGGCAAATATCCTTGATGGGGCACTTTTAAAGTTGGATCCCAAATGAAAATCGGCCTGGAAGTTTTCGCTGAACAGGTAAGCCAATCCGGTTCGCGCCAAAATATCGGAATAACGGTCACTGTTGATGCCCTGTCCCTCCAGGAAAACACTCCATTTGGGGTTTCTAAAGGCATGGGTCACGGAAAGGGCGTAGCGCCATTCAGGGAAATCGGTGCCGATACGGTCGTATGCTATATTGGAAATCAGCACAAACCTTGGAGACAGTCTACTTTGGGTGGCAACGGCCCCACGGTATGCTACCACGGGGTCACCCACATAAAAAGGATTGTCCCCCACAGTAAATGTAGCCCCGCCATACAGGGAAACGGCAGGAATCAGGTTTTTCCACTGAAATACATTGTTAGCTCGCCAGCTATACAGATTGGGTTTGTTTTTTTCAGGATTTTTGAAGGGGTCGTATACCAAATACTTTAGCCCCACACGGTTTCTGGAAAAATCGGTCCGCCTACCATCCGTTCCCAACAGGGAGGAATAGTCAATATTCTGCGAAATAAAGGAACCTTCGTATACAATCTCTAGTTCCTCAAAAAGCAGTCCGTACCTTAGTGCTAGATCGGTCCCAAAAATATTGGAGTCAAAATTTTGGTCGGAATCGTTTCGCTGCTCATACAACAGACCCATTTCAACCTGTGCCACATTTTTACCAACGGCATAGGCGCTAACTGCTCGGCCAGGTCTGTTGGAATTGATGACATCGGTGTATTGCGCGCTTAAAATTAATGGGGCAATAAGGAAAAGAAGTAGTGTTTTTCTAAGGAAGGAAAACTCCATATAACTGATTTTAATACTATTTTATGAAACGTTTGGTCTTATTAAGATACTAACAGTGTAATTTTGATTCAATAGTTTTGTCATATGGTTGTACTAAAAACGATTTTATTCCTCATATTAGTATACTATGCGTTCAAATTGCTCGCAAAATGGTTGGCGCCAAGGTTGTTCAACTATGCAGTAAAGAAGACCCATGAGCGTTTTGGGCAGGAGTTTGGTAGTTACCAACATTATGGAAATGAGCCAAATGATGAGGGTAAGACCACTATTTTCAAGGGAGCTTCCAAAGGTTCCAAACCATCAAAAAAAGTTGGAGAATACATAGATTTTGAAGAAATTGACTAATATTTGTCTTTTCAAAATCTATCCATGAAACTTTCTCCCAAGGCCATTATCGTACATCTTTGTGTTTTTGGCTTCTTTGTACTTACTTCTCTAGTATATTTTTATCCTGTTTTACAGGGCAAGGCCATCTTCCAATCCGATATTGCCCAGTACAAGGGTATGGCCAAGGAGCGTGATGAATACAAAGAACTTACTGGGGAGGAATCCTATTGGACCAATAGTGCCTTTGGAGGCATGCCAACCTATCAATTGGGAGCAAATTACCCAAATGATTATGTGAAGAAATTAGACCGATTGATTCGGTTTTTGCCCAGACCGGCTGATTACCTTTTTCTGTACTTTATTGGGTTTTATATTTTATTATTATGTCTTAAGGTGGATTTTAGGCTGGCGGCCTTGGGGGCGCTGGCATTTGGCTTCTCCACTTATCTCATCATCATTCTTGGAGTGGGGCACAATGCCAAGGCCCATGCCTTAGGCTATATTCCCATGGTGTTGGGAGGCATCATATTGGTATTTCGAAAGAAATATCTCTGGGGCTTTATCTTGACCGCTCTGGCCATGGCGTTGGAAATTAGCGCCAACCACTACCAGATGACCTATTACTTTATGTTGTTGGTATTGGTATTGGGACTAATCCAGCTTATTTATGCCATCAAGGACAAGACACTAAAGCATTTTTTCCTTTCCGTAGGGATTTTGATATTGGCCGTGGGCCTTTCCATAGCAGCCAATGCTACAGGGCTAATGGCCACCAAGGAGTATGCGGATTGGAGTACCCGCGGCAAATCTGAATTGACCGTAAATCCAGATGGAACACCTATGGAGGCTACCAACGGATTGGACAAGGAATATATTACCCAATACAGTTATGGAATTGCTGAGTCATTGGATTTGTTTGTTCCAAGAATGTTTGGAGGTTCCGGTAATGAAGACCTAGGAACGGATTCCAAGGTGTTTGAATATTTGGTGGGTCAAGGACTGCCACCTTCCAAGGCTTTGGAATTGTCAAGTGGACTGCCCTTGTATTGGGGTGATCAACCCATAGTGGCAGGCCCTGCCTATGTGGGGGCCATTGTGGTGTTCCTGTTTATTTTAGGGCTTTTTCTCGTAAAAGGAAAGAGAAAGTGGTGGCTGTTAGCAGGTGCCATATTGGCGCTAGTCCTGTCTTGGGGAAAGAATTTCCCAGCCCTTACCAATTTTATGATAGATTACTTTCCACTATACAACAAATTTAGGGCAGTCTCATCCATTCAAGTGGTACTGGAGCTCTGTTTACCCGTTTTGGGCATCCTGGGTTTGTGGGAGCTTTTCAAAAAATCCGAGGACGACAAGGAAAAACTAAAGGCCTTGAAGTTGAGTTTCTTTATCACTTTAGGATTAGGCGTGTTCATTTTTCTTCTAAAAGGATTCTTTGATTTTGAAGGATTGCGTGATGAGATGTACCGCGGATATTTTGGTGATGACGTCATGACCATGATCCAAAGAGATAGGGAAGCAGTGTATACCAGCGACACGATACGGTCTTTAATTTATGTGACCCTTGCCGCTGTGGTACTCTGGCTTTTCATAAAAGAAAAGATAAGCAAGAACATTTTGGTATTCGTTTTGGGTGGATTGATATTGTTTGATTTGGTAGGTGTGGCCCTTCGTTATGTCAATGAGGGTGATTTTGTACGTCAACGTCAGGTGAGCACTCCTTTTCAGGCCAGTCAACTAGATCAAATGATCCAACAGGATGATTCCATCTACCGGGTGTTTGATCCACAGGAAGGCCTGAACGGTGCCCGAACCTCCTATTTCCACAAGTCCATTGGAGGATATCATGCCGCAAAACCTAGATCTATACAGAATTTATTTGAGTACCATCTGTACCAAAACAATCTACAGGTTTTGAATATGCTCAACGTAAAGTACATCATCCAGCAAGATGAGGATGGGAACAGTTTTCCTGCAGTAAATGATGATGCCAATGGCAATGCTTGGTTTGTTGGGAGACTTATACCCGTTTCATCAGCAAATGAGGAAATAGAAGCGCTTAAGGATTTTGATTCAAAATTGGAAGCGGTGGTCAATACAAGAACTTATCCGCAGTTGACCAAATCCCGATTCGATTTGGATTCCTTGGCTTCCATTAGTTTGGTTGATTATCGCCCCAATTATCTAAAATATCAGAGCAGCAATAGCAATGAAGGTTTTGTCGTCTTTTCCGAAATATATTACCCTTCAGGGTGGAATGCCTTTATTGACGGCAAACCTGAACCCCATTATAAGGTGGATTACGCACTGCGAGGGATGAAAGTGCCGGCGGGAACCCACGAAATCGAATTTAAGTTTGAACCCAAAGTAGTGGAAACAGGAAGTCAAATTAGCCTAGCCGCTTGTATTTTGCTGGGGCTGATTATCGTTGGTGGCGTCAGCTACACATTTGTGCCCAAGAAAACCAAGGAATCCTAATGCAAAAAGTTTTGGTCATAGCATACTATTGGCCTCCTGCTGGGGGACCAGGCGTACAACGATGGCTAAAATTTGTGAAATACCTTCCCGAGTTTGGTATTGAACCCATAATCTATGTTCCTGAAAATCCCAGTTACCCAATTACGGACAAGAAGCTTGTGGATGAAGTCCCTAAGGACATCAAAGTCTTAAAAAAGCCCATTCAGGAGCCCTATGGGTGGGCAGGATTTTTATCCAAAAAAAAGACCAAGACCATCAGTTCCGGAATCATTCAAGAAAAAGACCCAACTTTTTTGGAAAAGCTGCTGTTGTGGGTTCGAGGTAATTTTTTTATTCCGGATGCTCGTAAACTTTGGGTAAAACCATCTATTTCCTATTTGGCAAAAATTATTTCGGATGAAGGTATAAAAACAGTGATTACCACTGGTCCTCCGCATAGTTTACATCTGATAGGGCTGGGATTAAAACAAAAATATGCCATTCAATGGATTGCAGATTTTAGAGATCCATGGACCTCGATTGGTTATCATAAAAAACTTAGGTTATCGCCATCATCCGCAAGAAAGCATAAGGAGTTGGAGAAAAGGGTGCTTAACGTAGCGGATAAAATCATTGTCACGAGCAACACTACAAAGCAAGAGTTTGAAACTATCACCGATAAACCCATTAAATTGATAACCAATGGTTTTGATGAAACCTTAGAGCCAACAGCACAGGATTCGAAATTTACAATTTCACATATCGGCTCTTTGCTTACCGGACGCAATCCTGTGGTTTTATGGGAAGTGTTACATGATTTGATCCTCACCAACGAAGCGTTTAATAAAGCTTTAAAAATTCAATTGGCCGGAGTAGTGGGAGAAGAAGTATTAAAATCGATTCATGATTTTGGATTGGATGCACATGTACAACAAATGGGATATATTTCCCATGACAAAGTTTTGGAGGTTCAGCAAAAATCCCAGGTTTTGTTGTTGTTGGAAATTGATTCGGAGGAGACCAAAGGCATCATTCCTGGAAAACTTTTTGAATATTTAAATGCCAAACGCCCTATTTTGGCCATAGGACCGGAAGAATGGGAGGCAGGGCTAATGGTAACCAATACCAATGCGGGAAAGGTTTTTACCCATTCAGAATCGGTCGACTTAAAAAATGTACTTTTGGATTGGTTTGGCCAATACCAAAAAGGAACATTGCAGTGTAAATCTGACCACGTAGCTCAATTTCACCGAAGGGCCTTGACCGAAGCACTAGCAAAATTCATTTAATGGGAATAGTTTTAAAACAATCCATTCAAAATGTTGTAGTAACCTACTTGGGTTTTCTATTCGGTGCTGTTAATACCTTGTTCCTATATACCAAGATTTTACCTGATGAATACTACGGATTGGTAACCTTTATATTGGCTTCGGGGGCAATATTAATGCCTTTGATGGCTTTTGGGGTCCATAATACCATGGTGAAGTTTTACAGTCATTACAAGGATTCCGAAAAAGATGCCTTTCTGACCTTAATGTTGTTTGTGCCATTGCTGGGTATTGTACCTGTGACCTTGGCAAGCATTTTTTGGCACAAACCTTTGGCCAACCTGGTGTCACAAGTAAACCCAATGGTAGGAAATTATCTTTGGTATGTATTTGTCGTAGGATTGTCCATGGGATACTTCGAAATTTTTTATGCATGGTGTAAGGTGCATTTAAAATCGGTGTTTGGAAATTTTATGAAGGAGGTGTTTGGTCGTATCGGAGCTTCCATTCTCTTAATCCTTTTATATTTTGAGATGATATCGTTGGACCTATTTTTTAATGGTTTGGTGGGAGTTTATGTTTTAAGAACCGTAATCATCAAAATTTATGCTTACAGCCTAAGATTTCCGCGGCTCGATTTTAAGTTTCCGTCAAATACCAAAGAATTACTTTCCTATTCCTTTTTGATTATTTTGGGAGGATCGGCATCATTGATTTTATTGGAAATAGATAAGGTGATGCTAAATCAGTTCATCAGTATAGAGAATGTGGCCTACTATGGGGTTGCGGTTTATATTGCTACGGTAATTATCGTTCCCTCTAGGGCGATGCAGCAAATAACCTATCCGCTGACTGCAGCTTTATTGAACTCCAATGATTCCCAAGGACTTAAAAAGCTCTATCAAAAAACTTCGCTGACACTTTTTATTGCTTCTGGAATTTTGTTTGTCCTTATTATCTTAAATCTAAACGACCTTTATTTATTGCTTCCAGAAACGTATCGCACGGGTTTGACCATTGTTTTCTTAATTGGCTTGGCAAAAGTCTTTGATTCGCTTTTGGGGAACAACACTTCTATTCTGTACAATTCAAAGTACTACAGAACCGTTTTGGTATTTGGCGTGTGTTTGGCTGCCTTGACGATACTTTTAAATTATCTGCTCATCCCCAAATGGGGTATGGTAGGAGCGGCAATTGCCAGTTTTGCCTCCATTTTTGTTTTCAATGTGATAAAATTGGTGTTTGTAAAACAAAAGTTTGGTTTTTTACCCTTCACAGGGGCTACTTTCAAGGTTTTTGTCACTCTTGTTTTTCTAATGGTGTTGTTCAACATGTTACAGTTTTCGTTTCATCCTATTATCAACATCCTTTTAAAATCTACATTAATTATTGTTATGTATGTTGGTATCCTATATCGGTTTGATATTTCTGAGGACGTTTCCGGGGTACTTTCCAAATGGTTGAAAAAAAGACAGGAGTAATTTAAATTACTCAAAAGAAAAACCCCGTAGCGGATAAATCCAACTACGGGGTTAACAACTAACCAACCTAAAAACTATCTTTATTGCTTTCTGGAACTTCTGGAAGTCCTTGAAGCGCTACTTTTTCTATAATTTGTGTTGCCCGTACTTTTTCTTACCGTATTGCTTTTGGTACTGCGGGAAACCGTTTTTCTTGATGCACTGCTTCGGCTTACATCAGCTCTATTGGAACTGCTTCGAGCTTGAGGCTTTTTATATGTGCTCGTAGTAGTTCTAGTGACCGTTTTACGATTTGGGGTAGAAGTGACCTGTCGTTGCGTCACGGTTTTCCGGTTAGGAGTCCGAGTCACTTGTTTTTGGGTCACAGTTCTATCACTATTACTTCTAGATACACCACTGGCTTTTCTATAAGTTCCTTGATTCACGGTCCTTTTTGGAGCCACCTGCCTTTTAGCAGTACTTTGGGAGCGTGATGCAGGACTTGTCTTTCTATAATTGTTCTGGGCCACATCGTAATTGCTTCTTCCTGCATAACCGCGTCTAATACTACCATTGTCTCTTGCTATGACTCTTTTATCATTTCTATAAACCCTATCCCTTCTGTGCAAGTCATAGTCCCTATACGATTTTCCAATTTTTGCATAGGACCTTCTGTAATTGTTTCTATAAGGCGCATAGTAAGAATATCTAATGGGGCTGTAGTACCTTCTATATGGTCTGGAATACACGGTGCAGAACCCAATTCCAGGTCTAGCAAAGTATCTATGGAAAGGACGGTATACATAATGTCTGTTGTAAATGTTGATGAAACCAGTATAATGGCTAAATACACTACCATTATAGTAAACATGTAGACCGCCTACACGACGAACCCTTCCGTTATTGTACCAAATGTCTACACTGCCTATTTGGGATACCCTGCCATAGTAGTCATAAAAGACAGGAATATTCTCCACTTGGATTACGGCTCCATAATCATCATATTGAACAAAGGGATCATAATTATATCCTGAGTTAAAGGTAATGCCCACATTTCCTATTCGGGCTCCAACACCAACATTGACTCTATTATCCATGTAAAAATCGAACTCTCCATCTGGGTAAACAGAAAAAGTTACCCCATCTTCTACAAAGATGAATGAGTTTCCATATCGATATGTTGTTGTGGCAACAACGTTATCTTCCATTTTGGCGGCTTGGGTACCTAGTGTACCGAAAGCGATCGCTGCTATAAAGAGTACTAACTTTTTCATACTACAAGGTTTTATGTTCTAGATGTACCTATTTACATCCACCAATACAGTATCAAGCAGCGTGCCAAAAAATAATTTTAGACTTAACTATCTGATATTTAAATAGAAAGAAATTTATTCTTGAATAATGAACATAGACCTCCTATTAAGTTGGTGGTCTTCTTCGGAGCATCTAACACCGTTGGAGCAATTGTTTAACAGTTGCGTTTCTCCATACCCTTTGGCTGAAAGTCGTCTGCGATCTATACCTTTTTCCACTAACCATTGTAGTGTTGCTTGGGCACGTCTTTCGGACAATTTAAGATTAAAATTATCGCTTGATCGTGAATCGGTGTGGGACTCAATGTGGATGGATAGTTCTGGATATTGTTTCATTGCCTGAAGAATTTTGGCCAACTCCACTTCTGCATCTGATCTGATAATAGACTTTCCATAATCAAAATAGATGGGTTGTAGCGTTAGTCTGCATCCTAAATCATCAATTGGGCATTCAGGAGGGGTAAGCTCCAAGTCCATTTGTTCGGTATGCGATCCTCGAGGGGTGACCGTACTTTTCTTTTTGATTGCATAGTCTTTGTATTCTGCATAGACAGTATATTTTTTGCTACAATCAACTACCCCTTTAAAAACATAGTTGCCACTACTATCTGTAGTCGTTTTGGTTATGGTATCGTTATTCTTGTTCAAGAGTTTTACTACAGCGCCATTAAGAGGTTTTCCAGTTTTGGCATCTGAAATGGCTCCTTGGATTACAATCAGTCCACAACTTTCCCAAACGCGGTAGATGTCATCTGCGCTACTGCCACCATCACCATCTCTATTTGAAGCTAAATAGCCAATCTTTTTATCTTCCTTGAGAATAAACCCAAAATCATCTTTGTTGGAATTGATGGGTTTTTTCAGGTTGGTCACTTCATCAAATTCACCTTCGGGATCCAGGGAAACCACAAAAACATCGAGACCACCCAATCCTAAATGGCCGTCGCTTGAGAAATAGAGATTGTTATTTTTTCCAACAAATGGGAAACATTCCCTAGCTTCGGTATTGATTTCCGGACCCATATTTATTGGGGCGCCAAAGGAACCGTCTTCTTTTATTTCCACATACCAAATATCAGATTCACCTTGGGTACCTTCCATATCTGAAGAAAAATAAAGACGCTTTTCGTCAGGGGATAGGGCCGGATGTGCCACGGAATAGGAATCGTTGTTAAAGGGAAGTTCAATAATGTTCTCCCATATACCAGCCTCCGTTTTAGTGGCTTGATAGATTTTAAGACTCACCAATTTTTCCTTGTTCTTTTGCTTTCTGCCATTATGATAATTGTTACGGGTAAAGTAGACCGTTTTTCCATCTTTGGTGAAAGCCGCATTGGACTCATGATATGGGGTGTTTATTTCACCTTCAAGGGGTTTGGGGTGGGTTAGTCTCCAATCCTCATCAATTTCTGCTTCAAAAAGATCTAGGTAGGGAAGCCCGGTCCATTTATGTATGTCATCTCCTTCTGTTCTTCCTGAAGATGAGGAAAATACAATCTTGTTGCCATAAAATGATGGTGAAAAATCCGAACTGGTCAACAGTCCGGTAATATTGTCCACTTCAAAATTACTGGATTTAAAACCAACAAGACTATCCAAAGCAGGGTAGTCCTTCATAAAGTTTTTTGCGATTTCTGTATTGGCAGATAGACCGGCAAATTTCCCCATCATCTTCTTTGAGGATTGGTATTCTCCAGTACTTTTTAAACTCTGTGCTGTACGATAATAGTAAATGGGATCAATGTCGTTAGGATATTTTTCCATCAGCTTTTGATACCATTTTACCGCATCCTCGTATTCTCCATTGAAATAGTAGGTGTCTCCCAGTTTTTTTAGCACCTGTGGGGATTCATACCCGTCGTCCACAATATTCAGATATATTTCCCGTGCATCGATAAAGTAGTAGGAATCAAAGTCTTCATTGGCTTTTTTTATTATACTGTTTTGGGCTTTGGTGATTGAAGTAAAAAAAATGAAAATTAGAGCTATAATAATGGTTCTGTGGTGCATATAAACTTAATGTTTAAAAAAATCGGGGTGTTAGTACCTTATCTGTTTTATGGAAAATGTCAAAACGGACCATAGCCTCGTAAGATCCACTGGTGTAATCTTTGACTTGGGTTGAATCATAGTCATAGGCCAAGCCAATAAACACTGATTGTGATATTTGGAATCCGGCCAACGCACTTATGGATGAATTCCATCGGTAAGAACCTCCGAGGATAAACTTTTCATTGATCATAAAATTGGCTGACATATCCCATTGTAAAGGGGAACCACTTACAAATTTGACCATGGTTGCTGGTTTAAATTTTAGGTTAGGGGAGAGGTCAAATACATACCCTGTGATAAAAAAATAATGCAATCGCTCAATGGCTATATTTTCCAAATCTTGATTTTCCAAAGAACCCGCATCAAAGTGTTTTGAATTCAAAAAATTGGGAACCGAAAACCCTGCATAAAATTTTTGGGTGTGGTAATAAATACCGGCACCAATTTGTGGTTGGATTTTATTGTCCACTGTGTTTTGAAACAAGGGGTCATTGGGGTTTTCAAGATTCAATTTTTCATAGTCCACATCCAAAAGATCTATTCCTGCCTTTAACCCGAAGGAAAGTTTGCTTATATCATGCTTGTCCAATTGAACAGAGTAGGAGTAATCCACATTTATGTTGGATTCCGTTGCAGGACCAATTTGATCGTAAACAATGGAAAGACCTAGACCCATATTCTGAAGTGCTCCTATGGGTGTATTCATGGTAAAAGTCCCTGTGCGTGGGGCTCCTTCCAGATTTACCCATTGCATCCTACCGAGTATTCCCATGCTAAGGACTTCCCTGGAGCCTGCATATGCAGGGTTTACAATCTGGGTATTGTACATATATTGTGTGTATTGGGGGTCTTGTTGACCTTGGGCTTTATACATACCCAAGGTCAGTATAAATATCAACTCTATTAAATACCCTCTCACAAATAGTGTTCTGAACAATGACTTCATTGAATAATAGGTTGCTTGCATTAATCTCGATTGATGTAGAGGTATCCTGAATAATTGGCTTGACCTGGATTTTCAGTTTGAAATTCCAGAATATAGAAGTAGGTGCCGCTTGGAAGACTCTTGTCTTTCATGATGGTGGCCTGACCTTCAGAAACCCCTGTGAAAACCTGGTTGCCTATACCGTATCCTTCGGCCTCATACACCAAGGCGCCCCATCTGTTGAAAATTCTGAGGGAATTATTGGGATAAGCTTCAATACCATCAATTCTGAAATAATCGTTGATGCCATCCCCATTGGGGGTAATTCCGGTGTAAATCTCGAAGTCAGGGTCAGTTCCCTCGCTGGGACAAGCATCACTGGGGACTGTGGTGACGGTCTGCTGGTCTTCATCAAAGCTATCATCATCGGATTGATCAATGATCTGTACTTCAAACCCTACGGGTTGGGCTGAAACCATAGCTTGGTTGGTCACCGAGCCATTGTCGATATCTTGTTGGGTAAGCGAGTAAGTGACCCTGAACGTCCAGCTTTCCCCAATGGACAATATGCCATCGTTTCCATTGTCCGTTGCGGGTACTGGGCCAACAATGTAACCCCCTAGTTTTTCATCTTCCAAGAAGAGTTCCTCTAAGTCAACTTCGCCGGTATTGGATACCGTGAACGTATAGATAATGGAATCAGTACATCCGCCCCCTTTTGCATCAGCCAGTTCACTTTCCTTGATCAGTCCTATTCCCGCCGAACCGTTGGTACAGGCATCGTTGGGCACCATGGTATTTGCGGAAGCATTCTGCGAAACGTTTGCTTGCAATCCCACTGGGTTGGCCGAAACGGAAGCTGTATTGTTCACAAAACCATTGGAAACATCGGCTGGTTTTATGGCATACAGGGCTTGATAGGTCCAGCTTTCGCCAACGGAGAGCATACCGTCTTCCCCAAGATCACTTCCCTCGGTGGGCCCGTTTACCGTACCATTCAACTTGTCATCTTCCACGATTACATTTTCCAGATCGAGTTCTCCCGTATTGGTCACAGTAAAGGTGTAGAGGATACTTTCACTACATCCGTCCGAGTTGATGTCCGCCAACTGTCCAGATTTGTCCAATCCTATGCTGGGAGCCCCATCGGTACAGGCATTATTGGGCACGGTGGTATTGGTTATATCATTCTCCAACAAGCTATTGTCATCGGAATCATCCTGTATTGTAATGTCCAACCCAAGAGGTTCCGCAGAGACAGTGGCCTGATTTTCCTTAAACCCAGCATCAATGTCTTCTTGGACCAATTCATATATGAATTCATAGATCCAGGATTCGTTGGGGGAAAGTACCCCATCTTCGTTTTCATCGGTTCCCGGGATTGGGCCAGGGATATTTCCACCCAAGGCATCATCCATAAGATTCACGGTATCTAGATCAATGTCCCCATTATTGGTCACAGTAAAGGTATAGAAGATGCTTTCAGGGCAGTTGTCTTGGTTGGCATCCTGAACTGCTCCTGTTTTGATGAGGCCAATGCTCGCATTGCCATCCGTACAGGCATCGTTGGGGATGGTGATGTTGGTGGGGTCGTTCTCCGTATTCGAGTTGTCATCAGAGGTGTCGGCTACCTGTGCAGTATTACAAAGATTGGATAGGGTCACGGTAGCGGTGTTCTCCACAAAACCATTATCGATATCCGATTGGACAATATTGTAAATGGCTTGGTAGGTCCAGCTTTCCCCTACGGAAAGAATACCGTCCCCGCCGTCATCACTCTCCGGGGTAGGGCCGGGGACCTCACCGTTCAGCATATCATCGTTCAAGAAGGCTTGGTGCAAAGCCACATCTCCCGTATTGGTCACGGTAAAGGTATAGCTCACACTCTCGGGGCAGTTATCATTGTTAATGTCCAACAGTTCTGCCTCTTTGATCAAGCCAACAGCTGGGTTTTGGCAAGAACTCAGGTCCACTTCGGTGACATCGTCTTCATCGGGGCTATCATCATCCGAAAGGTCCTGTACCATATAATCCGGGTAGGCCAATACATTGGCGATGACTTGTGCCTGGTTGTGGAAGCAACCAAAATTAATATCGTCAGGACTTATGGGCTGGGTGGCGGTGTAGGTCCATGTTTCACCAGGTTCAAAGATACCCATAAAGTTACCATCGCCTTGGGGGCCTTGGATCACCAAGGGCAGGTCCAAATCAGTGACCACCACATTTTCAAAACTTTCATTTGTAGTGCTTTCAATGGTTAATGTAAAGGTATAATCGATGGCTGAACAGTCTGCATTGACCACTCCTTCTTTAATAAGGGCAATGCGGGGTTCGCAATCCCCAAGCA
Source organism: Flagellimonas alvinocaridis (assembly GCF_004916895.1). Taxonomy (GTDB): domain Bacteria; phylum Bacteroidota; class Bacteroidia; order Flavobacteriales; family Flavobacteriaceae; genus Flagellimonas; species Flagellimonas alvinocaridis. The sequence continues at coordinate 73,630 of NZ_SNTZ01000012.1, forward strand.
AGGTAACGGTAGGCCTGTCTTCCAAAGTGTTTTCAAAATCCGAGGTATCCTCCACGGTAATTTCCGCGAAGCCTTCCATGGTGGCCGTGACTATGGCCGTGTTTTCCACTTGCCCGGCAAGACGGTCATCTGTGGTAAGTTGATATTCTATATTTTCGTACACCCAGATTTCATCGGGGCCCAAAAGACCGTCATTGCCGACATCACCAGAGGTGGGCGGAAAATTATTGTCTAATACAATAGGAAGGTCTTGGTCCGTAATGATAATATTTTCCAAGACTTGGCCTTTGGTGCTCTCGTTGGAGACCGTAAAGGTATAGTCAATAAAGGCGCAACCTCCTTCTTCTCCCTCACCATTCTTGGCCACCCCGGTTTTGACCAAGGCTATTTTGGGCGCGCATTCGGAAATATCGGTGACCGTGGAGCGGTCTTCGTCCACATTTTCAAAGTCAGAATCGTCTTCAACCACAATACCAAGATTAGGTTCAGAGGCAGTTACATGTGCCGTGTTTTCCACTTCACCAAGGGTTATGTCTTCTGCGGTCAACACATAGTTTGCCGTATAGACCCAAGTTTCACCCAGCTCTAAGAGATTGTCTTGATTTCCACCATCTTTACTAAAAAGAGTAATGTCACCAGCATTTAATTTGGAATCAGTGATACTAATATTTTCTAAGGGAGCACCACTTTCACTTTCATTGGTTACTAAAAAAGTGTAGGCAATACTGGTACAACCTCCATCATTACCCAAAGGACCTTTGGAAATACCTTGTTTAATCAACGCAATTCTTGGCACACAGCCGGAGAGGTCGGTAGTGGTGTCCCCATCAAGGGTGGTGTCGGAGGGATGGGACTCATCGGTGACGGTGACGACGGGCAGCCCCAGCACGTTGGCATCGACGATTGCGCGGTTGTCCACCTGTCCGTTGGTCAGGTCCAATGCGGTTATGGCGTAGGATGCTGTAAAGACCCATATCTCGCCGATGTCCAGGACGTTGTCGTTGTCAAGGTCCCCGGAATCCGGCAGTGCGGGCACGGGCATCAAGGGGTCGCTGACCACGATGTTCTCCAGATCCTGGCTGCCGTTGTTGTTGACGGTCAGGACATAGTCGATGTGGGCACAGTTGGCGTCCACGGTACCGGTCTTGATGATGTTGATGTTGGGCACGCACCCGGAGAGGTCGGTTGTGGTGTCCCCGTCGAGCGTGGTGTCAAAGGGATGGGACTCATCGGTGACGGTGACGGCGGGCAGTCCCAGCACGTTGGCATCGACGGTTGCGCGGTTGTCCACCTGTCCGTTGGTCAGGTCCAGTGCGGTTATGGCGTAGGAAGCTGTAAAGACCCATATCTCGCCGATCTCCATGACCCCGGCCACGCCGTTGTCCCCGGAATCCGGCAGTGCGGGCACGGGCATCAGGGGGTCGCTGACCACCACGTTCTCCAGGTCCTGACTACCGTTGTTGTTCACGGTCAGGACATAGTCGATGTTGGCACAGTTGGCGTCCACGGTACCGGTCTTCAGTATGTTGATGTTGGGCACACAGCCGGAAAGGTCGGTGGTGGTGTCCCCGTCAAGGGTGGTGTCGGAGGGATGGGACTCATCGGTGACGGTT
>NZ_SNTZ01000080.1 GCF_004916895.1 Flagellimonas alvinocaridis
ATCATATAAATAATGTTACTGCCCAACGTACGGGTTTATTGACCACTATTAATCTCACCCATTGCAAGTCAAAGCAGTATACATTATAAATATGTGTATCGAAAATAATCTTGAGATTAAGAGGATAAGTAATCATAATAATTCMTKAGGTATAATTATTTTATTCCGGTCARTACCATAAAATAATACCACTTTGATCMTGTTCAATATACWSMRAGTATACTAGCACAAAGAGTYKRAACTCAACCGTTYCMYGTAGTYAAGACARACCTACTAMAACTSTGTGCTACAACTCTAYCRATGGWTGTCCATTTCCATCTAAAGTTGTGGATGGTAAATTATAAACTATAAAAACCAGCGATCCGATCTTTCGTGTGTAACCCGAACTCTACACAYCAAATCACTTACTATATAGAATAATTGGACACATGCATATATAACAATATGTGCAACCTTACTCATATTAATTCTC
>NZ_SNTZ01000081.1 GCF_004916895.1 Flagellimonas alvinocaridis
TGGGTATTTCYGTTTCYAGAGTMGGATCGGCAGCTCARATTAAAGCTATGAAACAAGTAGCCGGYAAATTAAAATTGGAATTRGCACAATTYGCRGAATTAGAAGCCTTTGCRCAATTCGCTTCTGATCTYGATAAAGCTACTCAGAATCAATTGGCAAGAGGTCAACGATTACGYGAATTACTYAAACAATCYCAAKCMGCTCCTCTTACGGTRGAAGAWCAGATAATGACTATTTATACCGGAACAAAYGGTTATCTTGATTCATTAGAAATTGGACAGGTAAGGAAATTTCTTGTTGAGTTACGTACTTACTTAAGAACTAATAAACCCCAGTTCSAAGAAATCAYATCTTCTAGCAAWACATTYAACGCAGAAGCAGAAGCCCTTTTGAAAGYAGCTATTCAGGAACAGATGGAACGCTTTATACTTCTGGAACAAGCATAAAGAAATTGATTCTTTTTTTCGAAA
>NZ_SNTZ01000084.1 GCF_004916895.1 Flagellimonas alvinocaridis
GAACAAAAGATGGGCAGATTTAATCGTCTTCCGAAAAGAGATGCAGCTATGTTGAAAAGACAATTATCTCACTTRCAAACATATCTGGGCGGGATTAAATATATGACGGGGKTACCYGATATTGTAATCATTGTTGATCAGCACGAAGAATATACAGCTCTTCGAGAATGTAYTACTTTGGKAAWTCMAACAATTTGTTTAATCGATACAAATTGTGACCCCGATCTTGGAGATATTTCGATTCCAGCGAACGATGACGCTATAGCTTCAATCCGATTAATTCTTAACAAATTARTATTTGCWATTTGTGAGGGTCGTTCTAGCTATATAATCMAYCCTTGATTAATAATAAGATAAATACATTAGTTAGGAAACTAAAGAGATTTATATGGAATTGGTTACAATTTTTGAACCTCAAAAAAGAGAAAAGAACTGAGGATATTATGTGATTTAGTTGGT
>NZ_SNTZ01000085.1 GCF_004916895.1 Flagellimonas alvinocaridis
TTTATACACGTCTTTTTTTAGGAGGTCTACAGCCATTATGTGGCATAGGAGTTACATCCCGTACGAAAGTTAATAATATACCACTTCGACGAATAGCCCGTAATGCTGCATCTCTTCCGAGACCGGGKCCTTTTATCATGACTTCTGCTCGTTGCATACCTTGATCGACTACTGTACGAATAGCATTTCCAGCTGCCGTTTGRGCAGCAAAAGGTGTCCCTCTTCTTGTACCYYKAAATCCACAAGTAYYRGCCGAAGACCAAGAAACCACCCGRCCTCTTACATCTGTAACAGTCACAATKGTATTATTGAAAYTTGCTTGAACATGAATAMCTCCCTTTRGTATTCTACGTGTATTCTTACGTGAACCAATACGTCCATTCCTACGCGAACCCAYTTTTGGTATAGTTTTTGCCATATTTTATCATCTCATAAATATATAGATATATGGATATATC
>NZ_SNTZ01000086.1 GCF_004916895.1 Flagellimonas alvinocaridis
ATGCCAAAATATCAAGTTGGCTCGGTTGTYTTTATCTTGATCCTTACAGGCCTCTTGAAKTCTCTTTTTTCCTATTTTTTTTTTCTTCGATTCTTWTTTGTGCATMATGCAGTTTTWCTCTTTTTTTATTTATTATTGATAGGAATTCTCTTGTTAAGACCYTWTGAATCAATTAAAACCTSAGATTCATACTAGAACCACAAYGATTCAATAAAAACCCTAAACTAAGCCCAARAATTCCATGAGTAWGAACTTTTGGATCRTTGYTTATTGCTTGAATAGATAGAATGAYTCAAAATAAAAAACCTTTGKMKTTARGTCAAAATAAGCATAAATATGGGTTTGAAAGAAKAAAAAWMTTTCAATTKATAAATTTGAATTCCTTGAAATTTTTTTTTTAATACGGCCGCAGGGTCTGAATATTAAGTATAAATCATAGTTCAAAAATTTCTTAACC
>NZ_SNTZ01000013.1 GCF_004916895.1 Flagellimonas alvinocaridis
CTGCCGCTAGCGTTCATCCTGAGCCAGGATCAAACTCTTCATTGTATTTCCTTGAATGTCTGTCCGACACCCGGAAACCAGAGTCCCCGCATCAAAATGGTTCTTAATTCTCTTTACGCTGTCGTTACAATATGTATATGAACTTCTTCACTCTTTTTCCCCGGGAAAACACCTCTCGGCCCTCCCGAAGCGCCTTGCCTTATCAGCTAAGCGGGTGCAAATATAAGAAGGTTATTTCTTCTCCACAAAATGTTTTGCTGTATTTTTTTTCAAAAAAATGCGTTAAAAATGTAAGCTGCTGTTTTTCAGAGACCCTCTCTGAAAATTATTTTTTCTTTTATGAAAAGAAGTTCCAAACCAATCCAAAACGGATAACAAAGTCTCGGTATGGATAGTTAGGCGCCGAATAATAATTGGGCCCTGAAAAGATGGAATTAAGGTGCTCCGCCTTTAAATATATTCGTGTTTGCCTGACCTTGGCATTAATAAATAGATCAAGCAACGGATATCCTCCCAATTCTTCATTGTTCTGAATGTAAAATTCACCCAGCAATGGGTTGTATGCATTCATATTATAAGAAGTAAAGTACTTAAAGGTTACCCCGGTCTGTAGAAACATGGCTTTTTTAAATACATTACTCGAAAAATACAAGGAATTTCTAGTGACCAATTGGGGAAGATTAAGTACTTGATTGTCTTGTGTGACTTCTTGGTACAATACCGTATTGGCCAATGCCCATTTCCTCCATTTAAACTCCTTGGTGTACTTTGCCCTTAAATGGTTTATGGTTGAGGACTCTTGAAAGGGTTTCACAAAAGCAGTTCCCTGACCATTATCAATCTGTTCTTGCGTAGCGGTAGATGAAAAGTAGGTATAGTTGTCCATCATACTGTACTCCCCTTCCAGTCTACCCAATAGTTTTGAATTGAAACCTGCCTTTATGCTTTTCACTTGTTGCTTTTCAAAAGTATCTGTATTCTGCCAATTGTAGTTTCTGTAATCACTTTGGTACAACAGATAATTAAAATCTGGCATTCGGGATGAAATATGGATGCCTCCCATAATTGAAGTGCTCTCGTTCAATTTATAATCCACCATGGCATTCAATCTGTTGCCTGTAAGATCGCCTGCTACAGTATAATCCAACTCTCCTTTTAACGACAGTGGTCCAATTCTTTTGGAATACGCTCCTCCAACCGTTATTTCTTGTCCGTCCAGTTTATTCTGAATGGTTCCTTCTTCCGTTATTAAAATACTATTGAAGTAATAGTTGTAGTTATATAGACTTGCGCTTCCTGTAAGTTTTCCCAAAGTTCTATTGGAGAATTCCACACTACCTTTATTGAACATGGTCTTCAACCTGGCCCTGTCCTCTATAGGCACTAAAAATGGGTCATCCCCAAAGGCATCATTCTGGGCCGATTGGTTAAAGTCGAACAATTTTGTTTCGTATGTAAATTCATGGCCAATGGTAAGTGTTGTTGGGTCCTTGTCAAGAGAATCCTTTGGACTGTTCACCAATTTGTACCTATGGTCAAAGAAATACCGTTTCCCTAAAATCCTATTACCTGCATTCGTGTACCTGACATCTATTTTTGACCTATCCTGAAAATCGTCCAGTTCCCCTTCAAACTGTTCCCTGTTCAATAGGCCTCCATTTTCATCCGCCTCTATTTCCTGCGCTGCAATATGACCTCGCAACCCATATCTACCATTTTGGGTTGAATAATTAAAGGTAGCCCTGAAATTTCCTGATTGGGCCTGATCAAATCTATACTTCCCTAGAGACCTAAATCCATTATAGGCCAAGGATGCATTAAACCTCTTGGACAGATTGAATGTTAGCAAGGCGTCTAAAAATTGTCCCTGCTCCATGGAGGTTTTAAACATCAGTTCTGTCATTGGGGTAGGAACATGGTAATACATAATGTCCTCTACCTCAAAGTACCGGGCGTGTTTGGCCGTTGCTCCCAAACGGGGATAATATGGGTTTTCCGTAAAAGTTCTGCCTAGTACATTATAGGGTTGTCCCATATTGGAAAAGGGCATCAACTCAAAATCGTCTTGGCGGATATAATTGTATTTGTACTCCTTATTTATGGTAAGTGTAGTATCTAAAAAGGTAGTATCCCTTAGATAAGATATAATTTTATAGTCTTCAATGAAAACCGAATCTTCCTCTTCAATCTTCTTTTGCATCCTAACAAACCTCTCCCGCTTATCAATTCCTGATGGCTTTATCGAATCTTTTGGTTTTATCTTTAGGGAATCCATTTCCGTTACCTTCAACGAATCCACTTTTTGTAGTTCCAAAGAATCTTTCTTGACAATCCTCAAGGAATCTGCTTCTTTTTGTGGAGGCAATGAGTCCTGTTGTGCAAAGAGAGCTTGTCCCAAAAAAAAGAGCAGTGCAAAAAATAGAAATCTCATTCCATGGTTTTGGTCTGGCAAAGGTATACGTTTTGTTTCTAAAGAAATGTGAAAAGTTTGGTTGTGGCAGATGCTGGAGAGTGGGTTAACAGCCAAAATTTGGCATTACCCTCCCAAGCTATTATCTTTCCCATATATTGAGTAACATGCTTAAAACCCTATATAAGTATCCCAATGAAGCTGGAACCGATGAGGCAGGACGAGGCTGCTTGGCTGGACCGGTAACCGCAGCCGCCATTATTCTACCTGATGATTTTAAGAATACCCTCCTGAATGACTCCAAACAGCTCTCCGAGGCCAAAAGGGATATCCTAAGGCCCATTTTGGAAAAAGAAGCAGTATCTTTTTCTGTTTGCCATGTTTTTCAAGATGAGATTGATGAGATCAATATCCTCAACGCTTCTTTTTTGGCCATGCACCGAGCCTTGGATGATATGCACCACAAACCTGATTTTATTTTGGTGGATGGAAATCGTTTCAAACCCTACCCATCCATTTCACATGAGTGCATCATTAAAGGTGATGGAAAATTCATGAGCATTGCAGCTGCATCTATATTGGCCAAAACTTACAGGGATGCGTATATGGCCGCCATACATGAAGAATTCCCCATGTACAATTGGAAAAAGAACAAGGGCTATCCGACCAAGGAACATCGGGAAGCCATAAAAAAATATGGTTTGACAAAATATCACAGAAAAAGCTTCAGACAGCTTCCAGAACAATTAACGCTGGATATTTAAAAATCCTAACTTTGTTTTAAACTTCAAAAATGAGACTTAAGGTACTTATTTGCTTGCTCCCTTTTTTTATCCTATCCTGCAAAACCGAGGTGAAGACCAAAGAATCATTATTGGGCCACCTTCCTCCCAATCCAGCTTTAATTATTAAAGTCAGTAATCTTTCCAATTTTAAAAGCGAACTAAAGAACAATTCCTTTTTGGGAAAAACCAACGGATTCTCTGTTTATAAGGAACTCCTGGGCCAAATGGACGGGATGAAATATGTTTCCACGGACCAACCTTGTATTCTTGCATTTTATCAAGTGGGCAAGGATAATTATGATTTTGTGCTGCTTGCTGAAAACAACCCTAATTTCTTTAACGTGGATGAAGCGGCCAACAAGACTATTGAGACCCTATCCTATGAAAGCAAGGACATTACCAAATACAGCTTGGATGATTATGCAGTCTTTGCCATGGTCAGTGATGGCAAAATAGCTCTCTGCTCCTCGCAAATGCTCATGGAAAACATGGTGCGGGCCAAAAACGAAAATCCCGTAAACCCTACCCTTGAGAAATTGTATGCGACATCAGCGATCAATAAGTCGGCTACATTGTTCATAAATCTGGACGAAAACCCTTCGCTTTTGTCCCTAAAGAATGGAAATAAAGCTTCAAAGCCCTTTTCGGAATGGGTATCGCTCGACTTTACCGCCAACTCGGACGAGGTAAACCTTAATGGTATTGCCATGGCCCCCGATTCCACCAAAAATTTCATCAATTTATTTAAAGGAACAGCACCATTGGCCAATAAAACCCCTCTTTTTGCACCATTGAATGCGCAAGCCATACTGTCCTATACTTTTGATGACTATCAGGTTTTTGCCAAGAACCAGAATACCTATCTTGATAGAACTAAGCCTGTTGACTCTCTCTTTAACACCATTGAAGAAGTGGGCGTAATTTATTTGAACAATCAAAAGGTGGTGCTACTCAACTCCTTTGGCACCGAAAGTCTCACCGAGTTCTTGGAAAGGGACAAAGCTTCGGCACAAACCTATCAGGGCAGTGAAATCATCGAACTGCAAAATAAAAATCTTCTGTCCGAAGGGTTTGCTCCCTTGGTATCGGATTTTGATTCCAATTTTTACACCATTCTGGAAAATAGCTTTATTTTTTCCGAGGACAAAGAGGCATTGCAGACCATCATCAACAACCATAGCAGTGGTACATCGTTCAGCAACAGCCCTATCTACCAAACCGCAAAGACACCATTGGCCAGTGAGTCCAGTGTACTTTTTATTTCAGGGGGTGATGGAATCGATTTTTTTGCCGATAAGGAATTAGCAACCAAACTTTCCGATCCCATCCAAAAAACGGATTTAGACGAATTTACCTTTGCCACACAACTAGTGGCGGACAGTGATTTTGCACATTTCAACATATTGATTTCCAAAGTAGGGAAAACTGTCACCAGCAATACAGTTACCCCTCTTTTTACGCTTGAACTTGATACGGATCTTGCCATAGACCCCCAATTTGTGAAAAACCATAGGACCAATAAGCAGGAAATTGTGGTGCAGGACCAAAACAATGTGTTGTATCTGGTTTCCACGGAAGGAAAAGTGCTTTGGACCAAACAGCTGGACAGTAGGATTCGCGGCCCTATTCAACAAGTGGATATTTACAAGAACGGACGACTCCAATTGGCCTTTTGCACAAGCAACCAGTTTATGATCATTGATCGTAACGGTAAAGATGTACCTCCATTCAAAATAGATTTTGAAGGCGGCAACCTAAATCCCCTGGCCGTTTTCGATTATGATGGAAAAAAAGACTATCGGTTTGTGATCACCCAAGGAAGAAAAGTACATATGTACAACAACAAGGCAAAAATTGTGGGTGGCTTTACCTTTACCGAAGCAACCAGTCCCATCATTACAACTCCAAAACATTTTAGGGTATCCAACAGAGATTACTTGGTATTTCAGTTAGAGGACCAAACCCTTAAAATTTTGCACCGTACCGGGAAAGACCGGATAAAAGTGGCCGAAAAGATAGATTTCTCCAACAATGAAGCATTCCTTTATAAGAACAAGATTTCCATGACCAACAAAAAAGGGGTCCTCCACCAAATAGATACCAATGGAAAGCTAACTGCCACCAATTTTAATCTGAACAATGACCATGGCATGTACGCAACAAGCAACACTTTGGTGTTCATGGACGATAATGTACTCAGCATTAAAGGAAAAAAAGTTGAGCTGGATTTGGGGGTATACTCCAAACCCAAAATTTTCTACATCCATGACAAAATCTATGTGAGTGTCACCGATATACAAAGCCAAAAAATATATTTATTTGACAGCCAAGCAAAACCCATTCCCAATTTCCCAGTCTTTGGCAACTCCCTTATTGACCTTACCGACATGGACAATGACAAAAAATTGGAATTGGTGGCCAAGGACCAAGAAAACTCACTCATTGTGTATAAAATGAATTAACAATAACTTCACTACGGCTTATACATTAGTTTAGACGAGTTACACATTTTCACCCTTCCGCAGAATGCTTTTTTAGTATCTTGGATAGCATTATTTTGCTCAAAAACCTTAACTAAAGTAAACCGTAATGAAAACCTCAAGCAAAACCATCTTCAGTTTGTTGATTGCACTGATGATTGGCTCCAGCATGAATGCCCAATTCTTGAAAAAATTGGGTAAGAAAGCTGAAAAAGCCGCTCAGCGTACCATTGAACGAAGGGTTGAAAAAGAAACAAGCGAAAAGACCGATCAAGCACTGGACAGTATTCTGGAACCAGGCTCTGGCGGAAATCAAGCACCCGGTAATCCTCAAACTGGAAACACTCCCTCGAGTACAGGCAACAATTCAGGAAACAATACCAATACTGGTTCATCAGACGTGCCACAGACCAAAAGCATCACCGTTTACAGTAAGTTCGATTTCGTACCAGGAGACAAACTCATGTTCTTTGATGACTATTCCAAGGATTTTATAGGTGACTTCCCTTCCAAATGGAACACCAATGGTAGCGGCGAAGTGGTTACCATAGACAATTCTCCACAACGCTGGATGGAACTCATTCCCGGATACGGCATTCACTATATTCCCAATATGCCCAACCTCCCCGAGGAATACACCATTGAGTTCGACTTGTTGACCCACGGTATGGACAACCAGACATCATCCACGGCAGGAATAGAGATTTCTTTGAGTGATGATGAAAATTTTAAGGCAGGCAACCATTATGTTGAGGCTTGGCTTCCTGTAGGCCAATATGCCGCTTTTGGAATACGAGCAAAAAACTATATCTACGGTGAGGGAACGGCAATCAATAGTGAGGTAAGGGCCGATATAAGACAGGCTGTACTCAACCAGCCCCATATTTCCATTGCGGTGAACAAGGCCCGTTTCCGACTTTGGGTAAACGAAGAAAAATATGTGGATATCCCCCGTTTGGTCCCAGAGAACAAGTTGACTACCCTTAAGTTCAATGTAAATGGGATAAAGGATGGAAAGGAAAAAATCTTTATTTCCAACCTTAAAGTGGCCGAAGGAGGGGTGGATCTTCGCAGAAAACTTCTTTCAGATGGCAAGGTTTCAACCAATGGCATCCTGTTTGATGTAGGGTCTGCAAACATTCAACCCCAATCCATGGGGATTATTCTACAAATATCCCAAGTATTGGCCCAAGAATCTTCCATGAAACTAAAAATTGTGGGACATACAGATTCTGATGGCACAGATGAAAGCAATTTAACACTATCCAAGAACAGGGCCGAAGCTGTAAGAAACACCCTGATATCTGTCTATGGGGTATCCGCAGACCGATTGACTTCGGAAGGAAAAGGGGAAAGTGAGCCCGTAGGAGATAACAACACTCCAGATGGGAAGGCGCAGAACAGAAGAGTTGAATTCATAAAACAATAAGAACATAACATCATGAAACACTATTTTTTTGCATTACTCACCGTAATGTTCTCCATGGGCATTGTATTGGGGCAATCAAACTGTAGCCACTATTATCCTTTGGTGGATGGCGCAAACTTTGAGTATACCAGCTATGACAAAAAAGGAAAGGAAGAAGGAAAAATCAATTACAAGGTTACCAATGTAAACGGGTCGGGAGACAATGTTACCGCAACCATGGTCATGCAATTGGAAGACCAAAAGGGCAATACTTACGATTCTGAATACAATGTTACCTGCGATGGGGATAAGGTGAAAATTGACTTTAAGTCATTGATGAACGAACAAATGTTGAACCAATTGGGCGAAATGGAAGTGGAAGTCTCTGGAACAGATATAGAACTGCCCAGTAATCTTGGGGTGGGACAGGAACTTCCGGATGGTAATGTTACCGTACAGATGAAAATGGGCGGCGCCATGAACATGAACATGAATGTGGAGACCATCAACCGAAAAGTGGAAAAAATAGAAACAGTGACCACTCCGGCTGGCACATTTAAAAACTGTCTGGTCATCTACAGTGAGACACGTACCAAAATGATAATGGCCAACCAGACCATGCCTTCAAGGGTATGGATCGCCGAAGGCATAGGGATGGTAAAACAGGAATCCTATAATAAAAGTGGTAAATTAATGGCCAGTTCTGTACTTACAGCATACAGCTTATGACCAGCTTAAGCGGATGAGCACAAAACCGGGGTCATGCCTCGGTTTTTTCTTTTACCAGTTCCGCGTTAAAAAGGGTTACAAAATGATTAAGCAGTTTTTGCCTCACCTCTTCCATATCCACTTCCTTTTTACCCAATTCCACATTAAGGGAAGTTACAGCCTTATCCTTTATCCCACAGGGAATCATAAGGTCAAAATAGCCCAAGTCCGTGTTGACGTTCAGGGCAAAGCCGTGCATGGTTACCCATCTACTGGCCCGTACGCCCATGGCACATATCTTTCGGGCAAAGGGAGTGCCCACATCCAACCAAACACCGGTTTCCCCTTCAGAGCGTTCGGCTTTTAGGCCATATTCGGCCAATGTCAAAATCACCATTTCTTCCAAAAACCGAAGGTATTTGTGGATGTCCGTAAAAAAATTGTCCAAATCCAGAATGGGGTAGCCCACTACTTGTCCAGGGCCGTGATAGGTAATATCTCCACCCCTATTGATCTTATAAAAAGTGGCCCCCTTTGTTTTCAGCACCTGTTCATCCACCAACAGATTGTCCATGTCCCCGCTTTTGCCCAAGGTATAGACATGGGGGTGTTCCACAAACAAAAAATGGTTGGGGGTATCCACGTCGGCACCTTCTCTTCTATTCTTGACCTTTAGGTCAACTATATCCTTGAAAAGTGTTTCTTGGTAATCCCACGTTTCCTTGTAATCCTTATGTCCAAGGTCCTGAACCTTTACTTTTTTGTTCATGCTGCAAAGATACGAAGGCTTGGGGTGGAAATCTATTTTTCCAGCTCTACCTGAAGGTCCAAAGCAGTCGGGTCCTTCATCAGGTCTAAAAACGACATTTCGTAGATGAGTGTTTTTCCATCGGCACTAAACGTAGCCTCTTCCAAATTGGTTGACTTTACTTTCTTGGGGAAATGATATTTAATTGTATAGGTAGACCCTGAAAGGAACATCTCGGCCCCAGTCAAACTATCCAAACTCTGTTGGAACAACTCTTCATCGATAATTGTTGCCTTACGGGAAAAGGTGTTTCCATTAAAGGTGTAATTGACTTCTGTGGCTTGGTCAGAACCTGCCATTGGGGCTTGTTGTTGGCCCTTGCCCGCATTCAGCATTCCTGCCTCCCGAAAAGCATTGAAAGCGTCATTCACCTGACTTACATCTTTAAATTCACTAAACAGGTCGAACTTCATGACTTTTTCCTCAGCATTCATGACCATATGCAGGTTAAAGTGTTCCAAACGCCTTAGTTTGGCCTGCTCTTCCGGGGTAAGCTCAGCTATACTGTCGTGCTTTTCTTCCAATAATTCTTTGAACGAAATAATACTATCGACAGGTTTTTCATTGGTCTTCGCCATTTCATCCCCTGCCATTTGCATGAGTTCGGAACCGTCAAAGTTGATGGACATTTTTCCAGAACCATCCTCTTCAAAATGGATTTCTTCAGTAAAATTACAGGAATAGGCAACCAGAGCTGCCAGCGCGCAAATAAAAACTTTAATGTTTTTCATACTTTTCAGTTCGTATTGTTTAAAATGACAAGGGCTCCTATAACTCCGGGCACCCAGCCACAAAACGTCAAAAGTAGCACAATAAAAAAAGAGCCGCAACCTTTTCCGATTACCGAAAGGGGTGGAAAAAGAATGGCCAACAACACTCTCCAAAAACTCATGGTATAAATTTTGATTGATGATACTTATTAGTATACAGATCAAAACATTTGTTACATAAAAACCTGTATTTTTGAGGTTTATTGATTTTAATATGCGGTTTTTTGTCTTTTCCTTACTTCTGATGGGTTCCAATTTACTATTTGGACAGTACCACTTTTCGGGAAAAGTAGTGCAAGCCCAACCAGGACAGAACATCTACCTATCCTTGGTGGAGGACTACCGAAAGGCATCCCGCATTTATGTAAACCAGATTATCGCAAAAACCCAAGTGGACTCATTGGGTAATTTTCGGTTCAGCGGAAACCATCTTCCAGATAAAAACAGAATGTATAGAATTCATCTGGACAATTGCTCCAATGATGATGAAGCCCGTCATTTTCTGGGACAATGCAGCAACAGTCAAAGTATTGTTTTTATAGGGCACAACAGGGATACGCTTTATTTTCCACCCTCTTTTGATGACCAAGCACTCTGCTCGGTCACTTCCACCAATCCAAAATCGGATCTGTTATTGCAAGTTAATGCCTTGAAAGAGGAAATGGCCTATAATTTTATGGAGTATCACAGTGATGCCAATAGGGCCCTAAATGAAAAAAAATGGTTTTCTACCCTGCAAGATTTTGGACAAAATTCCGGAGAGCCTTTGGTGGAACTTTATATCTATGATTTTTTATCGGACAAAAGGAGCGAAACCTATCGTTATTACCTCAAAGACCTGCAGACCAATCCATATTACCAAGGCCTTTCCCACCGATTACAGTCTACCTATCCCAATACAAGCTTCACCGAGGAATTTCGCACAGAAATCGGGTTGGACCAACAATTGGCGAACACCGGTGCATCCAGCTTTTGGCAGTGGAAATGGATTTTGCAAATTTTATTGATTCTGTCCATATTGGCCAACATGTACTTTTTGGCCACCCGAAAAATTAAACTACAGGCTAATGTACGCTCCAATTTACAGCAGCTTACCCCCCAAGAGCGGAATATTGTGGATTATATTCTACAAGATATGAGCAACAAGGAAATAGCAGCTGAACTATTCATTAGTTTAAGCACTGTAAAAACCCACATCAACAATCTCTACAAAAAGCTGGGGGTTTCTTCACGTGAAGAAATCGTATCACTTTACAAACAAAAAATCAACCGGGGGTCTAGTCCCTATTTCCAACCAAGAAAATCAGTTTAAAGCCCAGTTTTCATGCAATTTTCGATTCTAATCCAAACATCGAAAAATCATGAAATCCATCATTTTTACAGTCCTGCTGATGCTATGCACCGGTCGAGGCCTTTCTCAGGCGTACCATCAAGAAATTATTTTGGAAAACGGCAACCGGTTTTTAATAGGAGAAATCAATTTAAAAAATCTGGAAGCTCTTCCCTACCAATCATGGTACCTGCAAGGATATCAAAACTACACCGTAGACCCTACCTTGGTACATCTCTTTAGAAAAAAATTGAAAGATTACAACGTTACATTGTTCCTTGGCACTTGGTGCGGCGATAGTAAAAGGGAGGTCCCTAGGTTCATAAAAATATTGGAAGCCGCCAAATTTCCCATGGACCAATTAAAGATCATTGCTTTGGACAGAAGGAAAGAGCACTACAAAAAAAGTCCAACGGGTGAGGAAAAGGGACTCAACATCATAAAGGTTCCCACCATGATCTTCTTTAAAAATGGGAAAGAGGTCAACCGCATTGTGGAAAGACCCATTGAAAACTTGGAAGAAGACATTGCCCAAATTGTCTTAAACAAGGCTTATATCCCCAATTATGCACATTAAGGCTAGAGCAAGGCCAAATATTAAAGCGCAAAAGTGTAATTTTGCGCTTTAATTTTTTATAGACTATGCAACTATCGGAACAAGAAATCGTTCGAAGGGAAAAATTGACCAAACTTAGGGAAATGGGAATCAACCCCTACCCTGCAGCATTGTATCCTGTTGATACCACTTCCAAGAGTATCAAGAACGATTTTGAAGAAGGAAAAAAAGTAGTGATTTCCGGTAGATTGATGTCGCGCAGAATCCAAGGAAAAGCCTCCTTTGCTGAACTTCAAGATAGTGAGGGTCGTATCCAAGTATACTTTAATAGGGATGAAATTTGTCCAGATGACGACAAGACACTTTACAATGATGTCTATAAAAAACTTTTGGACATTGGGGATATCATCGGGGTTGAGGGTGAACTTTTTAAGACTCAAGTAGGCGAAAAAACCGTAATGGTGAAAAACTTCAGTTTGCTTAGTAAGGCGTTAAGACCATTGCCACTGCCAAAAGTGAACGAGGAAGGAAAAGTATATGACGCCTTTAACGACCCCGAACTACGCTACCGTCAACGGTATGTGGATTTAGTGGTGAATCCGCAGGTAAAGGACACGTTTATCAAGAGAACAAAGATTACGAACAGTATCCGTGAATTCTACAACGAACGTGGATATCTGGAGGTAGAAACCCCGATTCTTCAACCTATTCCAGGAGGAGCGGCAGCCCGTCCGTTCTTAACGCATCACAATGCATTGAACATACCTTTGTACCTACGGATTGCCAACGAGCTATATCTAAAAAGATTGATTGTTGGTGGGTTTGACGGTGTTTACGAATTTTCAAAAGACTTCCGTAACGAGGGAATGGACCGTACCCATAATCCAGAGTTTACCGTAATGGAGCTTTACGTGGCGTATAAGGACTATAACTGGATGATGGACACCACTGAAAAACTATTGGAAAAAGTGGCCGTTGATGCTACGGGAAGCTCCAAAGTAAAAGTAGGGAACCACGAAATAGAATTTAAGGCACCATATCCGCGGGTTCCCATTTTGGAGGCTATAAAAATCCATACGGGCTACGATGTGGCGGGCATGGGCGAGGATGAACTTCGTGAAGTGGCCAAAAAATTGGACATTGAAGTGGACGAGACCATGGGTGTGGGCAAACTCATTGATGAAATCTTCGGTGAAAAATGTGAGCACCATTACATACAACCCACCTTTATTACGGATTATCCAAAGGAAATGAGTCCCTTGACCAAAGAGCACCGAAACAACCCTGCGCTTACCGAGCGTTTTGAGTTGATGGTGAACGGAAAAGAATTGGCAAATGCTTACTCGGAACTTAACGACCCCATTGATCAACGGGAACGTTTTGAAGAACAGCTAAAACTTTCAGAAAAAGGGGATGATGAGGCCATGTTCATTGATCAAGATTTCTTGCGTGCCTTGGAATACGGTATGCCCCCTACTTCCGGGATCGGGATCGGGATAGATCGTTTGGTGATGCTCATGACCAACAATTCTTCCATTCAAGAGGTGTTGTTCTTCCCTCAAATGCGGCCTGAAAAGAAAAAAGTGGAGCTTACCGAAGAGGAAAAAGCTATTTTGGACATTCTTAAACCGCAAGGCGAAATGTCTTTGTCCGAACTTAAGGAGAAAGCTGGCCTTAGTGGAAAAAAATGGGACAAGAGCACCAAAAACCTGAGCAAACATGGGCTTTTAAAAGTTGAAAAAACGGAAGATTCCCTCTTGGCAAAATATACCGGTTAAGCTACTATCAAAATAGGTGTTTGGTATAAAATAACTTTTCGAAAAGGACTTTTCAGAGATGATTTTGAGAAATCCTTTTCTCAATTTTAAGGCCCTTTTGGGCCTTTCTTTTTGCATCAATACACTGATATTCAACCCCTGTTTGAAAAAAAACAGTTACCTTACTGGATAATTCCTTCAAAATTTTTAAGGAATTCCAGCAGCCCCCACAATAATATCTAACTAAAATCTACTAACATGAAAAAGTTACAACTAACCTTTTTCCTAGCCCTCTTGGCTACATTAACAACCATTGCCCAAGAGGTTACAGGAACCGTTTACGATGACCAAAACATTCCCTTGCCCGGGGTATCCATTTTATTGAAAGGAACCACCATCGGTACCATTACCGATTTTGATGGAAAATATACCATTGAGGCCAGTTCCGGTGATGTGCTGGTATTTTCCTATGTTGGTTTCAACACCCAAGAAAGAACAGTAAGTGGTACATTGCTAAATGTAACCCTACAAGCTGGATTGGAACTGGAAAACGTGGTAGTAGTTGGTTCTAGAAATGCCAACCGAACCGCAACCGATACGCCTGTCCCGGTAGATGTACTCGATGTTACCGAACTAGTACAATCTGCACCACAGGTAACCGTTACCGAAATCCTTAACTATGCCGCTCCCTCCTTTACCTCCAACCCACAAAGTATTTCGGATGGAACGGACCATATTGCCCCCGCGGCCCTTCGTGGACTTGGGCCTGACCAGGTACTGGTGCTTATCAATGGAAAAAGAAGACATAAAACTGGATTGGTAAACGTAAATGGAACCTTTGGCCGTGGTAGTGTGGGAACCGATATGACCACAATCCCCTCGAACTCCATTTCCAGGATAGAAATTTTAAGGGACGGAGCCGCAGCCCAGTACGGGTCAGATGCCATTGCCGGGGTTATCAATATCGTGCTCAAAAAAAGTGTGAACGAACTACAAGTAGATCTAACCACTGGTGCCAACTTCACGAGTGAGCATGGCCCAGACAAAAAAGTGGATGGGGAAAAGATAAACCTTGGACTTAACTATGGGCTACCCATTGGCGAGGAAGGCGGTTTCATCAATTTTACCGGTAATTTCAACTATCGGGGGTCCACCAACCGTATGCAAGAATGGGAAGGAACCATTTTTAATGCCTACAATAGCATAGAACGGGTGGCTCAAGCCGATAATTATGACATCTCCCTTCTGTTGGATGATGACCTTGCCGATATCTTTCAATATGCTGGATCAGCAGGAATTACACTAAACGGTGATGAGACCAAAGAAGAACTGCAAGGTATTTTAAGTGCAGACGCCACCGAATCAGAACTTTCTGCCAGAGGGCTTCAACGTAGCGATTTTAATATGCAAGTAGGGCAATCCGAAATACGCGGTGCCCAATTCTTCGCCAACCTTTCTATTCCGCTTGGAGAAAATCTGGAGCTTTATGGATTCGGCGGCCTTAGTTTCAAAACAGGGTCTGCCGCTGGGTTTTATCGTTTGCCCAACCAATCCAGAACCTATACACCTGCCTATCTGAATGGTTTTTTACCAGAAATCAATTCGAATATAACGGACCAATCAGCAGCTTTTGGCATCAAAGGCATGTTGGGAGATTGGAATGTGGATTTTAGCAATTCGTATGGCAAAAATGAGTTTTTGTACCGAATCACCAATTCCAATAATGCATCCTTGGCCAACTCCACCCCTTTTGAGGCAGATTCAGGTGGCTTTAACTATAGTGAGAATACCACCAATTTTGATATGAGTCAGTTTTTTGATGATATCCTGGCTGGACTCAATATTGCGTTCGGGGCGGAGTATCGGGTAGAAAATTATGCCATTGTTGCTGGGGAAGAGGCTTCGTATGCCCAATACAACACCCAAGGTAACGTTCATGACCCTCTTGACCCTGACTCTTCGGTGCCCGCAGACTTTTTTGGGAGTTCAAGACCCGGTGGTATTCAGGTGTTTCCTGGATTTAAGCCAGACAATGAAGTAGATGCGTTTAGAAATACCATTGCTGGGTATTTTGATGTTGAGGCCGACTTCACCGAATCAATTTTGGTAAGTGGTGCTGTTCGGTATGAAAACTTTTCCGACTTTGGGGGAACCTTGAACTTTAAATTGGCTTCCAGAATCAAAGCTTCGGAGAATTTCAATATACGTGGTGGTCTTCAAACTGGTTTTAGGGCTCCCTCATTACATCAAATCCATTACAGTTCCACTTCCACCTTATTTGTTGACGGAATCCCCAACGAGGTAGGTATTTTCCCAAATACTTCCAGAGTGGCCCGCCTGTTGGGTATTGAGCCCCTCAAAGAAGAGACATCGTTTGGGGTAACTGCGGGTTTTACGGCCCGTATACCCACAGCCAACCTTAAAATCACCTTGGACGGGTATTTGATCAATATTGATGACAGGGTAATCCTAACCGGGCAATTTGATGACAATGGAAACGCCGAGCTGGCCAATTTGTTCCAACAAGCCAATGCCACGCAAGCGGCCTTCTTTGCCAACTCTGTGGACACCCAAACCAAAGGATTGGATTTGGTAGTTGACCATAAGGTAACCTTATCAGATGACATCTCTTTGACCAATACACTAGCCTTTACTTTTTCTAAAACCAGTGTAGAAAATATTAAGGTCCCCACGGCCATTGCCAACGCAGGGTTAAGTGACACCTATTTTGACCCCACCAGTAGAATTTATCTGGAAGGTGCTGTTCCAACCACAAAAGGGAACCTATCCCACAACCTTAAGGTTGGGGAAAACTGGAGCTTTTTCTTGCGAAATGGGTACTTTGGTGAAGTAGAGGAGGCCACCAACAATGATGACCCAACGGTTGATACAACCTTTGGTGGAAAGATCATTACCGACCTTACTGTAGGCTATGATTTTTCAAGTAACCTAAGACTTACCATTGGTGCCAATAACCTCCTAGATGTGTATCCCGATGAAAATGATCCGGCCTTTAGATCGGATGGTAGATTTATTTATTCCAGACGATCCGTACAGTTTGGCACAAATGGCCGACATATTTTTGGAAGGCTCACATTCAAAATAAAATAGTTCATCGTTCACATAAAAGAAAGCCCCAAAACTTTTGGGGCTTTTTTATTGAATAAAAACTGATTTTTAAATTTTCACAAAAAAGCATAGCTTAGGACCTTAATGGAACTAAGCAAAAGATTGGGGCTTATTTTGGGGCCCGTCGCTTTTTTTATCTTAAACTATCTACCTGTAGTGCTCATCTCCGAAAAAGGGGATGCGGTTATTTCCGTTGCTGTGTGGATGCTCATTTGGTGGATTACCGAAGCGGTTTCCATTTCCGTGACAGCACTATTGCCCTTGCTTCTCCTACCCATTCTAAAAATACTGCCCATTGCAGAGGTGGGCGCCAATTATGGAAGTCCCATTGTTTTTCTCTTTTTTGGTGGATTTGTGATGGCACTTGCTTTGGAAAAGGTAAACCTGCACAGGCGCATTGCCCTGAACATCATTAAACTGACCGGAACCACGCCCAATAAGGTGATCTTGGGTTTTATGATCGCGACAGGCTCATTGAGTATGTGGATCAGCAATACGGCCAGTACAGTGGTAATGTTGCCCATTGCTCTGTCCGTCATCAATCTATTGATCAATGACGAGGATGGGTTTACCAAGAACGATCAAAATTTTGCCTTGAGCGTTATGCTGGGTATAGCTTTTTCGGCCAATGCTGGTGGAATTGCCACCGTAATCGGAACGCCACCCAATTCAGTCCTGATTGGACTCCTGGAGAACGAATACAATACTGAAATCTCTTTTCTTAAATGGATGACCATTGGCCTACCCTTTTCCATTGTAATGATTGGTATTTGCTACTTGGTTTTGGTGAAATGGATGTTTCCCAACAGGGATTTAAAGTTCAATGCCTCCAAAGAAGTGATACATTCAGAATTGGAGAAATTGGGACCCACTTCGGGAAAAGAAAAATTGGTACTTGCCATTTTTGCCGTCACTGTTTTTCTTTGGATTTTCAGGACTCTTTTCAACAGTATTTTTCCCAACCTTGGCCTTACCGATACCATGATCAGTATTTTTGCCGCCATTGCGTTGTTTTCCATCCCTTACAACCTCAAAAAGGGAGATTTTATCATTGAATGGAAAGATACCAGCAAATTGGCTTGGGGGATACTGATCCTGTTTGGAGGTGGGCTGGCACTGGCCCAAGGCATGTCTAGCAGTGGTATTGTGGATATGGTGGCGAATGCCATTGCGAAAAGCGAGATAAGCATTCTTTTGACCGCTTCCTTACTAATCTTTTTGATGTTGTTCATGACGGAACTGATGAGCAATGTGGCCCTTGTAGCTGTTTTAGCCCCAGTGGTTGCTGGTATTGCCATTGGTCTTGACATTCCAATCCTCTACCTTTTGATACCTGTTACCATAGCCAGTAGTTGCGCCTTTATGTTACCTATGGCCACACCGCCCAACGCCATTGTCTTTGCCAGTGGTCACGTAAAGATTGCCCAAATGGCCCGAGTAGGCATTATACTGAATCTGATTGCTGTATTGCTTTTAGTTTTGGTATTCAAGTTTGTGATTCCAGTATTGTTCTAAAAAAACAATGCCCCTCCGGTTGGAAGGGCATCGACAAACTAACTAACTCAAAAAAATAGTAAGAAACTAACTCAACTCTCTTCTATGCTATACTTTTAAAAACCCCTTCAGTACCTCTTGTCATTTTTCATCATCCATTCTACAGTGGAAAAATTTAAAAGCGACGTCGTATGCTTGATGACGCCTATTTTCAATTACACTACAAAGATATAACCCCAAATAGTGAAGATTATTATAATTAGATTTTTGTTAACGCTGTAGGAAAATTGGTGCTTAAATCATTTTTTCAACCGGTCTCTCCTTTTTTTATGAAACCATTGCCTGTGTCCATCAAATTTTATGGATTCGTTGGAATGAACGCACTTTCATTGTCTTTTTTATATTAAAAATACTTATGTTATATTTTTGTTAATCAATCCATTACGATGCTTTTCTTGAATTTAAAAGGCCCTCCAAAAGAGAGCCTTTTCCAATTCAAAAATTGTAAAATGAAAACCAACTCATTTTACTTCGCCTGACCTGCGTAAGGATCGAAGTTTTGGGGCAAGTACTTTGAAGTATCAAAACCCAAGTCTATTTCCTCATCTTCAACATAGTTGACAGATGCAATTTCAATAACATTGGTATAAGGATCAAAACCTTCAGGAAGCATATACTCTACATCCAATCCAAGTTCCAATTCTACCTCATCCTCCATGTAGGCTATGGCGTTCAAATCCACATAGACTTGATAAGGAGAGAACCCTTCAGGGAGATAATCCCAAGTATTGAACCCAAGTTCCAATTCTTCTTCCTCCATAAAATTAATGCTATGAACATCCACTACCTCGGTATAAGGATTAAAGCCTTCTGGCAAATAATTGTGAGTATTGAACCCCAAATCCAATTCAACTTCGCTTTCAAGGTATATAATGGAATTCAAATCAAAATAGGTTTCGTAGGGATTAAAGCCCCTGGGGAGATACTCTGAAGTATTAAACCCTAGGTCTATGTCCATTTCATCCTCCACGAACTCAATTTCGTCCAAATTCAGTTCATAAAATCCTTCATTTGTTCCTTCAGAGAAATCAAAGGAGGTTTCATACCAATCAGCATTTAGGTTCAATGCTGTAAAGCTGTTTTCAAAGGTGCTTGTGGTCTCCGATTCTGATTGTTGGACCACACTGGGTTGCTGGTCTGCTGCTATGGCCGTACTACTTAAAAGTACACATCCATAAATTAATAATAACTTGTTCATTTTTGATTGAATTTTTTGATTGATGATATGCTTATAAGACGGCCCAAATTTCAAATTGTTACAGTCGTTTAGATTTTTTTAGCAAATTGAGACCCCCTTTCAGCCCAGCTATAGTTGGGGTTTCCACGGGAAGCATCAGTAAAACGCAGGACTCCGAAAGATTGAGGCTTTTCACAAAAAAAGTGAGCATTAATATTTATTTAACAGTCCTTTTTATTCATTTTTTAGTTCTTTGGCTTTACGGCTATATACAAACCAATGTGAAAATGATCAAAAAACTACTTCCTCAGCTAATCGTTTTATTTGTTTTATTGGGTGCTTTTCAATCTGCAGAAGCGCAACTTTTCAAAAAGAAAAAAAAGGACACCGAACAAAAAAAAGAAGACAAACCAAAACCGGGGGATATTCAACCTTATGACAAAGTGATTACCAAAGAGGCCAAAACCGACGAAGGTCTTTTTAGCGTTCATGAAGTAGAGGATAAATATTACTACGAAATTCCAGATTCACTTTTTAGCAGGGAAATGCTCATGGTGAGTCGTATTTCCAAGACCGCCACCGGAATAGGTTTTGGTGGAGGCAAGATCAACACACAAGTATTACGTTGGGAAAAGAAACCCAAAAAGGTATTGCTCCGGGTAATTTCCTACGGAAATGTTGCTGCGGACTCATTACCTGTACACGAAGCGGTGGTCAACTCTAATTTTGAACCCGTACTTTTTGCCTTCGATATAAAGGCATTCAACAAAAAAGATTCCTTGAACCCAGCAACGGTAATTGAGGTTGATCCACTTTTCAGTAAAGATGTAAATGCTCTTGGCATGCCCGATGGGTATCGCAAGCAGTATAAGATAAGCAGAATGGATGGTGATCGTAGCTTCATCGAATCCATTAAAAGCTACCCATTGAACATAGAGGCACGCCACGTAAAAACCTACATGGCGGGAGAACCACCCAGCAATCAAAGTACAGGTTCCATTTCTGTAGAGATCAACAATTCCATGATTCTACTGCCCAAAGAGCCTATGAAACGTAGGTATTTTGATGAACGCGTAGGTTGGTTTGCCAGAGGCCAAGTGGATTATGGTTTGGATGCCCAAGAAAGCAAGACGGTTCGCTATTTGGATCGTTGGCGCTTGGAAGTGAAAGATGAGGATATTGAAAAATACAAAGCCGGTGAATTGGTGGAGCCCAAAAAACCTATCGTGTATTATGTGGACCGTGCTACTCCAAAAGAGTGGGTTCCATACATTAAACAGGGTATAGAGGATTGGCAAGTAGCTTTTGAGGAAGCAGGTTTTAAAAATGCCATCATTGCCAAAGACCCTCCCACCAAGGAGGAAGACCCAGAATGGTCTCCAGAGGATGTACGTTATTCGGTGGTCCGGTATTTGGCCTCCCCTATCCCCAACGCCAATGGTCCGCACGTAAGCGACCCTAGGAGCGGGGAGATTTTGGAATCCGACATCAACTGGTACCACAACGTCATGAGTTTATTGCGTAATTGGTTTTTTGTCCAAACGGCAGCTATCAATCCCAATGCTCGTAGCGTACAGTTCAAAGAAGATATTATGGGTAGACTGATACGCTTCGTTTCTGCCCATGAGGTGGGACACACCCTTGGACTTCCCCACAACATGGGAAGTAGTGTGGCTTATCCTGTGGATTCACTCCGTTCCGCAAGCTTTACCAAAAAATACGGTACGGCACCCGCCATCATGGACTATGCCCGATTCAACTACGTGGCCCAGCCGGGTGATGAAGGCGTGGCCCTTATGCCCAATATTGGCATATACGACAAATATGCCATTCGATGGGGGTACAAGCCTATTTTGGACAAATCGGCCGAAGAAGAAAAACCCATCCTGAACAGTTGGATCAGGGCACATGAGAACGACCCTATGTACCGATTTGGACATCAACAAATTGGGGATATCCATGACCCGAGCTCACAAACAGAAGATTTAGGTGACGATGCGGTAAAAGCCAGTTTATACGGTATTGCCAATCTTAAGCGTATTGTACCCAATCTTATGGCATGGACCACGGAGGATGGCAAGGATTACGAAGACCTGGAAACCATGTACGGGCAGATCATTGCGCAGTTCCAAAGATATATGGGGCATGTGTCCAATAATATCGGGGGAGTATACGAATACCACAAAACTGCCGATCAAGAAGGCGCCGTATATACCCATGTAGACCGAGAACACCAAAAAAATTGCATGGACTTTCTACAAGAGCAGCTCTTTGAAACCCCTGAATGGTTATTGGATCAGAACATTATCAATAAAATCCAATATTCGGGCTCGGTAGACCGTATCCGTGCCATGCAAGTACGCTACTTGAACACGGTTCTGCATTTGGGCAAATTGGCCCGAATCATAGAAAATGAGACCATCAATGGCAATAATGCCTATGGGTTATTGGAAATGATGCGTGACCTTCGTAGGGGAATCTGGTCCGAAACCCGAAGTGGAAAGGCTATTGATACGTATAGAAGGAACCTTCAGAAAGCCCATATCGATCGTTTGGAATACTTGATGACCGCAGATAATTTGGGTAAGCTTCCTGATTTTGGAGGTTATCAAAAATCGACGGTGGTCAATACCAGTCAGTCTGATATTCGTTCCGTGGCCAGGGCCGAACTCAACAATTTGAAAAGCGATATCCGAGGTGGTCTTGGTAGAATTTCAGATACGATGAGCCGGTACCACCTTCAAGATGCCTTGGAACGCATTGATATGATTTTGGAACCAAAATAGCCGCAATCTTTTTGTAAGAATTTACTTTGGAAATGGGTTCTTGAGAGGTAAACTGTCCATTTTATCGGTTATACCATACATTTCATCCCGTTCACATCTAAAACGAGGCGTTTCGCAACATATCATGGAGTTTGATATTTGGATTAACTACTTTAGTAGTCCCAAATCTCAAAATCATGACCTACAAAACAAAAAGCCTTATCTATTTTTCGTGCTTTGTAGTTGCCTCCTTGATGTACTACCAAATTGAGCAACAAGACGAGTTCCAAGAGCACATTAATTCCGAAACCTTCGTAGAGGCAGAGTTCCAGGATGAAATGGAACCTGAAAACCCACAACTTGATTTTGAGGAAGATCAAAAGTGATTTCCCTTTGACCCACTACTGTTAAAAGCTTCACAATTGTTGTTTTAGTGATTAAACCATGGAACAAAACCTTTGTCCAAGGAACAAATCATTAAAATTTAAACATATGAAACGATTCGCAGTATTGATGGCACTATTGGTAAGCCTTGGTGCCATGGCGCAAAAGCAAAATGGTCATAAAATGCACAAAGGCCCTAAAATGGACATGACTCCAGAACAGATGGCCACGCTCCAGACCAAAAAAATGACATTGGCCCTTGATTTGACCAATGCCCAGCAACAAAAGGTCATGAAAATACATCTGGATGAGGCACAGTTCAGAAAAGCCAAGTGGGAAGAAATGAAAGCCAAAAAAGAAAGTGGCGAATGGACAAAACCCACTTCCGATGAGCGGTTTGAAATGGAAAACGCCCGATTGGACCGTCAAATCGCTCATCAGGAAAAAATGAAAGAGGTATTGAACGATGACCAATACCAAACCTGGAAGAAAATGAGAAAACATAAAGCCATGCATGGCAAAAAGAAAATGCAGGAGAGAGGAAGAAGAGGATAGTGTTTTTTGTTGATTTTTTAGAAGCCGTGCCTGCCATGGACGCGGCTTCTCTGTTTGTATGAATCTGTTCGCCCTTTTCGCATGACCCGTAAACCATTCCCATATTTCTGGCCGTATATATAAAGACCTCCCTAAGAACTGCCTTAGTCTAATCTTTAAAATTTACAATCATGAAGGCACGTTTTTATATCACACTACTCATTTCCATCTTTACATTTTCTTTCATTTTTTCGCAGCACAGCCCTGAGCATGATGGTTTCGGTGAATTTCAACCCGGTCAACAGGTCTATGTCTTTGGCAATGAGGCACAACTGAGGACAGCTCCGGACACCTCCTCGGACGTTTTACAGAAACTTAAAATCGGGGAATGGGTAAAAATCATTGAAATAACCCCAAATTCTTGGCCTTACAACGGTTTTGATTCCCCGTTTTACAAAGTAAAGTACAATGAAATGACCGGGTATATCCTTGGTGGACTACTATCCATCCAAAGGAAAACCTTGAAGGGTACCCATTACTATTTTGCACTTTCCAAACAGGGAAATACTGTGTTTTTGAACATCAGGCATGTGCAGGACGGTACCTATTGGGAAAAAAAGACCCGCTTGGTCCATACCGATTTTAAGATTTCGGTCTTGGGCGATAAAGGGGTACCCAATTTAGATGGAATCCTTTTTATTGATTATATGTCCAATACCGAGGATAGGGAAAATGGAGGTATTTATTTGTTTCCCCACAACCATATGCTCACCGAAGTGGTCCAACTTTCACAAGTTTCAGACACCGGGAGTTCTTATTATTCCGAAAACCTCATCTTTCCAGATGATCACGGTGGCATCCCAGATAAAATTTTCTATAAGAAAGAGCAAGGGAAAAACTTGGATGCTTCCTCCAATTGGATACAGACTGCCGTGGAAACCCGTGAGCTAAGTTGGGTAGATGGTAAACTGATCCCCAAGTACAACGAGAAGGTCCCCAATCTTTGATCGGGGTCATTGTACAGATATCTCCCGTTATCTGCCCATAAACAGATATTTCAAATTATCTGCTATTTTACAGATATTTTTGCTTATCTGCCAATAAACAGATATTTTTACATAAACAAAGATCAAAATGGTAGGTATTCTTACGGGAGATATCAAAAACTCCACAGACCATAAGACCGCAAAGTGGTTGCCCCTTTTAAAGCAGGCCTTGGACCAATATGGGCATGAACCCCTGCAATGGGAAGTCTATCGTGGGGACAGTTTTCAACTACAGACCATTCCAGAGCAGGCCTTGGAAGCTGCAGTGTACATCAAGGCCTGCATAAAACAGATTCGGCAAATGGATGTCCGGATAGCCATAGGGTTGGGCGAAAAAACCTATGAGGCACAAAAAATTACGGAATCCAATGGGCCGGCCTTTCTATATTCGGGAAAGTGTTTTGAAAATCTCAAAAAACAGAATCTAGCCATCAAAACAGCGAATGCCCAATTTGATGACCACATCAACTTATTACTGGAATTAGCACTTTTGACCATGGACAACTGGACCCCGGCCATATCCAAAACAGTGCAAAAGGCAATTGAAAATCCCAAAATGAACCAAAAGGAACTGGCCTCCATATTGAACAAGTCACAAGGCAACATCAGCGAGGAACTCAACAAGGCCGGATTTGACGAAGTGCAAAAAATGATCCATTTTTATAGAATCCAACTCGCACAACTATGATACTGGCCCTAAAACTCATACTAGCCCATTTTATCGGGGATTTTGTTCTGCAACCTGCCCATTGGGTAGATGGTAAGCTCCAGCACAAATGGAAGTCCAAATACCTCTATTGGCATATTGGGGTGCATTTGATCACTTTGTTGGTTCTCCTGCAGTTTCAACATTTGGGGGCCGTTGCCATCATCATTGTCACCCATTACTTCATCGATATGGGAAAATTGGCCTTGACCAACGAAAAAAACTTCCGATGGCTCTTTGCAGCAGACCAAACCCTACATCTGGTGGTCCTTGGAATCGTGACACATTGGATAAGCCCTTTTGAGGTTGATGTCCTCTCCATGATTACAGAACAACATCTCCTCTTGGCCACTTTCTTGGTATTTGTCACTTTTGTGTGCGGTATTCTTATGCGGATGCTCTTGGCTCCCTACATTGATGAAATTGCACGGGACGATGAATCTGAAGAAGGGGGTTCCCTAAAAAATGCCGGGAAGTATATTGGCATGTTGGAACGGCTTTTCGTATTCGGATTCATCCTATTGCAACAATGGGCTGCCATAGGCCTGTTGATTGCGGCCAAGTCCGTGTTCCGTTTTGGCGACCTCAACAAAGGAAAAAATAGAAAACTTACCGAATATGTCCTCATTGGTACACTATTGAGTTTTGGGTTGGCCATACTATCTGGATTGGCTTATGGTCATTTAAAAGAATTGCTCTAATCAGAAAACAGGCTCTTTGGGTCTGTCTTCCCCTTTTCCTCCTAAAACCAAAATGCTACTTGTCATGATTTTGCTATTTTATGATTTGATTTCAATATCTATGTATTGACGGTTCTTCCAGATTCAGACTTCACCCTGAAATACCAAAACAGTACGGTGGTGATAATGAATTCCGTCCCTATCAACCAGAAGCCGGGTGCTGTGAAAAAACTGTAATACGAACCCCCGAACGGAGCCATTAAATAAGGCACCGTGACCAAGGCATCCATCAAGGCGCTGGTCGCGAACAACACCATGCCCAGCTTAAGACCATGGGTAGTGCCACTCTTTTGGTAGTACGTCCAGGCTCCAACCCAAACCAAGGGCAGAACAGCCAATGAAAGAATCAGATTGGCCTGAAAATCCAAATCCTTCATGATGGGAAAGAAATAGGAAAGTAAAAAAATGCTTACCCCTAAAACCCAAATGATAAGTCCGATCAATATTGCTCTAAAAAATTTCATCTTGCTATGGCTTTTTTGATTACGGGGCAAAACTAGAGCAGTACTTTATGGCCCACTTGTTCCAAAAGCAGTATGATTTGTTTGAAAAGGATTATGATGAAAAAAGGCGTGTTTTAGCAGTACAGCCTACTATTTCCGAATCTCGCTGGGCCGAAATCCATATTTTTTTGAAAATGCATTGGAAAAGGAACTCAGGCTATCATACCCTACCTGCCATGCAGTTTCTTGTACCGTAATATCTTGGTTTCGCAGCAACTCATGTGCCCTTTCCATCCGCTGGTTTTGAAGGTATTTGAAGACCGGAACACCAAAGAGTTCCTTGAAATTTTTCTTCAAGTTAAAACTGTTGAGACCGATTTCCCTCGAAAGTTCGGTAAGGGATGGAGGATTCTCCAGTTGGGCAGAAAGGATTTCCTTGGCCTGGAAAAGTTTTTCCTGTTCGGTTTTTTTGATGGAAGGCTGGTCCATCTGTGCCAGTTGTCCAAAAAAGTGCGACAGCAAGGCCGTCATCTGGCTCCGGAAGAACATCATCTTGGTCTTCCCTTCATAGGTATTATGAAAAACACCATCCACAATGGACTGCATGGCAGGGGTCATCAAAAAATGGGGACCTTCCACATAATGGTCACTGGGGTTAACCAGTTCGTTCAACATACTTGAGAACAGTTCCCCTTCCTGATTGGGCAGCTTTTCAAGGTTTCTGGGCGAAGTGGCAATTACGATACATTCCAGCGGTTTGTCCGCATGGACGGTATGCTCAAATTGCACATTTTCATCCGCATAAAAAGACAAGGCCAAGCCTTTGGTATTCTGAAAATCCTTCTGCTTTTCCCCATACTTTACAGACAAATCCACATTGCCGGAACCATAGAAGGCCACCGCTATGACGGGCTCATCAAAGGTGCAGACATCCTTGGTTTCTTTATCTAACCGCGCTTCTTCCACCAAAATGGTAAAGTCGTTGATATCTACAATGTCCCTGGTCATAGAACTGCCTTTTCCCAAAGTTAACCAGAAAGTCAATGACATTCAACAAAAAAGCCACCCATAGGTGGCCATAATTGATCGATCTAAAGTTCACTTGGTCAAAAAGTCATCTTCTCATCCAGGGTTTGCATACTTTCCAAAACTTGGCCCACGGCCAAGGTCATGGATTTTGCCGAAATGGTAGCCCCAGAAATGGCATCGATGTCCTCTCCATAAGTCAGGCTCTGTCCTGCTTTCTTGCCAATAAATTGTTTTAACCATCGCTGACTGCCTACTTGCCGTCCGTAATCTTCCCTGTAAATCAAGATCTTGGATTTTTTAATGCTCCTATCGGGATTGAACATCACCACATAATCAAAAATATTCTTCATACTTGGTGCCTGCCCCACATAAACATACCCAATGGTAGATCCCGCTTCAATGATCTTAAACAGATTTTCACCTCCCAATTCCGAAGGGGTCTGTTCATTCAACCTATTCTCCACAACAATATGCTCCAAACTGAAATCAGTAACCTCGTAGGTGGTTTGCACCGCGCTGTCTATTTTCTCTTGGAGTTTTGGCGAAATCTTTTGGGTTCCGAATCCAAAAAGTAAAAAGGCCGCAATACATGCGGCCCCACTGAGCAACTTAAACTTACTTACCCTCAGCATTTACATTTGTTTTATCTGTAATGAACTTCTTGATCATTTTGGATATTTCGGCTTTACTTGCATTCTCCTTTTCCAATTCATAAAAATGCATGAACATAGGTTTCTCATCTACCTTTTTCAACAAAGTCAAATCTCCCTTTCTATTGTACACCTTATCCCATGAAGCTCTTGCATTGGCCCAAAAATCTTTGTTCTTATCCCACCAATCTTGGGCAATCTTACACCTATCATTAGTAACTTTCTCATAAATGTTCATTCCTTTTTCTTGGGCCAGTAATACATCTTCGGCACCCTCCTTTCGAATGATCTTGTCATTGTCTTGCTCATGTACCCATCCGTACGAAGTGATTTCCTGTCGATTACCGCGCTTCATGACGTTGTAATCGCTCCTTTTGCTGTACTCTCTTCGTGGTAGGGGTGAGTCAGAGGCATTTTCCCAATAGTGCTTGCCATCATAATGTACCCATGTAGCCGAACCGGAATATCGGGGGCTGTCATCCACTTGGTACACTTTCTGCGTCCACTGCCCTTTCACGGCATCCGCAGGTAATGTTGAAAAAGTCCAATTGTTGTCCTTGTCGTAGTGGAAGATCTCCTGGTTTTCGTACAACCAATCCTGTCTCCAGTGTTTGATTACCGTAGAATCATGAATAACCAACAAATGTTGAATGGATATCTTATCATTTTCATCAATAATGGGAAGGGCCAATTCCAACGCTTTGGCCGTATAATCCAATTTTTTCTCGTAATCGATTTCAGGTGCGAAGGTCTCAGTATACTTAAATGTGATCTCGTAGCACCCGCACATATCCAATATGGCCTCTCGGTCCAATTCTTTCTTCTCTTGGGCCTTCAGAAGGGTAAAAACACCCATAAGGGCCATGGAAAGCAGCAATGATTTTTTCATAATAGTTTTCAGTTAGACGGTTAAAAATTGTGAAACAAAAATATTAAACTTATTTAGATTCAATAAAAATAAAATATATATTTGCGACAAATTTAAATATAATGAGTCTAAATAAAAATAGGTTGTTCATTTATTTTTCATTTTTCTTCAGCGTGGGAATCTTGGCCCAAGAACCCGCTTCCGTGGAAAAAGACTCAATGGCCATGCAAAACCTCAATGAAGTCGTGGTCACCGGACAGATCAATAAGCAAAGTGTGGACAAATCTGTTTTTGAGGTCAAAGTGATCCCTCGGGAAACCTTGGACCGCTTGGCAGGCAATACCTTGGCCGATGTACTCAACCAATCCCTCAACATCAGCATACAGCCCAACCCCTCCTCTGGAAAGAGCAGTGTGGAACTGTTTGGGTTGGACGGGCAGTACTTTAAAATTTTGGTGGACAATATCCCGCTGATCAATGACGAGGGACTGGGCAACAACACGGACCTTACCCAAATCAATCTGGATGACATTGAACAGGTTGAAATCGTGGAAGGGTCCATGGGCGTCCAATATGGCTCCAACGCCGTTTCGGGCATCATCAACATCATCACCAGAAAAGATTCCGACTACCAGTGGGAGATCACTCCGTATGTACAGGAAGAGACCATTGGCAATGAATATGGCTTTTTTGATCAAGGCAGGCACATTCAATCCTTAAAAGTGGGGCATCGGTTCTCGGACCAATGGTATGTGAACGGCAATGTGACCCACAATGATTTTACCGGGCACCAGAACAACCGAGAGGGAGAGTTCCATGCCCTGAATGATGGCCGAAGGGGGTACGAATGGCTCCCCAAACTCCAATACTCAGGCAAGGGACTGGTAAGTTATACGGGGGACAATTTCCGTTCCTTCTATCGGATGGAGTACTTCAACGAACAGGTAGATCGCTATGATTCCGTGGTGCGGGAAAACTTCAACCCCTCTACCCAGACCAGCAACCCCACGGCTTCCGACGATATTTTTACGTCCCGACGGTTCTTTAACCACCTCAATGTTGCCGGGCAACTCTTCCAAAAAGTAAACTACGATATCTCCGCCTCCTACCAACAACAAAAACGGGATGTGGAACAATTTACCTATCGCATCAACAGCCGCGAAAAGTTTGATGTGGAATCGCAAGAATACGAATCCCGGAAAGGGTTCTACTCCCGCGGTACGTTCAGCAATTTCTTCACCTCCGAAAAAACAAGCCTTCAACTGGGGTACGAACTGAGCAACATCAACGGGTATTCCTCTTCGGCCGCCATTGCTTTCAGTGGCAACAACATTGCACGCAGGTTGGAGTCCTATGATGCCTTTGCCACTGCCGAGTTTGCCTTGGGGGAGCGCTTTTCGTTCCGACCGGGCACACGGGCCATGTTCTCGTCCCAGTTCAAGACCCAAATGGCCCATTCGTTGAGTGCCAAATATGCCTTTCACAACGGATATCAGCTTCGGGCCGTGGTGGGAACATCGCCCCGTAACCCCAACTTTGATGAACTCTTCACTTATTTTGTGGATGTCAACCACGATGTACAGGGCAATATCAACCTGGAACCGGAACGTGGGGTCTCCACCTTCCTGCACCTCAAAAAGAACTTTTTCCAAAAAGACCTAAAATGGCGCCTGAGTTCCAAGATCTCGGCCTGGTACCTTACCGTGGACGACCGTATAGAGCTCACCATCGTCAATGAGACTCCCCTGGCCTTCCAGTACAACAATATAGATGAATACCGCAACTGGGGTACTTCCTTTACCAACAAATTGGTCCATGGCGATTTTCAATTTGACCTGGGCCTTTCCCTCTCCGGCGAAAGCAAGGTGTTGAACAGCGAGGACTCCTTCAATGACGATTACCTCTACGCCCTGCAAGTGAGTTCCAACGTGGGCTATCAAATCCCCAAGATCAACACCACTTTCTCCCTGTTCTTCAAATACAATGGGCCCGAGTACCAGTTTGTATTGGACCCCGAACAGGACGACCCCACCTTTATGCGCTCCAAGCGGGAGGGCTATGGGTGGATGGACGCCTCCATCAAAAAAACCTTTATGGAAGACAAGCTCCAACTGACCCTTGGCGCCCGAAATCTACTGGACATCACCCGCATCAACACCTCATCGGTGTCCGGAGGGGGCACGCATGCCACCGCCAATACGGGGCTGCTGTTGGGCTATGGCCGGTCCTATTTTGTAAAGCTTTTATACAACCTTAAAATTTAATCTTAATCCAAAACCAATTTTTATGAAAAATCATTTTCTATATGTAGCCGCATTGGCCGTAACGCTCTTCGGCACAAGTTGTAGCAGCGATGACGGTGGAGACTCCACCCCTGCGGAATTTGTGGTCGCCTTTCAAAACCCGTCCCTGAGCTTTGATACGGTGGACAGCGAAAAGCAGATCAACCTTGTATTTTCTACCACGGCCCCCGAGGATGGGTCCGTTACCATTTCGTTCACCACCGAGAATACGGAATACGATACCGATTTCACCACCGAACCCGCCGCGGCTTCCGGCCAACTGACCGTTGATTTTACGGGCGGCGCCACAGGAACGGCATTTACCTTCAACAAGTTGCAGGATGCCATTGAAGGCACCACCAAGGCCGTGAACTTTACCATATCCGCCGTAAGTGTTGCCGATGCCAAGATACAGGGAAACACCCAATTGGCCGTGAGCTTTACCGAAACGGCGGCCCCATCCGGGAGTGTATCCCCCGAAGTGGGCGGTCCCAATGAGGACAACCAAGTGTATGTGGACCTGAGCTCCCTGACCCAGACCAGTGCCAAACGCGATAGCTGGGACCTTGGGTTTTATAGCGGAAGTGACTTTAGGGTAGCCATCAACGGTTCCATTTATATGGCCGTGGCCGCTTTGGAGAGCACCGATATCGATGCCGTTACCGAAGCCGATGTGGAGACCCTTCAGCCCCAAGTGGCCGTAGGTACTTTTGATGCCGCCAATACCGTCTATGTGGATGATGTTACCGGCAGCTTGGACGGAACCGCCATTGCCGCCATTTCGGAAACCGATGCCGATAACCCCGTATACTTGGTAAACCTCGGCTTTGCCGTGGGCACCACAGAACCAGAGGTCGGTAGCGAAGCCGTCAAAGGTGACGCCAGGGGATGGAAGAAAATACGCATCCTGCGCAGTGGGGAGGACTACATACTGCAATATGCCGATTTGGATGCCACTACTCATGAAGAGATGACCATTTCAAAAGCTGCGGGACATCACTTTACCTTCTTTAGTTTTGATACCGAAGAGGTGGTGGACGTACAGCCGCAAGCGGACCGTTGGGACATCAACTTTACCGTGTTCACCAATGAGATTGAAGGTTTTGGTTCTTACGGCTATGCCGATTTTATCACCACCAATAGCTTAAGCGGCGCATTGGCGTACCCAGTGGAAACCGCCACAATAGCCTATGCCGATTTTGCCTTGGCCGATGTGGACGAGGCCTCTTTTGAGGACGACCAACGCGGTATTGGCAGCCAATGGAGAAACGGTGGAGGGCCCGGCACCCTGCCCTCTTTGAAGAACGATGTGTTCTTTGTGCTCAAGGATACCGACGGCAATCTGTACAAGATCAGGTTCACGGCGCTGACCAACGAAAGCGGCGTACGGGGCTACCCGGCCTTTGAGTTTGAACTCTTGTAGCCGAACGATTTTTATTTGGATGCTCTGGGCTGGACCGTTGCCCCCTTTTGTTATCGTTTTCGAATGTAACGGTTTAGTTTTTGAGTTAGTTTGTGTGAAGGCCGGGGCAGGTAATCTGTCTCGGCTTTTGTTTTGGTGTTGCAGGAAAACCCTAGTTTTTTTAAGGTTTTGGTGCAATGCTAATTGACTGAAATACTGTATTTTGATGACTTAAACTTCCCCTCCCACAAGTCTTAGCGGAACATGCTTTATTTAAAATAAAGATGACTGACCATGATTGGTTACCTACCCATTTGGGATGTATAGGAATGCATTTTATGCTGATATAAACAAGTTGTGCATAATTAAAACTGAATGAATAAAACAGAATTTCTGAAAATAGCTGGGCAATACAGAAGTCAAAAGCAAAAACTTATAAATGATACTTTTTTATGGGTTTCAGTTTCAATTATCGCTATGGAGACTATAGCTGAATCAGATGATTTCCTTAACATTAAAAAATTTGAAGTTCCTTCTCGAGTTAAAGGAAAAACTGTAAAAAGAAAACCCGAAGATTTAAAGAAGATAATAGGTTTGGCTGTTAATACGGATTTGTATCAATCAACATTTATATACATTGTAGCCCAATTTGAAGCATTTCTATCCGATATTATAAGCTTATGTCTAAAATATGACCAAAGAAAATTAAGAATGAATGTTTCTGGTGGTGCGAGTAATAAAAAAGTTGATATATCAGAAGTATTAAATTGTAAAACACAGGATAATATCATTGACCTAATAATTGACAAACAACTTGGAGACCTTTTTTACGCTGGACCAAAAAAACAAAGAGAATACATTGAAAAGGTCCTGAGTGTTGAACTTGAGGAAGTACAATGGCTTAATTGGTTTGAATATAAGGCTACTAGAGATTTATTAGTACATAATAGTGGGAAAATTAACTCAATATATCTTGAAAAAACCGGAGAAAAAGCTAGGGGAAAGTTAAACGAAAAAATTGAATTAAATAAAGAATATTTTGATGACGCATTGTCAAATATAAAATCGATGATTGGTAGAATTGACAAAGGAATTAGAAAATCAGTGAAAGATTAATAACTATGCACAACAATGGCTATAAGTAATGGCGCCGTTCTCGCCTACTTATGAAAATCCTCGCGGATTTTCAGCTTGGTGTGTACTTGCAAAGTTGAGTGCTAAACCACGCAGCTATTCATAGCCGAGCCGTTGTGGTGCATTAAGAAAATGGACGAGAAAATAGGAGCATATAAATCACCTGGAAAAATTCATGGATTTGACTTCATATTTGAAGGAGAAATCAGATTTGGACCGACTTACTATAAACTGAAGTTGGACGGGGAGTTGATTAAGGACAGAGTTTTTGGATTTGAATTTAAATGGCATCCTGAATCAAAATATTTGGCGTTACAAGAATGGCTGACAACTGACTACCAAAAAGGACCTATTACGGCTTTGACGATTGTTGATTTGAAAACAAGGAAGTTTGCAAAAATCTCAAAAGCCGAAAAAGGATTTATAAAACCACTAAAATTTCAAAACGAATTGATAATTTTTGAAAAAGAGTATTTGGCATCAGGAAAAACGGTTGAATATGAAATCAACTATGAACAAATAAAGAATTGGGAAAAAGAATAAAAAAAACACCACAACAATGGCCGTAAGTAATGGCACCATTCTCTCCTACCCCTCCAAACACCCCAACAACTTTTTATAACACTCTTCCGCCACGGGCAACAAGGCTTCCCCTAAATAGGTAGTAGGGTACTGCGGTGCCTCGTCCAAAAAGGTGCCATACACTTCTGCAAAATCATCCATTTGGTGGGGCGGTACTTCCATGAGTCGGGCTACGATAGTGATCAGGTCCAAAGCGTACAATCCGCCATCGTCCAAACCCATATGGCGAAGGGTTTCGGTAAGTTGGCTATGTTTTAAATCTTGTTGGATCAGGAGAATGATGTGGGACTTGTCAAACATATTGATTAAAATTTTTGATGTTTAAATGTAAAACAAAATTACATTAATGCAAATTATATTTACATTTTAAATTACATTTATGAAATGAAGGTTTTCACAAGTGCAAAGCATAATTGCATTTTGTACATTTGGTTGGATGAATGAGAAGTTCAACAGAATCAAAGAAATCTTGGTCAGGCAAGGTGTTAGCCAAAAAGACTTGGCATTACAACTTGACAAGAATGAACATACCGTCTCCAACTGGTGTATCAACAAATCTCAACCTCATTTGAAAGATCTATTTAAAATCGCTGAGATTTTAGACGTGGACGTCCGGGAACTGTTGGTGCCTTCCAAAGAGTAATCCCAAAAGTTAATAAAATGCTAAAGCCTACCTATGCTGTAACGCATGGGGCAAAATCCCGTCTTGTAGGCAATCATCAAAAACCTAAACATGAAAAAAGCCTACGCTATCGTAGCACTCTCTTTATTTTTCCTTGCCGCATGCTCCAAAAGCGATGAGCAACCCAATCCCAACGAAGACGCCTACCTGCACATTCCGGACCCCCATTTTGAGACCGTTCTGGTGGAACAGGGTATAGACACGGACGGCACCGTGGACCAACAAATGCTGCGCACCGATGCGGAAAAGCTAACCTATTTGGACCTCAGCCCTTCGGGCAAGTTTGGCGATATTGCCGACCTGACCGGTATTGAGGGTTTTGTAAACTTGAAATTCCTGGCCGCTAGCGGGCAAAAATTGGAGGAGATCGATTTAAGCGCCAACACCCAGTTGGACACCTTGTACCTGCAGGCCAATTACCTTACCCATATTGATCTGGCCAACAACCCCAACCTCTTGTTGGTGAACGCGGAGTCCAACGAACTGACTTCCATTGAAGGCCTGTCCGAGGCCACCCAATTGAAAAAATTGTACCTGTCCTTTAACAACGTGGAAAATCTGCAGTTGGACAATCCTGCTCTGGAGTTGTTGCATATGGGCCAGAACCTGTTAACATCCATTGATATCAGCGGGGCGGTGAACCTGAAGAACATCTTCTTGATCAGCAATGCACTCACCACGGTGGACCTGAGCCAGAACACTTTGGTGGAGACTATTTTACTTTCGGACAATGCGATCCAAAACATTGACCTTTCGCACAACAGCAACCTGACGCATCTCTATATTTCGAGCAATGTGCTGACCAGTCTCGATGTGAGCAACAACCAAGAACTTATCGATCTGCGTGCCGATAGGAATCCGACCTTGAGCTGCATCAAAATTGGATCCGGGCAGGAGATTCCCACCGTATCAAAATCGGATTACCAGGAACTGAACACTGTTTGTGAGTAGGGGATTTAGATTTCTCAGTCGCTGCGCTTCTTCGAAATGACGTAACCCTTTTCGTGGTCATTTCGAACCGAACTGAAAGGAGCGTGAGAAATCTCAAACTATTATCAAATACAAAACCTCCAATAGATTTCTCAATCGTCACTGTGTTCCTCATTTCGAAATGACACTAAAACACTTTTCGGACCGCCTCAATGGTCCTGTCCAGATCGTCGTAGCTGAGGGCATCGTTCAAAAAGTAGCTTTCAAAGGCAGAGGGCGGTAAGTATACCCCGTTCTCCAACATGCCGTGGAAGTATTTCTTAAAGGTATCGTTGTTCCCTTTGGCCGAGGAGGCAAAATCCACCACCGGTTCGTCCGTAAAGTGTACGGAGATCATGCTTCCATAGCGGTTGATCTGGTGTACCACCCCTTTTTCGGTAAGTACCTCGGCAATGCCCTTGTGCAGGTGTTCGGTTTTTTCCGCCAAGCTGGTAAACACCTCAGGGCGATTGTTGAGTTCGGTGAGCATGGCCAGTCCGGCACTCATGGCCAAGGGGTTTCCACTGAGGGTCCCTGCCTGGTACACCGGCCCTTCGGGGGCCAAATGTGCCATGATTTCGGCACGTGCGGCAAAAGCCCCAACGGGCAGTCCGCCCCCGATCACCTTTCCGAACATCACCATATCGGCATCCACGCCCAAGGCTTCCTGTGCACCGCCTTTTCCCAAACGGAAACCGGTCATCACCTCATCGAACAGCAATAAAATGCCTTCCTCGGTGCAGAGTTTTCGCAACCCATGAATAAATTCATCGGTGGGGATGATACAGCCCATGTTCCCGGCAACGGGTTCCAGAATAATGGCGGCTATCTCGCCTTTATTGGCCTCCGTCAACGCCTTTACACTGGCCAAATCGTTATAGGTGGCCAAAAGGGTGTCCTTGGCCGTACCTTGGGTGACCCCGGGACTGTTGGGGCTCCCGAACGTAACGGCACCACTCCCTGCCTGGATCAGAAACGAGTCGGAATGGCCGTGGTAGCAGCCTGCAAACTTGATGATCTTGTCCTTGCCCGTGTACCCGCGCGCAAGGCGAACGGCACTCATACAGGCTTCGGTACCACTGTTCACAAAACGGATTTTGTCAATGTTGGGCACCATGGAAACGGCCAGTTGGGCCAGTTCGGTCTCAATTTCGGTGGGCATCCCAAAGGAAGTGCCCTTTTTGGCCTTTTCCACCACGGCATTGATCACGGGTTCAAAGGCGTGGCCCAAAATCAGCGGGCCCCAAGAGGCAATGTAATCGATAAGCTGGTTGCCGTCCACATCATAGAGGTAGGCGCCTTTGGCTTCCTTTACAAAAATAGGGTCGCCACCCACCGCTTTAAACGCCCGTACGGGTGAATTGACCCCTCCGGGGATGTATTTTTTCGCCTCGGCAAACAAGGCACTGCTTCGTTGGTAGATCATAAATTCAAATATCCATGTCATTCCCGTGAATGCGGGAATCTTTTTAATCCATAATTGTCAGTTCGAGCGCAGTCGAGAACAACATCAATAAGCACCCCTCGACTGCACTCGGGATGACAGAAACGTGCTATTCGAACAGCTCCTCGCAAAGGTAAGTAACCTCATACTTTCATGGAAATTGAAAATATCAGTTCGAGCGCAGTCGAGAACGACAATCAATAAGCATCCCTCGACTGCGCTCGGGATGACAGCTCGATATAACAAGGAAAATTTTTATTTTGATTTTTCTTTTCGGATGTTCAATACCTGCCCAATGGAAATGATATTGTCATTGAGATTGTTGAGCCTTCTTATCTCATCCACGGAGATGGCATATTTTCTGGAAATGGCATACAGGGTCTCTCCCTTTTCCACCACATGGGTAAGTACTTCAAAGCTTTTGGGTTCCCGTACCACTTCCAGCCCTCCTCGAACCACATCCTCATCATATTGGTGCAGATCGTACCGCTCGATCAAAGCGATGAGCTTTTGGGGATACGCACGGTCCGTGGCATAACCCGCCTGACGGAGGCCGTGGGCCCATTTTTTATAGTCGTCCTTCCTGTAATTGAACAAAAAGGCATATCGGGAACGGGACGAAAGGAAAATACTATGGTCCCGGAACGAAAACATGGGGTGGTTGTATTTTCTAAAACATTCCCCTTTGGCGTCATCGTCATGAAAATCGTATTCGCCCTGCCATCCGGTATGGCATTTGATCCCAAAGTGGTTGTTGGTCTTTTTGGTCAGCTCCCCTCTTCCAGAGCCACTCTCCAAAATACCTTGGGCCAAGGTGATACTGGCCGGAATGCCAAAGGCACGCATTTCGTACTGGGCAATTTCGGCAAAGGTCTTGATATATTCCTCGGTATTTGTGATGGGAAAATGCTCAAACCTTCCTGGATCCGCAGGCATGGGATACAGATCGGAACCTTCCGCGTTTTCATCCACAGCGACAGGCCTTTCATCCTTGTTTTCGGTATTCCTGACAATGGGAGCCCCCTTTTTATGGGTCGAGGTCCGTTTTTTGGCACCACAAGAAGTCAACAGCAGTGCCACAACAAGTACATATCCAATTCGCCTGATCATATATCCAATAAGGGTAAATTTTTCTTTTTCAGCACAGTGTTCATTCCCGCTATCCCTTGCAGACCCCCCGTATGAATGGCCAAAATTTGGGTTCCCTTTGGGAAAAAATCCTGTTTTGCCAGTTCAAAAATACCAAAAAGCAATTTACCTGTGTAGATGGGATCCAACGGAACCCCAGTTTCTTCTTTAAAGGTATTAATGAAATGAATCAATTCTTCACTCACTTTGGCATATCCCCCAAAATGAAAATCGGTCATCAATTTCCATTGATCGTTCCGTACAAATGTATGAATATCCTGTTTCAAAAAATCACCCTTCAACGCGGGAAAGCCCAAAACGGTCTGGTGGGGTTTTGCCGAGTTGATGAGTCCGGCCAAGGTCCCTCCCGTTCCCACACTACTGCAGATATAGTCGAAGTTGGAATCGGCCTCCGTTACAATTTCCTCGCAACCTTTTACGGCAAGGGCATTGGTACCGCCTTCGGGCAGTAAGTAGAAATCACCAAATTCCTCTTTCAAAATCCGGAGAAAACCCGCTTCACTTTTTTGTCGATAATCGCTTCGCGATACAAAATGGAACTGCATGCCGTGGTCATGGGCCAAGCTCAGAGTGGGATTGTCCTGCCACTTATCCTGCAATTCCTCGCCCCTGATTACGCCAATGGTCTTAAATCCCTGTTCATGTCCGGCACAGGCCACAGCGGCTATATGGTTGGAAAAAGCCCCACCAAAGGTGAGCAGGGTATGGTGTCCCAATTTTTGGGCTTCGAGCAGATTGTATTTCAGCTTTCGGTATTTGTTTCCGGAAATCTGCGGATGGATGGTGTCTTCCCTTTTGATATGGAGCGTCACGCCCTTTTCTCGAAACAAGGGCACATCAATATGCTGATTGGGAATGTTCAAAGTGAATGCTTATCGCGTCAGGTACTGCATAAAACCAAACCGTTTCCGCTTGGAAAGATACTCCATATCCCTTTCATTGGCATAGGCCTCCCGTTCAAAACTGATGTTCTGGTAGGCGCGGTAGCTATCCAAATATAGGACGGTGCGCAAAATCCATTCTGAAAAATAGAGGAAGTAAAAAGGTACAAGCAACAATTCCCGCTGCTGTCGGAGATGGATGCGTTCGTGGTTGATGAGCACATCATCGGTTCGCAGGGCACCTTCCTTCAGGATGATAAAAGGCCAGAGCGATAGTCCGACATAGTTTTTATAGAAGAAATGTTTAAAGATCAATATCACTTGAAAACGTTCAAGGGTTCCTCACAAATATAACAGCTTACGAAGAAGAAAAATGGACCTTATCGACAATACCATTAACATTTTCGGTGAATAACCTGTTTCGGAAATCTTAAAATCCTAGCGGTTTTGCCATGAAAGCCTTACTTTTAAGTAACGAATCGGTGTCATCGTGTATGAAAGAGCGTATTCCCTTGGAAGAGGGTGATTTTTACTTTTCAGATGAGGGATATAAGGTATTTACAGCCCAATACCACCTAAAAAGGGGGTATTGTTGTGAAAGTGGCTGCCGTCACTGTCCGTATGGCTATAGTACGAAAACGAACACAAGGCGCTGAAACCGGTTTTCGGCATAATCTTTGTGGTTTTTATCATAATCTCAACACTTCAAAAAAAGTACTATGAAAAATTTTAAACTATACATTTTGACTGCACTTTCGGTGGTTCTGTTGGCCTCCTGCAGTTCCGTTAGGGTGGTTTCCGACTACGACAAGCAAGCGGACTTCAATACGTACAGAAGCTATGCTTTTTACAAAACTGGGATTGACAAGGCCCAGATTTCAGACTTGGACAAGAAACGTATTTTACGGGCCATTGAGGCCGAATTGGGCTCCCGTGGTTTTGTCAAATCCGACAATCCAGACGTTTTGATCAGCATTTTCACCAAGGAACGGGAACGTGTGGACGTCTACAACAA
The DNA here is from genome assembly GCF_004916895.1 of Flagellimonas alvinocaridis. GTDB lineage: Bacteria > Bacteroidota > Bacteroidia > Flavobacteriales > Flavobacteriaceae > Flagellimonas > Flagellimonas alvinocaridis. The sequence goes on from NZ_SNTZ01000013.1 coordinate 39,578, forward strand.
CAACTTTGGTTGGGGTTACGGCGCATTCTACAACCCATGGGTCTGGGGTCCCGGTTGGGGATGGGGCTGGAACAATAATAATGTGAGCACCCGAACCGAAGGCTCCCTATATATTGATGTCATTGACGCCAACAAAAAGGAACTGGTATGGCAAGGTCGCGGTGTGGGCACCTTGAACAATACCAAGGATATTGAGAAAAAGGAAGCGCGCATCAAAGAATTTGTGTCACAGATCCTACAGGAATATCCTCCCGCCACGGCAGTTGCCGTCAACTAAAAATATAAGCCGCCCAAAGGGCGGTTTTTTATTGCCCTTCCTCCAAATTTTCTGGTTTGCGATAACGATTTCGTATCTTTAGACAGCACAAAATTGCACCTATGAGTTACGAATCCAATCCTATACTGGACAAATTGCCCAAACACCTCAAGCAGTTCATAAAACCGCAAAATTATAGGGACTATACCGCTATTGACCAAGCAGTATGGCGTTATGTAATGCGCAAAAATGTGGACTATTTAAGTCGCGTGGCCCATAGTTCTTATGTGGATGGATTGAAAAAAACCGGGATTTCCATAGACCATATTCCCAATATGTACGGCATGAACCGAATCCTCAAGGAAATTGGTTGGGCCGCCGTGGCCGTGGATGGGTTTATTCCGCCATCGGCCTTTATGGAATTCCAAGCGTACAATGTGCTGGTCATTGCTTCGGACATCCGGCAATTGGAAAATATTGAATACACCCCGGCACCGGACATCATCCATGAGGGTGCGGGACACGCTCCTATCATTGCCAATCCCGAATACGCAGAGTACCTCCGCCGTTTTGGGGAAATAGGTTGCAAGGCCATTTCCAGCGCCAAGGATTATGAACTGTACAATGCGGTGCGGCACTTGAGCATCATCAAGGAAGCCCATTGCACCCCGGAAAAGGAAATCGAGGAAGCTGAAAAGCATATAGAACACCTTCAAAAAAACATGGGCAAGCCCAGTGAAATGGCTTTGATCCGGAATTTGCACTGGTGGACGGTGGAATACGGTCTCATTGGTACGGTGGACATGCCTAAAATTTATGGAGCGGGACTACTTTCCTCCATTGGCGAAAGTGCATGGTGCATGACGGACCAAGTAAAAAAAATACCCTATTCCATTGAGGCAGCGCATACCGAGTTCGATATCACCAAACCACAACCCCAATTGTTCGTTACGCCCGACTTTGCCTTTTTGAGTCAGGTTTTGGAGGATTTCGCCAACACCATGGCCTTGCGGAAGGGTGGACTATCGGGGGTTCAAAAATTGATTGAATCCCAAGCGTTGGGCACCATTGAACTGAGTACCGGGCTTCAGGTTTCGGGACAGTTCTATGATGTCCTCGAACAGGATGGCAAACCCATATACATCCAGACCAAAGGCGCAACGGCCCTGGCTTATCGCGAAAAAGAATTGGTAGGGCACAGCACGGCGCAACATCCTGACGGTTTTGGCATGCCCGTGGGCAAACTGAAAGGCATCAACATCGCCATTGAGGATATGGGACCCCGCGATCTTAAAGCCTACAAAATCTACGAAGGCGAAGAAGTATCTTTGGAGTTTGAAGGCGGGGTAAAAGTTGAAGGGACCATCATCACCGGGACCCGAAACCTCAGAGGAAAGATTCTCTTGGTGACCTTTGAGAACTGTACCGTGACCCATAATGGCAAATTGCTGTTCGCTCCGGAATGGGGCCTTTACCATATGGCCGTGGGGCAGCACGTGGTCTCCGCTTTTAACGGTCCGGCCGATTTGGGCAGTTTTGACCTCATTACCCATGAGATCACCGAAACCACCATCAAACCCAAGAAAAGTCCCGAGCGTCAACAACTGGAACTCTACTACCAACAAATCCGGGAGTTCAGGGAAGGAAAAAATACGACCATCTCCCGTAACAAGGTGTTTCAGGAACTCAAGGAAAACCATCCCCATGATTGGTTGTTGCCCGTTGAGCTGTACGAATTGGCCAAAAAAGGGAACAATATTGGGTTTCAGGAAGAAATACTATCCCATTTGGAGGACATCAAACGGAACAATCCCAAAGTGGGGCATTTGATTGATGACGGTATTCGCTTAATCGACCACAGTTTTTTGAAGGTCGATTAGTTTTTCGGGAGAATCAACACTTTCATCGCCATAGACCAAGGTCCATCCCAGTGAGTTGGTGAGCACATAGATTCGGGAAAGTTCGCTCAACAGTCGGTTTTCGGCATTTTTTCGCAATGAGGAAGCTTCCACCTTTTTGGAAAGGGACACATTCACATTTCGTTTGATGGCGTTATAATCTTGCGCATTGAATGGATTGAAGTAATCCGCCGTGACATCGTAGTACTCAAAATCCGGATTGATCTTTACTTCTGGTTGAGGAATCTCCGTAATGCGAATGGTCTTGTTGGCCTCATCCATTTCATACCCAATCTTGGACAGGTCATAGCCTATGGTCACCTCAGCATTTACCACCACCAAAGCTTTTTTATTCGACGTGACCAAGGAACCGAACAATTCCCTGGAATCCTTATAGTTGTAGACTTCCACAAAGTGGCCTTCGGTCACAATGAGTTTGGAGACATTTTTCAGTTCCTGTTGGATGAGCATGGAATTCTCCTGCAATACCGTTTTCCGTTCCCGTTCATCGGCACAGGATTTGTAGATCAATACGGAGGCCAGTGCAATGACAGCTCCTATAAGTATTTTCTTCATCTATTCGAATTTCATGAAAGGATACCTTTCTTGAAGATACGTAATTTTTGTGCGAAGCGATTTCCTGAACGTTTGATGGGCCTCGGAATCGGGATTGAAAGGACGGTGTAGCAGCCCTTTTTGCACACCATCGACCTCATCCATCACCGGATAACAATCGGGGGAAATCCATACAGACTTGAACTTTTCCCAAATATACTCCACCGCCAATGCATTGGGATGTACCAAATCCTCTCCATAAAAACGGTAGTCACGCAACTCGTCCATCATGATTTCATAGGCCGGAAAGTAGGACACACCTCTCGACTGCGCTCGAGATGACAACAGTGACCATAACGCGGAAATAAGGTGTGCCTTGCTCTGTTGATTTTCCACAAAACCATCTTTCAGGTGCCTAACTGGCGACACTGTAAAAATGATATTCGCCTTTGGATTCACTTGATTGACCAAATCCATCAAACGGTTCAGACTTGATTGTATTTCCTCAGGGGAAAGCAATCTTTTTTTAAACTCCTTTTGGGGTACTTTATGACAATTCGCCACAGTCTTGCCCAATGATTGATGTCCATATACCCAAGCCGTTCCCAAAGTGATGACTACATGGGTGGCATTTTCCAGCTCCGATTTGGTTTCCCGCAACCTTTGGTTGAGATGGTTAAGCAGACCCTCCTTGGAAAGTGCATTCAAATCGGAATGGGCATCAAAGCAATGCCAAATCCCGTTTTGTTCAAACACCTCATCCACATGATAGGTTTTACCTGACAGGGCCCGTTCCACCAAATTCTCCAGTGCAAGCGGGTGAAATAGAATTCCGAATGGGTTTTGCAGTTGTTGGAATTTGAAGTAATCCAGCTTGCCCCCCATATTTTCCACAAAACAAGACCCTAAAAGCAGTATTTTACTCGAATAATCGATAGGGTGTTCTGCTTTTTGAAGTGGAACAATGGTCTGTAACTTCATGGAAAAGGGTTTTATCTGCAATCCTTGATATTTTGGAGCATGTCCCGGTATTGCTTTTCCAACTGTTCCTCCAGTTGTTTCAAGATGCCCAAGGTACGTACCAAATCCTTCATGGATGTATTTCGCAAGGCTTCCGTTGCCTTGTTCAATTCGTTTTTCACCAAATCTTGGGTATTGTACAGGGATTGCAGGTCGTACAGACAATCATAGCCAAATTCATGGAATATCCCTGTGGATTTTGAGATTTCCCATGCAATACTGCTCAAATCGGTGATTTCAAGATTAATGTAGGAATCGATTCGATAGGCATACTGGCCATCACCCACTTCAGTGGAGTCCACTTCCCGGATATACTCAGGATATTTTTTTTGAAGTGCCCCCATGGTTTCGGGTGAGGTAACAAACCTCCCGTCTTCAGCCTCTAGGGCGTCAAAATCAGAAAAAAAGGAAGGTATTTTTTGGTTCACTTCATGATCTTTCACCAATTGGTCCAAATTGGCCTTGATCTCCCCTTCAATCTTTTCCAAAGCGACCACCTTATCCTTTTCCATGCCCTTGGACGTGTTCCAATTGTTGAACCAAATAGCCAGATTGATACCCACGAACAGCAGGAAAATCTCTCCGAAGATGTATTTCCAGTTGATACCTTTTATGTTGAAGAAGCCCATGCTTATGTTGTTGTCCTGATCATCTCTTCGGCATTTGCCAAAGCGACCGGAATGCCTTCGGGATTTTTACCCCCGGCAGTAGCGAAGAACGGCTGTCCGCCCCCACCTCCTTGGATATGCTTGCCCAGTTCGCGTACAATGCTCCCGGCATTCAGTCCCTTGTTGGACGCCAAATCCTTGGAAATGTAACACGAAAGCAACGCTTTTCCGTCATTTTCCGCAGCGAGCAATAGGAATACGTCAGAAACTTGCCCTCCTATCTCAAAGGACAAATCTTTGATACCAGCCGCATCCAAGTCTACCTTTTTGGCTAAAAACTGTACACCATTGATGTTCTTCAATTCTGAAATCAATTCGTTTTTGAGTCCTCTGGCCTTGTCTTTCAGCAGCTGTTCCACTTGCTTTTTAAGGGCTGTATTTTCTTCCTGCAACCCGGCAACCGCCTTTACGGGATCCTGGGCATTGCTCAACAGGTCTTTGATTTCATAGAGCATGCGATTGTTCTGGAAGTAGAAATCCTTGGCCGCATCGGAGGTAATGGCCTCTATCCTTCGGATTCCCGCTGCAACGGCCCCTTCGGAAACAATCTTGAAATGCCAGATGTCACCCGTATTTTTTACGTGGGTCCCACCACACAGTTCTATGGACTGACCAAAACGGACCGTACGGACGGTATCCCCATATTTTTCACCAAATAACGCCATGGCTCCTTGTTCCATGGCTTCCTTGATGGGCACATTTCTGTTTTCCTGAAAGGGCAACTGGCCTTCAATACGGGCATTGACAAAATTTTCCACATCCCGGAGTTCCTTGACAGTCAATTTGGAGAAGTGGGAGAAATCGAAACGAAGGTATTTGGAGTGGACCGCTGAACCTTTTTGTTCCACATGACCCCCCAAAACCTCACGAAGCGCCTGATGCAACAAATGCGTCGCTGTATGGTTACATTCCGTTCTCCAGCGTTGCTTTTTATCCACTACGGCCTTAAAACTTCCCGAAACATCTTTGGGAAGACCATCGGCAAAATGGACAATTTCATTATTTTCTCGTTTAGTGTCCACAATGTAGGTCACATCTCCATTGGATGCCTCCAGATACCCTTTGTCGCCTACCTGTCCACCTCCCTCGGCATAGAACGGGGTAAGATTGAACACAAGTTGATACTGATCACCTTCCTTTTTGCTGGTCACCTTTCTATATTTTACCAACTTTACGGTTGCCTCAAGGCTATCATACCCAATGAATTCTTCTTCGGAATCCTGCATCAACACCGTCCAATCGTCCTTGGAGACTTCGGAAGCTGCACGTGAACGATCCTTTTGGGCTTTTAAGGCCTTTTCAAAACCTTCCACATCCAATTTATATCCTTTCTCTTCCAAGATCAGAGAAGTAAGGTCAATGGGGAATCCGAAGGTATCGTACAATTCGAAAGCTTTTTCCCCTGAAACAGTTTTATCTTTTGAGGATTTAATGACCGAATCCAACAGCACCAATCCTTGCTCCAAAGTACCCAAAAAGGAATTCTCTTCCTCCTTGATCACATTCTCAATCAATTGATGGTGCTTGGGAAGCTCGGGGAAAGCTTTCCCCATACTTTCTACCAAAACATTTACCAGCCGGTAGATAAAAGGTTGCTTGGTTCCCAAGAAGGTAAAGCCATAACGAATGGCCCTACGGAGTATCCTTCGGATAACATAGCCCGCTCCGGTATTGCTCGGCAACTGCCCATCCGCAATGGCAAAGGCCACGGCACGGATATGGTCAGCCACTACCCTAATGGCTATATCAGTCTCTTCATTCTTCCCATATTTTTGCCCGGTAATGGTATCAATCTCACGGATAAGGGGGGTAAATACATCGGTATCGTAATTGGATTGCACTCCCTGCAATACCATGCACAGACGCTCAAAGCCCATTCCCGTATCAATATGCTTTTCTGGAAGATCTTCCAAAGATCCATTTGCTTTTCGATTATATTGTATAAAGACCAAGTTCCAAATCTCCACTACTTGCGGATGATCTTGGTTGACCAAGGAAGCCCCTGGGATTTTGGCTTTCTCTTCCTTTGATCTTATATCTACATGAATTTCTGAACAGGGGCCACAGGGGCCTTGATCCCCCATTTCCCAGAAATTGTCTTTTTTGTTTCCCATAAGGATACGCTCCTTAGGGACAATGGCCTTCCATAGATCATAGGCTTCCTTGTCCATTTCCAGTTGATCGGCATCCTTGCTCCCTTCAAAAACAGTAACATATAGGCTCTCCTTGTCAATCTTGTATATTTCTGTCAACAATTCCCAAGCCCATTGGATAGCCTCTTTTTTGAAGTAATCCCCAAAACTCCAGTTGCCCAACATCTCGAACATGGTATGGTGGTAGGTATCCTTGCCCACTTCCTCCAAATCGTTGTGCTTACCGCTTACCCGAAGACACTTTTGGGTATCCGTGACCCGTTTGGATTTTGGAACGGTGTTTCCCAAGAAAAATTCCTTGAACTGGTTCATGCCGGCATTGGTGAACATCAAAGTGGGGTCGTTCTTCATCACCATGGGCGCAGAAGGCACTATTTTATGGTTCTTCTCTTTGAAAAAGTTTAAAAATTGGGTTCTAACTTCTTGGGATGTCATTGCAATTGCTAGGGTTTTCTTAAATTTAACACTTTAAGCAAAACAATTTTTATATTTGCTTGTTTTGATAAAAAGAGTGAGCAAAAATAGGATAAAATCCCTTCATGTCTAAAGTTAAGTACTATTACGACCCGGATACGCTTTCCTATAGAAAGATCGAACCAAAGAAATCCAAAAAATACAGGAATCTTTTTCTGTTTCTTTTGGCATCTGCCCTGTTTGGTTTTTTAGGCCTTACCATTCTATTGAATACCCGTTGGGTGAATACTCCCAAAGAGCTTTCGTTGGAACGTGAAGTTCGAAATTATGAGCTTCAATATGAAATTTTAGGTAAGAAAATGGAACAGATGGAACAGGTTCTTGCCAATATTGAAGACCGCGACAACAATATCTACCGCTTGTATTTTGAAGCCAATCCTATCCCAGAAGAGCAACGTAGAGCTGGTTTTGGTGGGGTAAACCGATACAAATCCTTAGAAGGCTTCAACAACTCCGAAATTATTATAAATGCTACAAAGCGGTTGGACATCATCCAAAAACAGATGGTAATCCAATCCAAGTCGTTGGATGAAATTGCCAAATTGGCCGAGGAGAAAGAGAAATTATTGGCAGCCATCCCAGCCATCCAGCCTGTGAGCAACGAAAATCTAACCCGAATGGCCTCTGGTTATGGTTGGCGTTCCGATCCCTTTACCAAAGCCCGTAAAATGCATTGGGGCATGGATTTCACTGCTCCCCGAGGCACACCCATTTATGCCTCAGGAGATGGAAAAGTCACTCGGGCGGACAATAGATCTTCTGGATATGGAAAGCATATCAGAATAGATCATGGATATGGTTACCTGTCCTTATATGCGCACTTGAGCAAGTACAACGTAACCGTGGGGCAAAAAGTAAAGCGGGGAGACCTCATTGGTTTTGTTGGAAACACAGGGCGGTCCGAAGCACCTCACCTACACTATGAGGTTTTTAAGGATGATGAGCGCATCAATCCCATTAACTTCTACTATGGAAGTTTAACAGCGGAAGAGTTTGAGAATATGCTCAAGTTTGCCAACCAAGAGAACCAATCCCTGGATTAATGCACGTAGAACTTCCCGAAAAACGATACTATGGCATTGGCGAAGTGGCCAAGGCATTTGGAGTGAACACCTCCCTTATCCGCTTTTGGGAGAAAGAGTTTGATGTACTTCAACCCAAAAAAAATGCCAAGGGCAACCGTAAGTTCACTCCACAGGACGTCCATAATCTGCAACTGATCTATCATTTGGTCAAGGAACGTGGTTTTACCCTGGAGGGTGCCAAAATCCATTTGAAGGAAGAGAAGCAAAAGACCCTTTCCACCTTTGAGGTCATCCAAAAGTTACAAAAGGTCAAGGCAGAGCTCATAAAAATCAAAGAACAACTATAACACTAAACCATAGAAAATGAAAAAAGGTATCATCGCCATTATCATCCTAATTGTATTGGGGGTAATCATTGGAGGTTGGTATATCCGCACCAACAATATGCTGGTCGATATGAAGGGACAGGCCACAAAACAATGGGCCAATGTGGAAAGCTCCTATCAACGAAGAAGCGACCTTATTGGCAACTTGGTAAAAACGGTTCAGGGTGCTGCGGACTTTGAACGCGAAACCCTTACCGAGGTAATCGAAGCTAGGGCCAAGGCCACTTCAACCACCATAGATGCCAATAACCTTACTGCTGAACAATTGGCTGAGTTCCAGCAGGCGCAAACGGGATTATCCTCTGCCTTGTCCCGACTTTTGGTGTCCGTGGAACGCTATCCGGAACTTAAAGCCAATCAAAACTTTTTGGAGTTGCAGTCCCAACTTGAGGGCACAGAGAACAGGATCAATGTGGAACGGAACCGATTCAATGATCTGGCTGGGGAATACAATATCAGAATCAAGCAAATTCCCACCAATATTATAGCTAGTTTGGCCAATTTTGATGAAATGGCCTTATTCGCTTCCAATCCAGGGTCTGAAAATGCTCCGGATGTCAACTTCGATTTTGAATAGACATGTCGCACGTAGAGGAATTTTTAACGGCAGAGGAAGAACAAGAAATCATCAATGCCATCATTGCAGCCGAGAAAAACACCTCTGGTGAAGTCCGTGTACACATTGAAGCCACTTCCAAAATAGACCATTTCAGTAGGGCCCAACAGCTATTCCATTTTTTGAAAATGGACAATACCAAGGAGGCCAATGGGGTCCTCATTTATGTGGCCGTGGACGACAAAAAATTTGTAATCTATGGTGACAAAGGTATTGACCGTGCCGTGTCGAAAGGGTTTTGGGACACCACCAAAGACACTATGGCCTCCCACTTTAAAAACGGAAACTTCAAGCAAGGAATCGTAGAGGGTGTATTAACCGCAGGAAAGGAATTGGAGGCCCATTTTCCATGGGATCATAACGACACCAACGAGTTGAGCGATGCTATATCCAAGGGCTAGCCTTTTTGTACTTGTTTTTTTATGTATTTCCATAGCTTGGGGACAGTTCACCATACCTAAAAAGCCCCAAAAGCAGACCAGCGTCTATGATTATGTAAATCTACTCTCATCATCCCAAAGTCAAGCTTTGGAGCAAAAGCTTATCCTATATTCGGACAGTACCTCCACACAGATTGTAATTGCCATAATCAGTTCCACGGAAGGAGAAAACATTAATTATTTGGGAGCGCAATGGGGGCAGAAATGGGGCATAGGACAAGCAGATAAGGACAATGGCGTTTTGGTGCTTTTGGCAAGGGACGACAGAAGGATTGCCATTAACACAGGTTATGGTGTGGAAGGCTCCTTGACTGATTTTATGTCGAAGCGCATCATTGAGTCCGTTATCATCCCTGAATTTAAGCGAGGAGATTATTATAGTGGTCTGGACAAAGGGGCAGATGCCATTTTTCAGGTCCTTAATGGAGAGTTCACGGAAGACCGAACCTTTGAAAACACCCCAGGGTTTCCTTTCAAGGCCCTGTTCCCTTTTATTATTTTCATCGTTATCCTAATCATCCTTTGGAGCCGAAAGAACAACAATGGTAGAGGTGGTGGACGTAAGGGCAGCGGTCTCGACATCTGGGACATGATTATCCTCAGCAATATGGGCCGTAGTTCCAGTTCCTCCGGAGGTTTTGGGAGCAGCGGCGGTTTTGGTGGTGGCTTCGGTGGTGGCGGCTTCGGCGGCGGCGGTGCCTCTGGAGGTTGGTAAGCCTGCTATCTAATCTACTTTCCTATAAAAAATCTTGCTCACAATTTTCCACTCCCCATCAATCTTCAGCAGATTCATGAAATCAATAAAGGTAAATGTGGGATATTCAATTTCCAATCTTGCGTTGGCCGCATTCCCTGCAATGGTGATATCTGCAATTCTCGTTTGTCTGTCCTGTTTCGGTCCTGGTTTCATTCCTTTTCCAAAGAATTCAATGGCGTTCACCTCAGTATACCCCTCTTTACCAATGAATTTCATCGTGGCAGTTTCGTGAAAAGCCTTTTTTAAGGTTTCAAAATCGTTATTGGTCCCTCCGTCCAGATAATAATTTACGGTTTGCTCTACCAATTGATAATCTGACTGGGCCTGAAGTGTCCCAAAAGTGACCATTGCCAAAAAGAATACACTTAATTTTTGAATCATGATGTTGTTTTTTGATGGTTGTTGATGAGATTCAAGATATTCCTTTTATCATTCAATCAATCTTAGAGAAATCATAAATGTTTCATAATGAGACATCCTAGTCCAAGAATCTATTCGTAAATCCATAGACGCCATCCGTAAACTAGTAAAAGCCTTGTATCCAATTTTAACTATCTTGGTTCTGGCAAAATCTTAGTTTAATCAATTCCCGTTTGGCATGTCCCACTTTTGTAAATTTCTCTTCGTATCCCTACTTGTTTTAGCTGTTTCCTGTAAGAAAAAATCTGATGAAACCGCAACGGACAACCTCTTTAAGTTCAAGGATTATATCAGTTACCATACCCATGGCAACCAAAGTATTTCCACACCCATTACCCTTGCCCTTGCCCAGCAATTGGAACAATTTGAACTTACCCAGGAACTCCCCAATGAATATTTCAAGATTTCTCCTAAGGTCAATGGAAAACTGATCATAGAAAATGGACGGGAACTTATCTTCCAACCTTCGGAATACCTACAACCCAATACCGAGTATACCGTCACAGTGGCCCTCAATAAACTTTTTGAGGATATTGAGGGAGATTTTAAAAAATACACCTTCAGCTTTAAGACCATTGCCCCAAACTTTAAGATCAATCTGGGTACCTTGCAATCCTACAGCAAGGATTGGCAATATTTGACCGGGACCTTGGATGCTTCCGATATCTTGGAGGCCTCAAAGGCCATTCAAGTACTTTCCGTACAGCAAAATGGCAATAACGTACCGGTTACATGGGACGAAACTGCTGAAAATGCCCAATACTTCAGTTTCCGAATTGACAGTATCTCACGAAAAACAGAGGATAGTGAGCTGCTTATCAATTGGAATGGAAAGGCGTTGGGTGTGGACAACCAAGGCTCCGAGACCTATCCCATTCCTGGATTGAACAAATTTGTGATTGTGGACGCCAAGACCACTTCGGCACCCAACGCGGTACTGACCCTTAATTTTTCAGAACCCCTTAAACCAAACCAAAATTTAAAGGGTCTGGTCACCATTGAAAATGCGGAGAGCCTCCGTTATGAAATTGATGGGAACTTGCTCAAAGTATATCCATCCAACCGCATCTTGGGCGAGGTTCGGGTCAATGCCTTTGAGGGTATAAAAAGCGAATATGGCTTTACCTTGAAAAACACATTTTCGGAACTGGTTTCCTTTGAGCAATTAAAGCCTGCCGTTCGGCTCATTTCCAAAGGAACCATTCTGCCCAATGCGGCATCCACGCCCATTTATTTTGAAACCGTGAACCTTTCCGCCGTTGAAGTACGGGTGATCCAGGTGTTTGAGAACAATATGCTGCAATACCTCCAAAACAATGACCTCACCCAAGATTACGACCCCGATTTTAGACCTGTGGGGCGAAGGGTAGCCTACAAGGTCATTCCCTTGGCGGAAAACGGAACTGAAAACTCAAGCTACTGGAAGGCCCATGCATTGGACCTATCCGAGTTGATAAAAATTCACCCTGGTTCCCTGTACCGAGTGGAATTCAGTTTTAAAAAAGAGCACACCACCTATGATTGTGGCAATACAAACAACCCAGAAGAAACCCAAGAGTATACTTCCCAAAGCTCCAGCGATGAATCTCTGGAGGAGCGGTATTGGGACAATGAAATCTATTATTGGAGAAATTACAACTACAACTGGGAAGAGCGTGACAATCCATGTCATGAAGCCTATTACAACTACGATCGTATTGCATCCACCAACTTATTGGGCAGTGATCTTGGGCTTATCGTAAAAAAAGGAAACAATCGCTCCCATCATTTTGCAGTGACCAATCTACTGACCACCAAACCGGAAGCCGACACTCCCATAAAACTGTACAATTTCCAACAGCAATTGGTGGGTGAAGTGACCACAGATGCTTCTGGCTTTGCCGTTTTTGACAGTGATAAGTCCATCGCTTTTGCCGTGGCCCAAAAGAACAACAACTTTGCCTATGCCAAACTAGCGGATGGCAATGCCCTTTCCTTGAGCAAATTTGATGTTTCCGGGGAAGAACTTCAAAAGGGACTTCAGGGTTTCATTTATACCGAGAGAGGGGTACACCGCCCGGGCGATGTCATCCACCTTACCTTTGTATTGGACGACAAGGGCAATCCCTTGCCCAAAGATCATCCGGTAACCTTGGAGGTCAGCGATGCCCGTGGCAAATTGGTGCAGCGCAATGTGCTCACCGGGGAAGCCGCTCACATATCTGAAGGTCTCTATGCCAAAAAAGAGGAAAAGTTCCACTATTTCCCCATTCCCACCCAACCCAACTCACCAACCGGGACCTGGAATGCCAAAATCATTGTGGGCGGGGCCCAGTTCAATAAGAGTTTAAAGGTGGCCACCGTAAAGCCCAACAGACTCAAAGTAGACTTTACCTTTGATGATGAAGTCCTTAAGGCCAACACCAACAATAAGGGTAAAGCAACGGTGCAATGGCTGCACGGAGCACCCGCGCGAAATCTTAAGATCGATATCAATGCCTCTTTGCAGCAAAGCAGCAGCGCCTTCCCCAACTTCAAGGGGTACGTTTTTCAAGATCCCGTGCGGAGTTTCAACCAAACCGAGCTACAATGGATCACCTCAAAATTGGATGCCAATGGGGTTTTGGACATCAACGAAAAAATCAGCATCAATGGCAATGCTCCTGGCATGCTGCAGGCTACTTTTACCACAAAAGTGTTTGAAGGCGGTGGAGATTTCTCCATCGATGTCTTCTCCAAAAAACTGGCTCCATTTTCACATTTTGTGGGTCTTCGCTCACCAGAAGCCAAACGATATGGCTCCTTCCTCACCGATGAGAACACCTCTTTTGATGTGGTTTCGGTCAATGATCAGGGAAAACCATCAGGGAATCGAAAATTAAAGGTTCAAGTATTCAAAATTGAATGGCGCTGGTGGTGGAACCGGGGCTATGACAATCTCTCACGATATGAAAACGCCACGGTTCATCGTCCCTTCAAGGAAATGGAAATTACCACAGGTGCAGATGGAAAAGCCAACTTCAACATCAATGTTCCCGACGAGGAAGGCGGGCGTTTCTTGATTCGGGTGATTGATGAAGCCTCTGGCCACGCCACAGGAAGAACCGCCTATTTCTACCGAAATTGGTGGAAAAGACCCGCTTCCGGGGATACCGAAAGTTCCAAAATCTTGGTCTTCTCCGCTGATAAGGAAAAATACCAATTGGGTGAAGAAGCTGTGGTTACCTTCCCTTCGGATAGAGGTGGGCGCGCTTTGATCAGTATTGAAAACGGAACCGAGGTTCTTTCCCAACAGTGGATCGAGACCTCAGCCCAAGAAACCAAGGCCACCATACCCATTACGGCCGAGATGGCGCCCAATGCCTATATCAATATCTCGTTGTTGCAACCCCATGGACAGGTAAAGAATGATCTGCCCATCCGTCTGTATGGCGTGGTACCCCTTTTGGTTGAAAACCCAGCCACCTTTTTGGAACCACAACTTACCATGCCCGAGGTGCTGCAACCTGAGAAATCTTATACCATATCCGTTTCCGAAGCCAATAAAAAACCTATGACCTATTCCTTGGCCGTGGTGGACGAAGGTCTATTGGACCTGACCCGTTTCAAGACCCCGGACATTCACAGTTCATTTTACGCAAGGCAGGCCTTGGGCGTAAAGACCTTCGATATTTTTGATGATGTCATGGGGGCTTATTCCATCAGTGTGGATAATATTTACGCCATTGGTGGGGGTGGTATCGGAGCCGGGGCCAAAAATCGCAAGGCACAACGCTTTAAACCTGTAGTCACCTATTTGGGTCCCTTCACCTTAAAAGCTGGCGAAAAAGCATCCCATACCATTGACATGCCCAATTATGTGGGTGCCGTCCGAACCATGGTGGTGGCCGGAAATCGTAACAGCGCTTATGGGAATACCGAAAAAACCACGCCGGTTCGCAAGCCTCTGATGGTATTGACTTCCATTCCCAGAAAATTGTCCCCCGGCGAAAAAGTGACCATCCCTGTGACGGTCTTTGCCATGGAACCCAAAGTAAAAAACGTAACGGTTTCCATTGATGCGGGCAAAGCCTTGGAACCCGTTGAAGGCACCTCCAAAAACATTACGTTCAGCTCGGTTGGGGAACAGATCGTGAATTTTGACTTTAAAGTCAATCCCGCGACCTCCTACCAAACCATAAAGGTCAAAGCTTCGGGCGCTGGGGAAAATGCCAGTAGTGAAACCGAAATTGATGTGGAAAACCCCAACCCCATCACCACAAAAAGTGAACTGCACACCATCGCCGCCAATGGTTCGCAGACCCTATCCTTTGAAACCTTCGGCACTTCGGGAACCAATGAGGCTTTTGTGGAATTCTCCACCCTCCCCCCCATGGATTTCTCAAAACGGATGGATTATCTGCTGCGCTACCCCCATGGCTGTGTAGAACAGACGACTTCCGCCGCATTCCCGCAGTTGTTCTTGGCCGATATCTTGGACATCACCTTTGAGCGAAAAAAAGACATCGAGAAAAACGTGAAGGCGGCCATCCGCAGGTTGGGTGATTTTCAAACCCCATCTGGCGGACTCAGCTATTGGGCTGGTTATGGCAATGTTGATGATTGGGGCACTTCGTATGCCGGTCATTTTATGTTGGAGGCCAAACAACAAGGGTATCAGCTACCATTGACCTTCTTGAGCAATTGGCTGCGATACCAAAAGAATACGGCCCGCCAATGGAGCAATCAGGCTACGGGATACAACACTGATGTTGCACAGGCTTACCGCCTCTACACCTTGGCCTTGGCTCAACAACCGGAACTGGCAGCCATGAACCGACTCCGCGAATCCAAAAACCTGAGCAACGAGGCCAAATGGCGTTTGGCAGCGGCTTACGCCTTGGCTGGAAAGAAAGAAGTGGCACAAGAGATTGCGCAAAAGGCCAACATCAACTTCACTCCCAACAATTACAATTACAGAACCTATGGTTCTGTGTTCCGAAACCGGGCCATGGCATTGGAAACCTTGGTCATTTTGGGGGATGCCCAACAACGGGAGCTGGCAATTTCCTTGGCCAAAAACCTATCATCACAACATTGGTACAGCACCCAGGAAACGGCCTACGCCCTACTCTCCCTATCTAAAATGGTGCTGAAGAACGGTGGTAAGTCCATTAATTTGACCTTCACTCAAAACGGGAAAGAAACGACCCTAAAAACCGATAGGGCCATTGCCCAAAGAGGTCTTGTCATTACTTCTTTCAACAATGAATTGCAGATAAACAACAAACAGGGCAACATCATTTATGCCACCCTCACGCAAACCGGAAAACTTCCTGTTGGTGAAGAATTGGCCCAACAGCAAAACCTGAATCTGTCCGTTGCCTATCTGGATGCCATTGGAAACGCAATCAATGTGAACGAGCTTAGGCAAGGAAGCGAGTTTCAGGCAAAAATCACGATTTACAACAGTTCCAATGATTATGTGGACAATGTGGCCCTGACCCATATTGTGCCCAGCGGATGGGAAATCGTGGACACTTCCTATGCGGGTGGTGACAATGGTAATGCTTCCAAAGCGGATTATGTGGATACAAGGGACGACCGTACCCATCTATATTTTGACCTTGGTCCGAAAAAATCAAAAAGCTTCACGATAAAACTGAATGCTTCATTCCTAGGCGATTACTATCTGCCCGGAGCACAAGCCGAAGCCATGTACGACAATAACTACCAAGCCCGAAACAAAGGACAATGGATTAAAGTGGTTCAGTGATGTGGCGTGGATAAAGAACATAGCGACCCTGCGAAATACTCTTGCCAAGCATAAAATCAAGATAAGTGTCCTTGGTGCTATCTTGGTTTTATGGTTGTTCTGTCTGCCCAAAAAACTGTTCGAAGATCCTACCTCAACGGTCGTCAACAGTTCCGATGGGATTCTGATTGGGGCCAGGATTGCTGATGACGGGCAATGGCGGTTTCCCCAGTTGGACTCGGTTCCCAAGCGTTTCGAAGAATGCATCCTATTATTTGAGGATGAATATTTTTACAGACATCCCGGCTTCAATCCCATCTCCATTGTTAAGGCGATTGGACATAACCTCACCAAAAAAAACCGCAGGGGAGGAAGTACCATTACCCAACAGGTGATTCGTCTAAGTCGGAAAAACAGGGGTCGAACCTATTGGGAGAAGTGTATTGAGATTTTTATGGCCACCCGCTTGGAGTTGGGATATTCCAAAGAGGAGATTCTGAATTTATACGCTTCGCATACCCCCTATGGCGGCAATGTGGTAGGATTGGAAACGGCTGCATGGCGCTACTTTGGTCTTCCCGCCCATGAATTGAGTTGGGGGCAATCGGCGGCATTGGCGATTTTACCCAATGCACCCTCCCTGATCTTTCCCGGCAGAAATGAGCAGGTGCTTTTGGACAAACGTAACCGATTGCTGCAAAAGCTACGGGATAAGGGTGTGATAGACGAAACCACCTATGAATTGGCCTTGGAGGAGCCCTTGCCCCAAAAACCCATGCCCCTCCCAGATGTGGCACCCCATCTCACGGAACGGATTAGAAATGAACATCCTGGACAACGCATCACAACGTCTATTGAACGCCCCCTGCAGAATCGACTCAACCTTTTGGCCGAAAGGCACTATCAGCAACTAAAGAGCAACGAAATCCATAATCTGGCCATTTTGGTCCTAGATGTGGAAACCAGAAAGGTTTTGGGCTATGTGGGGAATTCCCCTTCGGGGAAAGACCATGCCAATTATGTGGATATCATCACCAAGAATAGAAGTACGGGCAGTACACTAAAACCCTTTCTTTTTGCTTCCTTGCTCGATGAAGGTATTGTGTTGCCCCATAGTTTGGTCGAGGATGTTCCCACGGTCATTAATGGATACCATCCTCAGAATTTCGACAAAAAACATGTGGGCGCGGTACCGGCCAGCAGGGCACTTTCCCGCTCTTTGAATGTCCCTGCGGTACGATTGCTCAGGGAATATGGGTTGCAAAAATTCTACAACAAGCTCAAAAAAATGAATTTGGAATCACTGGACCGCCCCTCTTCGTATTATGGATTGTCCTTGATTCTCGGGGGAGCCGAAAGCTCTTTATGGGAGGTCACCCAAACCTATGCTGCCTTGGCCTCCACATTGAATTATTTTGTGGACCACTCGAGCACCTACCGCCCAACCGAGTTTCTGGAACCTTCTTATCTTCTAGAGGATAAACTGGATTTTGGGGAACAACAATTTGACCCTCCCATTTTTGGCGCGGGGGCCATTTATGGCACCTTTCAATCCATGATGGAGGTGAACCGCCCGGAAGGAAGCGAGAATTGGCAATTTTTTGATTCCTCCCAACCCATTGCATGGAAAACAGGCACCAGCTTTGGGTTTAAGGACGCCTGGGCCGTAGGCACAACTCCCAAATACACCATTGGGGTTTGGGTGGGCAATGCCGATGGGGAAGGCAGACCCGGCTTAACAGGAATAACGGCTGCAGCACCCATTCTTTTTGATGTACTGGATGCCCTACCCTACAGCAACTGGTTCCAAGAACCTTTTGATGACCTGACCGAATTGGAGGTATGTACCCAAAGTGGATACCGGGCTTCGGTGTACTGCAATGAGACCCAAAAGGAGTATGTGCCCACCCACGGTACACGAAGTGGCCCTTGCACTTATCATCAGCAGATATTTCTGGATGACTCGGAACAATTTCGGGTGCATTCTGACTGCTACCCTTTGGAAGACATGGTGGCCCAAAACTGGTTTGTGCTTCCCCCCGTACTGGAGTACTATTATACCACATCGCACCCCAATTACGCACCGCTACCTCCGTATCTGGACGGATGTTCTTCCATGGAAAGCCAACCTATGGATTTTCTTTATCCGAAACGGAACGAGACCATTTTGCTCCCCAAGGATTTGGGCAATACAACTTCCGATATTGTTCTGAAATTAGCACATCAGCAGTCCAATGCCATTGTGTACTGGTATCTGGACGAAACCTACTTGGGCAAGACCGAAAATTTCCATGAACTTATTCTGGACATCAAACCGGGGGATTATGTGCTTTCTGCCACCGACCATTTGGGCAATCGCCTTGAACAATCCATCCAGGTTCGGTTGGCCTCAGAAAACTGAGCCTATTTTTTCCGCATAAAAATGGTGATGGGCACTCCGGTGAAATCAAAATGCTCCCTGAGCTTGTTTTCCAAAAATCGCTTGTACGGGTCGCGCACATATTGCGGTAGGTTACAGAAAAAAGCAAACTGCGGATAGGGCGTGGGCAACTGGGTGCAGAACTTGATCTTCACGTATTTGCCCTTGTAGGCCGGTGGCGGGGTATGCTCAATGATAGGGAGCATTATATCGTTCAACTTTCGGGTCACGATTTTCTTTGAACGATTTTTGAAGACATCCACTGCCGTTTCGATGGCTTTGTAGATCCGCTGCTTGGTCATTACCGAAATAAAGAGAATGGGCACATCCTCAAAAGGTGCGATGGCCTGCTTAATTTTAGCGGTGTATTCTTTCACGGAATTGGTCTCTTTTTCCACCAAATCCCATTTATTCACCAGTATCACAATTCCTTTGTTGTTCCGTTGAGCCAACCAGAAAATGTTTTCCACCTGTCCATCGAAACCACGGGTGGCATCCAACATCAAAATGCAAACATCACAATGCTCAATGGCCCGCACGGAGCGCATTACGGAGTAAAACTCCAAATCTTCCTTGACCTTGGATTTTCTTCGGATTCCGGCGGTATCCACCAAATTGAACTCAAACCCAAATTGGTTGTATTTGGTGTCGATACTGTCCCGGGTGGTTCCAGCAATGTCGGTTACAATGTAACGGTCTTCCCCAATCAAGGCATTTATAAAAGAAGATTTTCCTGCATTGGGTCGTCCTACAACAGCAAAACGAGGCAATTCACTCTCTTCTTCCTTCACATCGGGAAGTACTTCCACCAAAGCATCCAGCAACTCCCCTGTTCCGCTTCCGTTGATGCTGGAAAGGGTGTAATACTCGCCCAATCCCAAGGCATAGAATTCCACGGCGTCTGCCATTCGTTGTGTATTATCCACCTTGTTCACAGCCAAGAAGACTGGCCTATCTACCTTGCGGAGCAATTTGGCCACATCCTCATCCATACCCGTGATCCCGGATTCCACATCGACCATAAAGATGATTGCATCGGCCTCGCCTATGGCGAGTTCCACCTGCCGGTCGATTTCCTTTTCAAAAACATCATCGCTCCCCAACACATATCCTCCCGTATCGATCAAGGAAAATTCACGACCGTTCCAGTCGCTCTTCCCGTAATGACGGTCACGGGTAACCCCACTCACGGCATCCACTATGGCCTCCCGGCGTTGTATCAATCGGTTGAAAAATGTGGATTTCCCTACATTGGGTCGCCCTACGATGGCTACTATAGCTCCCATCAGCATTAAATTTTGGCAAAAGTACCATTTATTATGAAGAAAAAATGATACCTTCTTTTATCTATTTCAATATGTTATGAGTGATTTCACCAATGAGATTGTCCTTCGGCCCCGATTTCAGTTGGCCTTGAAAACCGATTTGGACCATTTAAAACAGGTTTTCGACTCGGTTGTGGACGGACAATTTGTGGTAAAACGTTTGGACGAGCACATCTACATCCGGTTCCAACCCTCTGAAATCACCTTTTGGTCCCCACAGCTCCATCTGGAACTTATTTCCTTTGAGGAAGGGGAGAGTCAAATCCATGGGGTATTTGGTCCCAACCCCACGCTTTGGACCTTTTTTATGTTCCTGCATTTTGGAGTGGGCACCCTCTTTGTGATCTTGGGTGTATTTGCCTATTCCAACCATTCGTTGGGAAAGGATGTGACCCTATTGCTCGTGGGCATGTTCTTCTTGGTATTGATTTGGTTTGGGCTATATGCTTTTGGCCGTATGGGAAAATCCAAGGGAAAGCCCCAAATGGAGCAACTCAAGGATTTTTTTAGGAAAATGGTCTCAGGCTTCCCCCGAGAATCGGTCTAGTTGTTATACCCAAAGCGCTTGAGCTGTTGACTGTTGCTGCGCCAATTTTTATTGACCTTTACATAGAGTTCGATATGTACTTGCTTTGCAAAGAATTTTTCCAAGTCTTTACGAGCTTCCACACCCACTCTTTTTAGGGCACTTCCCTTGTGGCCGATAATGATCCCTTTTTGGGTATCGCGCTCCACCATGATCACGGAACGGATTCGGATGATATCCTCGTCTTCCAAAAACTCCTCAGTCTCCACTTCTACTGAATAGGGAATCTCTTTTTTATAGTGCAGTAATATTTTTTCCCTGATGGTCTCATTGACAAAAAAACGTTCGGGTTTGTCGGTCAATTGGTCTTTGGGGTAGTAAGGAGGGGCTTCGGGCAGCAATTCCAAAATACGTTCAAAGACTTCCTTTACATTGAAGTTCTCCAAGGCTGATATGGGATGAATCTCTGCATTGGGAAGCACGGCCTGCCAATGCTGCATCTGTTCCTCCAAAGCTACTTGGTCCGACGTATCTATCTTGTTGAGCAACAGCAATACCGGAATCTTACTGTTCTGTATTTTTTTGAAAAAGGCTTCATCCTTGAGTGCCTTTTCACCAATTTCCACCATATAGAGCAACACATCGGCATCCTCAAAGGCCGATTTTACAAAGTCCATCATGGAAGATTGCAGCTCATAGGCGGGTTTGATGATTCCCGGGGTATCGGAAAGGATTACCTGAAAATCGTCCCCATTGACAATACCCAAAATCCGATGACGGGTCGTCTGGGCCTTGGAGGTGATAATGGAAAGTTTCTCCCCTACAAAGGCATTCATTAGGGTAGACTTCCCTACGTTGGGATTTCCAATGATATTTACAAAACCTGATCTATGCGCCACCTTGCTTCAATTTTTTAAAATAGTTTTTGGCCGACTCATTTACTTTCGGTGATAAATACAGTACGGCAATCATGTTGGGAATGACCATAAGGGCATAGGATAAATCTATGAGATTTTTTACCAAATCCAACGATGCAATTGTGGCAAAAACCACCATCACAATAAAAAATACATTGTACCACTTACCCACTTTGGGGTTTGTTAGAAATGAAAGGCATTTTACCCCGTAATAGGAATAGGTAAACAGTGTGGAAAGGGCAAATGCCGTTACTATCACCATTAACAAAATGTCCCCGACCCCATAAAGCGTTGTTTCAAAAGCGGTCATGGTCATGGTAATTCCGCTGCCATCCTCCAGGTACGCCCCACTCAAAATAATGACCACGGCGGTAAAGGTACAAACCATTATGGTATCTATAAATGGGCCCAACATGGCCACCAATCCTTCCTTGGTGGGTTCATCGTTACGGGATTGGCCGTGGTACATGGGTGCACTACCCAGACCGGCTTCATTGGAAAACATGGCACGGCGTACCCCAACAATCACAAGGCCCCAGAATCCACCAGTGACTATAGTATCAAAATTCCAAGCCTCCACAAAAATCATCTTAAGGGCCGGCAATACCTCGCCAGCATTATTCGCCATCACAAAAATCACGGCCAAGAGATATACCCCAACCATAAAAGGTACAATGGCCGAAGCCACCTTGGCGATTTTGGAGAGTCCACCAAAGATGACAATGGAGGTAACTATGGCCAAAATGAACCCAATGCCCAGCTTCCAGTTAAATTCACTAGTGGCCAGTAAGGTTTCGTGGGGCTTGACCACGCCCATAAAAGCTTCTGTAAACTGGTTGGCGGTAAACACGCCCAGAAAACCGAACAATCCGCAAATACTGAAAAAAATGGCCATGGGCTTTGCCCATTTTCCCATTCCCTTGGTGATGTAAAACATAGGACCTCCCTGCAATTTTCCATCGGCATCGGTATCCCTAAACATAATGGCCAAACTACCGGAATAGAATTTTATACCCATACCCAAAAGGGCTGTCATCCAAATCCAAAAAACAACACCCGGACCCCCATCATGGATGGCAATGGCCACTCCAGATATATTTCCCAAACCTACAGTGGCCGCCACCGCTGCGGACAATGCCTGAAATGAACTGACATCCCCTTTGGCATTCTTGTCATCATACTTTCCTGAAACTACGGCAATGGCGTGCCCGAAATAGCGATAGGGCGTAAATTTCGAGTAAAAAATCAGGAAAATCCCCCCTCCTATCAGCAATAGAAACATGGGCCATTCGGTGTATGGCAGTATGGAGGACAGAAAATCATTGATTGCTTTCATAGGGTCAAAAACTCCGAATTTAGGGATTTTCAGCAGTATAGCCCCAAATGATTTAGGAATATTGGGATTTGTTTGGAAATAACCGAAAAACGGTTGTATATTTGCCGTCCACATCGCGGGGTAGAGCAGTAGGTAGCTCGTCGGGCTCATAACCCGAAGGTCACTGGTTCGAGTCCAGTTCCCGCTACTAAGCAGAGTAAGGCTTCACAGAAATGTGAAGCCTTTTTTTATGGCTTGGGTACAACATAGGTACAACATTTTGTTGTTTTCAGAACATAATTTACACTGATGTAAATTGCTATCATTTAAGCTAAAACATTATTTATTTTATTTTTGGTTAATATAATTTATGTAATACAAGACTTTAGTTCTTCGTAAGAGAGGTTTATTATCATACAATATACCCGCAAGATAAACTCGTAAAATACTTCCATCAAAAGACTACGGCATAAAGCCTACGCTTCTTCCCCTGTTCATTTATTCCGTTTCCTTTTGAGCCAAGATTTTATCTTCCGTTTGGTTTTGCTCAAATATTGTTTAATCAAAAATTTGAGTATTATGACAACAAAAGCAAGTACCACAAGAAAGAGCAGTCGAAAAAAAGTTTCTGCTGCATCTAAAATGAATGGAAAGTCAACTGGACTTCAAATTCAGAACCTGGCAATAGGCAAAATCAAGCCCGACCCAAAACAACCCAGAAAGACTTTTGATGACAGCCATTTAAAGTTACTGTCTGAAAGTATCGAAGCACACGGTGTTCTGCAACCAATAACAGTTCGTAAATCTGGAAAGGATTACATCATCGTGATGGGAGAACGTCGCTATCGAGCAACTAAGCTGGCAAAAAAGAAAACAATTCCGTGTATCGTCAGGGAATACGAGAACAATGATGTTCTGGAAGTTCAAATCATCGAAAATCTGCAACGTCAAGATGTAGAACCTACCGAAGAAGCCGAAGCTATTGCTTACCTAAGTGAAAAATATGCACCTACCGAAATTGCGAAGCGATTGGGTAGAACGGATAACTTCATCAGACAGCGACTTAAACTGGCTGGACTGATTGATGGTTTCAAGCAATTTGTACGCAATGGCGAAATGACCATATCATTGGGTGTAGGTGTAGCGCTCTTTGAACCGGAAGAACAGCAGATGATGCTGGAAACGATGGGTGAGGATTTCAGTGCCCATCAAATCAACAGAATGATTAAGGACCAGACCTATGATTTGGAAAAGGCATCTTTTGATGTGGCCGATAAAAAATTGGTCCCGAAAGCTGGGTCTTGTGTTGAATGTCCGTTTAATGCAGCTAATCAAGGTAATCTGTTCGGCGATGGTAAAATGGTCTGCACAAAATCAGCCTGTTTTGAAACTAAGAAAAGTAAATCGTTCTTAAACCTGATTGAAAAGTCCAAGAAAGAGAATATCTTTTTAATCCCTGAAATACGACAGTATTGGGCAGATGACGAAAACAATCAGCTCATTATATCGCAATTAGAAAAGAATGGATTGACAGTATATCTGCTGGATGATGTTGAAATTATAGAGAATCCGATTGAGCCAACAATCGAAGCTATTCAGAAAGAGTATCAACATTACGATTACTCTGAAGATGAATTAAAGGCAGAATTGGATGAAGCAATGCAGAATTATAAAGAAGCATTGGAAAAATTCAATTCAGCAGAAGAAGGTGGATTTGTCAATGGCATTTTGTTCCATCCTGAAACTTACAGGAATAAAGAAGTCTTCATAAAAATTATTGAAAAATTGAAAGATGAATCAATAGATTATTCGGCACCATTGGCCAACAGAAAAATGGCAGATTGTACACCCGAAGAACAAATCATCAAAATCAACGAGAGAGAAATCCGTAAGAAGCAAATTGAGAACAACAAGCAATTTGAAGAAGTTGTGGAAATGATTAGAAACACAAAATATATTGATATGAAGAAGACACTTTCGATAGATGAAATGGTGGCTTTCTCATTAACGCTTTATGAAAACAATGTGGACTATGTTGGAAGGCAAAGGTTCTTTTCAAAATTATTGGGAAATACTTCAAAGATGAAAGATGTGGAAATCGTCGAGAATTTTAAGAAGAATTTCAAAAAAGAAATCTTCCATAAGCTGATACGGTACATTCTCACAAAGCAAGTGCATTTCGGCGAAAGCAATCACGTAAATAACTTGACGAACATTTCATTCTACAATGCGATGCAAGGCTATTATAAAACCAAAATTGGAAATATTGAAAAGGAATATGCGGAAGAAAGGAAAAAGCGTGAAGCACGTTTGAAAGAGCGCATCACAGTTCTTGAAAAGCAAATTCAGGAACTCAACGAGTAGCTTTTGTTGTTTGTAAGGAAGGGTCAGCATTCGTGCTGGCTCTTCTTTTTTTATTTCTCAATTTGATGATAAACATCATCGATTGCAATGACGCACATCAGCAAAAAGGTATAGTTACCACCCTACTTTTGTCTCATAATTTAAAGCAGATTAACAATGAAAAAAATAACAATTGCTTTTGCCTTTCTGTTGCTGTCAAGCATTGGTACAGCACAACAAAGTCAAATATTTAAAACGACCGAGAGTTTTGCTGTTTCGGTTTCTGGAACATCCTCACTGCACGATTGGGAATGTACCGTTGATACATTTTCAGGACAGATTGCGGTTATTCAAGATGAAAATGAATTACAAAACATAACAGCATTTTCGTTCAGTTTTAAGTCAGAAAATCTAAAGAGCGGAAAATCTGGAATGGATAAAAAAATGTACGACGCTATTCATTCAGAAAAGCATCCCACCATTTCATTTAAGGGTAAAAAAGTAACATTGGTTTCAGGTAAAAATGCAGTTTTTGAAGGCGATTTTTCCATAAACGGAACCACCAAAAGCCTACAAATGCCTGTTGAAATCAATATTGAAAACGGTAGCATTTCGCTAATAGGAAAAAAGGACATCCTCTTAACAGATTTTGATATAGAACCGCCCAAGGCCTTGCTAGGTACTATAAAAACTGGTAATGAAGTCACAATACATTATAACGTAACACTTTCAAAATAACATAAAACAATTAATTAAAAACAAATGAAAACAATACTTAAAAGTACAGTAGCAACAGTCATACTTTTCTCGGGAATGAGTATGCTTGCGCAAAATAATCGAGACCTCGACAACTTTAGACAACCAGACCAAAGAGGTGTCAATGTTTTTGAAGCGCCTAAAGATACCCTTACCACTTTTGAAAATCTAAAAGTAAGAATAGGTGGTTCGTTTGCCTTGCAGTTTCAAGGTGTTGACCACGAAAATTCGGGTGCAGTACCTTTGATTGACATAGGCGATAACTTCAACCTTGCCACGGCAAATCTAGACCTGGATGTAGCATTGTATGACGGTGTAAATATGCACTTACGTACCTATTTATCATCAAGACACCACCCAGAACCGTATGTAAAAGGTGGATATATTCAGATAGATAAGTTAGACTTTGTTGAAGAAGGTTTTCTTAAAAACATAATGGACTTAACCACCATTAAAATAGGACATATGGAAAACAACTATGGCGATGCCCACTTTAGAAGAAGTGACAACGCACAGACCTTGTACAATCCATTTGTTGGCAATTTGATTATGGACGCTTTTACCACCGAAGTAGGTGCTGAAGTTTTAGTAAGAAAAAATGGTTTTCTGGGAATGGTAGGTCTTACCAATGGTAAACTTAATCAGGCAGTAGATAACCCTGATGCATCTGGTGTTTCATTCATAGGAAAGTTAGGGTACGACAGTAATATTTCAGACGATTTAAGAGTCCGCCTTACAGGTTCCATCTATACCACAGGTAAAGTGGCAAACTCATATTTGTATAGTGCAGACAGAGCAGGTTCAAGGTATTACTTAGTGCTTGAGCCAGAAGATGCAACCGCTAAAAACAACTTCAGGTCTGGTCGCTATGACCCTCAATTAAGAAATGAGATTACTGCATTAATGTTCAACCCATTTGTAAAGTATAAAGGTTTGGAATTCTTCGGAACGCTAGAATTTGCAAACGGAAAAGCAGATGCCGAGCTAGACACACGTTCTGCAAACCAATATGCTGGCGAGCTCATTTACCGTTTTGGAAACAACGAAAAGTTCTACGTAGGCGGTCGTTACAATTTGGTAGATGCAGAAGATGCAACCAATGGCGATGTAGAAATAACAAGATTCCAAGCAAGTGCTGGATGGTTTATGACCAAGAATATTTTAATGAAAATGGAATATGTAACCCAACAACACGATGGCTACCCAACATCAAGTATTTTTAACGAAGGTCAGTTTGATGGCTTTTTGTTAGAAGCTGCCATATCATTCTAAATTAAAATTATAAAAGCATAAAGGCAACACGGATTTAAGTGTTGCCTTTATGTGTTATTTCAAATATTATGTATAGATTTTCCTTTCTTTTAATTGTTGTAGTTATCCTATTCTCACAAATCACCTATAGTCAATCTGCCATTGCTGTTGAGATAAAGACCAATGTAAATACGATTGATTGTGAAGTAGCGGCTGCTTCTATACATACTTCAAGAGGCAATCTATCAAAAGGATATACCATTTCAATCCCTGTGGAACAACTAGGCTGTCCTGACGGCGTAACTAAAGATTTAATCAAGCACCTTAACGCAAAAGAGTATCCCAATATCAAATTTACAGTATGTGATATAGAATATGATATTGATAATAAAACACACCCAAAAACACTTAAAGTGGATGTGCAGGTGGCCGATAAAGTAGTTACCTATTCCTTCAATGTAGTAGTGGCTTCAATTAGTGATGAAGAGTACATCACGGGAACATTAGGCTTGCAATTGGCGCATTTTAATATTGAACCACCTACAAAAATGCTGGGATTGGTAAAAGTAAAAGACCGCATTAATATTTCGTTTTCGTTGCCTATTGCATCGTGATGATTCAGCTAGAAGAAATTCCCAAAAGAATTAAAATTTTATGTCAACAATACTTAATTTGCAATACAGATGAAAAATAACGCATTAAAAATTGTTTCGCCAGAAGAAGCCGTTGCTCTTGTAAAATCAAATGATACCTTATTTTTTCAAGGTGCAGCAATGACACCCAATGTCTTGATTGACGCGGTTTGTAACCGTTATGAAGAACTGAAAAATATTGAGATTGTTCAAATTCATACCCACGGAAATGCAAAATATATGGAAGCACCTTATAACAAGGCATTTCGGTTAAAGAGTTGTTTCGTCGGTGGTAATGTACGTAAAGGTATTAATACTTTAATTGGCGACTACATTCCTATTTTTTTAAGTGAAATCCATTGGTTGTTCAGAAGAGGAATTATGCCGCTCGACGTTGCGTTTATTCAAGTTTCACCGCCAGATGTTCACGGTTATTGCTCATTGGGCGCATCTGTGGATATAACGCTACCAGCAATTCAAACAGCAAAAGTAGTAATTGCCCAAGTCAACCCAAAAGTACCAAGAACCCACGGAGATGGTATCATTCACGTAAATCAAATTGACTGTGCAATCGAAACAGATGAATTTATTCATTCATCAATAGTAGGGAATCCTACTGATGTAGAGGCCATAATAGGCAGAGAGATTGCAAATTTAGTTGAAGATGGTGCGACACTACAAATGGGAATTGGCAATATTCCTAATGCAGTTTTACATAATCTAACAAATCATAAACGTTTAGGCATCCATACCGAAATGTTTTCAGATGGCATATTACCGTTGGTGGAAAAAGGTATAATTACAGGAGAGGACAAAGAGGTAAAAACTGGAAAAATTGTCACTTGTTTTGCTATGGGAACTCAAAAACTCTATGATTTTATTGATGATAATCCCATCGTACATTTTAAAGAGGCTGGTTACACAAATGATACGGCCATCATTAGAAAGAACCCTAAAGTTACGGCAATTAATAGTGCTATAGAAATTGACCTTACAGGACAAGTTTGTGCAGACTCTATTGGAGCATATCAATATTCGGGAGTTGGCGGACAAATGGATTTTATCCGTGGCGCATCTTTATCTCAAAATGGAAAGCCCATTATTGCAATGCCATCCCAAACCAATAAAGGAATTTCTAAAATCACACCATTTCTGCAACCAGGTGCTAGTGTAACTACCACTAGAGCGCACGTTCATTATGTGGTAACAGAATATGGTGTTGTAAACCTCTTTGGTAAAGGTCTCGAAGAACGTGCTAAGGCTTTGATAAGTATTGCACACCCTAACCATAGGGAATTTCTGCAAAAAGAGGCTTTTGATAGGTTCAATCGCTAAGCAGTTATTAAGGAAACACATTTAAAACTTTAAATGTGTTAATAATAGGGCCTATATATTTTTAGAGTGGCTAACATATTTTTCTACCACAACCGCAGTAATAATTACTATGTAAAACTGTCCCATAAGCCCTGTTAAAATGGCGGCCTTTTGTGCAATGGGCGTAACGGGAATTATTTCGCCATAACCTATAGTCAACAGCGTAATGTAACTGTAATACATTAGAGCATCCATTTTATCCTCGATAGAATTGGATGCCATCAACAATCCCTCAAATGAGTTTGGTGCGGTCATTTCTATGGTCATAAAAATAAAAAAAGCCAACAGTCCCAAAGAAAGATATCCAGTCATTAACCCAATGATAACAGTCTTATTCACACGTTTAGCAAACCATACCTG
Source organism: Flagellimonas alvinocaridis (assembly GCF_004916895.1). Lineage (GTDB taxonomy): Bacteria > Bacteroidota > Bacteroidia > Flavobacteriales > Flavobacteriaceae > Flagellimonas > Flagellimonas alvinocaridis. The sequence continues at coordinate 69,177 of NZ_SNTZ01000013.1, forward strand.
TTTTATAATTTCAACAGTAACAGTAGCATAAAATAAGGCATACAAGCCTAGTCTGCCCAACTGAATTTGAGAGCCGGAAGAAAAATCAGTATTTACCCTAAACACATAAAAGCCTATACCTACGATAAACAATAGTAGAAAAAAGAAGAGTATGTTCCGTTTTTTAATCACTAAGAGAACACCAGAAGCTAAATTGATTAAAAGTAAAACAGGCAGGATATAATCAACAAAATAAGGATTGGGTACAAGTAGTGAACCGAAAAGCACAGCAATTAAGCTAAAAAAGAAAAGCTCAAACCGTATGGTATAAGTACTCTTTTTAATAAAAGTTAATGGATTTTGCATTCGTGTAAAATGAATTTTAAAATGCAAATAACTTGATTTATCTCATTTATGTTGATGACATATATCATCAAAACCCATTTGCCATCCACATACCTTTGTACTTTAAATTATAACAACTATGAAAAAAGTACTTTTTATATTCAGTTTTCTTTTTGTGGCACAGCTTGCAACAGCACAAAAATTTGAAACCAAAAAAAACTCTAGCGTCTCAGTTAAAGGCACTTCGTCATTACACAATTGGGAAGGAAGGGTTACAAAATTTGAAGGCGACCTCACAGCTGAAATCGTGGACGAAAAAGTAATCAATATCACGGATTTCAACTTTAGTTTTCCGGTTAAATCCATACGTACAGGCGATGATACAATGACAAAGGAAATGGCTGAGGCACTAAAATACAAGCAATTTCCCGTTATTTCATACACTTTTATAAGCGTAGAGTTTGTAGATGATTACAACGCTATTCTTACAGGTTATATGACCATTGCCGGCGTGTCTAAAAAAGTAACGACACCAGTTGCGGTAACTACGGCTAGAGGCGAAATAACCATTAGTGGTGCAAAGTCGATGTTAATGACAGATTTTGGCATACAGCCACCCAAAATTATTCTGGGACTATATAAAGCTAAAAATGAAATAAGCCTGCATTACTTTATTCATCTAAAGAAATCCAGAAAATAGCATTTAATTATTCCTACCTTGCTGAATCAAAACACTTTGGTATTTTAAATGGAACAAAAAATAGAAGAAGAAACACTTTTTAAAGGCATTTTTGAAGCCTCTGTAGAAGGTATTGTAGTCGCAGACCAGCAAGGCGCGATTGTAAAAGCAAACGCAGCGTTGGAAAAAATGTTCGGGTATGAGCGCGACGAACTCAACGGTAAGAAAATTGAAGTGCTCATTCCACAAAATCTTCGGAAAAAACATACGGGACACCGCCAAAACTATGCAAAAAAGCCCGAAGTACGTACTATGGGAAGCGGTCTCGACCTTTGGGGATTGAAAAAGGATGGTTCAAAATTTCCGCTGGAAATAAGTTTAAGCCCATCCATTATTGATGATAAAAAGTTGGTGGTTGCCTACGTGATGGACATTTCAAAACGTAGGGAAACCGAAATTAAACTGCAACAGAGTGTCGAGAAAAACACAGCGATTCTGCAAGCCTTGCCAGACCTTATTTTTGTAGTCAATAAAGAGCGCGTTTATACAGATGTTCATTCTTCCAATGCTGAAATTTTACTTGCAATGCAAGAAGAATTGATAGGCAAAAGCATCTATGATGAGTTGCCAGAAACCTTATTGCCCAAAGTGAAAAAGGTGTTTGATACTGTTGAAGAAACACAACAGAGTGAACTTTTAGAATATTCCTATGAACGGGATGGTGCTGTAAAATTTTACGAGTCCAGAGTGGTGCCAAAAGGTAATGGCGATTTTTTAGTTGTTGTTCGAGACACCTCAGACCATAAGGAAGCTGAACAAAATTTGTTCTTAAAAGACAGAGCTTTAGAGTCTGCTGCCAATGCCATTTTAATTGTCGATGCCACCCAAAAAGATATGCCCATCATTTATGCCAATGAGGCGTTTGAAAAAATGACTGGTTATACCAAGGAAGAAGCCTCTGGCGAAAACTGTCGATTTCTTCAAAAAGAAGACCGCCAGCAAAAAGAAATTGAAGTTCTTAGAAAAGCAATTGATAGAGGTATTAGTTGCGAGGTAGAGCTGCGCAACTACAAAAAAGACGGGACGCTTTTTTGGAACCAACTTACCATAACACCTATCAAAAACGAGGATGGAAAAGTCACGCATTTTATTGGTGTGCAAAACGATATTACCACACGTAAAAAAGAAGAAATTTTAAAAGAGCAATCCAGCAAAGCACTTGAGATGATTGCCAAGCACCAATCGCTCAAAAAAATTGCCGACCATATCGTTAAAATGGTGGAAGACCAAATTCCCAAAGCAATGGTGTCATTGCTTACCCTCGATAAACCAAACAAAACCCTGCATAAACTGGCAGCGCTAAAAATTCCCAAAGCTTTTTCAGACGGTATTGAAGGTGTTTCCATAGGCAATAACGTAGGCTCTTGCGGTACGGCCGCGTTTCTGAAAGAAGAAATCATAGTTTCAGATATTGAAACAAGTCCGCTATGGGAAAATTATAAAAAATTAGCACTGGAAAACAACCTGCGTGCCTGCTGGTCGTTACCCATTTTATCTTCTACCAAGCAAGTGCTGGGAACCTTTGCTGTCTATCACGAGCAACCCACAAAACCAAATCCAGATGAATTAAAAATCGTGGTCGATGCCAGCAAGTTAATGGCAATCGCATTAGAGCAACACGAAACCAACGTAAAACTGCAAAACAATCAGCAAGAATTAAAGAGCTATGCAGATAAACTGGAAGACAAAGTCCGAGACCGTACCAATGAGTTGAGTGAAAGTATTGATAAATTGATGCAGGTAAACAGTCAGTTGGAAGTCCAGATTGAAGAAACAAAACTGGCAGAGCTTAAGGCTTTGACCAGCCAAGCGTTATATTCTGCCATTGCACAACATTTCCCTAACGGAATGATTGCGGTAGTTGATAATCATTATACCATTATATCATTACACGGCGAGGATTTAAAACGGTTGGGACTTCAAAAAGAAGAAGCAGAAGGAAAATCTGTAGATACCATTTCACAATTCACAAAAGACCGAATAGACCGTATCAAACAAAACGTAAGGGATACGCTTGCTGGTAATCATCTTTCCGAAGAAATTGAAATTAACGGGATAGATTATTCCCTCAATTCCATTCCCTTATATAGTGGGCAGTGTACGTCTTCAAACGAATCTGAACTGGCCCAGTCCAAAGTTAAGTCATAGTTTCAACTTTTGAATTTGGTGCTCTTTTCTTCTTTTGAGCATCGTTCTTCTCTTTATCAATTTACGGTTTTCCAATATCTTTTTGTCCAATCCA